>CAVQNT010000004.1:0-156470 GCA_963714275.1 Candidatus Bathyarchaeota archaeon
TTGGGATCAGCAAGCCGTAAAGTGAGATGAAGATGAGTGGCGTGTGAAGAACCAGATTCCACAGTGTGTAGCCTGGCATTATGAAATATGACATGGCGTTGAACAGACCTATCATTAGGCCTACGAAACTGGTGGTTCTGAGAACATATGTGTTAACTCTTGGATAGATTAAGGTCAAAAGGGCTATTATCACTGGTGTCGTGGGACAGTACATAACGCCAAAAGAAGAATTAAGCAATAGCAAGGGATTGAAGTCAGGATTTAACTGAGCGTCTATTGGAGACCAGAAAGCCAAGAAAGCAAAGGGCAAAACCCAGTATCTCCACGCTGGAAGCCTCTCGAAAACATAATTGTTCTGAGGTCTATAGACTTCCCAAACCCAGAACAACCCCACGATCAAGACCGGAACCAGGTTTCCTGTTACTACTGCAAGTCCATAAGTGTCGGTCACTGCAATATGATTGCTGAAGGCAATGAACAAGAGCAGAATAGCGAAAAAGACGTCGACAACTCTGCCTACTCTGGATCCATAAAGATACAGAGCAACAAGCAACGCCACAGTAACAACGTGAACCATCGGGCTAAGCCATAAGTATGCAACTGAAGTCTTCATTAGAACTTCCTTGATGACGAGTGAACTGTCTTGTTGGGAAAAAGGCAATGCCGCAAAGACTGGAAGAAACGAGCATATAAAAAGCACAACCAGAATCAGCAAGGTCTTGTTCCTTTCTTTCATAAAAACATCAAGCTGACAATACACTATTTTAGACTTCCCATTTCCAGAAATATCTACAGTTCATAGCGGGCTTCAATGATGGTCAGTGAGTTTCTAATCTAGTCTTTGGATTTTTTTCTCTTGTTGTATCGTTGTTGGTAGTAGCCGAAGCAGCTGATCATTATGAAGTAAGCAACCACAAGCATATTTCCACTCAGACGCGACGACAAGTATCCGTACCAGTTCAGGGCTATGCTTCCGACTTGAAGTAGTATTAGGTATATGACAAGGCCAACTGGCCAGCGATCTGGGTGATGCAGCGGTTTCTTTCGAGTAATCAGTCGATACCAGAAGTCATAGGCTAGATAGGCAATCATGGGAAATCCTGTTATTAAGCGACCGAGATCGGCTCCAACAAGAATATTCGCGATCCATAAAGCAGCGAAGGGAACCAAGAGGGCGCTGAAGGCTGGAGCAAGCATCAGCTCGAGCTTATCACGCTCGTGGGCCCGCAGTAGGTACACAACGCATAAGAAAGAGTAGTATATCAATCCAGAGAAAACGACAAGATTGTCGATCAGAACTCCATCCATCAGCAAACACTGCCAGCTCGAGAATTCTATGGACTGTGTATTATTTATTTTCTTATTTGTTATGAAACAAGATTAGCTGAGATAGTCTTTGTCATTTTGTGTGATATACGAAACACGACGATACACGGGATATACGTGATACGGAGTAAGGTAGAGAGAGATAGAATGAGAATAAAAGAATAAAAAAGTGTGGGGTGGTTTTTTTGGGTAGGACTGTTCCTTCCTTTCGTATGAAGCTTGAAGGCGAGATTGCAGAGTGGAAACCGTTCATGAAGGCGTTACCCATCCTAAATTGAACATGGTGTTTTCTAGTGAGTTAGTCAAATATCGAGTACACAAATGCTGGCTATCTAGCTGATAGTTGTCTTGCAGTCTAGAAGCACGCAAAACTGCATTACCTTACCGTTACCTTATTCCATGCAAGATAAGCATATAAAGTTCCCCACTTGCTGGGTTTCCCAACTCTCTCTTTTGGCAAATATAATTTGTTTGCAGGTAAAGTGCCCTCAAGCAAGATTCTACCGTAATCGTCCTTTTTCTCCTCCAAAAGGCTCCACGCTTCCTGTAATTCCATTGCTTCTCCTGCACCCAAAGCCACCAATGCATCAAGCAGTAAGGGCAGACCTACGTGAAAATATTCTATTGGAAAAAACACTTCATTCATATGTTTAACTACGACTTGTGTAGGATTATCCGTTCTATAAAACAGACGCCGTTTAAGGAAATATTGAATTAATTACTCGCTTCCACTGAAATACAGCCCTTTCTTTTTAAGTTCCCCTGCAAGTAATAGTCCATGCATGGCAGCTCTCATGCAGCTTTTCGGTACCTTTTTCATCTTTCTCACTCGGTGTAAGCAAAGCCACCCGCCATCCAGTAATTGGGCTTCTGCCAATTGTGAGAGACGCTTCTTTAATCGCGCGTCTTTTCCATAACCCAACATTACCATTGCACGAAGTGCCATCAGTTCACCACAGTTCGCGTCAAAATACGGTGCTGAAAGCAGTTTATCAATACACGATTCTATATCGACGTCCTTATAAGACAAACCAGATTCAGCTAATGCGGTCAAATTGTAAATCACTGCCTGACCTTTCAATGACATCCAAGATAAATTAGATGCTGCCTGAAGTTTCCTTGTAACAACACGACGTACTGCCTTTACCTCCTTATGGTCTTCAGAAAGACCACATAATCCAATGAGTGTACGTAAACGCACACCAGGGTTGTTCTCTTCCAATAGCCAATTCAAAAGCTCCCCATCGATTTTCATTTTGTGACACTCAACTCCTTCTCATCCTACATCTTTTCCTGTTTATTTACCTATTCAAATGTTCGAGGTGACTAGCTTAAGCTAGCTATCAGATGCTATGTTCATGTCCATCCTTCTAGCACACGAAAAAGAACTAAGAAACATCAAGGCTTCACTAGAAAAACTTAACAATACACCCAATGACGAACGATAGTATCCGATTGTTCATACTAGACGAATATGAGATGCTTCTATTTCGTAATCGTAGTTGTCTGTTCACACCATTCGCGCGCGCGATTTAGCATATACCAGTGAACCTTACATCATTTTTGAAAACGAGAATTCGGAGAACTCGTTTTGGCAGGGGTTACCATATAAGACTTTAAACATTTTTCTTTTCGGGTAGAAGATCACTGAGCGTAGTGTACTTGCGTATTCGCCATGTTGGCAGATTGTAAAATTTGAGGGAATGTTTTCTTGGCCATGATCCCGTAGAACTGAAGTTATTGTATTTTCATCTATTTTATCCCAAATGCTCAGTAAATCCTGTGATCGTTTCAGTCTTTCTTCACTAGATCTATGGACTTTTTTGCCAACCAATTCCTTCCTTGCTTTTTCTGAAAAAACCGCGTTTCGTGGGACTTCATACTTTTGCATCTCTTCTGTAAGGTAGTGGTTAGTATTGATAATCTGGTTTCCTATGGGCTCCCTTGTTGCAGAATGATTGTGTGAGATCTCCACTGTCTTTACACCATCTTCGTTATCAGCTAACATTAGCAAACCACTTCCAGCACGTTTCGCATTTGTGATGAACCTGATGGCTTCCTCCGTGTTCTTGCATGTTTCTAGCATCTCCTGAAGCGCTATGGAGAGTGGTGCAAAGCATGTTGGCTCTTCTATAGAGAACGCGAGGTTGTATGCCACGGTTAAGCCATGCTCGTTCATACCATCCAGCATGCCTGGAAGCGGGGCCATTGTGCAGCCAAGGGTTTGATTGCGTCCTGTAGGTTTAGTGTGGCAAGTTAAGTGTAATGGCAAAAAATGGTTTGGATAGTCGAAGTTCTTCGCAACGATCATTTCCTTCGTAGTTGTTCGAAGTTGGGTAAATCCTAGGCTAGTGCAGGCTGGAACACGGACCATCGATGATCCGAAAGTAACTAGGAGTTCCATTGATTGAGCGAAAAAGCCCCATGATAAGTCTATTCCTGCACCTTCAGCTATGCCTTTCAAGCGTTCTGCCTGCTTTGGATAGTTTTGAAAAATGTCGTTTTCTAGTGTTTTAGTGGCTCGACGTCTGGCCAGTTGCATGAATAGGGACGTTGGCATAAGTCGCGGTTTCATCCTCTTTACTTCACCAAAATTTGGTATCTGTTCTATTGTTTGATGCAGTAACTCGCGAACGGCTTTTCCCTGTTGGACACCAATCTCATAATGAGTACCCGAAAATCTCTCTAATTTAATACTTGACAAAGGTAATCTATTCTTCCTTCTATGCTTCACTTACAAATAAACGGGAACAGCATATAAGAGGATACTCGCGAATAATCCTTCGCGACCGGAATATCTTGATAAAAAAGGGAGGGGAGGAAATTTTGCGGGTGACCAGAAATTCTTGGAAGGCAGTACAGAAAAGAATTCAAGGGGCACCATAATAGTGCGCGCGTTTTTTCGATCAGTTCCATTTATAAACTTTAGAGTAAATATATCCCCCTCCCCTTATGGTCACAGACTGCTTAAATGGATTTAGCAGTGTCTCTAAATTGTTATGTTGATTATTAACCAAAGGCAACCAAGAACCATCTGGAGTGAGCTTAAAGCTGGGTTAGGAACCGGACCTAGGTTCAGAGTGTTGCTGCATTTAGCGTTGCATCCAGAAGACGCTTTTACAAAGTACGCATTGGTTAAGGCAACGGGACTGAGAACCCCAGCGGTAACGGAGCATCTAGAAAGGCTGGTTGAGCTTGGCTGGGCACGAAAGTATAAGTCTGACCCGGTTACGCATCAAATTTGCCTAAACAACGAAGTTGCCAGACTCGTTCATGACCTTTTTTGCAGTTTTAGAGGTGTCAAAGCCTAACAAGCCAGAAAGAAAATGGAGGAAGTGTGTTTGAGGATTTATCACCGTGTTTTGAAGCAGCAGTACCGTAAGAAAGGATTTTATGAGTATGAACTGGTCGCTGTGCCCATTCCTAAAAAGTATAATGAATTCATGAAGCCTTTTCTTGACAAGAACCTCGAAATATCCGTCCAAGTTCTCCCGCCCCCACAAGAAGGATTCATGATGGTTTTGAAGCCCAAAAAGAGCTCTAAACCCCCGTAAAAACGTTTCTACATGTAGAAAAGTGCCCTTCTAAAACCCGAAAAAACCATGCCTTGTAGGCCTGAAAAGCAACGGTTTACACATAAAAATGATTAATCTCCTTATATTGCTGGAATTTTCTACATGTAGAAAAAGTTTGCCATATAGTGTTTTTCTACGCGTAGAAACGAATTCACCGCAGCTTACACGAAAATTATGAAACATAAACCTGTGTAAAAAGCAGAAAAACCCACAGCCCAACAGCCATGATTGCTTAAGCCAATTTGTTTAAGGGCTTGTGGGGACATGACCAGAAATGGGAAACCAAGGCTTTCGGTCTTCAAGGGCAGAGAGGCGAAGCTTAAATTATGCTATACTTCAGGTTCTTGCTATAGATGGTCCTCTCAATATTCGCCAGGTCCAAAAAAGAATAATGGCGAAAAAGGATCTCCAACACACAAGATATCGAGTGGTAAACAGACGCATAAAAATCCTAGAAAAAGAAGGCTACTTAGAACAGGTTAGAACCGAAAGAACACCCCAAGGCTTCATAGCAAAGTTATACCAACCCACTTTAAGAACATACTTGGCATTCGCATTAAACAGTGTTAACTTTGACGAGTTAGGTAAGTTAGCAGAGTCTGACATAATCGCTGTTTTAGCAGTCTTCGCAAACATGACTATAACATAGATTATTCATCAACAAAATCAGACTCTTCTTTCCCTGAACGGGAGTCATTGTAGAGAATTATCATTTCAGCAGAGTCTTGTCTTTCCAAAGTGGTTAATTTAACAAGGTCAATAGAGCTCAAATTAATGACATTTCATGAGGAAGGTTGGGGAATTGACTGCTAATCCAGACTATATTGTGAAGTTTATTGAATTCTTAAGTGACACTAATTGGGAAAAATCCCTCTTAGATGCTATTAAAAAATTCATATATGGAGGTCACTCGTTAACTAAAATTGAGCGCACGCGCTGCGAGTAATGTGATGACGTCTATGTTGTTTGCTGCGTGCTAATCCAGATGATTATCGGTTCTGCGTGCGGAGTCTTTTCTTTATTGTTTCCAGGTTTTTTTGCAGTTGTTTAATCATTCCTTGAATTTGCCTGCGTTGTTCTTCAAGTCTTCTAATTGTATCTTCTTCTTTTTCATCAGTTTCCCTAAACAACTCAGCGAGGGGACGAGGTATGCTTAATGTCGAGTCAAGATGCGTATCCACTTCTAAAACTCCTTTCATGTATTCTTCGAACAGATTTCTCATCGTGCCAGCAAGTTGTTTTTCTTTTGCAAGGGCTCGTCTGAGAACAGTTCTGCCTGACTCTGTAATTTTGTATATTTTCTTTCTTCTTTTTGTTTTTGCGTCCCATTCGCCTTGAATGTATCCTGACTTCTGCAGGTCTTTGAGTATAGGGTACATGCCGCCTGCGGTTGGTTTCCAAAAGCCTCTGGTTCTTTCCCTTATTTCCTTCATTATTTCGTATCCATGATGAGGCTTTTTGCTTAGCAAGATGAGCGTCGCTATCCGAATGTAGCCCTTCTGCGTTTCCTTAAGCCAATTTGAGGCAGCGATTTCTTCATCTTGCTGCATACAATCATTTCTTGATAATGCATACGAAATATTTATATTTTGCTTTGATATATTGCGCTGATTCATATTCGAGGGTGTAGCCTTGAGCAATGAATCTATAATTATGATCCAGAACCTAACGAAGGCATTTGGCGACTTCGTAGCAGTTGACAACATCACGTTTGACATAAAGAAAGGCGAAATCTTTGGGTTGCTTGGGCCTAACGGCGCGGGAAAAAGCACCATTATTCGAATGCTTTCCACTCTGACTAGACCAACTAAAGGCACAGCAACCATCGGTGGCTTTGACGTTGTGAAACAGGACACTGAAGTCAGGAAACTAATCGGCATAGTTTCAGAGAAAATGATAATGTACAATCGTTTGACCGCTAGGGAAAATCTCTGGTTCTTTGGAAACCTTTTCGGTATGCCGAGAGAGGAACTTAATGGGCGAATTGATGAGTTGCTGGAGCTTGTCCAATTGACTAAATGGGGAAAAGCTCAGGTAGGAACGTTTTCAACGGGCATGAAACAGAGAATGAACATCATAAGAGCACTACTTAACATGCCGCAAGTGCTGTTTCTTGATGAGCCAACTTTGGGTCTTGATCCTCAATCAACGGTTGAGATCCGCGAGTTCATCAGGAAACTCAACCAAGAACATAACACAACCATCCTTATTACTACTCACATGATGGGTGAAGCAGACTTGTTATGTGATCGTATTGGCATAATTGACCATGGAAAAATCGTTGCTCTTGACACGTCGACAAACCTGAAAAATGCTATTGCAGGCGCAAACACGACGATACTCACCCTGGAAATCGCTAACCTAACACCGGACCTGCTGGCAACAGTGCGGGCTCTCGAATGCGTGGAGACCGTTTCTCAGGAAAATTCCAGTCACATGAAGATTCATGCCCACGGCGATGGCGCTTTCGACAGCATCATAGATGCCATACGTGCGAATAAGGGAAACATAGTTTCGATGCAGAATATTCAACCTACGTTGGAAGACGTGTTCTTGCATATAACGGGCCGTGAGGTAAGGGACACCGCAGATCAAAAGATGCCTCTGGCAGAGCATCGGCGCTTCGGTGGCGGTTTTGGCGGTGCGTCTCGAGGAAGGGGGCGATGAAAATGCGTGGAAAAGCATTGATGTCAAACAGTCTCCGCATCGCTTGGAAAGACTTGATGGAACTTTTCCGAAACAGATTAGGCCTAGTCATGCTTATTCTGATGCCTATATTCATGATGGGCATGGTCGGCTTCATATTTCCATCTAACAACTCATTAAACCATGTGTCAGTCGGATTGGTTAATCAGGATGCAGGTTTCGGCGGGTCCACGGTCGGAAGCCAAGTTTTCCTTACCGTTTTGAACGGAATCAATAATCAGACAGGTATGCTGGACATTTCTAACGCTACAAACCTTGACGCGTTGAAAGAATCGGTTCAGAGAGGGCGAAATTCAAGGCGGCATAGTCATCCCCAGCAACTTCACACAATGCATATTGAGCGGCCAGCAGGGAACTCTGATTATTGTGGTCGATAATTCTAATCCGCAAATATCTGCTGCTATGCAAAGCGCGTTGACCGCCGTGTTCCAGCAGATGGGAACAATGTTAGCTCAGCAGAACGTCTTAGCGCTTAACCCGGCAATCAACGCAACCAACGCCTTGGCAATAGTGCAGCCATACAACATTAAAGTGGAAGGTGTCGTCACTGGGCATACCAGCTACTTTGACTTCATTGCTCCGGGCATAATGGCTATGACGGTGATGATGAGTGTCATGACAGGTTTGCCTGCGGCCATATCTCAGGAGAAGGAAGTCGGCACCCTAGACGGGATGATGGTGGCACCGATCAACAGACTCTCCATCATAGTCGGCAAAACTCTCGCTCAAACCGCAAGAGGCCTATTGCAAGGCGTACTTATACTGATATTAGCCTCAGCTCCTATTCGGGGTCTCCATTCAAGGAAGCATCCTGCTAGTCTTCGCCCTACTGTTGCTCGGCGTGTTCAGCTTCGTAGGCCTAGGCGTTGTGCTCACGTCATTCGCTAAGGATCAAGAGACAGCCATGATGATTATGATGACGCTCATGTTTCCAATGATGTTCCTAAGCGGCGTATTCTTCCCAGTGCAGCAGATGCCATGGTACATGCAAGACATATCGAAAGTCTTGCCACTTACTTATGCAGCCGATGCCTTAAGAAAAGTGATGGTGCTGGGCGCAGGAATACCGCAAATAACCACCGAACTGACAGTAATGATAGTGTTCGGAGTGGTCATGATCGCCATAGCAGTGCCAGTGTTCAAAAGAGCAATGACCAGATAACGTAACTCATCTAAAGTTATAAGAAATGTGGTGATGAAACTCTAATTGCCTTCACTTGAAGCAGTAAACCTTTCGAAAAGGTACGGTTCTTTCTATGCGGTTTCAGATTTAAACCTCAAAATTGAAGGCGCAAAATGCGTAGGGTTCTTGGGTCCAAACGGCGCAGGAAAAACTACAACTCTCAAAATGTTCACAGATCTGATAAGACCGTCTTCTGGAGAGGCTCTGATAAACGGTGTAAACATTCATACCAACAAGAAAAAAGCACTTTCGTCTGTCGCCGCGCTGATTGAGACTCCAGAAATCTACCCTTCATTGACCCCCCGAGAAGCTCTAATGATGATTTCTGAGATAAGAGGAGTACCTGTTGAAGAGCGAAACAAGAGAATAGAAGAATCTGTCTCAGAAGTTCATATGGAAGAGTGGATGGATAAGAGAGTAGGCAAGTTCTCAAAGGGAATGAAGCAGAGAATATGCGTAGCCTCTGCACTTCTCAGTGACCCAAGCATCCTCCTCTTAGACGAGCCCACTATCGGTCTTGACCCTAGGGGAATGAGTGAAGTCAGAGACATCGTGAAATCTCTAAAGAGCAAGAAGAGATTGATTTTCATGAGTTCCCATATCCTCAGTGAGGTTTCAGATGTCTGTGACGAGGTTGCGATGATAGATCATGGCAAGCTAATTGTTTATGACACAATTTCCAATGTCACTTCAAAGTTCTCAGGCGGAGAAAACATGGTTCAAGTTGGGCTGGTACGTTCCATTGATACGCGGTTAGTAAATAAGAACATTGCAAGCCTTCCAGGCGTGGTCTCAGCAGAACAAAAAGATGACAGAAACCTTACGATTAGGTTTAGCGGAGGCTTGGATGTTCAAGAACGCATTCTTTCTGACTTGGTTAGAATGAATATTGGAGTAATCAGTTATAGACCCGCTTCGTCGGAACTCGAAGATGTCTATCTTAAACTAATCAAAGACACGTTGTGATAAACATGAACGAAACAGAGATTGTTAGCAGAAACAAAGTGCCAAGCAGTCTGGCGCAAGTCGGCATTACTATGAAGTACACGCTTCTAGACTACATAAGATCACGCAGATTCTACATAATGCTGACTATAGCAGTCGTAATCAGTGCCATCCTCACTTTCGTGGTTGGGTATTATCGCCCAGCAAGTTTTCTTGCAACTAATTTGTCATTTTATTCGGGTTGGTGGGGAAACATAGCGACTTACGTAATAGTGCTTTCCGGAATTTTCTTTGGCGGCGATGCCATTTCTGGGGAATTTCAGAACAAGACAGGTTACTTCGGAATCCCTAACCCTATCCGAAGGTCGTCTATATACATAGGGAAGTGGTTGTCAGCTCTCATCGCATCTACAGTCATACTAGGCGTGTTCGCGGCGATCACTGTAGGTAACGGATTATACTACTTTTCAAGCGTGCCCTCTGAATTCGGGCTGTCTTTGCTTTTCGCATGGTTCTATCTTATGGCAGTTCTAGGCTTCACGTTCTTCTTCAGTTCGCTGTTCAAAAGCAGTTCCATGTCAATTCTCGTAACTGCTATAGTATTCCTCTTTGCGTTCAACATAATTCAACTTTTCGTTGGCAACTTTGCGCAGGTTGAGCCTTGGTTTATCCTAACTTACGGAGGGCAAATAATAGGAAACATATTAAGAGTACCATATCCGCCGCCTACTTCTGTGGGTCATATTAGTCCAGGTGGCGAGGGACCAATTTTTACCACGTACAACGTAACGGTCCCAGAAGGACTTGCCATCATTGGAGTATACTTTATCGTTACCGCGATCTTAGGACTGGTTCTGTTTGAGCGAAAGGAGTTTAACTAAAATGAAAACTGCGCACACTAACAGGAAAAGGAGAGATGTTTTTTGGAATCAGGCTATGTAAAGTCTGCTCAGAAGTCAGAAATCCCAATTGGCAAAATGAAAATGGTAAAATTAGGCGACAAAGAGGTGTTGATAGCCAATGTGAATGGTAACTATTACGCTATTGGAAATAGATGCACACATGCCAGCGCCGATCTTTCACAAGGTTCTTTAGAAGGTAATATTGTAACATGCCCAAAACACAAATCGAAATTTGACGTAACCTCAGGAAAAGTTGTTTCAGGTCCTAAGATGCTGCTTGTTCACCCGAAAATCAATGATGAACCATCTTACGAAGTGAAAGTTGAAGGTAACGCAATCTTACTCAAGATTGAATGACACTACTTTACACTAACGTGACTGAAAGCCCTGTTTTCAATTGGAGGGAAGTAAAATTGAGCGCGCGAGAAGGTTGGCAGGAGGATTAACTTGAAGAAAATTGCCGTTTTCGGAGCAACCGGCGACACAGGCAAACAAATTGTAGAGCAGGCACTGCAAGCGGGATACGAAGTAGTAGCCTATGCACGTAACTCCTCCAAGCTCAACGTTAGTAATGAGCATCTAACGGTTATTCAGGGCGAACTGTCTGACGTAGCGTTAATTGAAACTGCCATAAAAGGTACCGGTGCAGTTCTTAGTGCGTTGGGTCCACGGGGAGGCTCAAAAAATAAGCCACTGACACAGGGAATGCGAAACATTATTGGAGCAATGAAGAAGCAAGGCGTACGCAGACTAATCATAACATCGACTTTGAGCGCCAAAGACACCAAAGGACAAACCAGACTTCAGAACAAAAGCCATGGTGAATCTTGTCAAAACCACCATGCATGCGGCATACGAAGATATAGTTAACGTAGCCGAAACCGTGCGTGCATCAGACCTTGAATGGACAATTGTGCGGTTAGCATTGCTGAATAATAAGCCGAAATCTGGAAAAGTTAAAGCGGGCTATGTAGGCACAGGAGAAGTTGGAACTCAGATTAGTCGTGCAGACATTGCGGACTTTATGCTCAAGCAAATAGACGACACGAAATATCTGAGGGAAGCACCTGCAATAAGCAATTAGCATCTGATTGAAGATTATGAAAAAAGTAAAGTTTGAATTTTTAGGCTAACTCACTCACACTGAATATTAATTGTAGATCTTAATAGTAAAGTTGTAACTTGATAGTGTACTTTGTAGGGGTCAGCAATGTCCTATAGACATTGTCGGGGACCAGAAATGTCTTATAGTTTTGTTTCAACAAACATTCAAGGTGACATAATTGGTTAATTTAGTGGAGTCTTGGGAAGACCTAGAAGAATACGCGAAGTGGTGCAGGACCGGAGCCTACCAGACGCGGGAAACCGTTGAAGGCATCGAGCTTCGGGTCTTCACTGGCAAGTACGGCTTTGTAAAATGCTTTAAAGAAACGCAGGATCCCTTGTTCAGCCACATCCTGGAGTTCTGTAAGACGGAAGGGTTCATAAAAGTCTTGGGCAACGTGCCAGACGACCTCTTCTTTTCTGTGCATAGGGAATCCTAGCTATCGCGTGAACCAAAAGCCCTTATCGTCAAACAAGTGAAGGAGGCTTAAACGTTGACAGAATTCAAGTCTGCGACTAACCTGGAGAACGCTTTTGTTCAGCTCCTGAAAAAGTCAGCTAGGGAAGTCGTGAAGGTCTTTGAGTTCTCCGAGGACAACGATGTTGTTGTTGCTCATCAGATGCCCGACGCCTACATAGATCGCGAGGACTGGCTCAAAGTTCACTATGCCTGCAGGGAAGCTGGAGGACAATCCAACAAGGACGAGAAGACTGGCCACTGGTTTTTCAGGTTTCCGAAAGCAGCCGCTCCTTCCACTCAAGATATTAACAAGGCTCCCAACCAGCAACCGGGACACGGAGAAGAGGCGGCTGCCGGACAACCACAAGCGCAGACCCCTTCTCCTTCGATGCAGAAGTGGAATCCTGAATACCCATCCAAGGACGCACCTGTCACGCCAGGATACTACCCTGAATTTCCAGTCGACCGCATCGTTCAGCCCGCTTTCAATTTTCGACAAGACCTCAAGGACGGAATAGACGCTTTGATGGCGGAGATCCACGCTGCAGGCATGAATGAGAACGCAGGCTGCCTCAGCAGTAGGCTACGTTGTGATTGGTCCTGGAGAAAGAAGGCTTTACGCGTCCAAGCAGCTGGGCATGAAGACGGTGCCCGTAATCGTCAAAGACCTTAACGATGTCGAGTTTGACAGGGTAAGGCTTCTCGAGAACTTGGCACGCAAGGACCTTTCGGACATGGAAACCTCTAGGGTTCTCAAGTACCTCATGGACAAGTTCCCGCAAGAATACCCAACCCAGGAAGCCTTAGCGCAGGCCTTCGGCAAAACTCAGCAATGGGTGTCTAATCATCTCGCCATGCTTCAACTTGAACATGATGAGTTTACAACACGTGTTGTAAAGACAGAAAAGCTGTCCGAAGGGCAAGCCCGAGAGATCATAGCAGCTCCTCCAGAGAAACGCGAGGAAGTCGCTAAACTCATAGCTGAACACATCGAAGCCGAAGGCAAACCTCCATCCATGGCTGATATCCGTAAGGTATCAAGGCCTGATGAAGGGCAAAGGGTTCGTTGTGCCCGCTGCGGAAATCCCACGTATAGATCTGTTGACGTCGACGGAGAACAGTATTGCCAGGTTTGCAGTGCCATAGTCAAGTCTAAGCCAAAACCGAAAGAAACATCGGAATCAGTTCCGAAGCCCCTTATAAGAGATCAAGGAGTCGTTTCCCAAGAAACAGCGGTTCCGCTGGGATTTGAATCCACCATTCAGGCTCCAGCTTCAGAAACCGAAAAGCCAGAAAAGGAAGAGCCTGAACCTGTCGACACCGGCATGCTCTTTGATTGTCCAGTTTGCCACGAAACCTACACGATCATTCACGTTGCTAAGGGCAAGCATAGGCTGCAGCCAATTATGGTCATGGAGGAAAAATAGGGTGCCTGAATTCATCCGCCTCAGCCAAGTTTACAAGTCTATTCCCCTTTCTGAACGTGTCTGCGGAGGTGAACACCCCCAGGAAGACGTGGGTTGTGGCAAACCCATACTCCGCAACGCAGCACTCCTCGATGGCGTGCTGATGCATTATGGCTGCCTCAAAAAATCGTGCCTTGAACCCACGCACATGTGCAACAACTGCGGCAGCTTCCTCACGCCGAAGAAGATCGTAACCGTGCTTTTTCGGGGAGAAAACTTCAAGAGCTGCGGACTTTGTGGCAACAGCGACATTTTCAGCCTAGGCTGGAATAGGCAGCAGACAATCACCGTTTCTCACCAAAAAATGATCAACGAATTACCTGAGCAATCATAGATACAAACTTTAAAGAAAAGGAGGAAAAAAACGAGTTGGTTGACAAACTAATCGTCTTGACAAAGAACGTGGGCACCATCCTACGGCTCATGAACGAACTAGGCATTAGCTACCATTGCGAGCTCGGAAAAGACGAGTATCGAGTTGTCTACTTCAGCAACAGTCGACAATGCTTTTTCGAAGGCCACCTAGAAGGGGAACAGCTGAAACAGATCCAGCAGGACTGCCACAAAGTGTCAAAAATCACGGTCGACGAAAACGCTGGAGAAATACGCATCGAGGAGAACTAAAAACTTGGCAAGGGAAAGGCTGGCTTCCACAGCTCCGTCAACGCATTCTTTTCACCAAAGCAGGTTAACAGTGGATGTCGGATCATCATGTGGATCCGCCTGCCCAGTCCCCTAATTGCCCCGAATGTGGCTCATCCAAAGCTTGGAAAGATGGGTTTAGACGTGCAGATCAAGGCCCAGTGCAAAGATGGCTCTGCAGAAGCTGTGGAAAAAGGTTTAGCCAATCAAGCCTAACCAATAAAAAGGAGGACCAGCACACTTTAATGTACCAAGTATGCGTTGCTGACGGAGCTGACGAAAAACTTGGACACAGTAGAAACCCAAATAGGAGCAGGCCAGCGGGAGGCCACAGAAACAGCCGAGGTTAAGGGCAAAATAATTGAATTTGCCTTCTGGATGAAAAAGAACGGCTATGCTGAAAACACAATCACTAGACGAGCCAGAATCCTCAACACGCTTGTTAAAAGAGGCGCAGACCTCTTCAACCCAGAATCAATCAAAGAAGTCATCGCCAAACAAGACTCCTGGAACAGCAAAACAAAAGAAATATCCGTCGAAGCCTACAGTTGCTTCCTCAAAATGACTGGCGGAACATGGAAGCCCCCAAGATTCATGAAAGTCGAAAAGTTACCATTCCTCCCAACACAAGAGGAAGCCTTAAGCCTAATCGCAGGATGCAGCCGAAAAATGTCCACGTTCCTTCAGTACTCTATGAAACCGGTGCACGTTCAGGCGAAGCGTGGCAACTGTCCTGGACAGACTTCGACCTCGAAAGAGGAGCAGTCACAATAACGCCTGAAAAAGGCGGCAAACCCAGAACCCTAAGACTGTCACAGAAAATAACCGCCATGCTGAAAGGCTTACCATCATGGAGCACAGAACAAAAGCCTTTCAACGGTTCGCTTCGACACTTCGCAAGAACCTTCAGAAGACAAAGAGCCAAAACCGCTGAGAAATTTAAAAATCCCAGACTAAAGAAAATAACCTTCCACACATTTCGACACTTGAAAGCAACATTACTCTACCACGCAACGAAAGACCTGATCCTCGTCAAAGAAACCCTAGGCCACCGCTCAATCCAAAGCACCATGATCTATACTCAGCTGATTAATTTTGAGGAAGATGACTACGTCTGCAAAGTCGCCAAAACTCTGAAAGAAGTCGCCGAACTTATTGAATCTGGCTTTGAATACGTAACAGATTTCGAAAATGCCAAATTATTCAGAAAACGCAAAGATGGGTCCTCTAGGCTCACAGATGGGGCTGCTGGGATTTGAACCCAGGACCTCGCGCGCCC
Source organism: Candidatus Bathyarchaeota archaeon (assembly GCA_963714275.1). Lineage (GTDB taxonomy): Archaea > Thermoproteota > Bathyarchaeia > Bathyarchaeales > DTEX01 > JAGTRI01. Next base: position 15,589 of record CAVQNT010000004.1, read on the forward strand.
CAGGCGCGAATCTTTGACCAATCTGGACCACAGCCCCCTTTAACTGGACTTAAACCCTTTTCTAAAAGAGTTATGTATCCTAAACAGTTTGATTCTGTTCATGTCAGTAACATATCGAATACTACTTTAGGTTACTTGGTTGGGATAATCGTATAAAATTCACCTAAATTTAAAGATTGTTCAATTCATGATTCTTTTATTATATTAGTCAATCAACGACGAAAGAAAATACCTAATTCCACAACGGGTTTAGCTGAGATCAATATAAAAAAAGGTATGTATACCCAATTGTTCTCTCATTACGCTTACTCCGTGCTGCTGCATTTTTTATGTAGGGTTGAGATACGCACATTATCTTTTATTATGTATTTTTGCTATTTGTATCTACTAGGTGTTTAAAGTGAGCTCAAAACGTTCACGGATTGAGATGTACCTCGACATCTTACAAGCAATAAGGAAAGGCGTGCAAAAACCTACACGAATCATGTATCGGACTAACCTTTCTTGGAAGCCTCTTATGAAGATTCTAAACACAATGATTGAGCAGGATCTAATTGCTTCTGTAAACACGGAAAATCACGTATTCTATAAGATTACAGAGAAAGGCATGAGTGTCCTCAACTACTTTAATGAAGCAATGGAACTTATCGAAATAAAATAACAATATTATAATACAACAAGTATCCAATCAATCTTTCGGATTGGTCTTATCCCACATCAACGCACAATTAAGTCAGCTAGTAATATTATTTTTTTGTGAAATTTAGGACAAAAGATATACTTGGACGTTGAAAATTGCAGTTATTTTAGATATTAATGATTTAGTTTCACATTTGGTATTTTTCCAAGTTCACTTAGGCCTACTAGGAAGGAAGTGATTGAAGAGAGGGCAGTAGACACTAGGAAGATCGTTAGTATGTGGTTGTTTTGGGTTAAAGGAAAAGTGGGTATTACAAAATTGGTTGTTGGAAGGTAAATTGCCAGAAGCGAAACTATCCATATACTTAGAATAATAAAAAGAAAAATGTATAATGGCTTCTTTTTCTGGTTCATGTTCTGTTCGCCTAAGTGCTTTCTGCTGTCACTACAATGGTTGCGGTGGTAGGTTGATCTAAACTTACTGATTTGGCAGTTGTAGTTATTTCAAAGTCGAATCTCCAAGTCTCCAGACGCATCTAATGTTACAGCGGCTGGATCAGGCACTCCCAATGTCATAGTGCAAGCTATATCACCAACATTGTGGCTCCCGCCGGGTACAGTTGCGAACTTAACGGTTATAGTGTATGTGGTGTAGTATGAGGTTAATGTGTCTAAGTTGCTGTTGAAATGAAGATAGACATCGGCTTTCGTTGTTGTGATATTTATTATGTTGCCAAGGCTCGGAACTGTGGCTTTAGTAATGCTTTTTGTTTCGCCTTCTTCTATATTGCCTAAAGCGGAATTTTGCACTGTTAATGTGGCAATCTCTTTAATAGTCTGCGTTACTTGTTGCTGTGCTTGTTCATAGACATAGGCTGAAACTGAAATTACAGCAATGCTCAATAGTAGAAAAAGAACACCTAGTAAATTCTTTCTTTCCAATATAGACACTCCTGTATTTTTAATTTAACTAAAATTCTATAAATAAAAAACATTATGAACATACCGTATGAATTATTAATTCATTAGTCAGCTCAGTATTTTCAATATATTATAAAAAATCTTATATTCAACATAACCATTAACGGACTTACGTGAATTAAAATGAAAGGAAAGAAAATTACAATTGCTTTACTATTAGTTCTATTCGTAGCGACACTTGTACCATTAAAGACTTATGCTCAAGAAGTTCCTAAAGGACCTTGGGTAGACGAAATAACTTTTCAAACTGAATCAGACGAAGCAAAAGTCTATGAAATGCTAGAAGACAGTGTAGTTCAAATACATTTATCAGACATCAACGACGCGGACGTCTTTGCCAGTATACGATCATCTGCAAACCTAAAATATGACATGTCCTATGGATTATACTTCGAATTAACATTCAATCCATATGGCACTGTTTCAGAACCAACATTTGACGATGGTAGTCTTAATCCCTTCTGTGATCCTCAAATTAGAGAGGCAATGAACCTTCTGATCGACCGTAACTATATTTGTGAAGAACTGTTACAGGGCATGGCTAAACCGAAATTGTTCTGCTTAACATCAGTGTTCCCAGAATACGGAAAACTTGCAGACATATTATTGGGAATCGAAGCAAAATATGGCTATGACTTTGACGAAGCAAAGAAAGTCATATTCGAAAGAATGGTTGTCTTAGGCGCAATCTACAGTGAAGGCAAATGGCTATACAATGATGTACCGGTAACAATAAAATTAATAATTAGAATAGATGACCAAGCACGAACAAAAATTGGTAACTATGTTGCTGACCAACTTGAACTCATAGGATTCACGACAGAAAGGTCATATAAAAAATCTGGTGAAGCTTCACCAATCTGGAGAGCAGTTTCAGTGCCTCTTTCTGCTGGAGCTTACCACATCTACACTGCAGGTTGGATTTCAACAGCCGTGGAAAGAGACTCATCCAGTAACTTTGGATACTTTTACACACCACGCGGAGCTGGTACCGGTCCATTATGGCTTGGTTACAGACCAGACCCAATATTCCAGGAAGTAGCATACAAATTGTATGATGCTGATTGGGCTACTTTCGATGAAAGACAATCTCTTATGGCCCAAGCTGCTGAAATGTCATTGAAAGACTCTGTAAGAGTCTTTGTGTGTGACCAGGTAATTCCATATGCATACAGAAAAGAGATTCAGGTAGCAACAGATTTATCAAGTGGATTATTTGCGAACGCAATAAGCTCAAGGACAATAAGAATAACAGGTCAAGTAGGTGGAACAGTTGCTGCTTCTTGCCGAGAGGTTCTTGTAGATCCATGGAATCCGGTTGCTGGTACCAACTGGGCAATGGATGCGAATATAATACTTCCTACGGTTGACAGTGAATACATTTACAATCCATATACAGGGCTACCAATGGCAAACAGATTTGTTAATGCCACAGTAGATGTCCTGACAGGCACACAAACAATTAGCAGCAGTCCGTGGTGCACACTTAATTTTGTTAACAGCATAACAGTTCCCACTGATGCTTGGTATGATTGGGATAGCACTAACCAACAGGTTATCACTGCCCCTGAAGGCACTACTGCAAATTCGAAGGTCACAATAAATTATGGTGATGTCATAGGAAATGTGAAGTATCATGATGGGTCAGTTATGTCTCTTGCAGACTGGGTTCTAACATGGCCACTTGACTTTGAAAGAAATGATCCCGATAGCCCATTATATGATGAATCTTCTGCACCCAACTTTGAGGCCTATAAAGCAGTATTTAGGGGATGGAGAATAGTTAGCGAACATCCTTTGGTTACTGAGATATACCTTGACTACAAAACTTTAGATGCAGAACTAATTCTATCACGAGCTGTAACACTGACCGGGATTGACTCACCAACATGGGGCGTTGCCCAATTCTGGCCAAGTATGCCATGGCAAGTAAAAGCAATAGGCGTGAAAGCTGATGAGGAAGGATTACTTGCATTCTCTGCAGATAAGTCAGATCAAAACAATGTTGAATGGATGAGCTACATAGGTGGTCCAAGCTTAACCACACTGGAGAACGTACTTACAGAAGCGAAAAATACTGGTTATCTACCATTCGAACAATTCGCAAGTCAATATGTTACTGCTGATGACGCCACTGCCAGATACACAAACCTTCAAAACTGGTATGCACAACACCACCACTTCTGGGTAGCTAATGGTCCATTCTATCTGGACACAGTCGACTTTACAGGTCATGTAGCAGTAATTAAAGCCTTTAGAGACTACACATACGCAGCAGACAGATATGCAAGTTTAGCTTCAGCACCTATACCCGAATCTACAATTCAAACACCCACAAGCGTTGTACCAGGCTTGAAAGCTAACTTCAATTTGTCACTGTCAACTCAAGGACAACCATATCAAAACGATAGGATTGATTTCGTAAAATATGTTATAGTTGATTCAGGCGGTGCATCCAAAGTTTCAGGAACAGCCACAGCCACAACTCAAGGTAATTGGCCAATCAGCATAAGTGAAACAGAAACTGCACTATTGAATCCTGGAACCTATACACTCATAACAATAGCTTTGAGCAAGGATGTAGCCATACCAGGAATCAAAAGAACACCGTTCGTTGTGATTCCTGAATTAAGTTACTTCCAGACACTTTTAGCACAAACAAGGGCAGATGTTAGTGCAAGTGTGTCCGGGTTGGAAGCATCTCTGTCAGACGACATTACTTCACTCCAAGGAGCTATTAGTACAGCACAAACAACAATGTATGTTGCTATAGGCTTAGCAGTAATAGCATTGCTTATAGCAATCTATGCGGTAGCTGTTAAAAAATAGGGCACACCCTATTTTCCTCCCTTTTTTTGGTAATTTAACAAGAAGATAAAATTGTAATTAGTCTTTTTTTTAAAAAAAATAATATTTGGTCATCTGAAGGAATGTTTATATAGATAAGTAATCAAAAAAGAACGGAGGAAGGTTAAAAGATGGCTGTAAAGGACCTTGTTAAATTTTTTTTAAAGAGGACAATAACTATTTTTATAGTTATTGTGATAGCAGCTTATTTGACAATATTTATCGCCAACATGGGTGGATATGTTGATCAGATTATGAGAAGTGAGATTACTACAAATGTTATGACAAGATTACTAAACGATCCCAATTTTAGAAATTATCCTCCAGAGTTACGTGATAGGATAATCAATGAAACTTTAACAGTTGAGTTTAGGCGGATTGGACTCGATCAGCCATTTATTATAAGAAGTTTTATATATCTTAGGAATGCATTAACACTTGACTTAGGAAGGTCTATTTATTTAACAAGTGACAGTGGATCACGATTTGTTAAAAACATAATAATGGAAAGACTTCCTCAGACCATTTTACTTTTTACAACAGCAACTCTGATTAACTTCTTTTTGAGCTTGTACATTGGGCTTTATCTTTCAAGGCATCATGGAAGTTTTCTTGACAGACTGTTTTTAGCGGGCGCTCCGACATCTGTTATACCTGGATGGTTTTATGGAATTTTTTTAATTTTAATTTTTGCTGCTTTTTTAAATGTTTTACCATATGGCGGTATTATAGACGTTCCTCCTCCCACCACTCCCTTTCTTTACGCTTTAAGTATGCTTAAACACATGATTCTTCCATTATCTGCTTGGATAATTTCAGCATTCTTTTTAGGAGCTTATAGCAACAGAACTTTCTTCCTAATATTCTCTACCGAAGATTATGTTGAAGCTGCTCGGGCTAAAGGTGTACCTCCCAGACAAATTGAAACAAAATATATCCTTCGACCTTCCCTTCCACCAATCATTACTACACTTGCACTTAGCATAGTGAATTCGTGGACAGGGGCAATGATCACTGAGACTGTTTTCAGTTGGCGGGGATTGGGGTTACTCACATATGCGGCAATCAGTGCTACTGATACGCCTGTTATAATCGGAATCACCGTAATATATGCATATTTGTTAGGAGCAACTGTTCTAATTCTGGATATTATATATGGATTAATTGACCCACGAATAAAAGTTGGTAGAGGTAGTTAATCTAATGTCATCTGAAAGTTATGAATTCACAATCAAAGGTACTTTAAAGGAATTATTAACCTATAAATCAGGTATTTTTGGGATAGCCTTTTTGACCCTTCTTGTAACATTATCAGTTTACACTATCGTTGCATTACCGTATGACCAAACTATTAAATTATGGAGAGGTGAAGGCGGTGTTTGGCTTGAAACCCCTAGAACCGCCCAACCATATTGGGTTAACTATTTTGGCCAAAATCTTCCTGAAACTATAAAAAGAGACTCATCTCAGTCAGGACAATCTGGAATAGTAAAAATTGTTACACCAATTCCTCAGTCTGGATTAAAACTAGCCCGAATCTCATTCACTTTTGACTTTTTATACGACAGCTTCCCAAGCGAAGTAAATATTTTCTTTTCAGCTAAATTTAACCAAAGTTCACCATTATTAAATATATATTGGGTAAAACCTAGTGGAAAAGAAATAAAACTCTTAACATACATCCCGAGAAGCCAAAACGACAAGTTATATCTTTCTATAAATTCTGAAGTTTCAAATGCACTTAATATATATGTATATAGTGTCCTTGGAGGAGCTCCTGAAAGTCCTTTGCCTCCCGAATATTCATTATTTGCAGTTGAAGACACGTCAATGAATAGCACATTGACAGCAAAACCTCTCAAGGGAACATATAAACTTTATATTGATGGCACACTATTTGGGGACGACTCCGATATAGATGCCAAGCTCATAGTATACGGCAAAGTCTATGGTTTAACAGGAACTGATAATCAAAGAAGAGACCTGACAATAGGATTATTATGGGGAATACCTATTGCCCTTGCCTTTGGTTTAACAGCTTCGTTCATGATTACCTTTCTCGAACTATTATTAGCCACCATAAGTGGGTATTATGGGGGGAAAATTGATTCAGTTATTCAAAGAATAACTGAGTTATATATGATACTTCCTTTTCTTCCCATTTTAATTATGATATCAACATTTTATAAGTTGGATCTTGGGGTTCTTTTAGTCGTTGTAATAGTACTTAGTATTTTTGGAGGAGGAATAAAAAGCACCAGAGGCTCTTGTAATGCAAATTAAAGAATACCCATACATAGAAGCAGCAAAGGCTTATGGCGCCAGTTCAAAAAGAATAGTTTTCCTTTATATTATACCAAAAATCCTACCTCCAGTTATTCCTGCCCTAATAGGCGCTGTTCCTGCCTATGTTTTCCTTGAAGCTGCGCTTGCAATTCTTGGTCTTGGAATCCCAAATTTACCTTCATGGGGCAAAATCATAAATGACAGTCTTTAATGCTGGGGCTCTTTACAGAGGAAATTATTACTGGGTTCTTGAACCAGCATTCATGTTAATTTTAACAGCTCTTGCTTTTTCTTTCATAGGATTTGCGTTAGACAAAATTGTGAATCCTAAACTTAGAGAGGTTTAGGCATCGGTGAATGGCAGTGACAGAGAACATCCTTGAATGTAAAAATCTGGTTCTACACTACACGGCAAAGAAAGGAGTGGTAAAAGCAGTCAACGACATATCACTTAGTTTGCTTAAAGGCGAATCATTAGCATTGGTAGGCGAATCTGGATGTGGGAAGACTTCTCTTGCCAAGGCCATAATACGGTTGCTGCCAAGAAACATACAAAGTCTACACAGGCGAAATCCTGATTGCTGGACAAGACACGATGAAGCTTAATGAAAAACAATTCCGAGAAGAGATTAGATGGAAGAAAATCTCAATGATCTTCCAAGGGGCAATGAATTCTCTCAATCCCGTATTAAAAGTAGGATACCAAGTAGCAGAACCGCTAATGATTCATGAAAAGATGAAAAAAAATGAAGCGTTGGAAAAAGCCAAAGAAGGCTCTGTCGGTTGTTGGCATTCAGGAATCTTTTGTCGATAGATACCCGTTTGAACTCAGTGGCGGAATGAAACAGAGAGTAGTCACTGCGATGGCACTTATCACTAACCCTCCGATAATAATTCTTGACGAACCAACTTCAGCTCTAGACGTCATAACACAAGCAAACATAATGAACTTATTAAAAAGTTTAAAAAAGGAAAAAGGGCTCAGCTACTTTTTCATCACCCACGATATAGCGCTTAGCAGCGAGCTCGCTGATAAAATCGCTGTCATGTACGCAGGTGAAATACAAGAATTTGCATCTGCAGAAACCTTTTATAAAAAAGCTGCGCATCCTTATTCGCAAAAATTAATGGCCAGTGTTCCAACTCTTAGGATAGATAAAAAACCAGAATTTATTCCGGGGGCTCCACCTAGCCTAATTAATCCGCCTTCTGGATGCAAATTCCATCCGAGGTGCCCGTCAGTCTTCGATAAATGCACAAAAGAAAATCCACCTACATTTGATCTTGGATCAGGGCACCTTGCCAAATGTTGGTGGTTCGAACAGTCTGAGGGAAAGAAATGACCAAAAACGAAGGGCTTCTAGAACTCGAGAACCTTAAAAAATATTTCGAGTTGAGAAAAGGGATTTTTGGAAACCCAGTTTTTGTTAAAGCAGTCGACGGCGTGGCTTTCTCGTTAGGAAAGGGAGAGGCGATATCGCTTGTTGGTGAATCAGGAAGCGGCAAAACAACACTCGGCAAGACCATATTAAGGCTGTACAAGCCTACTGAAGGAAAGATCATATTCGAAGACAAAGATATCACGTACATTGAACAAAAAAGTCTGATGTGGTATCGCCGGGAAACATCGATAATCGAACAAGACCCATACGGAGCGCTCCCATCATTCTATTCTATTTATCGGATTTTGGAAGAACCGTTAATAATACATAAATTCGGAAACTCTGAGGAAAGACGTAAAAGGATACACGAGGTTCTAGAGGAGGTTAGGCTGACACCGATTGAGGATTTTGCCCCAAAGTATCCTCACATGCTTAGTGGAGGACAACTCCAAAGAGTCGCCATTGCCAGAGCTCTTACACTTAAGCCTGAACTAGTTGTTGCCGATGAGCCTGTCTCAATGTTGGATGCATCAGTGAGAATCGAAATTCTGAATCTACTAAGCGAACTGCAAAAAAACTTTGGAATCAGCTTCATTTACATTACACATGACTTAACGACCACGAAATATTTCTCTGAAAGACTGTTCATCATGTACGCTGGGAAAATCGTTGAATCGGGAAAAATGCTTGAAGTTATTCACAATCCGTTGCATCCTTACACTACAGCTCTTCTTAAGGCAATACCTGACCCTGATTCAGAGAATAGGAAGATTTTGAGAGACGTTCCACCAGGAGAACCGCCAAATCTAGTCAATCCTCCAACAGGATGCAAATTCCACCCAAGATGCCCATACAAAATGGACATTTGCTTAAAAGAAGAACCAGCATTGTTTGAACCAGAACATGAACACTTTACGCTGTGCTGGCTTCACGCAAAAAAATAAAGGCTTCATCCAAAAATTAGGAAGAGTATCAATAAATTGCATTCTGAAGAAGAGGTCTTTTCTCGCTAGTCAGCTAGCTATTGAGCATTTTATGTGGGGAAGTGCATTTATATAGACTTTTTTTAATATCATGTGGGAGACCAGCCATGTCGTTTAAGGATGTGTTGATGAGTAAACAGGCTAACACCATTGTTCAGAACAAGAATGAGATTCACGATCTTAAAATATTGCTGGATGACCTAAACGCATTAGCAAGAGAGCACAACATACAGGGCGCAGCAAAAACCTATAAAATATTATTTAACTGCGTAGAACTTTATTTCCATGTACTAAACGAAGGTCTGACTGAGGAAGAAAAGAAATCCAAAAACAGATAATTAAGGCAACCTGTGAAAGCTGAGATACACAATGTCCTCCCGATTCAGCATACTAATCCCGGTCTACAGAGAGTCAGAGTTTCTTGAACCATTACTTGTTAACATCGTTGCGGACCCGTACGAGAACAAGGAAATCATCGTCGTGGTGGATGAACCGACAGAAAAAAGCCTTAGCTTAGCAGGTAAATACACGAATAAGGTTCGTTTTATTTGGAACGGGGAGAGAAAGGGCAAAGTCAACGTGCTGAACGAGGTGGTTGAGCAGTCAACCGGCGACATTCTGTTTTTTCTCGATTCTGACATCAGCCTAGACACCAACATTAAGAACATGCTTGAGACAATCAATCTGGAGATCGAGGATGCTGAGATAGTTGAGGTGAAGAAGGACGTAATACGAGACTCCTTTCTCGCAAGAATCGTAAGTGACGATTATATTGGCTTCAACTTCACAAACTGGTTCTTCTCTCATAAACTCAACAGATGTGTAGGCTTAAATGGCGCAGCCTTCGCCATAAAACGAGAAACCTTCATTACATTAGGCGGATTCAGAAATGTAATCATGGAAGACCTAGACATCGGCACAAGGTCATTCATTAAAGGAATCCGATACAGGTTCATAAACAATATACATATTTACACTAAGGCACCCTCATCATGGAACAACTGGTTTATACAAAGAAAAAGGTGGGCACTTGGAAGCGCGTTGTGGTTCAAGGAATATTTCAGAGATTTCGTGAGAATCGCTAAGGCTCATCCTGGCGTCTTGTTGCCTGCTTTGCTTTTTGTTTTTCCTTGTCTGCCCTTCTTTTTGGTGACGCTTGTTATGCCGGACGAAATTTTGGTTAAAGCAACGTATTTTTTGCTTCTGCTTCTTTCGACACAGACAACCTTGCTAATAACGCCGGCTGCCTTTACATCTACATCATTAGCCTTTTTTAGAAACCTTTTATTGATGATAGGAAGTATTGGCGTCTGTTCCTCTTTTTTCTTTCTGCTTTCTAGAAAGATAGGTTCTTCTTTCAATCCTTTGGAGTTCATGCTCTTCTATCTATTCTATTCTCCACTTTGGCTGCTATTAATCATCACGAATCTTTCTAAGGTCTGTCTTAAGCAGAAAACATCAAGCATCGACTGGAAAATCTAACCAACCGAAATAAATTATAATCGTAGAAAAGGCACAAGTCGTATAATTCGAAGGAATTGATAAGTTTTTTGTTCCACAACACTGTTATTTTTTCAAGAATAGAAGATAAACACGGTTATTTCTTGGATATGTTAAATTAAAACCTCCAATAAGTATATTACCTATTCAGCACACAACCTAATTCGTCGTTAAGTCTCAACTGTTCACAAATAGTTTAAATGCGGGGAGGATAAAAATAACTTCAACTACTTAAAATACAAGAAGGATAAACAATGAGTGCTCTGAGGAAAGAGGAAGATCAAGTTACCTCGATCTGCTTATTACAACACTAATGGAGCACGAGAAAAACTTAGATGCCATAGTCGAAAAAATGGAAAAAATTTTAGAAGAACTCAAAACAATCCGTTCCGAACCCAGCCCAAAACCCGAAAAAACAATCGACATGAAGTTGTCCACCTTAAAAGAAAAAGAAAAAAATGGGCTATCTGAACCGGACACTCTGGTTTACATGAAGATAAAGCTTGATCATGCAGCAGACGATAAAATAAGGATAATAGAAACCTTAAAAAATTAAAACTCTAACTGAACCCACAGTTCATATGGTTTAATCATCCTGATAATAAGTATTTGTAAAACTGATGGTTCATAAAGCTTATAAACAAATTTTTCCGATTAAGACTTCGGTGAAGAAAAATGACTAGAAGGTCACAAATGGAAATTTATGTCGATATTTTGAAAGCCGTGGCTGAAGGAAAAAAGAAACCGACACACATTATGTACCGTGCAAATCTTTCTTGGACCAGGCTGAGAAGATACATTGACTTCCTCATAACTCAAGGTCTTCTTCAAGAAGGAATTAATGATGGTTCCAGTGTCTTCACGTTGACAATAAAAGGAAAAGATGTTATAGGATACTTCAAGCGGATCGAAGGCGAACTATACACAAAGAATAAAGCCATCCCCTCTGAAGTTTACGTGCAATACAAATAATGTGCTAATTGGGTAACAGGTCCACTAATTTCACCAGTGCCTGCATTTTCTTCTCAGAAAGTAATTATTTCGTATTAGTAAAGATCAGGGTATGTTCTAGTGCTAGTTAGCTTTGCATTGGGTTAAATGATGAGAGAATGTCTTTAAATTCAATCAAGAAATGCTAATATGAATGTATATGTTTCATGTACCGTTAGCAGCAGGCATTTTCAATTATCACCGTTACATATCGAGGATTGGGACAGTTGAGAACTTATGATCTTGTGATTGGCGGCATTCAGGCCAGGTTAATAAAGTTGAGGGCTATTTTTGGTTTGCGTCCCAATTCAAATAAAATAACAGAAAATGTGTGGGTTGGAGGTTCAAACAGCCCTAAACTGATCGTGTCGCAGAATTTTAACGTTGTTCTTGACCTTCGAGAAATTAATAATTTAAAATACCAGAATTTTCTTGAGAACCATGGTTTGAAATACATAAATATTAAGATTCCAGATCGTTATGGAGCTTCTCCTGAAGTTCTGTCACAGATTGTTGGGTTGATTGACGAAAAGGTCAGTAAAGGCAGAAAGGTTTTGGTGCACTGTAATTTAGGGCGGGGAAGGTCTACGCTTGTAGTTGCCGCGTATCTAGTAGGCCAAGGATTATCGCCTGAGGAGGCAATAATAAAAATCAAGGAAAAAAGAAACGTCACATACCTGAACGAAAGACAGATGCAGGCTTTATCAGATTTTACGGACACACTTTCTTCATCGTTTAAAAGGAATTCGTAACAGTTTGATTAGTGTCCAACGAGTCCAATATATATGTGTTTAACGGTCTTTTTCTGAGGAGAACTTGTTTCATGAATACGAAGGAAGAAAGTATCGGAAGAAAGCATGTTCTGGTTACTGGCGGTGCTGGTTTTATTGGTAGCCACCTTGCAGACAAGTTGATGGAAAATAAAGCTCGTGTGCGAGTTTTCGACAATCTAAGTAGTGGCTGTCAAGAAAATGTTAGGCGGTGTCTTGACAATAGTGAATTTGAGTTTTTGAAGGGCGACCTTTTAAACAAGCAAGACACGAAAAGGGCAGTTGAAAATTGTGAGGTTGTTTTTCATCTTGCAGCCAATCCAGAGGTTAGACTGAGTCCAGTTTCACCGAATGTTCATTTCGAACAGAACATAGTGGCAACCAATAACCTGTTGGAGGCGGTTAGGAAATCTGGATCAGCTAAATCGTTTGTTTTCACTTCTTCCTCAACTGTTTATGGAGAGGCATCGCAGATTCCTACACCTGAAAATTATGCGCCATTGGAGCCAATTTCCGTTTATGGCGCATCAAAAATGGCTTCGGAAGCCCTCATCATGGCTTATGCTCACACATACGGTTTCAACACAGTCATCTATAGGCTAGCTAACATCATAGGACCGAGAAGTAAACATGGCGTCATACATGATTTCATCGAAAAGCTACGCTTTAATCCCTATGAACTTGAGATTCTCGGAGATGGTACTCAAGCCAAATCCTACCTTTACGTTGACGATTGCGTTGAAGCGATACTTTTTGGCTTCATGAAGTCGAGTCACCGTGTCGAAGCTTTTAATTTGGGTTCCGAGGATCAAATCAACGTGAATTCCATAGCACAAATTGTCGTCGAAGAGATGGGCCTAAAAAATGTGACTTTCCGTTACACAGGAGGAGTCGATGGCGGAAGAGGATGGAAGGGCGACGTAAAACACATGCTTCTCGCAGTGGATAGGCTTAAAACTCTAGGTTGGAGACCCAAGTTGAGTAGCGTTGAAGCTGTGACGAAAACTGTGAAGGGCATGTTGAAGGAATTTATGTAGTTATTCAGATCTTTTTTCTTAAGAATATCTAATCGTGATAGTTGTTTAAGACGAATATAGTTAGAAACAGTATTCTCGGTTCATAAAAATTATACGAATAGTAAATACAACGGTATAAAGGTTAAAAATGAGTAGAAAATCTGTAGTGACCAAGGTCTTCATTACCTTAGTCATAGTTTCAGCTATTCTGTATAATTATAGAGACTACATACTTGGTATTCTAACAGCGCGACCTGACTTCCAGTTGTCAGCAAGTTCAACTTTAATAAAAGTTGGTTACGTTGGAAGTTATAACACGACTATCATTACTGTTAGGTCGATTAATGGTTTAGACTCAAATGTGAAGCTTGATGTTAAACCAGTTTTATTTATTTTGGGCATTAAGTTTACACTTGATCCTTCGGAGGTTCATTTACCGGCTAATAAGGAAGTTACATGCGAGTTGAAAATCGAGGCGATATCCACAATAGCGCCGGGAAAATATTTAATCGACGTTTATGGAATTTCGGGAAACATAACACGGACAGTCCGTATCACCGTAGAAATTTCGTATTAGTCCCATTCTTAGGGGAGGCTGCATACCCCTTTTAAGCACCTATTTCTATTATGAAGTTGGGACTCATGGTAGATGTGATAGAGGTGTTAATATGACTGAAAAACCGATCGTTGAGGAAATCTGCAAGGTTCTAAAAAAGACGAATGCATTAGATTTCGGAGCCTACAAGCTTTCCAGTGGCAAAATTACTCCTTACTACGTTGATCTCAGGGTTATTCCCAGCTTTCCAGACGCATTTAAGGCGGTTACAGACATCCTGACGAACACAGTGGAGAGGGTTTTAGACATAAACGGTTTCAACAGGATAGCGGGCATACCCATAGCTGGGACCCCTTTCGCTGCGTTGTTGGCTTTTCGGTTGAACAAGCCTCTCCTCTACACTCGGCAAAATCTTCAGCTCCGAGGTAGAGAACGCAGGATCGAGGGAGTCCTGTTGCCTGGCGACCGTGTTCTGTTGGTTGACGATCTCGTCACGACTGGTCAAAGTCTATTGAAGGCGGCTTCAGCCATCAGAACGGAGGGAGGGCTGGTTTCGGACGCTTTTGTTCTTCTGGACAGAGAAGAAGGAGGACATGAAAGGCTGGCTAAAAATGGCATCAACCTTCACAGCGTGTTGATGATGGGGGAAGCTGCGAGAATCCTTTACGAATTAAGCGTCATCGATGAAGAACAGTTGGACATAATTCTGAAACAGATAAAGAAAAGATAGAAACTCATGTTCTGGGGCTGCCAGCATATTTGACGATGATCAAAGCCCAAGACAAACCCGTCCAACAGTCTAAGACTCAGAATAAGCTTATCGTGTTCGACGTTGAAGGCGTACTGATCCCCAAAGATCGGTTCATATTTTTCAAGGTTGCAGGAAAAAAGGGGCTACAGGTCTTTTTGACAGCGGCTTTATTTGGTTTAATGTATGAAATCGGCTTAATGTCACTGAAAAAGTCTCTAAAAAAAATTTATGGACTTCTCAAGGGCTTCAGGTTTGACCAGTTTATGTCTCTTTTTGAAGAAGTGCCACTGAAGCCTGGGGTTGAAGAAACATTCAAAAAACTAAAGGAAGATGGGTATAGAATTGCCTTGATTAGCTCAGGAATTCCGAAAGTCGCACTGCAGAATCTTGGAAAAAGGTTAAGAGCAGATTACGTTTCTGGCCTGGAAATGGGCGTTTCCGATGGGATAGTAACTGGTGAGATTTGGGGAGACGTTATCGAGCCTGAGGGAAAGGCTGCTGCTTTGAGGCGAATAATTGAAGATAATGGCTTGACGGCATATTATTGCATTGGCGTTGCGGACGACAGAAACAACCTTTCTATGCTTAGGCTATGCGACCTCAAGATAGGGTATAATCCTGATTTTTTATTGAGCCTTAAATCTGACTTCGCTACAAGGGGAGAGCTTTCATCAATCATCCCATTGGTCGAAGGTGAATATACGCAAACATCAAGCCACTATTTGTCCCGCACCACGGATATTCGTGAAGCTATTCACATCAGCAGTTTTCTTATACCCTTTGTCTGCATGTATCTGCTTAACCGCTATGTTGTTGCTTTGTTAGTTCTTCTGATGGCAGCTGTATACTTGGTTTCCGAGGTTGAAAGGATGTTTGGGACGAACTTGCCATTGTTTACTAGCGTGACGATGCTTGCTTCACGAAAGTCGGAGTGTCAAGAGTTTGTGACTTCACCGTTATTCTTCGCTTTGGGGATAGCTCTTCCTCTTTTAGTTTTTCCTGAGCCCGCATGTTACGTGTCTATAACAATTCTTACATTAGGAGACGGGTTTGCTTCGATTTTCGGGCAGAAATTTGGCAACATCCGGATTCCACTTAATAAGCTGAAAATATCTTGAAGGTACATTATCGGGGTTCCTTTTTGCTTTTTTTGGTTCCTTGTGGTTCGTTCACCCGTTTGTTGCGGTGATTGCGTCTGCTATAGGCATGTTTGTTGAGTCTTTACCGTTGCCGCTAAATGACAACTTGACGATTCCATTGGTTTCTGGGCTTGCTTTAGTTGTGTGTTCATTTTTATTTAGTTTAATAATGCTCTAAATGTTTTGAGTAATCCCTTAAAAGGAAGAATTATATCTTTAGTATCGGCTTCGAGAGGATTTCCTGCCAATGTTGATTCGTGAAATAATACTGGAGAACTTCATGTCTTACGAGTACGCGAGGATTCCGCTCAAGTCAGGAGTTAACCTCATCTGCGGTCCGAACGGTGCTGGGAAAAGCTCAATCATCCTCGGCATATCTGTGGCTTTAGGTCAATCCAACACTGAACGGTCCAAGAAGCTAAGCGACCTCATCAGGCGGGGAAAAGACGTAGGCCGCGTCACAATTGTTCTGGACAACTCCATGAGAAACGGAAGGCGCCCAGTTTTAAGGATTAGGAAGGACCAGATTTATCTGACTAGAGTCCTAAGAAAGGACGGAAAATACTGGTTTGAGCTTGACAACGTTCTCGCGACGAGGGCTGACGTTTTGAGGCTTCTTTCTCACTTCGACATCGACCCGGACAACATGCTCATCATCATGCATCAGGACATGGCTGAACAGTTCATCGTGCTTTCTCCGCAGGAAAAGCTTAAGCTTGTTGAGGCAGCAGCTGGGCTCGAGCCTTATAGAAGAAACGTTTTAGAAGCTCAGAGGAAGCTCAGCCACATCGTAAGCCAAGAGGAATCCTTGTCGAAGATGCTTGAATCAGCTGAGCAGACCCTTAACTACTGGCGTGAACAGTATAATCGGTTCCAGGAAAAGAAGCAGTGAATTCTGAAAAGGCGTTTTCTAGACCGTGAACTCGCGTGGGCAGAGGTCTCAAGAAGGGAACAGGCTGTCTCTGACTTTGAAAAGAAGCTCAACGACAAGAAGAACCACATTAAGAAGATTGAAGGCGGTATAAAAATTTCTGAAGATGAAATAGGTAAGCTTCAAGATGAATCCAAAGATGAAAAGAACAATCTACAAAGCCTTTTCGAAGAAAGGTTGACTCTTGAAAGAGAGAAAGCTCGACACGAATTCAACGTTCTGAGCATGAAAAACAATTTTGGCGACCTTCGAAGCTGGCTTGAGCAAGGTCAGAAAGAAGTAAAAAACATTCTGGATGTAATACTTCTAATCCAAAATGGACCTAAGGGAACATTATCTGAGTCTCTTAAGAGTCAGATGTCTGAGCTTAAGAATGCTTCTGAAGAGCTGAGTAACTGGCCCAAAACGCTTGAAACTAAAATCGAAAGTTTTGAAGAAGATGCCAAGGTCTCAGCCCAGCAAATAGCAGGTCTAGACTCTCAAATATCTGGAGTAAAAGACAAAACAAGAGAGGTTGACCAAAAGACTGAGGTTTTAGGAAGCCAGTTGCTTGAGAAGAAAATCGGTTTAGCGTTACTTGATTACCAAAAGAAAGAGATTTCGAAAGAACTTGGAGAAATCGAGCGAAACCTCAAGATACTACAAACTGATTTGGGCGTCGCAGTTAAGAAAGCTGAGGAGATGGGTGCCCGTATCGTGGCTTTGAGGGGCGTCGAGGAAGTTGTAGACGAGATTCGGATGGTCGATGGTCGCATAGTAGCGATGGGAGACGTCTCGTCTGAGATTGAGCGTATGTACGAGTCTTACTCGAACCTTTATTTGGAGCTGAAAGAGAAAGCCCGTGTTGCCTCTGAGAACCGTGAGAAAGTCTTGGAAGAAATCAAGACACGGATGGACGCTTGGAGAACCGTGATCCGAAGCCTTCTCGATCATGTAAGTCTCGAATATCAAAGGATTCTTTCCTTTGCTACAGCCACGGGCGCTATACGATTATTGGACGAACACGACATCGAGGCGACCGGGATTGACATTCTTGTCGGTTTCAAGGGCTCGCAGCCTCTTTCCCTCAACATTTACTCGCAGAGCGGCGGGGAAAGAAGCACAGCGGTCATGTCTTTTCTACTCGCTCTGCAACAGAGGGTTAGGTCTCCTTTCCGGGCTATTGACGAGTACGACGTTCACATGGATCCCAAGAACCGGGAAGTGATTGCTAACCTTCTGATTACAGCGGTCGAGGACGGAACAGGACAATATTTGGCGATTACCCCTAACCAGATGTATTACGAGGGCAAAGACCTGCATGTGATCATGATTCAGAACATCGAGGGCACCTCTTTGGTCAGGGAGGTTTCATAATGGCGACCGCCAGAAAACCAGAAACCCTCGGCAGAGAAGAGCTGAGAAGAATAATTGAGACCTGCCTGTCCGTTGAGGCTAAAGGGCTGAACCCTTTCCTGGTCAACGTTGAAGACCTCGTTTCAGTCATTAAACAGTTTTTTCCGAACTGGAGCGACCCTGAGGAGCTTTGCCTAGACGCTGAGGCGCTTAACCAGATTGCTTCGGTCATAAAGATGCAGAGTGAATGGATTAAACACCGGGCGACTTCACTTTACAGGGACCCATTTCTTGTTGAGGAAAAGCTGCAAAGCCTACCAATTGAGAGGATTGCTGACATTTTCGAGGAGGCTTGGCATCCGCTGGTGGAGCTGGAACAAGTGACCATGGGCAGCCTTGAAGCGGCTTTAAGGTACTGGACTCGAGCTTACGCCTTTAGATGAAAGGTGGCGGAAAGAGAATCTTCTATTGGCGGATGTTTCGCCAACTTCCCGTGAAGAGTTAATCAAACAGGGCGTTTTATTGAGCGAAACCTTCACGGCTGAGCTGGAAAAACTTTGGGAAGAACTGAAGACGTTTGAGACTAACAAAGAAGGGAAAATCGGTTACTGGGACTTTATCGGGGCAAAAACATACGACGAGACTGTGAAAAGGGCTTACCTCATAAGTTTCCTCATAACATACGGGTACGCGGACTTAGAGGTGCATCCTCTTGAGGAAGAGATTTTCCTTCAGCCTTACATGAAGCAGGTTTCGAAAGGAAACGCAGCGACTTTCTCTTTTCCAATACCTATTAGTTTCGAGGAGTGGAAGCGATGGCAGCAAAACCGGGAATCTTAAGACGTAAAGCAGCTTACTCGTTGAAGATGAAACGGGCAGTGCAGCTCCTCTTCTATAAGAGGCACTGGGAACCGGGAGTCAAAGGCTGGGAACTGAGGCGCAGAATAGGCTCTGATTATCCTAGGGTTCTTGACCTTCTGAACGATTACCTTGACAGGCTTGGTCTCGCTGTGAAAACTGTTTATGAGGAAGAAGCGAATCCTCCTCAAAATCCGACATTGGAGCAGCTGGATAAAGCAAGGTTCTATGTAGCGCTGAAGGAAACTCAGACAGTCTGGAGAACAAAAGCTCGTCGGCTGGCGCATTGACGACCTCGCTGGATTAGCTGTCTCGCTTGGGTACATAATTTCGCACGGAGGAAAAACCCCTCGAAAGGACGTTGAGGACCTTCTGAGAGAGAAGCTGCCTGGCTGGAGGGTTGACTTGAACCTTAACCGTTACTTGAGAACGGGCTACCTTACTGAGGACGAGAATGGGCTGTTCTATCTTGGTTGGCGAACTCGTGCTGAGGTGGACCAAAGGAAATTCGTTGACCTGCTTCTTGAGGCTTCAGAATCTAAAAAACAAACGAATGCAGATGATTCTGTTTCTTCAACTTAACGTGCAAGGGTCCCCAATACATCGAACTGCATTTCCCGTGGCTCATCAACTATTTCAAGTGTTTTCTGAAGTTTTGGGTCATCTTTAACTTCTTCATAGAGAGTTTCCGAAATCCACATCTTTTCCAGGTGCAATGTGTTCTTTATCCTTACGACCCTTGCCTTCTTTGTGTCGATTGTTCCGCATGTCTGTAAGGCTATGGTTATGGCGTCGCGGTCTGTTGGCAGGAAGACCGGGGTTTTCGCGACTAAGGGATGACCGCTTGTTAAAGCGTTGACGAAGGTGGGTTGATAGTCGATTTTTGAAACGAGCCTTTGCGTCGTTATGTCGAGCTAAGCCCATGCCTATTGCGTTTCCGTGGGTTTCTTCCGAAAGGTCCAAGACAACAATTGAGCTGATGTTCGGGGAAAGCGGGTCGTTTTCGCCAGGCAGCCAGAATCTTCCTATGACGTTTGTGTCCATGCCTGCTCCGCTGATGTCTTTCCCGATTTCCTCAACTATCAGCACATCAATGTTCTTGAACGGTATCCTCGCAAGCAGCGATTTCGCCTTTTCCAGCAGTTTCATTTCTTCACGTTCAATGTCTTTGGGTTTGACTGCTTTCACGACAACAATCTCGTGATGAGTATCCTCAACAATCGCTAAGCCTATGATTATGGGCGCCTTCTCCATTATGAGCCTTGCAGCTTCAGGAATCAGCTTATGGTATCCTTCGGACTTGAAGCGGTGAATCATCTCTGCTCCTTTCTGTTTTCCAAGCCCAATGACCATCATCTTCATTAAGCCACTTTCAATCTCGCCTTTAAAGTCAGTGTGAGGTTTCACCCGTCCAACCACGATGATGCCGTCCGCTCTCAAGGCGTTCTTGTCAACGTAAACGGGGCTTCCGTTCCTTAGTTTACCTACGAAGTCAACCTCCATCGTCGCATGAATCGGCGCCCCAACGGTTTCAGGCGTGATCCCAAGACCCTTCAAAAGAGAAATCTGTCCTTCAGGAGAGGCTCCGCCGTGGCTTCCCATAGTTGGAATCAGGAAAGGGTGACCGCCTGCTTTCTTTACTTCGTCGACGACTACTGCCAAAATCTCGGGGTAGTGAACAATTCCGCGGCTGCCAGCAGTGACAGCTATTTCCGCTCCGGGCTTAATCTTACCTCCTATGTCCACTTTTTTTAGTTCTTTTCGGATTTCAGAAACGAAATCATTAAGCTTTGAGGAGGGAATTTTCTGGTGGACCTCAACCATTCTTGGAAGCTCCGTCTTGGGGAAAGACATTCACGAACGCCTCGTAAAGGAAGAATTGTTAAGATACTAAAATATCTTTTTGAACCACGCTATCAAAAAAATTATTAGCGCAACTTATAAGCCACCTTTCATGATAGACTTTTTCAGGCACCAAAAATTCTAGAGTGATAAGTGTGACACAAACATCAAGCAATCCCTTCGGAGTATTCAGAAACCAATGCAGCACACTACTTCAAAATGCTGCACGAGAAGCCTTCCCGGACGCTGCGATTCCGACTCTCAGCTTAAGCATACCGCCTACCTCTGAGTTTGGGGAGCTGAACTTCATCGGCTTGTTTTGAACTGGCTAAACAGTTGAAAAGAAATCCGCTTGATCTAGCGAAGCAGATTGTGGAGAAAGCTGAACTGGAGGCGTCCTCGTATAATTTGGTAACCTCTGTCAAGGCTGAAGGGCAAGGATACATCAACTTCTATGTCGACATGGCTGAGTTTGCCCGTTTAGCGCTTGAGTCAACCAAAGCTTTGAACTCGGAATACGGGTATGTCAAGTCTGAGGAACCGAAAAGAATGATTGTTGAACACACGAGTGCCAATCCCGTTCACCCCATTCACATAGGCACATCACGGAACTCGGTTCTTGGGGACGCCTTAGCACGCATCCTCGAAGCAAGGGGGCACACGGTTTCTCGGCACTACTACATCGACGATGTAGGTCGACAGTCAGCAGTCATAGCCTACGGGTATAATCTACTTGGAAGACCGAAACCTGAAGGCAAGCCTGACCACTATATCGGAGCGGTCTACGCTGTCACAAGTTGCCTGCTGGAAATTCGCAAGCTCAAAGAAGCAGTTGAGCGAGCCGAATCGAACTCTGAAGAATCTTACGATCTTAGAAAAGACTTGGACGATTGGGTCGCAGTCGCAGCGGAGCTTGAAGAAAAATTCCCCAAACTGTTTAATTCACTTCTCGAAAAAATCAAAAAAGCCAAAAGTCCTGAGCTTGAAATCAATTTATTACTTCAAGAATATGAGACTGGAAAAGAAAAAGCCAAAAATCTTGTGCGCGAGTTTTCACAACTGTGCCTAGAAGGGTTTAAGCAAACTTTTGCTAAAGCCGGCGTGTCTGTTGACTCGTGGGATTGGGAGAGCGATTTCGTGTGGAACGGGGAGGTTAACCGAACTCTCGACGCGTTGAAGAAAACTCCTTACGTCTTCAGCGAAAATGATGTTTTAGAGTTTGACGCTGAACAGGCTGCCCAAACGTTTGGTCTCAAGAAAATTTTTGACATAAAAGAGGACCAAGAGATACCTTCGTTGACCTTGGTCAGGGCTGACGGCACCACGTTGTATACGATGAGAGATATTCCCTACAGCGTCTGGAAGTTCAAGCAGGCAGACAGAGTCGTCAACGTAATTGGGATGGATCAGAACCTGTCTCAGCTGCAGTTAAAGATAGCCCTCTGCGCCTTAGGACACATTGAGCAAGCCAAGAATCTGGTTCATTTCTCGTATAATCTGGTTAGTTTCCCGGGGCAACGAATTTCGGGCAGAAGAGGTCGCTACGTGACGTTCGACGAAGTCATCGACGAATCAGTGTCCAGAGCTTACGACGAAGTTTCTAAACGGTCCCCAAACATGCCAGAAAAGAACAAGCGCAAAATCGCAGAAGCAGTAGGCATAGGCGCTGTAAAATACGCTTTGGTGGAAACTGACCCTCAGAAACGCGTGGTCTTCACGTGGGACAAAGTTCTGAATTTCGAAACAAACAGTGCACCCTACATTCAGTATTCTCACGCAAGAGCCTGCAGCATCCTCAGAAAGGTGGACTTGCAGCCTAAAAACGCGGACACATCACTGTTAAAGGAACCCTTAGAGCATGATTTGGTGCTTATGGTCTCCCGTTTCCCTGAAGTTTTCGTCGACGCTGCGGACAACCTTAAACCCAACGAATTAGCTGATTACGCGAATGCTCTTGCTGACAAGTTCAACACTTTTTACGCAGTTTTGCCCGTAATTAAGGCTGAAACACCGGAATTAAGCAGCGCAAGGTTGATGATCGTTAAAGCCGTAAAAATTACGCTTCACAACGCATTGGAACTGATAGGCATCGAAGCGCCTGAACGCATGTAACTAATTTACTATTGAAAAAAGGGAGAAAAAATGAACTTTTGAGCCATTTTATTTCAGCGGAACGTACATGCTGCTTCGGCTTGCGCCTATTCCGGGGGTGCCGTGTTTCACGGGTTTGTTTGTTATGGCGAACTCGCCTAGGTAATGACCGACCATTTCAGGCGCTATTGTGAACGACGTGAATTCTTTGCCGTTGTGGACCTGAATGTTTACGCCTATCATCTCGGGCAGGATAATCATGTCTCGGGCGTGGGTTTTGATTGGTTTAACCGTCTTTCCGCGTTCAACCAAATCCTTCGCTTCACGCATCTTTTCAAGCAGTCTTCTCTGTTCAAGGCTTAAACCCCGCTGAAGGCTTCTGCGTTGGCGTGAAGGGAGAAGGCTGATGAACTCGTCCATCGAAACGTTTTGTAGCTTCTCCAAATTGTAGCCGCGGAACATGAATTCTTTAGGCATCCGACCACCAACCCAACTGAAACAAGTTGTCCATTTAAACGTTACTGCAATCCATTTGTAGGGTTACTTTTTGTGACCTGCCCTTCTGGCGCCGATGAGCCCAACCTTCTTGCCTGGCGGAGCTCTGTGGGAGACTGTTGTGACCTTCCGTCCTCCCCTTCTGCCACCTCCAAAGGGATGCACAGCCGCAATCATGGCTCGTCCACGGGTCCTCGGGTACTTCTGTCCTTTCGCCTTCATCAGATGGAATTTGGATCCAGCCTTCAGGAACGGCTTCTCTGTTCTTCCTGCTCCGGAGATAACGCCAACCGTCGCTAAGCATAGATCGTTGATGTAACGCGTTTTTCCTGAGGGCATCTTCAGCACGGTTCCTTCCGGCGTGTGCGAAGTGATGATTGCGTAAGAACCTGAGGAACGTGCTAGTCTTCCTCCATCCCCGGGTTGCAGTTCAATGTTGCAGACGGTTATTCCTTCAGGAATGCTGCCGATAGGTATGACGTTGCCAATTTTGACTGAAGCTTGCACGCCGAGTTCGACGTTTTGACCTTCAATGACTCCTTCTGGAACAACTGAATAGTAGGTTTTGCCGTCCTCGAGCTCGATGAGGGCTAGTGGAGAACCCCTGCCTGGGTCATGCATGAGCTGTTGAATCTGGCCTGTGATGACTGTTTCGAGTTTCTCTTTCTGCGGATTCGGATATTTTGCTGGTGCAACCCGTTTGTGTGTTGCAGCTTGGAAGGTTTTTGAGCCTCTTCCTCGTCTTTGTACTCTGATTCTTTTGCCCAAACCTTACTCCTCCATTGACTATAACAAACCAAGTTTGATGGCTACGTCTGTCGCGCTGTATTCAGGCTGAAGTCTAACAAAAGCCTTTTTTTCGCCCTTAATTGAATTGGCGATGTTCACGTCTTTAACTTTAACTTGATACAGTTGTTCCACAGCTTTCTTCACATCCAACTTCGTGGCTTTTATGTTCACGACAAAGACCAGCTTGTTCTCGCTTTCAATCAGCCTGCTGACGACCTCAGTCATCATGGGGTACGAGATAACGTCTTCCGGATTCATGGTCCTAGTCTCCTCCAGTCAAGGTTCGAAGTTCCTCTACGCTGTCTTTCGTCCAAACCGTGAGCCGTCCGGGATGAGTACCTGGTGCAAGCAGTTCAGCGTTCAAGTTCTTAACGAAGGCGACGTCTACCCCTAGAAGGTTGTTCGCAGCCTTCACTACTCCATCGTCCACATTAATCACAATCAAGGGTCCAACAGCATGTTTCTTTCTTCTTCCACGCATCTTTCCCTTTCCAGCCCGAACCTTAATGCTTTCCTTAACTCTGTTAACGTCTGGCCAGACGCCCAAGTTTATCAGGGCAACTTTCAAGTCTTTAACCTTTTTTACGCTTTGCAGATCATCGGTTACAACCAAAGGAAAATCTTTAACGTCGTCCACGATGTGCCCCCGTGCCTCAACGTTTTCTTTCAAGCCCGTTGCAGCGATAGCTGAAAGGAGCGCCAACCGTTTCTCTTTCTTTATAATTTTTTTAGAAATCTTCTTTTCAGAAACTGGTGGATGAGCAGACCTACCGCCGACTGTTCCAGGCGCAAACGCTATAGAAATCCTTGACTTGCCACGGCCCACTCCCAACGACTCTGCGACCGTGTGTTTTCCAGCCATCACGTCTCTTCCCTGAGGCTGAATCCTGTGAGACTGAAGTGAAACCACTGCCCGTTTGATGACGTCAGGCCTGTAGGTTGTTTGAAAAACATCTGGAAGTTTGACTTTTCCGACATTTTTGCCTTCAAGGTCAAAAACTTTTGAAGAAACTTTACCCATAGTTTTTCATCTCCCTATCATGCGCCCTGAAGAGATTCGACGCTTAAGTATGAAACTTGCGGCGGACTAGCGCCGGTTTCTCTCGGGGGTCTCGCGGCATACCTCAACTTAATAAGCCTTTTTGCGGGTCCTGCGACGCTTCCTCTCAGTATCAAGTACGTGTTTCTTACTGGACCGTACCTTATGAAGTCTCCTTTTGGAGTGACTTCGTCGCCGTTTTTGCCGATCTTTAGGATTCGCTTGTTGAATTCTGTTCTTTGGTGGTAGCCCATTTGTCCAGCTCTCGGAACTGTGTATAGGACTCTTGCGGGTCCCCACGCTCCCAGGGTTCCGATGCCTCGTGTCCTTTTGTTACTTTTGTGTTGAAGGATTGCCACGTGCCATCTTTTGACTACGCCTTGCCATCCCTTGCCCTTGCTTACTGATATGGAGTCAATGAACTGGCCTTCTTTGAAGACTTCTTCAACTTGAACTGTTTTTCCTAGAATCTTGCTAACGTAATCGTACTGTTCCTTCACGGATGCTCCGCCTACCTTGACTTCCATGAGATCAGGCTTTTTCTTCGGAGTTCCAGACAACCTTGGCTGTGTGGCTGCTAAGATGCGGAACTCAACGATTTTTTCGAGGTTTTCTTCAATCTTTTTAAGGCTTTCTTCCAGGCTTAGGTTCTCTGGGAACGCCTATGATTCTTTCAAAATCTTTTGGAAGGGAGCCAGCCCAAGCTTCAGTTAAGGTTTTCAGCACATTGCCGTCTTTGGAGTAAGCCCTTACTGCGCAAACGGTCATAGGAGGCGCTTCTATTATTGTTACCGGATTAGCTATTTCTTTACCAAAGCTCGGGGAACGTTGCCTGTCCTCAACCATGAACACGTAGGACATGCCGGCTTTGTAGCCTGCGAAGCCTAATAGAACAGGACCTTCCTTAACCTCGGGCCAGTAACGTATCCTTCCGTTAGGGTGGGAAGCTCGTCCCCTAGGTAGATAAGCTAATGAACCATGTCTGGGTGCATGCTGTTTTCTGTGGCCCATTGGTTTTCAAACTCCTTTTTTCTTTTTGTGTTATTTGGATTGTGGCAACTCTCAACATATAAAAGGAATAATATAAACGTTTGTGGCTTGTCACTTGGGGATTTTTGGTTCATGAACTGGTTTGTTGGTTGCGTTTTCTCAGGTTCGTTAGAGGATGTAGGTTGGTTCCTTCTCTCGGTCGGTTCGTCCCCTATAGCCTTCGATGAGCTCTCGCATGTCAGGTTGCTCAGCAACTTCCTTTTGAAACTCGGCTTCGAAGGTTTCAGCCTTTTTCTTGAGGTCCGTTAGGTCAAGTTCTATGCCTGTGAGCTTGGCGATTTTTTCGAGGATGCGGTATGCTGCTCGAGGATAGACTCCAGCAACGTACATTGGAACTGGGCTCCAAAGGCTGATTACGTCAACACGTTTCTGTTTGGCTTTCACCATAATCTCGCTGTAGACGCTTGTTGGACCCGTGTAGCTGGTGACTCCACTTCAGCCTTTTTAAGTTCAGAAAGGATTTTTTCGTTGTTTGTTGACGCTGAAACGGGAGTTGCGCTTTGGTGAGGAACGTCAGTGAGGAACCCTCCCGTCGTGTAAATTTTTTTAACACCCTTTTTCTCTGCAACCTTAAGCACAGCCTCTGCGTACTTTGGCCAGTTTCGGTGTGGTTCATGACCCAGCAGAAGGACGAACGATTGCTTGTTTTTTGCGTCTTTCGAGCAGAAAAATTCGTTCTTCGGAGGATTGTATGACTGGATTATGCCTTCTTTCACCGTGACCGACGGTCTAAACAACATGTAGTCGTGGAATTCGTCAACGGGGATTTCGCCGAATTTTTTGGTGTCAAGTTTGTCTGCGAGATACTTGGCAGAGAAGGTTGAGACTTTACCAGCGTTGACCCAGCCTTCTAGACCGATGACCATGATTTGGGTTCCGCATTTAACGGTCTTGGCTGATTTTTGTTTCTTCATCTTCGAGTAATCTCCACACAAAGTTTTAGACCGAATAATATATTGTCGTTGAGGTTTTTAACGTTGATAGGTTAGGCGAAACCATTTAAGACGTTTCCCAAAGAATTATGGTAGTCAGGTGAAAAAGGTTTGAAGCATTCCAGAAGCGAAAAGCGCCTTTACTTGGATTCCTCACAGCCAATTAAGAAAAGAGTTGAGGAATTGCTTGCCCGAATGACACTTGAAGAAAAGGTTGGGCAGACGTGCCAGTATTCTGGGTTTCAAAAGGAGCATGAAGTCCTCGTTAAGCAAGGCCAAGTCGGCTCGTTCCTCAACGTGATGGGCACAGAAAACGCGAACAAGGTTCAGAAAATCGCGGTTGAACAATCCAGATTGGGAATCCCCCTGATCTTTGGCCTTGATGTGGTGCACGGGTACAAGACAATCTTCCCTATTCCGCTGGCAATTGCGAGCATGTGGGATCCTGAATTAGCCAAAAAGGCAGCCTCGGTTGCTGCTACTGAAGCGTCTTCTGAAGGCATCCGCTGGACCTTTGCGCCGATGGTTGACGTTGCCCGTGACCCGAGGTGGGGGAGAATCGCGGAGGGAAACGGCGAAGACCCGTATCTAGGTTCAGCGATGGCGAGGGCTTATGTGGAAGGGTTTCAGGGCGAAAATCTTTCTAGTCCGAGTTCTGTTGTTGCCTGCCCGAAGCATTATGTGGCTTACGGTGTAGCAGAGGGCGGAAGAGACTACAACACCGTGGAAGTTTCTGAGAGGACTCTGAGGGACGTTTATTTGCCGCCTTTCAAGTCCGCGGTTAACGCTGGGGCTGGAACGCTGATGAGCGCATTCAACGACCTGAACGGCGTTCCCGCTTCTGGCAACAGGTTCACTCTCACGACTGTTCTGCGGGAAGAGTGGGGATTCGAAGGGTTCGTTGTCAGCGACTGGAACTCCATAACTGAGCTCATCAACCATGGAACAGCTGCTAACGCAGCTGAAGCAGCAAAAGAAGCGGTTGAAGCTGGCGTGGACATGGCAGGCAACGTTTACCAGACATACCTTGCGCAGCTGGTTAAAGAAGGAAGGGTTTCAGAAGAATGTTTAAACACAAGCTGTCAGACGCATCTTAAGAATCAAGTTTAAGCTGGGGCTTTTCGAGCGTCCCTACGTTGATCCTGAACAGGCGGGTAAAATCATTAAACGTAAAGAAAACATTGAAGTCGCTTTGGATGCAGCCCGAAAGTCGATTGTGCTTCTGAAAAATGAAGGCAACATCCTTCCACTAAAAAAGAACATAAAGTCTTTAGTCTGTCGTAGGTCCGTTGGCTGACAATCAGGCTGACTTGCTCGGTTGCTGGGCGTACACGGGAGACCCAAAAGACACGGTCACCGTCCTCGAAGGCGTCAAAGGCAAGGTGTCGTCTAAAACCAAGATTTTGTTTACGAAGGGATGCGAAATTGAAGGAACCTCGAAACAAGGCTTTGAGGACACCGCGGACAAAGTGAAGCTGCAGAGGTGGTTATCGTGGTTGTGGGCGAAGGCAGAGACATGAGCGGCGAAGCATCCAGCCGTTCCACGTTGGACTTGCCTGGGGTTCAAGAGGAGCTGAGTTAAGAAAATTTATGAAACAGGTGTGCCTGTGATCATGGTTTTAATGAACGGGAGACCGCTGTCGATTTCTTGGTCCGCTGAACATGTGCCCGCAATTCTGGAGGCTTGGCACCCCGGAATTCAAGGAGGTAAAGTCTGTTGCTGACATCTTGTTCGGCGATTTTAATCCCGGTGGCAGGTTACCTGCGACGTTTCCGCGCACGGTTGGGCAGGTGCCCATCTACTACAACTTCAAGAGCACTGGTAGACCTTCGTCTGCCGAAAGGTGGTCCACAAAATACATCGATTTGCCTTACACTCCGCTGTTTCCGTTTGGGCACGGGCTGAGCTACACACTATTCGAATACAGCAACCTCAGGACAACGCCTGAAACGATTAAGCCAGACGGAAAAATCAAGGTATTCGTTGATGTCCAGAACGTTGGCGACTGAGAAGGCGACGAAGTTGTCCAACTATACATCCGCGACGTCGTCGGTAGCGTAACCAGACCAGTAAAAGAACTCAAAGGATTCAAGAGGATAACCCTAGAACCAAAGGAAAAACGAACAATGGAGTTCACACTCGGTCCCGAAGAACTGTCCTTCACAAACAAAGAAATGAAACGTGCAGTAGAACCTGGAACCTTCAATGTCATGATAGGTAAATCATCAGAGGACATACAATTAACAGGAAGTTTCGAGGTAAAATAGCATAAAAATGACTAGCTAGCTAATAGATAAGATAACAAGAGGATAAAATACAAATGTAGCTCTTAATGTGATGGAGGCTACCCCTCCGAGTCCTCCCAAACCAATAAGACCTAATCCTTCATCTTTGCTTCTCTTGGCTTTTAATTGTAGATAGTTGCTTTGGTGTTTTAAAACTCTCATAAATGTAAAATAAATCAATATTTTTTTTATGCTTTTATAATAACTTTTTGCGAACAAACTTCTGAATAAGACTTTTATTTTTTAAGCGCCCAGCCTTCAGGCGATGATAATTTTTTTTCTTTTTTAGAAAAAATATAATAGTTTATTGGTCGTACTAAGATTCGTGATTGGGTATGGATTATGGGCACTTCTCGCGTGACGGCAAGGAGTACGTAATTACTAGGCCTGATACGCCTACGCCGTGGATTAACTATTTGGGCGACAGCGAGTACTGCGCCATGATTTCGAACACTGCTGGAGGGTACAGCTTCCACCTTGACCCGAGGGAAAGAAGAGTCCTCAGGTACAGGTACAATAACCTGCCCATGGACAGGCCCGGAAGGTACCTCTACATCAGAGATAACGGGACAGGCGAATACTGGTCCCCAACGTGGCAGCCCACAGCCAAGGAGTTGAGCGCGTATGAGTGCAGACACGGGTTGGGATATACCGTAATCTCCTCTACTTATCAAGGCATGGTGGCGGAAGTCACGTATTTCGTGCCTTTGGGCGAGAACCTCGAAATCTGGATGCTGACCCTTAAAAACACTTCCCACAAAGGCAGGGAGCTGACCGTTTTTTCGTACACCGAGTTCTGCCTATGGCAGGCCACGGGTGACCAGACCGACCTCCAATACCGTCAGGGCTTGGCTGAGGCTAAGCTTGAGGACGGTATAATCTTCTACAACCTCCATGATCTCAGCACGGGATACGCCTATTTCGCCTCAAACGGTCGGGTCACAGGATACGACTGCAACAGAGAAAAGTTCATCGGACGCTACCGGGGCGAATCTAACCCAGTTGCCGTCGAAAGAGGGCAATGCTTCAACTCCGAAGCGAAAGGCGGAAACCCCGTAGACTGTCACCAGCAACTCGGTTAAGCTCGGTCTCGGAGAAACAGAAACAATCATCTTCGTCTTAGGCGTAGCGAAGGAAAAGCCCGAAGCCAAAAAGTGTGTGCAAAGATTCGGGCAAAAAGCCACCGTGGACGCTGAGCTCCCGGAAGCTGAAGAAGCATTGGAGCAACTATCTGGGCAGGCTTCGTCGCGGATACTCCAGACGCCGAGTTCAATCTCACAGTCAACATCTGGAACCCGTACCAGTGCAGGACAACCTTCGACTGGTCAAGGTACGTGTCACTGTACGAAACAGGCATTGGGCGAGGAATGGGGTTCCGAGACAGCAACCAAGACACTCTGGGCGTGGTTCACGCCTTCCCCCAAAGGGTGCGGCAACGAATCCTGGATCTCGCTAAGAACCAGTTTGAAAGCGGCAAAGCCTACCACATTTACTATCCTATCACAGGCGAAGGCGGCTACCCCGACTATGCGAAGCCGCAGATGCAGTTCTTCAGCGACGACCACCTCTGGCTGATTCTGGCTGTATGCGAGTACATCAAGGAAACGGGGGACATGACCGTTCTGGACGAGAGAGCCAAGTTCGTGGAGGGCTCAACCGCAAGCCTTTACGAGCACCTGAAACGGTCAATAAAGTTCACCCTCGACAACATGGGCAACCACGGTCTGCCTCTGCTGGGAACAGCTCGACTGGAACGACCCGCTCAACATTCCTGGACCAAACAACGCGGCTGAAAGCGTGTGGGTCGCAATGTTCCTCTACAAAGCCCTCCTCGAACTGACGGAGCTCTGCAAGGAATACCGCCAAGACAAAGACGCACAAAAGTTTGCAGCCCTAGCTGACAAGACCAAAGCTCACTTAAACGAAATAGCGTGGGACGGAGAGTGGTACATCCGAGCATTTTCTGACTCAGGTGGACTCGTAGGCAGCTCCACAATGCAAAGAGGGAAAGATTTTCCTTAACACGCAGTCCTGGGCAGTTTTCAGCCAAATAGCGCCAAAGGAGAGGGCAGTTCGATGCATGAACTCGGTGAAGAAGCACTTGGACACCGAGTACGGGATAAAGTCTTCGGCTCCCGCCTACACGAAATACACTCCTGAAATAGGCTCAATAACGTCTTACATTCCTGGACTGAAAGAAAACGCGTCAATTTGGTGCCACGCCAACGCTTGGGCGATCTTGGCGGAGTGCATACTCGGGCGAGGAGACCAAGCCTACGAGTACTTCATGAAGCTTGCGCCCCCAACCACGAACAAGAGGGCTGAGATTCACGGAGCCGAACCGTACGTGTATTCCCAAACAATCGCTGGGAAAGACCACCCCGATTTCGGCTGGGCGCGGCAGTCATGGCTCACGGGAACCGCGGCGTGGATGATGAAGGTAGCCACAAACTGGATTCTTGGCATCCGACCCCAATATCACGGATTGTTAGTGGACCCATGTGTCCCGAAAACATGGGAAAAGTTCGAGGTTACCCGAAGCTTCAGGAACTCTGTCTATGTCATAAAAGTCGAAAACCCCGACCACGTGTCCAAGGGAATAAAGTCCGTGACTATAGATGACAAGCCTCTCAGGACCAACCTCTTGCCGGTCTTGTCTGATGGGAAGAAGCACGTAGTGAAGGTTACGATGTGATAACACAACCTGGAACCACACATGAATGAGATTAGCTGAGTCAGCTCGAAAAGCTTCGTCCGAATGAAATGTGTGTGGTTTGTATTACTCAGCAGATATTGCTTTAGAGTCTCTTCTGTCCGCTTCTTTTGATCCAATAGATGATTGCACAGAAATAGAATGTGTTGACGCCGTTGAAAATGAAGGTCATCCACGACCCAAGCAACACTCCGACAATAACAAAAAGGAAAGCCGCCATCGTGTATAATGAAAAAGTTAACGCAGATAAATCCTTCAAGGTTTTTCTGTTCTTTATTGTCTTAACAAGTTGCGGAAACCCGCCAAAGAAAAAAAGGCAGTTACCAACATCAAGAAGTATAGTTATTTCATCCATTTTATTGCTCTCTCCACATTATTCTTTGATAATACCACTCACATTTGAAATTGTTTGCCATAATCGCATAAAAAGTAAGGTCACACATCGTAATCACAGAATGTTATCACTAGCTGTTTCATTCAACGGACTCAGTGGATATTCGCTGCATCCACGCATTGTAACTACCAGCTTCAACATGAAGGAAAGCTGACTAAAGTACTGACATAGTTTCCCTGCATAATGTTTTTCGAAACATACTGCCAGGTGACGGTCCTGACATTCAAGTTGAGGGCTCAAAAATATATTGGAGTTTTTCAGGCAGCGAATGTCCATGCCCGATAGGTGGTATTATTAGGAATTCAATTGTATGCCTTTGTGGAATTGGGCACATTAAAGGCATATTGGAACCTCTGCTAGGGAAGAAATTGACCAATAAGATTGAGCAGTCACGTTTGAAGGAGACAGCAAATACGCATTCACTATTCGCATTTCCAAGATAAAATGAAGGAAAGAACAAAAAACTTAAAGACGCACAAACAATAAGTTTTTATATAATGTGATAATAAATATGGCGCTAAAGAGGTGTAAAAAATGATAGGAGCAGTAATCTTTGTTATTTTCTTTCTAGCATTTCTGGGTATTTCTCTTGGTATATCATTACCTCCCGGGAACATGATCTTTGATATTCTAAAAATTCCTATGACAGACTATCCAGTACTTGGAATTCCTGCTAACACATTAATTCCTGCTATAGTAAACGGCGTAGTCTACGGTTTCATAATATGGCTGATCTTCTCTGTGGTATCTGCAGTTACTGGCAGAAATAAGAAGAAAGGCGAAACTATTTCACAATCCGTCACTGTTCATGTTGGAGACAAAGAGAAAGAGCCACTGCCAGAGAAAAAGGAACCTGTTGAATCTAAAGAAACTAAATAACTCCCCGTATAAAACCGTATAAAACAATATCTTCTTTTTTTACTTAATAAAAAATGGGGAATCATTAACCTTGTTATAATGGATGTTGCCTGCTTTCGATCAAGCAATAACCGCTATTGTCAAGGAAGCTATTCAGATAAATTGCAACATAAATCACGTAGTTTTCATTTTAATTCAATACAGCTAATCAAGCTTGTTTCGTGTTATGTTCTCTCTTGCATGCGTGCGAGTAATGAGAGTATTAGGAAAAGAGAGAATTAGGAAGAAGAGAAAAAGTGAATGTTAGCGGACTATATTTTTTCTCAGAATTTCGAGCATCTGCCTGTCCAAGCGGTCTCCGTTCTGCAGGTTTTCGCTGTGGAATTCTTCCCGCCCAGTGTTTATTATGCCGAAGGACCCGCGGAAATTCCATTGCGCCCATCCAACCTTGTTCTCTTTCATAATTCCGAGGACATCTTTAAACCAGTTAAGCTGCGTCTGCCTCGGAACCTTATAGACGTATATACCGAGTTCGCCGCAGTGGATGAGCGAACCTGTTTCTTTTCTAAACTCGAACCAGGGCTTCATCCAGTTTTCCAGCCATTTTTTGTCGACGAACACTCCTTTCCACCTTTGAAAGTCACGCCTAGACGGTGAATCAGGTGGCAATTTTTCTATGTATTTGTCCAAGTTTGGGGCTTCACATGGATATTTTGGCTGTTCATCGTAGTTTCCCCAAACACCCGCCCAACTAGCCATAATGTGCGTGATCCAATGAGGCTCATAGACGTGGAAGCTTTGTCCGAAAAGAGGGTTGTTAATTTCAGTTACGGGTTTATAATGTCCTTCAGGCACGATTAAACCGTCAGCGATGACGAGTCTTTTCTTGTCTTCTTCCCATATGCCTTCAAGCATTCTCTCGACAAACTTTTTGTAGACGGGCATTGTTGTGCCGTACGGTTCATTGACAAGGTTGAAGCTCACAACCTTATTCGATAATCCCTTGTAGCGCTTGGCAAAAAGCCTCCAGTGGAACTCGCAAGCAGCTTGAGACTCCTCGTCCCTCCAGAGATTAAATGGTTCCTTGGCACTCTGGTTCACAGTGAATCCTGGCGCCCTGTGAAAACAGAGGTTCAGGTGGATTCCATACTTCTTACCGAGTGCGACTGCGTCGTCGATCTCAACCAGAACCTTCTCGTTAACTTTGTAGGGATCCTCATTCAATATCCAACAATGATAGTCCATTGGCAAACGGAAAAAGTTGAATCCCCATTCAGCGGCACGCTTAAAGTCGACTTCATCAAACGGATCATTCCTATAAAATTTCTCCAGAAGGTTGAAACCGCACCAAATCGGCAACGATTCTACCATAATCCTTATCAAAACACCTTATATTTTAACTAACTTTAAAAATCTTTATAATTGATGCAACCAGAAACATGGTCTAAATGGCAGCACAGACATTGGTGGAAAAATTAAAGCAACAAGTGATATTAGCACATTTTCTGCATTATGTGTACGTCTAATAGTTTTCCGAATTTGCGTCCAACCTCTCTCGTGGTTCCGACATGTTCGAACCCGAAAGCCTCGTGTAGGCGAACGCTTACCTCGTTAGACTCAGCAATGCGAGCGAGGACTGTGTGTAAGCCTTTCTTCTGGCCTTGGTCGAGGATTTCCTGCATGAGTTTTTTACCTGTTCCTTTTCCTCTATGTTCCTCTTTCACGTAGACGGAGATTTCAGCAGTGTCCGAGTATGCGCACCTGTCTGACCATTTGCTTAGTGACGCCCAGCCAACAACAGCGTTGCCCTGTTCCGCGACCAAAATGGGATGCCTGGAATCGTGGCTTTCAAACCAAGGCTTCTGCTCCTCAACCGTCTTAGGCTCGGCGTCAAACGTAGCCACGGTCTTCAGTATAGCCTCGTTGTAGATTTCGGTTATTGCAGCCAAATCCTTCATTGCTGCTTTTCTAATCGTTAACATGCAACTGCCTCGGAAATCACGGATTAAGTCCCATTACAGCTAAGGCTACGTTAAGCCCTTTCCCTTTTTCGGAAAACCTGATTTGAGGGTCTGTCCGTCGTGAGTTCCTCATCTTAACTTCAGGCTTTTTCGGGCACGTCATCCCCTCAACGAAACAAACGTGCATTAAACATAAAAACATTCCACAAATAACCAAAAAACAGACAAACATTTACAGAGTATAGTTTGCGCCCCAAAATTGCAAAGCGGATGTGCCACAAAACAGACAGGTCGAAGACAGCACTGTTTGTTACACAAAATTGAAAACCCGATGTTACACAAATCAGACTGGTCTTAGGCAATGCTGTGTGTTGTTCAAAATGCTTTTTCGGTTGTTGAATAAATCAGATCAGTCGGGAAATGCAATGAATCAGTATTCTTTTGACAGCTGCTGTGTTGATTCACTAACTTACACTCTGTCAATGACGGACAAACAAGATATCTGAAGCATTTGCCATGACACAATAATTAAGGTCATTTATGGAAAATCTTTAAAAGGCAATGTTTACTATGAAAGATGTATTCGAGGGAAAAAACGTTGAGTCCAAAAAAGAAAGCTCCAAAAACCGAACAAAAACCACAGAACTCAGTTGTCATGAAAATTGGTTCAATAAAATTCCCAGTTGGCGAAGCATTCCGTTTCGCTCTGGAAAGCATTAGGAAACGGTTCACTCGAGCCCTCATCACGGCGTTCTCTGTGCTGTTAGGCATCGCCTTTATGGTCACAATATTGACGATGGGCACAATTCTACCAAGCGTGGGACAGATACCTCCCGCACAATACCAAACATGGATGGTCATCATCGCCCTCCTCGTGTGCGGCGTCGGAATCGTGAACTCGATGCTGATGTCCGTCACAGAAAGATACAAGGAAATCGGAACAATGAAGTGCCTAGGCGCAACAGACATGAACGTCCTCCAAATTTTCCTGATCGAAGCGTTGCTGCTTGGAGTATTAGGCGGCGTACTCGGATCATGCGCAGGTTGGATAGCTCACAATCGTAATATTCGGAATCCAGTTCTCATTCCCCGCAGTCTTAGCAGGAGTCAACCTCCTCCCCTACGTCACATACATAGGCGAAGGCATAGCAATAGCCTCGCTACTCAGCGTAGCTGCAGCAGCCTATCCCGCAGTGTACGCTGCAAGACTTAATCCAGCAGAAGCATTAAGATACGAAATATAGAAAACTGGAGCGACAACAAAAGTCACTCATCGCTCTTCAAACTTTTTGTATCAAGAAAAAATAATGAATTTTTTTCAGCCTTTTCTATTCAGCTGCTCTCACATAAACTTCTGCTCTAGTCTCGTATCGGTCGACAAGCCCGTCGCGGAGATACATAATTCGGTCGCTGACATCAATCATCTTCAAGTCGTGAGTAGCAGCAATAATGGTAACACCCTTCTCTTTATTCATCTCCCTCAGCAAAGTAATGATTTCAAGCCCAGTGTGAAGGTCAAGGTTCCCCGTAGGCTCATCAGCAAGTACGATAACAGGATTGTTAGCCAAAGCCCGCGCAATAGCCACACGCTGCTGCTGACCACCACTTAGCTCCGCAGGTTTATGAGACATCCTTTCTCCAAGCCCAACGGAGTCAAGGATCTCACGTCCTCTCCTCATCCTCTCGTCGCTGTCTACACCAGCGAATATCATTGGTAACGTAACGTTTTCCATTGCTGTTAGAACAGGAATTAGATTGAAGGTTTGAAAGATGTAACCAATCTTTCGGCATCTTAGCCACGCTAGTTCGTATGCGTCGAGCTTTGCGATGTCAACTCCATCTATGAAGACTCTTCCACGCGTAGGTCTGTCGATTCCGCCCACCATGTTGAAAAGGGTTGTCTTGCCAGAACCTGAAGGACCCATGATTGAAATGTATTCGCCCCGTTTGATTCTGATGTTGACGCCGTCAAGCGCCTTAACCGTCACCTGACCCATTTGGTAATATTTCGCGAGGTCCTCAGTTTCGACAACATACTCGAAGCTGATAAGCCATTCCTCCGATTAAATATGGAGTAATAGCCAAAAACTACCTTATAAAACTACTCTTAAAAACCCCATTGGATTCAGACGCCAACAGGTTTACAAAAAAAGCATTATTCATGGCAATTTTAAAAATTTTTGAAAAACTAAAAGATTAAACTGCTATATCGCACTCCTTTTTTAGAGAAACGCTTTTTCCGTAATTCATGCTTACGAAAAG
This sequence comes from Candidatus Bathyarchaeota archaeon, assembly GCA_963714275.1. Taxonomy (GTDB): domain Archaea; phylum Thermoproteota; class Bathyarchaeia; order Bathyarchaeales; family DTEX01; genus JAGTRI01. Next base: position 53,265 of record CAVQNT010000004.1, read on the forward strand.
CCTTTATTTTATTAAGTCGCTCAGAATAAACAATCCTAAATTGGGTGTGTTTGACTTTGAAAAGAGTTACAATAGGAATCATTGGGTCAGGCGGCATCTTTCAAGGCGCCCACCTCCCCGCTTACCCCGAAATCTACGAGGCGCATCTTGTAAGCTTATGCGACGTTTCAAAAGACGTGCTGATAGTCTGCAGAAAGGAGAACCAAGAGCCTTTACCAGGAAAAAGCCCAGAAAGCTGAAGAAAGAGGAGACCACGAACAGGCTGAACAGCTAAGAGAGGACGCTGAAAGCTTAAAGACGTATTCTAACGTTTCCGAGATGCTTTCGAAGGAAGAACCTGATCTGGTCGATGTCTGCACGCCCACAAAATTCCACAGCTCAACAGCCATAGAAGCCCTGAGCCGAGGAATCAACGTAATGTGTGAAAAGCCCATGGCACGGACATATCTGGAATGCCTAGACGTCGTCGAAGCGGTGGAAAACAGCGGAAAACTTTATCAACACAACGAGAACTGGCTTTACGATCCATTCTGGTACAACGCCAATAAACAAATTGAGAGCGGAGCAATAGGCGAACTTCAACTCGTCTTCTTAGCCACAGCTCATGGCGGACCAGAATGGGCTTCATGGTTCTGGAACCCAGACATAGCAGGTGGCGGGGCGCTGTTGGACAACGGTGTTCACGCAATAACCACGTCTTGGTTCCTGAACGGTTTCGACAAAAAACCAACTATGGTGAAAGCTGCTGAACCCTATGGCATCTGCATAAGAATGAAGACCAGAATCCTGCAAGGCATGTTCAAACCTTTCGAGGTTGAGGACGACGCTCACGTCCTTATACGGTTCGAGGACGATGCGGGAAAGTGGTCAACGGCGCACGTTGAAGGCTCATGGTCCTACAGGGATTCCACGGACACATCAATCATCGGAACCAACGGAGCAATAAAACCAGCCTACAAAGAGGGCGACACGATTCTGGAGATAACAGACGCCTTTGGGGGAAAAAGAGAATTCAACCAAGGCAAGGTTACATGGACCCGAAGCTCGCTGGAGAAATTAGGAACATGTGCAACTGCGTACTGAACGACGTCAAGTCCGTGTGCGACGAGAAGGTCGGAACAGAAACCACAGCGATTGTCGAGTCAGCCTACCTGTCCCAGAAAAAGGGCAAAAAGCCTGTTACACTTGACGAATTCAAGAAATACGCACTCAGAATTAAGGACAAGGAAGGAAGGAACGCCACTGAAGCGTTGATGAAAGACCTGTTGAAGGGAATAGTAAGAATCTAAAACAATCTCGCTTGGTTACGAATGACTCTTGAACCAACAATTTTTTTTCTGTTGTAAGAACTATATAGTGTAAACTAAAGATATTTAGTCAGCCTTTCTTGGTACAAAGTGTCTTTTAAAAGGGTGCTTGTTTGAACCCAATTGTCAAGACTGATTGCGAATCTTGAGTTAATGTGGTTCATGGCTTCGCCAAGAGTGCTGAAATTATGTGGTTCTTTTCGGAAGGCTTCCCTTACGCATTCACGGTTTATCCATACGCCCAAGGGCACGATGAAGTTAGGATGGATCTTCCCTCATGGCAATGACGCTGGCTTGTCTTCCTTCTTTTGCCAAGAACTCCGCTGCAGCCAGCCGAACCGCGTAGTAGCAGCCACCTATTGAGGCATAGGTTGTTCGACCTCTGTATCCTTCCCAGTCTGCTCCCATCGCAATGTCCTGTCCCTTCGGGTTCCACACTGTTCCGGGATACCACGCTTCTATCCACTCGTATCTCCAGCTGGAAGGAGTCAGCAAAACTAAGAATCGGTTTCCAAGGTGGCTGAACTCGTAGATTCTGTACCCGTTTATTTGCGGCTTCCCCTTCACTTGGTCCTCAATCAGGTTCCTCGAAATCGATGAATCGACAGCCGTTATGCTCCATCTCGTCGGAACCATCCGCCTCTGGTCCCTAAGCCCGAAGGCGCCAACACTGAATGCTCTTTGAATCTTCGAAACGGGAACGCTGTCCGAATAAAGGTTTTGAATCGCACTTTCAGCTTTCAAGTCAGCGTCTCCGTAGGCTTTTTCGATTCTCGAATCAGACCTGAAGCTTCCGACATCCATGTTTCGTAGGACTGCTGAGGGTCCCATGGGTTGTACTTCGCTGTCCAACAACAGTCTTCCAGACGGTTTCTTGTTAAAAGTGACTTCTGTCTCAACGGAGTCTCTTGACAACGCAACCTCGAGAGTCTTGTCTATAAATTTTTTGTTTTGAAAGGGCTTTGTGATATTTACCCTGAACTTTGCCCGAACGAGGTTTGTCCTGAAACCTATTATTTCATTCACTGTCTTCCCAAGCCACTGTTCAGGCGAATCATAAAGGGCGGTGTCTCCCAGCACTGGCGGAACTAAGGGTCCAGCATAGACATGCGGATACCCAATGCGTCCCACAAACACTCCAGGAGGAGACGAACCACGTAAACGGTCGGAGTTAACGGAACTTTCAGCTTTTATAAAAGAATACAATTTAAGAATGGCTGGACACTGAGGCTTTCCGCACAGCATCTTGCTACCTCTGCAAACAAGGCAAAGGCTTCCTTCTCGTACTTGAACCTCCATGACTGAGGAGTCAACATTAAAGTCTCCTGCAATTTTTATGTCATTAATTATGTGTCCTACCCAAGGAACTTTCCGCTTGATTTTTTTGATGAACTTTTTGTTCAACCCTGACCTCAAGATTTCCTCACATTCTTAATATGGTTTCAAGAAACGAGTTGATTGTTGGGAAAAATTATAGTTACATTTTTCACATATAAAAATGTCTACTTTTATTTGATATACTTTAGTATTAGGGCAGCATGTTTTGAATATGCTTTTTGAAACTAAGTGTAATGGTTTAGACCAGTTTATGTTCTTTCTTTTTGATAATCAGGCTAGCTCACTAATGCAGTAGACGCAATGCCTCAAGGCGGCAACCTCACAATAAACAGCCAGATACATCAAGATAACTTGGAAGTCACATTCACCGATACTGGATAAGGCATACCTCTTGAGGTCATAGAAAAACTCTGGACACCCTTCTTCACGACGAAAACGAAGGGGTTGGGACTTGGTTAGCAAAATGTTAACGCATCATAGAGGCGCATGGCGGTCGAATTTCAGTAGAAAGTGTTGTGGGAAAAGGAACGATATTTCGGATAACGCTTCCAGTTAGAGGACCAATTAAGGACAAAAATTAGAATTGCACCCAACGCCTTTGGCACAAACAATGAGAAGTTTTTAGTAAGCATAACTCACCCACAAATTGGCTTGTTTCAAAATAAGCTACTCAATCCTGAGCTAGCTGGCTAACTAGTTTTTTTAAAGGAATCTTTTCACTGAAATTTCCTTGTTTCTTTTTGCTGATTCCAAGGCTGCGACGACTATGGCAAGGCTTTTGATGTTGTCTTTGCCGCTTGTTTCAGGTTGCCTGTTTTGTTTAATTGATTCCGCGAACTCGTAGAGTGAGTAGTGTCGGTCCTCAACAGGCATTAAAATCAAACTTTCTTCGGCAGATGTTCTTGGTTCCCCAGAACTGACCTCAACATTCTTGTCCCAGTGTATTCCGCCGTTTGAGCATTCGATTCGCCAGTCGCCGTCCCATGTTGTTTCCCAGCCAAGTGAAACCCAGCTACCAAAATAGGTTAGTTGAAGACCATTCTCCATTTTAAAGACTACAGATGTGCATGGGTCTCCTTCGAACCAGCTCCAGCTGGGACGCCAGGTTCTGCAGTAAAGGCTTTCTGCTTCGGTGTTGAAGATGTACCTCATCATGTCGAAGTGGTGGATCGACATGTCGACGAGAAGCGGATACTCCATTTTTAGTCGGAACCCAGAAAACCGCGGAGCTTTATGGAAGTTTATAATCACATAATTTGGCTTTCCAGCCTTTTCGGTTTCAAGCAGCTTTCTAATTGTCCGTGGTCCCTTCCTGAACCTGTAATTTTGGCTCACCATCAGTTTAAGGTTCTTTTTCTTGGCTTCAGCGACCATTTTTTTGGCGCTTTCAATGGTGTCAGCAATCGGCTTCTCAGTTAAAACATGAAGCCCCGCCTTGAGTGCCCTGATTGCGACCTCAGCGTGAAAGGCAGGTGGTACAACAATTAAGACTGCGTCAGCCTCGATTTTTTCAAGGGCGTCATCTAAGCTTGTGAAGCACCTGTTTTTTGGCATCTCATGTGCTTTGGCTGCCTCTTTTAACACTTCTTCATTTATGTCGACATATGCTTCTGCTTTGACGTATTTTGATTCTTTCACGACATCTGTCCAGCTATTCCCAAAGCCTCCCACGCCGACCTGAATCAACCTTAACATTCAGATTCCTCAGCTGAATTTATCCTATAATTTCATTTTTCCATGTTTTATTTCTTTCAGTGAAGTATTAGCGACCTTGAAGAAAAACGGAAGATACTTGGCTCTGATGATTGCCGGAAAATTGCTTTCTGTTTATTCCAAAGATTATTCGATGTTTATTGGTTCTCCTTTCGGGTTCTCGTCTTCCTTCTTTTTGAGCGTGACTTCCAATACTCCGTTCTTGTATGAAGACTTGGCTTCTTTGGGATCGACCTTTGAAGGCAGCTCGACTTCCTTGAAGTATTTGTGTTGAGGTATGTCAACCAAGATTGTTAGGCTTCTTTCTGTCCCTTGAATCTTAATGTCTTTCTTGTCGACGCCTGGCAATTCAACTATGACTCTGATTTCGTTGTTTGATGGAATGATGTCAACTAGGGGTTCCCTTTCCTCCTTAATGTTTATCTGGGGCTTTCCGAACTTGGCTTCAGTTTTGACGTTGCCAAACTGTCTTATTTGGGGTTTACCGTCAGGACCCACAGTTACGCTGTATCCGTAGACGAAGGGTCCCATTTCGTTCACTTTGGAGCCATCTGGAAGTGTCCTTTCTCGGATGAGATCTTTTGGAACTCTCTTCGACATTTCTTCGAACTCTTTATGTATCATTTCTTCCATCTGTTTGAAGACGTCGTCAAAATCTTCGGGGAAGAATCCTCTAAAAAATGGTATTCTCCTACGTTTAAACCATCTGTCTTCTTCATCGTCAGACAAGATGCTTCGCCAAAATTAAGCTTGTAGAACGGAATTTAAAAACGTATCGTGTTCTTAGGAAAACGTCCTTAATAATTTATCTACTCAATCGTACATTCATTGAATTAAACACAGGTGACAGTTATTGGTTAATGAGCACATGGGGGTAGCCATCAAGGCAAAAACGGTTTCTGAAGCTTGGCAAAAAGCTGTTTTTGAATGCTGGAACAGGGGAGCCCAAGTTCCCACCGAGTACGGGGAAATGTCAAAAGAGCTACTTGGCCTGATTGTTGTTGTTGAGGAGCCGTTCGCTGAGCCTCGGGTTCACAGGGGAGACTTGCTTGTGGCTGTGAAGGATTCGCTTACGAAATACTACGATGAGGTGCTGCGTGGAACACTTGACAACGCGGTTAAGGAGGGAAAGATTCACTACACATACCACGAGAGGCTGTTCAGTTACCCGCCCAAGGCAATTTCGCAGATTGACTACGTGATAAGAAAGCTTCAGGAAACACATTATTCGAGGCGGGCTCAAGCCATAACTTGGGACCCCGAAAAAGACGTGTGGGTTGACTCTCCACCTTGTCTCCAAAGGGTCTGGTGCACCATAAGAGACGGCAAGCTCGTCCTTCACACGAGTTGGCGCAGCCGAGACATCTTTCGAGCCATGCACATGAATATGCTTGCTTTAACTGAGCTCCAAAAAATGGTCAGCGGACAATTAAACGTTGAAGTAGGTCCATACTTGGATTTCTCGAACAGCGCCCACATCTACGAAAAAACTTACGGAGACGTAGAACGCTTTATCCGTGTGGTTGAAAGACGCTCACATTGAAATTGTATATTTGAAATCTGTATGTTTTTTATTCGCCTATCACTTGGACCTGAATCTGCCTTGTTCGAGGACCATCCATTTCTATGACGAGTACAGATTGCCAGGTGCCAAGCTGCATTTTCCCGTTTTCAAGAGGTACCATGACACTGGGCTTAACCAAACAATTCAGAATATGAGCGTGGGCGTTCTGCTCGCTTGCCATCCAACTGTACTTAGCATTATGGCGATAGTTGTCGTTTATGGGAGCTAGATTTTCAAGGGCTGTTAGGATGTCGTCCCATAGATCCGTGTCATGTTCGTTCACTGCGATGGCTGCTGTTGCGTGAGGAACCCAAAGGTGAACCAGCCCGTTTACGATTCTGCTTTCTTCAACAACATTGGCAACAGTGTTTGTTATGTCTTGAATCTCCATTCTTTTATGGGTTGATATTGTGAATTCCTTGCGGTATATTTTCATGGTTTCACCCTCATCCTTCACGGTATGCATAATACATTTTTTTGGGAGATAATGTTAGCTTCGTTGAATCTTATTTTAGCACTTTTCCTGTTTCCATGTACCAGAGGTAAAGGTCAAGTTCAGCCATGTTGAGGTCCGCCTTTTTCGCGATGTGCCTCAGTAATTCCTCGATTTCGAGATACCTTCTTTTTGTGACGGTCTTAGGTTTTTCGATTAACCCATGTCTAACTAACACGTCGACGATGTGGAAATCGATGATGGCAAAATCGGTGAAGCCTACATTTCTGAGAAAGTGACTCGATTCCTTAGGTCCGAAGCCTTTGACCTCTGCGATTAGCCATTCTCTCAATTTTTGCTTATCATCGAAGGACGCGATTGTGTTCTTTAAGGGGCCTTCGTGCTTCCTTGCCTCAACAATGTACCTTGCTCTCGTGTTCGGGAAGCGGTGACCTAAGGTTTTCAATCTTTGCGCGAGCCTTTTTTCAGGCAAATTTAGGAAGCCGTCTCCTACTGTGTTCTGGATTTTTATACTTCGTTCGACTGTGAAGTTTGCGCAAAGTATGCAGAAGCACAACTCCTTGAACAATTCGCTGCTGGGCTTCTTTGCCATTTCTTTAAATTGTGCTGTTCGGGCTTGTACCAGCTGTTTGACCTCGCTTCTTTTTAGCGTTTCAATGGTTTCGAGCAGTTTTTCAGCAGAATCCGATTTGTTTGTCATGATTTCTCCCTTGTCATATCTTTTCCGCAACTTCATTGTAGTAAGCTCATGATTAGGAGTATAATATTCAGCTTCTAGCAACTATACTTGTACATTGAATATTGTTCTTGCTACCTAGCCTATGATGGAAGAAACCGTTGCGACTCCGAGGCTTATGAACAGCATTTCGAGGAACAACCTTTTGAAGGACAGCTCCTTGACTACCGAAAGGAAGAACGTGAAGAACAAGACAACCGAAACCATGTTGTGGTTAAGCTCGACTTTTCTTATAGCTTTGGTATGGACTCATGTATTCTAAAGAACCTTTTTATGCAATACTTTAAATGTTTCTCTCGTTGAGTATTCAAGAAAAATTGTATATATTAAACTATGCTGAACATCTTCAGTGAAATGTATGAGAAAAAAGGCTTTTGTGAACATTGCTGCTGTAATCGTAACCGCCATCATTTCAGCCTTTATTCTCTACGAGACGTTGTTCACGGGCAGTCTATTGCAGGAAGCTGGGCTTCTAGGCATTTTTTTGGCTTCGTTGTTCAGCCACCTGACCGTCATCGGCAGAGACATGTTTGTTCCCGCGTTCATTAACCTGATGAAATACTACAATCCTGTCGTTCTCGGGTTTTCCGCTGGGCTGGGGGCAGCATTAGGCGAAGTTTCCACCTATTATTGGGGACGGGGGATACAGGAAGCCTTCCAAGAAAACAGCCAAAGCAGCGTGGTCACAAAGTGGATTGAAAAATACGGTTTTCTTGCCATCTTGCTGGTCGCGTCTTCGCCATTACCTGATACACCCATCGTATTGCTTGCTGGAACCGTAAGGTTTCCGTTCAAGAAATTTTTGATTATTCAGATTATTGGGAAAACCGCGTATTACTCTTTAGGCGCAGTTGTCGGAGGCGCCATTTTTCAGGGATTAAGCAATTATATAGAAGAATGGATTCTTTCAGCAGTCGTGTTGGCGGGCTCCATCGTGCTTTGTGTATTGGCTTCTTGGAGCAAAAGTAGAGAATGGATCATACATCTACTAAGAAAAATTTTACACTAAATTATTGAGACTGGTTTAATCAAGCACAATTTTTGGTACTCTTGGAAATGTAGTTATGTTTATACTTTTGTTGTGTCATTGTTTGTTGTCGAGTCTGGTCGGTTGGTTGCTGCTATGGTTCTGATGGTCCATAACACTTTGGGAAAGAGGCTGGAAAAGTTTGTCCCGTTACACAAGAAGGAGGTTCGAATGTATGTTTGTGGTCCAACCGTCTACGATTATGTTCACATCGGTAATGCAAGGGCTTTTGTCGTGGCTGACGTTGTCCGCCGATACCTTGAGCATAGGGGATTCAAGGTTAGGCTCGTCTGCAACGTGACCGACATCGACGACAAGACCATAAACAGAGCAAACGATTCGGGAATGAGCGTCCAGCAGCTCGGCGACTACTTCACCGAAGCCTACATAAAGGACATGGCGTCGCTGAACATTAAAGAGGCTGACGTAAGTCCAAGGGCGACCAAGCATGTCCCTGAAATAATCGAGACAATTGAGACCTTAGTTAAGAACGGGTACGCCTACGAAGTTGACGGAGACGTTTACTTCGACGTCGCAAAGTTCAAGGAATACGGTAAGCTCTCAGGAAACAAGGCTGAAGCCCTGCAAGCAGGCGCCAGAATTGAGGTTGACCCGAAGAAAAGAAGCCCAGCAGATTTTACGGTTTGGAAGGCTTGGAAAAAGGGCGAGCCCGGCTGGTACAGTCCTTGGGGGAAGGGTAGACCCGGATGGCACATTGAATGTTCGACCATGGCGACAAAATATCTCGGGGAGACCTTCGACATTCACATGGGCGGGAAGGACCTGATTTTTCCTCATCACGAGAACGAGGTTGCCCAATCCGAAGCTGCGAACGGAAAACCGTTTGCTAGGTACTGGCTTCACAACGAATGGTTAACTGTGGACGGGAACAAGATGTCGAAGTCTCTGGGCAACTTTGTCACTGTCCGCGAAGCCTCGAAAATGTGTAAGCCACGGATTCTACGTTTTTTCCTAATCTCTGCCCATTACCGTAGCCCAGTTGATTTTAACAAGGAAGCCTTGAAGGTTGCGGAAACAAACCTTGAGAGGCTGTTGAATGCTTTGAAGAGGTTTGAGGGTCTTCGGGAAAAACGAGTCCGCGGGTCTGGAGAGGAAAAACTTTTATCCGATGTTAAGGGCGCAAAGACGAAGTTCGAGGAAGCCATGAACAACGATTTCAACACGTCTCTGGCGATTTCGGCGCTTTATGACCTCGCCAAATCCTTGTATGGTTACATTAAAAGCAACAGCGAAATAGAAACTAAGGCAAAGAAAGAAGTCTCGGAGACTTTCAGGGAACTTTTGGACGTTCTGGGCGTGGAAACCTCGTCCGCTGAGCTGGAAACTGAACAGGCAAAGCTTGCGGATGACCTTGTCCAGTTGGTCATTGATTTAAGAAAAGAGTTGAAGGACCGCAAAGAATGGGACGTTGCAGACAAGGTTAGGCTTGGACTTCAGGACATCGAAATAGAATTGGAAGACACGCCCGAAGGAACAAGGTGGAAAAGGAAAAGAAAAGGCTAGCTTCCGTGCTTACGCCGAATTTAGGCTTTCTGCCACTCCCAAAATTACTCAATTTATAAAATCTACGGAATCAAGCGTTTAGACAGGTATGTTTTGTTCATCATCCGAATCTGCATTTTGAACAACACACGGCATCGTCTTGAACTTGTCTGATTTGTGTGACAATACTAGAGCTTATGAAACAAACATTACACTATTTCGTGGAAGCTCAGCTCACTTTAAAACCATACTTTTTTTTACACGTTTTTTTTGATTGATATTTTTTGTTTCCACAAATAGATCCTTCACTGATGATGATTTTAGATCTTTTTTGTATCGTGGGCGCAGTTGTGTTCCGCGCAACTAACACTCGGCATCATCGCGAGGCGGGCACGCCATTCTCAGCCAAGCTCTCTCTTACGCGGCTTTTCTGGCGCCCACGCCCGCCTTGTCCCGCTTCTGGGTAAACTCTCCATCACTGAAGGATGCGGAAGCATCCGTCTTTGTCGAGTCCGTCTAGGCGGGCCCATTTATGGGTTAGGCGGGATTAACTGAGCTCATATCATCGCCATTCTAGACTGTGATGCGGTTTTTAGATAAACATTTCTATATTAGGCTCGTAGGCAGCGAATTGTTCAAGTTTTTTCCAAGAGGTATTGCCCTAACTTGTTAAGGTTGATTTCGAAAGCAGCAGCTGGGTTTTCTAAGCCCCAGTTCTGAAGCACCTGAGGGTGAATTTCGCCCATGAACCCTAGTTCTATACCCTTAACAACTATTTTGCCCATTCTGCCTTCGATGAAGCTTCCGTGACGAGCTTCAGTCAGCGAGTAGGAAGCCCCTAGGTTAACGAGTAAAGCGTCAAGCATAGATTTTGCTTCAGTGAAGCTTGCGTTTGAATGAAGCGTTACACAGGCAAGAGTTTCGATGTCGCTTGTTCTGTTTTCTTTTTCTTCGTCATGGATGACGCAGTATCCGACCTCAAAAATTTTCTGCGGATATTCCACGTGAGTGTTGTGACCAAGAAACTCCATTAGGCTTGGAAGCAGCCAGTTTCTTAGGCAAGTCATTGACGCAAGTCTCGGATTTGCAATTTCGACGACCCTTTGCGGCTCAATGTTCATCTTCGTGGACAAAACCTCAGGAGCTGTCATAATGTAGGTTAGGGTTTCTTGAAACCCAAGTCCTACCATTAATTCTCTTATGAGGTCGCAGAACCCAGTTTCATGCGACAAAGCCCCAATCGTCAGCAGCTGCGGCCATCTCGGCTGTATTCGGTTATAGTTGTATACTATGGCAATGTCCTCAACCACGTCAATCGGGTGAAGCACATCCACGCGGTAACACGGAACCTTCACAGTTACCTCGGATTTTGTAGCCTTGACCACGCCGTAACGGGCTTTCCCCAGAAGCCCCCTGATTTCTTTGGCACTCAGCTGCATTCCTATGACTTTGTGGATGTAGTCAACATCCAGTCTGATGGTTTCGCCTTTAAGGTTAGGTGTCGTCATGTTCGCCGTTTCCTTGTATGGGTAGCGGATTTTTACTGAATGGATGCTTCCCCCACGGTCAGCTAACGCAAGCGTAACATTCGTTAAAGTGTTAAGAACGGTGCCAATAGCTGTCCCCGTAACCTCAACAAGAATGTTTTCCGTTTCAGAGGTAACCCGTCCTAGATCATTCGAGTTTATTACGGGCGGGAACGAGAGAACCTTGTTTTCGGAATCCGTGAAAATTGGCCACATAGGATGACTGCGGACGATGTACCCATATTCCATTCCCTTGGGATGTTTTTCCAGAATTTCTACAAGAGTCAGCTTCTCAGAAAAATCAAGTGGCACAAAACTGACTACTTTTGGATTAGCGACTCCATAACGAAGCGGAGGATTAATCAAATCAAAATCATAAAGACCAATAGACGTTCTTCTTCGGTTTCTACCGTAAGTCTGGTCCATCTTATCTTGGAAATGCATTATTTGGCGGATCGCCACATCCGAGAGTTTGACGCCTTTCATTACGGAACAAGCAATGTATGGGCGTATATTCTTCAGCTTCGAGTCTACGTGAACAACGACTCCAGAACTGCCCTCTATTTCATAATTTTTTGGTCCTGTCTCAAGTCCGAGGTATCCTCTTAAGGCTCTGGCTAGTCCTTCGACGCTCCAGATGTCAGCGCGGTTGCTGTCTTTTAACTCTACTCGGATTTCCTGAGACTCAAGGTTTTTTGCTTCGCCCTTGACGTATGACAGTATGTCGTTGAGTTCCTCTTCGTCTCGAGGCAGCTTCATGCCAAGTAATGATTCTAGGTCTTCAAGTTCAACTTCGATAGTCGGCACCTAAACCATCTCCATGCGTCTCAACCAATCCAAGTCCTGCGCGAACAGGTAACGGATGTCGTCGATTCCCGCTTTCATCATGAACAATCGGTCAACACCCAAACCCCAAGCTAACACAGGCACTTTGATGCCCAAGGGAAGCGTAAGCTCCGGACGGAAGATGCCTGAACCTCCGAACTCCATCCACCCGTGACCTTTTTTGTAAGCAACCAGCTCAACGCTTGGCTCAGTGAACGGGAAGTAGTCTGGCCGATACTTGACCTTGTCTGCCCCTGCCACGTCAATCGCAAACTTCTCTAGGACGCCAAGCAGGTTCATGAGCGTAAGGTCTTCGCCGATGATTATGCCCTCAACCTGGTTGAACTCAGTCAGATGAGTCTTGTCAATCACGTCCGGACGGAAGCACCGCGCTATCGCGAAATATTTTCCCGGAACTTCAAGGTCCTCGCTAATCAGTGTTCTTGCGCTGGCTGCTGTTGTTTGGCTCCGCAGCATCAAACGTGCAGCCTCAAACTTTGAAAAAGTGTAGCCCCAGCCTTTTGAGCCAGTTTTCCATCCGTTTTCGTGCGTTTCCTTAACCTTATCTAAGAAGCGTTGGTAGTGTTCAAGACTGCCGTTTTCGGGTTCTTTGATAAAATACATGTCGTGGACTTCTCTGGCTGGGTGGTCTTGAGGCATGAAAAGTCCGTCGCAGTTGAAGAAGCTGAGCTCAACGTTCGGACCAACCATCTCTTTGAAGCCAAAAGCAACGAGCCTATTTTTTAGGTCGTCAAGGAACCTCAGATACGGATGCTTCTTTCCAGGCCACGTGTGAGCCACTGGCGCCTTGATGTCGTAGGTTCGAAGCCTTGTTTCCCTCCATCTACCTGAAACGATTAGTTCAGGTGCGAGACTGACTTACCTCTGATGTAACCTCAACGCCTTTTCTGACCAAGTCCCATCCGGCTGCGGTGACTCCAACTCCTCTCCGTTTCAACGTGGACCTCAACAATTTTTCTACCCTTCAATGTCTCGACGGCTTCTTTCAATTCGTCGCTCAGGTCATCAACAACCACGCTTTCTTTTCCTTTTAACAATGATAAAAGTTTCTCGTCTGAGCCTTCAGCTGGTTCCTTCAACAATCTCAATTCTTGGGACTCCTTCTCTATCGCTGCCCATCCCTTACGGTTTATCCAGCCGAGAGCGATGACTGAAATGTTCCTGTATAACGAAGCAGCCCGTAATACGGCTTCTTTGCTTGCCTTTCCTCCCATATTTTTAAGAATTTTTACTAATCTTCTTTCTGGAAGCCCTTCTTCCGCGTATCTTCTTCCTTCGTCATTAAGCGAAATTTTTGTTCTCTTCTTTTCATGAACCATTACCAAATTTAATGTTTCGAGTGAGAGGGTGGCTCGCATGACCGCAGAATCAGTTAATCCGCTGGCTTGAACAATGTGGTCAACGGTCGAATGTCCCCTAGATTCCTTTAAGGTAAGCAACGTCTTGCTTTCGTTTTCGCGGAGATCAGCCATGTTTCAGCCTTCCTTTTTCGGATTGAAACGTTATATCGGATTCGCGTTTGACGAACCCTAACTTATAATTTATGTTTTGTTAATAAGCCTTCGTCGGTAGAAAAAACTGGATTCGGTTAAAACCACGCTTCCAATGTGGTCTTCTTTTTTGACTCCTTCATTCCATCGGTCGCCTTTGAAAGAGCCTTCTGCACACGTTCCTCCGAAAAATCTTTTTCGCCACACAAAAACCCTACGACACCTTCAAAGTCAGGTTCCCGCCAATTAAGAACGTAGCTGTCAGTAACTCTTGGGTGAACAAAAACGTCTCTAATGAGCTGAGGCTCAACGGGGAATGCGGCATCTTTCAATACAGGAAGCGCCAGCTTCGAGGCTTCCGTGTTCCTTTATCAGCTTAAGCGCGGATTTTGGTCCTACGCCTTTCACGCCGTCCGGATTGTAGTCAGTGCCAATGAGGATGCCTATGTCGATGAGCTGTCCGTGCGTGATTCCCAACTCCTTAAGGGTCTTCGCCATTTCCACGATTTCAGGCACAACCTCAATGTACACGTTCTTCCTGGGAAGCTTCCTTTTCCCCGAAATCGTCAAGTTCCTAAGAAGAAGCGGAGCTCCGAATAAAAGGCTGTCAAAATCCTGGCTGGAACAATAGTTAGCGTCTCCCTTTTCAGCAATGTAGAGCTGCTTGAGCCTCTCCTTCCGATGGCGCTTGAACCCAGGGAATCCCCATGCACTTTAGGAGACGCTTCGAATCGTCCGCCATGTAGTCCTTAAGGCGACTCGTCATCTGAGCGTACGTTCGCGCCTCCTCCGTTTTTCCCGCAACCAACGCACGCTCGTACTTTACCTGTGCTTCCTCCTTAATCTTCGACCTGCGCTTTATCTCCGCTTCTTTGAGGGTAGGCGGCATCCCGTCGAAGACATAGATGGCTTTTATTCCCATCTCCATGAGGTTGCATGTCCTGTAAAACAAGCCACTTAGGTGGCTCGTGATCAACCCTCTATGATCTTTCAGGGGCGTCCCGTCGGGCTGCCTAATGATTGCCAGAAACTGGTAAAGAGCGTTGTACGCGTCGATGGCGACCTTTTTTCCATTAAGGTTTTTTAGGTCAACCGCCGTTTTCGGAACCAAATCCCCTAAATTGACGCCCATCGTTCATCACTCAAATGGTTTTATTCGCCAGAATTATTATCGTTAATCAGTTTTTTCTTGTAATAGTATAACGTTTTACGGATTTACCTTTTTTGTTAATTGTTCAACTGCTCAGTTAAATACGTGATTCAATAATCTTGTGAGTGACACAGCCAAGATTGAGTATGGTTAAGGTGGAAAAATGGCGTTTCGAAAACCGGAACGGGAGCTATCAACCACTGAAATCCTGAGCCTATCCTTAAGCATGTATTCGTCGAAGTTTGACCTTTTTCTTGTTCCCTTCCTTTTAACCGCTGTCGTGAACAGCTTCGTAAACTATGTGCTTTGGAGGTTTGCGCCAGCCATTGAGTACCTCAAAACACAGCGGAAATCGTTACGTGGCTGCTTGATTACTTGATCGCTATTATTCCCGTGTTAGTAGCATCCGTCGTCATCGGCTGGGTCATAAACTCGATAGCCAATGGGATGGTCATAAAAATGTCCTCTGAGATGTTTGAAGGAAGACCTGCAACCTTCAAAGTTGGGCTAAATTCTGTTCTGTCCAGTCTTCCGACTCTCCTCATTTCTGGCATAATAGTATCCGCATTAACGATCCTTGGGTTAATCTTTTTCGTAATCCCAGGAATCATCGCAGTCATAATTTTCAGCTTAACCGTGCAGGTGATCATGATTGAACGGCATAACGTTTCTGCGAGTTTATGGAGAAGCAGAAGGTTAGTCGCCAACAGATGGTCAAAAACTTTAGCCATTCTTGTTGCGGTTTTACTGTTGACAGCCATTTCAAACTTCGTAGGAAGAATCGTAGGCAGCTATGTCGTATCATATGATAGCACCATGGGACTGATAATCGAAAGCATTATTTCGTCACTCGCCCAACCCATCCAGCCGATTATGTTAACTTTATTTTATTATTCGTTGCGTGCAAGAGAAAAACCCGGAGAACAAGTGATACCTCCTCACCAGTATCCGCCGATGTCTCCGTTGTACCAGCCTAACTTCTGTTACAAATGCGGAGAAAGACTGCCTCCGGACGCAATCTTTTGCCCCAAATGCGGAGCTAACGTAAAATCTTAGAAACTTGCAGGCTTACGTTGGCCAGAGTCATCTACCTTTAATATTCCCTTAGTGAATTGTAGAATTAAAAGCGGGAATTAGACTTGAAGTATTCGTTAGTTGCGGATGCTTACGAGAAGATTGAGGCGACAACCAAAAGGCTAGAGATGACTAACTATCTTGTTGAGATGCTGAAAAATACTCCGAAGACCATCATTGACAAGGTCGTCTACCTCACTCAGGGGAAAGCTTACCGGACTTCACAGGAATCGAGATAGGCATAGCTGAGAAACTTGCTGTCAGAGCGGTTGCCAAAGTAACTGGGAGAAGCGAAGACAAGATTGAAAGTGACCTGAGGCAAACAGGAGACCTCGGCGAAACCACTCAAAAGTTCCTCGAAAGCAAAAAGCAAGTCACTTTTTTTCCGCAGCTGCTCACGGTTGAAAGAGTCTACGACATGCTTGACAGGATTGCCAAGTCAACAGGTTCAGGTTCAGTGAACCAGAAGTTAAGCCTTCTCGCTGGACTGTTAGCTAACGCCGATTCCAAAGAAGCAAAGTATATCATCAGAACCGTGACTGGAAAACTTCGGGTAGGAATAGCGGACATGACTGTCCTAGACGCCTTAGCCATCGCTTACGGTGGCGGAAAAG
Organism: Candidatus Bathyarchaeota archaeon; assembly: GCA_963714275.1. Taxonomy (GTDB): domain Archaea; phylum Thermoproteota; class Bathyarchaeia; order Bathyarchaeales; family DTEX01; genus JAGTRI01. Next base: position 69,607 of record CAVQNT010000004.1, read on the forward strand.
AGTTGAGACCCCTTTTTGAACGGGCTTACAACGTCTCGTCCGATTTGGGTAGGGTCGCAAAAACGGTTGTTGAGTTAGGACCGGAAGAACTGAAGGGGTTTGAGGTGTCAATTGGGGAGCCCATCAGGCCTATGCTTGCTGAACGGTTGAGCTCAACACAGGAAATCCTCGCAAAGCTGGGTGGAAAATGCATCGCCGAGTACAAGTATGACGGTGAAAGAATCCAAGACTCACAAGGACGGGGACGAAGTTACGCTTTTCTCAAGGAGACTCGAAAATATTTCAAGCCAATACCCAGACATCGTTAAGATAATTAGGGAAAGCGTAATTCCAAACAAGGTCATAATCGAGGCAGAATGCGTCGCGGTTGATACTGAAACCGGAGAGATGAAGCCTTTTCAGGAACTAATGCGCCGCAGACGGAAACATGGGATTCAGGAGGCAGCGGAGGAGAATCCCGTCTCGTTGTTCGTGTTTGACGTTCTTTATGTCGACGGGAAAGACCTGACCCTAGAAACATACCCAGTTCGCCACGAGACTCTGCAAAGCCTCATCAAAGAGCACAAGTGTGTAAAGACAGCCAAATACATATTGACGGAAGACTCCAACGAGCTTGAAAGGTTCTTTGAGGAAGCTATCGAAGACGGTTGCGAAGGTTTAATATGCAAATCGGTCAGCAGCGACTCCGTTTATCAAGCTGGGGCAAGAGGCTGGCTGTGGATAAAATACAAGCGGGACTACAAGAGCGAGATGAGAGACACGATTGACCTTGTCGCCATAGGCGCCTTCTACGGAAGAGGAAAAAGGGCTGGAACATACGGCGCACTTCTTCTCGCAACCTATAATCCACAACAAGACACCTTTGAAACAATCTGCAAATGCGGGTCAGGATTCACGGATGAAGACCTAGAAAAGATTCCGAAAATGCTGGAAAGCCACCGAATTCTCCACCATCATGCCAGAGTTGAATCAAAGCTCGAGGCGGACGTATGGTTCGAGCCGAAGGTTGTCCTCGAAATCATCGGAGCCGAAATCACTTTAAGCCCAATCCACACCTGTGCCGCGAATACCATTAGAGAAGGCAGCGGCTTAGCCATACGGTTTCCGAGGTTCACAGGAAACTTCCGCCTTGACAAGTCAGTCGAAGACGCCACAGCTGTTGACGAGGTTGTTGAGATGTACCGCAGCCAACTAAAAACCATTGAGGCTTAGAAACAGTCATTTGCTAAAAATATAGAACTGATTAAGTATTTGTGATGTAAAAGTTCCAAGTCGAGTTAAGCCTCAGGCGCTGCCCAGCCCGTGCAAAGCGTTGTCTTTGACGTGCATCGGTCTTCAGTCGTTTCGTCCGGTGCTCTCAACGCTTTAACGCATCGCGCTTTAAGTGTCGCCCAGCCCATTGAAGCGACGTCTTCGTCACACGCCATTCTTCAGCTGTTTTGTTTGGCGCGTTCATCGTTTCAATGCAACGCTTGAAGCGTGCTTCCCAGGTTGGGATTCAATCCTTGTGTCTAACTGAAATTTAAGGTTTTTGCACAAATTATTGAACTAAATTGTATTCAATTTTTTAAAAACGGAGAGTTCAGAGTTTAACCGTTATCAGAGTCTCGGATTCCTATTTTTATGAGAATTCGGATGTTCGACAACTGTTTTTTCCGCTGAACATGCCAATAATGTGGTCGGGATATTAGGTGCAAATATTCAAGTTTTTTCTAATCTGAGCCTAGGTGATGCTTTTTTAGGTCATGTTCACATTTAGGTCATGGTTTTTGATAAAAAAATTTAAATGGTTTTATACAATATTCTGTATGATTCGGTAGGCGTTCTGTTTGAATGAATTCGATAAAGACCTTAACGTCTTAGCGGAAAGGCTTTGCCTTGGCGAGGAAAAATATGTTTCTAAAGAAATTGTGAGGTTGAGAGATCGACTGATTACTCTTCATGACAGCAATCTTGTGAAGATTAACCATTCCGTCATGGAGCTTGTCTGCGCGAAATATCTGGTTCTTGCTGGCTATTACGTTGATTTGGAAAGAACCCTTAATGGTATATCGTGTGACATTTATGCCACGAAGGGACTCGGTGCGTTGATAATCGAGGTGGAAACGGGCTTTGTCCCGCCTGAACATGCGCTTGATCCGTCAACCTACATTAAAGCCCGAATAGCAAGCAAAATCACCCGTTACAGCGGTTTTGCTGAAAAGTTTGGGTTAGCTGTTCCGTCGCATTATGTCATGCCTGTCCCTCAGGTTTTGGTTGAGCCTTCCCGTAGCCGTCGCGACGACGAAATAATGGCGGTCAAAAAATTATGCGACATGTACTATAGTAACCCTCCGGTGAGCCTTAACGAAATAAGGAACGCCCGCATCCACACAATCTACATCTTGGACGTTGACAACGGCACAGTGAAAGAAACTGAACCAGCCACCTACATAGAAAAAGTCTGAACACTATATTCTTTAACACAGAACCATGCGGATGTAGGGTGCTGCATAGATTTTGTTAAATGGAAATCTCGAACTTTCCAAAATCGTTAAGAACTTTTGAGATGTTTTTTAATCTAACAAAACATGAACGACCCATCAAACCCGTCGGCGAGTTGAAAGAACCTAAAAGGAGACCCAGCGTTGAGAATATACTTTGGCGTTTGCGGCATTGGGCTTGGGCACGCTGGACGATGCGTCCCAATTGCTGAGAAACTTGTTGAGAAAGGAGCAGAGGTTTTGTTCTCAACCTATAGAGACGCCATTAAATACGTGGAGCAAGTCTGGTTTTCCTGTCGTTAAAGCCCCCGCAGTAGGCTTCGTAGTCAAGGCGGACGGAACTGTCGATTTCAGACAGACAATCGCCAATCCTGGACCAATCTTAGCCTCATTCACACTAACGAAACAGGTCGAAAACGAAATCAAGTTCATACGAGCCTTTAAACCTGACGTGGTAATTTCGGACTCGCGGGTCTCTCCGTTGCTTGCAGCTAAAGTATTGGATGTCCCTGACATTTGCATCCTCAACCAGTTCCAAATAATTATCCCGCGGAGGTCTAGGCTTCTGAGGTTAGCCAAACTGGTTGACACGGGCGCTCTAGCCATGATTGGGAAACTATGGACAAGCGGAGCGACACATCTTATGATACCCGATTTTCCGCCTCCGTACGTATTGTCTGCTGGGAACCTCAATATTCCGAAGGCCTACCAAAAACGGGTAAAATTAATTGGACCAATCTTGTCCGTTCATCCAGATGACCTTCCAAGCAAGGAAGAACTACGAAACAGTTTAGGAATTGATGTTGATTCACAATTGGTTTATTTGCCTATCAGCGGTCCAGCCGAGGAACGTGCCTACATCACGGATTTGCTTCGGCAGATTGTTCTGGACCTTCCGGACAGCTACCAAATTGTCATGTCTCTCGGATACCCCAACTCCCCCATGAAGCCCATTCATAAAGGAAACGTGCACATTTACGGGTGGATTCCGAACAGGTTCGATTATCTCAAAGCATGCGACCTTGTCGTGTCCAGAGCTGGGCATGGCACATTAACGCAGGGCATCTGTTATGGGAAACCGATGGTTCTGATTCCGACCCCGAGCCACACTGAACAAGTCAACAACGCCCTAAGAGTCAAGGAGTTAGGCATAGCTGAAGTTTTGGACCAAAAAGAAGTAAGCAGGGACACCCTTGCGACAGTTATAGACGAAATGTTGTCAAACGAAAACCGCAAAAAAAGAGTCGAAGAAATCCAAAAGGACATTTCAGGCTTAAACGGACTTAAGACAGCTGTTGAAACGATAATGCAAGTAGCCCAAAACAATTAGACTTTAAGAGAGTCAACTTGGCTAACTTGGATCTTAAGTCCTAATCCTAGAACGTAGATTTCTGCACTCTGTTTTCTGCTGGCTTTTGGCTTGATGACTTTTACCTCGGAAAAGCACTTACGCATTGAGTAAAGGAAACGGTTGAATAGTTCGCCCTGAAAAACCTTGACGAAGAAGTTTCCGTTGTCCTTCAAAACCGAATTGGCGATTTGCAGCGACTTGTCAGCAAGGTCAATCTGCCGGGCGTGGTCAACCTCCCATATTCCCGAAACATTCGGAGACACATCTGAAGTTACAACGTCCGCTTTACATGGAAGAATCGCAATAATCCGATCTTTTGTCTCAGAGGTAGTTATGTCCCCTACAATCGTCAAAACATTGGTAAAATCAAACGGTTTAATTTCTGTCAAGTCTACTCCCAACACAAACCCTTTTGAGCCTACTATCTTTCTTATTACCCGCAACCAACCGCCGGGAGTAGCTCCCATGTCCAAGACAACGTCACCAGGCGTTATGAACAGAAATTTTTCGTTTGCTTCGGCTATTTTGTAAGCAGCCCGCGACCGGTAGTTTTCCTCTTTCGCCTTCCTGAAATAGTAGTCTTTCCTGTGCCTTCTCACCCATTCTCTAGGCAACTAGCTGTCACCAGAAGGCTCCGTCTCCCCTTGGAAAGAGCCGAGAATCCAGTCTGTGAGGGTGTTGCAGTCGCTGGGGGACACTCTTCCGCCTGCCCCACATCTTATGCTCTCTTCGCACGTCAAGCATGGGCACAATAAAATTGAGTCTATCGAGACAGGTTGCCTCATCGAAAACAGCCTGTAGGTCCAACGACCGTTCGAAACTTCCTTGTCGCGGCGAATTAAGCCTTTCTTTTCGAGCTTCAACGAGATTCTGGAGCCTTCTCTGCTGCTGGCATCAACATTTCGCCACAACTCAGCTGAAGAAGCCCCTGTTCGCCAGCGTTCATTACGAGCTGCAACGCTTTTTGTTCTAGGTCAGTCTGCTTAGGCATCAAGCCTTCCTCAGTAATTCGTTTTCAATATTATATACCGCAGCCTCCCATAAAAGAGTATAGACTCAACATCGGGAAACTGGCATTCAACACAATTTTTATGTGTCTCCGGCTAATAGTTGGTTTCGTGGTAGAAAGTTACTGTCTAGGCATCGAAAGCACAGGCTGACGATTTTGGCGCAGGCGTTGTCTCCCTAGAAGGCGAAATATTAGCCAATGTCAACGACACTTACTTTCCTGAAAAAGGCGGCATCCACCCGAGAGAAGCTGCGAGACACCACGCAAACGTCGCCGGAAAAGTCATTGCGGAAGCACTGAAAAAGGCGAAAATCGGCTTCAACGAACTGGCTTTGATAGCCTTCTCGCAGGGACCAGGACTGGGACCTTGTTTACGAACAGGGGCGACTGCTGCCCGGGCTTTGGCATCGTACCTGAATCTTCCGCTTGTCGGCGTAAACCACTGCGTGGCTCACATCGAAATTGGCAAGCTGACAACAGGCGCAAGGGATCCGGTTACGTTGTATGTGTCGGGAGGAAACACGATTGTCTCAGCCTACGAGGCTAACAGATACCGTGTTTTTGGCGAAACCCTTGACATAGCTGTTGGAAACTGCCTAGACGTTTTCGTGAGAGAAGCGGGTTTAAAGGCTGAAGGAGGGAAAGCCCCAGGTCGAATTGTTGAAGAGCTGGCAGCCAGAGGAAAAAAGTTCACCTCGTTGCCTTACACCGTGAAGGGGATGGATTTGTCTTTCAGCGGTCTCCTAACAGCTGCGGTCAGCCTTCTCCGCGAAAAGAAGTTCGGGCTTGAGGACGTGTGTTTCAGTTTTCAGGAGACAGCCTTCTCCATGCTCACGGAGGTGACTGAGAGAGGCTCTGGCTCACACCGAAAAAAGCGAAGTTTTGCTTACTGGAGGGGTCGCTGCGAACAAGAGGCTTCAGTATATGCTTCGAACAATGGCGGAGGAGCACGACGCAAAGTTTTCAGTTGTACCCAGAGAATATTCTGCTGACAACGGAGCGATGATCGCTTGGACAGGAGTCCTCTGTTATGAATATGGTTTTTCTGTTCCCGTCGAAAAGAGCTATGTAAAACTGAAATGGCGCCTCGATGAGGTTGAGGTTCCGTGGGTGGAAAACCAGCATGTTGATTAAAAAGGGCGCTGAAGCCAGCCTTTATCTGGAGGATTGGCATGGCAGGAAAGTGGTTCTGAAGAAGCGGGTTTCGAAGAAGTACCGGGTGCCAGAGCTGGATGTGGAGATTCAGACTAAAAGGACTAGGCATGAACCCCAAATTATGCATAAGGCTAAGGAAGCAGGGGTTCCGGCTCCGATCGTTTTTCTGGTAGACCTTGAAGAGGCGACAATAGTTATGGAGTTTGTTGAGGGAAAGCAAGTTAAACACGTTCTGAACGGTCTGCCGCAGGATGAAAGGAGAAGGCTCTGCCAGCAAATTGGGGAGCTTGTTGGGAAGCTTCACAGCCACGGGATAGTGCACGGGGACTTGACGACTTCGAACATGATCTTGACGCCCACGGGCAAGGTTGTGTTCATCGATTTCGGATTAAGCGACCAAACCTGGGAGCTTGAAGCCAAAGGGGTTGACCTTCACCTCATGAAGAGGGCAATCGCGAGCACACACTTTATGCACGCTGAAGAATGCTTTGAGGCAGTCATAGATGGGTACGAAAAGACCATGGGAAAAAATGCGACCAATGAAGTTTTGGAAAAAATCGCTGAAATAGAAAGAAGGGGAAGATATATTTCAGAAAGATGACTTTGCATCAATGCAATAAAGTCTTGTGAGGAAGGCTGTAATGGTACGAAATCATTTTCCTTACGGGCGGCTTGTCTTCTTCGCCACCGGTAACCTTCATAAATTTAATGAAGCTAGACGAGTTCTCGCAGAATTCAACATTGCCACAGCCATGATTAAGATTAAAATATCGGAAATACAGGACGACGATATAGAGAATGTAGCCAATGTGAGTGCCACAGAGTCTGCGCGAAGAAGCCATTTACCTGTCATCGTTGAGGACGCGGGGCTTTTCATAGAGGTGCTGAACGGGTTTCCGGGACCATACTCGAAGTATGTCCATAGCACCATAGGAATGGAAGGAATTCTCACGCTTTTGAAAAACCGTCAAAACAGGAAAGCCTGCTTCAAGTCTGCAGTGGCGTTCAATGATGCTGAAAGAGCAGCTAAATGCTTCGTCGGAGTTGTCGAAGGCAAAATCACGGAGGAAATTAGAGGAACAGGCTCGTTCGGGTTTGACCCGATTTTTGAGCCTAAAGAAAAGCCGGGAAAAACATTCGGCGAAATGACGGTTGAGGAAAAAAACAGTGTATCTCACCGTTTTCGAGCGTTGCGGGATTTTGCGGAATGGTATAAGAAAACTTACGTATGAGGTAGTATTGGTAACCTGTTTCTTGGCTGTTTTCAGACATCGTTTTGTCCTTTTGCTGCCCTCTTTAATACACATCTTCCACCGCTTCCTTACAGGAATGGGTGTGAACAATGTCTAGTCTTTAGTGTCTCAACAAAGTTTTTAAATAGCGGATGAGTTGCTTTAGAAGAATTCGAATGGAGGATAGGCAGTGCCCAAAAAAGAAAAGGGAACGTCGCATTCAAAGCGGCCTCTCAGTCGGCGAAGTCCAAGCTGGTGTAGATACACTTCTGAAGAGGTAGAAGCTCGTAGTCATCAAGCTTGCGCGGGAAGGAAATCCTCAAAGCAAAATCGGCGTAATCCTGCGTGACCAATACGGGATTCCGCTGACCAAGACTGTAACGGGGAAAGGTCTTTCTGACATTCTAAAGGAGAACAACCTGAGTCCTTCGGTTCCTGAGGACCTTGACGCATTGTTAAGGAAAAGCTACTAGACTTCGCGCTCACCTCGACAGGAACAGGTCAGACGCGTATAACAGGCGAGCGATTCAGGTGACCGAGTCTAAGATTTACAGCCTTTCAAACTTTTATAAAAGTAAAGGCGTCTTGCCTGAAGACTGGAAGTATGCTTCTGCATGGAAGTATGCTTCTGCAGCTCGTTCGTAATCGTAGCCGTGGATGAACATGGCAGCTAACAACGGTCAGACTGAACCTTTTTTAGACGAAACCCGTAAAGCTGCTAAACGTATCTTAGAACATGTTAGAAAAGGAAATACCATTTCAATCATTTCCCACATGGACGCAGACGGGATTTCAGACTGCAGGAATCATGGGCGCACTCTCTCAAGGATAAACGCTGTGTATCGGCTCAGGATTGAAAGGTGGTTTGATGGCAAAGTTGCCGAGTCAATCGCCAAAGAAAAATCGCTTACGATTTTAACTGACTTAGGAAGCGGATACCTAGACGTTTTGAATGAGAAGGCGAAGGAAAAACCCTTAATCATCCTCGATCACCACCAGCCTATCGGCGAACCTGATAAGGCGTTTTTGCACATTAACCCTCAGCTATTCGGGTTCGATAGCGCCCGGGACATCAGCGGCGCAGGAATAGCCTATCTTACGGCAAAGGCGATTTCGGAAAAAAACTTGGACCTAGCCTGCGTCGGCATAGTTGGCGCCCTCGGAGACATGCAGGACAAAAACAAGGAAAGAAGGTTGGGAGGAATTAACCGCCTCGTCGTCGAGGACGCGGTTAAATCGGGCGGTCTGGAGCTCGTGACTGATCTCCTATTTTTTGGCAGGGAGACCCGTCCCATTCATAAGGCTTTGGCTTACACGACGACTCCCTTCATTCCCGGAATCAGCGGCGAAGAGGACAAAAGCCTTGATTTCCTCATTGGACAGGGCATCAAACCTAAAATTGGCGAAAAATGGCGCGCGTTAAGGGACCTTTCGCAGGACGAGAAACGCCAGTTGTTCTCGGCTTTGTCTGACCACCTTGTCTCCAGAGGTCTAAAAAGCGACGTCGCAATGAACCTTCTCGGAATGGTTTATGTTTTAACTCGAGAGGAGCCTTGGACTCCGCTCCGCGACGCGAGAGAGTTCAGCTTGCTTTTGAACGCTACTGGAAGAACGGGGAAGCCAGGTTTGGGCGTGGCTATCTGCATGGGCGACCGGGGCAAGTGTTTGGAGGAAGCCAACGTTGCGCTTGACGAGTACAGACAGGCTATCACTGAGATTCTGCGTTGGATTGAGGCTCATCCCGACCGTGTGGAAGAAATGGACAGCATATACGTTCTTCATGGCGGGGAATCCGTCGACGAGAAGATGATAAGCGCGGTCTCCACTATTATTATGACGAACATGCCTAACTCGGAAAAGCCCGTGATTGCCTACGCTGCGGTTCCAAGCGAAAACATTCTCAAGGTTTCAGCTCGCACAGTGGACGCGTTGACTTCAAGGGGGTTTAATATAGGCGAAATCATGAGAGAGGCTTCCGAAAAGTTCAGTGGCACAGGCGGAGGACACGACGTCGCAGCCGGCGCACAGGTTCCGATCAAGAACCGTGAAAGTTTCCTGAAGTACGTCGACGAGCTCGTGAAAGACAGCTTAAAGAGGCTAACGAAGCATGGAAACTGAGATTAGGCTAGTCTACAAAGATCCGAAGGAGGCAAAAGCAGTCTCCGAAGCCATCTCGCCAGACAACGTCGAAACGCCGGGTGACCTTTCCATACAAACCTCTTGGACGGAAAAAACGGTTACAACCACAGTCAAATACGACGAAGACAACATCATGACCTTCATCTCAACAATCGACGACATACTAAGCTGCGCCTCAGTCGCAGAAAAAGCCTTTATGGCAACAAAGATGATGAAACGCATCTCTCAGTAACCTTCATTCATTCGCAACCTACGTTGTCTCTCTTTTAGAGAAAAGTTACTAAAAAAATTATAGGTAGTCCGTTTCCCTCCTTTTTTATTATAAAATATGTCGAGTAATAACTAGAAACATGGTTCTTTTTTCGTAATCATCTTGATTCTAAAAACTCGTATTTACCTGATATTGATAAAATATCAGCTGATTGCCCGTGATGTTTGATGAAATCCTGATTATTTAGAGGAAATTAATTGTATGCTAAACCTTTTTATATAGGGCTCCGGTTAGTTGAGTTATCACATTAATTTATGCTTGAATCACAAAAGCCTTTTGAAGGCTTTTAAAATTACATGCAAAATTTTTGTGATAGGAGAAATAAGAAAATATGCAGATACAATGCTTTGAAGATTTACCGTTAAGTTCGGAGGTTATGAAAGGTATTGAAGAACTTGGATTCACAGACCTTTTCCCAATTCAGACTCAAGCAATAATTCCATTACTTGAAGGCAAAGACGTTATCGGGCAGGCACAGACCGGAACAGGCAAGACTGCTGCTTTCGGAGTTCCGATGGTCGAACGTATAAATCCAAAAATTAACAATGTTCAAGGCTTAATCTTAGAGCCGACACGTGAACTCGCAATACAAATTGCAGAACAGATAAGCAAATTTGGCAAATATGCTACATTAAAGGTCTTACCAGTTTATGGTGGAGAATCCATTCGAAAACAAATCTGGACATTGAAAGAAGGCGTTCACATTGTTGTTGGTACGCCAGGTCGCATAATAGACCTGCTTAAAAGAGGAATATTGAATCTGGCGTCGGTGAAGACTGTTGTTCTCGACGAAGCTGACAGAATGCTTGATATGGGGTTCATAGATGACATAGAATACATACTTTCAAAGGTGCCTGAAAACAGGCAGACAAGCCTCTTCTCAGCAACAATTGACCAGTCAGTAATGAGAGTATGCGACAGATACATGAAGAGACCAGAAAAAATACTTGTAAGCAAAGACGAAATAGCCCTTACACAGATAACCCAGTATTACATGGTTATAAACTCAGAGTAGAAAATTTGAAAATTTATGTAACATTTTAGATGAAAATCACATAGAACGAGCCATTATTTTCTGCAGAACGCGCAGAGGCACAAACATGGTTGGCAGATAGTCTAAGAGCTAAAGGATACGATGCAGAACCATTACATGGCGGCTTCACTCAACCGCAAAGAGACTTCGTTGTCAACTCATTCAGAAAAGGAAAACTGAAACTGCTTGTTGCAACTGATGTTGCTGCAAGAGGCTTGGACATTCAAGGAATTACTCACATAATAAACTATGATATCCCCCTAGAAGCATTAGTCTATTTCCATAGAATCGGACGAACAGCCAGAATGGGAAGCGACGGAACAGCCATAACGCTCGTGGGCTACGGAGAAATGGATAAATTAAACCAGATAAGAGCTTTAACAAAAACTGCAATAGAAGAAATAGAAAATCCAAAATCCCAAGAGATGCATAAAGCAGTCTGTTCTGATTGTGGTAATAAATGTGAGGTTCCCTTCAAACCCAATCCTAGCAGGTCAGTTTATTGCCAAAATTGTTGGGAAAAGAGAAAACCACAAAGACTAAACGGATACATAAATGTAATCTAGGTAACATCAATTGTTATTGGCAAGGCTCTAAAAAACATTATTACGTTTAAAATTTTTTGTAAACATGAAATTGTTTCTTGGAAACCTGTCTGTTGCCAAGTAGGTGTGGAATCATCACGTGTAAGCATGACCTGCCATTATTACTAATCAGACTGCTCCATCTCAATGTTGTTTGCAGTTGAATTCACAACATTGATTTTCCCATGTTTGCCGATTCTTAACTGGCGTTCACCTCTAAACCAAGCAACATGCGCATTCTCGATTTGAACAACGTCGTGAAGAGCTAACTCCTTCCATTTGAGCCTCCAAATAGACTTAGGTTAATAGTTCCTGTTTCGTCGGAAATTAGGGCATTTGATAAGTTAGCGTAGAAGCCAGAACTCGTTGCAATATGTATTGGCTTCGATACTTTGAGGACTCGCGCAATTATGTTAAGACGTCTCATTCCAGCCCTTAAATTTCCAATCTTATGGCTTTTGGATTTAGCCTCTTGCGATTGGGTCATTATAGCCGACTGCCTACAAACAATTTCCTTTAGCGTACTTGTTTTTTCGCGAAGAAGGTGTTCAGAAATATGAAATTGTCCGACAACTTCCCAGCCTTCGGTTATGAGAAAGATTGCGTAGTCCTTTTCTCTCGACCGACATTCAATTGTTAGTTTTCCGCACTCAGTTTTCTGATGTTGATATGCACTGAAAAAACTATCAATAAATTTTTCTGGAATAACATTGTATTTCATTGTAACCTTGGCAAGATACTCCAAAATCTGAAAATCTACTTGGGCAAGACTCCCTTCGTTCGGTCGCCCTCGCCTACCCTCATATTCATATAACATTTTTCCTTCTTCCATTATTGCCGTGTTAAGTTTATTTCGATCGTTGCTGATTTAGGTGCTTGGATTCATATGGCACTCATGTCAGACAAGCAGAAAGAATAGACTCTTTCAAATTTTACATTTTAAGTCTTAAGGAACCCCTTGCTTCTCAGTAAATCTGTTTGGTTTTTTTTGTATCGCCAACAAATATCGCCTCGTATGTCAGATTGGATGTCCCACGGAGAAACTAAAACAATGTCTCCTAAACGAATCCAAGCTCGTCTCTTCATTTTCCCCCGAATTCGGCAGAGGCGCTCATGGCCATCTTGGCATTTTACCATGATTCGGTCAAAACCGAGGAATTTAACAGCTACTCCTAATATATCGTTAGCAACTGGCAATTGTATGTTATTTATGTCGTCTTCGCTGACAATTTTTCGTTTACCCATTTTCCTCACCTATCTTTCTTTTGTTATCTGTTTGTTGTCCATGTATGTTTTCTTACCAGTTTTTTTCTTCAATGTGCAATGAAATCTTACAGATGATCGACATTTTCTGCAGTTAGTAACGAAACCCGTTCTTAGACTACACACTCTCTTTTACCTCTTTACATGCTTTGAAAAGACCCAGTTATTCAATAGGACAAGCCTAAAGTATAAGAGAAAACTTTTCAAATATAGTAGTGCTTCCACTCTTATAAAGACATAGAAAAAACCATTCAAAAAAAATCCCAATAAAAGAGGTTTTAAAAGAGCTTAATGTTACAAAGGATCGCTGTACAACGAGTATTTTGACAAAGTTCAAAAAAGATCTGCGTAAATGGTAACAGTTCGAAAAAGACGCTGAAAGCTTTAAAATCCAAACAAAAAGGTTTTTTCAGCCTCTGGCACCGGACTCCGACGGAAAAACTTCAGCACGGTCGCAAATCTCCCTCTTTTTTTCTGTTGAACCTGTTTCGTTTAGTTAACTGAGCTAAACCAAGACATGTTCCCAGTTAGAAATAAAGGAAAATAAGATAGACATTTGTCGTCAATCAATTTCTAGCATTCTATCAACAACTTTTTTGGCCCTTAGTCGAACGTCTTGGGGGACTTTGATTTCATGTTTCATGTCCTGTAGTGACCACAGCACTTTTTCTAATGTAGTTAACTTCATGTTAGGGCATATCGCGGACTCTGAAGCAGGATAAAATGTTTTGTCGGGGTTCTCTTTTCGCAACTTGTGTAGTATCCCGACTTCTGTACCTACAATTATTTCATAAACTTTTGATTCTTGGGCATACCTGCACATTCCTCCGGTTGAAAGCACCTCATCTGCCAAAGCAATAACTGGTGGCGTACATTCCGGATGGACTATCACTTCGGCTTCTGGATGTAGCTTCTTTTGCTTTAGAATGTGTTCTGGTAAAATCTTAACATGTGTTGGGCAGAATCCGTTCCAAGGAATGATTTTCTTTTCAGTTTTGGTGGACACATAATGCGCCAGATATTTATCGGGAACGAAGATGACTTCAGGTTTACGTATTGACTCTACCACTTTCACCGCGTTGGAAGAGGTGCAGCAGATATCGCTTTCTGCCTTAACAGCTGCGGCTGTGTTAATGTAGCAGACCACCGTTGCTTCTGGGTGTTTGTCCTTTAAAGCGTGAAGTGCTTCTGCTGTGATCATGTTAGCCATCGGACATCCAGCTCTTACCTCTGGCATCAACACAGTTTTTTCTGGGCATAGGATGGAAGCCGTCTCAGCCATAAAGTGTACACCACAGAACACAATCACTTCTGCATCACTTCTAGCAGCATTTTGACTCAAACCCAAAGAATCCCCTACATAGTCAGCAATGTCCTGGACTTCACCTATCTGGTAATTGTGGGCTAGGATAATCGCATTTCTCTGCTTCTTGAGCTCACTAATTTTATTTACTAGCGACGAGGGCTTTAGATTCTCCAAATACAAACATCCCCAACATCTACCATATATCACGGGATAGATTTCAAAAGCTATTTGCAGGATGTTTTTTTCTGAATCTTTCTTTCAAATTGGTCAGCATGTTGTTTACAGCAGAAGTAGTATTCTTCCCCGTCGATAACTCTCTTACACTCAGCGAATAAACATTTCTCGTTAGAGAATTCAGCGTTGCATACTTCACATTTCATGAATTTCATTTTTTGATCTCCTCTTTCTTTTTGAGATAGTCTTTTATAGCTTCACGCAGGCCGTCAGCAGCTAGGTTTGAGCAGTGCATCTTTATTGGAGGCAATCCTCCTAGATTTTCAGCTACGTCTGCCCTCGTTATTTTCATGGATTCTTCAAGCGTTTTGCCCTTTGCCAGCTCCGTTATCATGCTGCTTGTTGCTATGGCGGCCCCACAGCCAAAAGTTTTAAACTTAACATCCTCTATTCGATCGTCCTTTACCTTTATGTAGATGGTCATCAAGTCTCCACAAACTGGGTTGCCCACGGTTCCAACGCCGTCCGCATCTGCAATCTCACCCATGTTACGTGGATTCCTGAAGTGATCCATAACCTTCTCGCTATACATTACATTATCAACTCCTTAGGGGTTAATGGAGACATCTTCCTCAACCTTTTAACTATTCCTGGTAGTAAGCCGCATACGTAGTTCACGTCTTCTTCATTGTTTTGCTTTCCTAAAGTGAAGAGTAAGCGAACCATGCGCTTCCTCGTGTTTTAAGCCTATAGCCAATAGAACGTGAGACGGTTCCAAAGTTTTAGAGGTGCATGCCGATCCGGAGGAACAGGCAACGCCTTCCATGTCCAGACTTAAAATTATAGATTCGCCTTCAATATAGCTGAATCTAACATTGACATTATTTGGCAACCTTTTAGTCGGATGCCCATTCAGATAGGATTCGGGTATACTGTTTAAAGTTCCTTTAATTAAGCCGTCTCTTAATTCCGTCAATCTTTGGATTTCAGTCTTCATTTCAGCTTTAGCAATCTCCGCTGCCTCTCCCATGCCTACTATTCCTGGTAGGTTCTCAGTTCCGGACCGTAAGCCGCGTTCCTGTCCTCCACCATGCATTATCGGTTGAATTCGAGTTCCAGCCTTAATATATAGGGCGCCGACTCCCCTAGGGCCATACATGTCATTTGAGGAAAGAGAAAGCAAGTCTATGTTCTCTTCTTGGACATTGATCGGTATCTGACCTGCAGCAGCAACGGCATCCACATGTAAAATATGCGCCTTTATCATGGACGATTTCTCCAATCTCTTTTATTGGTTCGATCGTTCCAATCTCGCCATTCGCGTACATTATGGAGACTAGAATCGTTTTGTCCTGTGATCTCCCTTTCCAAGACTCGAACGTCCACTATTCCATATTTATCAACTGGAAGAAATGTTACCTCGAAACCTTGCTTACTGAGATCTTTGCACGTGTTTATTACGGACATATGCTCAATAGAACTGGTGATAATGTGGTTTCCTTTGGACTTGTTTCTATAAGCTAGACCTTCTATGGCTAAGTTGTTGCTTTCCGTGCCACCAGAAGTAAATATGACCTCATCCTCTTTCTCAGCTCCAATTAATCCTGCAACCTTACCGCGAGCTTCGCCAATTGCATTTCTCGCCTCATTACCAAAAGAATGAACAGATGAAGGGTTGCCATAATTTCGAGTGAAATACGGCCTCATAGTTTCAAGAACATGTTCATCAACGGGCATTCCAGCCGCATGATCCATATAAACTCTTCGCATTACCGAATAACTCCTTTCAAAGTCAGAAACTTAGAACAGCATCCGCGTCCAAGATTCTGTCATTAAGAGTTGCTGCACCCACTACTTTGGCCTTCTCTACGAAATCTCCTCTTTTCAATCCGAGAAGCATGCAGCTCTGTTCACAGACCTCAAGCTTTACCCCCGCCTTCACTGCTTGATCCATTATCTGCTTTAAGGATGGAAAATCTCCCATCTTGATTTTTTCCGCTTCTCCCTGTTTGACAATGGTAACCCCTTTTATAAGAAAGTATATAGTAGCGTCTATTCCCATTGCTACGGCCGTGGTTGCCAGGATAAAGGGCGCGTAAGTACGCTCTGGAGTGTCTACACCACTTGTTACGACATATAATATCTTCTTTTTCTCACTCAACTACTTTCACCTTTCCAACTTTTCTGATGAGAAATCGTAGGACTTCGCCTTCTCTACTTATTTTCAGTACTTCATGCCCAATTTGCTTAATCAGACTCTTTATGTCTTCCTCTGCTGCCGGATCATCAGCGACCACTTCTAGAACCTCTCCTGCAGCCATTCTATCTAGTTCCACACGAGTTCTAAAGACAGGCTCTGGGCAATAAAGTCCGATACAGTCCAGAGCTCGGTCGGGATTAATGTCTGGAGACAGTTTAGATCGCCATAAATAAATATAACGTCGTTATATTTATGCTTTTCTTGGGATTCTTATAAATCTTTGTTGATCACGATTCTTTCAGGATTCGCATATATGTTGAATCGCCTTCCTCTAGCGAGAACCCAATTAGCGTCAAACCAGTTATCTCTGCTATTTAGTAGCTTAGCTTCCCGAATAGAAGCCCACACGCTTCGATTGGATATTTCTCTCTTGTCTCTTTTTCAGGCAAACTTTTCTACTTTCTAGCTAAACTTATGGTCATAGGTTATCTTCAATCTATTCTACTAATGAACGAGAAATCTTCAATTCGTCAATTATTATCTCACTGTAAAATTTATAGGCCTCTATGTCGCTTTTTGCGCCTTCAATTATCATTATGCCGCTCCTTAATACGCTAGCCACCTTATCTAACCGGTTGTGAAATGTTACGCCAAGTTTAGCCTTAACTCTGATTTCAAAACCATTGTTTTTAAGGGCGTTGTGTAATTCATTTATATTCAGTTCGAGATTTCTATTCGGCGCGATGACGAAGACCCTTTTTCCTTCTCTTCCACAGAGTTCAGAAACCAGTTTTTGCTCAAGTTGCATCGGAGCATTAGATGGTTTTGAGCGTACACACTGGACAATTCCCAGCTTTTGAGATTTCTATCTTCTCAAACTCTAGGTTTCCGATGTCGCAGTGAAGTATCTTGTTCGCTAGAAGAGGCTTCTCTCCGAGAATGATCCTTATAGCTTCGGATACCTCAACGCTGGCTATGATGCTCAATATCGATGGGTGGACACCAACAATAGCACATTTTGGTAGCATGTCATCGTTGAGATTTCCCTGAAAACACTCTAAGCATGGAGTCTTACTAGGTATTATTGTGGATACGTTGCCAAATGTCATGATTGCAGCTGCAAAAACATATGGCACCCTGAGTTTTTGGCATGCTCTGTTCAAAATGTAGCGTGGTGTCATTCGGTCCAAGCCGTCAACTATGATATCCATGCCTTTAACAAGGTCTTCAGCGTTGTCTTTGTTCAAGGCTAAAGGCAAGGGTTCAATTTCTATGCTGGGGTTCAATTCATGTAGTCTTTCAGCCGCAACTTCAACCTTTGGATATCCCAAAAAGTTTACACTGTAGAGGTGTTACCTCTGTAGGTTTGAGAGTTCGACAACATCATAGTCAACGAGACGGAGATGACCCACACCTATAGCAGTCAACTGTAACGCTGCTGGAGAACCAAGACCTCCTAAGCCAACTATGCAGACTTTAGCATTCCTGAGTCTCAATTGCCCTTTATAGCCAATTTCTGGAAGAACTATCTGACGTGAATAGAACTTCAGTTCCTCATCTGAAAGATCTTTATCGCTTTTAGGCATAAATCACATTTCCACTTATTTTGCATCATTCTGTTATTGAACGTTCTTACCTAAGGGTGATATTTCTCTTAGTTTTTCAACAGTCTCTAGGCAAAACTTCTAGGATGTAGTCAACATCTTCCTCTATGTTGTACTTTCCCAAGGATAGCCTAAGGCTTCCACGGGCTTCTTCAGGACTCAAACCTAAGGCTAACAGCACATGGCTTGGCTCTTGGGATCTTGATGAACAAGCTGAGCCTGTAGCGGCTGCGATACCTTCATCGTTCAGTAAAAGAAGCAAAGATTCGCCTTCGATGTAAGAGAACCTGAAGTTAGTTATATTGGGCAACCTCTTGGTTGGGTGGCCGTTGAGGTAGGTTTCTTCAATCTCTATAGCACCTTTTACAATACGGTTTCTTAACTCGTTTGTCTTTTTAGCCTCTGAGTTCATCTCCTCTTTTCTGAGTTCAACAGCTTTAGCGAAGCCTATTATGCCTAGGACATTTTCTGTACTGGACCTTAAGCCGAACTCGTGGCCTCCTCCATGTAACAGTGGCTCAATCTTTGTTGCTTCTTTACTTAAGAAGAGGGCTCCTACTCCTTTTGGTCCATAGATCTTATGGGCGTTTGCGGTCATAAAATCGAGGTTCATCTCCTTGACATCCATAGGAATCTTTCCGAAGCTTTGGGCGGCGTCTGTGTGAAAGTAGGCATCGTACTCATGGCACAATTTTCCGATCTCTTTTACTGGTTGAGTGGTGCCGATCTCGTTGTTGGCATGTATAATCGAAACCAGAGAAACGCCACTTCTCAGAGCATTTGTTAGCGTTCCCATATCTAGTAAGCCGTATCTGTCTACAGGTATTTGAGTTATCTTGAATCCTTGTCCTTCCAACCACTTGGCTGAGTTTAAAATTGAATCATGTTCTATGGTGGAGATTGCTATGTGAGCTTTCTGCTTTCCCTCTTTGAAGGCAAATCCCTTTAAGACTAGGTTATTAGCTTCTGTTGCGCTTCCTGTGAAGATCAATTCCTCTTGTTCAGCGTTCATCAATCCTGCCACAATTTTCCTAGCGTCTTCGACAGCTCTGTCTGGCCTCTAATCCGAACGTGTTTATAGAGGACGCGTTGCCATAGACTTCAGTAAAATACGGTTTCATGGCTTCAAGAACTCTCGGGTCTAAGGGTGTTGTGGCAGCGTAATCCACATATACTCTTTTCACGATCCACTACTCCTTTGATGCTGTCGAACCTGAATGCTTAATGGTGTGTTCGGGTGGAACTATTGTTACCTTGGTGCCGGAAGGAATGGAGGATGTTATCCACACGTTCCCCCCGATAACAGCATCATCTCCAATGATTGCTTCAGCCCCAAGAAGGGTTGCGCCTGAATAGATTATAACATTATTTCCGATTGTTGGGTGTCTTTTTCTGCCTTTAATGATCTCTCCCTTCTCATCTTTTGGAAAGCTTAAGGCACCTAGGGTTACTCCTTGGTAGATTTTGACATCGTCTCCAATCTCTGCGGTTTCTCCTATGACCACTCCTGTTCCATGGTCGATGAAGAAGTTCTTGCCAATTCTTGCCCCCGGATGGATGTCTATGCCTGTTTTAGAGTGGGCATATTCGCTCATTATTCTAGGCACTAAAGGGACACCTCTAACATAGAGTCTCATGTGCTATCCTATATGTAGCAATTGCATGGACGCATGGATAACTTAGTATGACCTCGTCTATGCTTTTTGCAGCAGGATCTCCGTCATATGCCGCTTGGATATCTCCTCTAAGAGAGATTCTGATTTCAGGAATCTTCTCTAGAAGTTCTTTTACAACCACCTGGGCTCTTCTTTGGCAGACATCTTCAGGACATTCCTTGACCTTTCTGCAGGCATATTTTAGGCTTTTCTCAACCTCTACCACGAGACGTGAATAGGTGGAATGTAAGATGTTGCCTAAGAAGTATTTGATATTTGATCTGGTAACTTCCGCTCTTCCTAAATAACCTGGGAAAATGATGGTTAGGAAATCTTCTAAGATCTCTATGACAATTTCTTTTGAGGGTAGATCTTTTCCTCCTAGGTGGTTTATGCCTCCATACTTTTTGTAGTTTTCCATGATTTCATCGGTAAGTTTTGGTAAGCCTTCCTCGACCCAGTTATCTTCAACAGTCTCTTGCCCCTTCATTATCGTCTCCAGCATCTGCTCTGGGCTCCAAACATAAAGTGCTTCCTGATCTTGTTCTTTAAAGTTTTTTGATTGATTCAACTTCATCTCTCTTCCTCAAGATAGCCTAGATGGAAGGATTAGAAACACCCTGAGTTTCCTGAAATAGTGAAGTACTGAGATACCTTTCTCCCGTATCTGGAAGGACAACCACTAAGAGTTTGCCTTCACTTTCCCGTCGTTTAGCCACCTCTAAGGCAGCAAAAACTGCTGCCCCTGCGGAAATTCCCACGAGTAAGCCTTCCTTCTTAACGAGTAGCCGAGAAGTTTGCATGGCATCTTCATCTTTTACCTTGATAATTTCATCAACTAAATCAAGCCTCAGAACATCTGGTATGAAACCCGCACCTATGCCTTGGATTTTGTGCGGACTAGGTTTTCCGCCGCTTAAAACAGGAGAGTTGGCAGGTTCCACAGCTATGGCCTTAAACTTAGGTTTCAAAGGTTTAATGTATTGAGCTACGCCTGTGATAGTACCACCGGTTCCAACTCCTGCAACTAAGATGTCGACCTTTCCATCGGTATCGTTCCAAATTTCTGGTCCTGTTGTCTCCCTGTGAATTCTGGGGTTAGCCGGGTTTTTGAACTGTTGAGGAATGAACGAATTGGAAATAGTTGCTGCTAACTCTTCTGCTTTCTTCACAGCGCCTTTCATCCCTTCCGCTCCAGGCGTGAGGACAAGCTCCGCGCCAAAGGCCTTCAAAATGTTACGGCGTTCAATACTCATGGTGTCTGGCATGGTCAAGATTAGGCGATAACCCTTTACAGCTGCGACCATAGCAAGGCCGATTCCGGTGTTTCCACTGGTAGGTTCAATTATCGTTGTTTCCTTGTTGATCACCCCTGTGTTTTCTGCTTCAGATATCATGCTGAGGCATATTCTATCCTTTACGCTGCCCCCCGGATTGCGGGATTCAAGCTTTGCTAACACAGTGCAGTCTAAGTCAGCTGTTACTCGGTTTAGTCGAACTAGGGGAGTGTTCCCTATTGTTTTCAAGACGGAGTCATAGACATTCATTGAATCTATCACCGTCAGTATAGTACAATAACGGCGTTATAAAGCTAACTAGCTGAGCTAGAGTTATTATGGGGGATTAGTTTATTATGAAACTAGTATGCCAATGAGTTTAACGAAGTTGAGGTTTTCTTCTCCATGCGGCGCATTGGCTATTTCTTCGGTCAAATCTCTTCCTGCCCAGTGTTCCCCTTGATGTTCACCATCTAACCACATGTAGTTATCCGTAACATCGTAAACTTTGCCTTTGTAAGCGATGTAGGCTGGTCTTCCATCTTTTCCGTCATATTGTTTCAGTTCTGCCAGTGTAAATTTCCTTTCAACACTTCCCATAATAACACCACGAATCAAGATGGAAGAAAACGAATTATTTGAAATTTTCGTAAAATGGATAACAGATTAGCATTCGCCTTTTTCCGGATTTAGTTTTGTTTCTATATGCTCTATCTTCTAAAACAACTAAGTTTTTAGCCACGATTGCATATTATTAGATAATTAAGAGAGACGGAATAAATATCCCTTAGCAAAGGAGGACGGGGTGAATAAAATGCCAAAAGTTGAATTGGTGGAGAATATTTATTGGGTAGGTGCCGTTGACTGGAACGTTAGGAATTTTCATGGATTCACATACTCTACACATCGTGGAACAACCTACAATGCCTATCTTATTCTTGACGAAAAAATCACTCTTATAGACTCAGTCTATAAGCCATTTGCTGGCGAAATGATAGATAGGATTAAGGAAATTGTGGATCCTGGAAAGATTGATTATGTCATAGCTAACCATGTAGAAACAGATCATTCTGGAGCCATAAGTGACATCTTGAAGCTTGCGCCAAAGGCGAACGTTCTTGGCACGGCTAAATGTAAAATCGGGTTGCAGAAGCACTATTTTGGAGATTGGAACTTTCAAGTCGTGAAGACTGGCGATGAGATTAGCCTCGGCGACAGAACACTAAGATTTATTGAGGCTCCTATGCTGCACTGGCCAGATAGCATGTTCACGTATGTTGAGAAGGATGCTTTGCTTATGCCTAATGACGCATTCGGGCAACATCTCGCGACATCTTACCGGTTCGATGACATGGTGGATGCGCACATAATCATGGAGGAAGCAGGTAAATACTATGCAAACATTTTGTGGCCACTCAGTACGTTAGTTGCGAGAAAGATTGAAGAGCTCGTTAAGCAGAATCTCAGTATAAAGATGATTGCACCAAGTCACGGGATTATTTGGCGTAAAGATCCTATGAAGATAGTTCAAGCATATCTTCGCTGGGCAAAGGGAGAATCAGAAAAGAGAGTCCTCATTGTCTACGACACAATGTGGGGAAGCACAGAAAAAATGGCCCATGCCATATTAGAAGGCGTAAGAAGCGAGGGGATTGATATTAAGCTTTTCAGGCTACCTTACTCTGACAGGAGCGATATAATCGCGGAACTGCTCGAAACTAAAGGACTACTGTTAGGTTCATCAACCATAAACAATGGTATGCTTCCAACAATTGGACCTTTCTTAACTGATCTAAAGGGTCTTAGACCCAAGAATAAAGTAGTGCAACCTTCGGTTCCTACGGATGGGGAGGAGGATCCATAAGAGACATGGGAGCCATACTCAAAGACGCAGGCATCTCAATCATTATGCCTGGGCTAGCTGTCAACTGGGCACCAACAAAAGAAGAAACCCAAAAGTGCTTTGAATTTGGGAGTGAATTTGCAAAGAAGCTTCTAGTAAGCTGAGTCTAAACATATCTGTTTTCAATCGAATCATTTGCTGTAGAACGTTCTTAAGTGGCGGAAAACCACCTTTATGTGGTAGCAAGGGAAAAGATAACTGAAGTCACGGAAGTAGAGTCGGCGGTTAATTTTTTCGGGAACAGTTGGCTTAGGCTAACTGCAACTGAAATGCTGGCGTCGTGCTGACTGAAACTGAGATTGAGCGTGTCACATTCTCAGCACCGGACCAAAGTTTATCTTACGGCGTCGAAGCACGCAAAACCGTATTACCTTGCTGCCACTTCTTACTTTTTCATAGTTTCGAAGTAGGCTTTGCTGACGAAGAGTCCGCATTCGCAGGTTCCCTGACGAGTGATCTCTTCCTTATGCGTTCGGCATGGACAGATGTTTCTCGAGTCCTCCTTGGGGATTCCCTTCACCTTTCGGCATGGACAATATGCGTACCCATATTTCACTCTGTTTCTAACGAGCCCTGAGATAATGTTCTTGACTACTACATCGTCAGGATTTAGAAAGAACGAGCTTCGTTCAGCATAATTTGTTACCATTTTCTCAACGGAAGCTCGAAACCGTTTACCATCATCGCTTTTAGTTTCCATTAACGGTCACTTCTTGCACCTCATGAAGCCTAATTAACCCTACGCTTAGGGCTACGTCAGAAGAAGTGATTAAAAGGTGATCTAAGAAGAGATTGACTACTTTTAAAAGGTTAATTAGCAGTTTCTCGTTTTTCTATAGCGGAGGATAAATTATGGCAAATCTGAAGATTGGAGACCCTGCGCCTGACTTCCAGTTACCTGGCGTCGACGGCAACACGTACAGCATGAAAGATTTCAAGGAAAAGAAGATTGTCATAGTCATGTTCAGCTGTAACCATTGTCCCACTGTTAGGGCTTACGAGGACAGGTTCGTTGAGCTTCAGAGAGACTACAAGGACAAAGAGGTTGTGCTTGTTGCTATTAACCCCAACGACGACAAGGAATATCCTGAAGACAGCTTCAAGAACATGAAAGTTCGATCTAAAGAGAAAGGCTTTAACTTTCCCTATCTGAGGGACGAACCCCAAAGCGTAGCCAGATTGTACGGAGCTGAAAGAACACCTGAAGTCTTTGTCTTTGACAAGAAACGGGTTCTTCGTTATCACGGCAGAATCGACGACAACGTTTACGAACCAGACAAGATACAACAATATTACTTGAGAGACGCCATAGACGCTATATTGAAAGGACAGAAAGTCTCGGTACAAGATACGGAACCCGTTGGCTGCACCGTAAAATGGAAGTAAACTACCTCTCCTTTTTTCTTAATTAAGAGCTCAGAAACCTAAAGAATGAAACATCACCTACCTCAGATGATAGTCATCTTGGCTAGATAGACTAGAGGAAACCACACATTATAGATGATGTTATTGCTGATAATGTCTATAGCTGACTAATCTAGCAAGAATACTAAGACTCAATCGTTAATAAAATGGGTTATTATCTCAGTATTTTTTTAATTCATATCAGGTGAGTCTGATATTCGTGTTATCGGAAAAACTGTCACAGCTAGCACAGCAACCAGTTAAAAATGAATGACTGACTTCTTTATATCAATAGATAGTAAATACCTTTAGATCTGGTGGTTGAGTTGAAGAAAATCGTGAAGAACTATCGTGTTGTCTTTCCTACCCCTGCTGCTCTTGTAACCTCTGCTGATGAACAGGGAAAGCCTAACGTCGCTACAGCCGGAGAGGTATACATGTTATCTCTTAATCCATTAATCGTTGCTGTCGGATTTAGGCCTGCAACATACACGAATAGACTTATCCATGCCACAAGGGAGTTCGTGGTCAATTTTCCTAAAAGTGAAATCTTGGAGCAAGTTGATTTTTGTGGATGTGTGTCAGGGAAATCGGTTGACAAGTTCACTGAGACGGGTTTAACCCCACTTCCCGCCAAGTATGTGAAGCCCCCACTTGTTAAGGAGTGCCCAGTAAACATTGAATGTAAAGTCCTAGATGTAATACATTATCCCTATATGGACCGAGATGTCTTCGCTGGAGAAACTTTGGCAGTCCATCTAGACGAAGAGATCATGGGCGAGGATGGTTTTGCCGATTTGACAAAATTTAAGGCGATAGCTTTTGCATCCAACAGTTACTTCCAACTTACAGGAGTACTCGAGCAATCCCACTTCAGTGTTAGAAAAAATGAATGATAGTTTAAGATAAAGCACTAATGAGAATCAATATGCTATCACAGTGTGATGAATCAACGAACGAAGGACAAGCTAGCTCACTGGTGTTCAACCACCTAGAACCGTCGAGATCGCGTAACCTAATCCTATCCTGAACCTAATGGAGAGAGGA
This sequence comes from Candidatus Bathyarchaeota archaeon, assembly GCA_963714275.1. Lineage (GTDB taxonomy): Archaea > Thermoproteota > Bathyarchaeia > Bathyarchaeales > DTEX01 > JAGTRI01. The sequence goes on from CAVQNT010000004.1 coordinate 94,697, forward strand.
GAAATCCTGCCTGCGTAACCTGCTTTGCCAGCCTTGAGAGCCGCAAGAACCTTATCAACGTCTGGATCGTCCAAATCAACCGTTGTGTACGCGTCACCAACAGAGGCTGTAGGGTGGGCTTTCCACCTTGTCTTGAGATGGCGTTCGAGTATGGCAGACTCGTAATAACAGCGTCAACCTTACACGGTTCACTATGCTGAGTATAGGTTGATTATCGTACCAAAAGACTCTATCATGTAGTATGTGAAGCCCTCCGAGAACCAAAGCGCAAATGTTTGCCCTCTGCTTGGAGATCGAAACACCATCGGATAGAATCTCCGCTTCAACTCCCTTTATGACCCCTGCATCATTCAAGGTGTTCAAATAAGTCTTAAGTTGACTTTTGGGCATTCTCTTTGGCAATTCGTGGAATTCATTGAAATGATCTGTAATTGCAAATATGTTCAGCCTTTTTGTTTGTGCTGTTTTAACAACATCCTTCACACTGCAAACTCCATCTGAGAAACTTCGAAAATACGCTGGCAACCTCCCAGAATTTTTCACATGTTGTTGCTCTTAAAAAAGTTAGAAAACGAGCCTCTCTCAATAATATAGTTTTTTAATAAATTCGACCCTGCAAAAAACAGGGCTTCCCCCCAATATATCGTTGAGGTTTTGCCAAATCTTTCGCGTATACTGGATTATGAGGAGTCTACTAAAAACGTCTCTCAATAATACCGTACACAATTATTTTGGTTTTTCTACTAACTGCCCATCCATCTCATAGTTAGTTGGTGGCATTTCTCTGGATGCTGGTTTAGGACGTGACCACTTATAAGTGATTGCTGAAGGTAAGTATCTTCTCTCATAACGGCAGTTTGGGTTTACACATCTGGCAAGAATTTCCCAAGAATGCTCGTTTTCTTTTTCCACTCTATGAGTGTAAGAGTATACTCTACGTCCACAGATGCATCGTGGGGGAAATGGAATGATTTGCTTCGCTAAGCCACAAAGCTTATCGAACTTTGATAGGAGGTCTCCTTTTTCCTGTTGTTCTAGTTGGATTTTCAGCATACGTTCAATGTCAGACCAATGAGCCTTGGGATTTTGCATTTTTAGTTCAGTAATGAGTCTATGTATTTCAACGATTTCTTCGTTTAGGACCCATTCTCTCGGGCGTTCCAACTTTCCTTAATTGCTTCATCGAATAAAGATTGTACTAACTCAGATTTAAGGCTCCAATCCAAAATTACATTTAGATAAGAGATAAACTATTGAAACCTTGATTAACGAAGAGGCTTTGTTATTCGCCAAATTTCTGAGACATGAACGAAAAACATGGACGCCGAGAGTTGCCAATCTAGAAAACCAATGACAGATTAGAGACATCAGCTAAGCTAGCGCGTGCTTTTGTTGATAGCTTCAGCTCACTGGCTTTGGCTGGATATAATAAGAAAACTAATTTAATCCTCAGGATTCTGTCTATGATCCTGTCAATATTGGAAGCATAAGTAAGGCGGTCATGCCTAGAAGCTTCATGAATATGAGGACAGATGGGCCTGCGACGTCTTTCAGCGGGTCTCCTACGGTGTCGCCAATTATTGTTGCCCTATGTGTGTCTGATTTCTTTCCTCCGTACAGTCCACTTTCAACTAGTTTCTTGGCATTGTCTAGTAGGGCGCCTGTATTGTTGAAGAAGAAGCCCAACATGGAAGCGGAAGCTATAGCCCCCATGAGCAACATTCCCAACGCGGTTGGACCGAAGAACATGCCCACAGCGATGGGAGTCGCTATTGAAATGAGTCCCGGCACCAACATTTTGCTTAGTGCAATTTTTGTTGCTATATCAACACATTTGGCATAATCAGGAGTACCTTTGCCCTCTTTTAGTCCAACGATCTCCTTGAATTGGCGTCGTACTTCATCAACCATTCTGAAAGCCCCGTCGGCGGTCGCTCCTATCGTCAGAGAGGCTAATGGTAAAGGCAAGACTACGCCCAGGAACAGTGCAGCAATGGGGTATGGAGATGCGACTGAGATTACAGAGATATTGGCTGTCGCGAAATAGGTTGCGAAAATTAAGAAGGCGGTAACTGTGCCTGATGCCATGGCATAGCCCTTGGTTGCAGCCTTCATAGTGTTGCCAACGGCGTCTAGAGAACTCAAGGTTTCAGAAGCTTGTACTGAGATTCCAGACATTTCAGCTATTCCCGCAGCATTATCAATTATTGGGCCGAACGTATCAGCAGCCATAATGAACGCAATAGCAAAATCCGTGCCAATATTTGTTATGACTAGTCCATAGAGAGACTCGCCAGTGAGCATGAAAGAAAGTACTACAGCAGCCAAAACTGCGATCATCGGAAGCAAGGGAGTTTCCAATCCAGTCGATATGCCAGTTATCAAGTTTATGGCAGGGCCTGCTTGCGAGGATTCAGCGACATGATGTACAGGCCCACGCCCCAGACCTGTATAGTGCAGTGTAACTAGGACACAAACGAGTACTGCTGCAACACCAAGCAAACCTGCAAAGAATAGTGTCACATCATTCAAAAAAAACTTGGTCAAAAAGAACAAGCCAATCGAGCTGAGGACGGCTGTAACCATGAGACCGATAACCAAAGATCCTGTGGCGCTTATCCCCTTCCACTGTCTAACTAAAGATATTCCAAACATGGAAGCTAGAACACCAACAGCTTCTAGGATGAATGGAAATACTACTCCATTGGGGCCGTATCTCGAAATGAAGAGAACACCCATCAACGAACCAGTTATTATGTCGTCACTAAAAGTCTGGAATAAATCTGAACCTCGCCCAGCGCAATCGCCTACGTTGTCGCCAACCAAATCGGCGATCACGGCCGGATTTCTCGGGTCATCCTCTGGAATCTCCATTTCGATCTTACCCACCAAATCGGCTCCAACATCGGCTGACTTTGTATATATGCCCCCTCCGATTTGTGCAAACAATGCCGTGAGGCTTGCTCCAAATCCAAACCCTACAAGCGCTGAAATATCATTCAAGGCGGTTCGCAACAGGAATAGCGCAACAAGACTTATACCTGGAACCACCAGACCCATAACTGAACCTCCAAGGAAGCCCGTTCTCAAAGTTTCCCTTGGTGAAAGTACAGCAGCGTTTGCTGTTCTTACGTTTGTTCTTACTGCAACGTTCATGCCGATGTACCCTGCTAATAAGGAGAGAAGGACACCACAAACAAAAGATAACGAAGTAGTCCAATTGAAAACGAAGAGAATTATTATAACTAACCAAGGAATGACAAGAATAATAGTTTTTAATTGTCTCTTAAGGTAGACGTTTGTTCCTATTACAATGTATCTACTCACTTCTCGCATGCGAGCTGTGCCAGAATCTTTTTTAAGAATCCAACGAGTGATATAAGACGCTGCCAAAATGGCAATCATCCCAACGCTGAAGGCAAACAAGAGTGGATCTGTCATAATAATTCCCTTAGATTCGTTTGGTTCCTTTGACTATCCAGTAGCGCGCGCTCCGTAGAGGAGTTGGTCACATTTTTTCCCTTCCATGCGTTGGCTTTGTCAAAAGAAAGGATCCCCTTGATAAGGTTGTCTCCGAATGGTCCAAAACTGACTTATTAGTTATGGTCTTGAGGACTATGAAACCCGAGACCCAGTAGAAGTCTACCCCAAAGATTGTTTCACAGCATTAATACAAAAATTAGCCAGGTAGCTCAGCTTCAAAGCCCTTAGAATTAATCTTTTGACGTTGAGGCTTACGACACTTTTTGGATTGGGCCTGATGCTTCCGCTATTTTTCGAAGACATCAGGAGTTGGGTAGTGATTTCGTCCTATTGCTTCAAGTATGTCGTCGGTGAGAGTTTTCTTGCTTAGGTATCTAGCGAAGTCTGTGGCGGTTATTATTCCAACCGACTTGTTATCCTTTATTACAGGAAGGCGTCGGATTTTCTTGTTGACCATTCTTCTAGCAGCTTCTTTAATCGGAGTTTCTGAATCTATTACTCTGAGTGGGGTGCTCATCACATCTGAAACTCTAGTGTCCGCCGATTTTCCCTCCGCTAAGACTCTCCGTACAAAATCCCGTTCAGTGACGATCCCGACGGGCGCATTGTTCTCTATGACCACCAAGTCGCCTACGTTATTCTGCGACATTAGGACTGCAGCGTCAATAATAGTCTTGTTAACATCAATGGTTACAACGTTCTTTGCCATTAAATCCTTGACTTTGATCGTCATCACTTTTCAATAGTAATTGATCATATAAAAATTTTCCCCATCTTTGATTTTGATTTCTAGTATTGGACGTTGGGCAGTTTTTCGTGCTTCTAGCTAGCTATTTGTGTGTGTTTTTTGTTTGTGTTTTTTAGAGAGAGTGTATGTATGTGAGTGAATGAGAGAAGGAAAGCAAGAGCGTATAAGAGAATTAGTGTGTGTGGGGATTAAATTTTAATCTTTCTCTCTCTCTCGTACGTGTTCTCGTTCTTTCCCAGATACTCCCTTGTATTCCCTCACTCCCACTTACGTATAGCGCGCGCGCACGCACGCACACAACAAGCACACGCACAAAAAAACACTAGATTCTAGACACATTGAACTGTGTATGTATACTTTGGTGCGGGCGGCGTAATTTGAACCGAAGTTTTGTTACCACCATGAAGACCACGCACATACCATATATAACTAGATAATACTTATGTGACTTAGAAGGTTATATTGCTGTGCGAGTTCCAGAGGAAGTTCGCCAATGTGTTGCATTCATTGGTCTTCCTAACTCAACTGGTCAAGTGAGTTTTACGGGTACTGCTTTCTTTGTAGCTATGCCTTTGAGTATAAAAGGTAGGTCGATTTGTTATTTAGTAACCGCTAAGCATGTTGCTGATAAGCTAGAAAACAAAATATCTTATCTCCGAATAAACACCAAAGACGGAAAATCAATGCCACTCCAACTTGATGAGGTAAGATGGTTTTCTCATCCTACTGATAGCTCGGTTGACATTGCAGTCTTACCCTACTCTCCACCTTTGAATGTTGAATACAAGTTTGTCCCAGTTGATCTGTTTCTCTCGGATGACATAATACAAAAAGAAAATATTGGTGTCGGCGATGAAGTATTTATTACGGGTCTATTTGCTCATGTGAGCGGCTCTCAAAGAAATCTTCCGATAGTACGAATGGGTAATATCGCCATGATGCCTGATGAAATCATTCCCACAGATCTGGGTAACATCGAGGCATATTTAATCGAAGCCAGATCTATTGGAGGCTTGAGTGGTTCTCCTGCTTTTGTTCGAGCGATATCGGGACGTCGTTATTACTTCCTTGGACTAATGCATGGGCATTGGGAAATCCCTCCATATATGAAGAATGATTTATTGATGAATGAAGAACTTTTTGGAAAAGTTAATATGGGCATCGCAATTGTCATACCAGCAAAAAGGATATTAGAGGTTCTTAATCAGCCAGAATTGATTGCACGAAGAGAAAGGGCAGAAAGGAATTTAGAAAAGACTGATAAGAACACCCCTTAAGGCAAAACAGTTCTCGGAATCCATGTTTCCCTTTCATTCCTCAGAAACTTAGCGAACAGCAAGGCTTCTTCATTAATCAACGTATTCAGCGTTTGTCTCTTCCCAACCTTGATTCTCGGAATATCAACCATACGTTCAAACAATAACCCTAGAGCCTCAGCCAATTCATTAGTTTCATATTCGCATAAATGAATCTTTTTTCCCATTCTGAGATGCATCATAAAATCTGTTACAAGCACGAAGTCGTTCTTATGATACCTAGAACAGCGTTCTATCAATAAATCGTCTATGAGGTAACGGTACAATTCTTGGAAATCGCATACTAAGCTAGGCTTGCCAAACTGTACACTGTGCAAGAAGCCTAAGTAAGGTTCAAGTTTTGCCTTCAACAGCGCCTTATGAACTCTACATCGCAATACATAGTATCCAAAATTGAAAACGTTGTTTATTCCATCGTAAGCCTTGTATGTCATTCTTCTTTTAGGTCTAATCTTTTCAGGAAATAAGCTGAAAATCTGGTTAAAGTAGTGTTCAGAAGACTTTCCTTCAAGACCATTAATTTTCCTTCTGAAAGATTCATTCCTAGACGATTCCAACCTTTCGATATGGCTTTCTAAATTTGGATCAATAGGCAATAAACCATATTTCCTTAAAACTCTCCTCTGTCCCTCAATTTTGCATAAAACTAATTGTTTAGTGATATAGACGCTCTTTCCATTCTTCAGAGCTTGATACTGCGCTATCCGAGTTTTGACATGACTATCGTCTTCAATGTTTTTCAGAACTGCTACAACCCTGTTTTTCTTTGTCATGATATAAGTGTCGATATTCCATAATGCAAGGTCAATTAAAGCGTCAACTGAAACGTAATTTCCACTCCTGAGGATGCATTCGCCTATTTCCTTTTCAAAATGTGGATAACGAGTAATATTTCCCGTCTTATCTCGAGATTCAAAACAGCCTTCTCCCCTACCCAAATAAGAACCATAACCATCTAATGTCAATCGTAAGATTTTTGTACCACGAACCATTATATCACCCTCTTTTCATCACATAATCATAACGCAAAAATAATTTATAAATCTTGTGATGCTAAAGTAATGAGGATGTAGTGAATGAGTCTTAAACTGAAAAGAACCCTGAGTGAATCAGGGCGAACTTTAGTTCTCCGACTACCAAAAGATGTTGAACGCTCTCTTTCACTTAAAGCTGGAGACCAAATTCATATTTGGGTTGAGAATGGAAGAATCATCATCGAGCCAATAACGAGCTAGTTTCAAATTAGTCTCCGATTTTAATAATGTCCGCAGTATAAGACATTTGAAGTTCATTTAATGTAACTATAGTCATTAACTCCTGCCACTCGATCTCACCCAACGAAAGATATTCTCCAGAACCACCATTCTTTAATTCAAACTCAATTTCAGCAACAAAAAGCCCAAGAACCAATCTACAAGAACCGTGACTTCGCATTAGACTACGGTATAGAAAGAAACTCTTGAGTTTAAGACTTATATTCAAAGTAGTTTCCAACCACTGCTTCACTTGAACCAAATCTGCAAAATTGAATTTAACAAAAATAGATTTCCTCATAAATTGTATTAGAACAGAGTAATCTGGATACTTGAAGAAAGTGTAACTTCTAAATGGGATTCTGAAATAGGCTATTATTGATTTCTCTCCTGAATTACCTTTATGCGTTACATTATCTTTTATTAAAATGTACACACCTTCTTTGTTCGTAGGCAATTCGATCTCTGTTGAGCTCTCAAAAGTCACATGCCCGCCTTTGTATACTTCTTTCAATTTGACCACCGAAAAACCGACTCGGTTGCAGATACAATATCTTCAGATTATGGTGATATAAAGATGCGATTGGGTTTAACCGAGAGGCTGAAGGCAGATGCTCTGCGATTTCTAAATCAAACAACATTAGCGATCAGTGTCTCGGATTTAGCCAAAAACCTGAATGTTTCGTGGTCGACTGCGCGTCAAATCCTAACCGAATTAACGCTTGAAGGAAGAATTGAGTGCCAGAAGACCACCAACTGGAAAATCTACAAACCTAAAGAAAATGATAGGTAGTGTCAGGGAGGCTAAGATGTGAAGGCTGAAAACGAGAATTTAAATGAAATCCTTTGTACAACGGATGAGGACAGAAAAATCAAACAATATTTGAATGAGCGACTTGGACCAGAACCTGTAGTTGCAGGTTCTAGACGTAGGTGGGATTTCCTACAAAGATGTGCTTTTTACATCTATTCAGAGAAAGAAGTGTCTTTTGTCTACATAGTTAAGTGGTTTGCCAAAAACGGTGAATGCCTGAAGGTCAGAACGATTCTGGAAGATTACATTCAATACCTAAACACTCTGGGAATTGTTGAGTTTAATGTAGGTACAAAGACAGTCAGGTGGAAGCAACAATGAGGTTTAATTTCAGGATTGTGAAGTTCGGATGGACATTTTTCTTTATGCTGGCTAAGACTCAGAGTTTGGAAGGCTTAACGTCTCTGCTGTCAGATGGCAGACATATAGTAATGTGGGATCTTGAAAACTGCAATCTAGAAGAAGCTTCAAGGATTTTGATAAGGGTTCAAAGGAAAAATAATCTTAGCCACATTTACATCGTAAGTGATGCCGAAGGCTCTTACCGCGCATGGTGTTTTTCAAGTGTTACTTTCAAAAAGTTCCTCCGCATCCTTGTAGACTCTCTTGAAATCATAGATTATTCGTTTTTCTATTACACGGTCAAAAGATTAAAGGCAACATTGAGAACGAGCAATAAAAAGAAAAGACCGCCTCAACGATTGGTACGCGTTCTAGAATCTTACCCTACAGATTTTCCCATTAAAATGGAGAAAGTCATCTATGACACTGGCTTAGTGAAAAGAGGTTACACTATTTCTTTAGGTGATCGGCTTGGATCAATTTCCAGAAGCGTTTAAGCGATTTGAAAAAGTCGTAGACACAGAAAACATAAAAAGCTTTGCAAAGTTGCAGTTAGCTTTCCGTTCTTGGGCAGGACGGAATTGGAAAGGTACGCCAAAGCAAAAAGAAGACTCTTATGGCTGAAGCCCAAAAACATGGAATCCTGGCTCCGCCTGAAAGAGTGATTGCAACTTGGAGACGTGAAGATGTCAGAGTCGGAACGAAATCTCAAGTTAGATACCGAGACATTAAATCAGGGCGCTTCATAAAGAACCCTTTCCAGTAGTGTCTAAAATCAAATGATACACACAAAAACCCCAAAACAGCGCTTTAGCAATGACATTGACATTGTCAAAGGCACTGCTAAGGGCCTTTAAATTGCGTCTATACTGTCTAGAAACTCGATTACTGTCTCTAAATGTCTAGAGATTGGAGTTTTTGTCTCAGAAAATGTTTTAAAGTCTTAATTTTAAGTAAAATATGATAGAAATGTCTCAACTGACTGAAGTAGAACTTGCTGAAAGGATTATTCTCTTTCATGATACCCAGTCACTTAGTTTTCGAAAAATTTCAAGGAAATTGACTGATGAAGGCATACAAGCGAGTAAAGACAAGGTTCGCAAGATCTATCTCCGATACAGAGCTGCTAAAGGAATCTGAGATAGACCAGAAAGCGGTTATGGACGAAGATCTTAAGGCGTTAGTTGAAAAAGAAAAGGAAGCTCAGAAAAAAGTCGAGCTTGCAAAAATCAAGAATGAAAAAAGAAGAAACATTTTAGATTTGCGCATTAAGGAGTTGGACTGGAGCCTCGAAGACCGTGAAAGGCTCTTTGCGGATAGGCAAGAGCTCTTTTGGCTTATGAAGGAGATTTTGTGTACTCATGAGCCAGCTCTCTGGTTGCGGTTATTGGAATTTTCCAATGAAGAAAATGGGCTGGTAGATATTGTCCAAGAAGTGATCGGCAGCCAGACTCTCTATGAAGAGATGAGAGTAAGAAATGAAAAGGACAATGTGGAATATCTCCTAAATCATCACGTTGTATTAAGTATCGAAGACTGGTTGGTTAGTAAGCAAAGCTTCAAGTCAGAGGGATTACCAGAAAAAGCGAAAGGATCAGGGATCACAGAAGGAAGCGACGAGGAAGATATTGTTTTAACGATCCCAGTTGATAACAATGTTCGGCGAATATTTCACTATTACAACGTTAAAAGGTCAATGTCATCTAAGTCATAGAGGAAGCATGTGCTAGTTGTATTGTCCTTCAGCCCAAAAAAAGATATTCTGGTAGGTGCTAACTTAACATAAAATATAGGTGCCAACTTCATGCTATCTCACTATTTTATTATGGAAAACGACGGTAATAATATCGTGTAAATGGATGGCTGTTGTTGAGATTAGTTGTCCTCGATGCGGTTCCGTTTCTCATTTAAAAAATGAAAAAACTAACGAGTATCGTTGTGACAATTGTAGCACGACGTTCGTACTTGTAGATACAATGAAGAAAGAAGTTGTTCGAGACACCAAAAGACATAATTGCCCTACTTGTGGGCGACCAGTATCTAGAACAGAAGCTTATGTCTGCACAGAATGCGGAACTGAGGACTTATGCAAGAATTGCTTGGTCGAAATTAATAATAAAATTGTCTGTATGGAATGTGCAAAAAAAGAAGGAAAAGCGTGCTATATTTGTGGCAAGAAAGCATGGTGGCATTGTGGTGTCTGTGGGCATACGGCATGTCGCAACCACGCTGACAGATTTAACTTAAAAGGTAATTACTTGTGTCCTAATTGTGGTGCCGTATGTAAAAATTGTTATGTTGAGAAAGTCGATTTTCTCGGTAAAACCTTCTACTGTAAGAAATGTGGGACAAAATTAACGCGTGGGAAATTATAAAACTAATTAGATCTTTTTTGTGCGTGTGCTTGTTGTGTGCGTGCGTGCGCGCGCGCTATACGTAAGTGGGAGTGAGGGAATACAAGGGAGTATCTGGGAAAGAACGAGAACACGTACGAGAGAGAGAGAAAGATTAAATTTTAATCCCAAACCCAAACATATACTCTTATTTCCAATCATTCTCTCATTCTCTCTCTTATTACACATACACACAAAACTAAGTTGGATTGTTGAGTTGTGCATTGAAAGAACTTTATTGAGAATGTTAATGAACAGTATGTGCAATATCAATGCATTCAGTTCAAAGTAAAAAATAAAACAAAGAGAGTATCTTGAAATCAGACAGCAAGTATTATCACCCTCTCTCCGAGACACTTAGTGTCTAGCACGCGCTATATCACTAGTCAGCTCAAATACTCAAAGCACTACGCGAAGAATCTTATACAAAAAGGTTTCAATGATTATGTGTTCGGTGAGAGCATGCCTATTAGAGAAAATGTGTCACCACAGAAGACCTTGACGGGAAAAAGGGTTTACTTGAGGCCTTTTTGTATAAATGATTTACCTTACATTCAGAAGTGGTCGAATGACGATGAACTTAGAAAACTAACAGGTGCAATTGCGCCGATGAGTAACGCTGAGACTAAGAAGTGGTACGAGGATTTGCTTACTGACAAGGACCGGATGTGGTTTGCGATTGTCCTTAAAAAAGGTGACCGCGTAATAGGGGAGGCTGGATTGTTGAGAATGTTTAGACCTTGGCGAAATACGGACATGACCATAATAATTGGAGAAAAGGACGCTTGGGGAAAAGGATATGGAACTGAGACTGGTCGTCTGCTCCTTGACTATGCCTTCAAACAACTGGGTTTTCATAGGATTTCGGTAGGGGTGGTCGGCTTCAACCAGAGAGCATTGAGATTTTGGGAGAGTCTTGGTTTCAAGAAGGAAGGCATCGAGAGAGATGAATATTACTACGACAACGAATACAGCGACGGCATCATGATGAGTATTTTAGAAGATGAATTCAAGAAGGCACACGAGACTGCTAGCGCGCGCGCTCTGCGCTACCACCACCACCAAAATTGACGGAAAGCTTGCACATTGACATTGCTGCATTGAATGTACTGAAAAGCAATAAGCAAAGTAGACATGCAGAATGCAAGAATCAAAAGGGTATTTTATGCGTATATCCTTTCGAGTAGTTAGCTAGCTTAGCTAATTTAAGTAACTTGTTTATAATATTTAAGAAAAGGGGTGGAGATATGATGGAAGAGTTCAGATTAGGAAATGAAGAAAAGATACTTTTAGATACTGTTACTGATGAGGATTATAAGGTTAGACTTAAAAACAGAGTAGTTGTTACCAATCAACGATGCGTTTTCTTTAGAGTTTATGAAGTGCATCACAAAGCCAAAGCCATAAATCCCGCCACAGGAAAAAGCGAGGAAATAAAGCCCGAATTCAGAATAGAACAAGAAATAAAATTGAATAATATTAAGGAAACTTTTGCTCATTATTTTAATGGAAACGTATGCATAAAATTTAAACTAACGAATGGACAGACAGCAATTTTTCCAATTTTTTCCTATTTAGATAGGGAATTAAGTTCCGCCTTAGATGTTTTAACACAAACAGCCTTCTCTGGGTCTGGTAGTCTTATGTTAATGATGATGGATGATATGTTTTTAGTTAATAGATTAGTGAGTTACATTAACAAATTGATAAAATAAAGGCGATGATTTTTAGCGCGCGCTACGGATGAGAGCGATGACTCCCCTGCAATTAGTCTAATTGAAGAATCAATTGCTAGCTAGCTTTCTTCAAACCTTAATGTTTTTTCTTTCAGTTTCTTAGCTGAGCTAAAGGGATTTTAGGTGTAAGGTTTTGTTACATATGGGGAAGTTCCGAATCTGCCCCTTAATATCCATAATTATTCAGAGGAATTGAACGAAATATTACAAAAATTAACCTAATTCTGTTTTCTTTTCAGATTATTGGCATCCTGTAAGGGTATCTAAAAGAGTAAGATCGCCCATGTTTGCCATAGATCCCCAAGCCATCCTCTTGGTGATCTATATTTGAGTTGATTAAGAAGTTATTTGGTTAGAGACTTTTTTACGTTGCAGAAAGACATAAATCTGTATTTTTCTGTTAGTTATAGATGTAATAATTTTGGGGGGTAGTCACTACGTACTTCACAGTTTTAACAATATTTCTCGTCGCTATAGGTGCCGTGACTGGCGAAATTGGAAGCTTACAGCGACGGAACATTGTACATAAGAGGTAGAGGGATGGAATGAAAGTTTCACAAATAATCGTATTCATATTTTTAGTTGCGTTCTGCATTTCCTTTACCTCGATCCCAACCCAAGCCATCAATGTTTCCCAGCAAGTAGATGCAGTTCCCGTATACTTATCCATACAAGTCAGAGACTATAACACAGGCATTGCAGTTACCAATTTATCAGTAACTGTTGGTATTAACACAGATTGGGGGTATCGTGAAATCTCTAATCGGACAAGTGAGACTGGAGTTGTGCAAACAACTCTTGGAAACATTGAAATAAATACTATTTTCCTGACTATGTCGCTTGAATATGTTGACTTATCTGAAAATTATACGTTGATTAAAGTCCAGAACACGTTTATTGAGGAATTGCAGCTATCTAACTTTTATGGTTTATATAGTGAATACAGTGCGAACCACACGAGATATTTTTTTGAAATTCTTTTATCACACAGGGTTTTGACTGACAGACAATACGTAGAGGGCACAATATGGGTTCTTAAGGGTAAGCTCGTTAGAGTTTTAGACAGTGACCCAGTAACTGGAACACATCAAAATCTTATCGTGACACCTGCGATTTTGACAAATACACCTAGTAATGTAAGCGAGTTTGAGCGATTGTATTTCTTCCCGCTTGATTATGAAGTAACGATGTATCATGAAACCCAAACGTGGCAAAATGTTGAAACTGAAAAGTTGAGATATGGTATAGATCCAGTTTCGCCGTTGATAGTCACTGTTGAGGTAAACACGACCTTAATCAACTGGATGCGCCACGCAACCATTGAATATGTGAAACGTGCAAAATACAACATGGATAGAGAGTTCGAGTTCTTTAACTCCACAGGATATCCGCTTGACAGAGAACTGGAAGAGTACAACGCAATAAATAGCCTTTGGAATCGAGTCTTAGAACTCTACGATAAAGGCGAATACGCAGCAGCTTTCGGTGGCGCCAAAATCTCTGACAATAAATTTCTTAATCTCTTGAGTTGGCTTTATGATAATAAAATTACTGCAGTGTTTACAGCAGTTGGTATAAGCCTGTTTGCGTTTGGGTTAGGGTCGTTGCTTTCGAATTTTATTTTTGACGAACCATCTCAAAACAAGATTCGGCTTATACTAAAAGTTTTAATATTCTCTTTGGTCATGTTGATGTTTTCGCTTTCTCATCCTGCACTGAAAATAACTTTCGCCATGTTAATTGGAAGTAGAAGCGTTAGCTTACCGTTGTCTCTCCTAGGTTGCCTGGTAATAGGAATCATGATCTATTTTGTTATGCTGCTGATCTCAGTAAATCAAAAGACGATAACTGATCTTGCTTTGCAATTGGGTGTAAGAAGTCTGAAACGTAGAAAGTCCAGGACCCTGCTGACTCTATTAACAATCACGATCATTGTTTCTTCAGCCATAGTCTTCGTGAATATTTCCTTGAGCCGAGAAACCAGATTTAAGGGGCAATGGAAAGGCACCAGTACTTCCGGTGTTTTAGTAGAGCCAGACACTTACGCAGCCCCCATTTCTGAGTACGATGTAAATTGGACTCGTTTACAGCAATGGTGCAAAGAATTATCTTACATTGAATCAATACGAGACCAAGAGAGATCGCTATCAGGAGACCTACTAGTTCGTCAAGGGTACATCTCAGTCTGTTGGAGAAAGATACCCTGTCAACATAGTATGCATAGATCCCTCTTACATGGAAAAATACTACAACTTATTCTCGACGCATCACAGGCTTCTGGAACCAGTTCGTTGAAGGAGAGCCTGTTGTCATAATTCCGTCTGACTTTAATTTCCTAGTTAGCCAGGATGTTTATTTAAGTGTAACAGAACAGGTTGGAGTTTCGTTCGGTCCGCCCCCGGAAAGGACATTAGGCAAGTTTCGTGTAATAGGTACTTTCGATTCACAGACAGCCTTCAGCGATCTTGTAAAGATAGATAACACTCCCCTGTTTGAGAATCCTTCAGGAATCGTTCTAGTTCCATTAAAGTCTATTCAAGATTCGAGCATTAGCGATTTCCGAGGTCACAATCTTTGTAAACCAAGGTTACAATCCTGTTGATGTAGCTCAGGAACTCGCTTACACACTTGCAGCCACAACAATAGCAAATTATAACGGATTGTCTCAAAAAATAGTTTGGTCAACAGAATTTTCAGTTATTGGCCTTATACCTTACATGCCTCCACTCATCATAGCGGGATTAATGATGTACACCACAATGGTGTCAGTTTATGAGGAGAGAAGAAGAGAATTTTCAACTCTAGCAACCCTTGGACTCGACCCAAAGAACACACTTCAAGTTTTCCTTGTTGAAGCGCTTCTACTCGGACTAATGGGAACATTCATCGGCTTTTTTGGCAACTACCTCTTAGGAACAGGCATAACTTTCCTGTCAAGTTTTATTGCTGCCCCGGGGTTTGAGGCTTTGGAGCTTCCTCTTGCACATTGGTCAATGCCTTCAATCCTAGTTGCTCTTTTAACCGGTGTTGTTATGGTTTTTCTCGGAGGATACATACCTGCTAAAAGGGCGCGTGGAATAAGCCTCATGGGAAGGGAGCAAAAACGGGAGATGGTTGGAGAGCTTAATAACTTCTGGTAGTGTCACTACACTGACATTGCCTATTAGGGAAAGTGTTCAGAATGGTGAGATGCTATATTCATATATTAGAGAAACCATCGGGAAATTTAAGACATCACTTGTTGACTCGCACTCAGTAAAGGGAGAATTATACAGGGATGGCGCATTCGTTGTGTCTTTTGTGGCTTTAGCTGATACATCCCGAGTAACTATGCCGTGCGAGATAAGAGGCGTTAGAGAAGGCGATGTTCTCGTGCCAGTTATTCAATTCCCAGCAAGTCTACCGTAGCTACGAGAGAATCAGGCTGATGGTTCGAGACTTGGAACAATTCATGATAGGGTTCTCAACTTGGAAAGAGATGCAGTTGAAGATGACGATTATCAGAGAAGCCCCTCGGAAGGTTAAGACCTTAGAGGAAATTATGGCTGAGATCAAGGAAATCGTGGACCAAATCAAAGACTGCAGCAAGAAACTCAGGATACTGGACGGCCAGAAGGGCAGGCTTTCAGACGAAATCTACAATGAATTCAGAGAGAAATACATAAGAATGATTGAGGAAAAGTCGAAGAATTTGAGAACAATGGCCATTAACTTAGAGCCGCATCATAGTCAGCTTCATGACGAAATCGGAAAAATCGAGGTTGAAGTAGAAAGAATCACAACCTCCTACAATCTAAGCGAGATCACAGAAGAAGAATACGTGAAAACAGGTGGACCCATAGAAGCAAGACTTGCAGAGTCAAAAAATAAGGAACAAGAAATGGAAGAGATCTTCGACTTCTTGAAGAAGCCTTTAGGAATGGAATACAGTTAACTAGAGGATTGTAAAGGTTTCTTCACAAAAATGCTTTTTACAGCGAATTTTCTGTTGTTTTATGGGGAACTTTGTTGTCATAAAAAGAGAGTGAAGACACGTATTCTCTGATTTTTCTTTCGCTCAAACATCCGATTAGCGCGCTCTCTACTATCATGCTGGAAACAACAAACGATCTAATTGCATTCAAAAGCCTTGAAAATAATGAAATTAGGATTATGCTGACGATAAAAGTGACGGATTATAATGACCCTCAACTTGCACAAAGAATGGATAAATATTTAGAGAAGATAGCCTCAGAGTTTAGAATGTTTGCATTTGAATGGACAAAAGGAACTGAATATAAATGATGTTTTCCTAGGTGAGCTAGATGGTTCATGGAACCATAAAGGTATCAGGTGATGTTGAAGAAGATACCTAAAAACGTGTCAGCAGTATGGAAAGGAAATAGGTAAAAAAATATTGGAAGTGAACTTATGAAAGTAAATCTATTTGACTATCTTAACCAGATACTTAAGACAGCTGAGACTACCGGAGTTCTCTTAGTATCTATGGCCAAAGACGGACGACCAAACATTATGACAATCGGGTGGCTACTGCTTGGACGCTCTTATCATGAGAAATCCATTGCTGTTGTTGCCGTCCGTCCAGCCAGATACACTTTCAAACTTCTAGACGAGGTTGAGGAGTTTGTGATAGCGATCCCTACCCATGAACTCGGAGAATCTGTTGCTTTCTGTGGAGAGAAATCCGGCAGAGATGTAGACAAATTTAAAGAGACCAGACTGACACCAGTACAATCTGTCCATGTAAAACCTCCATCAATAAAAGAATGCATCATAAACATCGAATGCAGAATCTATAATGAGATAAGACCACCTCACTACATTCTTACTCCCGAACATAGAAGAGCCCCTATTCCAGAACAACACACAATCTATTTTGCAGAAGTTTTAGGCGCTTACAAATATGAATAATGATGCGATATGTTAACATCTGAAAAATTGGGGGCAAGAATAGTTCTTGGTAACCTTCCATTTAGCTAGTTAGCTGCAAACATCTCTAGTCATATTAATGGATGAAGGAGTTATAGTCAAAGAAACATCACGTTTTAAGAGCGAAAAGCTGAAAGTAAATGACGAACATGTGGGCTGATGAGTGACTGATTATGGTTGACTACTTGCTTGAGGGTATCGAATTCTCCGACATTACTGTCTTGGATGCTGCCACAGGAGCAGGAAATACTACTTTGAAGCTTGCTAGGAAGATGGCTGAGGCGGATGGTAAAGGAAAGATCATCAGTGTTGATATTGATGCAGAGACATTTCCAGACGTGAAGAAGAAACTGGGGGAGGCTGGCGAGATATGTTGAGTTTACTCTAGCCGACTTAACCTTTATGCCTGAGATAGAAAATGAACGTTTTGATCTTGTTGTATGCACAGCAACCTTGTGCGCCCTTAACAGCAGGCCACTTGGAGCTTTAAGAGGATTAGCAGAATTTCACCGGGTGTTGAAGAAGGGTGGGCACTTAAGGATCTCGGAGGAAGATCCTTTGCCTAGGGCGAGTAAGCCTGAAGAAGAGGTCCAGGTTATGCGTTGGCAACTGTACAAGTCGGTTTCAGAACTGATAGGCGAGGATACTTGGAGAGAGATCCATCCTGAAGAATTAGAGTTCGCAGCCAGGCTAGTAGGTTTTAAGAACATTGAGTGGAGGAGGTTTGTAGGAGACCCTTTAAGAAAGGTAACCATGGAGGAATGGAGGGACGTCATGTCTCCTTTGGTGAATAAGATAAAGGATGAGGAGACGAGGAAGGCATTCCTCGCTATGATCCCAAAAATATACAGGAAGTTCGAAGAGCAGGGAGGAAACTATCCGCCAAGCTTCATTATGAGAATGAGAAAATAGCCAAAAACCTTGACCCAAATCCAAACAACACTCGAAAGAATAAAGCAGCTTGTATCAACAAAAAGTTAATTATCTTAGAAGTTAATTCATAGCAAAACTTTTTTTGCTGTTTTTAGTCAGCTTAGCTAAGGACTGCCTTAACATATTGACTAGGCTCCATGTTGAAAAGGTCAGCGCACTGTCTAAGCCTGTAAAAGGCTCTTTCTGTTAAACGGAACGAGAGCTAGTTCTCTTCTATTGGACAGAAGTGTTCTAAATATTAGATTTTTTAATCGATCTATATATCTTTAGTTTGTGAATACTATGAATCTGAAAGGATATAGATTGGCTTTGGTGGTTTCAATTGTTTCTATGATTGTTTTAGGTTCAGTGATGATCTATATGCTGCAAAACCAGAGAGCTCCAGAAAAACAGCTGCTATTTCAATATCCCACTGGAACAGCATCGTCTCTTGGCACAATAACGCTGGCTCAAGGAAGTGAACAGCAAACAAGCTACAATACTATTTCAGTTAGTGGTTCAGGAACAACGTCCATGAAAGCTGATGAAGCTACAGTTACATTAGGTGTTCAAACTCAAGGAAATACCGCTTCTGAAGCAGTTAACAGCAACGCTGTACTGATGGCAGCAATTGTAAACGTAATAAAAACTCTAGGGTTAACTAAGGAAAACATGAAGACAGTCTCCTACAACGTGTACCCAATTTACTCAAAAGAGGATTATAACACGATTGTCGGATATAGAGTTGTTAACATGATTGCAGTGGAAGTAACTAACATGGACCTTATAGGCCAAGTTATAGACACCGCTTCTGCCAATGGAGCAAACATTATCCAAGGAGTCTCATTCGATCTTTCATTAGAAAAACAGGCAGAACTACAGACACAAGCATACATAGTAGCTTTAAGAGACGCTGAAGGGAAGGCTCTGCTTATAGCAGGTGAGCTTAAAGTAACAATAACAGGCGTTCTATCCGTAAGTGAAAACGTCTACTCACCCTATCAATCCTACTATGACTACAGAGTCAACTACGCAGGTGAAGCAGCACCCACTACAACTATAATTGAAGGCAAACTCAGCGTATCTGTGACTGTTCGCGTAATATACACTTTCGAATAAAACTGAAACCTTGCCAGCAAACGACTAAATAAGTGGTCGAGGGGAAGAGCCCGAAAGTAAATGAAAAGATAACTTTAGCGGATGCTATTCCAACTGTTTCAGCAATGCATACGATTATTAAGCAATCTTCCAGCAGCTTTCGCCAAGATTTATGTATTATGATTATGTCTCGTCTTTTCTCTTAGTCTCCCTTTTAGCCTTCGATACTGTAACCAAGATTTTGTCTCTAGGCTGCAACTCATAAAACTTGACGAAGAAAGTAGAAAAACACAGAGATCCCGCTCGAACCTCATCGAGATTCTAATAGAGAAAGCATTAGTGAGCTAATCGATTTTTAGAAGGAAAATTTTTTAGGTGTACATGCGATATTAGGATGCTTTGGAGGGCCGCTTTTTGGGATTTAAAAGCTATTCACTATGAGCAGGTTTCAGTCAGCCAAGTGAAGGAAGCTGGTGCAGAGGGTGTCCGGGTAAGGTGGCTGATCAATAAAGAGAATGATGGCGTAGAAAATTTTGCTATGAGGCTATTCGAGATTACGCCTAGTGGGCATACTCCTGAGCATTCACATGATTGGGAACATGAGGTTTTTGTGCTCAAAGGTGGTGGAATTGTGTTTTGCGAGGGTTCTGAGAAACAGTTAAGACCAGGATATGTAGTTTTTGTGCCACCTAACGCTGTGCACCATTTCAAAAACAATGGAAAACAAATACTACGTTTTCTCTGCTTGATTCCATACAGCTTAGTTAAACAATCTGAAAAATTATGGCACATGTCGTTTCATTTAGGCAAATGTTTCGTCTACATTATCAAAGACCCTTTAGAGGTTTTATTCTTTTAAAAACTCTTTTACTCTTTTTAATACCTCATCGAGAGTAACGTAGACGTCTTCATCTGGAAACTCTGGATTTTTTTTGGTTCTTAGGATTATTATGTAACCTTTCTCCATTTTTCCAATTGTTACTTCTTTTTGTAAATACATTTTACCTTCTTTTCGATAATACATGCTTTAATCCCGATAAAAAAAGTTTCTGCAAATTAACTAATTATACAATGTTATATATAAAAAAGGGAGAGAAGTTTGCGTCTTGCTGAAAGACTTATTGATATCTGACTTGGATAGTTCAAATAACTCATATTACCAACATTTGGACATTATAATGATACATCACTTACGTTTTTGGAATATTTTTACTCCGTTGAACTCGCAGCCAGTGCTTCTCAGCCAGACTCCAAATGTTTTATGCACGACTATTCGAGCTGTCTGTCTTTAGATCGGCAAAATAACCGAATATCCACTCTTTGATGTCATCTCTTGTGCGTCGAAAGGCAGCAATCTTTTCCTCGTCACTTCCATCCACTTCGGAAGGATCACTGAAACCATGGTGGAGATAATGTTTTGCTCCAGGTAATGTCGTGTTAATTATCTCAGGTCTGCTATGAAGTATCGGTGAAGAGCAAAATGGACAGATCACTTTCGGGCTGCTCCTGCACACTGATACAACTACGTCAATATCCTTGTTTCGGAACTCTTCAATGCTCTTGGAAGTCTGCTTGGAAATATCTATCCCTATCTCAGCCATAACCTTAATGGCTAAGGGGATGAACCTGCGTCGGGCTTGAGCCTGCACTAAAAACTTCATACTTTTCACCAAAAAAATGCCTAAGCAACCCTTCAGCCATCTGCGATCGGGCTGAATTGTGAGTACACAAGAACAGGACTTTAATCTTATTCATTTATTAATACCTTCCCTTTCGATGGTTTTTGGCGAAGGGGCAACAAGAAGAACCTTCTTCATGATCATAAACCACCCAAAACGTCAAGTTGAAATATATACAATTTTGTAACTTAACCCTTACGATACTAAAGAAATATATAAGATGATGGAAGTTTTTGATGTTACCAAACTGATTTTGAAAGCAAAATCATTGAAAGTTAATCAAAATTTTAAATCATTATTAAAACAAAAGAACTATTTAATTGTAGAAAAGACGAAAAAGAGGATCGGAATGAAAGAGAAAAATAACAATGTAAAAAATCAATCAAGATTATTAAAAGTTAATTTGCCCATCCCATTTTACTGGTGGGCATTGCCGAAAGAAAAAATATTGGAAAGTCTACATGTCGATCCTAAGAATGGTCTATCAATCAAGCAAGTTCAAGAACACCGAGCGATTTTTGGTGCAAATGTCCTAAAGGAACTGAAACCCACGAGTATTTGGAGACTAGTACTTGAAGGCATTAAACAGCCGATGATGGTTCTGCTACTATCAATCGCCGCTATTTCATTTATTTTCAGAGAACTTGTTGAAGGAGTGGTAATGATCTTTGTTGTCGCCGCATACATCTCGGTTGAGTTCATAAACAAGTTTCGATGCCGATCGCACCATGGCTCGGCTCAGAGAACTCACCCAACCCACCACCAAAGTCATTCGAGAAGGCAAGGAACAGGAGATTCCCACAGCAGATGTGGTTGTTGGCGATCTGATAATACTCTCTGCTGGCGTTCGCGTCGCAGCTGATGCCCGGCTAATAGAATCAAGCGGTCTACTAGTGAATGAAGCCTCGCTGACAGGTGAATCACAGCCAGTAAGAAAAGAAGCTGGAGCGGAAGTTGCCGAAAAATCAAATATTGCTGAAAGGGTCAACTCTGTTTTCTCTGGTACAACAGTTTTTGACGGTGAAGGAAAGGCAGTTGTCTTGGCGGTTGGCGAGAAAAGTGAGCTCGGAAAAATTGCAGAAGAAGTAGGAACAGCTCAGAAAGAGCAGACGCCATTGCAGCAAGCGATGACAAGACTTGTGAAGAACCTAGCACTGTTCGTGGTCATTGTCAGTGCCATAATTCCAGCTAATCGGTTTTCTGCGCGGGCTTGACTTGCAGCAGATGGTGTTAACGTGGCTAGCCCTCACGTTTCTCATGGTGCCTGGTCAACCTCCAGTTATCATTACGATGGCATTGGCCCTCGCCTCTTTTGAGCTGGCAAGAAAGAATGTTGTAGTGAAGCGTCTACGAGGCGCTGAGACACTTGGGATCAGTAACATCGATTGTTACTGATAAGACTGGTACGTTAACTGAAAACAGGATGAGAGTTGAGAAATTCATTCTTGCCAGATGGAGAAGAGGTAGCCCCACAAAAAATGCCTCAAGAACTTAAAGAAAAAATTTCACTTGCTCTTCCCGAATACCTCAATGACCCCACTGATGAAGCTGTAGCGCAGATACTTGAAAAGACTTCACGAGAGAGAAGCAAAGCCCACTCTCCTTTGAAGGGTTTTCGGAAGGGCATCCATGGCGTACTCTAATCTACAAAAGTAGTGAGGGTTATGTTCATGCAGTTGCTGGAAAACCAGAACTTCTAATCGAGTCCTCAACACTTAACTTTGAGAGAAAAGAACGATTGGGAAAAATCGTTACAGTCGAAGGCGATTTGGGGAAGAGGGTCGTTGCATATGCCACATTTGAATCAGAGATCCCAAAAAAGGACAAACTTGAAGGGATAGATTTCTTAGCATTGGCAGTGCTTGAAGACCCTGTTCGCGAAGGTGCGAAGGAAGCAGTTGCTGTTCTTACAGATGCTGGTATCAAAACCTATATTGTAACTGGAGATCATCCAGCGACTACAAAAGCCGTAGCAGAGAAAATAGGGCTGGCTGGGAAAATTGTTACAGGCGATCAACTAGAGAAAATGGATGAGAAGGAACTTGACGAGGTAATCCAGTCAGTTCGCCTTTTTGCTCGTACGTCGCCTCTGCAGAAACTCCGCCTAGTCAAGGCTCTTCAATCGCAAGGAGAAGAGGTGGCGGTGATAGGAGATGGCGTCAACGACGCTCCTGCAATCAAATCTGCCAATGTGGGCGTGGCGATGGGTGAGATTGGAACTGACCTTGCTAAAGAGACAGCGGATCTTGTACTGACTGATGACAATTATGTCCATATCCGTGATGGAGTCGCTATTGGAAGGAAGGCGATTGACAATTTCCGAAAAGGGTTGACGTACTACCTTTCGGCAAAAGCAATTCTCCTCTCTGTCTTCATCGTTCCTCTGGCTCTGGGTATTCCTTTCCCATTTGCACCGATTCACATTATTTTGATTGAGCTTTTGATGGATTTGGCCTCATCAACAATATTTGTCACCGAGGTCGCTGAACCAGACGTTTTGAAGCGCCACCCCCAGAAGATAGACGAGTATCTAAAACGCTCTATTTTGTTAAAGAATCTTTCAGAACGGAGTGGGTCTTGCAATAGGGATTTTGGCGATTTATCTTTCACTCTATCTTCCAGACTAGGAAATGTTGTTTTGGCACAGACAGCTGCTTTCGTAACGTGGCTTCTAGGACATATCTTTCTAGCGCTTAATTTGAAGCAGGAAAAGGTGTCGCTTCTTGAAACAGGGGATTTTCTCCAACCGCTTTGGCACTTTCTGGCTTCTGAGCATGGTTGTACTGACTATCTCAATAACCAATGTTGCCCCTGTTTTCCCATATATCAAGACAACTTCGCTTACCTCTATTAATATGGTCGGAGATCTTGTTTATTGTTATTGTTTCGACATTTTGGATCGAGACTCCGAAGCTGATGCGACTAGGTTTTAGTAAGCGCACATTACAATAAGTTTATTTCGGGCTAACTCGAAATCCCGTATTTACCATTCTCTTATCTATGATTAATTTTTCACTGTTGTCTTTGAAGTGGAAATTGTGATATACGGATCGTTTACAATATTCTGAAATGTAAGCGCGCATACATGTTGAATATTATGGAATTGAAACAGACTCTGAACCTGTTTGATGCCACTTCCATCGGCATTGGAGCCATAATAGGTGCAGGAATCTTTGTTGTATTAGGCTTAACTACGGGTTACGCCGGTCCATCTGTCATCATTTCGATGATAATTGCTGGCGTTGTAGCCTCTTTTACTGCTTTCAGTTTTGCTGAGTTAGGCTCAGCAATTCCGAGAGAAGGAGGCGCCTATGCGTACGCATACGAATTGATCTCTCCCTTTGTGGCTTTCGTGGTAGGCTGTTTATGGATGTTCGCACAGGTAGTAGCGGGAGCAGCGATAAACCTAGGATTTGCAGGTTATTTCGTAACTATATTCCCTGTTAGCGTTCTCTTGACTAACCTTATAGGTCTGTCCAGAGTCTCATTTGCGATGGCTAGGGATGGTCAGACTCCGAAAACTGCGGCAAAGATATCGTCAAGGTTAGGAACGCCGTATATTTCCATCCTTATTATGGGTGCAATGACAGTCTCTGTTGCCGCTCGTTTTAGATTTGAAGCAAATAGTAGCAATGACAAGTTTCGGGATTTTATCTACGCATGTCGTCGTAAACCTTTCAGCAATAAGCCTTAGAAAGAAAATGCTGCATTCAACTACGTTTAGAACTCCGCTTTACCATTAATTCCCTTTTTAGGTATCACTAGTTGCATTATCCTTATGTTTTCCTTACCTGAAGAATCTTGGATTGTTGCATTAGTAATCGTAGCTTCCAGTGCTGGTTTCTATTATCTAAGATCAAAGTGGAGACTTAAGGGGGCGACTTTAGCATAAAGAATCTTTGAACATTACTATTCCGAGGTTGCTTCAAACTCGACTTTTAGCGGTATTGGCTCCTTAAATATTGACAGTACGGGACAGTTTGCTTCTGTTCTTCTCCATGCTGCATCCAACAGTTCCTTTCTTGCCTTTGCAGAAGTATGTACTTTAATGGTCACGCCGGTCAATTTTGGTGAATCAGCAGTTCTCGGCTTCTGCCACTGCCTCCAGTCTGATGATCTCAATATTGCTTTTTTTGCACACATCCGCAAATATCGTCACTGCACAATCAGCTAGAGACATCACGGCTAACTCCACGGCTGTGGGACCGCTGTCACTACCACCTTGGGCAGTTGTAAGATCGCAGACCACACAATGTGTCCTAGAATTATCAACAACAGTACGAACGTTGTCGACCAATTTAGACTGTTGCTTTATAATTTGGCATTTTCTCACCGTGAATATCTAAGTCGTCCCCCAAATTTAAGAGTTTTGCGGTTCGAAACACAATTCTTGAAAAACACCTCAATCAGCCACACATATCTAAACCATAGGACGAAGAGATCTTGCGAGTATAACATCTGAAACATGTAATGCCATTTTTAAAAGTCTTAAAAAAAGAATTGAATTAGCTGGCTATTACGATACGAGGTTTGCCAAGATAAATTAATGAAATGTTATATGTGAAAAGACGGCATGACCTTAATGGTTTGAGCCCTCATGATAAACGTGAAATACTATCCAAGCAACGTTTTTAGAGAGAGGGGCATCTTTCAGCAGTCAGTGAACTTCGAGTTCAGATGTCATATTGCTTCAGAGCGAAGTGCTGTCATCGAGAAAATTTTGGCGGAAGGATTTGACGAGAATGACCATTGCATTTTCAGTCTTTTCGTTGATAGTATTGCTATGTCACCGTCAGTAGAGATTGTTCCCGAAGGAAAAATGGAACCTGGAAAGACGCTTGAGATTTTCAATCCGATAGCGGAAATACCTTTGGAATATGAGTTTGAACGAATAGACTTTTCTTTGAGGTTCATAAGCGAAGATGCCACCAATTTAAGAGCAGGAGTTACTGTCAAGCCCGTCGTTTATGAGCAGAAGGTTCTTCTCGATCTCCCGTTTAGAGGTACTTGCCTCGTTACTGATGGCCACGATTTTCTTGCTCATCATCGACGCATTCCTCTCTTGAACCAATACCTCGAGAAGACTGACCTGACGGCTAACAACGTCAGATTTGCATACGACTTCACGGTGGCTGACTCTGAAGGAAAAGTCTACAAGGGAGATGGTTCAAGATTAGAGGATTTCTATGGTTGGGGCAACCCAGTCCTAGCCCCAGGTGATGGAAAAATAGTTTCTGCAGCACACGATAAAGCTGATAATCCCGCCTTTCGTGGCTTACCTCCTATTGCACCTGAACAGTATGAACGCCTCCGCACACAGGCGCTTGAACACCTAGAGAGCGTCGGCTTGGAGGGGCTCCATGGCAACCACGTCATCATAGACCACGGCAACAGTGAGTTCAGCCTGATAGACCACATGCAGAAAGACTCAGTTAAGGTTGAGGTTGGAGACGAAGTGACGAAAGGCACCGTTTTAGGAAACATAGGGAACTCTGGAAATAGCGTGACTCCTCATATCCATTACGGACTCCAGAATGGCTTAGACAGTCGCACCTCCGAAGGTTTACCAAGCAGGTTCAAAGAGTTCGAGCTGTTACTAGGAAATACTGCTAAAAGAATCCAGAATCTATGCCCGAATACTGGAATGATTGTGAAACACTGATGGTGGTTGGTTGAGGTATAGTTTTTAAAAGAAGATTTTAATTAGCGGAACTAGATTTAACATTATGGAAAATACAAGGGAGACTGTACTAAAGGCATCTCGTGCTTATTATGCTCATTTGGCCTATTACGAAGACCTCTTGGCTCAGCGATCCCGACGAGCTGCTGAAGCCACAAAACGTGAGCTCGACTTTCTTGAATCTGCCTTCCGTGCTCATGCTACCCATCAAGTCAGGGATGTGCTTGATGTTGCGTGCGGAAACGGCCGACACATAGTCGGGTTGGCGCACCGTAGTTACCAATGCACTGGACTAGACTTCACTCCTGAACGAGTGGAGATAGCTGAAGCTAGAGCTAACCGTGAGAGGGTTTCTGTTAAACTGTTGCGGGGTGATGCCACGAGACTGAAGTATGAGAATGAGTTTGACGCAGCGCTTGCACTCTACATACTCTTTCTTTTGCCAGACGATGATGATGTATTGAAAAGTCTACAGCAGATTCACCGAGCCTTAAAACCGGGAGGTGTATTAATCTGCAACATTGGCAACCCTTTCTATGATGGAAAGGATTGGTTTTCTCTCAAGGAGATCCATAAAGGACATAGAGTTAGTGAAAGGCGTGTTCGTGGCATACGATTTACGACTATAGATCGAATCCAAGACTTTGACCCGGTTCATGGTGTGGCTTGGTGGCAGGAGAAGAGTATAATTGAGGCTCCCGACGGCATACACATTTTCCGAGACCGCGAACGCCTGCGACTCTTCACTTACTGGGACATTCTTCACTATCTTCATGAAGCTGGATTCAAGGAGATCAAGTGCTACCCTGATTGGCAGATTAAGCCACGTAAAAAACCCAAGAAGGAAAAGTTAATCTTCGTTTCCCGAAAAGACTAACATTTTTTTTGGGATTTGGGCTTAGGATTAAATTTAATACATACCACTACCCGTAGTGAGCTTAGCTGAGCTTCTATATAGAACACATATATATATATTTAATACTTATTGCCATGTCAAGAAGATTTAATAAATCATTAAGCTATTTTTATGATACATCAAATTTTTTCATCATTTAGGAAGATAGGCTTATGAGTGAGGTTTTAACCCCAATCGTCTATCAGATGGGAATTGGTGGAATTTTAGGATTCTTCAGCGGATACGCTGTCAAAAAAATCGCAAAGATCATTGCTGTCCTCATTGGCTTAGGAGCTCTTCTACTCATCTATTTAGGCTACGAAGGAATCATCACCATCAATTATGACAAGTCTATCTCAGATGATTCAGAACCTAATGGGAACAGTAGCCAAGCCTCAATTGCTTTGACACCGATAATTGCGAACCTGCCCTTCGCTGGAAGCTTCATCGCGGGCGTAGCAGTCGGCGCAAAACTTGGATAGCAAATTAGGGGACAAAATCATGAACAGCGAAATACCTCAGTCACTACAGGTTATCCCCTATGTCTTGCTGGTTCAAACTAATCGAGAAAGATGGAAAAGAGCAGTCTGCAAGAAGCTGCTTTCAGTTATAGAATTTCTAAGTTAAATTGCAGGTAACAATCTAATTCCCAAACCCAATCTTTCTTGTTCTTTCTTTTATTCATGTTTTTTTACGATAAGCTTTTATGAACATGCAACGAGTGAATTACTAGGAGAAGTTTGAAAATGTTTCTTGCTTCGAAATACTATATTAAGGCGGAAAAAACGGCTGAATTCCAGAAATGGCTCCTTTCTGACGACGCAAAGGACCTTATCAAGAAATTTGAAAAGGAAACAGGCTTCAAATACATTGACACATACTTCCCCATTCTTGGATTTGGCGATGATGCTATTGTCGACTGGTATGAAATTCCCAATTGGGCTACTTTAGACAAGGTAAGGACGTCAAAAACTATGCAAGAGATGTCTGATAAGACATGGGACTTCATGGATAATACGAGGTTTGTTTCAAGCGTGGTATATCGAGCAACTAGCGATGTTCAAGTCTTTGCCCCACCTAAGAAAAAATAATCCACCCCATTTCTCTTTTTGTGCGTGTGTGCATTAAAATTAATCTTTTTCTCTCAGACTATAGACTATCGATAAGTTTTTGAGCGAATCATATATAGAAGCCTATTATCTGGGTGATTTTGAATGTCTGAAGGCGAAAAGGATTATTCTGATTTCATTAGTCACTTGGGAAGTATGAGTCACATTTTTTTTATTTTTTACAGGCTTTACTTTGACAGTGCTCGTAATATTCATCACTGGATTTTCTGACCCAAGCCCATTATTAATACAAGTTACATTGTTTCTCCTGTGTTTTCTACTTGATTTGTTTATCTTCTTACTGGGATGGATAAGCAACCTTGACATCTATTACATCAAAGACATACCTCCATACACAAAAGGAATGAGGATATGTAAGCTTTCTCGAATACTTAGGCATCAGCCTATTTGGCATAATAGTAGCTTTATTGTTTATTTTCTACAACCTTATTTTTCTGGCTTCAGCATCATTTACAATGTTTGCAGTTTTTCTCATCTTGAGTTACTTCTATATAACGAAACCACAAATGGAAATACGGAAAAAACAATCCTCAAAATCTAACCAGTAAAAATATTTTTATTTAGTGAGCTAGGCAATTATAAACAAGTTGCTTATATTAGTGAGTTGGCTGAACGGTTCGGGGTGAACCTATGACCACAGTAATGTTTGGTCTTGAATTTGTTCTTTTCCTAATTTGTTTGTTCATTTTCCTTTCTTCAATCATTGAGGTCTTCAATTATTATAGGGAACAGAAAGAAAGAAAAAAAAGTCAGAGGAAAAGATAAAACAATTAGAGGAAACGTTGAAGCGATTAGAGAATGCCGACTCTTAAACTTTCGTGGTCAGAGTTGAACAATTCTTGGAATCCATGTTTCTCGTTCGCCACGAAGGTATTTAGCGAACAAAAGAGCCTCTTCACAAATTAGCGTTTCAAGCTCAGCTAGTCTTTATACTAGCTTCATAAGTCTAAAATAGGGTGCATCTCACACTTCAGAGGTAAATGTGATGTCAGTTATGACCACCTTGAAGGCGGAAATAGTGGAAAGAGATCTGAGGCTTAAAGCCAAGAAGTTTTGTAGTCTCGCAGATACATGCCTACACATAGGTCGGAACGAATGTGCTCAATGCCTTCAAAGCTCTCTTAAAGTTATTCTTCCTCCCCAGACTACCTAAGTCAGCTTAGCTGAGGTGCTCAGTGAATCCAAGCCATCTTTTTGGAAATTTTGAATCTGTTTAATTTGAACATCGATCTTCAAAATTTCTTCCCGATTGTGTTGCATGCTTTTTTTAGCGTCTTCTTTGTTTCTTTCAAGCTTCGGTAGTAGATTAGCAATCTCTTCAATCTTCTTTCTTTTTTCTACTATCTCTTTTTCTAAAAGCTTCTTTTTTTCAAGTTTTTCTTGTATGTCATTTTGAAGGCTTTCATTTTCATCTTCTAGCTTTGGAAAAAGCTCGGTTACTTCAGTGATTCTTTCTTGCATCTGATCAATATCTTTCTCTAAAAATTCTTTTTTTTCATCGAGTTTTGGAATTGACTCCGATATTGACTCGATCTTTGTCTTTATTCCCTCTCTAATTCTCTCATACTCACCTAATATGTTTTTTAGCTGCGCTAACGTCTTATTTACATCCGTATTATCACGTATAATTTTTTCCCCGGATTTTTGAGCATTAAGAATCCCTTCTATCAGCTCCTCTTTATGCCCCTTCTTTGAGATTCCGAGGCTAGAAGCCATCTTCCACAGTTCAGGCATCGACATCTGTAAGAATTTTTCTCTTTCAGAAGGTTTATTGGACATCTGAGGCTGTTCTTCATATTCTTGTTGCTCAGCTTCGTCCAACCATCTTTCCATATTTCTTTCAGTAGCATCCATTTGCTCTTCAGACTTTTTTTCCTTAAATAAACCCATTTATATCGCCTACGCTGACATTAAATAAAAAAAGATATTAGAATTATGAATACAGAGTAAGTATTCACACACCATATTTCAAAAAATGTAATATTTATATGAAATATACATTTTATCAAGATATATAAAACCTAGAAAAGTAAAATAAAAATCCAGAAGCTCAGCTAGTTAGAAAAATTTTTACCAAACTTAGACATTAACGAAAGACCTTGTTTATAGACTCTTTTTACATTGAAGTTCCTGTCGAAATGAACCTTAATCACTTCACAATCGGGATTTGGACATATAAAATCTCGTTTCTGTCTACGTAATATTGAGCCGCACGATGGGCATTTTGGCTCAGCCTTTCTCAATTTTAAAACCCCATAAATGGAATGAAACAAAGGATATTAGGGTTTCGAACATTAGCAAGCTAGTATTTAGGAAGGAAGGAATTAAAATTTAATGCACACCACCAACCACCCAAGGTGTCGGGCCTAAAAAGGACTGATGTCTGGACGAAATTACAAAGCCTATGCATGGTAACTATGCATTTTTTGTTTTATTAAGTATCGTAGACTGATCTGATCTGTGTAACAACCGATTTTCATTTTTGTGTAACAAACTGTAAATCGTAAAGACCTATCTGATTTGTTCATCATTCGAGTTTCAATTTTGAACAACAAACCATAATCCGAGAAGACCTGTCTGTTTTATGGCGCATTCATCCAGTTGTCTTGGGGCGCAAACCTTACCTGTTCCGTGAGGTGCAAAAGTTATTTTTTTATAAAGGCTGGCGTATTTTTTTGGGTTTGGGGGGCGCTGAGATTTTTATCTGTATTATTCCATTTTTGTTCGGTTGAGCTAAGCCGCCTTTTTTGGAGATAGCCATTCTCTGTTGACTCTGTCTAGATTCTTCTTTTTTTCAAAAAAGGCTTTTTTTTAGGCGTTCATACTCTTCTTCTAAACATTTATTTTTGATTTTCTTTGCGAATGTTGCAGTTTGCTCAAATGCTTTTGTCACGTTTTCGCAGGGGTAGTTCTTGCATTTTCCGCAGTTTTCGACACCTTTCTTCAATGCGCATTCTCGAACATACATTCTGTCACACTTTGTTCGCGAGAAACAGCCGGCGCAGGCCAGCTCTTCCGGTGGCACTATTTTGTTTCGGTAGCCAACTCTATACCACAAAGCTGCAACTTTTTTTAATTGTTTCACATCACCACTTTGGGTTGCGACGTATCTTGGGCAAACGTTGCAGTCGTCGCCACAAAAACCCAACTTCTGCATAAACCTTCCTTTCCCATGATTCGTGTGTCTTCTAATTAACTTGTTGTATTTTTAAGTATAATTTTTCTTTATAAAGCAAGAAGCTAAGTGAGCTTAAAAATAAGAAGTGTTTAAGTTTTCGTAACGAAAAACCAAAACAAAAAAGTGAATTAGATGACGTATAAGCGAAGTAATAGAGAATCCCGAAAGACGCATCGAAGACACCCTAAAAAGAAGGAAAAAAGCTGAGCTAGGGAGAGGAAGTATTATAAAAATTCTTAGTTGGGTAATGAAGGGTTGCGAATACTAGCTGAGCTAAATATCATTCTTGAGGAGGTTAGGAGACATTGAAAAAGAAATATTATGTCGTAATACTCGCGGCTGCAATAGCTATTTCTTCAATTATTGCATATTACTACTTCATGCCAAAAACGCAGACGTTCAAGATGGAAATTGACTACAGTCCTGGAATTGAGGCGAACACACTTGTCCAATTTCAAAATGGATGGTACCGACGGGGTAGCGTTATGCACATCATTAACAACCCCAATCAACAAACTATCTAATTGAGGAAGGGCGATTCTGTTGTTTTGAAACTTTTGGATTATCCTTCCAATGTGACACAAGAATGGTATCTGAGATAAAATTACGTATTTTTGAATGGTGGTGGCGGACTAGGTGATATCGCATGTGAACAAATCATCTTGGATGATCCGCCGAGGTTTGTAGTTCCAGAAGACGGATATTATATTTTCGAACTTGGCGTCGACAACGTAGATGTCTACTATCCTGGGATTTCAATTGGTGTCTGGACCTTCAGTGTAACCGTGATTCCCTCATAAAGCTGTACACACGTGTTCTGCGAAGCTTAGCTATAGCTGACTGCTCAGCTATCCAAAGTATACTTATAGTTGATTTCCCCAATAATACCTGAAATTTCATTAATCTAGAAGAAGAAAAACAACCCGTTTTCGCAAGTTCTTCTTCTTTTATTCCTATTCTGTTCATTTTTTGGTGTATGCCTTTCGTTGACTTTCCCATAATTAGGATCATCTGGGATATTTAATTTAGTAGGACGGTTAATTTGGTGTACTACTATTTTCAGATTAAGTCTTTCAATTTTTCGCATAACTGTTTGAGCTGTCTTATTCATTGTTGCAGTAATGAGATTAACAGCCTTTTTTCTCTCTCTGTCATGTAATTTGCGCTTTTAACTTGTTTATTAATTATACCTTTTATTTAATTAAGAACCAGAAAAAGAAAAAGTTTACAACCACAGCATAGCTGACTTAAGCATATTTGAAGTGGCACAACTTGAATGCTCTGAAAAATTTGCCAGAATTCTTGATGACGTCGGAGCCCGGGTCCTTCGCCCAAGAGACGATAGTGCGGAGGAAACCACACATTATAGATGACGTAATTGCTGATAACGTCTATCCGTCATCCATTATCGAGTGGCTAACATGTTTTAAGGAAGAGATCGCTGAGGGTAAGGTTCAACCATTAACTGAGGAAGCCCTAGACGTACAAGAGTGGAATAAGACGTGGCTAAGATTTAAGGATAAGACTTGGTTGGAACTTCCATGGTTCTTCGCAGAGACTTATTTCTACCGCCGACTGCTGGAAGTTGTCAACTATTTTCAGCACGGCCCGCTAAGAAACCGAGATCCCTTCTCAACTCCTAAAGGAAAACAGATAGAAGAGAGCCTAACTCCCCTAAGCCTAGCGGTTGACATAATTAACGGAATCGAAGATTCCCGCCTATGCTTTGAGAACCTTTTGCATGCCAGTTTATGGGGTAACCGAATAGATTTAAGCAACTTCACAGTCTCAGACGAAATTAAGCGAAGACAAGCAATGATAGAAAGGGAAAATCTTCTAATTGACGATTTTCCCCGAGTCTATGAAGTCTTTGAAGAGCAGCAGCCCCTAAACGTGGCGTTCATCAACGACAATGTAGGGATGGAGCTAGGATTCGACCTCTATCTAGCCGACAATCTCTTAAGAAAAGGTTGGGCTAAACAGATAACCTTCTATTTGAAGCCGTACCCCTTCTTTGTCTCAGACGCCATGCCCAAGGATCTACTAGGAACTGTCCAAGCCTTCAACAAAACCTCGGGACGCTTGAACCTTCTAGGAAAACGTCTACAAGATGCCTTGTCCAAGAAAGAAATATTTTTAGAAAGCGATTGGTTCTGGGCGTCACCTTACCACTTTCCTGAAATGCCCATCTCGCTTTATACGGAGATTTCACGGTTCGACATAGTCATCGCCAAAGGAGACGTTAATTACCGGCGACTCTTAAGCGACCGGCACTGGCCCCACACAACACCTATTACTGAAATTGTTCATTACTTCCCCGCATCGCTTCTAATTCTACGCACCCTAAAGGGAGAAATCATAGTCAACCTTAAGGAGGGGCAGGCTGAAAAACTCAAAGCGGAAGATTCAGATTGGCTAATAAATGGCAAACGAGGAATCATACAATACGTTGAACGTAAGAAAAAGAGTTAAAGTCATAAAACGTTTAAAAAATTTCGATATCCAAACCTAAAGCAACTAAAAAATATATACGCGCATATAACAAGCAAACCTAGCCAGTTAAGGTAGTGAAATGAATGAGAAGCATAAAACTTGCACCTGTAAATGAAGATAACATTGATGAAGTATCATCATTGGTTGTCAACAGTTTTCGAGAAGAACAAAAGCATGTCCCTATTCTCCGATCCTGTTTTGAGCATGATATGATGTTTCTTCCCCGAATAAGAAAACTCGTTAAAGAGGTTCCCAGTGTTGCTGCATACCAAGATGGACGTCTAGTAGGCTTTCTAACAGGTTTTGTAATACCATCATGGAGAGGCAAAAAAAGTGTGTATTGCCCTGAATGGGTACACTCTGCGGTAGGGAAAAATCGAAAAGAAGTCTATCAGTGAATGTATGCGGAGCTCTCAAAGAATTGGGTAGCGAACCGATGCAATACGCATCTAATCACTCATTTTGCCCATGATGTAGAAATAATTGAAACATTCTCATGGTTTGGTTTCGGAATGGCTGCTGCAGATGCAATACGAGACCTTAGTCCAATAAAAGGCGTGAACTCTGACGTTGAAATAAAAAAGGCGACAATAGATGACCTGGAATCAGTCACATCTTTAAGCCATCAATTACATCAATACTTGGCTGGCGCGCCGACATTCCTTGTCTCTACGGAAGCATCTGAAAATAATTTAAAGAATTTATTATTAGACACTTCGAAGGCGTTATGGATCGCAATTAAAGGTGGCAGAGCAGTTTCATACATGACAGTGGGTCCAGCTAATTCAGACGCTGCTTTTGTGATCCAAGACAAAGGAATTGCCAGTATACATGGTGCTTTTACAGAAGAGAAATATCGTGGCCAAGGAATAGGAAAGGCATTGTTAAACAAGTCAATTGAATGAGCTTTCATCAAAGGGATACAAAAACTGTGCTGTAGATTTTGAACCAGAAAACATAGATGGAAGTCGTTTTTGGATGAAGCATTTTAAACCAATTTGTTACACTCTAGTTCGAAATGTAAATTAACATGTATATTAAATTCTAATCCCAAACCACAAAGCAAACTAATATTCTTCTTTATAAATTCTGGGAAATAAAAAAATTTTAGTTTAGGCAAAGAAGATAGACTAGGTTTACCTTTCATAGTAAGCTGCACCACCAGTTTCCATCAATGTCTATAATCCCTCCAGTGATGAACGAACGTCAACTTTGAAGTAGAAGATAATCTCTATGCTATCTATCTAATCTAGAGAATCATGCAACACAGAAACAATTCTTATCTATACTTGTTTTAACTGGGTTTACTGCTTCGTCTTCTCATAACAAATAGTCCCATAATCACAGCTACTGCAGCAACAGCTGCACCAGCAACAACGTACATTATTGGGAAACCTTCACCGATAGGGACTAACGTGACTTCTGGGTTGATGTTTACTGTTTCAATGCATGGAATTATGGCTCCAGTATACTCTAATCCTTGGTAATCAGGTTCAAGAGGCCAGAAGTTTATTTGTAAAACAACATTTTTGTCGGATTGAACTATGTGAGTTCCCGGCGTAATATATAATAACGGTGAACTGGCATGCACTATGCGAATGTCACCGTCTATTGTTAATTGGGTTTCCTCATTAGCAAAGAAGTATGCCTCAATATGAGCCTCAATAGGCAGATTAATCATAGTATCCTCATTTGGCTGAATGCCAATAAATATCACTCCATGACCATATGATGCATACTTACTATTCCCAGTAATCGAGGGATTTCGTGCCGTCTGTTCGATGCTACCATTATGAATCAGCGATAATGTTATTGGCTTATCGCTTTGTACAGCGATTGCTACAGCTTCTGTTTGAATCCTGCCCCCACTTCCTCCACTTATTGTAAGCTTATCAATCTCTAACTTTGTCTCAAGATCATAAACCTTAACCTGCGTGTCTTCTGAAGCCGTTATTCGGAACCCATAATCCCTTAATGGATCCCACCCCCATTCCTGGCTTTTTAACGACATTGTTAAAAAGTAAGTTCCCACAAAGCCGCCCTGTGCAGCAGGAACAGAGAAACATGGAACATAATCTCCACCCTTGCCTTGAACATAGCCTGATTGTATCATGATATTGCCTGTTGATTCGATTTTGTAGACTCTAAAGGGACTTAATATTATATTTTTGTATGAATTAGCATCGAGAGAATATGAGTATTTTGTGTTATCATCTCTGGTCACTGTAACACTTGCTTTTTCCAAAGCCAATATCATATAATCGGCGTCGTTGATTCCTTGGCCAGAACCCATGATAACAAATTCTTTTCCAACAAACAAACCGTCGGTGGACGTGTAAAAGCCAAATGGCAGTGTACACTCTCTAGCAGTGGTGGCAGGTATACTGTGATAATTTAATAGTAAAACAGAAACCTGTTTATCCGATACTACTTTGAACATTGTGCCATTAGCAAATAATACATAATGCTTTTCCATACTGTCAATGCTGAACTCATCCGCAATCTTATCAAGTGTCAAATCGTTAACCTTCACATGTGTGCTGTCCTCTGCAGCAACAATCACAAGCAAAGAAGAATTACCTACTGAGCCAGTGTCAAGCCTCCAAACTGAGTTACGGTCACTCGTATCCGTAAGATTGTAACTGTAAATTCTTGAGGGCACAACTCCATAATAGGTAAAATCTGGATTTCCTTGTGACAAATGGACGCGAACTAATAATGGAGAATAAAACATCGGATTTGTCGCAATCAAACACAATAAAAATATTTTTGAGCGTTTCCCACAGTGCATATTCTTATGCTCCTAAGATACATCTCACAATTAATTTTTTATATGATTATTTAATATTTAAAGCATTGCATAATGTTCTTCATAGTTCTGTCATCACTTAACATACTAGCTTCCTCTCTTTCTTAACCATACATTTTTAGTATTCATCTGAACAAAGAAATTTTTTCGGAAGTTTCTAACCCAGAGAAGAAAAATTGAAGCCTTTCAAATAAAAGTTTATATTAGCAAGTACATAATTAGTGCGCGCGCATTGAAGGGTTCTTTCTAATTTTCCGCCCTTAACCAGCATCTAACCCATTCCAAGCTAAAATTTTGGAAACAAATGCACTACCAGATTTTCTTTTCAGCTTATGCGTGTATTAGGATTTTTGTTTTTTTCCGGCTTCATGACAATAGCTAATAACTTCACGAGGTCTAGTTAGTTTTCTCTTTTTTTGGCGGTTCATTTAATTTTATTAGATTGAACTATGTCTTTTTTATGGGTGAAAATGTTGGATATTAAGGATCTATTCAAATATAATTGGTACTGTCGAAGAAAGTTTCTAAAAAGCATGACTGATATATCTTGGGAAACCGTAACTGAGAACTGTGGCGCAAGCTTCGACTCTATTCGAAACATTTTTATTCACAGCCTCCAAGCTGAACAATTTTGGATCAGACTTTTATCTCGAAAGAGTATAAAGGGAATCTGGGAGACACCGTTTAGCAAGTTCGCAAGCATCAAGAACGTACAGGAATACGCTGATAAGGTTGAAACCGAAACGAACGAATACTTGAACAATCTATCGAAACAGGATCTCAATAGCATCTTCGAGTTTGAAGGATGGGATAAAAAGACACATAGGCATAAAGTTGAAAACATCCTGATGCACACGATTGAAGAAGAGATTCATCACCGTGGAGAATTATTATGCATCTTCTGGCAACACGACATCGAACCACCATATACAAGTTATACAGATTACAAGGGTGAAGATTAACAAATTCCCTCTGTTACCCCAAAAAAAGCATACGTTCCTCGTGTGCACCAAAATTGTGAGAGAGTGTAGCTCACTAGCGCGCGCTGACTGCAACGAGAGATTCGAACCAATATATAGAAGAAACAGATTCCTTTGAAAAAAGGAGATTATCATGACAAAAGTAGTGGCAATAAATGGTAGCCCAAAGATGGAGAAGAGCAAGACCGTAAAGATTCTTACACCCTTTCTCGAAGGCATGGAGAAAGCTGGGGCAACAGTTGAGTTGTTTTATGCAAAACGCCTAAATGTCAAGCCATGCGACGGAGAGTTCTATTGCTGGAACAAGAAACCAGACGAATGTTACATTCAAGATAGTATGCAACCGCTCTATTCCAAGTTACGCAAAGCCGACATCCTTGTTTTGGCAACACCTGTCTATGTTCCTTTGCTAGGCGAGATGCAGAACTTCCTAAACAGACTTGTACCTCTCATGGATCTTGTTCTCAAACGACAAAACGGTCGCACACGCGCCAGATTCCATTCTGATGTCAAAATCAGCAAACTTGTGTTAGTGTCCTCAAGCGGTTGGTGGGAAATGGGTAACTTTGGAACAGTCCTCAGGATTGTAAAAGAACTAGCGAAGGACTTCAATGTCAAGTTCGCAGGTGCGTTGCTTAGACCCCACTCTCATTATTTGGATGAGGACCCAAAAAAAACTGAGGAAATCTTTGAGGCAGCCAGACAAGCAGGCTATGCACTAGTAAAAGGTGGAAGAATACCCAAAATTCTCCTTAAGGTCATAAGTCAACCACTCACATTGCAAGCGCCCTGATTTAATTGTGTTTTGGGTAAACCAAACATAGGGAAAAATCTCTTAGTATTTTTTTGACATTAGCCCTTGGCATTTATCTAAGAATAAATACGAAAATGATATTAACGGATGCTTCGACTTAGGAGGTAAAATCGAAAAGCAGATAATAGAAGGATTAACTATGGCAAAATGGAAATGCACCATCTGCGGTTTCATATATGACTCGGAATACGGAGACCCTGAAAACAGCATCGCCGCAGACACCTCTTTCGAGAAGCTGCCTGATGATTGGAAGTGCCCTTTCTGCAGTCCCCCAAAGAGTTTCATTCAGGAAGATAAAAGACTAAATGAACTTGACTAAGTAAATTTTTTTGTTTATTTGATTGTCTGTCTGACTGATTGTTTGTTTGACACCGCGCGCTATCCATTTGTGAAACATTTAATCCCCTAAACTCAAAACTCCAACCCAAACTAACTCTACCCCAACAATTAGCTAGATAATTTATGCACATTTCATAATTCTTAAATAGACGCTCGCTGTTTCCGACGGATGTTCGGTCAGATTGGTTAGGAGCTGTAAAATTGAGTCGATTTATGGCATATGGAAGAAACCTTTTGCTCCTGTCTATCATTTTTCTAGTATGCTCCTTCGCCCTTAATTTAGTCGGTCCAGTATGGCCAGTTTACATTAAAAATTCTCTTAATGCATCTATGACTGAGCTTGGTTTTGTATTTTCACTTTCGAATGGTGTATCCGCTGTTATGCAAATCACATGTGGGTTTTTGTCAGACAAGTATGGTAGAAAACGTTTACATGCCTTAGGCACCTTGTTGGCTGCTTTTCCTCCGTTGATGTATGCTTTAGCCAATAATTGGGTTGACTTGATTCCTTGGGTCATGCTTTCTGGCTTTGCAACAGGATTATACTTGCCTATGAGGTGGGTAATTGTGGCAGATGTTTCCTCACCTGAAACTATGGCTAAGGCTTACGGTTGGGTAAACATTTCTTGGCTTGCAGGATCTACTATTGCTCCTTATATAGGCGGAATGATAGCGGACTCCTTTGGTATACGTTTTCCTTTCTATTTCTATTCGTTACTGATTTTTGCTGTTTTTCCTTTAACATTGTTGATGGAGGAAACTAGGAGAAAACCACAAGCAATAACTGCTGAAAAAGAAAGCGAAGCCCATCTGAATCAGGGATATTTGGTGGCTCTTCTCATGTTTTCTTTGATTAACATAATTCAAGGAATGGGTATAGGCGTAACTGGGCCTGTCATTTCAGTTTTTGTCTTATCGCAATTTCCTGTAGATTACACGTTTATCGGCATATTATTCGCTATAGGTTTTGGAGTTGCTTCTATAGTTGTGCAGATGCCAGCAAGCAAACTGAGTGATGCGTTTGAAAGAAGAAAAATTATATTCATAGCTATCGTGGCTTCAGCGCCGTTCTTCCTACTTTTTGCTTATTCACAAAACACAAATGAATTGATTGTTTTGATGTTTCTGTCAAACGCCATATTGAACACTTCATGGCCTGCGTTTCAAACACTCATGATGGACGCTACCCCATCTTCGAAGTGGGGTCTTGCAAATGGGATTTCTGCAACTACGTGGTGGATTGGAATGATGACCGGAAATGCCTTAAGTGGCATTCTTTGGGACAATTGGGGGATGTATGCACCATTCTGGACCTCAGCAATCGCAGTGGGACTTTCTGCGACTCCATTGCTTCTGCTAAAAGAAACCAGAATAAAGAAGAATCGAGAAGAGATTCAAAAGTAAGGAGTTTTGCTCTTTGAGAAAGAGGCTAGCTCAGCTAGAAAAAATCATGAACTAAATGTTTTTCGTAGAAAAAGAAAAAGAGGGAAATTAGATGGACACTTCCATGCGATAATCTATAGGAGCTTCAGCCCTTCTTCCCTTGGAATAGCTACCATCGTTTCCGTGGTTACATCTTCTCTAACGTCGATAGCCAGTTTCATAGCGTCCTTCTCGCTTGGAGCTTCAAAAATCACGACGTCATCATATCGTCCAAGAGTCCAATAGAACC
This sequence comes from Candidatus Bathyarchaeota archaeon, assembly GCA_963714275.1. Classification (GTDB taxonomy): domain Archaea; phylum Thermoproteota; class Bathyarchaeia; order Bathyarchaeales; family DTEX01; genus JAGTRI01. Next base: position 135,390 of record CAVQNT010000004.1, read on the forward strand.
CCAGAATTTTAATGCCTTTCTTCTTCAGTTCATCAAGCATTTTTGTGGCTCGACCAGTATTCTCTTCGGTAGGTTTCTTCTTATCTTTGACTAGCATTATGAAAATCAAACAAACCACCCACATAAATTGTCCACCTAACAGAGATATTAGCGTTTCCTCCAGCCCAAAAGAAAAAGACTGAAGATCAGCGAGAGAAGAGAGAGAAAAAGATTAAATTTTAACTCCCCAAACCCACTTGAACTTAGACTCAAGACAGCTTACTAATATCCTCTCTCTCATCTATCACAATACGATAAAAATACTCACACACACACATGATTAAGCAATTTCCCAAAGGCACAAGCGAAAATTTGACTTCACTATCGACAGCAATGCTTTTTAATAACGAGACGATGTCATTCTGCCTTATGGAGATCTGAAAAATGACCACAAGGAGCAAGAAAGAGAAATCTGATGGTCGCGAAAAGCATAAACAAATGCTCAGGGACAAGAAGATGAAAAAGCAGGAGAAGAAGAATATCTCGCTTCCAACAAGGCATAAGAAATAGTCATAGCTGACGTCACTATAAATCTGAAATAACCTATATTATTCGAAACATTTAAAGAAGTTTTTCTCAAGAGCAAAGATTAAAATATTAATTTATTATAAAGTTATTTAGGGAATACCATGGGGTTCAAAGATATTTTAGTGGACGCACGCGCGAAAAAACATTTTGTACTATTTTTGATCATCCTGCTTTGTATTTCATTGTTTATGGCATTTCCATGTAAAGCGAAAGTAGTTTGGTCAGATGATTTTAATGACGGAGACTATCGCGGATGGACTGTAGATGGTGGTACATTCTCTGCGGAAGACAACACATTAAAGACCGTATTAGGGGATTCTTACTACGGGATATATCAACAGAGTTTTGTAGCCACTGGAACATGGAGGCTTTGATGTATTGGTAGGGACGGAAACGGATATCTTTTTTATGTACACCCAATTAATGAATGAACAAGACCAATACGAAGGTATAGAAATCCTCTGGTTTGGCACTCATCTTCAACTATACAGTTACAGCAGACTTCTATGACGCAGGGAGTCTCAGGCTTGGAGAGTACATTTTCTCAAGCAACATTCCTGGATGGCAACATCTTGATGTTACACGAAACTCAAAAGGGCGAATTTGTATTTACCATAATGGAACTCTCATCTTAGATTTGGTGGACCAAGCGACCTTAACATCGTCCGAGTTTTTTATATATTTGCCCTCTGGAGCAGCTGCCATCGACAACGTAGTCGTAAGTAACACAATAGACATTGAACCTCCACCTCCAATTCCATTCTACCTACAGACATGGTTCTTAGCAACAGCAGGTGCAGTTGCATTAGCAATAATTGTCATAATAACTTTCCTAAGGCACAGAAAATACAGTTAACTCAATACAGACATTACAGAAAAAACACTTTTCTAGGTTCAAAAAATGGGAATAGCAAATTAACCACCGTTCAGGTTGTGGTGGTGCATTAAAATTTAATCACCCACACACTAATTTACTTTTATTTTCCTTCTCTCATTCACTCTCACATATACACTCTCTTTAAAAAAACACAAACAAAAAACACACACGCACAACGCTAGCTCACTAAATTTTATAGAAATATCTATAGTTCTTGTTTTCGAGCTGAGAGCTAGATACCTATTCAACTATTTGGGCTCGTTTAAAGGCGTACCACGAGATAAATGAGAAGGCAAGAATGTAGGCTACCGCTATGGCTATTGATCTTAGCAGAACGAGTGAGAGGGGCTCCGTGTAGAGTTCAATCATTGAAGTAGGTTGCCCAGGTCTGAACCCGCTTATCTTATAGAAAGTTACGTTCGAAGAGGGGTGAAGGATATAGGTAATCAAGGTAGGGGCAATATTGTCTATCCCGGTAGACACGGATATACTCAAGTCCTTGATAGTTCCTGTCATCCCACTGCTTGGCAGATAGCTGAGAATCCAAGCCTGATCTGAAAAAATTGATATAATTGGGGTGCTGATGAGTAGACCAATAAAAATGCCAAAGGCGCCGAGAGCCGCTATCATTGAGCTTTTTGAAATGGAGCCTATTGCCAGAACTATGGCTACCCAAACAAAGGTACTGATTACGCTCCCAACTAGAGAGAGTGGGATAAGTTGAAGGTTGTTTTGAGGGCCATATACAACTGTCCCGCCAATGGCGATGTAAATGAAGAGAACAAAGTAAACTGAGAGAATCATGATGAAAGCTGCAATAAGTTTGCCTAGGAAAACAAATGTTCTAGAGACGGGCTTTGTTAACAGCGGAACGATTGTGCCGCTCTCAAATTCACCTGAGATGCTGTTCATGACTGTTACGAGAGCGAAAAGGAAGAAAACGAAGGCGTTAGGGCTGAAGTTGACCGAGTAGTCTGGATTCGGGGGCAGCGGCTGACCTGCCCTGTTATATAAAACCACTGGCAAGGCTAAGCTGAGAGTAGCGAAGGCAAATGCAACCACGACGATGCCTATGAACTTTCTCTTTCGGATATTCCACAGAAGCTCATACTGTACAACAGCCCAGAAACGGGTTGTCCAGGTTGAATTTCTTGTAACTTCCTTCTTATTAATGGCGCTCATTCTGTTTTACCTCCGTTCGATTTGGCGACAAGCTTCATGAAAACTTCTTCAAGGTTCTGTCCCTTCAAACTCATTGAAATGATGACTCCTCCGGAATTTGATATTTCCTGCGAAACTTGGGGTCTAACATCATCGCGTGTCTTTAATTCGATATTCAATGTGTTGCCATCTTGCGACAGACTGGAGACGAATGGCATCTTCTTCACGGCTTCAACAATCGCATCAGAAATCTTGGCTACCTCTACTTGCAGTGTGGCTGGTCCTGAAAGCTTATGTGAAACGTTTTGAAGAGTATCTGAAACTAAAGATACTCCATGGTTAATGATGGTAACGTTGCTGCAGATTTGTTCAACCTCGAACAGGAGATGAGATGAGAGAAAAACTGTCATGCCTTCTTTTGCTACTTCCTTCATTAACTCTCTGACTTCAACCATTCCCACAGGATCTAACCCTAAGCTCGGTTCGTCTAGTATGACTAACTCGGGTTCATTTAACAATGCCTGCGCGATGCCTATTCGCTGCTGCATGCCCCTTACTGTATTTTCCTATAAGGTCCCTTTCCCTGCCTTTAAGCCCAACCATTTCTATCAGTTTAGGTATCTGCTCTTTTCTCTCTTGCGCCGTCATCCCATACATTTTTCCATAGATGTCCAGAAGTTCCCATCCCTTCAAGTATTTTGGAAACTTTGGCAGTTCGGGCATGTAGCCCATTCTTAACCTAACGTCGGGTTTGTCCCCATGGATCTCCTCTCCGAGAACTTTAACGGTGCCCCCATCTGGAGTTAGCAACCCAACTAAGACTTTTATGGTTGTAGTTTTTCCCGCGCCGTTAGGACCCAGAAAACCATGGATCGTGTTCCGTTCGACTCTCAAATCAAGATTGTTCACTGCGGTCAGCGAACCGTACTTTTTTGTTAGAGCGCTGGTTTCTATGGCTAGTTCCATCTCGAGAGCCTCTTTTTGAAGTTATCAACATCATAACCAACGATATAAGTGTAGCTTTGCTAGTCAGTTATGATCCTCATATAGTATGTTTTCTTTGTTTGAATGAAATTTAAGGGAACTGTGTCTATTTAGGGAGAGGGAGTATTATAAAAATTCTTAGTGGGTAGTGAAGGGTTGCGAATACTAGTCAGCTATCATACATCATGCATAATTAGTCTTTAGGCTGGAACATATTACAAGAGTAGGAAATTATGGAGACTTCGGATTGTTTTTCCTCGGACATATGGTTTGGGCATACGTTTGGGCTGCGATGTTTGCTGGTGAACGCAATGGAAAGCTATTCATTGCCATGATCCTGATGCTGGGAATCGCGCCTGACATCGACCTTCTTCTGCGAAGTTTCGGCGTGATACATCATACGTTAACACATTCATTCTTCTTTTGGTTAATCGTGTTTACACCCTTCTTTGCGGTTTTCCGCCAAAAAACAGTTCCATATTTTGTTGCCGTTGCACAACATTTTGCTTTTGGGGACTTCTTAGTGGGGAACGTCATGATCTTCTGGCCCTTCAGCCCAACATATTTTGGCCTAAACATCGCTATGACCTCTATGCTTGATGTTGCCCTTGAAACAGCTGGATTACTGCTGGCTGCTGGAATAAGCTATTATAAAGACGACCTCAGACGGATGCTCTCAATCGATATTCGCAATCTTCTAATGTTTCTTCCTTTGTTAGCATTGCTAACATCAATATTATTTTTTGCAGTTGACTGGTCATTCATTCCATTAATTGCATATATTTGGTCCCGAAAATTACTCACAACCATAATTTTGGGACACATAATTTCAGCTATATTCCTAGCTCTCTCAACTCTACAAGGACTGAGAAGACTATTCAATAATCGCGAACAACACGAATAGCTGCCAACACACTTGCACATAATTTGTTTTAGAATGCAGATAAGCCTAGCATTTGACGTTTAAAGCCTTTGCTAACTGCCTAAAGTCGTCGTCACTCATCCATTCAGTCTTGAGGTAGTCACATATTCGCTCTTCGCTTTTTTCCAGTCTCCTCGCTTCTTCAACTGCGTAATGGTAAGCTTCAATCTCTGTTGGCCGATCAACATACCCATAATTGGCATCGAAAAGCTCAGCCCCTTCCATACGCTGCCGAATGTGAACCAGCTCATGAATTAAATCGAGGTATATGTCAAGTCTATCGCCACTATTCAAGTAGCGAGGATTAACCATAAGATGCCCATTGAAAGGATTTACGCCCATGTAGCCACCGAACATGGTGAAATCAACCCTCAAACCGTTAAGTACTTCGTTCGTTTTTTCACCAAAAATTCGCTTGATGACCTCAATATTTTCAAGACCCCTAAAAAAATCAGAAAAAGGGTAACTTAATGATCTAAATAAAAGCAATTTGTCTAGGCGCAACACTCTCAGAAACCGAAAAGCTCTAAACATGATTGCATCGCGCCAGTTGATGGTCCACATCCTCCTAGATACAAAATATTCATATTGGTATGCTGGACAAAAATATTAAGATTGTTTTTTACCCGCATTTAGCTAGATAGCTAGCCACAGGCTCAATTCCTAAGCCCATAGATACAGAACATAAATTCGTAGATAACAAGATAAGAGAGTAAAATAAAAGATATCCCAGAAGCATAGAGGAAGATTTTTTATTCATAATTCTCATCGAAACATATGCACGGAAGCAGCATTTTATTTTTTCCCTAAAAACCACAAACCCTTTCCTATTTTATATTACTCTTTCACCCGTATATCGTATAATGTTTATCACACAAGAAACACACGCACACAACACATCTTAAATACAAAAAATATAATGAGGATTGAAGGTAAAGGAGGAACCATGTTCTATGTCATTGAAGAGAATAAGGCTATGGTCGAGAGAGCTTTTGATAGTTTTGCTGGGTCCTATGATGATATGATGGGTAAAGCAATGACCTTTTTCACTGATTTGCTTATTCGTGATCTTCAAATTCCTGAAAATCCAACGGTTCTTGATGTGGGATGTGGAACAGGAATCTCAACCTTCGAACTGATGAAGAGAATTCAGGGAAGAGGCAAGTTTTATGGAATCGACATCTCGCAAAAGATGATTGACTTGGCAAGGTCAAGAGCTGCAGGTCTCGGCTACAGTAATGTTGAGTTCAGCAAAGGTGATGCTGAGCGACTGGATTTTCCAGAATCCAAGTTTTGACTTGACGGTCAGCAATCAGGCATTCTTATTTCTTCCTAATAAGCAAAAAGCCTTGAACGAAATGTTCAGAGTCCTTAAGCCTATGGGGCAAACGGCTTTGCTGTTCTTTGGTGAATCGACCCTTAAGGAGATAGAAGAAATATACAATATGATTAGGAATCGACACACTGAGTACGACATGCCTGAATCTCAAAAACTCTTATGTCTCGAAGAAACTCATGAGCTTTTTGAAAAAGTTGGGTTCAAAAAAACCAGAATCTTCGCCATCCACCAGATCGATTACGTTGATCCTTCCAGATACATGCCTAGTGTAGACGCACCTTCATCTTTTTGGAGAATCAGCCTCCCACCAGAGTTAGTAGAGATGGCGAGGAAGGAAATAAAGGAAGAAATGATAAAAACAAAAACAGGCAAGGGGTTTAAAATGACATACTACAACATAATCGCATATGCTCAGAAACTATGAGTATAAAAACAGACTTCACGGGCATCCATATTTCTCTTTCATGTCTCGGATACTTCGCAAACAAGAGAGTCTCTTCGTTAATAGCTAAGTTAGCTAATTAGGTTCCTATGACAGTCTCATCGGAAAGCTCTACACCTTGCTAGTCATATCATTTTCAGTAAGGTTTTTCTGAATAAGGACATTGTTTATATAAAATGAGTCATATGACATTCTGTCATATATGTGGAATGCAGTTGCCGGAAGGCGGAGATGCTAAATTTTGCCCCAATTGCGGCGCACTTTTGGTTCCTCAAGCAGTTCAAGACAAGGTGATAATAGCCGAATTTCACTACTGGGACTACGGCGAATTCTCCAGAACAGCGATGAAGCCTCGCCCAGAAATCAAGACAGGAGAACTGGAAAAGATAGCTCGAGAATTCAACGTCAAAGTCGAGGTTAAGAAAGCCACAGCATCATATTTCACCCCTGGCAGAATTGGTATGAGGATCCCAAGCTACAGTAGAATCGAAATACAAGTCTCAGGAGAACAACCAGACGCCATTAAATCCTGTGTCGGTAGGATTTTCATGCTCTACGGGCAACCTGATGGGGTACCTACAGCACTATCAGGCAGTAAGAAGGCTGGAAAAAAAATTATAGATGAATTACTTAGAGAGTTCAACGAAAGGAAAAGATAATTCAAAGCCCCTATACCTATAAAATTAAAAAAAGACGATTTTTAGCTGATATCTGATGTTGAATCTTTTTTTCTAAAATTAGTTTAAATTTTATTCCCTCCCCCCCACACACCCACTAATTCACTTCTTTTTTTTATTTATTCTCTCTCCCTCTGAACATATATCGTGTATCACACACATCTAGCTGAGTTATCCAAAAAGAAGAAGCAATTTACGAAAATTGGGAAATAACACAATTTCCTTTGGGGAATAAAAGTCAACAACCTGTCTGGAGATTCTCCCTTGAGCAAGAAGATTGATGAAAGACTAATTTTATGCAGATAAGCCTAAACTAGTCTTCTTCGTCTTCCCAGTCCTCTTCTTCTTCCTCTGTTTCTTCTTCTTCCTCTTTTTCCTCTTCTTCGTCTTCGCTCAAAGTGTTGTCCTCCAAAATTAGCGCTCTTAGGTAAGACTATAGCGCTATTAATAAACGTGTTGATAGTCAAGCATAGTGAGCTAGGCTTTCTGGATGAGCTGTGCATTTAATATATAAAAAAGAGAAAACGAAATAAAATGAATCTTCAGTTTGCTGATAACTAGCGTATACGGTGTCTAGTATCTTCTTCTGCCAAAATCTGATCTTGCGGGTCTTCTCTTGGCAAAGCACTCTCTGCAGTATACTGGTCTTGTGCCGTCGGGTTTGAAGGGAACTTCGCATTCTTTACCGCACTCGGCGCAAACTGCTTTGTGCATTTCACGACTTTCCATGTTGTTTTCACTCCTATTTTTTGTTTGCAAGAATAAAGTCTAATTCTAGAAGCTTTGCTTCCTGCGTAATCTCAGAGAGACGTTGCCCTCTCTTTTAAATTTATCTATAGTGAGCTTAGCTGGTATGTCCCTATTTTGATTTTACACGCGCTAGACATTTATTCTAAAACTAGATAGTGTAAAACCTCAAACTCCTTCTGTCAGTTCTTCGATTCAAAATCCCTTAAATAAAGGTATCAACAAAAACATTCACATGACCCAACTCTTTGCGAAATGCCCGAAGTGTGCAACTGAAACAAAAGTGAAAAGAAGTACCCGATGGAGAATGTGCGTAGAAGGAGACTGCGACTCCTGCGGTGTTCACTTCACCACAGCAGCTTTCTGGCAATCAAAGTAGCCCCTTTGTTGACCTTTAGCGCGCGCTTGGTTGGTTGGATTAAATTTTAGTCCTCCCATACACTAATTCACTTCTCTCTTTTCCACACTTTTGGTTGTCACTACGCTACGCCGTACCGCACAGCGAACGCGCACACAGCGCGCACAAAACTAGCAGACAGGACCAGGCAATCGATGGATCTTAAGGGTCTATTTCAAATAATTGCACGATCGATCGATCTTCTCAACACCCAATACGAATCAGTTTGCATTATGTAACCGTTCTTCCAATCTGTTCTTGAAAGGATGCTAAACTCGGTCAAATTCGTTCCTAAGGTTAATATGTGTGTTCTCTGAATACTTCGAGTTTCAAGGAATCATTCGACATGATACGGGACATCGGAATTGCATTGAAGTATATGCTTTCACGGTTTTGGACGCACAAACCCATCATTTTAACGCATGCCGTGACAGCGCGATGTAACTGCAGGTGCAAGATATGCAACATCTGGAGCAGACCAGTGAACAACAACGAGATGAGTAAACGCGAGATTTTCCGTATGCTAGATGAAGCAAAAGAACTGAACTTTGCCGCCTATCTGGCCTGGGGGGGAGAGCCACTGATAAGACCAGACATCCTCGAAATCCTCCAGCACGCCCGCGAAAACAAACTCTACACAAGCATAATCACAAATGGAACCTTCCTCGCTAAGAAAGCCGAAAAAGTGGCAAAACTGGTAGACCTCACTTTGGTTTCTCTTGACCACCATACTGAATATCATGATGAAATGCGCGGCAGAAAAGGAACCTTCAACAGCGCCCTGAAAGGCATCATGAAACTGAGAGAAGCCGGAGGAAGAGTCGCAATCAACTGCGTCCTAAGCAAGCTAAACCATGATTCCGCAAAGAAGATGGTAGAACTAGCCCGCAAAATGAGAGTGAAGATTGCCTTCGATCCGATGGAAGTATTCCCCGGAGGCAACGAACAAATTTCATTATCAGCAGGCGAACGAGCAAAGGTTTTCTCGGAAATCCGCGAACTCAATAAACAGGGCGGTTTCGTGCTGAACTCCCATGACTATTTAGACCATTTCACAAATCATGCCAGATATTCCTGTGCCCAAACCTCAATCTTCCTAGTAGTAACAGAGGATGGAAAAGTCAACCCGTTCTGGTGCAAGAAAACTGATAGTCTCTTAGGCGACCTTCGAAAGCAAAGCTTAGGCGAAATCGTGAATTCGGATGCCCTTAAACAGTTCGCTGAAATCGCGAAGAACTGTAACCTTTGCATTAACTCGACAACCGTTGAAACCTCGATGTACTATTCAACAAGACGATTCTTCACGAACTATTACAAATGGAACAACCCATACCTCAAATTCCTCGCAAACTACGCTCTCTAAACTGATCTTTGCAGGAGTTCACCTCGAACACAAGACACATCCCCGATTTGGACAGGGAAAAAATGAGAAACATCGCCATTGTTGGATGCGGGTTTTCAGGAAGCCTACTCGCATATATGCTGCCAGAGCTAGGGTATAACGTAGATGTGTACGAACGGCACTCTCATCCGAAAGTTGTGTGCGCAGGAGGAATTCCCACCTCCCTGCTGAATGAAACAGCCAGAGAATGCGGGTTGGACTCACAGAAGTACGTTAAATGGCACGGAAAACAGTTATTCGTGAAAATAAGCTCCAAAGCATTCGCGCTGGACATCGACGATTTCTGCACCTTTGATAAACAGAATTTCATCTCGGACATCATCAAAAAATCCAAGGCATATTTCCATTTCAAAAACAGTCCTAGTCTTCAACAGCTCAGCAAATACGATTTAGTCATCGATGCATCGGGCAACAGGTCAATTCTAGGCAAACTGCCAACAGACAAATTCTATGTCTGTTATCAAGTAAGAGCCTTTTTCGAAAAACCGCCCTATCCAGATTTTCTGATGGACTTCACGAAGCCAGAGGGTGACCCATGGTATCTTTGGATGTTCCCGCTGTCCAACAACGAGTTCTACCTTGGTTGTGGCGCATCCAGAGGCAAACTCGCCAAGTCAGCAGTCCAAAATTTCATCGACGAACACTATGGAGAAATCCTTGAAGAACAAGGCAAAATACTGCTGGTAAACTCGCCCCAAAAAAGCATGCCTTTCATAAAGGACAAAGTGGTTGGAGTCGGCAATAACGTGGGAGCCATAACGAGCCTAGGCGAAGGAAACGCCCTTTCAATAACCACAGTCAAGCTGCTTTTGAACAGTTTGACCGCCCTCAACGAATACCAGAAACAGCTGCTAGAAAAACTGGGCTGGCTCAAACACGACCACGCCGCCCATACCAACTGGTCAAAGAACGAACTCAAGTTTCTCTATCACACCACGAAGTGTTTCCACCACTACAAAACACAGTTCAAGATGAGCCCAAAACAGGTAGTAACAAGGGGATTCAAAGCCCGGTTTCAGGCACTTTTCAAAAACACTAGTCAGCTAAAAATTAGTGTAAATGTATAAAGAAGAAGATATGCTAGCTAGCTAACAGTTTTATTTTTGTGTGATATATATTACTCTCACACAATTGTGCTAGTGAGTTAGTCTTGAGAAGCCAAAAAAATATGCGTGCAACCAAATTCGTAAAGCTCTAATAAAAAGGAGCTGAATTAACAAGACCAATATATCTAGATATTATAAAACTTCATATGCCTGTAAAAAAACCCTTGAACAGTGAGGAATATCAAAAATGGTTAATTTAACCCCATACCTTCTGGCGCTTTTTTTCGTATTGTCAACATATCTTGTATTCAAGGTTTTCGTAAAGAAACCAAAAGGGCATAGGTAAGTTCAAAACCACATCTTACATATATGTTGGCTCTTTCTTCAGGCTGTTAACTTAGTAGTGGTTGTGTTAAATTTTAATCCCCCAAACCCAAACGCTCTCTCATCCTCTCTCTCACTATATCAATCAATTAACTAATCAACAGCAATCACAATTAACTAATCAATCACACACACAAAAAAACACACAAGCACAAGAAAGACGAATATATGGTTACTAATTGGTAACTAGTCAGCTAACATCTCATGGACTAGGCATAGCTATGGACATTGACTTTGCGTGTTGCGGGTTCGTCTCCGAGGTACACGAATCTGCAGTTGTTTGACTCGTCGCCGTTTAACCGGCGACCCTGAACCCATTTGCCATCCTCAAACCTGCCCTCGTCAACTGCCAATATTTCAACATGCGGCAATCCACCTTGTTTAGGAGCGAAGGTTAGAGTGAAGCCGGCTCCCGCCACGATGTATTCGTCGTCCGCTGTTGCTATTACAAGGCCTGCGGCTGGAACCTTGCCCTTCTCAAGCGGCTTGCTGAACCGTACTTGCAGCCGGTAACCGCCTAGTTCACGCTCAAACCCCCTGAAAGGTCCCAATGATATGCTGAATCCCGGACCGTACGCCGCGTCATCAGCGAAGCCCATCATGCGTCCTGTGCCCTGAAACTTCGTGATAACCGGCATCATCTCCGAAAGCAGCCTGTAGCTCTTGGTCAACGGATGAGGCTCCACGATGCCGTCGATGCCGAAAGGCGAGAAACACATAGCATCATGCTGACCTACAGCGAAAAACACGTTCGCCGCAGCCCACTCGTCCCTCACAGCCTCAGGAATCATCAACGGGTTACCACCATGCATGTACTCGCGGCAGACCCTCTGAAAATCGTCAAGATAGATGTCCGGAGCCAAAAAATCAATGTGAGGAGCCGCGGCATGCCACACATCCATCATGCGCGCAACCGGTCCGCCGCTGGGATACTCGCCTGGCTTCTGTCCTTCATGCTGAGGACCCAGCCACGCGTTAACGTACATTGGAAGAGGATACTCAGCCTTCCCCGCGGCAGCCACAGCGTCAACGTACCGTGCGACATGCCAAGCCATGAAAACCTCGTCAGCGCCAACGCCGGCACCGAAGACCTCCGCCCAAGTTCCAGCCTTCCGGTGTCCCGCATCCTCCCAGAAACGGCGCATCTCAGGAACAAGCTCATCCAAGTGAGCATCAAGATACTGCAGCAGCTCCGCTGGCACCTGCTGGATGAAACGTTTCTCTGCCAGTGGGCAACGGTCACGTGAGGTTCCGGTGAGGCCGGTCTCGTTCTCTATCTGCATCATGAGAACCGTGTGTTCTTTCTCGTCGAACATTCGGATGTGCTGCATGAGAGCCACGAAGGCCCGAGCGTCAGCCTTACACGCAGGCTTCACTCAGACAGGATATCGCAGCGGTGTTCTCACCCGGCTTGCGTTGGGCACGGTGGAACCTTTCGAGACTGGTCTTCACCCACGACGGCGCGTATGTGGACTCGGCGTTCTTCCATGTGCCGAACCAGAGGAACACGAGTCGCAGACCGTGCCGGCGGGCTCCCTTGATGGAGCCGTCAACAAGCTCGAAACTAAATTTTCCCTCTTCAGGCTCAACAAGCTCCCACGAAACGGGCGCGAAAACCGTGTTCAAGCCCAGCGAAGCCAGCTGCGGCCAGATTGGCTCCATGTAGGCGAGGCTTGAGGAGTCTGAGTTGTGAACCTGACCCCCTAACATGATGAATGGTTGCCCGTCAACAATGAGTCGAGTAGCCGAGTCCTTCTTACGCAAGTGAGGAACGTTGTCGCTGCTAACCTTCTTCAAGCCAACCGCTCTCCAATAAACTAGATTAAGTAAGTTTGGAATATAAGACTTGGTTGAAATTAGCCCATTTAGAATAGTTCAAGGTCTTTTCTTAGCTAGCTGATAGACTTTTGCGATGTTGGAAAGTATACTTGTTGCCACACCTATTGATTTAAGGCGTCCAGAAAAATTCGCTCTGATTACGATTTTGTTTTTTTTTATATCCATTACTGCTAGTTAACTTAATTACTCTCTCATCCTATCGTTGTTCTCCAAGCACTATATCCCTTTTTTTCTATAGCATTGGCAATTTTTTCTTGTATGTCCTCATTTTCAGCTAAACCTATTACCAAGCCACCTCGGCCAGTTCCTGTCAATTTAGCGCCAATCGCCCCATTTTCCAAAGCTATTCCAACTAATTCATCATTGATTTCTCCTGATACCGTAATCTGCTGTAACATTTTGTGATTTTGATTCATCAAATTACCGATAGTAGCAATATCTCCCTCAAGCAAAGCCTTTTTTGCTTCTTCTGCCAATTTCTTATATTCACCAAAAATCTTTTCGATTATTTCAGGATTTTCTTCTCTTAACCGCCGGACATCAGCGACTACTTCTGTTGTTGAGGCTGTTATTCCTGAATTTGCTAATACTATTAGCATCTTTCTTGGTGATTGCAGGAGATCCATTGTATTCTTTCCCGCACCCAAGTTTCTTACAAACCAAATCAAACCGCCGTAAGTGGAGGCTGTATTATCTATACCAGAAGGTGTTCCATGGTATGCTTTCTCTCCTTCATAGGCGGCCTCATTTATCTTTTCGTCATCCAAATTAAGATTAAAGGTCTTACTCAAAGCGCGAGCCAAAGAAGTGCATTGAGCGGCAGAAGCACCAACTCCGCTTGCAGCAATCAAATCACCAGCAAAAGATATTTCAAGTCTTTGATTCTCAATATCCACCTTCAAATGATTGATTATATTGGCAATTGACTGCATTGCCTCGTCGTATTTCTTTTCTTTGTAACCGGGAGTGGCAGGTCTCTGATCGTTGACAGTCCATCCGTTTCCTTTGACCACCTTAACATCTGCGGTTGTAAAAGCCCCTAACGCCGATGCGATTGATGGCAGCCTATAGACCACAAAATGCTCTCCGAAAAGGATCGTCTTTCCATAACCCTTCCCAGTACCCACCTATTTCACCTCCACAGTCCCTTCTGAACCATTGACAATCATTTTTTGTCCAGTCTTAATATTACTAACATCAATCTTGTCCACGCATGGAATTTCGCTAATTATACAACCTACTGCTATGATTGTATCGATCTGCTCGTTTACTATTGCTGCTGGAGCTGTGTTGTTTTTCTTCATCCTATACATTGTATAAGATCCAACTGTAGAACCTTTGCCAGTTGGAAATACTAAAATCTTTCCAGTTACTGATTGCCCTTCAAGTTCGTGCCCAACCTCAACAACCTTGCCAGTATCAGGGTCAACGCCCCCATAAAATGAAATTCCATCTTTAGTTACAATCGCTTCTCCTTCAGCAATGCCTTTGTAGATTTTTCGCCCTTTTAGCTTCATTTTGTCGCCTCCTCGACACATTCTTCGATTGTTCCAATTTTCACTTTGAACTTGTTCGTTGCACGACCATAATAGCATGCTTTAGCAGAATCTACCATCATGCCCTTGAAGCGTCCTTTAATTGGAGCTACAACGCAGCATGTATCCGCTGCGAATTTTGCTCCAGCATCTTCAATTATTTTAGAATAACCTGCTTCATCGGCAATTCTCTTTATAGGTCGAGCAGTAGTAATCCAAAACTCCTTCTTAACTTTCTTTCCCTTCAACAAACTCGCGATTCTTTCTATTTCATTAATTGAAGCGTGAGGACAACCAACACTAACAAAATCTATTTCAAGACCGTCATCAACAAGTTCAGATCTGGCTTTTTCCAGGTCCTCTTGATCAATCTCAAAAACATTACCACTTGGTTTCGGATATCTATCACACTCAGGAGTGATACCTTCCATGTGGAATAATGCTGTCCCACCATAAGTAGCAACAGATGCACAAAACGACTTAAGCTCTTCAACGGTAGCAGAAGGGATTCCTGTAATAAAGGGTATGTTTTTTCCTAATTCAATTAATTTATCACCAATTATTTTTCCTAACACGCCAAATTCGTCAGTACCTTTGACTTGAGCGTTTACCTTTATTGAAACTTGACCATGGCGATTTTCGTCTAAATGATAACCGTATTTAGGTGTTTTTCCAGTTAAAGCTGAAGCCAATGCACTTGGTCCTCCCTCACGATTAGTTCGAGCACCAATAACGGAGTTTGCATAACACACAGCACTACTTTCGGCCCATGCGATATGTTGTCCAAAATGTGGAACATTCCCAATAAAATATGGCGTGCACGAACATGTAGTAATTATGCCCATTTTGGCAAAGGCATCAATAACGCGAATTTGATTCTTGGCAAATTCTTCATTTATTCCTAATACTTGCCAGTTTTCGCGATCCATTCCTGCAGGATTTAAAGTCGTTAAAACTTTAACCTTTCCATCTTCAGCCATTTCGCTTAAGAATTCCAGCCCTGCTTCGCCAAGGTTCGCGTAGGAAACCCCAGCTATCTGAACACCATAAACATCAACCATGCATTCAGCATCAAAAATTTCACCTAATGTGGTCAATATTTCCATGGATTTCTGAGCTGCTTTTCCATGCTTGCCATCCAGCATGTCTTGCTCTTCTGGTGTTAATTTCATTCTCATCCAATCCTTGTGATAAAGATATTTTTTGGAATCTACTTTTGGAAATTCTACGATGTCAAAACTCTTTCCTTTGACCACGAGTGGTTTGGTTAAGTCAAACCCGATTTTCGTAGTCATGTTTGTTCCAGGTTCAGCACTAGGATCTAGACTGCTTCCTTGTTCTTTGTCTTTAATAATCATTCGGACATCTCCTTGAAAGCGAGTTGCCATTGCCCATTCTACAGATAGAGGATTGTAAATGTCGATATCTTTGTCTACCACAAAAACATGTTTACAACTTCCATGTCCGGCGAAACCGCCTTCTATTGCCTTTTTGCCATCTTCTTCTGATTTTTTGTCAATTTGAATGATTGCATGTAACCAAGAACATCCACCAGGACTTACGTTTACATCTAGGCACTTCACACCTCTTTCATTTACTTTATTGAAAATTGTGGGTTCCCGAGGCATTCCCATTAATATTTTGTGTTCAAGCGCGCCTGGCAACAAAGCTTGCCATATTGCATCCTTTCTATGAGTGATTTTTTTAACTTCAAAAACAGGTTCTTCTCGAATCATATCGTACGTTTCCGTTAAATCGACAAAAGGACCTTCAGCGTGTCTTTCTTTTAAATAAGCACGTCCTTCCAAAACAAATTCTGCTTCAGCAGGAATTAAGAGATCATTTGAATACGCTTTAACAACTTTGAAGGGCTCTAATGCGTTTGCTATGTGCAACTCATCAATTCCAATATCTACGGAAGTTGCTCCAGCAATTAGAACGTTGGGCGTATTCCCTATGCAAAACGCTACATCTAATTCGTCGTTTCTTTCCAAGAATTGGTGAAAATGACGACCTCTAACCACTCTTATCGCAAATTTATCTTTAGAAAACTGCATTGCACGGTGAAAATCCACGTTTTGACCGTAATCAGGATCTCTGGTAATAACAACAGCAGAGCTAATATAGTTTCCACCGTCTTTTTCGCAATGGAATAGAATTGGTAATTTGTCTAAATCTACACTTGATTCGATAACTTCTTGACAAGGAGCTTTAGAAACTTTCTCTGGTTCTGAGCGTTCAGAGATAGCCTTAGAAAGCATTGGTATAAGATCTGCTGGGGTCACACCGAAATACTCAGCAATTACATCTTTGGTGCAGAACATATTGCCAGCAACCCGAAATTCAGATTCCTTGATATTATTGAATATTATTGGGGTTGGCTCAATTTCCTTCAAAATTCCAGAGATCTCTAATTTCTTTGATACCTCGACATCTACTTTTTGAAGAACCCCTTTCTTTTCGATCTTTTCCAAATATTCTCTGAACCCCATAAATTTTCATCTCAGTATTTTCTTTATCATAATACACTGGGTGCACATAAAAAAGTATTGCGTTTTACAAAGAATTAGATCTATTATCAGTTTGATGTGGCTAGCTAGCTTGCCAGCTTGAGTTTTTGAACCGTTTTCAACTCGCCCGAATTTGTGGGGGTCAAGTTTCTAGCTAGCTAGCTAACTAGATTGTATTAAGAACTATAGGTTTAGGTTTTGGGTTTTAATTTGAGTCTAATTCTGAAAAACCCTTTTATAATCTAATCAACTTATGAAGTCGCCCAAAAACAGAAAAGAAAAAAAATAAGACTTAATGGGATGTGAGAACAATGATGAAAGATTCCGTCTGTGGTATGGAATTAAATGAACAAACAACAAGGTACATGATGAAATTTGAAGGGAAGACTTTTTATTTTTGTTCTCCTAGGTGTATGTCTATGTTTAAAGAAGATCTAAGGAGGTACATAAAATGAACATGTTGAAACTGCGGACGACTATGGTTGGAACCTTAGCAGTTATGATAGGTTTATCTACATTATTCTTTACAGTTGTCCTCTCCTTGCTTGGAGTATTCGATATCTTGTCCTTGGGACTTTTCGTCGTCTTCTTCAATGTTCTTCAGTGGCTCATCGGACCATACCTCATTGAAGCCCTCTACCATGTCAAAAAAGTGTCAAGAAACGAGGAACCTCAACTACATGAGATTGTTGATCGAATAAGCCAAAAAAGCGGAATAAAGACTCCGCAAGTAATGCTGGCACAAATTCCATTACCTAACGCCTTTGCCTACGGTTCACCCCTTACGGGAAGCAAAATCGCCATAACAACGGGGCTAATGAACACTTTAGACTCAGGAGAAGTTGAGGCTGTGGTTGGCCATGAGCTAGGCCATTTGAGACACCATGATGTCCAGGTTATGATGTTTATCTCGATTCTCCCTGCTTTGTTCTATTATGTCGGCTATTCTTTAATGTGGTCATCATTCCTCTATGGTGGAAGAAGTAGCAGAGATAGAGGAAACGGAAGCCTTATTGCGCTAATTGGCTTCGCAAGCATGGCATTTTACTTTGTTCTAACTTTGTTTTCCCTTTACTTCAGCCGACTTAGAGAATACTATGCTGACAGGCACAGCGCCACAGTTGTAGACAACGGAGCAGAAAAACTTTCAGAAGGACTCGCTAAGATATCTTACTCAACCCAAAGAACAAAAATGCGTTACCGAAACACAAACAACCTAAGCAGCCTAAACTCCTTCAAGGCCCTTTTCATATCAGACCCAGATAGCTCAGGAAAAGACGTTCAAACATTTTCTCAGATAGGTGTGGAGGAGAGCGACAGAGAACTCGTCGCTGCATACCTAAACCGAAAGGTAACGACAGCCGACAAAATAGCTGAACTCTTCTCAACCCATCCAAACATGGTTGAACGGTTAAAAGCTCTACAGGAGCTAGCATAAATTCGCAGTGGCTCTTCTTGCAGCACCTAGCTAGCTTAGCTCGATTTTCTCCCATCCACACACTTTGAATAGTAAATTGAATTTTAAACTCGGTATGCGGTGAGATTTCTGCTCTGAGTTTTCGAATCTATTAGTGAGCTTAATAGATTTTTCGCGATGTCACTTCCGATCTGCTCGAATTCCTTCTCTGCGTTTTCCTCAAGTGCAATCATGCCGCCCACCGTTTTTATTTTGGCGGAAGCTCTGGGTCTCACGATTGTCACTTGGAATTCCTTTAATTTCTTTTCGATGCCTTTTGCTGCACTTCCCGAAAGGGGGTTCTCGAGCCTAGTGTCGAAGGCAAACCCGTCTTTGCCTTGGACACCGCCTTTCAAGTCAGGACGGGGAGAAAAAGGGATTGAGTACGAACAAGGGGTCTAGCAACATGTGTTTCGCATAGTCTCTGGCATGTGGCTGATACGCTGGGGAAGGACAGTTCTTCCTTGTGGTGGAAAGCAATAAGTCAACAGCGACCTGACATGGCAAAAACCATCCCTGCCGTACATAGTAAGAGCCGCTCTGTCTTGGGAAGCGGTGAGAAGGTCGTGGCGACTGAACTGGCTGAAGCCCGTAGATGGTTACTCAAAGAATATTCACGACAAGCTCTTGGATTAGAGATGGAGTCATACGGAGTATTAACCGCCTGCAATATTATGGATATACCTTTTCTAGTAGTAAAAGCTTCACAGGACCCAGCAACCAGTCATAAAGATGAAGCAGGCGAGAAGGACAGTTGGCGTACTTATGCCGCTCAAGCTGCAGCAGCATTCACAGTAGCGCTCATCCGACGCTTTGAGCTAGATTACAATGCACTAATTCTTGAGCATATGAGAGAGGTCAAAAGCATTGCTCAAGTATTTGAGCGGGATGCGCCGAGACCATTGTTTACCTACAAGGTAAGCCGGGCACAAACTTATTCACAACTGAAAGCGGGTGCCTTTGATTTTATATCTCAAGATCCAAGTGTACTTATTCCCAATGATGCCCTCCCGGCGATAGCTTTACATGGTGGTGGAGGCACAGGTAAAACAAGGATTGTCCATTCTCTGTTAGCTCAAGTCATTGATGTCGGACTCCACCCTGTGCTCCTCGATTTCAGGAAATACTCATTAGAAAGTGAGCAAGGTCAGAAGATCGAAGATAAGGACGTTCTTATTCAAGAGATAATACTGGCGGCCAGCGTCCCCCGAAGGATGCCCAAAGAGATTGAGCGCTTGGCACAAGAAGGACGCTTAGTTGTTATAATTGATGGGCTAAATGAGGTAGCCAGAGAAGTGCGTTCGGCCCTCGTCGGTTATGCGGGCACTGCGTATGCGGGGCACGCTGCTCCTGGATCGAACCAACGCCTTTTTCCTGGGGGGCGGCAAGGCGCTGATGAACGCCTATTACGCTTTCGCCGAACGAAGGGGAGTTCATGTTCTATATGAGGCTACCGTTCAGGATCTCGAGATCAATGGCGGACGTTTCGTTTCGGCCGTATTTGATCATCGGGGCGTCTCATTCGCTACCCGGGCCCGGGCCGTGGTGCTGGCTTCCGGCGGTTATCAGGCCGATCTGGAATGGCTGAAGGATTCCTGGGGGCCGCCGGCGGATAACTTCATCATCCGGGGCACTCCCTACAACAAGGGCCGCCTGCTGCGGGTGATGCTGGACAATGGGGCGAACCATCGGAGACCCTCGTCAGGGCCATGCCGTGGCCATAGACGCCAGGGCGCCCAAATTTGACGGGGGATCGTCACCCGTTTGGATTGTGTGCCTTTCGGGATCGTCGTGAACCAAGACGGCAAACGCTTCTACGACGAAGGGGAGGAGTTTTGGCCGAAACGCTATGCTATCTGGGGCCGGCTCGTGCCCAGCAGCCGGATCAGATCGCCTATTGTCTCATCGACTCCAAATCGCTCGATCTGTTTATGCCCTCAGTGTTTCCGCCGATCGAAGCCGCCTCCATCCGCCAGATGGCGGATAGACTGAAATTGGATCCGGTCGGGCTCGAAGAAACTGTAAATGCGTTTAATACCGCCATAAGGCCGGGTGCGTTTGATCCGGCCGCACTGGATAGCTGTACGACGGAAGGACTTGAGCTGCGCAAGAGCCACTGGGCACGACGACTGGAAACCCCACCATTCTACGCCTATCCCTTGCGCCCCGGGATCACCTTCACCTACCTGAGCCTCACCGTTAACCGTTGGGCGCAAGTTATCAGGCACGACGGCAGACCGGCAGCGAACATCTTCGCTGCTGGTGAGATCATGTCAGGGAATATCCTGGGGCAGGGATATATGGCCGGGTTCGGGATGACCATAGGTACGGTCTTCGGCCGGATTGCAGGAAAGGAGTCGGCAGGTTATGTCGTCGGCAGTCCTAAAAGAAGCTGATCGGGTGATGAGGATCTGCAACGCCTGCCGCTATTGTGAGGGATTTTGTGCGCTGTTCCCGGCCATGGAACTGAGAAGGACATTCTCCGGACAGGACCTTAAGTATCTGGCCAACCTGTGCCACGACTGCCGCGGTTGCTATTATGCCTGTCAGTATGCCCCGCCACATGAGTTCGCCTTGAACCTGCCGAAAGCCTTGGGTGATCTCCGGCTGGAGACCTATCGGGAATTCAGTTGGCCCTCGGCGCTGAAAGGGCTGTTTCAGAACAACGGCCTGCTGGTGGCCCTGATCACGGCGCTGAACGTCGCCACGGTCATGCTGCTGACGCTGCTCTTCAAGGGGCATGCGGCGTTTTTCGGGACCGATACCGGCGCCGGGGCCTTTTACCGAGTGGTCCCC
>CAVQNT010000005.1:0-191283 GCA_963714275.1 Candidatus Bathyarchaeota archaeon
TACTATGAGATTTCCGTAGGCGTCAGGTAATCAACGTTGATGCCATATTGACGGAGTATGTCGTATGTCCAAGCATAGGCTACGTCAAGGTCTACATCTGTTGATGGTCGCCTTATGATTACACCCTTAAAATCTTCTCTATTCGAAATTCAGGATTAAAGCGCATCGAAAAAGTCTTCACGTCGAAAGACTTTTTTTAACGAGTTGCGGTAAAGGTAATTGTGAAATGTAGATAAACCGCCTACAGCTCCAACCCCAGCCTCGTAGGAGTCAACTCTTAACCTGATTGTCATACAGATTTCAACTCATTTCATAGCGATTCGTGAAAGAACATAAGACAACTAGTTATAAAATTAAATAATAACATATGTGTGCCAGCCACTTAGGATTATTTAACAAGTAACATGTATGATAGGTTAGCAGAGATGTATGAAGGAGACATAATTAAGGAATATCACAAAGTCGCATTGGAGCGAACTTCATAACGAATCAAAAGGTTAGTCAAGAGACCATGCAGGAACTGCAAGCCCAAGTCAAAGAGTCAACTACACAGGTTAGGGAATTAACAGGTAAAGTTGTCAAGAGAGAGAATATTATCGAAATGTTGTTGCAGAATGGAAAAACCAAAGATAAGCAGATTGAAGCGTTAATGAAAAGCATCGAGAATTTAAGGGAGGCTTTATGACACATTGGAGAAGAAGGTCAAGAGTTAATCTTTAGGGCGATATTGCTATTTGAACTTTCCACTTTAAAACCTCATACGCTAGGTTGAAAAGTGTTATTTATGCCACAATAAGTGAACTACTCTCAGCCTCTTTTGTGCTGGGCGGGTTGGATTGGAGTTTACTCCACAACTTATTTTCGTAACATTGTATTTGGTTATTGAAGTTTTCTTGTTGTAATTGAAGTACTCTGGATTGTCGTTCTTAAGGTTATTGTATTCAGGGGGTTCGAGATGAATGTAATCGATTTCCTTGCCATTCCATTTCATTCGGTTTCGATATATCTTGGCATTATCAGTACACGTTTTTGTGTCAAACGATTGAAAGTTGTTTAGACCTATCTTCTTAAGAACATCAACATCGCCTTCTCCAAGAATATGTAACCAAGCCTTTTCTCTCTATTTTCTCTCTGATTTTTTCTACTATAGAAGGCTTTTTAACACTTTGATTACTGGAATCTTGACTTTCATCCTCATCAAAAGAAGTAGGAGCATATGCATAGAAATCAGGTTCGTCTTCATAGTCAAGACCATGTTCTTCTCGATACGAATTGAAAATGTCACGAATTCTTTCTGTACAATCAAGAACGTTTTTTCTAGTATATCCTTTAATCACTCCTACAACATGAAAATCCCAATTATATGTGTCCTGAAAATACTCTTTCCATTTCATAGCGTATGCAACGTTCTCTATATTCTCGTTGAAACGCTTTTCAAGGAGAGATTTGTCCGTTATTTTATCGACTAGTTGTCCTCCACAGTGAGCACAATAAGGATCATACTTTGAATGAATGTCCACACATTGTTCACAATATTTCTTTCCTGGAATATGTCTATGTGGCTTATCTAACGTGAAAATTAAATCGGGGTCACACTTGAATTGACTAATCATCGCTTCAGCTTGACTGTGTGGATGATCTGGATGAACTACGATTCCTCCGCTCTCTGCTACCACTATCGAATTTTCAATGTGGATAGTGTACCCTCAAAACCCGGCGGATCGGTCGGGGGGATTGAAAGGGCATAGTCAACAAAAATAGCGATCCAAATTTATGGCCAGTTAAATGACCGTAAGATAATTGAGCCACCATAACTAATAATGGAAAAAAACTTTGACAAAATTTCTTTTATTCATGTTCCCGCACTTAATTGCAATCATACTTGTCATCCAATATTTCTCCTTCTTCAATGTCGAATTCTTCATAAAGCGGATAAATGACTGGAAAACCGAAATCTTTACTATAAAATTCTGTGAATCCCGCTAGACAGTGAATGATAAAATCATCAAAGTTGAGTTCTATATCTCCTGTGTTAACTAGGTGTCGATATATTTTAACTAGATTGAGGAACAAGTTACCTCTTATTGTACGCGTTGGTTCGTTTAGGTTCTTTTTTGACTCCCATAACCATATGTTTTCATCTAAGTCTTCGGGATTTGGTTTAATCCGAGGTTTCAAGTATTTCTGAGTAAATAAGATTGCCTTGTACGCCTTTTCAACGAGTATCGGAGCTTCTTTTTCTTTTTTGCCCATACTTCAGCGAATGTTTTTTTCATGTCCTCAAGAACTTCAGGTTCAAGATCAACGCCGTGCTTACTTTGCAAGTCAGAAATCAAATTTAAAAATTGCAACTTGTTGCAAATTTCGCTTTTTGTGCATATGTTGTTGATGATCCACTTCCATTTGACTTTGGGATTCTCAATCAATTCTCTTGTTGTTGGTTTACTGAGCTTGTCGGGTTCATAAAGTGCGAACTCGACACAATAACGTAAGGTTCTATACCCCCAATTAAACCCATGTTTCTTTCTTATGGCAGCCGACAATTGAGCATAGTAATCCTGTTTCTCACCATACTTAAGGTTCTTGAATTTCGGGTCACTGAGTATCTTTCTTCCCATGTCATAGTGCGCTTGCTTCACTACTCGTCTTGATTTAGCAATTAGGTCTGCACATTCATCCAGAAATTCATCATCCCATTCGAACTTCAAAAATATCCTCCTCGTGCCTATTCTTTGTCGCTAGTTATATATAATTAAACTATGGTTAATCCACTTGTTCAACTCACCATGAATTTTGATGATAATGCTTTATGCTTAAACATCATGTTAACTGTAAATATTCTCAATTTATGAAAATCCATTTTGAGGCTATTTTTGAAATTGGGTTTTTCCAAAATAGTTAAATACCGCTTATTAGAAATAAATTATATAAAATAACTAAATTTTACATAAAACGGAGTTTGTCTTTTTGAGCAGTAAAATTGGTTCTTCAGTCCTACAAATGCATGATTCGAGTAACATTCTAACCATGCCATATGTGAACGGAGAATCTTCCAGAGGAAAAGTGCTCAACCTTTTAAAGAAGCACAAAGGGGAGGAGCTGAACATATATAAAATCGCCAAAGAATCAGGATTGTCATGGGTTACAACAAAGACGGCACTGATTGAGTCTCTATCTGATAATATGGTTAGTTATCGGCGAGTACCCTTTAGAAATGCAATATTATTTAAGTTAATGGAGGTGGACGAAGATATGAATAAAATAGGTAAATCGATATTAAGAGAGAAACCTGCCCCGTCTGATTTCAGCTTGAGTGAAGCAAAGACAAAACAAGAAGAACAGAAGGCAGAGAAACCAAAAGAGATCAAAGACACCGAAAAGATCAAAGAAAAAATGCCTTCCGAAACACATCCTGAAGGACAACCAGAGCAAAGTTATCCAGTAGGCTTAGCTGTAAAAAGAGAAGGTAAGGTCGAAGAAAAGAAGGACATAGAACTTCCTGTGCCTGGGAGACGAAAACCCAAGGTAGCCGAACAGGACATACTCGAAGGCATCATTAAGAAATAAACTATCTATCTGTCAAAGTTTTGGTTCCTTTGATATAGATATGGAATGTCCCTGACTGTTCCATAAGGCGTGGAAGTTATCCCTCCTCTTCCACGCCATTAGGTTGTTGGTGTGAAAAGAAAGCATCAATGGTTGTTGTTATCATAGAAACAGCGATAACGCTGTAAATGGAGGAATGAGGAAATGATGGACGTAAAAAGACAATATATAGGTTTTATCCTAGAAGGAAATATTGACGATGTTGAGACTTTAAAAGAGTTTATTGAAAAACATACGTCACTTACTATCCGATACATCACTGCCAGTCGCTACTATTTGTTAATAAAACCATCACGCATTGATCATACAAAACTTGAATCTCTGAGAGAAAAATTCAAAAACAAGAAGGGAGATGAACAATGACGACACAGTTTGCTCCAAAATTACCTGCTGATGTAGATACTAACAAGCTGCCTAAACTGATAAAAGAATTTGAAGACATAGACAATCTAAATAATAGTATTGATTATGTATTACCTGAGGCTCCAAGTGGTATATATAATGCAGGTGGAGAAAAATATGAGTTTGTTTATTCTACTACACCATTCACTGAAGAGATACTAAACTGCAACCTTACACAAATAAAAGAATGGGCAAAAAAAGGAATTAATTTTACACATAGTATAGCGGGATATTTTGAAAAGGAATTTAAGATAGAAAAGGCGGTTGCATATAACCTTTCCTTATTGATTCCTGACATATATCGTAATCCATTGACTTCATTAGGAATAGAAGAAAATCCGCATTTAGGTCTTTATGTTTGGGGATTGCCAGGCGATTGTAGAGATACTATTGCAAAATGTTTAGAAAAGGAGTGGTTATACTCAGGAAGATTATCTATGTCAGGACTTGACTCAAGTGTTGGAATATACAAATGCCTGTCTGTTCTAAATAAGAACATCTTATTGTTAGGAACCGACATAGGAACTGCATCTAAGAATTTAGAAACATGGCAAAAAAAGAATCCAGTAATTATAACAAATTTTCTTTGGGACGCGTATGATGTAAGGCATACAAAGAGTGAGGGAAGTGTTGAGTGTCGTAATGAAGGTGCTTCGGCGTTTTTAGGAGGAAATGTTCCTTTAGGAAAAGAACCATTCAATGTGAGAGATATAAGTAGAATCATTCAAAGAGAAATTCCGCCATTGAAAGATAGGCGAGCAGAGTTATTGTATAGAGCTGTTTTAAGAGAGGTTAAACTAAGCACCCTGCAACATTCATTATGGATAAGTTATCATGTATTATGTGCATGTATAATGCAAGGAAGTCTAAATGTAGGCATATTTAAAGGTCGCAGAACATATGCAAACATTCCGCCTGATATCTATAAGAAAATGGGAGCATTCGTTCTTAAAAAATATCTTGGTAATGTATACGAGTTTTATGACGATGATAAAATATTTTCGGAAAGAGAAAAGATACTCAAAATGCTAAAAGAACAAGAGGCAGTTGAGGATGTTAATGCGATTCTGCGAATCTTAACTATGGCAGAAATGATCGTAATG
Source organism: Candidatus Bathyarchaeota archaeon (assembly GCA_963714275.1). Lineage (GTDB taxonomy): Archaea > Thermoproteota > Bathyarchaeia > Bathyarchaeales > DTEX01 > JAGTRI01. The sequence goes on from CAVQNT010000005.1 coordinate 5,112, forward strand.
GATAGTACTATTGATAATATGCTGAACCGTCCATATGAAGTCCAAGGCAATGACATTCTCGTTTATAGTGTTGAGGAAGATCTAAAAACATTGCAGGTTATAATGGATAATATCTTTTGGCAGAATAAAAGAGATGAATTGCAAGATGAAATGAAAGCACGTAAGGCAAGGGAAACACCGATCTATTTAGATCCTGTCAAACAATTCTATGAAATTCTTAAAGGAATGCCTGATGAATTATTTTCTCCCAAAGAGACTGTATGGCATGGCGTTAAAGAAAATAGTTGTTGATAAAGAACTGTTACCCAAAGAAGAGTTCTATGAAGTATATGGAAATAACGAAATGATGATGTCTAACATCAAACTTCGAGGTGCAATAGAGAAACTTGAAATTATGCATAACATAAAATCTGGAGGTAAGAATCCTGTAAAATACATGTACTCAGAAAAAGAGGGAGTATCATAAGCATCATGAGCATCATATACAAGGAGGCACATATCATAAGCATCATAAGCATCATGAACAAAAGGGCAGAAAGGACAGCATTTGAATTTTCCTGCCCTAAAAATAAGTTTGTATATGACACTTATGATGCTCATGATGACACCTAGGAAGGGGTTGTGGAGATTTGATCAACATTGGAAATGTCAAGGTTTTTTGGGTTTATTGATCAACATAAACTTCATGCTTTTTCAATAATTAATAATGTATATACAGAGAATTTTGGTGATACTTATACCACGAAAAAAGCAGAAAGAAAGGTAACATCTGTTTTTTGGTTACTTAAGATGCCTCAACAGAAGTAACGCAACGAGAGTTAATTCTGTCAATATGTGAAAAAAAGATTGGAAGGTGAAACTATGAGTCCGACAATGGAGGAAGAAGCAGAGGAATTGGTAGGTCAAATCAAGGATTTGAGTGAAGATCAGATAAAGGCAATAGTGAAAGAGATTTCTCTGAATGCTGTTGCAGTCAAGATCATCAAGTTCTTGATAGTCAATGAGGAGGTCAGTTATGGGAAAGAAATCAGAAAGGCATTAGGATTACATGATATGTCTGTCTACCATTCTTTACATCGATTGGCAGAAGGTCAGGTAATTATAGTGATGCCACCCGCTGCTTGTGGACGTAAGAATGTAATGTTGAACAAAGAGTTCCCATATGGGAAGATCATAGAGAAGTATAACAGACACATTGCCAGAAAATACCTATGCAAAATTGTACCTTCTGATAGATTTGTTGACTTGGAAGAATTGGAAAAGGACAAGAGGTTCATTGCTGAGTGCAACGCTTATGGATTATCACATCAAGAAGCTTATACCGCGTTGGTAGATGCTCGAGAAGATGTGATTGAAACCACACCATTGTATAATCCATTAAGTAACAAACAGATTGGAGTAGCAATAAGGTACAGAGTCAAGGATCTGCTCGGTTGTAGATATTGTGGATCAACAAATCTAAAAATAACATCATCATGGAAAGTGCCTCGACCCACTGATCCTACCAAATACTTTGTAGCATGCATGTACAAATGTGTTGATTGCGGAAGATCATTCCGAGGATCACAAGAAGAGAAAAAGGCAAAGGAACCAAAGGGAGAAACTGATGAGGAGATTATTAAGTCAATAATCAAGGAATGAACAATGATCCTCGTTTTTTGTAGATTCCGAAGAGAGAATGGATGCAGTCTAAAGAAGAATCTAAACGTTCAGAACTTACCATCATCTTGTCCTAATAACTCAAAATGTCCATTGTATAATCCAAGGAGAGTAAAGGTGAGGAGTGTGTTCAGAAAGGAGTCGTTTGGAGCGGAGATACTTACAATAGAAGATGCACGATTAAGCAGTATCCTGTATGAGCCTTTTAAATCTTGAGAATTCGCATCGTGAAAGACTCTTTCTATAAGAAATTTGATTTAATTCAAATATGGGTTTGGGTTGTGCATTCTACTATGGTGTCAGATGTGTGAGGGAGATGAAATGTCAGAAACACGGTGCATATTTGGGTTTAAGGTAAAAATGACTTTTCACTAAATTGTACTTTCATGGTTGTGAAAACCTTGAGTTCAAACATACAAGAAGAAAACATGAAATTTTTATCAAAGACACTTTCTATCCTCTTTCCACGATCTGTTGAGAATAGGAAGATAGCTTTTAGAGATATTAATTGAGTATAGAAATCGGATGCATACCGAAGCAAGATATGATGCAAGCGAGTGGAGACAGTTTGCCGAACGCTTAGAGATCAGCGAAAGCAAATTTCAAACTGTACAGAATACACTACGAGATGCAGGTATGTTAGACAAGAAGGGTGGACATCACGAAGGAGCGTACACAATATCAACAAAGTGGTTAGATGAACTGATCAATGAATGGCATGAGTTTCTTACTCAATAGGTGGAGATGTATGGAAATCTTAGCAAAACATCTGTGGCAACATGGATACAAGCAAACTCTTGAGACATTGATTAACGAAGAAGCTCTATTATTCGCCAAGTTCTTAAGGTATAAACGAGAAACATGGATACGAGAATTATGGTTATGTGAAGATATGACAAATGATTAACTCTAATGGAATTAAAAGCAAAATTCACTTTAGAATTTTGAGCAAGAAAGTAACAATTAAAGAATGCAAATACATAAGAAGACTTTTTCTCGAATGCCTAAAGGAAAATCAAGACATAGCCGACTTGCTGAATAAAAAATATAAAAATATTCAAGTCTGCTTCTATTACGAAGCAACAGACCTTAATATAGAGAACACTCTAAGAAGCATCTTGAACGATAATACTTATAGATACTCTACCAAGCCCAATCCTGCATTTACGGTAAGTAGAAAGAATATAGGTTGCATAGTTGTATTCATGAAACATCTTAAGGAATACACTCAAAAAAGAGATGATGTTAAAGACATAGAAAAGTATCAAAAAAATGGCATTTTTGAAGAACTATGCCATTTAGTAGAGCAAAAAGGCGATGGCAGTGTTAATCCTAGCCATTATTGGGCGTTATGGAGATTATATGTCAAAAGGAATTTACTATTATATGGAAATGAAATAATTGCACAACTTGACACTGATAGAAATCACTATGAAGTTTATTTAATGATGGTAAAGGATTCCCCCAATGATTGGATCGAACGATATTGGAAATATTTTCTAGAAACTTCAGATACTTATAAAAAAAGATATGAACAATGGAAATTCAACACTCCAATAAACATAGTATACGCTAGGCTGATTACGGACTTCTTGCGTGAAATAAATGTTCTATGTGTTGTGGATAAAGTACCGAGAGAAAAACTGTCGGATGAAAACAAGGGTAAATTGGATATTTTGATAGAAAAGGGGAACCTTAATGTAGAAAAAAAGAAATCTCTAATAGAAAAAGACATGGGTAGTGGTGCATTGACACTCATTAATTCATTAGATGAGAGTATATTCAAGACATCCGAATCTTTCTTCGGAGCTGTTCTAGACTTGTGGATATCTCTTGGTCTTTGAATTTTATGTGTGTTGAGAGAGAGTTAGTTAGAGAGAGGAAGATAGAGATAGACCTTCATAGATCATTCTTAGAGAGCCATCAGAATTTAAGAAAAATTCTTCAGGAATACCTTTCTTGTCTATAATGAATCTCCCAACATTCTTGGCAAGCTTTGATAATAAATTTGTGTCTGATGGAAATAGATTTCTTAGGTTCTCTTGTTCCACAGTCATCTTTCTAAAAAGAAACTCGTTGCAGATAAAGTCAAGAAATCTCGGAACTTGAATTGAAACCATAGGTTTTGCCAGCAGGCGGTTAGTCAAGTCGATCAAAGACTGATGCATAATCTGGAGGAGGGATTCGAAGCTTATCATAGTCAATTTTTTCAATTTCACCGAATTTTTCCTTAGTCTTCGCAACAATTATACCATAAGTAGCATCAAGAACCTTCTTTGAGAAATCAGGTGAACCGATGCCAGTAGTTAATAAGTTCACGATATATTCAGATCTTTCTAAATCTGTAAAAGAAAATATCTCTTGACAAAGATATACTAAACTCAAAGAAAGCAGAATGCTTGCTTCGTAGATCAACCATCTTGATGCTTCAGGTTTTGGGTTCTTTGCTAGCATCTCAAGGGCTGTAATTGTTTGTTTCATTCTTGTAGAATTGTCCGTAAACCAAAACCGGGATCGTAAAAACCAATAGACTTTGGAAAGCTGCGGGTCATCTTTGATGCTCTGATAATATTTCTGAATTCTTGGCTCATAGAACTCATAATTACAGGACCCTAAAAAATTTGAGGGTATTCCGATTTGCTTCTCGAGTTCTGTCAGTCTTGCATAATCTACAGGAAGAACATTCAATTCCTGAGCAAAGCGCTTTACCTTTGAAGGAATAGTCTTTCTCACAACAAACGAGTTTGATGCTTCAAGATATCTGGAAAGCCCTGACAACCAGAGAATCCTGTCAACAATTCCATTCGACTCACCGCTTTTGCATTCGCAAATTGCGATTTCAGGATTGAAACTAGTCGAGAAGCGAATCCCTAAAACATCAATGTCAGTAACATCGACACTTTCAGGGTAGAAATATGACCGTAATGTTAGGTGGCTCCTCGAAAAAAAGCCTTGATAGAATAAAAGTTCCTAATACGGTATTCAAGTAATATACTCTCAGGAATATTCACAATTCCTCACCTCTTAGTATTTTAATCAAGCGTTTCCTGAGCTTTCATTGAAGACTCTGAAGAGTCCGCTTAGCCTGATTTTGTCCTGCTCAGGATTAATGAAATTACCAGTTTGGAAAAGCCCTCTTTCATCAAGCGCTACTTGATGACCCAGACCGAGTATTCTCTTATGCTTTAAGACCTCAAGGGCTGTCTTTGCAACATCTTCTTTGACTAGATACATGTTGTATCGGTCAGGCATTGATTTATCTTTCAAAACCTTCACTATGCCTTGATTCTCAAGCAACAAGAAGTCCGTTCCAATAGCAGTGGCTGGTCCAACCTGACCCTTGCTTATAAGAGCTTCAACAGTCTACAGGATATTTTACCTTTGAAATACTCGAGTAGTGCTGACCGAAACCAATTGAAGATAAGAAGAGTTTTACATCATCATATATATCTGGTATCAGCGCTTCTCCTCCTAACGAACCCCACATTCTTGGTGTAAACGTAAAACCCTTCTCAATACCAGTCTTGGTTGAGACCTGACATACATCAATTAAACCTGTCTTTCTCGAGGCAGCGAAAAGATCCTTGGGGAAACCTGAAAGAAGTTCAAGAGGTACTCCTTGATTAAGAGAAACAGATTTCAGTAGTTGCTCAACTGCCTCTTTTGATCCTTGTCAAGATGTGAAATAAAACCAGTAATATTCTTAGCGTTCTCACCCCAAACATATGGTGAATATATAAGAGCTGTTGGCTCTAAGTGGCTTTTCTTTAGTATTTGGAAACTTGATTGGAGTTCCAAAGCGATCTCTGCATCTTTTTTATTGAGCCCTTGTTCTACGAGGGCTTCTGTAAGTTCTCCTTCTGTTCGAGGAATAATCGAGCATTGATCCAGATTAAATATGCTGGCCCTCTCCACATCATTCGCTCCTGTTGCCTCCCAAACGTCATGGGTTATCGTCAGGATATCATCTTCTGGAGGAATATTTTCTTCAATTCTGTGAATCTTTCCTGTCCCGTCTCTCTTTGTACTAATGACACCAGAATTCTCCAGAGTTGGCAAGATCACCATTCTGAGTTGAGTAGGCAGGATTCCTATAGAGGTTGCCATAGCTGAAAAGGATAAGTAATCGTCGATGATCTCCCATACCTCGCATTCTTGCCATGATTCTTGCGCATTGACCAGCCAATATTGTAGCATCATAGTACGAAAGATAATTACCCGTAAACTCCTGCAGATGCTTCTGAGTGTCAATTATCCAAGTAGCAGCACGGTCTTTATTCACTATTCACAACCCCAGAAATATGAACTGAACAAACAGCGATTTAAGAATTCTTAAAGTAAGGTAACTTAGAATACAAGAAATGCAAGCCCAATATATGCAAAGATGGGAGTCAGCAGATTAAATTTCACGTATTCTCCTCTTTGTAATATTAGTGAGTTTAAACGAATTTAATACCTGGATTATTGCATAAACTTTTGGCATCATTTTGAGGTTCTTTTAACAAATAATGGTTAAATACGACTTATTGGGACATTTTAATCATATAAAGGAGGTGAAAGTATGAGTAAAGTGATAGGAAAGACAAGAATTCAGAGTCGGTTCCGTTAACACAAGTAGCTCAGGAAGTTGTCAAGAAGAAACCTCAGGAAATACTGTTGTTCATACTTTACAAAAACGACCGAACACAGGCACAGAAGGCGAGAACATTAGACACGGGTGCGTTGAAGGCAAGTCATTATATCATAAAGAAAGACCAAGACCGAATGATCATTGAAGAGTCCGAGTTGACAAACACCAAAGAAAGCAAACGTAATCAAGTTGAATGGTAGCAGTTACACACAAGAAAAGAAAAAGGATGGTTCAATAGCCTTAGTCCCAGTGGCAGAGGAAGACATTGAGGGATTTGACATAACGAAAGGAACCAAAGGATCGGTTGATACACATGAGATGGTAAAAGTTATCCGAAAGTTCATCAATGATTACGCAGAGAAAGGAATCTATGGACTGTTTGGTGAAGGAGAGAAACTGTCATTAGAAAAGTGGCGTTAAATTTTTTTTCTTAGTAAATGTGCTAAATGTTCTAAACTTTTTGGGTATTTTCTCAGTAAACCGAGAATTGAAGATAAAATGAGATTTTTAACAGCAAAAGTTTTCACTAATGCAAAATATTTGTGGATTCTGAGAAAAATTAACTTGATTGCTAATAAATATGGTACAGATAAGATAGGTATGGTTTTTGCTACATCATATGTTGCTGAATCACTAACAAATACGGAATCTAAGCAGTTAATAATCGCATCAAATCTTGACTAAACTACTCACGGAAAGGCAGTATGTTTCTCGGTCTGCCTACTCTTTATCTACCTTGACTTTCTTTATTTCAATATTACCCTCTTTCTTAGAAACCACGTAACAGCATTCAGAAAGCCCGATATTTTTCTTTGTCCTAACAATTATAGATTCGCCCTCTTTGATTTTATACGGGACAAATTCCAGTATTTTCCTTGTCTTTTCATATTTTACTGGAAAGTCTATCGTGGGAATCTTTTTTTCTTTGTCTGTGGACATGACTATTTCTTCTCTTCAACAATTTTGAAAATCTTTATGGTCTTTCCTTCTTTGCAAACAGCAATCTTTTCAGGTGCTTCATTAGCAACGGGAATCGTAGAACCAATAACACAAGACCCCGAAGTCATTTTGTTTAGTTTGTCAACATCAAGATTAACTGAAAAAGAACCGCTATAATTTACTTGCCCCTCTTTCAATTGTAATTTTCTTTTCTTCTGGCATTGCAAGCCGCCAAGAATACTTATCGCTCTTTACAGATAAAGGATTTTCTACAATTCGGAGCGTCAAACTTTGCTCGGTTAGCATACGGCAAACTTCAACCGAATTGACCAAATCGCATGAAGGGTGAGTATTGGCATTTCAACGAATTCGATACAGAACAGGCAGGGGAGCAGATTTGACAAGTTGCCAGTTAAAGAATTATTTAACCATGAGGATTTTGCTCAACTAACTTTCAAAATTATTTAAGCAATTACTTAACTACTGCTCTGCTCAAAATCGGCAATCACCAAAAAGCCAAAAACCTAATGTGGCAGGGGCATTTCTTCTTCAAGATTTGCTTCTCATAAAATCTTAAAACTGCTTAACTGTAATACTTACATGGTGAAAATGTGTCTCTTTTCGGTTCAAATCTCTCAGAAGTCAATTCACGTTTGTTCGAGAATTTGAAAAAGACCAAAGCAGTATTTCCCGAAGAAACTGAGAGAATCGAATGGGGTTTAGCCTTAATGCGTGACTTAACCCAAATCACAAAGGAAGCATCAAAAGAGTACCCAACGAAGCCAAACCTGCCAGCAAATCACGACCTTTTTGCAAGAAATAGACAGCTATTACTCAATGCCTATACATCCTTACTATTTTCATGCTATGGAACACAATTTGTGATTTTGAGAACAGTCTTGGAAAATGATAATCTAATGCGATTATTTAACAAAAACCCACAACATGCGTTCGAGTGGCTTCCAAAGAATCTTCAAGAGCGATTCACCAAGGAAACAAAACTCAAATATGGCAAAACTGGAAAACATGACCAAACCTATTTTCCTTCGGTAGTTAGAGATAACGTTTTCGAAGGCGTAAGCAAAGAAAAGGTTAGAAAAGACATCAAGATATTCTATGACCAACTATGTAATTACACACATCCTAACTTCATTGGTTGGAGAGAACTCACATTCAAGAGGGGAGACGCAGAGTTTGTTATGAATATACCCTGTTTTTCATCTGAGAATGCCGAAACAGCTATTGGGGTTACCCTTTTCCTAATGCAAGCATCTTTCAAAGCCTTTGCTGAGACCTTTAGAGGTCACTTAGCTGATTTCGCTTATCAGCTTACTGAATGGCAAGATAACTTCAACAAACTAATATTGAAATTCAAAGACTAACACGTTTCAGGTTACTTCATCTTTTCTTTCCATATTTCAAAGGCATCTTCTGCTAAACCACTAAATAGCGCAAATGACTATCAAAAGGCGATGAAAGACATAAACGAAATAGACTTCGCTTGTCCTAACTGTGGAAAAAAGTAAACGTTGAGGCAAAGATATACCAACCTATGAATAAAATGGAGAAAGCTTCATTATTCAAAGCATTGGGTATAACATTAGTTGTTACCTATTATATAATTTGAGCACTTACTCATATATTAAAGATGAAAAAGAATACACCTATTATGTGCTAGTCCTACTGGTGTATCCGCCAACCGTGGAATACGAACTAGTCTATTGCAGACGATGTGTGACACAGCTTCAAAGTAAGTTTTAGGTTCAAGACTTTGAACCGCCCCTTCTTTTTAGTTAGCTACTCGACGCTTGTCTTGTTGAATTAAAATGGTTACTTAACTTCGTCAGGAAATCCCTTGTACTCAACAACATTTAGTTGTTTGAGGAAATCTAAGAAGTCATAGACCGACTCTTGTTTTACAATCTTGCCATCGACTATATGCCATTTATGAATACTGTGAACGAGACTTTTTTTCCAGTTGGGGCTAATCCGCGAAATTCACCCAGATGCGTTCCCACTTCTCTGACATGAGCCCAGACATTTTCCTCTTCAGCTATTATATCCTCAACAGCCACATGTAAATCAGGAAAGGCTGTCCAGAGCGGAGCCATGAACTGCTCACTCCTATCGATAAAATCCTGTGACATTATTCCATCTAGCAAAGTGAGATTCTTCGTATTAATCGCTTCAAACACTCTGCGAACAATTGCCTTATTCTCTTCTAGCGACAAGAAGCCTTCATATCTCCTTGAATAAGAAAGATTCAAATCAATTAAGAAACGCTATGTGCTAAGAGTTTCTTCGCTTTTTGTGTGTATTCAATAACACCTAATTGTTTATAGAAACTCAGTTCATCTGGTAATCCCCACGCTTCCATAATCTTGCCATCAACTATGCGTTGGATGTGAACAGACATAAAAGTAAATTTCTTACCAGTAGGGGCTAATCCGCGAAATTCACCTGTGTGTGTACCCGTTTCCTTAAGGAAAACCCAAACCTTGTCGCCTTCAGCGATTATGTCTTCGATAGTCTCATGGAAATCTGGAAAGCCCTTGAAAAGCATAGTCGAGAATTTTTTGACCTCTTCCAGACCCCGTAAATGATTTGTGTGGTCAACATAATCGGGTGCTATTAACTCGTCTAGTAAGTCTAGGTTTCGCTCATTCAGGGCTTCCAACATCTTGCGAATAATAGCCTTATTCTTCTCTAATGACATAATACATTCACTTCTTTTCCATCCATGTCCTACAAAGGACATATACTCCAAGCTCATTCTACACTGTTAGGATATACCCTTTTTTGAAGGAAAGATGATTAAGTAGTCGGAGAAGAAATGAATCGACGTTCAAGGTGATTATGTGCAGAACAATCTTAAAGAACATTTCGTGAGGCTAGGAGGAGAAAAAGATAAGAACTGTTTTGAGTGCACTCACTTGAATCACGAGAAATTGGAATGTGTAGTTCCCCACGTTACTCAGCACTCACAAAAAATGAAGAGTGTCATAGACTATACGAAACTTGTGGAGAGTGTAGAGGAGTTGAAGGGGTACGGGGCAAAATGTCCTTTCTTTAAGGCAGGAAGGTATATGTGGGAGATTAAAAGGGAGATTATGAAGATACTCGAAGAGAATCTGGATGAGGCTTTCGACTCTCACGAGTTGAAATCAAGGTTACAGTTGAAGGTGTCTGAGGCTGAGAACTTTGAGAAGGCTTTTAACGAGTTGAAATACTTGTATGGTGTGAACTCGTCTGGCGCGCAGGAGCTCTCTAGAGATGCAGAGCGACTAGGATTGGGTAAATCGTTCTTAGGATTGAGGTCAAACCTAAAATATGGAACCTCATGAACTTTAAATTGATTGACCCAACATTTTCATAATATATGTTCTAACATGAGAATCATGCCAAATATAATAAAAGAAACTGGAGATTGGTAAATAATGGATATAAAGGAACGTTTGGTGGCTATTGGGAAATCGATTGTTGCATATACAATTTTGGCTATTTATGCTATTGTCTGCTGGTTTTTGGGAGTTAGGGACATTAAATTAATGCTCGTTGTTTTTTTCGGGGGACTTTTTACTTTTGCCATTGTATTTACTTTATTCAAAGAACTGTCCAAAAAACGAAAAGAAAAGAAGAAACTTCATTCATCAACCATTAGATGAAAGACTCCATAAATGTGTGCATTGAATTAGAATCTTAGCCTGTCGAAATACAGATTTTCTCGCCACCGAACTCATAGATGTCTATCTAAGGCGCTTCAAAACCAAAGATTAAATTAAATTACCAGGTACTAACCCTATTAAATTTTAATCTTTTTCTCTTTAAGGACATCAGCAAGTTCCTTCAAATTAAGCTTCTTGTCCTCAGGAAGCTGTTCTATTAAATTTAGCATTACTTTAGTATGCACAACATTGACAACATCGAGTTGTTGCTTCATTTCCTTTACCTGTTCCGACAATGCAGTAATTTGTCTGTCCTTAGCATCGCCATTTTCGAGTAGTTTGTCAACAACTCTTTCGTTCCTGATAATGGTATCTTGTGATGTTTGAACTTTGGTCTCTAAAGTTTTGACTTCATGTTGAATAGCAGTAATATCCTGAGTTCCAAATATGGCTAATACATGCTCACCTTTTTGATAATATTCAGCAAGTTGTTGAACGGAATATTTCCGATAAACCTCAGTCAAGTATCCTTCATGACCCATCAATGCCTCTACAATGTCAACTGGTATAATTGCACCGAGCTGTGTCCTGAAGAATTTCCTCAAACAATGTGGATGAAAAACGTGCCTATGAGTTGCATCATCTAATTGATTAAGTCCAACTTTATCTAATGCCCTGTTCCAAATCTCTAAAGCAGTGAAATCTGTAAAAGGAAAGAGATATTCATTGTTTTTCGTTTTATCGTGTAGTGTACTTTTCTTCACTGATGTTACAACATATGAACCCTTAACCGTCAACCATTCTTTGATGATTTCCTTTGCTTCATTAGAAATGAAAGCAATCCTGCTGTTGCCCGACTTTGTGTATTCACGCTTTATGTTGATGATTGCAGGGTCTTTATCTAACTCAACATCACTCATTTTTAATTGAAGTGTTTCACCTATCCGCATACCTGAACTACTCAATGTTGTGAACAACGCTTTACCATGCAAGGGAAGATGTAATAAAATCCTTCTTAGCTCCTCATTACTGGGAACTTTGTCAACCGTTACTGCTCTTGTACCTTTGAACCTCCTTCGTAATCCACGCCAAAACGCTTGGTCAAATTCAACTTTGTTCTCTAAAAGGAACATTTTAACAATTGACAAGTTTTGCTGTATTGATTTAGGCGGATTGTCTTTTATAGTAATGAAAAACTTTTTGACATCCTCTTCGTAATCATGCTCTTGCCTAAAATAGTCACTTGCAACAGTTTCTAACTGTCCTTCACCATAAACAGTCTTTAAAAACTTTTTAATGATTGTTTTATAAACCTTGACTGTAGACTTTGCAGTATATTCATTTAAGAAACCTATGCCTTTGACTTCATTCATGCAACACACAAATCATATATTCTGCCCTGTTATATTTATTCCTATTGGTCAACCAATGTTTAATAATAATATAATATTTAGAATTTGTGAAATATCGGGTCTGAAATTTATGTAGAGCTGATGTGTTAAGGACCATCTAAAGGCTTGAAATAACATATGCAGCGATTAGAAATAAATAGCAAAATCACGAAAAAGATGAACAGGGGCTGCCTTGGTTGACGGACATCGTGTTTGTATTCGAGGTTCACCAGCCATTCCGTTTGAGAGGAAACTTCTTTTGGGACAATAAGACTGTTCATGCGTCTCAGGAAAGAAGAACTCTTCCAACATTATTTCGACGAAAAGGTTAACCGAGAAATTTTCGAAAGAACATGCGCCAAATGCTACTTCCCCTCGAACAGGATACTCTTGAACCTGATTGACCAATACAAAAAAGAAACCAAACAGGTTAAGGTCGCATTCAGCCTTTCAGGAGTATTTATAGAATACTGCGAAATGTTCAACAAGGACCTGCTGGAAACTTTCAGGCAGCTCGCTGAAACTGGCTGCGCAGAATTTGTTGGCCAAACATACTATCATTCCCTCGCAAGCCTTTATCCTGAAAGGGACGAATTCGTTGACCAAGTTCAAATGCATCAGCAGACAATCCGAAGCCTGTTAGGATTTAAGCCAAAAGTCTTTGAGAACACTGACTCCTTTACAACAACATCATTGCGAACACTGTGGAGAAAATGGGCTTCAAAGGCATCTTCACGGAGGGTGCTGAAAGAATTCTGCACGGCAAGTCTTCGAACTATGTGTATAGACCCGTCGGTTGCGACAAAATTAAGGTACTGCTTCGTAACTACAAATTAACAGACGACATCGGGTTCAGGTTCTCGTCCAGAATGTGGACCGAATGGCCTTTGACAGCGCCAAAATATGCAAGGTGGCTTGCGGAAACACCAGGCGACTATGTCTGCATTTTCCCAGATTACGAGACATTTGGCGAACATCATTGGCCTGAATCGGGCATACACGAATTCCTTAGACATCTGCCAGACGAAATTCTCAAGCACAGGCATCTGAGTATGGCAACTCCGTCTGACGTTCTTGAAAGGTATAAACCTGTAGGTGAGATTGATGTTCCTGAACTCGGCGGAACGGTTTCGTGGGCTGATGTAAAAAGAGACGCGAGCGGCTGGCTGGGAAACACCATGCAGTGGGCTTACTACCTTTCAGTTAGAAGACTTGAGCCTTTGGTTAAGGAATCTGAAGACAAGGAATTTCTGAGGTTATGGCGGTACTTCCAAGTAAGCGACCACCTTTACTACATGTTCGCTGAAGGCGGTGGACCAGGCGAAGTGCACACTTATTTTAGTCCTTATCGGTCAGGAACTGATGCTTATGTGACAGCGCAATCGGCAGTGTTAGACTACGAGAACAGGGTCAAACTTGATTCTGAAGCAGCAAACGAACCTTTCCTCTTTTATGAAGGAAAAGGCGAAAAACACTATACAGGGCTGATGACTTGGAGCTTAAAAGGATTTTCGATGGCTATTCAAAAAGCAAGTCCAAAATCTCTAATGCTCCATAACGACAACGGCGACTTCGAAAAATGGGCTGAAAATTCGCTTCGTGACGACGCATTAGCTGAAAAGTTTAGAAAAGTAAGGCTGTCCAAGCTGGAAGGAGAAGAGCTAAGAAAAGCATTAGCAGAAGCCATAAAGAAAGAAAGGTAAAAGCCAGATTTCAAAAATGCTGGCAGAAGAAGAAAGAAGCAATGAACCCAGTTAATGTTTTCCTTTTAACTTGTAAGTGGTTAAGGAATCGATTAAATAATGAAGAAAAGTTTCAAGAGAAGCATCTTGAGCCATGTGAACATGTCAAAACAGGTAGCATGGCATATGCAACTTTTAGAGTTGAAAGACGGATTCTTAAATGCGGAAAATACGTTATGACAGGGTATGCTGATAAACAGATGTGCTTATCCTGCTGCAACATATTAACCTAGAATCTGAAAAAAAGGAAAAACTTATCAAATTTACTAGGGTTTTCCATGAAAAGTCGCATTTGGTTAAAAACCAAGGTCTTTTAGTTTGAATTAGTTTTCAGTTGCCTAGGCTTTTTTTCATAGTTTTGACAGCGTTCTCTTTTCCCATGTCGACGAAGTATGGTCCAAGCCGCGGTCCTGAAGATGTGCCAAAAAGTACAATATACAGGGTCTTGAAGAACGTTTTTGGGTCAACATCATTTTTTCTGGATATTTCAAAGATTGCAGCTTGAATTTTGTCAGGGTCACTTGTAGACTGGAGGGTTTGTATGAGCTCTTCGATAGCTGTTTTTTCCTTCGGGCTTAGTTCAATGAATGTTTCAGTTGCCTCTTTGAAGTCCTCTGCCCAATTAAGAGCATACTGTATCCTTTTATTCAAGTCGGGTTGGGGCATTTCTTTGAGGATTCCGTAACTATTGACTTTTCCGCAATGAAGGAAACTTCGGATCCTTGTGGGGCTACTTTGGCTAGGCTCACTAAGAGATTGTATGGAACATGGATGCTTAGAGCAGACGGCGTCTTCGTGTACCAGCAATACTTGAACAAACCCGTAAGTTTCGCCTTTTCCATTTGGTCAGGAATTTTTCTTCTTCCGAAAAATATGTCTTCGAGTTCGTCGAGTTCGTCCATGTAACGTGGAATGTCAACCACAGAGGTGTTTCGGGTTCCAACAAACCTTTTCAGTGTCAGCAGAACCATCGATTGGGGAGAACCGTACCTGAACCAAACTTGCGGGGTGAAGACGTTGCCTACGGACTTGGAAATCTTCTTTCCGCCCTTGTCGAGAAACATTTCGTACTGGACATGCATCGGAGGTTCGTACCCCAAGATTTCGCGCGAAATTCTGTCGTTGACTCTGACAGAGTCTGCTATGTCTTTGCCGTAGGCTTCAAACCCTATTTCTAACACTCGCCACCTTGCGGCGAATTCGCCTGCCTTCCAGCTCAGTTTCCCTTCGCCTTTTGTGTAGTCAACTTCGCCTTCGTATCCGCAGCCCTCTAACCATTTATGCTTGATTTCCATGCCTTCGCACACGTAAAGAATTTTACCTTCGTTTGCAACGAACCTGCGAGCTTTGGTTGTGTAGATTCTTCCGCACGATTTGCATATTGGAAAGTATGGCAATGCATCAAGGTACTTTTCTTGTCCAGTTTCTTCTTTCACGATCTTTCCTATTTGCTCAGCGTTTTCCAAGAGCGTGCGGATTTCTTTGTTTAAGAGCCCGTTCTTGTAGATTTCAGCACCTTTCAACAGCCTGTATTTTACTCCAGTCTGATCCAAAGCATCGAGGAGAAGGCTGACCATGTGTTCCCCGTAGTTTACGTGGCATTTGAAGGGATCAGGAACCTCGGTGACTGGAAAGCCGACGTATTTTTCGAGGCTTTTTGGTAGTCCAGCTGGGACTTTTCTTAGTCCGTCTTTGTTGTCTGAGAACACGATTAATTCTGAGTTGATTTTTTGTTCCTTGATAGCCAAGGAAACAGCGTAGTTTCTTGTGACCTCGCATAGGCTGCCGATGTGGGGGATACCTGACGCAGCGACTCCACTTTCAACCTTTATGGGGTTTAAGGATCTACCGAGTATCCGTTCCCTTTCAATAATGTCTAGGGCAACCTTGTCGTACCATGTTCCGTGACCGATGATTTCATCCAAAGTTTTCCTTTCCTCAAGATTAAGCTTAAGTAAACATCATTGATTGGGGATGCGTTTCAAATAAGATTGTCGGTGACAAAAACCTTCAGAGCTGTTTATTGAAAGGTTCAATGGTTGATTGTTTGTGTGCAAATGGCTTAATAAAACTGCCAAGAAATATTCTCTTTTATGTCCTTGGACGAATATCGGAGGAAACGGGACTTCATGAAGACAAGTGAACCAGGAGGTGAAGTTATGGAAGAAGGAAAGAAGGGCGCTATTTACGTCATACAAAGGCATCAAGCCACTCATCTTCACTATGATTTTAGGCTTGAGAGAGACGGAGTTCTAAAGAGCTGGGCAGTACCGAAAGAACCACCTGTCGAAAAAGGCGTAAGAAGGTTAGTGATGGAGGTCGAGGACCACCCACTTGAATATGCAGGTTTTGAGGGCGAAATTCCAGAGGGCGAATATGGCGCGGGTACGGTTCAAATTTGGGATAAGGGAACATACGAGACTGAAAAGTGGGGTGAATCCGAAATTATCATCAACATGCACGGAAGCAAATTGAACGGGCGGTACTGCCTAATCAAGTTTAAGAAGGAAGAGAACAGTTGGCTTTTGTTTAAAGGTTGACGAAGGCTTAATAGAGTTTAGAAGCTTAACTGAATTCAAAATCGCTTCGAAGTGCTGTATGAAATGGCGAAAGAAAAGGCTGTTGTCGCATCGTCTCTACGGAAAGAGTACAGCATCGGCGAAACCGTAGTTGAGGCGCTAAAAGGCGTCGACCTGACCATTTTAACTGGCGAGTTCATTACGATCCGCGGTCCGTCTGGAGCTGGAAAAACGACCCTTCTAAACATTATTGGTGGTTTGGACAAGCCAACATCAGGCGAGATTTCTGTCCTTGGGCATGATCTGGTTAAGTACGATGAGTATTTTCTTGCGACTTTCCGGTGCACCAACATCGGCTACATTTTTCAATCATACAACCTAATTTCGACCCTTACTGCAAAGGAGAATCTCGCGTTTCCCATGCACTTGGCTGGGTGGGACGAAAACAGGATTGAACAAAAGTCAGAGGAGCTGCTGAAACTTGTGGGCTTAACTGGCAGAGCTGACCATTTTCCGTCCCAGCTCAGCGGAGGCGAACAGCAACGGGCAGCTTTCGCTCGGGCGCTTGCTAATAATCCGCTTATTTTGTTGGCGGATGAGCCTACGGGAAACCTTGATTTAGACACGGGCTTGAAGGTCATTGACATTTTGAAGAGACTGAAAGAGAAGAAGACGATTGTTGTTGTCACGCATGATGAACGTGTCCAGAGGTTGGCGGATCGGACTCTTGTCATGTCAGAGGGAAAGATTGTCTCTAAGGAGTAAGCAGGAAAGTTGGGTTTTCCAATAAAAGAGCTGACGAGAAGAAAGTTACAGACAACATTAACAATTATGAGCCTCGCCGTCTGCGTTTCGGTAGCCACTTCACTTGTTCTTTTCGGCGAAAACCTCGGTGTTCAAATTACAGGTTTTTCGACAGGCGGATTAACGGTTGGATTTTCAGTAATTTTTTCTAGGTTCCTCTTTATTGTGGTTCTGTTAAGCTGCGTCACCGGAGTTCTCGTTGTTTATTTCCTGATGTCCGCGGCTACTTCGGATCGAACTCGCGACATCGGCATAATGAAAGCCGTCGGATGCCTGACTGATGCCGTCTTTAAACATTTCGCACTGGAGCTTTTGATTCTTGTCTCTGCAGGTTGCTTGATTGGGTCTTTTGTTGGGATTTGCCTAAATTTCGTTTCGACTGTCGTGATGAACTTTATGGGTTTCCGTCTCGCAATGGGTTTCTTGAATGTGCAGATGGTTTTGTTAATTTTTTCTTTGTTCGTCGGCTTTTCTTTTGTTCTAGGCTTACGGTTGACTGCGCAGGCTGCTCGTGTTAAACCTGCTGAGGCGTTGACTCAAGTTTCAGATGTAATAGTGGTTCAACAATCAAACTTTAAGTTGCCATTCCTGTTTGGGAAGAGTCTTACTGCACGAATTGCCTTCAGGACCTTGCGTAGGAGATGGTCTATGACAATACGGTCTATTACGTGTCTCGGTGCGGTTATGGTTTTGATGACCGTTATTGTTGTCGGCGGAATAGTTTCTGAGGAAACCATGCTGAGCTATGTTCAAAGGGCAGTGGGGAGAAACGTGGTTCTCGTAGCCAAGGCTGAAATGGCTGAACATTACGAAAGTTTGCTTGAAAAGTTTCTTCAGTCGAACCAATCTGAGCCCTTTGATTACCTTAATGCTGAATATGCGATTCCGAGCTCTATTATATCCAAAATTCAGAACATCAGCGGAGTCATTAAGGTTGACCCTCGATTGGTTTTGGAAAGCACAATAAAAGAAAACCAGTACATCTATCCAGACCCCGACAATCCCGGTCAGTACGTGGTAGTTGGCAACCAGAGACAAGGCAACGTGGCAGTCATGGGTGTTCACGCTGGGAACCTTATTAGTGATTGGCTGCTTCTCGGCGAAAAAATTAACGACGAAGACTTGAACAATGCGCTGATAGGAGACTCTTTGGCTGCAACGTGCTTCGCTGACCCTTTAACGCAGAGTTTCAGAGCTTTTAATCACGAATTCCGTACTGTCGGGGTGTGCTTAGACCCGCTGAATAACGGAATGGTGGTCTATGTGCCCTATGAAGGGTTATCCTCCGTTGTTAACTGCTCAGGCTACAACGTTATTCTTGTGCAGATTAATCCATTAAAGCGTCCGGGAGCACTTGAGGAGATAGAGAACGCTGTTTCAGGCTCAGACTTAGTTGTGGTTGATTTGGACCAAACCTTGAATAAACAGGTGAACTTCATGAACCAAATTTGGGCGTCGCTCCTTTCTCTTTCGCTCCTGTCTTTCCTGAGCGCAGTCACTTCGCTTGTGGGTTTCCTTACGCTTTCGGTTTCAGGTCAGCAGAGAGACTTAGGCATCATGCGTGCGTTAGGTGCAAAACCTGGCATCATATTAAAGGTTGTAGTGTTACAGACGTTCCTGCTTGTCTTATGCGGTGCATTATTTGGGTTGCCAGTTGGGATGGCTGTAGTCCTAACGTTTTTGATTCCTGAACCAGTAGTATCCCAAAACGCGGTTGTGGTGATTGCATTGTTGATCTCTGGGCTGATTGCAGCTTTATGTTTTGCGAGCTTCTTTCCTGGCAGAAATGCTGCTCGTATCCCAATTGTGCCTACGGTTTCAAGAGTCTAAAAAAAGATATACCAAAAAATTTTTTGTATTTTTTAAAAATTAGGTAGATGCTGGTTTTGGTTGAATCAGTCTTCCCCAGTCGATCTTTTTGGCTATCATTTTTAGGTGGTTTTTGAGTTTCGTTTCTGCGTCGTCAGCTCCCATGCGTCCTGAGTTCCAGGTGACGAAGGGAGGATAAAATGAAGCTTCCTTGAACTTGGCTTGGCCTTCTTTGATCTCGAATTTTATGTATCCGAGTTCTCTCAGGTAACAAGAATCGTTGGGGCACAGAACGTCAATTTCCTGCAGTTCACGTTTCAGAAACAACACTTTGTATTCTTCTGGGTCTTCTATCACTCTGCCGCATGGGCATTGGATGCTTCCAGTTTCCTCAGCCATCTTTTTCACTTCCTTATTTTTCATACTCTTTGGCAGTTAATACGAGTCCACGTCTTTTTTCGATGTTTTCCACAGTACCATCCCTTAGGAACACAACTCTGTCGCTGATGTCAATCATCTTCAAGTCATGAGTGGCGCAAATGATGGTTGTTCCACGCTCAGCCTTCAAACGATAAAGAAGCTGAACGATAGCGAAGCCCGTGTTAAGATCCAAGTTTCCAGTCGGCTCGTCTGCGAGAATGATTGCTGGATTGTTCGCCAAGGCCCTTGCTATGGCTACACGCTGCTGTTGCCCTCCGCTTAACTCGGTGGGTCTGTGGTCAAGCCTATCTCCCAATCCGACGGTGGTTAGGAGTTCGCCTGCTTTTTCCTGCCTTATCGACTTTGACACGCCCAAAAACGTCATGGGCAACGCTACGTTCTCTCTGGCGGATAAGACTGGTATCAGGTTGAAGGTTTGGAAGATATAACCGATTTTTTGGCATCTCAGCCACGCCATGGCTCTTGAGGGAATTTTTGACAGGTCTACGCCGTCTATGAAGATGTCGCCTTTTGAGGGTCTGTCAATACCGCCTATCATGTTGAAAAGGGTTGTTTTCCCAGAGCCTGAAGGACCCATGACTGAAAGGTATTCGCCGTGTGGAATTTCGAGATTTATGCCCTGTAAAGCGTGAACTTCTTCTCCTTTAAGTTTGTAAGTCTTGTGAACATCCACGACTTTAACAGCAGGAACTGCTTCTCCCATTACATTATGCACCTCTAGACTTTCTTCATAAATGAAGTGAGGATATTTATATAATTGTTGCCAAAAAAAGGTTTTTTTCCATCATCGGTTGATGCTTAAATCATACTAAAACGTCGGAAAAAATATTAGTCATCAGCCCCTCAATCTTCATGTATATCGTTTGGGCTGTTTCCACTATTTCTTCGCCTTTTGACGTGAGGGCGTAAATCCGTTTTCTAACATTCCACCCTCCTTTGATTAATCCTTCCCTTTCAAGAGCGTAGAGCAGCGAATAAACTGAGCCTGAACTTGGCAGGATGTTGAATTTGTCGAAGATTGAGGAAATCACGTCGTATCCGCTCATCGGCGCCTTTCTCAGCTCTGAAAGTACGATGATGTCCATGAAATTTTTAACGGTCCTCTTCTGTAATTGGCGAAGTAGGTTCTTTCTCTCGGCATGTATGATTTCAAGCATACTTTTTAGCCAATATCTATTCATGTATATACATATATAAACTTTTGCATCATAAATCCGTCAAACAAACGAAGATTGCAATAATACATAGAATCCTTTTCACGTATCATGGGATAAACACCGGCATGCATTTGCGCCTAAAACAACAGAGTGGGTGCGCCGCAAAACAGGACAGGTCTAAAACGATGCAACTTGTTGTTCAAAATTGAAATTCGGTTATTGAGCAAAACAGTCTATTTGCCATTTTGTGGCGGCTTAATATAGGAATATACATGAGTGTGATGGTAAAGGTTATCTTTACGTTCTTCAGACCGTAAGGCGGTGTACAGAATGAGTTTATGGAAGTATTCTTTCGGACTTGCATCCAAAGAGCTAGAGGTCACGAAGAAGAAGAAGCAGGCTCTGGACAAATTGTTTGAATCAGCCAAGATTTCCCAGTCAACCTACGATTACTTGAACACGGAGCTTACTAAGGCAATTTCGGAGCTTGAAGGACACCTTAAGTCGCTTAAAGACCGCATGGATTCAAGGACTCAGGAACTTGAAAGGCAAATGAGCACGCTTGAACTGTTTCTGGCAAGCCTCGAGATTCACCATGCTGCTGGCGATGTGGACGACGAAACGTACGAAAAGCAGAACAATGCCATAATCCTTGGGCTTGAAGCCACAAGACAGGAACTGGATGAAATAGAAGCATCAACAAAAATTATCATGCAGCCAACGAAACCATCAGCCATGCCGATAGAACCAGAAAAACCTGTTGTTGAAGTCGAAAAGGAAGAGGAAGAAGAACCAGAAATCAGCGAAGACAACGAATCTCGAAATAGAAGACCCTGACCTCGAAGAGGAATCACTGGAATCTTAAGTCCAAAATTCTATATTCATCTCTTATCTTGAGCTCAATGCTGCGGAGCTCAGAATATTAGAAGCTTTCATCTTCTTTTTTTAATTGAAAACAAAAATGCTGGCTGTCCATTTTGAGCATGGAAATTGCTGAGCTAACCTTTAATCTTAAGACAAGAAGCTTGATGGAGCTAAGGTTTTTTAGAAAGGACCTTAAGTTCAAATGCCAACGCTGCGCAGTTTTCTGTTGCAGGCTCGGTGAACCAGTGCTTAACGTTAAAGACCTGCAAAGGCTTAGACAATCTGGTACAAAAGAAGAAAATTACGGAAAATCCAAGAAAGACAATGTTGGAATTTGTCTAAAAGAAACGGAAAATGGGTCATGTGTCTTTCTGGAATACGACGATGAATTCAAGCAACATGCGTGCTCCGTTTACGGCTTCAGACCAACTCTTTGCAGGCTTTACCCGTTTGAATTCACGTTAACGGGTCCCGGCATGGGAGTTTTAAAAATTATTCCATGCTGCAATGGCCTAAATACGGTAAATATGGAACTGGTTGACCAAAATTTTATCGAAAAAAACCTGTTGGAATCAATCATCAACTCTCTTTAGACAGATTGAGGCTGTTCCTTCATAAAATCTAAGCTTCGTTTTTCTAGAATGCATGAATCAGGCATATTGACATAATTCATTGTTGATGCTGCCTTGAGCTCTGTTTTGTTCATCAACTGGCTTTGCTTTTTGAACAACAACCAGCACTGTCTTAGACCTGTCCTGTTTTGTGTGACATTAGAGTTTTCCGTTTATGTGACAATTGCTTAGACAATCATGTTTATTGGTTTCCCCCTCGGATTTTTTTTACCTTGTTTTCCTTATTGAAAATTTAAGTCAGTGGGGTCGGCCCGGATTTGAACCGGGGTCAAGAGAGCCCAAGTCTCCTAGCCTAAGACCAAGCTAGCCGACGACCCCGAAAGCACTGTACCTTTTTTGGTAGGAACCTGCATCTTGGCAGCTTATATGAGTCTTCTTTCTTTGTGTGCTTCAGACTTTTTAAGGGTTTTAGTGTCTCTGCAGATAAGCTTTTCACTAATAAAATGTCAGCGACATAGATTTATTACCACAGGAATCTTAAAATCAAAAGATAGGTGTTATTAAGTTAAGAAGAATTTGAGACAATAATTCAGCGGAAGTGAAAGTGTATGAAATCAAAACCAGTCAAATTCGGCGTTGTAGGCTGCGGAGGAATAACGAACGCCTACCACATTCCGAGAGAGCTTGTTCCCCTGTTGATTCAGGAAAAAAAGGCTGATCTGGTAGCGGTCTGCGACTCTATTGAGGAAAGAGCTAGGCTGACCAAGGAGCGATGGCACGCAAAAAACTTCTACACGGATTTCGACATGATGCTTGAAGAAGCCGACATAGACGCAGTAATCATCGCAACAAGCATGAACACTCACGCCTCGTTAGCCATAAAAGCAGCGAAGGCAGGAAAACACTTCTTTGTACAGAAACCCATGGCGACAAACATGAAGGACGCTGACGCCGTGGTCGAGGAAACACGGAAAGCCAAAGTTAAAGCCCAAGTAAGACCTGACACCCCGCTTGTCACTGTTTACAGGAAGTCACGCGAAATCATAAAAGAAGATCACATCGGAAGACCGTTGTGGTTTCAATCAGGATTCGGAAGGGACGCGCCTGACTGGGGCGCTGAAACCTTCTTCAGCAAGGAAGCTGGTGGAGCCCTGTTCGATCTCGGCGTCTACTCAATCACTCCTGTCACGTTCATTTTGGGTCCAGCTAAACGTGTTGTTGGACTGGCAACCATATCGATTTCCACCCGTTCCATCATGTCAAAGGACGTTTACACGAAAAATCTAACCGACTACCTTAAAGGAGGACAATACCGAGTTTGGGACCCCAGTCTTCCACATGAAGATGTCAAAATTGGGGCTGAAGACAACACCTTCACTCTGCTGGACATGGACAATGGATGTTTAGGTTTGATTATCTCTAACTTCATCATGCCCCACGGATTGAGACGCCCTATTCCGGAAGCAAGCCTCGAAGTATATGGTGAACAGGGAGGACTGATCGTTGGAGGAGTCGCAGGTTCATCACTATCGATACTTTCGCTGAAAAAAGACAGCAAATACCAAACACCGCATGAAGAATCTGTGGGTAGCTGGTACCACTTCGGAACCATGCCGCCTGGAATGAACCAGCTTGTGCACTTCGTTGACTGCATCGTGAACGACAAAGATCCTTTGCCGAACGTGGAATGGGGAAGACACATAAGCGAAATCATGATCAAATCCATCGAATCAGCAAGAACAGGAAAAGCCCTCAGCTTGGAAAGCACCTTTTAATGAATATTCGGAAACTTTTCTCTCGCTCCATGAATAACTAAAACGTCAGTGACCAAGACGCGTACGTTTTTGCCAGCATGAGTATTATGAAGGAGACTAGGGGAACGGTGATGTTGTCGTCGATGGGTTTGTACTCGTAGTGTTCTATGAACGATGCCACTGCCCCCACGAACATTCCAGCTGAACCTAACGTTGTGCCCACGGTTATTGAAAAAGCAGCCATGGCTAGGTTTCCCCACCATGACTTGGTTCTTTTTTTGTAAATGTAGTTTCTAACTACTCCTGTGATTGCGTCTCCGACCGACATGAAGAGGACAGGCAATATGCCAAACCAGAAGTCGCCTCCGGATAGCCACCAGCCAAGACTGATTATTACGCCCCACATTATACAAAACGAGACTTCGTACATGTTTTCTTGGGTTTGGAACCAGTACATGATTTTCCCGATTCTGTGTGGAATATAGATGAAGATCGCCAGCAACATGGCCATGACGAAGGGCAAAATTGCGGTTTTAAAGACAAAGGGAACTATGACTGCGCAGACTCCTCCTGCTAACGTGTGTATGACCTTTCTGTTGTAGTAGACCACGACGAAATGTTCGACACCCCTTTTCCTCATCCACCTGTAAAGCTTCCTCGTCAAGACTACAGCAACGAAAATTACTCAGCTGAAAAGTAAAGCCGTCACAACGACTTCTCCAACTGACATCATACAAGCATAATGGACGATGCAATGAAATAATAAATTTTTGGGAGAAGTAGAAAAAGAAAAGTTTGAATAAGGAACCTACTATTCCGACTTCTATAAGTAGCAACACATTATTTGTTTACGTGAAGAGGTCAAATGATTGCTTTTTCCTTAAGGTATTCGCGAATGCAGAAGTTCAGAAAGCCAGTTAAGTCTTCTTACTCCGTTCTTTAACTTTAGATCTTCCTTGTGTTCGTCATAGTATTTTCTTGCTCGCTCATAGATCTCGTCTGGAACTACGATAGGTCTCCAACCGTCAGCCATTCTCAATCACCACCTTTATATCGATGAATTTACATCCGATTCCTATATTAATACTGGTCTTTATTGGTCGAAATACATAACGGGGAAATATTTAAACATTATGGATATTTATATACAAATTTTTGTATAAGCCTTGTGCGTCATCATAACAGAAGTCATATATCTATTTATTACTTCGAGTATATTTTAAACATTCCCATTAATTCATGTTATATAACATGAAAAATGATTAATTACTATAGGAATATACGTTTTTGATATGGCTTATAAGCAAGAATATAATTAATTCCTCTAAAAAATCTGAACAAAACGTCTGCCTAAATATTAGTTTACGGTTATAATTATAGGCAAAGATATCGTGCATTTTTTCGTTCATGGAGTAAAAACGCGATGCTGACTGACCCTTACGGAAGACCGATTGAAAGCATCCGAATATCGGTCACACAAAGGTGCAACCTTGGCTGCTTTTACTGTCACCAAGAAGGCGAGGCTTCGAAGCATGGTAAAGAGATGACTCCGGAAGAAATACAACGCGTAGTAGAGATTGCTTC
The DNA here is from genome assembly GCA_963714275.1 of Candidatus Bathyarchaeota archaeon. GTDB lineage: Archaea > Thermoproteota > Bathyarchaeia > Bathyarchaeales > DTEX01 > JAGTRI01. The sequence continues at coordinate 30,642 of CAVQNT010000005.1, forward strand.
CTCATTCTCTATTAAGAAGGTTAAATTGACTGGCGGAGAACCCCTTGTAAGAAAAGACATTTTCGACATCATACGCAAAATCAAGTCCACGCGAGGAATCAAGGAAGTATCAATGACAACGAACGGCATCCTCTTATCAGACAATGCAGAAAAACTGAAAAATGCAGGTCTCGCAAGAGTTAACATCAGCCTCGACACATTGAATGTGGAAAAGTATAAACTTATCACAGGCTTGGATGCCTTTGAGAACGTGATTTCTGGCATTAGAACCGCAGTGAAAGTTGACCTTTGTCCAGTAAAAATTAACATGGTTTTACTTAAGGGTCTGAACGAGGATGAGGTTGGCGACATGATAGGATTTACTAGCGAAAACGGCTTAATTCTTCAGATCATAGAGTTGGAGTCGCTAGCTGAAACAGAAGCTTACATGAAATATCATGCTGAACTGGAGAAGGTGGAAAATTACTTAAAAAGCGTGGCAGAAAAGGTTGTTGTGCGGCGAATGCATCATCGACGAAAATACTTCCTCCGCGAAGGAGGCGAAGTTGAGGTTGTAAGACCCATGCATAACACCGAGTTCTGCCGACACTGCAACAGGATAAGGGTGACTTCGGACGGAAAACTTAAACCTTGCCTTTTCCGAAACAACAATCTCGTAGACTTCGTGGGTCCCTTGAGAAATGGCGCATCAAACGAAGAATTGAAAGCCCTATTTTTCGAAGCTGCCAAAAGAAGAGCACCTTTTTTCACTTAACCATACTCGAAAATTTTTTACTTATAATTTCTTATCCTACTTTAGAATTCATATTAATAGGGTGAAACAGGATGCCCAAACAATTAAAATTCGGGATTATCGGCACAGGTGTAGGAGCAGAATTTTGTGCCCGAGGATTCTCAACGATGCCTATGGATGGATTACTAAACTCGTGGCTGTGACAAGCCGAAGCGAAGATCATGCTGAGGAGTTCGCTCGCAAGTGGGGGGTTAAGCTTTGGTACATTGACTACGAAGAAATGATGCAGAAGGCTGATCTAGATGCGGTTGTCATAGACTCTCCTCATTTTCAACATTTTCAGATGGCCAAGGACGCCATTGATGCAGGATTAAATGTTCTGGTTGACAAGCCAATGGCAATCAATCTTAAAGAGGCGGACATGATGATTGAGGCTGCCAAAAACAAAAAAGTAAAGCTAGGCGTCATCCTGCAGTCTCGCTTTGATCCAGTTTACAGAAGAATAAAGACTGCGGTTGAGGAAGGAAAATTTGGCCATCTCATTCTGGGAGATGCTGTCGTAAAATGGTACCGCACCCAAGAGTACTACAGCAGTAATCCTTGGAGAGGCTGCTGGGCAACGGAAGGAGGAGGAGCCCTCATAAACCAGGCAATCCACACGATTGACTTGCTTCGCTGGATTATGGGACCGCCAAAATGTCTGTGGGCTCAGATGGATGCTTTTGCTCATAAAATCGACGTTGAAGACCTCGCTGTGGCAGCTATCCGATTCGAAAACAACGCCTTAGGAACAGTTCATGGAAGTACAGCCATCTATCCCGGTCTTCCCACGAGACTGGAGATTCACGGAACAAACGGCACAGCAATCGTAGAAGGCGAAAGGCTTAGGAGATGGGCAATTCTGGGCGAGAAAGAAGAGGTTGCGGAGGGCGAAAAGGAGGGCTTAAAATCTTGGGCTAGTCCTGAACTTACTCCAGCAACTCACCATGTGTCTGTAATCGTGGATTTCGCTAAAGCTGTTTTGGAGGATAGGCAGCCTTACGTGGATGGGGTTGAGGGTAGAAAATCGTTGGAGCCTGTAAAAGCCATTTATAAATCTGCCATGACACATATTCGTGTTGACTTTCCGTTGAAGGAGTGAAGGCGCATGAAGGTTTTTATCATGACGGATCTGGAAGGCGCAACCGGCGTGTCCGGAGAATGGAACGACTTCAATCCCGGAGGCAGAGAACACGATTCTGCTAGACGATTTTTAACGGGCGACGTCAATGCCGCCGTACAAGGCGCGTACGAAGGCGGCGCAGACGAGATTACGGTTCTTGATGGTCATGGGGCAGCGTTCAGCATATTACTTGAAAACTTGGATCCTAGAGCGCAGCTCATTCGTGGCAGAAGGTCTTCGGAGCTCGAGGGACTGGATGAGTCTTTCGGCTTAATGTTTGGTGTTGGCGCCCATTCTATGGCTGGAACTCCCGACGGTCTTTTGACTCACACTTTGTCTCATCTTGAAATAGACAATGTATGGCTTAACGGACAGCTTATTGGAGAAATAGGGTTATGGGCTACCTTAGCTGGACAATATAATGTGCCGTTGGGGCTAATGACAGGCGATTTGGCTGCGGTCAGGGAAGCCCGAATTCTGTTGAAAGAAATTGAAGCGGTTGCCGTGAAAGAAGCCACAAGCCGATTTGCCGCCAGATGCCTTCACCCTCAAGTTTCATGGAAGCTAATACAGGAAGCAGCAAAAAAAGCAACAGCGAAAGCTGAAACGTTCAAACCCCATAAACCAGAGACTCCGATGGAACTTAAGGTTGAGTACCACAACAGCGAACGTGCCAATAAAGTTACAGAAAGAACCGGCGTTGTCAGAATCGACGGCAGAACAGCCTCTGGCACAGGAAACAACATCATGGACATCTATAAAACATTATTATCTTAGAAAAATAATAAAGTGCATGAGAATCAAAAAGTTCAGGAATAAGATTAACCTGTTTACTATTTCATATAGTACGTTTGATGGTCAATAGTCAGCTAGCCAATTGAAACTCTGGAGTCTCTTTGGTCAACATAAATACTTAAAGCAGTCAACACAACTATGAAGTTAGGTGCCAGGAACCAAAGTTTATGCTTCTAAAGAAATGTATATTTAGAAACGGGAAGGCTGGAAACATTGCATGTTAACATTCCAACTAAGCGTTGCCCAAGGCTTTCTGTAGCAGTTTCTGCGTCGATCGTTTCGGACGTTCCGCACCTGAGGGAGAAGACTTCAAAAATCGGTTTTGTCGGGCGGGCTTTAGCCATGTTCCGCGTGGACGAAGTCATAATTTTCTCCGATGCCTCAGCTCAAAGCCAAGCTCGGGACATTGAGCTCGTCGCCACTTTGCTGTCTTACCTGGAAACCCCGCAGTACCTTAGGAAACACCTTTTCAAGATTAAGCCTGAACTAAGTTACGGCGGGATTCTACCTCCCCTACGAACCCCCCACCACCCTCTACGGAACCACGAAAAAGACTTAATAGTCGGGGAATGCCGTGAAGGCGTGGTAGTTTCCCGCAACAATAAAGGAATCTTTGTCGAGGTAGGCGTTGAACGACCCGTTATAATCCTCAACGAGAATGTTTCTTTGAATTCGCGGGTGACGGTTAGAATAATGGAGAAGGGCAAACACTTCAGAGGTCAACTGATTACGCCTGACGACGTAGACCGTTATTGGGGATACAAGGTAACAGTCGCAAACAAACCATTAGGGCGCATGTTAAGAGACCAATCTTTTGACTTCGTTATTGCCACATCACGGCTTGGAGAACCCTTCATGAAGGTTGCGGACAAAATACGGACCGAATGGGACAAGTCTAAGTGTGTCCTCGTCGCCTTCGGAGCGCCATCAAAAGGTCTTCACGAAATTGTGAAGCAGGAAAAACTTGACCTTGCAGACCTGGTGGACTTTGTCGTGAACACGGTGCCGAACCAAGCGACCGAGACAGTGCGAACCGAAGAAGCCCTATACGCGACCCTTGCTGCCCTTAATTTGTTGATGTCTTCTTGACTCGTAGTGGAAATTCGGTATTTTTGGGTTTCAGAAGTCTTGTTTGTTCAATAAAGGTGCTCATTAAATGTTGTTTCTGTGTGTTGTCCAAGAAGCGTATCCAAACCATCATCGGTCCAGGTTCACGGTTCGCCCAAGCAAAATAAGGAATAACGGTGAATTCGGCAGTTCGTATTCTTTGCGACACATCAGTAAACCGTTGATAAAGATGGTCTTCAAAGCCTTCGGTTTCAGCTGCTAAACCCTCGCCCTTAATGGCAACCACACCATTAAGGAGGTCTAGCATCCACTCAGTCCTAATTTTAGACCTCGACGAAATTGCAATGTTACAGATGTTGCATCCTGGATTGTCAACCTGTTCAACACAATAAATAAGCGGTCCCCGCATCAATGCCACTCGGTCAGTATTCTCAGTTACGAACGGATGGCACAATATGTACTCAACAGGCAATGGTAGAGAAAGCCTGACCTGGTCTCCAGACCTCCAAGAGCGATTCATCTCAACGTATGTTCCTGGCTGAAATTCCCCCTCGAAAGTTTCACCATTAACTTCAATCTTTGGGTCGTGGCTCCAACCTGGAATGCGAAGAAAAAGACTGAAATTCATTTTTTTACCAGTTTGAACTGTGACCTCAATTTCTCCGTCCCAAGGGTAGTCAGTCCGTTGGACAAGCGTTAATTTTTCTCCTGAAAAATTAAGGTCTACAGTGCTTTGAACGTAAAGGTTTATCCAAACGCCTTGGGATGACGTGCTGTAAATGTAACCTGATAGTTGGGCAAGTAAACGGGCGATGTTGGATGGACAACAGGCGCATTCAAACCATGGTTGACGACGATGCCCTTCTCGGTCTGAAAGAGGATTCACGTAGAAGTACTCCTGACCATCAAGCGAGATTCCCGACAATACACCATTGTAAAGGGCAAGTTCCATGACATCAGAAAATTTCGCCTCTCCCGTAATAAGCAGCATGCGCCAGTTCCACATAACATTTGCAATCGCTGCACACGTTTCAGCGTAAGCAGTCGCATTTGGCAGTTCATAATCGTCACCGAAGGATTCACCAGCATGTCTCGCACCCAACCCTCCAGTGACATACATTTTCTGTCTCGTCATGTTGTCCCAAAGGTGGAGAAGCGCAGTTAATAGGGATTCGTCGCCTGTTTCCATGTAGACGTCCGCTGCGCCACAATTCAGATAGATTGAGCGGACAGCATGTCCAACGATTTTGTGCAGTTCACGAAACGGTTTGTGATCAATGTGATAGGCACCTCCACCGATCAACCCTTTTCCCCGCTGATCGATGAAGAAACACGCTAGATCCAGGTATTCCTTGCGTCCGGTTGTCCTAAAAAGTTCTACAAGCGCCATCTCAATCTCTGGATGCCCCGAAGTTCCCAACTTTTTATTTGGTCCAAAGGTGTCTCGAATGTGGTCTAAGAATCGGCAGGCAATGTCTAGGAGAGAACATTCCCCTGTTGCCCGATAATGTGCTATGCTTGCTTGTATCAGGTGTCCCGCGCAATATAGACTCGTGCATGTCCCGAAGGTTAGTCCACCTTTCCTTCTTACGATCAAAAGAAAAATACGTGTTCAAGTAACCGTTCTCATCTTGTGCATCCCCAATATCAACTATTATCTGCGTAATTAAGCGATGAAGTTCATCGGATTTTTTTCCCGCAATCGAAAAGGCGACTGCTTCAACCCACTTGTAAACATCAGAATCGTTAAAAACTAATCCTTTGAATTCAACCTTCATCTTACCCGAGGCGCGACGGAAATTATCTATTCGGTTAGTTTCCTCAAGAAGTCTTGAACTGTGAAGGTAAAGTGGTTTCACGGAGCATTTGTTGCCTTGGCGCCCAGAATCTGTCTTCTAAAAGCACTCTTTCTATGGGTACTGGACGCAGCCTCGCATAAGGACTATACGATGTATCTGTAATATATGTTGAGCCAAATTTTTTCATGAAAGCCTATCCTCAGAAACAATGTTTCCTTCTTTCATAAAAGCCTAAATGCTGCTTTTTCGTGAAAATTTTCAGGCTATTCGTAATACTCTGTTAAAGCCTGCTGTTCAGCCTTTTCTTCAGTGGACAGTTTCTCCCAGTCTTCGCGTTTCACGTAACCGCCGATTTGCTCCCTAATTTTCTTTGCAACCGCTGGACCAATCAGGGGGAGACCTGTAAGCGTGCTGAGTGGTACTCTCTGCAGATCCTCGAATGTTTTAAATCCTGCGTTATACATTACTCGGGCTCGCGCTCTGCCTACGCCTTCAAGCTTCGTTAGAGGTAGCAGTTCAGCCTTTACTCCTTTCACTACTCTTTCCCGTATCTCCATAATTCGGGGCAAGATGTCCTTGTGTCCCAGAAGCCTTGCTAGCTCAGAGACTGCTGTACAATAGCCACTCCGCTGTGGCGATTAAACGGTAAAGGTCTCCAGGTTCAACACTGAATGTCTCGATCATCTCGTCCTCGGAGGTTTCGTCAGCCCAAGCCTTGAAAACGAGGGCTGTTTTCACTTCGCCTAAAAATTCTTCGTAGTTGACTCTGTCCGCCCACTCGTCCGGCTGCTCAAACAGGAATTCACCAGTGTGGTTTTCTGCGTACATCGCGACCTTTTCGAGTTCTCGGGTTGAACAGCGGAGCTTAGGAAACATGTCCGGAGTGTGCGCCACCATGTGCATGAAGCTCGAGTTCCGAGAGCTTCGGTGCCCTGTTGGTTAAGCCGTCGCGGATGACTATGGCTGACACTGGGTCAATGTAAAGCTGGGAAATCCTTCTGCCGAACCGGGTGGCTTGGATGTTAGGTCCGTCGACCTCGATCATTTCTTCGTCGTAAAGAAACTTCAGAATCTTGGCGATGATTCCCTTGATGGCTCGAAGGTCGTACTGGAAAGCGTAGAGGGTCTTGCCGAAAAAGTCGTAGACGCCTTGCTCTGAACGGGCAAACTCTGACGCTATTGTGGCTAGAACGTGGGTTCTCAGAATCTTTTCGACGCCAAGCTTTGACCAGATCCGCTCAGGCTGGGCGAGAACGTCACTCGTGAGGAGGTAGTCCATCTCCTCTTCGGTTTTGGCGACCAAGACAGATTCGCCGATCTTGTCGTATTTGGGTCGCCCCGCCCTTCCAACCATTTGTTTGTACTCAATCACGCTTATTGGGTAGTAACCGTACCCAGGGTCGTAACGCCTGTAATTGCTGATGATGACCATTCTCGCTGGCAGGTTTACGCCAAAAGCAAGCGTCGGGGTTGCCGTGAGAACCTTTATTCTTCCGTCCCTGAACGAATCCTCAATTAATTTTCGGTGCGTCGCTCCTAAACCAGCATGGTGGAATGCAACGCCGTCCTTAACGAGGTCCGCCAGTAGCATGCTTATTCTTGTCTTTTCCCCTGAGCCTGCGATGGATTCTGAAATGTGCTCCAACGATCTGTGCATAACCTTCGAGAGGACTTTGCCAACTTCAGGCGCTGCTTTTTTCGCCAAGCCAACTGATTCTCTTCGGGTAGATGCGAAAATCAACGCTTGTCCGCCTTGTTGGATGCTGTGTAATGCGAGATTGATGGGTGGGTTGCTTGACAGTTTCTCTATTTTCGCTGAGTCGCCGTCCTTAAATTGAACCTCTAAACCTTGTAGGACGCCTTCTCTTAATGTAACTGGTCTCCACTGCGTCGAAACTGGAACAGCTTTCAGCCACTCTGCGATGTCCTCAGCGTTTCTAACCGTTGCGCTTAAAGCCAACACTTGAACGTTCGGGTTCACCTGCAGCAGACGGGCTAGGACAACCTCCAGCGTCGGTCCCCTGTCCGCGTCGTTTAAGAGGTGCACCTCGTCCGCGACCACAAGCGTAAGGTCGTCCATCCACTGAGCCCTGTGCCTAAGCAGAGAATCGCACTTCTCGTTCGTGGCGATGATGATGTCGAACCTTGCCAGCCAAGGGTCGCCGCTGTCAAAGTCACCTGTGGTTATGCCCACTCTGAGTTTTCCACCATTTGGCTTCTTTAAAGATTCGTACTTCTTGAATTCGGCGTATTTTTCGCTAGCAAGGGCTCTAAGAGGACATAAGTAAAGGACTTTACCGTTCCTTTCTATAACGTGTTTAACTGCGCACAACTCTGCTACAAGCGTTTTTCCCGAAGCCGTAGGACTGGTTAAAAGAAGGTTCTTTCCATCCAGCGCCCCAGCTTTTATGGCTTCTTCCTGTGGCGGATAGAGGCTCTTTGATGCCTGAGTCAATTAGCAGTTGTTTCGCTTGTTCAGGTATGCTCAGCTCTTCGGATAACAAGTTTTAACCCTTTTTTCTGGGCGTGAGCCTAGGTTTTCTTCAGGTATCCTTCTCTTGGTTCGTAGATTGTGCCCTCTCTTCTCAGTAGACTCAATAGCCTTTCAGCTTCTATTCTGTCAATGTTGAACGCCGTAGCCAACCTATCAACAAGGTCGGACCTCTTCACTGCGCCTGTTTCTCTTTCCATATCAACCAGCACGTTCAGGATTACCCGGAGTTTGTCCTGTAAGCTCTTGGGTTTACCAGTCATGATTATGTCGATGTCGATTTTGTGCGAAGTAACGTCGATGCCTGACTCTTCCAAGGACCACTTCATAATCGCGATAGCGTGGACCGCATCCTCAGTAATGACTTCTTCCCTCAAAGCAGCCTTCGCCCTAGCCTCAGATATCCTTACCAAAGATTCTAACTGGCGAGCAGTGATGGCGATAGGTGAACCCTCAACCTCGCTGGCGGAACGCATCTCCAAATAGAACTCCTTCAGCCTGTTGAAAGCTTCCTGAGTAAGAACAGGCGTGATTCCCTTGGCATAGGCGATGTACTTCCTTAAGAGGTCTGACGAAATAGGCGGCTCTTCTGGTGGAGCTTGACGCATGTGGAGATCAAGAATGTGTTCACTCATTTTGGTGTCCCGTTCTTTTTCAGGAACATCCTTCATCACGAAAATCAGATCGAACCTCGAAAGAATCGTAACTGGAAGCGAAATATTCTCAGCCACCGTCCTGTAAGCATCGTACCTTCCAAGCGCAGGGTTAGCAGCACCTAGAATAGCCGCACGGGCATTCAGGGTCGCCACAATTCCTCCCTTCGCAATGGAGATCGTGTGCTGTTCCATAGCTTCGTGGATGGCAACTCTGTCTTCAGGTCGCATCTTGTCCATCTCGTCTATGCACGCTATACCTCTGTCCGCAAGAACAAGGGCGCCTGCTTCAAGTGTCATTCCGCCAGTTGCTGTGGGCAAAACAGCTGCGGTGAGCCCAGCTGCTGTGGTTCCTCTTCCACTGGTATAGAGTCCCCTAGGCGCAATCTTGGGCACATATCTTAAAAGCTGAGACTTTGCTGTACCGGGGTCTCCGACCAATAGGACGTTAGGTTCGCCACGTATGCTGATGTCTGGCAGGTGTTTGGGGACTCCTCCGAAAAGAAGGTACATTATTGCCTCCTTGATGTGCTCGTAGCCGTAAACAGAAGGCGCGATGGAACGGATAATTTTCTCGTGCACATGCGGATCTCTGGATAACTCAAGAATCTGCTGCTCCTCCTCAGGCGTAACACTGAGTGATTCAAGTTCCCTTCCCGTTGAATCAATAAAGTTCGCCTCTATGTAAAGCGGAAAAGCTCTTGTTTTCCCCGTTTTTGAGGAAGCTTTGGTTTCCGTGTGGATGATGCCTATTACGTAAACGCGGTCGCCTGGTCTGGCAAGGTCAACAAGATCTTTTCCTATAAGCTGAATGTCTAAGGAACGTGGTGTTTGTCCAGGAGGTAGCTCCTCAGGATATTCTTGGATGCGAAGCTCCTGCGAGTCAACGAACTCGGACTCTTCTTCTACCAGCTCAAAGTTACTCGTGTTCTTGCATGCTGGATTTGTACATTTCGATGGAGAGGTTAAAAAATTGCCCGATTGGGGAACCTCTATCGTTTCTTCGCATCTGTTACATCTAAAAACAGCCTTTGTCACAAACGGTCTGACATTTGTTGCTCGGATGACTATGCCTTCTAACAATTCAAGCTTACCAATATGATCAGAGCTAAGTTCCCGTAAAGGAATCTTATAGGGAATGCCGCGAATTCTGACTTTAACTCCCTGTTCCCTAATTTTTTCAGCGTATTCAGGATCCTGTATCTGCAGCTGATCGAAGGTCGCGTTGTTCCCGTATTCCAGGAACTCTTCGGGTTTCTCAAGCAAACCCTCAACCAACATGCTGTCAAAAATGTCAAGGTCGTTAAAATCAAGAACCAACGAAGTGTCGCCGTTGATTGCCATCTGCGAGATTCTCTGTCGGTACTTGTCTGTTTTAAGGAAGCTTTGGAACCTTTCTTGAGGTTTATCTAAAACCAGTTCGGTCATGTTGGCAACCTTCTCTTAAAGGATTTCGCGTCTCCATTCATTAATGATTTTGTCAAGCTCCTCATAGAGGGTCTGCTCTTCAGCAGTTAGGCTTCGCAATATTTGTCCTTTTTGACCCGGCGTGGAAGCTAATGTGATTATTTTTTTGAGCCTGCAATCAGCAATGTCTTTGGAGAGCTGCTGTACATGTTCATACTCTCTCATCTTTTCGGGGCTGCTTTTTGAAACGCCTTTCAGGTCTTCAAGCACCCGCCGCAGCCTAGGATAAAAATCGTCAGGAAGAGTGGAAAGGTTGCTTATGGGCTGAATGCGTTCCCTGTGAAGAATCGGGTAAAGCCCGGAAGCGTTCAAAGTTTCCTCTCTAGGACGGACTAATCCAGCTTTCTCTACTCACGTGCTATCCAAAACCTGATCTCGTACCCGTTTCCTTCATCGAACGGACCAACCTTTAAGCCGGTGAGCTCAATCTCAGGCGAACTTCTGACTGCAACCACCTTTATGGGTTTATTCTCGAATGAGGCGTCAGCGTCCTTTATTGGCGAACGGGCATTCTCGGAAGACAAGTCTTTAACCTTCTGTTACCTTTAGAAGCATACAATAATAAATGACACACATATAAAAGTTGAAGTGACCAATATAGAACTTAAAACCAAGACTTTTTTAGGCTTAAAACAGCGAATCGCTAAGATTTTGAGGAAAAGATTCTATACATTATTGTATCTGCCGTTCAAACGTGGTTTTTTGTGTTCCAAAAGAAATGAATATTTGCGTCGCAAAACAGCCTATCTTCGGTCACTGAATGTTACACAAAAATTGAAATCTGATGTCATACAAAACAGATAGTTAAGAAAAGCCATTCTTCTAAAGACTCAATGTGATTATGCAATGATTTTTTAGGCTGTTTAAAGATAGGATACTTCGGGAAAGAATTACGATAAAAGTCAAGGATGACCAACGTTGAAGCTTCATGTCCACAAAAAAGCCTTCAGAGCTTTAGGGATTTCTGAAAGCTTCGTCAAAGGCGAAAGCGAAAAGTCGGTTCTGGCAGGCGTGGTAATGCGGGCAGACAAAGCCATCGACGGATTCGTCTTCGCTGAGGCAACGGTAGGCGGGATGGACGCCACAGAAAAAGTGATTGGGATGCACAAAACTTTGGGAAGAGACGACGTAAACGTGCTTCTGCTGAATGGCTGCGTCATCAGCTGGTACAACGTCGTCGACCTACACAAAGTTGCCGAGGAAACTGGACTTCCCCTAATCTGCGTCACCTACGAGGAGTCTGAGGGTCTCGACAAATACTTCAAAGAACTGTTTCCAGAAGACTGGGAAAGCCGCGTCCAAGTCTACCACAAGAACAAGGAAAGGACGCCGCTGGAACTAAAAACTGGGCACATCATCTATGCAAGGTTCTTGGGAATGAGCTTAGAAGAAGCGAAACAAATCCTTGACAAGTTCACGTCTCACGGCGCCATTTCAGAACCCTTAAGAGTAGCCCGCCTTTTAGCAAGGGCGACAGTAAAGACATTGGTGCCAAAAGGTCACACAAGAACGCATAGTTAAATTCATAATGTTTTACCTCAGCTGAGTTACAACGAAGGGACATGAATGTCTGGGTCTCTGGAAAGAAAAATGGAAGAGATACAGCACATTCTAGAAAACCTGATTGCTGAAGCAGCAAACGGAACGCCCATAATTGTCGAGGGACCGAGAGACCGAGAAAGCTTAGAAAGGCTCGAAGTGAAAGGCGACGTAATATCCGCAAAAACAAAAGGAAAAACATTGTTGGATACGCTTCAGGAGATCGAAGACCGCAACAAAGACGAGGTCATACTGCTCATGGACTTTGACAGAAGAGGCAAAGAAATGACCGCACATCTTATTAAGAATCTTGAAAAAAGTCGAATCAAAACAAACCTCGTTTTCTGGAAAAAACTTTCAAGCCTCGTTGGACGCGACATCAAAGACATAGAAGGTCTAGCCACATTCATTCAGACGCTTAACAAAAAAATAGGGAAGGACGCATCAAACTTGAGTCTTTAGAAATTGATGTTACCAAGAGCTTACCTTCAAACACAAATTTATTAGGATTTTATATAAGAAAAAGTGTTCAGCAAGTAAGCTAGAAGCATCCCATTATGTGCTTGTATAATGAACGTAAAAACCGAATCTTTTTTATGTATGTATCTCACGTATATGGTGAGAGGTTTGTTTATTAAACCTCGTAAAAATTAGACTCAATAATGAACATTAAACGAATCATTACTTGAGGAATCAAAAAAAATGAAAATAATAGGAAACAAAGAGGTGTATGTTAATTGTCTTTTCAACCTTTCACGGTTAAGTATGTTATCCGTGCAAAATTCAACGTTGAAGGAGTCGTCGAAAAACCCGACGTAATAGGAGCAGTTTTCGGGCAAACAGAAGGACTGTTCGGAACAGAACTTGACCTAAGGGAACTGCAAAAATCAGGAAGAATCGGAAGAATCGAAATCGACCTTAGATCAGAAAAGGATAAAACAGACGGCTCAATCAACATCCCAACAAGCCTAGACAGAGTCTCCACTGCCATAATAGCAGCAAGCATAGAAAGCATAGACAGAATAGGTCCGTGCCAAGCAATCGTAAACTTGGTCAAAATTGATGATGTTAGGGAAACAAAAAGGAAAGCCATCATCGAAAGAGCCAAAGAAATCCTACACAACTGGAACCTCGAAAAACGACCAGAAACCGAAGAAATATTCCGAGAAGTCTCCGAAATCCTGAAAACCACAAAAGTCGAAACTTACGGTCCAGACAAATTGCCAGCTGGACCAGAAGTCAACTCTTCAAAAGAAATAATCATTGTAGAAGGAAGAGCTGACGTAATAGTTTTGATGAAACTGGGAATCCAAAACGTCATCGCATTAGAGGGAGTAAAAATCCCAGAAACAATCATAAGGCTGACAAGAGAAAAAGAAGCCACAGCATTCCTAGACGGCGACCACGGAGGAGACCTGATTCTTAAAGAACTCCTGCAAGTAGCCAGCATAAAGTACGTTGCGAGGGCACCAAGCGGCAAAGAAGTCGAGGACCTAACAGCAAAAGAAATCGAAAATGCCCTTCAAAAGAAGATACCGATCGAAGAAGCGAAGGAGAAAAAGAAGAAAAGAAAAAAGGTCCTTGTACCCAAAGAAATCGTAGATGCAGCCAGTAAACTCAAGGGAACACTTGAAGCCATTCTCCTCAACGAGCAAATGAAAGAAGTAGGTCGAATGCCAGTCAGCGAACTTGCGGATAAAATCCGAGAAGCAGAAAACGTGAACACCGTTGTCTTCGACGGCGTCACCACACAGAGACTCATAGACGTCGCAAGCGAAAAAAACATCAAGTTCCTAGTTGCAGCCCGAATATCCGAGGTCGTGAAACAGCCATTAAACGTGAACCTGCTGACCTTCGAGGAAGTGTTGGAGTAGCCAAATCTACGCTAGGAAGTCAGTGAGAGTCTTAGGCTGCTTGGGCGACTCCGCTTCAAGGAGTACCTATTCATCTACGTTAAACATCGATAGAATCCTTAAAGCAGCTGGAACAACCTGGTTTGAAATATAGTATTCTTTGTCCACCTCATCGTACGAAGCGAAAACGTAAGGCTTAACCCTTTCGTAAAGTTCCCCCATTCCACGAGTGACGACGTACCCAACCTTATCACCGACCGCAAGGTCCCAACCTGAGTTAATCAGCATTTTCGCTGCCTGCACATGAGGTGCGTTCACTTCGTACTGTTCTAGCTCACTATTTAATATCATTGTTATTAAAAATGAATCTTTTCATCGAGTATTATGAGTAATTTAATATTTATTAGAAGCGAAGTTCAGAAAGCTTATAAAACAATGTAAGAATTTATGCTAAAGGGTTCAATAATGACAGTCCAAACGAAATGCCTCGTTGCCTTTGTTCTTTTATTCGCCTTAATCAACCTTCACATCGGTCCAGCTTCAGCGCAGGACACACCCCTCGTTTACGGTAAAGTTGTTGACGTCAAAACTGGACTGTCAATTTCTGACGCACATGTCGTTTTTTGGGACGCGGAGAAACTTGAGCCACCGACACTAGGCAATGGACACTACTTGACGGACGAAAACGGTAAGTACAGCATCCCCGCTGGTTACTTGAGAGTTGGAAAAACCTATTACGTGTATGCTTTTCAAGGCGACTTCGAAGCTAAAAATGTCGAATATGTTCCCTCAAACAGGAGAACAATCCGTCTCGATACAAGCGAACCGCGGAACGTTTCGTTCTCGCTCTTCCCTGGTGCGATGGTTGAATGGGAAGGCACCGCTTATCTCGTTCAAGCCTTAAGCCCTGAGGACCGCGCCATAAAGATGACGGCGTTGTCTAATGTTACTGTTGAAGCCTCTTCGATGAGCGAATATGGAGATTCCGCTGAAATATATTATATCAACCTAAGTCACAGAATAGCCATAATTCCTGCTGACACATCTGTTGTTTTGGAAGCAGAAATATGGTATTATTCAAGCGATCCGACTAGATTATTTCCAGTTGACATGGAAGTTTTCCGTATTTATAATGGTTCGTTGCCCTTCTTTCTGCATCAGGGTGAACTGTTCTCTTTCAGAGTTCCGACATATAGTCTCAGAAGAGGCGTTGAATACGCTGAGAACAGGTATGTTGACATTACGTCTCAAGTGGATAGAGCGCAAAGCATCGGATTCGTCTTGTTTGGCGAAAGGCGTTCAATAAATCAAGCGCACCAATTAATCATAGAGGCTAGCGCCAGTCTGTCAACTGCCCGTACTGACATTGAATTTCAAACTGTTTGGCGAGACATACGTTCAGCGTTAACCACATTTAACGAAGTTTCCAATAAGCTTGCGATTGACCGTCAGATTGGTGAAGTAGGTGCTGCTTACTTGTCCGCTATTATGGCGGCTTTCAGCGCGGTGCTGGCTTTCTTTTTGTTTGAGGACAACCGAAAGAAATTTTACTCGAACATATTAATTTATGCAGCCTTTCTAATCATCCTATACTTCATTTACCCAGGTGCACACATAATTATTGACGAAAACTTCTTCCTTTTTCTTCCATCTGTTTTCCTTTCGTTTTTTGGAATAATGGCGATCGTCTTCGGAATTCCACGGATTTGGAGAGAAAGGATAATTGAGGGCGAAGTGTCTTGGAGGAGCGCGATCACCGTAATTTTCTCGATGGGGAAACGGGAAATAAAGCGTAGAAAGATACGGGGATTCTTCACCTTATTATCGATTGTTATACTTGTCTTAGCCTTCGTTTCCTTAACGTCATTCGGTTCGGCTTATGGTATGGTAGCTGATAGACTAACTGCGACTGCACCCTCAGACGGCGTCATGGTAAAAAGAATGGTGAATGTAACATCTCCTCTTTCTAGTCCGCTAGGATTTTTTGATCCTACAGCGCTTGCTCAATGGGCAAGCATAAGTAATGTTGCGGAAAGACTCAAGAATCCTCCTGACGCTAACCCCGTTGTTAGGTTGGTTAATCCTAGAACTGGAACAGACTGGGTAATTTACGGAGTAATGGGCGTAACGCCGTCAACCGAAAATATGTATACTGGTCTGAATCAGACAGTGGAAGCTGGCGGAAGATACCTCAGCAGCAACGTCTTGGACGAAGTTTTGTTAACGACTAGTGAAGCAACTCAGACTAGGCGTGGAACTTGGGCAGAATCTGACCCTTGATGTTTTGGGCACTGGAATTTCGAGGCAAGTCACGGTTGTTGGATTCGTCAACGATAATCAATACACAAATCTAATCGACATGGACGGCAATAACTTTGGTCCTCTTCGCATTGAAAGCGGGCAAGTAAGAAGATGCAATAACACCGAAGTAATTTTTTTGAACACTGTGACAGCCAAAAACATTCAAAGTCTGATTGATGCCAAGTATGGGTCAAGCGCGAAGCAGTTTGTTGTCCTCTCTGACTTTGTGTTCCGGCCCTCAGGCGGGATGAACACGGGAATAATTATTCCCCTTGCACGAAACCTCATTTACTGGTTCGCCTACGATGTTCTGGCTTCGACTAACGGAGTTATAACCTACTATCACATTGGTTCCTATTTTGAACTCAAAGGGGCAGCGGAACTCCTGATTCCGTTGATTATGGTTGGCTTGAATGTCGGTATGGTGATGATGAACGCGGTTTATGAAAGAAGAAAGGAAATTCGCATCCTCTCCATGCTTGGGCTAAACCCAACCCACATTGGGCTAATGTTCGTCGCCGAAGCCGTCATACTCGGCATGGTCGGAGGCAGCCTAGGCTACCTCATTGGACTCGGATTCTCAAGAACCATGGTGCTTTTCGGTCAAGAACTCATGGTCAGAGAGAAGCTAGAGTGGTGGTGGAGCGCAGCTGGCTTCGCGCTGGCAATGACAGCCTCAGTCGTGTCGTCCATTAGACCCGCAGCGTTAGCAGTCAGCACATACACCCCGTCCATGGTTAAGAAAGTCAAAAGAACAGAAAAACAAACCAAGGTTCGTAGAGAAGAAATCTTCAAAGTTTACCAAGGAAGACAGCTGAGCATGCCCGTGAAGGTTCTTACAAGCGAAAAAGAGTTCTTCATCAGCTTCTTCCTTGACAGACTATACGAGCTTAAAGATGGGTTTGTTGAACGCGTCGAAAACGTGGTGCAAGTCCCAGAAACTGAGGACGTCAAGGGAGAACTTGTGCTGGCAATAAACTTTGACTATGCCTTCGGAGCCACAGGAAGAGAGCGGGGAACCAAAAACAGTCTTGTCATGACGAAAAGCCCGAACGAAGACTATTACCGCGTCAGACTGGTTTCTGAGCCAGCAGTCATGGGGTTACCCGAAACCGTGATCGAAAGAACAATCGATCTCATCCACGAAACCTGCCTGCTGTGGACAAAAGACAAAGGAAAATATTTAGGCACCGTTTAATCCTATGGCATCTAGGATTTTTTAGTGAGTGTTAAGAGACAATCCTTTTTCTTGACATAAGGGATTGTGAGCTTATCGTATCAATTGCTGTTTGAACATGTACAAATGTAATTTATTCCATATTTTAAAAGTACACGGTTCACAGACGGTCAAGTAAACCAATCAGCTCGATCATGGCTCTGCCCGTGTGATAAGCTGCCTTCCAAGTGTGCGCCTTGTCGCCGACAAGTTTACCGTCGGGAAGGACAGTGTCGAACCATTCGCCGTTTTTCCAGTCTACTTGGTGTTTTTCGGTCCAGTCAAGAACTTTATCGAAATGTTCGAGGTAAACTGAGTCCTTAAACAAATTGTACATGTGAACCATCGTGACCAAAGCTTCAGCTTGTACCCACCAAATTTTGCCTAATCGGTCAGCGGGCTTGTTGAATGGTCCATTGTCGTAGATTCCGCCTTTTTCTGCGTCAGACCCAAACTCCATGCAGTAGTCATACACGGTTCGGAAAAAGGTGGTTAACACGCTTACGGGCATCTGCACCGCCTTACAGGCTTCTTCTATGAGCCATATGGCTTCGATGTTGTGTCCATAAGAGATTCTGTCCACCTGAGGACCTTGCATGGGGCTCCAGTCGAGTTTGTGAAGGTCAGTACAGGCGCCAACCTTCATCCGTACCACAGTATTGCTTAGGATAAGGATTAGCTCAGTTAGCCGCTGTTTAACGAGAGGGTCTTTTGTAGCCATGTAAAGCACAGTGAATGCTTCAAGCAGGTGAAGATGAGTGTTCATTGTCTTAAAATCCATGCCGGGAGCCAAAGCCGTCTGCATGTCCATTTTAAGTAACGACCAGTCGGGGCTGAACAACTCACGGTACCCACCATATGTTGCGTCATACGCATGTTTTTCAATAAGGTTGAACAATTGTTTGGCGTTGTCAAGCGCTTCAACATTTCCGCTGGCAATTGCGTATTCAGAAATGGCGTAAAGCGCGAATGTTTGACCGTACAGGTGTTTGAATTGTCTCTGGATGTGACCTTGCGGGTCCATTTCCCAGAAGAAGCCACCATACTTTTGATCCCACATTTTGTCACGCAGAAACCTGAATCCGTGCTCCGTAGCCTGCAAGGCTTCTTTGCCTGCCCAGCCAGCCTCGTGGAGCTTCGAGAAGTACCAGACCATCCGCGCCTGAGAGACTATCATTTTCGGTCCGTCCCCCTTTGGTTTGCCATTAACGTCGTGGTTCAGGCAGTAGCCGCCTTTCTCCTTGTCTATTGTCGCGGGATACCAGAACGGCATGATGTTTTTGGTAAGAATCTTCTCCAATCGGTTTCTTGTTGTTTTTATCCATTTGTTAGAAGGAATTTTTGCCATCGGCTCATCAACCTCAAACAATCTTAACAAGTGTGTTCTTATTGAATATAAAACTTGATTGACGCTTGATATAAGATGCGTATGTTAAGAATCCATAGACTTGACATGGACGTTATTTTTGGTAAAGGTCTTTGGCAATGTGACCTAACCCGTATTTTTCAAGGGTCTCAGGGAGAGGTTTACCTGAGCCTGTCCCAGCCCATTCCTGTGTAGTAGGCGTCAAGCATTTTGTCCCAATCGTCTAGTAGGCTTTTGTCTTTGCTTGGACCCGAATAAGGGGTCGACCCGTATCTCGGTGATGGCTTATCCAAGTCTTTGCCTACTATGCCATGTTTGACATTGAAAGCCCTCAGGAGATGGACGATTCTTCGACCAGCAGTAAATGCTTCGTCATACGAGAAGTCCCATCCTGTTACTGCTGATAATGCTTGAGACAGAAGCTCCACGTTTGTTCTCGAGTTGAAACGGCACACAACCAACGAGTCCTCAAAAATCATTCCTCCCTTGTCGTGAATGTTTGCTTCAGCAATGTCTTTCCAATATGGAGTGGACCTAATGGTGGGGGGACTCCCCAAGTTTCAAGCGTTCCCGTGTTCGAGATGACTGTGTCAAACATTTCAGTCCACCTGTTGCGGTGGTCGTGCCCTCGAGGCGAGTTTCCCTTCATTGTGTGAATAGCGAAGTTTGTTGCTTCGCCGCCTATTTTTTGGGCAGACCGCATCGCTCCTTCGCTTAGTGTCTCGCCTATTCCTTGCTTGTTTGCGATGAGGTTGAGAAGAAGCCTTGCTGCCTCAGCGTTTCCCCACGAGAGGTCAAGGTTGTTCAGTTGCTCCTTCGTGAGAATGCCTTTCTCGTAGCATTCCATGGTGAACCCGACGACCCATCCAGCCTCGTTTGTCTCTAAGCCTAATCGGTCGACCTCTTTACTGAGCATCATCGCCGCATCAATGTCATCCTGCCCTATTTGTGACGACCAAGCTGCAAGCTGTTCATACTCGGGCTCTTCCAAAACCTCGCCAATGTACGGTCCTTCAGTAATCTTCATCATGTCGCAGTGATGAAGCTGGCAAGCCCAACAAGAGTTTCTGCCGATGGAGTATTGTCCCCTAATGTATTCGGCGCCAAACTTCTGCAACTTGGTTTCACCAATTTTCCACATGCTTGTTGTGTAGTTTTTCACAGGTAGCACGCCAGTACCAACGTTTGGAGGAATGTTCCAGAGGGTCCCATAATTGTAAAGCATCTTGTTTTGTTCCTTAACGTTTTCAACCAGTTTCTTAGCGATCTCTCGAACCCTGTTGGGGTTCTTTATTGAGATTTTTTCTTTGTCCCTTCTGATGGCTATCGCCTTAAGGTTCTTTGACCCCATTACCGCTCCAGATCCATTATGAGAAGCTCGAGTGCCCGTAATCAAAAAATACGCCAGCAAACTTGACAAGGTTCTCCCCAGCTGGACCGATTGAGGCAACAGCCATGTCCCGTTCTCTGCACCCGTGGGCATGTTTCACAAGGTCCGCGGTTTTGTAAGTGTCCATTCCTTTGAGCCATTCAGCGTCTTTTAGATCCGCAGATTCAGAGTCTATGTAAAGATACTTGGGGCTCTCGACTTTTCCGTGGATTACTATGCCATTTAATCCGCACAATCTAAGGTAAGCTCCGAAATACCCGTTTGCTTGGCTGCATCCAGCGCCGTTGGTGAGAGGACCTTTTGTTACGACCGAGACTGAGCCTGAACCTCCAATCGGGGTAGCATTAAGTGGACCAGCAGCGATAATCAGTCGGTTCTCTGGATTAGACCATTCAATTTCCGCTGAGACTTCGTCGTAAAGAATCTTGGCTCCTAATCCTGTGTCTCCAATGAACTGTCTTAAAATTTTCTCAGGCAATTTTTGCCTTTCCACTTTGTTTTTACTTAGGTCAACTTTTAGGATGCTTCCCTCGTAGCCCGTCATTTCTTGAACACAAACCAAAAATGCTAACCGAAGCCATAAATAATTAACGTTTACCGAGGGATCATGTTTGAAGGTTAAACGGGAAGGCGCAAAAATCATTGTCACTTGGCAAAGAACAAAAACTGAAGACGCTGAAAAAGCAAAAGAACTTTTCACTAAGCTTACACGAGAAGGATGGCTTGCGTTCCTGTTTTTGGGCGATGAGAACCGTCAACAAAGAGTTCTTGAATTTAACCCAGAACACGGAAGGCTTCGGTTCATACCGCTTTCTGAAGGCGGTTAATTTTTGTGTAACAATATGTTTCGTTGAAGACTTCGAAACCAAATATTTATATGACAAGTCTGAAGGATATCGTTCGGGACAGAAACTAAAGCGTATGTTGGAAGGGTGATTGTATGGTTATTGCAGTAATAGGTGCAGGTGTCATCGGTAGCGCTGTGGCAAAAGCCTTGGTTCAAAACGTTGTAGCAGACAAAATTGTCGCGACTGATAGTCGGGTAGAACAGCTTGTTGAGCTCAAAAAGGTCGGCGTCGAAACAATGACGGATAACAAAAAAGCCGCATCAACCGCAGACACAGTAATACTTTGCGTGAAGCCAAAAGACGTTAAGGCTGTCCTCGCAGGAATTCGAAACGAAATCAAAGATAAACTTGTATTATCAATGGCTGCTGGCGTCAGCCTATTTTTGCTGGAGAAAGGTGCCCCGAAAGCGAGGTTCGTTAGAGTCATGCCTAACCTGGCAATCCTCGTGCGCGAATCTTTCATAGCTTACTGTGCAGGAACCAATGTTACTAGTAAAGACAAAGATGCAATAAAGAAAATTTTGGGCACGATGGGAACCTTTGTTGAAGTTGAAGAGGACAAAATGGACGCTATAACAGCTCTTAGCGGTTGCGCCCCCGCCGTTCTAGCAACATTAACAGAAGCAATAGTCGAGGGCGGAATTGAGGCTGGACTGCCCCCAGATTTGGCTTTAGCTGCTTCTGCTCAATCTATGGTTGGAACTGGCAAGCTGTTGCTCGAAGCGAAAAAGTCTCCAGTCTGAAATTACTAGAATGGTTGCTACGCCAGGCGGAGTGACAGAGGAAGAGCTTATGGAGCTGGCAAAGTTTCCCTTACAGCAAGCTTTCATTTGTTCTTTACAGGCGGGGACTGAAAAATCCAAAAGAATAACTCAGATTCTAGTCTGCGGAAGACCAGTGAAAAATGGGTTATTAATTGTCGACTTAAACTCTGTCGGTTTTCATTAGGTCCCGAAGTCTCTCGACGCCTTGAATCTGCTTTATGTATCCTGCCACGCTTTTAGGAAGAAGGGTCGTCCAGCTTTTGTCCTGAACCATTCTTTCCCTAATCTCGGTTGAGGAGCACTGTTCCCTTTTGAAGAACGGAATTGCTTTGACGTCGAAGTTCGATTCTATGAAGAGTCTCCGCGTCAAGGATTCATTTGAATAGACAACGTTGAATTTTGGTACCAGCGAACAGACGTGGGAGACCCAGATTCCGTGAATTTCGAGGTCAGCAACAGGAATAATGTAGAATCTGGATGGGTCAACGCTTGCTTCGTCAAGCGCCATCCTTATCATGGTGATTCTCTCGCCTGCCGTGAAAGGGTTCCTCAACGTGTGGCTTTCAAGGGCGCTTCCAACCATGATGATGATTTCGGATGAGTTTTCAAGGATATGTTGAACAGCTTCTAGGTGCCCGAGGTGAAAGGGTTGAAACCGACCCGGATACAAAGCTCTTTCAAACTCTTTTTTCGTGTAAGGAGAACTGCTCATTCCATCGCCACCATTACCCAGAGATTAATCGACAGAGAATGTTATGTTCGAGATTTATTACTTTTGCCAGAAAATTCGGTCAGACCGCAAATCCGCAGCTTTTCCACTGATTCTTATTATATAGGAAAATTCTGCGTAGTCACGGAAATTGAAAAATCGATGATAAATTGATGAAATACTATATTATAAAAATTCTACCTCACTGAACAGACTCTTACCTATGTTTGCGCCATAAAACAAACCTAAGCTTTTCTGCATCGACAGTTATTGTCACACAAACGGAAAAACCTATTGTCACACAAAACAGACAGGCCTAAGACGGCATTGTTTGTTGTTCAAAAAAGCAGATTCAGTTGTTGTTCAAAAACCTGATGGATGTCAATATAAAGATAATAAAATATTAATAATAAAATTTAAACCTCAAACCCAAACTAACTCTCTTTCAATCTCTCTTTAAAAAAAGAAACATCGGCTTAGAAGAATTTTATTTTTTATCTGGTAGAATTACGACTTTGCCTTGTTTGCACTTCTTGATATATTCCGCAATATGTTTCTCGGCTTTTCCACGTTGCCTTCGCCTTGCGAATCCTTCTCCTTCTGTCATTTCCTTCGCCTTAAAGTTTTCATCGGGGATGAGAATGAGAAATTAACTACATATGAGGATAAAACTTTTTTGCCAAATCTGATTTTTCTTCCATCCCATTACATAATAATTTTCCCATTATATGGTTTTTTCCAATAAGACATTGCTTCATAAAAAAAGATGAATGTAGCAGGAAGAAGTCCGTTAAACCTTATTATTAATAATAATAGGATTTTGTGAATGCAGCTTTTGTTGGCGAAAATGTTTTAACTTTGGCGAAAAGACTACTTTCGGTTCTGACGATGAGGGTCTCATCAAAAAAAATTGCGCTCGTAAGCGTCTTCGCAGCCTTGCACGCCGTGTTGTACCTGCCATCTTTTGAGCTTTGGCGAAGCTGGAGCATCTACTTAGAACCCGTTGAAGGAATAATCCTGGGTCCGTGGGTAGGATTCGCCTCCGCCTTTGTGGGAAGCATGGTTGCTAGGGCAGTTAAACCTTCAGAATTGTGGTTGTTCGGCGTAATCGCTGAACCCTTAGGCGTAATGGCGTGCGGGTTCATTGCGAAGAAACAGTGGAAGCCTCTGCTGGCGATTTACGTTTTCATGTTGGGAGCATACTTCGCGCATCCTTTTGGGAGGAGGTTTCCACTCTGGACCATTCTGGACATCCTAGGCTGCGTTGGTGCTTATTTTCCCAGTGACGATGATGAGTAAAAGGTTATTCGAAGAAAACAACCGTTTCCTTCCCTTCACCTTTCCCCTTGTCGCCTTTATTGGAACGGTGACGGACGCTTTAACAAGAATTTTTTTGTTGGTACCTGTCGGTTTGTATACTGTTTTCGGTTGGCCAGCGGAAACGGTCTATTCCATGTTCATTTTAGGAGCAGCCGACTCATACATCGAAGATATCCTGGTCATAACAGTCTCGTTCATAATTGGTGCACCCTTGATTGCGGCTCTAAAAAAAGTACTTGCGTTAAAACAGCCTTTGAGCTAAAGAATAAAGAATCTGTAGAAGCCTAAAATCGAATCCACCTCTTAAACAGCTGATTTTAGATAAAGCGGTCTTAGTAAAACAGAGTTTCTTTAAATATCGCGGGATAATTCTTATAAACCACCATGCATCTGTTGAATGAAAGTCGGTGAATGCGTATTGCCAAAATGGGGATACTCCGTGATAGGGTTAGACCCTGAAACGACCGTTAAGGCCAGCGGAAGAGAGCTAAAAGTATCGCCTAAAGCAGCAGTTGAAGTGTGCACGGCAATCAAGGGAATGAAGCTCGACGAAGCCAAAACGTTCCTCGAGCAAGTCCAAAAGAAAAAGAAAGCAGTCCCCTATAGAAAACACAGAAAGACGCTTCCTCACCGAAAAAACCTCCAAACAATCGCTGCTGGAAGATACCCCGTTAAGGCGGCAGGCAAAATTTTAGAAGTTCTCGAAAGCGCCGAATCAAATGCCATGTTCAAAGGCTTAGACACTGAACGTTTGAAAGTGGCTCACGCTGCAGCTTATCCCGGAATTAAGGTGGAGAGGTTTATTCCCAGAGCCATGGGGAGGGCGACACCTCGGAATGACATCTTGTGCCATGTGGAAATTGTTTTAGAACAGGTGGGAGGAGAAGTTTAATTGTCTTCCATTAAACATTTTATTGAAGAATCAATCAGAAAAACGGGCGTAGACGAATTTTTGTGGAAAGAATTTGAAAGAGCAGGCTACGGAGGCGTAGACATAACAAGAACTCCGCTGGGCACAAACATAGTCGTCTACGCGATGCGTCCAGGTATAATCATAGGACGAGGGGGTACAACGATAAAAAATCTAGCACAATCATTAGAAACCAATTTCGGATTACCTAACCCACAAGTCTCGGTAGCAGAAATCGAAGTCCCCGAACTAAACGCTCAAGTTATGGCTTCACGAATCGCGTCCACTCTTAAACGGGGCGTGCATTTCCGCAGGGCAGGTTTCTGGGCACTCACCCAAGTAATGGAAGCAGGAGCGTTAGGAGCCGAAATAATCATAAGCGGAAAACTGAGGACTGAACGAGCCAGAAAAGAAAAGTTCCGCCAAGGATTTGTACCAAAAAGCGGAGAGCTCGCTATAAAGTACGTAAGAAGAGCAGTTGTTCACTGTCAAATGAAACCAGGAATATTCGGCATTAGAGTTTCAATAATGCCTCCAGGAATTGAATTTCCCGATCAAGTCAAGATACTGGAAATAGAACCCGAACCGCAACCTCCAAAAGAAATTGTTAAAACACCCGAGACAACATCTGAAGAAAAAGCTGAGAAAACAGAAGAGGTTACTCAAGGGCAAGAGGAACAGTCAGAAGATGAAACTTCGTCTGAAGAAGCATCTAAAGTTGACACTGAACCCCAAGAGAAGGAGAGCGAAGCCTAGATGCCGATGAAGAGGATGCGGGAAATCCGCGAGATTTCGGACGAAGAACGTTTAAAGCGGCTTTCTGAGCTGAAAACTGAGCTTGTGAGAATGAAAACTATGGTGAAGGCTGGAGGAGCAATTGAGAATCCTTCTCGGATTCGTGAACTCCGAAAAACGATTGCCCGCATCAAGACTGTGATGAACGAAAAAACGGAAAGAGGTAAACAAGAATGACCGTTACGCCGACAATTCTTCAACATGAGTTTATTGGTCTCGAAGCAAAAGTCGTACGTCAGCTCAAATCAGAGTCAGATAGGAATACGGGGGAAAGTCTTGAACGAGACCCAAAAGACTTTGATAATATCACATAACGACAAAGAAAAACGCATAATCAAGGGAACATCAACGTTCCAATTCACGTTTCCTGACAAAACCGTGATTGAAGTAGAAGGCAAAGTCTTGGTTGGACGACCAGAAGACCGTGCCAAAAAAATTGTAAGGAGAAATTGGTGATGGCAAAAGCAACAGGTTCAGAAAAATCATGCAGTGATCCTAACTGCCCGGTCCACGGCTCACTTAAAACGAGAGGCAGAGTCTTAGACGGCGTTGTTACAAGCGCAAAAATGGACAAAACCGTCATAGTGCGAAGGGACTTCGTGTATTATGTCCGTAAATACAAACGTTATGAAAGACGACACAGCCACATTCCCACTCACAATCCTCCATGCATAGGAGCCTTAGAAAACGACCATGTAAAGATAGCAGAATGCAGACCCATCAGCAAAACTGTTTCATTCGTCATCATAGAAAAGACAGGAACGTGAGCGACTAATGGCAGCTAAAGCAAAAGGAAGAGGCTTACTAGCCAAAGGAACAGTCGGATACAGAATGAAAATTACAGCTGGATTGCCAGTTGGCTCAATGCTTAAGTGCACAGACAACTCAGGAGCAAAGGCTCTCAGGTTAGTTCAAGTCACAAGATACAAGGGAAGGCTTAGACGTCGCCCGTTGGCTGCCGTAGGCGACATGATCGTCGTTTCAGTTAGACGAGGAACCCCTGACATGAGAAAAAGCTCTTCAGAGCCGTCATAGTCAGACAGGTCAAACCCTTCAGGCGACCTGAAGGAAACTGGGTGCAGTTTGAAGACAACGCCGCGGTGATACTAACGCCGGAAGGCGAGATGCGAGGCTCAGAGATACGTGGTCCCGTGGCGAGAGAAGCAGCTGAAAGATGGCCCAGAATTGCGAGCGCCTCGAGCATGATAGTGTAGGTTCAAGGTGAAGTTGACATGAAGCTGAAGACGAAAAGCCCAAGCAAACAGAGGAAAAGGCTTTACACAGCACCTTATCATAGCCGTAGCCATATTTTTTCAGCTCATCTTTCTTCTGAACTAAGGGGTTCGCATAACTCTCGAACCATGCCGGTAAAGAAAGGGGACACAATAAGGGTTCTTCGAGGCGACTATAAAGGGTTCGAGGGCAAAATATTGAGAGTCAACCGTAAAGGTTACAGAATCATTGTTGATGGTATAAATAGAGAAAAAGCAGACGGAACCTCTATTCCGGTAGCCATTCATCCCTCAAAGGTTGAAGTTATCCGATTAGACCTTGACGATAAATGGCGTGATAAAATTCTTCGACGAAAAGGACCAGAAGAAGAGGAAAAGCCTCTAGAAAAACCTGTGGAAAAACCAACTAAAAAGGTAAAAAAACGAAGCACCAAAAAAAGAACCTCTGAACAACCTGAAAAAATAGCGGAGAAAGAATAACATGGGAAAAAAAGGCGGAAAAGCCCACCTAAAACGAGAAGCAGCTCCCGGATTCTGGCCAATTCACAGAAAGGAGCTCATGTGGACCATTAAGCCTACGTCTGGTCCTCATCCCATTCATCAATGCATCCCTTTAGTGATTATGGTTCGTGAAGTCCTTGGTCTAGCTCAAGACGAGGAAAGAAGCGAAGAAAATTGTTTCGCAGAGCAAAATTAAGGTTGATGGAAGAACCATCCACGATGAACGTTTCCCCATAGGGCTAATGGATGTTGTTTCCATTCAAGAGATTAACCAAAACTATCGCGTTGTTCCGTCAGAGAAAGGGTTAATCCTCCATCCAGTAAGCGAGGACGAAGCAAAATTCAAGATTTGCAGGATTGAAAACAAAAAAACCTTGAATAAAGGAAACATTGAGCTTAACCTTCATGATGGTAGAAACCTGTTGGTCCATGTTGAAAGTGCACATAAACCGGATGAAGACGTTTACAAAACTTTTAACAGTCTAAGGATCAGTGTTCCAGAACAGGAAATTCTCGAGTATTTGAATCTGGAAAAAGGGAATCTGGCAGTCTTTGCTGATGGTAGCAACATTGGAAAATATGGAACAGTCACATCAATCGAAGAACAGACAGGGCAGAAACGAAGGAACTTTCTCATAACAATACAAAACGAAAAAGGCGAAGCCTATCAAACAATACTCAAATATGCAATTACTGTTGGAGACAAAAAACTGAAAATAACTATGCCTAACAAGGAGGCTTAATGAAGTGGGGTCAGTAGAAACCAGCGAAAAACAATATGATAATCCGATGCTGAAGCCAAGAATTGTTAAAGTGGTCGTGAACTCTTCAATCGGCAAATCAGGCGAACCCCTTGACAGAGCCATGAAAATCATAGAGGACCTAACTGGGCAAAAACCGTGCACGAGAAATGCCAAAAAAACTTTGAGGGAATTTGGCATCAGAAAGAAAGAGCCCATAGCCTGCATTGTCACGTTACGTGGCGAAAAGGCAAGGGAGTTCTTAACTAAAAGTTTACGGGCGGTTGACAATCAGATTTCTCAACGATCATTCGATAAACAAGGCAACTTCTCTTTCGGTATCAAGGAACACATCGACATTCCTGGCACCAAGTACTCTCCAGATTTAGGCATTATCGGCATGGACATTTCAGTGACTCTCGAACGACCTGGGTACAGAGTGAAACACAGGCATCGAGCAAGTGCCAAAGTGGGTTCGCAGCATTTATTAACCCCCGATGAAGCCGTATCATTCTTGAAAGACCAATTCGGTGTGGGAATCACGTAGGAGCGTCTGACATGAACGCACAGAGCACAAAAAAGGAACGGAAATTCGGCAAAGGAAGCAGACCGTGCAGAAGATGCGGGTCTTACGGACCCGTAATTCGGAAATACGGTCTTAACCTTTGCAGACACTGTTTCAGGGAAGTTGCTGAAAAATTGGGTTTCAAAAAGTATCAGTAATGAAGGGAAACACGAATGGATACAGTCGCAAACGGTTTAATAACAATAATGAACAACGAGCTGAAGAAGAAAGAAAGAGTGCATTATTGCTCCTGCTTCAAAACTCCTAGGTAACGTGCTAAGAATCATCCAGATGAACGGTTACATCGGAGAATTCGAGTTCATTGACGATGGACGCTCCGGAAAAATCAGAGTGCAGCTTCTCGGTAGAATAAACAAGTGCGGCGCCATCAGACCGAGATTTGCGGTGAAGACTAAAGACATTGAAAAATGGGAAAAATCGTTCCTTCCGTCAAGGGACATAGGTGTCATCGCAGTTTCAACGTCCAAAGGCGTCATATCGCACAAAGACGCTGAACAAAAAGAGGTTGGAGGGCTGCTCTTAGCCTTCGTATATTGACTTGGAGGACATGATATGTCTCGTTTGGAAACTCGGACCGTCCAGATTCCTAAGGAAGTAACAGTTACGTTAGATGGTAAAATAATCGAGGTTAAGGGTGAGAAAGGGCGTCTAGTTAAAGATTTTTCTCAGACTTCCATCGTTATCCGAGTTGAGGAAGGCGAGATAACTGTTTCAGCCCTGCGACAAAAAAGAAAAGAGTCCGCTCTCGTCGGAACCATTTGTTCTCATGTGAACAACATGATAAAGGGGGTAACAAAAGGTTTCACGTATAAACTTAAAATCGTCTTTTCTCACTTCCCGATTTCAGTGAAGGTTCAGGGAAATCGTGTCGTCATTGAAAACTTCATTGGAGAAAGGAATCCGCGTGCAGCCAACATAGTAGGCGACTCCTCCGTTTCAGTGAAGGGAGACGATGTCATAGTTAAAGGCGTTAACATCGAAGATGTGAGCCAAACTGCCGCCAACATTGAGCAAGCTACAATTGTGAGGCGAAGAGACACACGAAAATTCCTTGATGGAATCTACGTTTTCGAAAAGCTAGAAGGGATGGTTGATTGACTGAGCAAAAACGAGACACGGCGGCACTTCTTAAGAAAAGAGAAAAAGAGAAGAGCAAGAATCCCAAGTTTCTTCGTCAAGAGAGCTGGCGGTATAAACGTCTCAATGAAAGCTGGAGAAAACCACGCGGCGTAGACAACAAGATGCGAAAGAAGGTCAAAGGATGGCCTAAATCGCCCGGAAGTGGCTACCGTGGACCAAAGAGCTCAAGGGGATTGCACCCTTCAGGATTCATGGAAATCATGATTCACAACATTGATGACTTAGGCAAGGTTAAACCAGAATCGGAAGCAGCAAGAATAGCCCATACAATCGGTAACAAAAAAAGGATCGAAATACTCAATAAAGCCAGAGAGATGGGAATTCACGTTCTGAACCCAAGAAAATTCAGAGAATTAGAGAAACCATCCTCTGAGAAAAAGGAAACTAAGGAGTAGAAACACCGCGTTGGAGAATGATTTGTTATGAGTTTAGTGAGCCAACGTCGCATGGCTGCGGAGATACTGAAGGTGGGCGAAAACAGGGTGTGGATTGACCCTGAAAGAGCCGACGATGTGGAGTTAGCCATATCAAGAGAGGAAATCAGGAGACTTATCCGAGACAGAGCCATCAAAAAGATGCCTGAAAAAGGAATAAGCAGAGCACGCGCTCGACGTATTCATGATAAAAAAGTTGCTGGAAGAAGAAGGGGACAAGGAAGCCGCGAAGGAACAAAGGGCGCCAGAACTCCCTCCAAGGAGGCGTGGATGAAAAGGGTGAGAGCGCAGAGAAAGAGGCTCCGTGGACTAAGAGACTCGCACGCACTTAATGAAACCGTCTATCGGCAGCTATACATTATGTCAAAAAGTGGTTCATTTCGTTCGGTGGCAGACCTTGATCGTTACATGGAAGCTCATGGTCTTAGGAGGAAAAGGTGATGAGTAAAGGCCCAACATACAACGTTCCTTACCGACGGCGGAAGGAAGGAAAAACAAACTACAGCCTAAGAAAAAGGCTAGTGGTATCAGGACTTCCGAGGATTGTTGTCAGAAGAACCAGCAAAAACATCCTAGTTCAATTAGTGGAACCTGACATTAAAGGCGACAAAATTGTCACCTCAGCTCATTCTGGCGAATTAAGAAAGAAATACGGCTATCTTGGAAGCCTCAACAACCTTCCAGCTTCGTATCTAACGGGACTGCTTTGCGGATACAAGACTAAAGCCAAAGATGTGAAAGTAGCCGTCTTGGACATCGGTCTGCAGATTCCGTCCAAAGGAGCAGATGTCTTCAGCGTCTTGAAAGGCCTTTTGGATGCAGGAGTTGAGGTTCCTCACAACGAAGAGGTTTTGCCAGACGAGAAAAGAATTGCTGGCGATCATATCGCAAAATATGCTGAGCAACTTTCTGCTAATCCAGACGAATATACCCGTTTTTTTTCAGCGTACACAAAAAGAGGGCTTTCTCCAGAAAAAATCACGGAACACTTCATCAAAGTCAAGGAGAAAATAGCCTCAGACTTCAAGAAACCATCAAAGAAGACCTAGCCTTGTTTCATGGATTTTTAAGTTCCAAGTTTACGTGGTAGAGGTCCCCTTCGATTCCATATTTCATCTGGTATCCTGATTTCCTGAAAATGTGGAACATTCGGTTATTATCCTTCAAGACCCACGCTGTGAACTTTGTAATTCCATACTTCTGTGCTGTCTCAGCTAAATATCGGAAAAGCGTTGTGCCTAAACCTTGGTTTTGCCAGTCGTCCCTGACTAATAGTGCCACTTCAGCTAGGTCAGTATTTGGGACGCGCGAGTCACTTCCTATTGCGATTATGTTTTCTCTTTCCTCTTCTGTTGTTGTCCCCACCAGAACCATCTCATTCTTATAGTCCACGATGACGTAAGGCCACACACGTTTCAGAGGCATGGTCTTCAATGAGCCGAGGTAACGTTTAGTGACAGCATCTTTTGACAGCGAATAGAATAGATGCTGCTTCAACGTTGCGTCTGAAGGCTTAATTGGGCGTAACACAACCTTTGATCCGTTTTTCAATGATACATTTTTGACAAGTTCCTCTGGATACTCAATTTCTGGGAAGGACATAACTTCCTGAGGAACATAACGATGGTTCTTTGCCCAAGCCAGCAGCTCATTCCTGAACTTGGGAAAGGCGACGTTAATTAGCGAAAGCGCCCTTTCCTTTATCGCTTTCCCCTTCAACGCTGCAACGCCATATTCTGTGATCACATAATTTACGTCGCCTCTTGTCAACACGACTCCTGCACCTTTAGATAAAAAAGGCTTAATACGTGTGACTTTCCCCTTCTTTGCGGTTGACGGAAGCACCATTATGGCTTTTCCGCCATTCGACATGTTGGCTCCCCTCATGAAGTCCGCTTGTCCTCCTAAACCGCTGTAGAAACGGTAACCCAAAGAATCCGAACAAACCTGACCCGTTAAGTCCACTTCCAAAGCTTGGTTTATCGCAACCATCTTCTCGTGCTGGCTGATCACAACTGGGTCGTTTACATAGTCTGACTCGTAAAACTCCACCATTGGATTATTGTCAATGAAATCGTAAAGGCGCCGGGTTCCCATCGCAAAGGAAGCAATTATCTTTCCTCGGTTTATCGTCTTTTTCGAACAGGTGACAACACCATCCTCAACTAGGTCAACGACCCCTTCCGTCAGCAACTCTGTATGTATACCAAGATTTCTTTTGTCTCCCAATGAGTCAAGGACAGAATCTGGGACACTTCCTATCCCAATCTGAAGGGTCGACTCGTCCTCCACCAAGTCTGCCACGTGCTTTGCGATTCTGCCAGAGATTATGTCCTGTTCAGAATGTGGAGTTTCAAGAATCGGTTCATCGTGTTCCACGATCACGTCAACGTCGTTTACATGGACGAAACTGTCACCTAATACTCGGGGCATCTCTCGGTTCACCTGTGCAATCACGAGCTTAGCCTTCTCGGATGCTGTCTTCGTGATTTCAACCGAAACTCCTAAGCTGCAGAAACCGTGTTCATCAGGGGGCGTAATCTGAATGAGAGCCACGTCGATGGGAACCATACCCTTAGCTATGAGTTTAGGCAGTCCAGACAGAAAAATTGGAGTATAGTCCGCTCTTCCCTCGGCGACCGCTGACCGCGTGTTGATTCCGACAAAAAAGGCGTTTAAACGAAACCTGTCAGAATAGATGGGCTTTGCATAGGGCGCAACACCCAGAGTGTGAACGTGAAGAATTTCGTTGTCCGCGAGATGGTTGGCTTTCTCAACAAGCCCGTTGACGAGGAATTGGGGTTCGCCGCATGCTGATCCAATGAAAATGTGGTCGCCAGTTTTTATCAGACTAAGGGCTTCGTCAAGGTTCTTCTTCTTTTCGTCATATGACCTTCGACGCAATTCATGCGCAGCATTCATGAGAAAAACACCTTTATTAATATCGCATCGTCACCTAAATAAGAATCAGCCACACATAAATATTAGACAATGCCCTCATAAGGCGCACCGTAACAAGCCAAACTTTAACGAGGTTAACGCATGAAGCTCGAAGCCTTCTTTAAGCCAAATTCAATCGCCGTGGTAGGAGCAAGCAGGGAGCCAGAGAAGGTAGGTCACAGAATATTCAGAAACCTCGTTGAAAGCGGATTCAAGGGTAAACTTTACCCAATCAACCCAAAAGCAGACGAAATACTAGGCATAAAATGTTATGGCAATGTCTCGGATGTCCCAGACCAGATTGATCTCGCCGTGATTGCTGTTCCCGCCAAGATCGTGCCAACGCTAGTCTGAGGAATGCGGAAAAAAAGGCATAAAAGGAATAGTCGTTGTCTCAGCAGGATTTAGCGAGACAGGCAGAGAAGGCACACAGCTAGAAAAGAGCTCTCGCTGTGTGCCAGAAATACAATATGCGAATGCAGGGACCAAACTGCCTCGGATTCATCAGTACCCAAAGCAACATGAACGCTTCTTTCGCTGCAGTCAAGCCTACCGTTGGAAACATAGACTTTTATTTCACAAAGCGGGGCTTTGGGAAGTGCGATTCTGAACTGGGCGCTTCAGAACGATGTTGGATTCACGAGCTTCATTAGCTTGGGAAACGAGGCTGACTTGAACGCTGCAGACTTCCTCGAAGCCTTGGCTGACGACGAACAGACAAGAGTGGTGGGACTATATGTTGAAGGCGTCAAGAACGGATGCCGCTTCATCGAAGAAGCCAAAAAAGTTTCCGAAAGGAAGCCTGTTATTGCGTTGAAGGCGGGGACAACCGATATGGGCGTGAGAGCCGTTTCTTCTCACACCGGTTCGCTTGCTGGTTCAGACACAGCTTTCTCAGCTGCTTTCAGGAAGGCTGGCGTACTCAGAGTCAACACGTTGCGGGAACTTTTTGAGCTCGTTCTAGCTTTCGAGGACCAGCCGTTGCCCAAAGACAGAAACATACTGATAATAACTAATGGCGGCGGTCCCGGAATCTTGACTGCTGACGCCTGTGAAAAAGTGGGTTTAGGGCTGCCGTTGCTCGAGTTTGAAATTATAGAGGAACTACGAAGTTCCCTTCCGCCTCACGCGAGCCTAAACAATCCCTTGGACGTTTTGGGGGACTCGGATGAAAGCCGATACGAATTAGCCTTGAAGGCTGGGCTTAAAAGCCAGAACATAAACGGAGTCATAGTCATTTTGACTCCTCAAGCCATGACGCCTTCAGACAAGGTTGCCGAGGTTATCGCTAAGGTCAGGGGATCATCGGATAAACCAATTATTACTTCATTTATGGGGCTCGACGACGATTCTGTTGCTGTAAAAACGTTGTTGAAAAACAATATTCCTAACTATCCTTTCCCTGAGTCAGCCGCGTTTGCCCTTAAGATGATGTATGAATATGGTTCGATCCTTAAGAAACCAAGCGAAGGGCCATCATTCTCTACGCAGATTGACGTTGAGGCTATTAGGCAAATTCTTTCTGAAATACGCGCTGATGACAGGTTAGTTCCCACGATAGATGAATCTTTCAGGATTGCACAACAATGCGGGATTTCGGTGCCTAAAGCAACGATCGCTAAGTCTTCAGATGAAGCAGGACAAATAGCAGATTCAATCGGTTACCCCGTCGCATTGAAAGCTTGTTTCTCCCGAAATTCTACACAAAACAGATTTGGGAGGAGTCATGCTCAATATTACCTCATGTGCCGAAGTAGAGCGGAATTATGACATTATTCTAGGCAAGATACATGGTTTGATGCCTCAAGCCAGAATATTTGGGATCCTCGTTCAGAAGATGGTTCTTAAGGGAAAAGAGGTGATTGTGGGCGCTGTTAGGGACGCCCAATTCGGTCC
This sequence comes from Candidatus Bathyarchaeota archaeon, assembly GCA_963714275.1. Classification (GTDB taxonomy): domain Archaea; phylum Thermoproteota; class Bathyarchaeia; order Bathyarchaeales; family DTEX01; genus JAGTRI01. Next base: position 65,290 of record CAVQNT010000005.1, read on the forward strand.
CCTTATGATGTTCGGTTTGGGAGGAATTTACGTCAACTTTCTGCGAGACGTTTCGTACCGTTTATGCCCTCTCACAAAATCGGAAGCAAACGAGATGATTGAAGAAACAAAAGCATACACCCTTCTTAGAGGCGTAAGGGGAGAATCGCCGTCTGACGTCGATTCGGTGGTTAACGTAATCCTAAAGGTTTCGCAGATCATGAGCCAGTTTGAAGAAATCGTTGAGATGGAAATTAATCCGTTGTTCGTTTACGAAGAGAAAAAGGGATGTGTTGCAGTAGACATAAAAATGGTAATAACTAAGTGAATAACGTAAGAAGGAGAATGGTATGAACAAAAAAGCAATTTACATAGCCTCAACCAAGGAACTTGCAGGAAAAAGCCTCGTAACCGTAGCATTAGCTTCAATTGCTAAAGACTTGGGTCAGAACGTGGGCTATTTTAAGCCAGTAGGCGTGGAAAGTGCAACGGACGAGAAAGGAGAGCCACTTGACGAAGACGTTGAAACGATGAGAACGATTCTGAACATAAAAGACGAAGTAAATTCCGTGTGTCCTCTTGTAATCCGAAAAGACGCGTTCATCGAGCAGTTCACAGATGTTGAAGCTTCTGAGGTTGTGAAAAAGCTAGAATTGGCTTATAAAACGGTTTCTCGGGGAAAAGAGTTAATCCTGATCGAAGGTCCTCCCACCTTGTCTGTTGGGGCTTTCCTCGGTTGCCCAGTGCCTAAGTTGGCTGTTGTTTTCGACTCAAAAATCCTTCTTGTTGAAAAGTTTGAGGACGATCTTATAGTTGATGATGTCCTCCAAGCTCGAGATTACTGCACGAAATGGAAGGCTGAACTATACGGTGTCATTTTGAACCAGGTTCCTTCAGCCAAGATGCTGAAAGCCAGAAACGTCGTTAAACCCGCCATTGAAAAGAACGGAATAAAAGTCATAGGCATAATTCCTGAAGACAGAACGATTAATGCCCTCACGATCAACGAAATCTATGCAGCAATCGGAGGAAAAATCCTAGCAGGCAAAGACGGCATGGAAAAAACAGTTTCAACCGTCCTCATAGGCGCGATGACTCCAGAAAGCGCAGTCAGGTACTTCCGGAAAGCCAAGAACGAACTAGTCATAACTGGAGGAGACAGAACAGACATTATATTCGCTGCTTTAGAGGCAGGCGTTTCCGCTCTTGTCCTTACAGGAAATCTGTATCCCAGCGTAAAAATTTTTCCACGAGCCGATGAACTAAAGTTACCGATGATTCTTGTGCCATTCGACACGTATAATACTTTACAGATAATTCAAAAAATCGTCGGACGAATTAAGCCTACAGATAATGTACGGATAAACCGAGCTAGAAAATTAGTTAAAGAAAACGTAGACTGGAAACAAATCCTCTAGAACGATTAAAGGTCGAACTAGTCGCATACAACAAAAAGGGAAGAATCTATATGCCTTTGAGACAGCCGATTGTTTGCGTCCTTGGACATGTGGACACTGGAAAGACACTTCTGCTTGACCAAATACGCAAAAGCAGCGTACAAGCGAGGGAAGCCGGTGGAATGACGCAACACATCGGTGCCAGCTTCTTCCCGGTTGAAACACTGAAGGAATTAGCAGGTCCGCTTCTTCAGAAGTTTGGTGGAGACGTAAAGATTCCAGGTCTTCTAGTGATTGATACGCCTGGACATGAGGCGTTCGCGAATTTGAGGCGTCGTGGAGGTGGAGTAGCAGACATAGCAGTCTTGGTCATTGACCTTCTGAAGGGGTTTGAGGCTCAGACTCTCGAGTCCATTGAAATTCTGAAGTTAAGGCGGACGCCCTTTTTGGTAGCAGCGAACAAGGTCGACCGAATCGCAGGATGGATTTCTCAACCCAATTCTTCTTTTTCGGAGTCTTTTAAGAAACAGGACAAATTTGTTCAGCAATCTGTGGACGAACATTTGTACACCATTATTGGAAAATTTTCCGAAATGGGGTTCAGAACAGACAGGTTCGACAGAATCACGGATTTTACGCGTACCATCGCTATTGTGCCAACAAGCGCCAAGACAGGCGAGGGCATTACCGAATTGGTGGCAGTCCTAACAGGGCTTACACAGCAATTCCTCCAAAGCAGACTGCAGACAACGAAGGGTCCTGCGAAAGGCACAGTCCTGGAAGTCAAGGAAGAGGTTGGACTAGGCGTTACAGTCAACGCGGTTATCTACGATGGCGTCCTACGGAAGAACGACACAATCATCTTAGGCGGAAAAAGCGGACCGATCGAAACAACGGTCCGTGCCATTTTATTGCCTAAACCTCTTGATGAGATTAGGGATCCGAGAGACAGGTTCTCGGTAGTGGACGAGGTTTCCGCAGTCTGCTGGCGTAAAAATTGTTGCGCCCAACCTTAATGAGGCTCTAGCTGGCGCTCCTCTTTACACTGTTCCCTCAAAAAATAAGTTAGCATCGTACTTTAACGAGGTTTCAGACGAAGTACAAAAAATCCGAGTGTCAACCAACGTTGACGGCGTAGTTCTAAAAACTGACGCTTTAGGTTCATTGGAAGCGATAGCTGAGAGCCTACAGAATGAGGGCATCCCCATTCGGCTGGCAGACGTAGGCGACATTTCAAAAAGGGACATCACCGAAGCTGCCGCTGTAAAAGAAAGTGAACCCCTTTACGCCGCGGTCTTAGGCTTTAACGTGAAAATTCTTCAGGACGCAGAGGAAGAAGCTGAAAATCGGAAGGTCCCAATTTTTCGAGAGGTCATAATCTACCATTTAATCGACGAGTACCTGAAATGGATGCGAGTAGAAAAAGAAGCCCGCGAAAAACACGAGTTTGAAAGGCTTATAGCACCAGCCAAAATCAAGGTCCTGCCAGGCTATGTATTCAGGAAAGCAAAACCAGCCATAGTCGGAGTAGAAATTCTTGCCGGAAAAATTAAGCCCAAGGTACGATTGGTCACGGTCGAAGGGAAAGAGGTAGGTGAGATACTTCAAATCCAAGAAAAAGGCGAAGCCATTTCCTCAGCTGAAGCTGGGAAACAGGTTGCTGTCTCTATCGATAAACCTGTAGTGGGTCGTCAATTTAACGAAGGAGACACGCTTTACGTTGGAGTGCCAGAGGAACACGCGAGTAGGTTACAGAAGAAATTCCAGGACCGACTGGATCCAGCTGAATTGGAATGCCTTAACGAATTAATCGAAATAATGCGGAAGGCGACGCCTTTCTGGGGCGCTTAACAATAAACCTTTAGACACTTCGTTTTAACTATTTCCACTTTCCCAGTCTCTATGATTTTCCGAAATATTTCAGTACTCTTTCTCAGTGTCCTCTTCTTTGTTTTGAGGTCAACAGCGTAAAGGCCAAATTTCATGCTGAATCCTTTTGCCCACTCATAATTGTCGATTAGTGACCAGTAAAAGTATCCTCGCAGATCAATTTTTTCTTCGTTTATGGCTTTTTCTAACATTTCTAGGTGATCCACAAGGAACTGTCGTCTAAGCGTGTCTTCAGCGTCAGCTATACCATTTTCAGTTATATACATTGGTTTTCCGTATGCTTTCATCTTAGTCAAGGCTTCCAGTATTCCCTGCGGATAAATTTCAGACCCAAAGTCAGACGTTGGCAGCCCATCGTGAGACTTGCTTCTTGGTTCACAGGCAAAGCCATACCCTCTCTGCAAATCTGGCAACACTGGCATTCCAGTCGCCAACCTTACAAGAAGTGATTTTTTGCCCCTGACCACAAGACGTGTATAGTAGTTCACGCCGATCCAGTCCACCTTGTTTCTCATGTATGCCTTTGCTTCCTTCTGCTTTCCTCCAAAATCAAATTCTAGTACGCCCTTCGTCACAGATTGAACGAAGTAGTTGTTGTGCATGAAATCCATGACCTCGGCTGCTTTGAGGTCGTCTTCCTTGTCAGTCAGCGGTTTCATGGGAATGACATTTTGTATTAACCCAACATTGGCTGCAACTGAGCTGTCATCGTCAGCTTTGATGGTGTCCACCCTCTTCACCGCATCGAACGCACGTGCATGCGCTAACGCCAAATGAACAACAGCCTTCTTGTATGCCCCAAAATTTCTAGTTGCGGGCGGAAAACCTGACTCTTTCATGAGATAACAGGCTTCAGGCACAACCGCAGGTTCATTGAATGTTGCCCAGTTGTCCACGACGTCGCCTAGTTTCCAAGCAGCGTAAGCCGCATATTTAGTGAATTCAACCACGGAAGTCTCATCTATCCAACCTTTCGGACCTTTTCTAAGATTAATGTCGCGAGCAACTATGGGATCATGAATCCAAAGAGGAAGCGTAAAATGGTTGAGGCAGACGAAAACCTTGAAACCTTTTTGTCTTAGGTCCCCAATTATGTCTCTATAATGGTCTAATGCCTTATTATCCGCGACCTTTTCGAGCCTTTGAAGAGTTCCTTCATTTATGTTAATGTCTGCGATGTTGCCATCAGAAGCCCTTTCAACGCCCACTTCAATGCTCGTTGTGCTTTTAGGAAAAATTCGGCTCCATTCCACTCCTATCCTGAAAGCGTTGAACCCAAGTTCCTTAGCTGATGTCGTGGTCTTGCTTGTACATGTGCCAGTAGTCCACGCCATCCTCGGGAAAGTCTCCGTTGACTATTCCTTTCTGAATGTTCTGTTTGTCATGCACCCATGCATACCAATCTGTGTTGGGGTCCAGACCGTATTTTGCAGAGTCGCCCATCTCAAACTGGAACCCGCTTGTTGACGCACCCCACAGAAATTTTTCAGGAAAAACCATTTACACCATCTTCTACAAAAGCATTAAAAAATATTACTAAATATTTGTGTCAACCTCGTCAATTCATTAACAATAATTCATCTTTTTGGCTTAAATTATTCGCTTAATGGATGTGTCACCGATAGCTGAGCTAGCTAAAATGTTGAAACCCAGAAAACCTTATGTTAGCGTTAAAACTTAGTAAAAAAAGAAGCCTTTTAGTTTATTCTCTTCTTCGCCAGTATATTAGGAATACGACTGCGGAAGCGGCAGCTCCAGCTGCAGCAACAATGAATAAAAGGTATTGCGTCACGAACATTATTATGATGTTCAGCCACGTGTTGTTCACGATGAACTGTCCAGACGTACTGGTTGATGGCAGGTAAACGCTATCGCCTGCGAGCCTAGCGCGCGCTAAGACCCTCATGTCTTGTTTCCTGTGCAAGTGCTGTCCATCCGTAAATAAGTCAAGGACGATGTTGTCTAATTCGAAGACGATTGCTGATGGCTAAAATAGTTATTAACGAACCATCTGAATCAAAAGATAGTCAGAAATCCACATGATAAAAAATCATTATTACTGAAAAAGATATTAAAATTAAAAAAAATGGATAAAGAATCAGCCAAAGCTGATGACCAAGTCTATCCACCGAAAGCCGTAGTCTATTACTGGATTTCTGTATTGTTTTTAGCTACTGGCGGACGATCTTTTAGATACCGCTCCAACGCTAAACGTGAAGCCACAGTTGTCACATCCGATTGTGTAGCGGCCCGCTTGCTTTAGTCTTCTAGAGCGGCACTTCGGACAGCTGAAGCTTAGTTGTTAGCTCTTCGACTGACTCTTCTGTGGCAAAAAACAATGTGGGAGATTTGAAGGCTTTCATGGCAATATATAGGATTATCACTACAGCAACGGCAGCGAATATTAGTATCGCATAGGTTATAGGGTCGTTGATATTACCTGTCTCCTAAACGCTTTACCATTCATTTATTCGCTGAAAAGCTTCCCGAAGAATCCTTTCTTAGGTGCCTCTTGCTTGACCACATCGACCTGTTGTCCTACTCCAGTAGGACCTTCTAACACCCCAAAGGGCGAAAGATTTCCTACGAGGAACGGACTTTCGACTCCTGCCAAGACCACTGTTGCACGCATGCTGCCTTGCCTTTGGCTGTTAACTCTAGCGCCCCATGACACTTTTGCAGTTGGAGAGATCCTGCTTATGACGATTTCTCCAGCTCTGTTGACGTCTTCTAGGGTCATGTCGTCGCCGCCTTCAATGTGGATCAGAGCGCCCTCAGATTTCTTGATGTCGCCTATGTCGAGTAATTGTGCGTCTAGTGCTCTTTCAACAGCGTCTTCTACCATGGTGTCTCCTTGTCCTTCGCCAACACCCATCGCGCATACTCCGCTTCCCATCATAATCGCTTTCAAGTCAGCGAAGTCGAGGTTCACGAGGCTTGGGGTAGCTATGGTTTCAGCAGTGTTCTTTATGAAGGTTGCAATCAGTTCGTTGGCAACCGCGAAAGCTTCTGTAAGTGGCAGGTTACCAGCGACTTTTCTGAGTCTGTTGTTGTCAATCACGATAACTGCGTCGCATACTTCAACTAGCCTTTTTAGACCTTCCTTTGCCTTCAAGAGCCTTGCTCTTTCAACAGCGAAGGGCGTTGTGATTACTGCTAGTGTCAGAGCACCCATTTCCTTTGCTAGTTTTGCCACTACCGGAGATGCGCCTGTTCCTGTTCCACCGCCGAGACCAGCTGTTATGAAGACTAGTCCAGCGCCGGACAATAGTTTCTCGATTTCTTCGACGGTTTCTTCAGCAGCCTTTGCACCTTGCTCTGGGAAACCTCCGGCTCCGAGACCACCTGTGACTTTGTATCCGAGGAGTATTCTTTGGTCAGCCTTTGTTATGCTTAGGTGTTGTGCGTCGGTGTTCATTCCGTAGATCCTTGCGCCTGAGACTTCTTTGTTTTTCATCCAAGATACGATGTTGCATCCAGCTCCACCGAGTCCTATTACAGCAATCTGTGGGATAGCTTCTCTGGCTATTTCTTCGATACTTCGTTCCATATTTTCTGTCTCCTTTTATAAATTTTCTTTTTTCTGAAAGTTCGATTTTTAATTATTCAACCGTGGATATAAAGCTTTCCAAGAGTTAATAAAATTTACTGACAGATGAAATAGAATAATAAACTATATTACAACACTAGAGTAATAATAAATATCATTAAAATATAACCTTAGAACTAATCTTAAGGTTACATGAATATCATTCAAAAGTTAATTTATCAATAACTTTTATATACTAAAAAGGCTAAATCTTCGCTGAGGAATTTGCCTTGGCCGAGCAAGGAATAGAAACGAAAGATTACGATGAGATCGTCGTGAAGCTTGCCGTATCAAAAGACTACCTTAGAAAGCTCGAACTGTTAATAAACGTAAAAAGAATATTCTCAAGTAGGGCTGAGGCTTTAAGACGGTCATTAGAGCTACTATTTGACAAGTACCAAGACGCTTTGAAAGAAAACTAATAAAGACTTCACTCTACAGCATCACAAAATCTTCGTTCAATCGCCCAACCATTTTATATTTTCTATTCTGTAGCGATCAGCATTTATCTTAATGATACAACTCGCCCGAAAGAAAAGAAAATAATGGATAAAATGTACGCGACGAGAATAATTGTTGCAATTACAATTTTAACCCATTCTAATGTTATCAAGTTTAGGTGTTAAGGCATCTGGAAAAGGCAGCATGAACCAAGTATTAGATTTATAGTTTAGGTATGCTTCACCAAGTTTTTTTGTTAAGCCTTGTTCTTTAAAGTAAGCCATCAAAACGTAAGCATATGTCATTGTTCCCCACGAAATCAATGATATCGGTCTCGCAGTCCTTAACGAAACTCCGAGAATTAATACAATTATGCCAAGATATTGCGGATGCCTAAAGATTCTATATAGTCCTTTCGTTAACAGAGCGCTACGATCTTCAACCCACAAAGCGAAGCTCCAAGAAAATATGGCTGTGCCAATCAACATTAGAATCACGGAAACTGCGATCCAAAACGTGACTAATGGTTGTTTTATGAGGTCAGCATATAGGTATGTGAGGAAGTATAACGAACTCCCTCTACCAAATGGGTCGGATGTGTCCCGTAAAAATGGCCAAGGCAGTGTCATGACGTAATGTAGGCCTAACGGGAAAAACATAATGTATAATAGCGGATTTACGAGAATCCATATAGAAGGAATGGTTGTGAAGTAAAAATTTATTAGCATGGACGCTTCACGAATCCGCTTCCTTAGCATGCTCATTCGGTTTCCCGCCTTCATCACGTAAAATCAATAAATATTCAAAATCATATAATGATACATCGAATAAATTATTTAGGATTATTTAACCACATTTACCAAATTGACGAAACATTGTTTAAAACTTTACACAAATTTTCTAATATAATTCAAAGCATATTTCAATGAGCCATCAATGTCCGTTGCAAGTTCAAATTCCATGACCATATATCCATCGTAACCAATTTTTTTTAACGCATCAATAAACTTCTTAAAGTTTATGATTCCCTTACCTGGAGTTAATCTATCATTGTCTGAAAGATGAACGTAAGCCAACCTTTCACCAGCTATTAAAACGGTTTCTTTGAGAGAGTCGTTTTCAGCGTGAATATGGAAAATATCAGCCATTACAAGAATGTTGTTTTCACTGACTTCATCGAGCATACGCAACGCATCAGCCATCGTGTTAACTAACTGGGCATTCTTTTTACAGGCAAATTCTACAACGAAAACTGTTCCATACTGCCTGCATAGACGACTGATTTGTTTAAGGCTTTTCACAGCTTGGTTCCATGTGTCATCGTATGGGGCTTCCAGTTTTGAGCCTTGAAAAGCCCATCCCGCTTGAATGATGTTGCAGTTTAGCTCGTTAGCAATGTTCATACACTCAGTCATGTAGGCAAATGCCCTTTTTCGGACACCCAAACTAGGAGAAGCAAGGTAAAGACCGTGCGTAACATTCAAATGCCTCGTACCTATCGCAGCCACTTTCACGCCAGTTTTTTGTAACGAATTTTTTATTAAATCCGTGTTCAATTTAGACGGCCATTCCTTAAAGTTGAGTTCAATGCCCTGATAACCTAGAACCGAGGCTTTCTCGACAATTCGGTGATACGGTAAACCAGAGTTTTCGTACATGACTGTGCTGAAACCTAACAACAAACTTGGCGCACCTTTTTTTACGGTCTAACCTATTTTTAGTGTCTAAGTAATAAACTTGATTAGAATATGAAAATAAAAAAAGGGGGCTCAAAGTATTTTATACTTTTACGACCCGATTTGAATATTCGCTAGTTTATTTGCTATATCATTTTTTTAAGTTCGTCCAACCATGGGTACAGTTTCTTGAGTCTCTGCATTGCTTCTGCCACTTTTTCTTGAGGATACTCGTAGGGTTGAAGTTTGCCATTTAGGTAATCATCATACGCTTGCATGTCGAAATACCCGTGTCCACACAGCAAGAACAGAATAGTCTTCTTTTCTCCGGTTTTCTTACACCTCAAAGCTTCGTCGATGGCGCCCTTGATAGCGTGAGCAGGTTCAGGAGCCGGAATTATGCCTTCACTTTGTATGAAGATTTTAGCCGCATCGAACACTTCAACTTGGTTGTACGCCCGTGACTCCATCTTCTTTTCCGAGACCAGTCGACTTATTGTAGGAGCAATTCCGTGGTAGCGTAAGCCTCCTGCGTGAATTGGGGCAGGAATGAAATCGTGGCCGATAGTGTGCATTGGGACCAAAGGCGTCAGTCTCGCAGTGTCTCCGTGGTCAAATGTGTATTCTCCTTTTGTCACTTTTGGGCAAGCTGTGGCTTCGATGGCTATGAACTTGACGTCTTTCGGCGCTTTTCCAGTAACTTTATCATAGTAGAAGGGCCAGAAGAGTCCTGAGAAACTGCTTCCGCCACCTATACAGCCAAATATTGTGTCCGGGTAATCGTCCACGGATTCTAGTTGCTTCTTGGTCTCTAATCCGATTACTGTCTGGTGTATGAGAACATGGTTGAAAACGCTGCCTATGCCGTACTTGACACCTTCTTTTTTTAGGGCATCCTCGACAACTTCGCTTATGGCGATTCCTAAGCTTCCCGGACTGTTTGGGTCTTCTTTGAGGATTTTTCTTCCGCTTTCTGTTTTGTCACTTGGGCTCGCGTAGACGTTTGCTCCATAGGATTCCATCATTATTCTTCGGTATGGCTTTTGGTTGTAGCTCGACTTTGACCATGTAAACTGTGCACTTTATTCCATACATCATACAACCGAAGGCTAAGGCAGAACCCCATTGACCAGCACCAGTTTCGGTGGACATGCGTTCCGTTCCTTCCTTCATGTTGTAGTAGGCTTGAGGGATAGCAGTGTTAGGTTTGTGGCTTCCCGTGGGACTGACTCCTTCGTACTTGTAGTAGATTTTCGCAGGCGTCTTCAAAGCCCTCTCAAGTCCCAAAGCCCTGAAAACAGGCGTGGGTCTCCAAAGATTATAGATGTCTCTCACTTCATCGGGAATGTCAATCCACCTGTCCTTACTCATTTCCTGAGCGAGGATGGCCTTCGGGAAAATCAGGGGAATAATTCCCGGTCCAGGCGCCCGTTTGTCTGGTTCTATGGATGGAGGTAAAGGTTTTGGCAGGTCAGGAAGAATGCTGTACCATTGTTTGGGTAGTTCTTCTTCGTCTAGCAATATTTTTCTTTGTTGCACTTTTGTTCACCATTGTTTTATTCGTTATGAATCTTTTGCACACATTCGTCATATTTAAATCTTACGAGTACACTTCTGTTCATAACAAAAACCATAAAAACAGCCATCACAGAAACCTTGAATAAAAGAAATAATCTAAACAAACAAATATTAAGCGCATTTCTATAAAAAAATCTATACACAATAGAAACTAACACAAATCAATGAACAAATGGCCTAAAACAACTGAATAAACGTGCCTTAAAATGGTTGTTTTTCACAGTGCTCTGGTATTGTCACACAAACGGAAAACTCGAATGTTTCACAAAACAGACCAGTCAGAAAGCGTAGTTAAACCATCGCGCCTTATAAAATAAATTCTATATTGATTATAAAAATCATCGTGGTGCGGCCGCCGAGATTTGAACCCGGGTTGTCGGCTGTCCTCTCTTCAGCAAATGGGAGGCCGGCGTCCTAACCAAACTAGACTACGGCCGCTGTCGTTGTTAATTTTGTGGGTTGATTTAAATCTCTTGTGTGCGTGTAGCATATGAGACACGATTATGTTTATACTTTTTCTTCATATTTTTTCAAACAAGGTTAATGTTTACAGGCACGCAATGGATTAATTGTTCATTACACATAAATACACCCGCAATTCAGAGAATAATAAATAGATTCATTGTGGTTCTAATTCAAGTTAAAAGAGAGAAGTGAAAGGAACTTTTATATGTGTGGAATATTCGGTTGCGCGTTAAAGAACGGAAAGGCTGCTCCCCTAATTCATGCTGCCCTAAAAAGGCTCGAATACAGAGGATACGACTCTGTCGGCGAAGCTACCATTCAAAATGGTGTTCTCTACATAAAGAAAGACCAAGGAAAAATTGACGATGTTCACAAAGCCATTGACTTAGACAACCTGCCAGGCAACATAGGAATCGGGCATACAAGATGGGCTACGCACGGAGCTCCCTACCAAGTTAATGCACATCCGCACACTGACTGCGAAAACAAGATCGCTGTTGTTCACAACGGCATAATTGAGAATTTCTCTGCATTAAGAAAGGAACTGGAAGGTTTAGGACACGAATTCAAGTCTAAGACTGACACCGAGGTTATCCCGCACCTTATTGAAGAAAACATGAAGAAGGGGATGTCACTCGTTGAAGCAGTCCGCGACTCATTGAAAAGGCTTAACGGTTCTTATGCCATTGCAGTCTTATCAAACATTGAACCTGATAAGATTGTTGTCGCTAGAAACGAGAGCCCGCTTGTCATTGGCGTCGGTGAAGAAGCAACCTATTGTGCATCAGATATTACAGCTTTCCTTCCCCTGACAAACAGAACGGTGATACTCGAAAACGGCGAATTAGGCATACTAGAAGCTGACAAGTACGAGATTTGGAATATTGACGACTGGAAGCCAGTAAAAAGAGAACCGGAACAGGTTACTTGGACCGTGGAAATGGCTCAGAAGCAAGGTTATCCTCACTTTATGATTAAGGAGATTTATGAACAGCCAAGATGCTTGAGGGACACTCTTAGGCTGCAGGACTTGTACCTCGACCTTATGGCTACGTTTCTGGACCGAGCTGGAGAAGTGTTTCTCGGTAGCTGCAGGAACCTCTTATCATGCTTGCCTAGCGGCCTCGTACATGTTTTCAGATCTTGCTTTCTTGGCGACTCATCCAGTTATTGCGTCTGAGTTCATTGAACAGGAAGGGATGGCGATTAACATCAACAGCACAATCCTCGCTGTGAGCCAATCAGGCGAAACTGCTGATACGCTGGCTGCTGTGGATTATGCTCGAAACCGAGCTGCCACAATATTGGGATTGACGAACGCCGTTGGTTCAACTTTAACCAGAATCTCAAGAGTATACATAGTTCAGCAATCAGGTCCCGAGATCGGCGTCGCAGCGACAAAGACATTTACGTCTCAGATGTCAGTGCTTGCGCAACTCGCCTTAAGAGTCTCGAAGATTCGGGGCAAAATCGGGCACCGACAGATAGAGGAGCTTGAAAAAAGCGTCAGCCAGATTCCTGACATAGTTGAGGCAACGATCAAGAAAAACGAACCGAAGGTTCTAGAAGTTGTCAAGAAACTTAAGAAAAAGCCAGTCTTCTTCTTTCTAGGCAGGGGGATAAGCTCAGCGACAGCGCAAGAAGCCAGACTTAAGATCATGGAGATCGCCTACGTTCCCTCAATAGCCTATCCTGCGGGAGAAAGCAAGCATGGTCCCATAAGCCTTGTGGAACCTGGGTTTCCCGTGGTGTTCGTGTGTCCTAGGGATGAGACACGCAAGACGATAGTTGGGAACATAATGGAAATGAAGGCGCGGGGAGCCTCAATAATCTCCGTCATCGAAGAAGGAGATGAGGAAATCAAAAGCCTGTCAGACGAGTATTTCGAGATACCCGGAAGCCTGCCTGAAATACTGACGCCGATTGCCTTCATTGTACCCTTACAGCAGCTTGCCTATTACATGGCTGTGGAAAAAGGGTTAAACCCCGACATGCCGCGGAACCTCGCAAAATCCGTCACAGTAAAATGAAAGGAAAAACGGTTAACCACCATCATGGGTTCCGTCAAAGAGGATTCTTTCTACCAATTTTTAGTGAAGGAAACAAAATGCCTAATCTTTCCATATGTGCCAGTGGAAACAATATTTATGCCTTCGTTTCTCATATTGTTTGTAGAAAAAAATGCCATGCAAGGGATGTGATTGAACAATCAGTGGGAAAACCTTATACAAGACCTCATAAGAAGTGGCATACTTAAAACTCCACAGGTCATCAAAGCGATGAAGTTGGTGCCAAGGTGCCTTTTTCTGTCCGAAAACGACAAGGCGTGCGCGGCTATTGATACTCCGCTTCCAATCAGCTCGGGGCAAACGGTTTCTGCGCCACTTGGCTGACCTTAAAGATCAGCTGGGCGAGACATGGTTTCGATAATGAACGAAGCCTTGGAGCTTGAGACTGGACATACTGTTCTGGAGGTCGGAACAGGTTGTGGATGGCACGCTTCAACCGTCGCGGAGATCGTGGCGCCAAGCGACATGCCTAAAGAAAAATGGGGTCACGTTTACACAGTTGAAATTGTTTCAAAACTGGCTGAGTCCGCAAAAAACAATATTACCAAGACTGGTTACGGCGAACGGGTCACAGTTGTCTGCCAAGACGGTTCTGAAGGTTACCACGATAAGGCTCCGTTCGACAGGATTTATGTGACTGCTGCTGCGCCTTATGTTCCTCCTCCGCTCAAGGATCAGCTAAAACAAGACGGCGTCATGGTTATTCCAGTGGGTGCGCCGGGATTCTTTCAGACTCTTCTTCGACTAAGGAAGGTTGAAGGTCAATTCTCAGAGGAAGATCTTGGAGGTGTAGCGTTTGTTCCCCTGGTTGGAAAGCACGGTCATAAACTTTTGTGGTGACCAATCCTGTGACATATTGTTTTGTATTATGCGTCTTTCAGTTCCAAAATTTGTTGATGGACAAACTATCGAAAAAAAATATATCTCTGAAGCGTGTTTAACCATTCTATATCTGAGGGAACCTTGTGGGTCCTGATTTACTGGTTTGGCTGATGCTTGCCTTAGGAACGGTCGCTATTGGTCTAGTTATACTCATAATTATGGAACAGGAAAAGGGAAAAACAATGACCAAAGAGAAGGTAAAGCTACGCAAAATTCAGGCAGTAAGTACGTTACCTCAATCAGTTAAAAAGACTGTCACAAACGACATTATGAACGAAGCAAAGGACAAGCTTAGGCTACTTGACCTTGATAGAGAAATTCTTAGCTACGCTGTCCGACGGCTTTATGAGGCTAGTGCTGAGGGAAAAATTTCCGAAGCCGAGAGAGACCAGTTGGCGCTGAAGTACAAGATGGATCTTGCTAGAATTAATGAAGATATTGAAAGAGGCGAATCCATAGTAGCCTTAAACGAACTTGAAAAAATGCAGGAAGATCTTGTGAAGCTGTTCTCGGAACGGTTTGACGATATGAATAAGAAAATTGATGATCTGAAATTAAGATCTGGCTTAATCACTTCAGCCCCAAAGGAAACCATAATTCTTGAAACCTTGAAGAGACAGCCACAGATAGAACAGCCGCCTGAGAAAGAGGAACTACAAGAAGAAACCATTTTTGAAGAAAAAGTCGAAGACCTCAAGCAACCAACTGACAAGACGGTTGAACCAAAGACGAAGAAAGCAAGTAAACCGAAGCCTCCCACTGAGCCTGAAACAGGCGAAGCTTGAGAAGAAGGTTGAGGAGATCGTGGCTGAGGTTGAGAAGGTTCTGAAAAAGCTTGGGCAAATGGAAGTTGAAGAGTAAAATGGTTTGGAGAGAAGCTGCTAAAAGAAGGGCTGCTGTTGAGGCGGTTAAACTTGTCAAGGACGGTTCTATTTTGGGTCTTGGCGCAGGCTCAACCATAACTTATGCTGTTAGGGAAATCGGAAGAAGAATAGAAGAAGAACATATCAGGATTTTGGCTGTTCCATCCTCCAATCAAACTCACCAATTAGCCACGGAATGCGGCGTCCCATTGACTACTCTTGATGAGCATCCGAACCTTGACTTGGACATTGACGGAGCCGACCAGATTGACGCAGACTTAAACTTAATAAAAGGCATGGGTGGCGCCCTGACAAAAGAGAAAATCGTGGCGTCTTCGTCAAAAGCCTTAGTCATAATTGCTGACGAAACGAAGCTTACCGACGTTTTGGGAAGAAATCATCCTTTGCCTGTTGAGGTTTTGCCATTCGCTTTGCCGCTTGTTACGTCTAAGATAAAGGTGCTTGGTGGACTGCCGATCCTCAAAATGAGCAAGGAAGGGTTTGGTCCTTTTGTTACGGATAATGGTAACTTCATTTTGAATGTGGATTTTGGCGTCATTAATAATCTGATTCAGTTGGATCGACAGTTAAAGTACATTAACGGCGTCATAGAGACAGGATTATTTCTAGGGATGACGGATATAGCGTATGTTGGTACCGAAACCGAAGTCAAAGTGCTCCGAAAAGGCAGTCGTTGATTATCGAGATAAATTATGATAACTATTTATTGGTCTAGAGTTCGCTGTTGAGCCATTGAAGGTATTTTTTGCTGCCTGCAATGATGGGTATTGAGACAATTTCAGGCGTCTCGTAAGTGTGCATTTGAAGAATCGTCTCCTCGACTTCGCCGTAGAGTTCCCCTTTTGTTTTGATCTGGCACAACCATTCTTCGGCTTTCTCTATCTTGCCCTTCCAGCGGTAAATACTTGTTATAGGACCAATTATCTGGACGCATCCTGCCATCCGTTTGTTAACTAAAGTTTCAGCAATCTTTTCAGCAGTCTCCTTAGTCTCGGTTGTCGTGAGAACTTGGATGTATTCATTCAAAGACGCATCGCCTTCTGTTCAGTGAACAAATAAAGTAATTTACACACATAAATCCACACGTAAGACAATAAATGCTTCGACAAAACCTTCAACGCGACCTGTTAAGAATAGATTTAAATGAAGCTGCATCAAAAAAGGATAACTGTCAAATTCAAGCCGGGGTAGCCTAGCTTGGTTTGGGCGCCAGACTCATAATCTGGAGAACGCTTAGGGTCAGAAACAACCTTTGCGCCCAGAAGTCGCGGGTTCGAATCCCGCCTCCGGCATTTTTGGATACGCCCCAGTAATTTTTCATCTTATTTTCTCCTCTTGAAGAGCTTGGCATGGTTGATTTCGCAGACATATTTGAATACGGTTTCTATGAGGGTTTTAGTTTCGTCAACGGTTTCAACGACTTTGCATATGTATTCTTCGGCTTCGTGTTGAAACAATGCTTCCTCAAGTTGGATTTAGACTAAGAAGTTTTGATGCTTCTGTGTTCTTGGAATCTCATGAGTCAGCTTAGCTTACGTTAGTTAAAACTTTACTATTAAGAGGTACAATTAATGTTCAGTTTAGCGAATGTTCGAAACTCTAATATCTTTTGTTTCTATTCTTCTATGTGGTTTGAGGATTGAAAAAGGCCGAGTTTAGATGTCCAGTGTGCGGTTCAATATTACATAGGCAGGGACAGGCAGGTGAGCTAGCTTAACTACACGTAGAAACACGCTATATAGCAAATCTTTTCTACTTGCAGAAAATTCCAGCAATATAAGGAGATTAATCATTTTTTTGTATAAACTGTTGCTTTTCAGGCTTGCAAGGCATGGTTTTTTCGGGTTTTAGAAGGGCATTTTTCTACATGTAGAAACGTTTCTACGAGGGTTTAGAACTCTTCTTTGGCTTCAAGATAATCATAAATCCTTGATCTGAGGGCAGCAGAACTTGGACAGACACCTCAAGATCCCTGTCAAAAAAGGGCTTCACGAGGTCATGAAACTTTCTGGAAACTGGCACAGCGACCTGTTCATACTCGTAAAACCCTTTCCCGTGATAGTGTTGCTTCAAAACGCGGCGGAGAAGCCTCAAAACAACCTTCCTCCCTTTTCAGTTCTAACAGGTGGTTGACTTCACGATTTGGTGTGTTTTAGTTCCGAAAACAATTCATATATGTATCTGGCAACTTCATTTTTAGGGTCAACCTGAAAAGTAACCGGAGACGACTCGTGCTTCTTTACCCATCCGAGGTCTATGAGTCTTTCCAGTTGCTGTGTGACTGCGGGTGTTCTGAGACCTGTTGCCTTAACTAAACCGTACTTTGTGTATGCTTCTTCCGGCTTCAAGACTAAATGCAGCAACACTCTAAACTGAGGCTCCACATCCCAACCCAACCTCAAGTTCATCCCAGACAACACTTAGTCGCCTGTTATTGGTAGTTAACATAATGGACTAGAGCTAACCACCAAACTAATTTAAGCAGTCTGTGAAAAGAGAGGGAGAGGGGTTCTCCATCAAGCTCACTAGTTAAATGACAACTATCCATTTCTGTGGCAATAATCTGAGAATGTGATAAGCGGAAGCGCAGCCTACATATTCTGCGTGTTAGCAGCAGAAAAACTCTTGAAAACTAAGTATTTTTTAATATGATCTTTTTCAATAATATTTAGAGGTGAAGGGTAACGACGCCTAGAATGAAGGTTTTAGTAAGTGGGGCTAGCGGTAATATCAGTCAAGTTTTCAGAGAGCATTACAGGAACTATTACTCTTTGAAATTGATCTACCATCAAGGGGTCATAAAAGCTTCACCAAATGAAAAGGTGGTACAAGCAGACATAACCAACTTCGATTCCGTGTTAAAAGCAATGGAAGGCACAGAGGCTGTCGTCCATCTGGCTGCTGACGCAAGAGATGACGCACCTTGGGATTCTATTCTAAATCTCAATCTTATAGGTACCTATAATGTCTTTGAAGCAGACTCACAGATGTGGCATAAAGAAGATCGTCTATGCCAGCTCGAATCATGCTTGCGGTTTCGCTGTAAAAGAATCTGAGTTGGTTGGACCAGACGCTCCCATAAGACCCACTAATCTCTACGGTGTCAGCAAGGTTTTCGGAGAGGCGCTTGGACGCTACTATTCTGATAATTTTGGTTTATCAGTAATCTGCTTAAGGATTGGTGTATTCTTGCCAAAAGATTGGAATCTAAGAGACTTATTCAAGAAGTTCCTTTCAGGTGAGTTGACCGCTGAGTATCCCCCCAGAAACTTATCGCAATGTGGATTAGTGACTATGATGTGTCGCAGTTGATACATAAAAGCCTTGAAAGTGATGTGAAATTCGGCATCTTTTACGGAACCTCCGATAATAGTTCAAGAATATTTGATATAACACCTGCTAAAGAAAAGCTGGATATAAGCCACAAGATAAAGCAGAGAATTATTTATGATAATTCCTTTAGCAAAGCTAGCTATCTGCCAGTCTGTGTTCTAATGTTACAACTTTAAAGTTTGTTTCGATGTTCAGCTGTTCTGAAATGTAGACATATTATGTGTATAGAATAATTAGTTGAGGTGGGAATTAGCCTTGGATAGGGGACAGTTATATCGGAGTCTCTCTTTTGCTTTGCTTTTCGCGTTGTTCTTGCCGTCTATTTCTGCTGGTCTTGCAGACAGGGGGTTGGTGCATGTGGAGCCCGGTGTCTCGATTTATGAGCCTGGGCAGAAAGCCATCATAGCTTGGAATGGGCAAGAGGAGATACTGATACTTTCCACCGATGTAAGTGCAACGGGCGAGACATTGGTTCTTGAGATTATGCCTCTTCCCTCAAACCCTAAGAAGATAGAAAAGGCTAGCTTTGAATCCTTTGTCACAATCCAGACCATACTTGACGCACATGCTCGAGTAGTTTTAGGGAGATAACTATGGATCTGAAAGCACAAAGAGTATAGAGGTTACTTTCCACGAGAAGAATAGGAGCCCACGATGTTACAGTCGTCAAAGCAGGCGACGCCTCAGAGCTTACGTCTTGGGCTGAAGAGTTCCTAGAATCCAACAATGTTACTCGGGGGATTTCGCTAAAAAACTTTGAAGCCGTGATCGAAGATTATATGGCTCTGGGTTTCCGGTTCTTTGCCCTCGATATAATCCAGATGTCAGCTGACCAGAAGAGCGTTGAACCTATTCTGTACCAGTTTGAAACCAACTTCCTCTACTATCCGCTAAGGATTTCGTCCCCAATCTCCGGAGACACCAAGATAACTCTCTTCCTGTTGACTAATGGCAAAATTCAAAGTGATTTCCTTTTCTCTCAGTATACGCCGATTGTAAAAGCGTATTTCCGAAGCTCCAGCCTGTGGGAGCCCATCGACTCAATTTGACAAAAGGTCAGCTGAAGCATCATCGACCTCAGGATAGGTGAATTGTTCCCGAAGGGCGCGTGGTTAACCGTTATGGAGTATGAAGGTCCACTGAGTTGGCTAACAAGAGATTTTGTGATTTCGGAAGCTTCAATAATAGCTGAAAAAGAGCCAGAGAACCCTAGCCAAGATGATTCGATCAGACTCACAATTAGCCTACTTCCTTCTAGTTGGCATTGCTACGGGCGCAGTACTCACACTAGCCTTCGCAACACTCACATTTGAAGTAATGCGCAAGAAACAAAGTACCTAGAATTTTGACGTGTCTCGCAAGAAAGACAGTTAGACGCAAAGGTATATGAGACATGCTGGCTGAGGGAACCTACAAAGCCGCAGTTGAACTCCACGGACAATGAAGCTGTGCGGATTGAGCGATATATGTTTTTTTATGTCGTCAGTAATTCCGAAAGTGCTTGTTGAAAGAAATAGTCCTCTTTATTATAAGTGTTCACGTGCCCTTTTGGGCATTTATGCGTATTATACTTCATGATTTCCTTTTTGAATTTCTCTGTGTCCATGCTCATTTTTGATGAGAACGTTACGCCACAGCTCTTGCATTTAAGATAAAGAGAAGGCATTTTTCCCCTTCCTGAGATTACTTCTGTTGTCAACAGTTATATATTTTTTGGCAGTATAAAACTTTGGGAGAAAAAAGGAAGGATCAATAGGAGACTCTTAGCTGAGCTATTACGGAAATGTTTTCGATTCTTACTCGAATGAAGGCTTGAATATTTATTTCTCACGAATTTTTGTGTCGGGTTGAGGTACGCACATTGTCTTTTATTAATTTTCAATATTTGTATCTCATAGGTGTTTAAAGTGAGCTCAAAACGTTCCCGGATTGAAATTTACCTCGACATCTTACAGACCATAAAGAAAGGCGTCGACAAGCCTACACGAATCATGTATCGGACTAACCTTTCCTGGAAACCTCTTACGCATGTTCTCGACACCATGATGGAGCAAAAGCTGATTACTTCTGAAGAGTTGGGATGCCACATAACCTACAAGATCACAGACAAAGGCATAAATGTACTCAACTACTTCCACGAAGCCATGCAACTCATCGAAATTAAATAGAAGCTGTTAGTCAAAACTAAACGAGATAGCTAATTCTTTTGAAATTATCGCGTTTATTATTTAATCAGTGCAAACTATCCTTGTAAAAGACGCAATTTGGCTTAGATTATTTGTGTTGATGATGTAGCTAGCTACATAGCGACTTAGCAGACTTTTTAAGAGAAATGGGGGAGTGTGTTGTGTTGGTAGGCTTGCCTATTTCCTAGTTCTAGGACACGCCACAAAATGTAGCCTAGAATCAAGTATGCCATTCACCGTGTCAATTTGGTTGAAGTAAATCCTTTCAAGTTCCGGTATACTTTCTGCCTCAATTCTGACGATAGCATCAAAGATGCCAATGACAAGTCGCGCTTCTTTTACTCCATCTATGCCTTTAACCTTCTCTATGAAGTTCTTTTTACTTCCAGACTGTAGATGGAAAAGAATATATGCGGTCTCCATTTCTAATCCTCTTCCTCAAAGACTCTATCATCAACGCAAAGTAACGTAGCAGTTGATTCTATGCCTTCAATCATCGAAAAGTCTTCAATAATTAAGTTTTCGCAATCATGGATTTTCGGAAGGTTCAGCTTTATGATAGCATCGTAATCCCCAAACAACAGTTGTGCATTTTCTACACCTTCCAAAGAGAGTAACTTGTCCACCACAGAACGATTGTATCCTTGCATTTCTGTTTGAGTACGGATCTTTACTAGAACATAGGCTTCCGTTGTTAGCAAGCCTCCTATCAAACTCTTCACTTTTAGTGTTTATACAGTTTTTGGTTTTCTACCATAGCGTCTGTTCCGTGTTGCTAGCTAAGCCCATTTATGCACAACTCCACCCCGCGATACGCATCACTTTCACTTGATTTAAATTCAGCTTAGTATGACATCGACAAGCAGAGCGAATATTATTCCCAGTAAAAGACCGACAGAGACAGTGTGCTTATGCCCGTACTCGTGCGCCACTGGGATCAATTCGTCTGCTGTGATGTAGGTCATTACTCCTGCTGCGAAGGCGAGTGAAGAGCCTATTACGCTCTTTGTTCCAACAAGAGATAAAGCGACAGCCCCAATTAAGGCGCCCACCGGTTCAGCTAGCCCCGATAGAAATGTAATAACTGCGATCTTCAATGGCTTCATTTCTGTTGATGTAAAGGGAATAGCGGTGGCAATGCCCTCAGGTATATTGTGCAACATTATGGCTATGGCGATTATTATCCCAAGTCGAGGCATGTACATGTAACCCGCAGCAACAACTAATCCTTCAGGAAGGTTATGAAGTGTTATTCCAATAGCGATGAGCACTCCTGTTCTGTACATTCTTGAGTTATTGCCCTTTTCCCTTTTCTCCCCCCTCGTCAGTTCAATGTGAGGGAGGGTTAGGTCGAGAGCCATTATGACGAGAGCGCCCAATGAGAATATTATGATCAACTCTAGGTGAGTAAGCAATCCTTCGGCCTCTAGAAAAAGGGTCATTGAATGAAACCAGAAGCATCACGCCCGAGGCAAACCCCATAGAGAAGCCTACAAACCTGTCGCTAACCTTTTTTAGTAGAATGACAATTATCCCGCCAATTCCCGTTGCCATTCCTGCGATAAAGCTTAGGAGAAATGATTCTAGAACCATATCCATATCGTGATGCTTTTCCTAGTTCTGTAAAATCCAGTTATACCTGACCTTTTAAAGAAGCCAATCTCTGCTATCCTTTGGCATAGATATCTACTTAGATAGCTACTTTTAATCCCAAACCCGAACGGTGACGAAATCAGAGAAACTGCCTATCTTTTCAAACGTTTTTTATGTGTTATTGTTGTGTCTTCGAAGGTTTCTCTTTACGCTTTTTTCTTTTTTCTTTCCTTTCCTTCTTAGTCATTGGTTTTTTCTTAGTACCACTCATACCCAATTCAATCGCCACATACAATTAGCCGGCATAGATAATAAATGAATCTATCATCTCCATGGTTGTGTCACAAAAATTCCAGATTTTACTGTTAAAGAACATCATATGTAAATGTATTCGCTTTTGGCTAGGTCTCTGTTCCGCTCTTCTATATGTAAGGCTAGAATTTTGGATATCCCCACATACTAAATCATGCTTTGTATGCGCGTGCTAAGATGGAACTAAATGGAAGGGATTCTTGGAATCCACGTTTCACGTTCACCTCTAAGAAACTTTACGAATAAGAGAGCTTCTTCGTTAATCAAGGTCTCAATAGTCTGTTTGTTTCCTACTCTTATTCATGGAATTTCAACAATAGCCATCTCTAGAAAAAAAGTATCATCTAACTCTACTGTTCCTAAAATTTCTTAACAACACAAACTTATCTAACTAATTTTCTGTAAAGCAATTTGTTGCCAAAACTCTAGAGAGTGTTCTATATTAAGAAATTCCACTCCTTTGCCATCTACATTAACATTTACAAGTTTTGCCCATTTCAGTCCTCCAAATCCATAAAAGAAGTGCCATTTGGCAGCACATTTTGAACAAATAATGTAATCTTTTCCACCAAAAGAAAACTTTGGTGTTAATGATCCTTTAGCATAACATAGAGGGCAATATTGAAAGTATAAACTAATTTCGCGTTGAGCATTATGTAATATATGTTCAGTCAAATATTCTTCTTTTTTTGCCACCGTTCCGTACATAGTCAAACCCAAGCCTAATACTGCTAAGATGATTCCAAAGAAGGCCATTAAGATGTCGAACATATACTCCTTTTGTGTAGATGCAGAGAAAAATCTCGCAAGTTGCCAAGTAAATGTCTGGTAGTCACCCATAACAGTATATCCGTATAAAATCATGAATCCCCCAATCATCAAAACAGCAATGCCCAAAATGAGATAATTCTCTTTCATTTTTCATCCTCCGCACACAGCCTAAGAAATAAAGTGTGCTTCTCTCCAACATCTCATATTATATTTTGTTCACATAATTGATTTTTGGAACTTCTTATAAACTAAATTAAGTCAAATTAAATAGATTATTAATTAACTATTGAACTCTGTTCGTGGTACTTACTACTAAGTAATCCATTTCAATGAGAACTAAATGGTTGATTTGATGGAAATTGCGATTTCGATAATGGCTAAATCTCTCTGTTAAGGGTCAACAGAAATGTAATTTCCGTTCTGAAGTACACATTCGCCTATTTCTTTTTGAAAATGTTGATAATGTTTAACATTCCCTAGTCACTAAATAATTTTTGCTTTGTAGATTCATTAAAATTTTTCTGTATTTCTTTGTATTCTAGGCGTGGTGTTGGCTTATGGATTGGGATTCGGAGATCAAAAAATCATTTCATTTAGCTTAGAAATTCTATAACTGAAAGCAGACTTTTTTCAAGACTGCTTTTTTCATTATCCTTCTCTATCTCTGTTCTGGATGTCTGCCGTAGAGGATTATATTCACCAATGAACTCAGGCTTGTTAATCCATTCTGCAAAAAGAGAAAGTCCTCCTTCTCCATAACCCTCAGGTTCACATTTTTACCTTCAAGCAATTATACCACCATACGTTCTTCTATCAGTTTCAGTTCTTATGATTTTTGCGCCTTGTTTTATGTGCTTGTATATGATTTTTGACAGCCATATCTATGTAAGTGACGAGGAATAGCCATACAAAATAGCTTGCTAGTGATATTTTACGGTTGTAGGCTGGCTTATTTTCTTTCAATCAATTCGATGAGTGTTCCATCTGGATCCTCGACAAAGGCTATCAATGAACCATGCGGACTAAGCCTGAAAGGTTCATCCGTGATCGTGACTCCTTCTTTCCGCATCACCGAGATAGTCTTTTCCATCTCTTTAACTTCGAAGGCGAGATGATCAAAAACCCTGTCCTCGTATTCCGCTTGAATAAACTTCTTCTGGTCTCTGTAGAGGGTTAACTCCAACTTTGCTCCTTTCCCTTCGGGATCTTGAAGAAATGCGATTTCAGCGTTATTCTTGGCAATCTCGTGCCGGTTCAGAAGTTTTAGTCCTAGTAATCTCGTATAGAAATCAATCGACTTTTCCATGTTGCTTGTCCGAATACTGGCATGAGTAAACATATTTTCACCTAATTCTTTATCACTTTCATCACATATAGGGATTAGGTAGAATATTAATATCGATTATCATGATTATTTTTAAATTTAATATTTGAAGAGACTTTAGTTGATTATTGATTCTCATGTCGGTCCGAGCTCCTCTAAAGCCTTTAGGAAATATGTCGAGATTATGGACACATTTGGTGGGATTTGATTTTAATTTTTTGGGTTTGGTTTAGGGGTTAAAATTTAACACTTTTTCACTTCCATATTGGAAATTATATCCCCCAAATAAATGATATCGCATAATAACAATTATTATTGCCTTCTAAAGCACTATTATATAATATGAACAATAACGAATTACCCCCTGGACAACACAAAATCAACGCCCTTCTAAGATGGAACATAGACCATCCTGGAATCGTGTACCAAAACCCTAAGTTTGACCCGAAAACATGGATCCTAACAATTAATGGAGAAGTAGAGAATCCAGTAGAACTAAGCTGGCTTGAATTTCAAAAGCTTCCAGCAATCGAGTCCATGAGCGATTTCCATTGCGTAGAAGGATGGAGCATCAAAAACTTAACGTGGTATGGCGTCCTATTTAAAACATTAATCGCGATCGTGAAACCTACTATGGATGGAAAATTTGTCATCTTTCAATGTTCAGATGGGTACACAACATCTCTCAACCGCGAAGACCTTTTCAAAAACAATGTTCTGTTGGCTTACAAACTCAACGGACAATTTTTAGAAATCCCAATTGGCGGTCCTTTAAGACTGATCGTGCCAGACAAATATGCTTACAAAAGTGCTATGTGGGTTGAGAAGATAACCTTCGCTAAGAAAAAAGAGCTCGGATTCTGGGAAAAAAAAGGATACAGCGACACCGCGGAAGTCTGGAAAAATGACCGGTTTGCTGAAAGGAAGGTTCTTTAGGACAATGACCTTCCTTTATAGATAGGAGGCGTAAACACTAAAAAATCGCAGATAAGACATATTCTACAGAAGATAAGGCTAAAAAAAAATTTAACGCCAGTAGTGTGTAGAATACTTTTCCTTTGTCATTTAGGTCTTCTTTTTTTCAGTTATGAAACCTTCCATAATACTTCCATAACAGAAAAAGCGTTGCAACTACGAAAGCTATCTCACTATACTTGAATATCCTTACGATAAAATATCACTTTTTCAAAATTTTGTTGCTTGCTGAGACCTTTTTTATATCGCAACATTTTTAGCATTGTTAAATGTCAAAACATCTACATGGCTTACTGGGCGAAGACATCTGAGGAGACGATTAAAGAGTTCTCTTCATCCGAGAACGGCCTTGACGAGAAGGAAGCCGGCGAAAGGCTGAAGAAATACGGCCTTAACGATATTCCTATTAGGAAAAAGAAGTCCGCTCTTAGCTTACTCTTCTCACAAATCAAGGACCTGTTAATCATCACGCTGATAATCGCGTCACTTATTTCTCTTTTTACTGGGGGAACAAACGAGGCAGCAGCAATTCTCGCCATAGTTATCATAAACATCTCAGTAGGATTCATCCAAGAGTATAAATCGGAAAAATCTCTGCAAAAGCTGATCAAATACATAAAGTACGAGGCGAAGGTTCTAAGAAACGGTGAAGTCACCGAAATTGAAACAAGGTACATCGTGCCTGGCGACATAGTTCTTCTAGAGACCGGAGATAGGGTTCCTGCTGACCTTCGCCTTATAGAAGCGGATGAGCTCAGACATCGATCAATCCATAGTCACAGGAGAATCGTATCCCGCGCATAAGAGTTCGTCCCCCCTCAAAACTGAAGCTTCAGCGCCTCAGAATATGGAGAACATGGCTTTCATGGGAACCCTAGCCGTAAACGGCAAGGGAAGGGGAGTCGTAGTGGCCACTGCGATGAAAAGCACCTTTGGGAAGGTAGTAGGTCTTCTGAAAACAGAGGAACCAGAGACAAACTACCAGAGGAACATAAGGAAATTTGGAAGCCTTCTGATAAAAGGAATAACTATTGGAATAGTATTCATATTCATAGTGAATGCGATAACAGGATTTCTGTCGAATTCTTTAACAGCAGAGAGAATCCTTGACTCGGCTCTCTTCTCTTTGGCTCTAGCTGTCGGCATAATACCGGAATCGTTGCCCATAATCATCACAATTGGGCTTTCTAGAGGAGCCACACTGATGGGCAAAAAGGGGGTTATTGTCAAGAAGTTGAGCACCATAGAAGACTTAGGGAATATGGATATTTTCTGTTCAGACAAAACAGGGACTCTAACTGAGAACACGATTTCTTTAATCGATTACGTTAATCTGAACGGTGATAAAGATGATGAAATGCTACAGCTCGCGTCCTACTGTACATCAGTTGTACAAACAACGAAAACGATGACTGGCAATCCGTTGGACGTTGCCTTAATGCAATATATCAAAGGAAAAGGCATTCAGAACCAGTTCGATGAGCGTGTTGAACTTATCCCATTTAATTATTCCAGAAGAAGGATGAGTGCAGTTGTCAAGAGAAACGGCAAGCCGTTGCTTGTCTGCAAAGGGGCTCCGGAAAGCGTAATCAAAGCATCAACAAAGATGAAAATGAAAGGAAGAATCGTCAAAATTGATCAGGCTAAGGTTCAAGAAGCCTCTGAAACACTGTTCAGAAAAGGCATTCGAGTTATCGGTGTCGCAGTAAAGGATGTTGCAGAGAAGCTAGACTACAATGAAGACGAAGAGAACAACATGACCTTTCTTGGATTTCTATGCTTCAAGGATCCCTTGAAAGCGACAGCCAAAGAATCCATAAACCAGTTCCGTGAGCTTGGTGTACAGGTCAAAATTCTAACCGGAGACAACCCAATCGTCACAAAAACCATCGTTGAAGAAGTAGGCATCGACGCAGAAGAAATATTGTTAGGAGAAGACGTTGATGCAATGGACGATGTACAGCTTGAAGAGAGCTGCGGAGAATACAAACGTTTTTGCAAGATTGACCCCTGAACACAAGGCAAGGATCGTGTCTCTTCTCAGCAAGCATGGGCATGTGACAGGCTTCCTGGGAGACGGCGTTAATGATGCTCCAGCATTAAGATATGCTGACGTAGGGATTTCTGTTGATGGTGGTGTAGATATTGCTAAAGAAGCAGCTGACATAATATTGACCCAACCAAGTTTAGACATTATTTCTGGAGGAATTATTGAGGGCAGAATCACCTTCAGTAATACGACGAAGTACATTCTGAATACGATATCTGCCAACGTGGGAAACATGGCAACGCTTGCAATAATTTCGGTCATACTGGACTTCCTGCCTATGCTCCCCATTCAGGTGCTTCTAACGAACTTGATCAGCGACGGACCTTTACTTTCAATCTCAACGGATAAGGTCGATGAAGAAGAGCTGAATCAAACCTAGAAACTGGAATATTAATCTGATAAGTAGTTTCGCCAAGTTCTTTGGTGGAATAAGTTCTGTCTTTGATTTCATAACTATAATCCTAACATTATTTCTAGTCGGGTCCAACATTGCCTTGTTTAGGACTTGCTGGTTTATCGAGTCGACATTATCAGAGATCATAGTCACTTTCGCAATAAGAACAAAAATGAGATTTTACAGGAGTAGACCAAGCAAAATTCTCATTTTATCATCAGTGGTATTCGGTCTTCTGACAGTCCTATTACCATACTCACAGTTCAATACCGTCTTTGAATTCTTTCCACCGACTCCATTTCTCCTATCAATTATCTTTAGTATATTACTGCTTTACTTTGTAGTGGTTGAATTGGTGAAGCACTTCTTCCACAAGAAGATTCATTTATGAAGTTAGCTAGTTCGAAACATAATTCTTGAAAAACACCTCATTCAGCACCACGTATCTAAACCGAGAGAGGAAGAGATTTCCTTCAAAAGTTAGCTATAGCTAGCTAAAAAAAGGGGGATTTTCGGGAGATATCACCAAAGACCAGAAGGTTCGAATCCCACCCCCGGTATTATGATAGTATTTTTTAAAGTAAATTCAATGTATTGCTTAGGATAGAAGAAGTGAAGGACTCTGAATGGTTTATATGACATTAAATTTTCGATGTTAAGTTTTCGATGTTGAGTGGTTAGCTGACTTAGATGCTATTTTTTACCTCGACCTCTCATGAAAATAAAAGCCACGATTACGCCTATTCCAGCAGCTGCAGCTCCTATGACAACGTACATTATTGGGAATCCTTCTCCAAGAGGAGTCAACGTCACGTCAACAACCATATCCACTGTTTGAACGCTGGGTATCTGGACTCCGTTATACACGAGTCCTTGATAAGGCGGTGTGCCTGGCCAATTCAGTGTCTCAACGACCACGTTCTTGTTTGCCCTTATAATGTGTGTTCCAGGTGAAGACAGCGAATAGTAGGTGTCAGCTTGGATGGTCCAGTTTAACGTCCAGTCTAACGTGATATCCGTGTCCTCGGACGCGAAAATGTAGGCTTCAACAGATGAATCGGCGGGAAGATAGAATGGAGTGTCTTCATTAGGCTTAACACCTAAGTATGCAACACCTGACCCGTAAGCATCAAAAGTTCCATTGTGCCCCTGTGAATTAGCAATTGAGCCGTTATGGAGATATTCAAGTGTGACTGGCTTGTCGCTTTGTACGACGATTGCGTTTGCTGAAGGCTTAAAGCTGACCCCACTGCCTGCTTGTATGTTTGTTGTCAGTATTTGTTGTTTGGTTTCAATATTCAAAACCGTGATCTTCGCGTCCTGGGCAGCTGACGCTCTAAACCCGTAGTGTTCAATAGGGTCCCAGCTAGGTTGAGACCACGAATAGAAAGTATTGCCTACAAACCCTCCTTCAGCAGAAGGCAAAAAGAACGAACGAGCATCTCCCCAAATATCCACAGGTCTTCCTGACTGGATCATAATGTAACCCGTGGAAACAATCTTGTATGTAAAGAAAGGTTGCCACAACATCTCTTTCCACGTGTTCACTGGAATCTTGTATTGTTGTTGTATACTGTCATTTCTTGTCTCAGTAACCTCAGCATTCTCCAAAGCAAAGATTGCGTATCCTACGGTGTAACCGTTTCCAGATCCTAACAAGATAAACTCTTTCCCAACGTAAGTTCCGCTAGTGGACTGATAAAACGAATCGGGTAAAGGTCCAGAAGTTGCGTTGCCAGCGGGAACTGACTCATAATTAAGGAGATAAACGCTTGCTAACTTGTCTGTTTCAACTCTAAAAAAGGTTCCATTCTTGAAGACAGCGTAATATTTCTGCATGCTGTTTATTGTGGCTGTAACCAGTGAGCCATTATCCATACTGTAGACTTTTACGTGAGTGCCATCTACTATACCCACAACTGCCACCAACCCAGCTTTCACTATATTCGCTGTCCCCGTCGAATTTGTGTCTAACCTCCAGTCTGAATTAACATTACTTCCGTCAGTCAAATTGTACTGATACATTTTTGCTGGAACATAACCGAAATAATCGTATTTTTCCTGCGCATACACCTCATGGACATTTGTGAGGAAGAAAAAAAGAGAAAAATTACATACCAAGAGGATTATGATTGCTGTCGTGGAAAATTCCTTCATGATATTAGTTTTTACTTTCATCTCTGATTCCTTCTTATTGGATAAGTCTAAGATAATTGTTAGCCATTATGTCTATAAAAAATTTTTGTAAACAACGCTGTTTTTTAATATATCTATTAACAATTTATGAATGGGCAAAAAAGGGTAATAACCGTTCAACAAGATGAATTCCAAAAAGCGTTACAAAAGATTCGGCTTCAAAATGTTTCCTCGTATGAACCTTCCATAAAAAATAGGAGGTCAAACGTGCACAAATCCTTCTTGCCAATAATAAATATTATATTCTTAGAAAAAAGCCCTTTATTTTTTGTGAATCTACGTTATTTTTTGCCTCGGTTTCTTAAGAATAGCAACGCTGCGATTCCGCTAATAGCGGTGGCTGCAACCCCTATAACCACGTACGTAATTGGGAAGCTTTCTCCCAACGGAGTCAAAATTACATCTGGAACTACGTCAACTGCCTGAATGCTGGGAATTTGGACTCCCTCATATTGTAATCCTTGATACTCCGGTTCGAAGGGCCAGTTCAAAATTTCGATAACCAGTTTCCTGTTTGCTTGTATTATATGTGTTCCTGGCTGAGTTATCAAATAGTAAGAGTTTGCTTTTATAGTCCAAGGTTTGTCATCCAAAGTGACTTCTGTCTCTTCGGATGCGAAAATGTAGGCTTCCACATACGAATTGACGGGAAGATAGAATGGAGTATCCTCGCCAGGTTTTACGCCGATGTATGCCACACCAGACCCATATGCACTGTACATTCCGGTTCCATCTCTGTTTTCAAGTGAGCCATTATGAACATATTCAAGTGTGACTGGCTTGTCGCTTTTTACAACAATCGCGGGAGCCTGAGGTTTGAAGCCGAATCCGCTTCCTGCCTGAACATCGGCTGTTAGTATTTGTTGTTTGGTTTCAAGATTCCACACCGTGATCTTCGCGTCCTGGGAAGATGACACTCTGAATCCGTAGCTTTCTGTTGGGTCCCAGCTTGTTTGAGACCACGAATAGAAGGTATTGCCTACAAACCCTCCTTCAACCGAAGGCACACACAATGTTCGAGGTTCTCCCCACGCATTTGGAAGTCTGCCTGACTGAATCATGATATTACCTGTAGAGACAACTTTGTATGTTCTAAAAGGTTGCCAAATTGGCTCTTCCCAAGTATTGGCGTCAATCGAAAATTGCTGTATATCTCCGTCATCCCTTGTCACTGTGACCTCAGCATTCTCCAAAGCCAGAATCAAATAATCCAGGTTGTAACCTAACCCAGATCCCATAAAGACGAATTCTTTACCCACGTAAGCTCCATCAGTAGACTGGTAAAATGTTACAGGCACAGGTCCAGAAGTTGCGTTGCTGGAAGGAACCGACCCATAATTAAGGAGCAGGACATTGGTTAACTCGCTTGTTTCAACCCTAAAGGCTGTTCCATTCTGGAAAACAGCGTAATGTCTCTGTGTGCTGTTTATGGTGGCTTCAGAGACTAGGGAATCATTGTCTAGATTGTAGACTTTTACGTGAGTGTTGTTTTTGATAGACTATAATCACGATTAAGGCAGCACTTGCCACCGTACTCGTTTGAAGCTTCCAACCCGAATTGATGTTATTCGCATCAGTCAAATTGTATTGCCAAATTTTTGCAGGAACATAACCGAAATACTCGTATTCCGTGTTCTGCGCGTGAACTTCATAAACTTCAGTTGGAAAGAAGGCAAGTATGAAGCTTACAGAACAGTATGGTAAATATTGCCTTAACCGGTCCTACTTTGGTGTGAGTTCTTGATGACATTTTTAATCCTTACATTAGATAAAACTTAGATAACTTTGGATTATTAAGTCTATTAAAATTTTCGTAACAAAATTTTTTTGAAAGATTCTTCAATAGGGTTTGCCCTGAGAAATATTTCAAAAAATCAAGTCTTTGATAATTACATTTCATAGACTGACATAATTATAGTGTTCTAAACGGAATCATTAGACTGAACTTATTGCGAAGTTTAATCAGTTATGAGTAATTTTATTTTTTGCCATGGCTTTTCATTAATAGCAACGCTACGATTACGCCTATTGCGGCAACTGCAGCTCCTATGATTATGTACGTTATTGGGAGACCTTCTCCTCCAAAGGGAGTTAACGTTACATCTGTAATTATGTCTACAGTTTGAATACAGGGCACTTGGACTCCGCTGTATTGAAGTCCTTGGTATTCTGGTATGGAAGGCCAATTTAATGTTTCGACGACCACGTTATTGTTTGCCCTTATTATGTGTGTTCCTGGCTGAGACAAAGTGTAGTAAGTATTGGCTATAATCGTCCACGGATTTCCGTCCACTGTTATGTCTGTGTCTTCGGACGCGAAAATGTAGGCTTCCACATACGAATCGACAGGAAGATAGAACGGAGTATCCTCGTCAGGCTTGACTCCAAAATATGCAACACCTGACCCGTAAGCACCATAAATTCCGCTACTTGCCGCCCTCGAAATTGAGCCATTATGAATCAAGAAAAGCGTGACTGGCTGGTCACTCTCGACAAAAACAGCTGGCGCTGTAGGTTTAAAACCATATCCACTTCCTCCAGCAACATCGGCTGTTAGTATTTGTTGTTTGGTTTCGAGGTTCCAAACCGTGATTTTCGTGTCTTGGGCAGCTGACACTCTGTATCCGTCACTCTCATCTACATCCCAGTCGTTTCGTGACAACGTGAAAAAGGTTTTCCCGACGAATCCTCCTTCAGTACATGGGACAAAGAATGTTGTGGTATCTATGTTTCCTGCATGAATCATGATGTTGCCTGTAGACTCGATTTTGTACGTTCTGAAGGGTTCCCAAATTAGTCTTCTCCATGCGTTTGCTTCAATCGAGTATGTTTGTATGATTCCATCTTCCCTTGTCACAGTAACTTCAGTTTCTCTAATGCAAAGATCGTGTATTGGAGATAAATATCGTACTGAACCGCCATCAGAATGAACTCTTTGCCAACATAGGCTCCGTTAACGTCATAGTAAAACGTGAAAGGCAAGGGATACGACGTTAGACTTCCGTAATCGATAGGTATTGACTCATACTTTTCTGAATCTGCTAAAATAATATTCAGAAGCAATAAGCTGGCAAGTTTGTTTGTTACCACCTTAAAAAAAGTTCCGTTTTTGAAAAAGACGTAATATTTCTCCATGCTGTCTATTGTGGCTTCGGAAACCAGTGAGCCGTTGTCTAAGCTGTAGACTTCCACGTGGGTGTCGTTCTCTATGCCCGTAATTGCTACTAAGCCAGCTTTTGCTATTGAGCCCGTGTCTAATCTCCAGCCTGAAGTAACATTATTTGCATCAGTCAAATTGTAATCATAAATCTTGGCTGGAACATAACCATAATACTCGTATTCTGTATCCTGCGCACATACTTTTGAAACAGAGACTGAAGAGAAAGCGAGAAAAGAGCTTGATAACAGAATTATGAATATTGCCACAGATGATCCCAGTTTAACGGAATTTTTTAATAT
This sequence comes from Candidatus Bathyarchaeota archaeon, assembly GCA_963714275.1. Classification (GTDB taxonomy): domain Archaea; phylum Thermoproteota; class Bathyarchaeia; order Bathyarchaeales; family DTEX01; genus JAGTRI01. The sequence continues at coordinate 98,733 of CAVQNT010000005.1, forward strand.
CATACCTATCCACTTCTATTGAATAAACCTTAGATAATTTTCAATGTAAATGTTATTAAAATTTTCGTAATAAATCTATATAATTAAAAATTGGTTTTTAATGCATCTCTTTCATTCACAATTAAATCAATGTAACCAAAAAAAATTCTTCCTCAGGAGTACATTCTATGGCGCAAAACAGACAAGTCGAACCAAACGAAATTAATAATAATAAACATTCAATACTTGAGAGGTAGCGGGGGGTCGAATTTCAAGAACCCAGTTTCAGGGTTTCTTTTTGAACGACCGATTTCTGGGTCACTCAGACTTGAAGTCTTATGAGCCCAGCGGGTTAAACCTGGCTACCCCACCCCGCTACGTAGTTCTTCAATTGTGTTACGCGAGATTTCAGCCAGATTCATGTGAATAAAGAATCACTTGAATAAAAGAGTTGCGACCACATCACAGCAAGCTCTTAATTACAGAAACAGTAACTTTCGTGTTCCAGTTATGCTTATTATTGCCAATCCATATAGAAATTGTTATGGTGAGTTCGAAAATAGTTGTTCTGATGGGTTCAAAAAGCGACGTTTCATTCGCCCAAAGAGTCGAAGAGTTTTTGAAACAAGAGAACATGAATGTTGACTGCGAGTTTGTGGTGTCGTCAGCCCACAGAACCCCAGATATGCTGCTTCAAAAACTAAAGGAATATGAGAAATCCAGCGACAACATCGTCTTCATAACCATCGCAGGCTTATCAGACGCCCTATCAGGAGTCGTTGCAGGCTTTACAGCTCGACCCGTCATAGCGTGCCCGCCAGACATCGAAAAATATGGTCCTCTGAAAGCTTTTTCGTCTGTCATGATGCCCACTGGAGTTCCAGTTATGCTTGTTTCGAAACCTGAAAATGCTGCCTTGGCTGCTGCGAAGATTTTGGCAATCGGAAATCCATCTCTCAATCACGAAATTGTTAAGTATATCCAGAAAAAGAGAAGCGAGGTCGCAACATGAGCAAAAAAAGGAAGGAAAGCTGAGACTTAACAATGAACACGAGAAATATCGTTTTAGAGTCCAATCTTGCTTATCCCTTGCTTAAAAGAGGTAAGGTACGAGACCTATATGACTTAGGCGACAAACTTCTAATTGTTTCCACGGACAGACTCTCAGCGTTCGACGTTGTTTTGCCTGACGGAATACCGCACAAGGGCGAAGCATTGAACCTTCTCTCTGCATTCTGGTTCAAAAAAACCGAACGAATAGTGCCTAACCACCTTCTTGAGGTTGTCGACTCGAGAACAGTTCTCGTAAAAAAGACTGAACCAGTGAAGGTTGAGTTTGTTGTCAGAGGTTACCTTTACGGCTCAGCGTGGGAAAAACACCGAAACGGAGAAGCCGTCTGCGGAGTCAAGCTTCCATCTGGCATGAAAAAAGCTCGAAAAGTTCCTGAACCAATTTTGACACCCACCACGAAGGCTGATGTTGGGCACGACATCGAATTAACCCGAGAACAAGTTGACAAGTTTATTGGCAGAAAACTCGCTACCGAAATAGAGGAGTGCAGCCTAAACATTTACGAAGCTGCATCGAAGAAGGCTGAAGAAAAAGGCATAATCATTGCGGACACAAAATTCGAGTTCGGAGTGCTTAATGGCAGCCTTATTTTGATTGACGAGATTTTGACTCCTGACTCATCACGTTTCTGGCCAAAAGACCAATATAAGATTGGTGTAGACCAGCCAAGCTTTGACAAACAAAACGTCAGAGACTACCTCACGTCAACAGGCTGGAACAAGCAGCCACCTGCCCCGTACCTTCCAGAATCTGTCATCGCCGAAACGTCGCGTAGGTACATTGAAGCCTACGAAAAACTAACGGGACAAAAATTTATCAATAAAATAAGAAAGAAATGATGTGGAATGTCTTCAAAATATGCTGAAGCAGGAGTAGACGTCAAGAAAAAAGGAATCGAAATCTTCAAGGAAACCGTCAACAACCTTTTTCCTAATGCTTTCTGCGTCGTAACAGGAGACCCAAACTTGCCCGGACAAGGACTCGTCACGCATGCTGACAGCGCAGGCAGCAAACCAGTCCAAGCATACCTCAACTGGAAAGAAACTGGCGACCTAGGATGGTTCAAGGGACTCGCCCAAGACATCTTAGCGATGAACCTCAACGACATCTCATGCGTAGGAGCACAGCCAATAAATTTCATCGATTACATTGCACTTAATCCGCTGAAGGTCCCAAAGGTAAACCTACTAAGAATCTTAAATGACGGATTCAAAGAAAGCTTTAAAACTTTAGAGAATCTTGGAACCAAGGTATTTTTTTCTGGAGGCGAGACCGCTGACCTTCCAGACCAGATTAGAACCTTCGACATTTCAGGCGTAGTTAATGGGCGTGTCGAACTGTCCAAAGTCATAACGGGAACAGAAATTAAGTCAGGCAACGTTATTATTGGTTTGAGAAGTGGCGGAAAAACAAGTTACGAAAACCGAGAGAACAGCGGAATTATGTGTAACGGACTCACTTTGGCAAGGCTTTGTCTTCTAAGCAAGGATTACCAGCAGAAATATCCTGAGATTGCTGATCCAGAAGGCAGAGGATACTACGGACGGTTCAAGATTGACACATATTTGCATGAAATAGGCATGACTGTTGGAGAGGCTTTAGTTTCGCAGATGAGGTTTTATGCACCCGTCATCCTGAAGATACTGAAAAAGCATGGAGAAGACTTAACTGGCTTGGTTCACAACATGGGCGGTGGACAAACCAAATGCCTACGAATTGGCAGAAACATCAATTTCGTTAAAGACAGCATCATCGAGCCAGATCCCATATTCAACCTCATCCAAAAAGAGTCCAACGAAAGTCTGGAAGTCGATGTTTGAGATTTTTAACATGGGAACAGGCTTCGAGATAATCGCGAAACCGCACATCCAAAACGAATTACTAGACATTTCAGAAAAATTCGGGCTTGAGGCTAAGGTTATTGGAAGATGTGAAAAAAGCAGCCGTCAGAATATGGTTACAATAGTTTGTCCTTGGGGAAAGTTCAAGTATCAACGCGAATAGAATGGCCAGAATATTACGTGACTATTCTGTCGAGAACCTTTTTTTCCGCAGCATATTTTATCTCAAGTAAAGGTAAATCCATAGGAGCTGCGATTCTTTCCAGTCCATGCTGCTTCATTAGCCACTGGTATTTTAACGACAGCCGTCTCATCTCAGGAGAGGTCGGACCCACGCATGGGCAGCCTGGAATTCTGGGACTGACATCAAAAACGTAAAAAGACAGCTTCCTCTGCTCGGGATCGTCGGCATCGTAAGCTATGGCTCCCTGTAAGGCAAAAAGCCCTATTATTCCAGGCTGGAACTCTTTTTTGCAGATTCTCCTAAATTTTTCCGCTGCGTCGTATACAAGTGGCTTCTGGGACTCCCTCATTGTCAAACCGTAATGACCGATTTCCTCGTTCTTTATGGTCACGTTTATTCCAAGCTGGTCTCTGGCTGGCAAACCGAGGACACCGTGGAGGTTGGTCTGTTTTCTGTCGTCGAAGCCTAAAAGGTCGAAGTCGCTGAAAACGTCGGGCAACGCCCACCCCTGAAAATTGGCGTTGAACTTTTGTCCCAAAACGTATTCTTCTATTCTGGCTTTCTTTAAGGCGTCTCCATCGATTACTTCGTCTTTTATGAGGCTGTTAGCCTTTTCATAATAATCCTTCGAATTGGAAGCATAAAAGAACGCTCTCTCCATAGGCTTCTTTTTCTGCTGCACTTTAACTATCGCGAGCCTGTCAATGTCTTCGGGCTTGTCAAATTTTTTGGGCGTCTTGATTCCCGCCTGCTCTAGCAACCAATACTGGTTGCGTTCCTCGTTTCTTTCTTCAGCTCTGAGAATCATCCTGTTTCCGTACAAGGGAACCTTAAATCGGCTTTCGATATTCTCGTAACCCACATACACAGAAAACGATCTGTTCGGGATGAAAATCGTGTTGTAATCCCTTAGCTTGGTTTGGACTTCAGAGTTAACTATGTCCGTGAACCGATCCAGAAGAATCACGTGGTCAAACAGGTGCTTATTGTATTTGGCATATAGTTCCTCTCTGCCCTTCTGGCAAACAACAACAGTCGACAAACCGATGGACTTAGACTGAAACACCGACCTCCTCCGCCGAGTGTGACCCTAAAACTCCTACGGTAATTGTTTTGTTGTTGTATGATGATGTTAGTTCTTGCATTTCCTCTCTTTTTATAACCATATTTTATACCTTCAAAACGTGTTTAGATACTGTTATGACAGGAAACAACGTCAATAAACCACCTTCTCCAACTGGTTCATCTCAGCTGCTTTCCTAATTTCCGCCGCTATTCTTCTTCCCATGTACATTCCTTCGCCATATTTCAGGTATGCGTAGGGGGAGGTACCGATGCCGACGTTGCTGCCTGCGACAATCCGAGCTGAAATCTCGAAAGTGTAAATTTTCATCGTGTCCGTGATGATTGTTTCGAGACAGAACGGACCAATTACGCCTGGAGGCGCGATCTCCTTTGCCACTTTTGCAACATTGTCTCCCATTGTCAAAACTTCAGGCAGCAGCGACTCTCTTAGTGTTAAGGGAATGTTGCCGACAATCGTGTAGGTTGGATTTATTTCGAGCTGGAGCTGCTCGTTTGCAGGTATTCTGCCTATTGTATCAACCGTGGACTCGTAACGTTTGTCCATTCCAAGAAGCTCAATATCGTCCTCAAGCGCTGAACCAAAGTACTGAAAATACACGTTTACGCCAAGCACGTACTGTTGAAGATGCATGTCCTTAAGGTCTTCTCTGTTCAAATGTCCCTTTTTTATCATTTCCTCAGACTTTCTTCTAAACGATTCTGGAGAATCAGCTAAGAAATAGCCCCTTCCTCCTCTTGCGCCTGGAAACTTGGCAATCACTAACCGATCTATCTCGTCTGGATTGCTGTAAATTTTAGGTAAGGTTAAACCTGCCTTTTGAAGCCAGCTTCTCTGCATGTCGCGGTCGATTTCCCAGCGTAGAAGCCTTCTATTGCCCAACATTGGTACGTATAAATTGTTCAGAAGCGCCTCCATACTCACGTACGCATTGAAAGAGCCGTGTGGAATCAGAATCGTATTAAGCCTTCTCAGCTTTTCCTGAACTTTGTCATCAAGGAGTTCGCTGAAATTATCAACGTAAACCATCTCATCCACTAATGGAAATTTCCTGTAGACAATCTCACGGTCTTTAGTAAGAATGCAGACTGTCCTGAAGCCTTCTTCTTTGGCGCCTTTAAAAATGTTAAGAGCTGAATGTGAACCAAGTGTTCCTATTGATAATTTGTGTTTGTCGTATTTTTTTACGATGGCGTTCATGTCTTCCTTTTCTATCATCGATTTTCCCCAATGAAACTTGGCATTCTACATTAGAATAAACTATTCGTGAAGGTCTCTTTAATACTTCCGTTATTTCCTAATACTTGGAATTTAGCCCTAACTTTTTGAAATATTATAGAAAGTATTGACATTATTCGCCTTCGAACTCGACAAGATGGAAAACATCGTAACCTTCGAGTTTTTTTCGACCATGCAACTCAGGGAGGTCAACCACGAAGGCACAGCCAACCACTTTTCCGCCACATTTTTCAATCAGCTGGCACGCAGCCTTCATTGTACCGCCTGTAGCAAGCAAGTCGTCTACTAGAAGCACTCTGTCGCCTTTCTTGATTGCATCTTTATGAATCTCTATTCGGTCTATGTCATATTCTAGTTCATATTCTTGGCTTACAGTTTCAGCGGGTAATTTCCCCTTTTTCCTTATGGGTATAAATCCTTTCTTTAAGAGTATGGCTAACGCTGTGCCAAAGATTAGGCCACGTGACTCGATTCCAGCAACTATGTCAATCTTTTCGTTTTTGTAGTGTTCATAAAGCCTTTGACAAGTTTCGCGGAAGCCCTTCTCGTCCTTCAGTAAAGTCGTGATGTCCCTGAACATTACTCCTTTTTTGGGCCAGTTTGGAATCGTCCTAATCTTGGATTTTATGTCTTCGTTCATCTTCTTAACCACCTAGCTTCACATTACAGCTGTCTTGATGTCTTTTGTGCATGGACAGTCATCATAATCTTTAATTTTTGGGATTGTTTCCAGAATCAATCTCTGAACTTTGTCCACGTTCTCTTTAAACGTCTTCATGACCATGACTGCGTCAACTGGCTTTTCACCAGTCTTCCAACAGTCATAATCAGTCGGCATCGCGATAGCAGCGTAATGCAGCCCAGCTTCCCTTGCCAACACAGCCTCTGGTACCGTACTCATGTTAATGACATCTCCGCCCCATTGCCTGAACGTGAAGCTTTCAGCTCTAGAGGAAAACCGCGGACCCTCAATGGTGACAACAGTTCCCTTTTCGTGGCACGGTAAACTGAGACTTTTAGCCTGCTCATAAAGAAGCTTCCTCATGTTAAAACAGAAGGGTTCAGCCATCGGAATGTGGCAGACAGCATCCTTCTCGTAGAATGTTGACCGCCTTTTCGTCGTCCGATCAATGAATTGGTCTATAAAAACAAAGTCGCCAGGTTTTATCTTTTCACGCAACGAACCGCAAGCCGTTGTTACCAGAATGTGGGTGCAGCCTGCGTCCTTCAAGGCTTGTATGTTGGCTTGAAAAGGAACATTCGAAGGCATCAAGGTGTGTCTTTTGCCGTGTCTCGAAAGTATTACGACCTCAGTTCCCTTAATCTTTCCAAGCATAAGCACAGATGATGGCTTACCAAAAACGGTTTCGCGCTCAACCTCTTTTTGTTCTTTAAGAATTTTTGGATCCTCAAGTCCTGATCCGCCGATTATTCCAATCTTGACCAAACCATTCACCTTTACATTCAGATATTATGCAACACCTAATTTTAAATTTACATATAATAGTTTATAGAATTTTATGACCGTTAACTGCACATTAATAGCTTATTTGAAACAGCAATATTATTTTTATGTTGTGATTTTACAGGTTTTTCGTTTGACAAAATATGAAAAAATTTTTTTATGCTATTTTCATATTTCATGGCTACCATATTGCGAGGATGCAAATCTTCTAAGCCTTTGCAACGACGTCATTCTTTCCTTGTCTCCCAGCCTTGCATTCTCGACGGCTTCTCTAAGAAACTGGATTGAGTTGTCCATGGCTTTCCTGTCAACTGGGAAGGGCACACCGTCTTTTCCGCCATAAGCAAAGGAATATTTTACGGGGTCTTTCCAGCTCGGTTTCTCGCCATAGACAAGTTCAGAAATCAAGGATAATCCGCGAATTGTTGAGGGTCCTAAGCCTTTTACGCTTAAAAGTTCCTCATAATTCGTTGGCTTAAACTCGTATGCTCTTTGCATGGCTTTCCAATTGATCGTTGCTGGCATAGTCAAGTAGTCAGCGATGAGAGCTTTGACTTTATTTTGATCCAAAGGCATCCATTCCTGAAGTGTTCGCTGATAAGCTGGATGAACCGACTGAAGTAGCCTCGCGATTGCTTTAGGACTTTCTTTTACCAAATCTACCGAGACCTTTCGGCATCCTTCGCTCTCTTTAGTCTGTCATGTCTAAGGCTGCTGCTCGCTTTACGTCCCCAACGATCGCTGCGTGAGGTTTTTCGACAAAGTTATCGTATTCTCCGAGAGCCAATGATACCTGCGAGCAGTCCTATCGGCAACGCTCATTCCTTGCTGAACCACAGCCCATTTCCCGTCTTGCGAAAAAAGAAAGGCATGGTGATAAAGTGGATACCCCGCTTGAATCGCAACATTATCCACCTTCGCGCTTATTCGGCTTGCATACTTCAACCGATCCGTATCTTCAGTTGATAATCCTGAATTCGGTGCCAGCTGAACCTATCTCGAACTGGGCTTTGTTTGAAGCTTTACCTTTTCCTCCGCAAACTGCCAAGCCAAATTCTCTTGGAGTTATTGCTGATTTGAGAACGCCAGTCAGAACCGTTGTTACGCCTGAGGAGTGCCAGTCATAGCCTAAGACGCAGCCTAAGGCTTGAAACCAGTTTGGATCAGAGATTCTGCGTAAAAAAACCTCGTTACCATACTCGTCAAGAATGATTGCCACAATCTGCCTTGCCAGACGGATCATTCTACCGACTAACCATTGAGGCGCCTTGCCTCCATGAAGGGGAAGCTCCGCATATCCCGTTCTTTTTACCAATTTTACTACAGTCATCTCTAATTGATTCAAAATGACATATTGTTGTGAGAATCCTTTAAACCTAATTGCCAAGAAAAAAGGGAAAAATTTACTTTTTTTCTATTAATTGTCCTTCCCTGTTAATCTCCCCATACCTAATACGGGTTGTTGAGATAGAAACGTGGTTTTCTGCGGGAACCATGTCTATCACGATAATTTTTAGTGCCTGCAACCCATTTTCTTTCCTTTTCACGTTTATTGCTTGGGCAGCTGGTTCAGTTTCCCGGCTGACGACAATAGCTTCGATACTATTGTCCGTAGCAGCTGACCCATAAAAATCAGCAATGGGAATAATTTCAGCTCTGCCAAGAACTTTGGTTTCTTTGAGAAAGTCTTCTAATTCCTTCCTTCTTTCCTTGTAAGGTGCGATTTCGTGGTTCTTCCTGAGCTTCCTCGCGAACTCGTCCGTGCAAAGCCCTATCTGGACATGTACGCCTATGACGAAGGCTTTTTTGAGTAAGACTCGGTGACCTTTGTGCAGTTCGTCGAAGGTTCCACCGAGTCCTACGATTTTGAATTTTGTGTTCAACAATTGTTCGCCTAGACCACTTGTCCGCGCATTTTCGGTGTTTGCCTATCGTTTCGAGGCTTTCTTATTTATTGTTTTCTTTGAAACAGTATAGATTCGTATAAACATTTCATAGGAAATTCTTATATGCTTACATTTATTATGGCGCTTGACACATTGCGGTAATCTCTATGACTGTATCCACAAAAAAGCCAGAAGATGTATCAGGAAGCGATGCATCAGAGAATAACACTGATCAACAGATACCAAAGGCGCTATCACTTGCCTTGATCTCGATTAATGCTGCACTTTACGCCATAGCCATAGCAGCGACTTCTCCTATTCCGACGCCTTGGGGAATCGGGAACTTCAGACCTGGCGTCGTAATTCCCGCCTTCTTTTCCGTTGTTTTCGGACCGTTTGTTGGAGGAATCGGGGCGGCCATCGGATGCTTCTTGGGGGATTTTGCTTTGTCCCTTTTTGGGTTGACGACACCACTATTGAGTCTTGTGGCGGGTGTTCCTGGCAATTTTGTAGGCTTCTACGTCTTGGGTTGGCTTTATACCAAAAGACGTTCACTCTCATCTTTCATATTAAGTAACTTTGTTGCGTTATTTGCTGGTAATCTGGTTGCGGCTCTTGGTGTTCTGGCATACTTTTTGTACATTGTTCCCACATGGGTTTCGTGGCCGATTAACCTACAGGTCGCTGTGGTGATAGGATTAACTCTGTTCTGGGTGACAACGATGGTGGTCTTTGTGACTCCCCTTGTTCCCGTGTTGGTTATTTACATAGAACCCACGTTATCGAAGATCGGGGTGAAAGGCGTCTCAAACTTGAAACTAAGCAGCAAAGCGGATATTTTTAAATCAACGGGCTTAGTAACCCTCATTCTCGTTGCAGTATATGTTCTTGTTATGTTCATGCCTGATGGAAGCCAGCTTTTTGCTGGAACCGTTCCGCCCGAATTTCTCCTTTTGTCTGCGGGAGTGATTTTCGTTACTGGACTATTCTTCGCATTCTTGTCAGAGATTAATCTGATGAAAAATAAATTACAGAAAACCCAGAAAGGACAGCATTGAGCCATGTCTCGTGAAGACCGTGTTCAATTAGTCGCAGGCATCGATGTTGGAGCAAGCACCACTAAGGGCGTCATACTGGGAAAATCGGGAATAATACATCAATGTTTCATTGAAACCTTGAATGACAAGTCTTCAACTTTGCGAATTTTAAAAAAACTTCTTTCGAGGGTCGATGATGTTTCTTCAATAAAAAAAGTTGCTGTCTCAGGTGGCGATTCGCGGATAATTGTAAAAGAGTTCTTTGGGATACCAGTCCAGAAGGTAGATGAGATAGCAGCAACTGGCATAGGAGGTCTTTTCCTGTCAGGTAAGAATCAAGCATTAATCGTCAGCGTGGGAACTGGAACAGGTGATAATCAGCTGCCCGTAACAGTGGAAAAAGGATTAACCATGTTGGCGGCACAGGCGTTGGTGGAGGAACGGTTATGGGGTTGGCGAGAAGAATACTCGGTGTCAACGACTTTCAGGATTTAGAAACTTTGGCATTAAAAGGCAACCTAAACCATGTTGATCTGACTGTGGGAGACATTGTGGGGGGACCTGTTGGGATTGTACCTGCTGAAGCGACCGCGTCAAACCTCGCTAGACTTGACGACGAAACTTTTCCGGAGGATGTGGCTGCTGGTATCTTTAACTTGGTTTCTCAGGTTGTGGGCGTTGTCTCAGTTATGGCTGCAAAATCCTGTAACCTCGAAGAAGACGTGGTTTTTGTGGGGAGATTAGTAAAAAGCCCATTAGTGTCAAACATCATCCATGAAACTGTCAGAGTCTTCGGCGTGAAAGCCTTTGTGCCAGAAAATGGTGAGTATTGCATGGCTGTGGGGGCTGCATCGTACATTCTCAGGAATTATTGATATCAAAATAGAATTATGGCACAAAAACTATATTTTCCAGCGTAAAGTTTAAAGGTTAATATTGTGAATTTGCATACCGCGTTTAAGACAAAGGAGATTACAAGTTGATTTCTGATTCGATTCTTGATAAGAAGGTTCAGATTCTCCTTAAACTTAGAGGTTACAAGCTTCTCGGCGAAGAAGAAGTGAAAGAAGGCAAAGTTTTCACGGTTGAAGGTCGTAAAAAGAAAAAACTAATCGTGTGGGCGATAACCAACGTTGAAACCATAGGCATCCGCTACATAACCCAACTGTCGAAACGGATTGAAACCCAAAGCCTCGATGGCGGAGTAATAATCTCTAACGGTAGGTTTACATACTCAGCCAAGGCGAACTCGAGAAAGAAAAGAGTCGAGCTTATCCCGCCCAACTTTCCTTCATTCAACATATTTGACCACTATCTTGTGCCAACACACGAGATACTTACTTTAGAGGAAAAAGAGGCGGTTCTTAAAAAATACCGGGTGCATCCTTACCAGCTTCCTCTGCTGAGAACTTCAGACCCAATTTCCAAGGTTATTGGCGCCAGACCAGGAGACTTAGTTAAGATAACTAGGGAAAGTCAAACAGCCGGTGAACATGTCTCGTACCGATACGTCGTTGAAGGCTGATTCGTCCTCCTATATTTTGAGTAAAAAGGTTTGACCTTGCTTTCAGCGTTGCGTCACCCCAAAAGTGGTTCATGTGAATAAGAACGTTAAGGTCATCTTTGTCTCAGGTCTCCTTTCTGCTTTTATTATTGGAATTTTTGAGCTTCTTTTTCCGTTCTACCTTGAATACAGGGGTATTTCACTTGTTGACATGGGTTTGATCTTCAGTGTTTCAATGCTTGTCATATCTTTTCTCCGCATCCTTCTGGGAGAGTATGCTGACGTTTATGGCAAAAAGAAGGTCTATTTGGCTTCGTGCACTATGGGGATTGCGTCAAAGGCAGTCTTCCCTTTTTCATTTAACGAATTACAGATTCTGGGCACAAAGTTCCTGAATGATTTGCAGGACAACCTTCGATTAACGGTTCATAACATTATGCTTTACGAAAATGTGAGGAACTCTTATGCTAAACTTCTGTCATGGTTCACGACAATTGAATTCGTTCTTCAGGCTTCGGGTACCATTTTCTTTGCTTTATTCTTGTCTTACCTGAATTTTTCGGGGCTTTTTCTTATTCTTGCATCAGTGGAAGCTGCTAAATTCCTCATATTGCTATTGTACCGAGAGGACAACAGGAAAGAAGGCAAAAAATTGTCTCTTAGAGAGGCTTATAGCTTCAAGATTGAAAGGAACCTTCTTATTTTGTCTTTGACATCGGCTGTTGCGTCGCTCGGGTTCGGAATTGCCCACGGTTTCCTTTTGCCATTGTATTTTATGGGTAAATACAACCTTGATGTTGCACAAATATCCATCATTACGGTGCTGCATAGGCTGTCTTTCATGACTACGCCTTTAGCCGATAGGTTCATAAGAAAGTTGGGACTGCGGTCAACATACATCTTTTCAACCTCAGCGTATGCTCTTTCTTTTTTGGTAATAGGTTTTTGGACTTTTCCGATTCCAGTGTTTGTGGCTTTGTTCCTCGTCCACGACCTTTTGGGAGGAGGAATCGGGATGACAGCGATGAGCGTAATTACGCAGAATCTTACCGACGATGAAACGCGTGCAAGGCAAATTAACACTTTTAATGCAATCCAAACTCCTATGACGATTTTGGCTCCAAGCATATCAGGAATGTTGGCAGCAATGAGCTGGGACTACACCTTCATTGCTGGAGGATTTTTTTATTGCATCTCATTAGCCATTTTCTCCGTTCTCTTGAAAAGTGAATCTCTCATCCCAAAATCTACCATCAAACAAGAAGTTTAATTATTGCTGAAGACCATTAATCTCGAATCTTCAATAATTCAGAATACTGCTCTTAGGTTCCACTAAAAGTTAATTTTTCTGTCAGTATCTTGGATGTTTAAATACAGGCATGATATATAGAGAAATTAAAGTTTGAACTAGTTTTTCAAGTATGTTCGGTAGTTCACGAGTTTTATGCTTTTTCGCGTAACTATTTCTTTAGTTTTTGGACTTAACAAACATTTTAATTCTGCTAGTCTATGATTTCCTACTCCTTCAGGCATCACGTGAGACGGTTCCGTATGCATAAGAGCTTGAGATTCAAGTGAGTCTACCAAGAGATGGTTAACTAACAACCAAAGTCCCGGAGTTAATTCATCAAGTTGCTTAGTGAGATTTGATTCCTTTTCTGAAGGATGAATAGTATATACACCCGCAACAATCTTCTAGTCTGAATGACCTGAAATTGGCAGCTTATATTCCGCTGAAAGTTCCTTCACTACCTTAAGGAATTCTTTCTCTCTGCCAGATTCTTCGCTATCGCCTATGTAGTGTGTGTCAAGATAACATGGATTTACGCCCCATTTCATTAGAAGCTCAATTTGGGCTTTAATCTCATTTTTCACTTCAATGTAGTCAGGACAACAGAATAGTTAACTTTATATATTAATCAGTAGTATTCTTTCAGTATGGCAAAATTAGAGTATCTTAAACAATATGGCAGCGTCCAAACCGTTAATGCATACAAAAGCGGTTTGAAAGATTTTTTCCAAGCAATCTATAACGAACGAAACGGGCTTGAAGGATTAGCTGAAAGATACCTTAATGACAAGCGGAATTATGAAGAAGACATTCAGACCTTTTTAATAGCGATCAAGGACTACGCACCTAAAACCGTAAAACTTAGACTTACTGCAGTTCGTATGTTTCTTTTAGAGAATGGAATAGAGATGTCTCAACAGTTCTGGAGAAGGATAAGAGGAAGAGTAAGAGGAACGAGAGGCTCTAACGCTTGACAAGGTCCCGAGCAATGAAGAATTAAGGAAAATCATGACACACTTACCAGTTCAAGGAAAGGCTCTGTTTCTGACAATGTGCAGTTCAGGAATGAGGATCGGTGAAGCTCTTAGTCTTGTGCCTGAAAACATAGAGTTCGGAGATCCTACACGTATTAACATTCAAGCGTCGTTTACGAAGACCAAAAACTCGAGGATAGCGTTTATTTCAAAAGAAGCCAGCGAAGCCGTCGAGGAATGGCTCAAGGTCAGAAAAGACTATTTGGGTTCAGCCGTCGCAAGAAGCCGATTTGGAAAGTCTATTGATGATCCTAGGATTTTTCCATTCACAAGTTTTAATGCAAGGTATATTTGGAATATTGCCTTAAAGAAGACTGGAAACGGGAAAAAGGACACTCAGACAAACTATCATCTTGTGCATCCTCACGTATTGCGAAAGTTCTTTCGGACTCGGATGGCTACAATTATTCCCGTCGACGTAACCGAAGCTTTGATGGGTCATGAAGGTTATTTGACTGAGGTTTACCGTAGATACACGCCTGAGGACTTAGCCAAGTTCTACAAGCAAGGAGAACTATCTATTTCAATATTCGGCGGCGTAGTGGATCTACAACAGATTCAAAAACAAGTTGATGAAAAAGTAGATGATAAAATAGGAGCTTTGCAGAAAGTCATAGACCGTTATGCTACTGAAAATTTGGAGTCTAAAAGCCGTCTCTCTAGTATAGAGCTTGAAATCACACAATTATCAGAGATTTTCAAAGAATTTAAGAAGAAAGCTCTAAAAATTTTTCAACTGTCATATTTTCCTGTTTCAAAATTAAGACTTTCCGACCCAAAAAGACCATTGTTTTATCTTATCGCATTAAGATAAACTCAGGGGTCCGACCAAAAAACACCATATTTAATGTTATATATGATAATATTAAATGGCTCATTGTTTTATCCTTCGCAATAAATCAGTTATAATTATCTAAACTAAGGATAAAGGCTGAAACAGCTATAATTCACTCAACTAAGAATATAATAAAAGTCATCATGAAGAATATAATTAAACAGCTATACTTTTGAGGCGAAAAGGCTAGGGTAAACACCTCAGATATGCCACTACAATTTTTTAAACTGTTTCCATAAACTTATATACATCGTTAAGTTAGATCAGGGCATTGGTCATTAGGTTGTGCGTTTATGGTATGACGATAAAATCGCAAGATAAACGTCATTCAAACCATAGGACAACACTTGAAAAATTCTGAAAAAACGACTGAATCAGTAAAGATTCTCGACCACGATTTTGAATTTCCGTCTTGTATTGGCAGAAAGACCGCTGAACCGCTGAGTACATGCAAAGGCTGCGAGGTTGCAAGCCTTTGTGAATGGCTGAAAATCAAGTTTGTTTCCCGAGAACCTGTAATCCAGTTCACGGAAAAATTTGAAAAAATTTTAGGAGCAATAAAAATTTGACGAAGGTTTCAAGGCAACGACTGAAACGGAAAACACCAAGCACTGATAGAAGGAAAAGGTAATGACTTTCAAGTTTTTCTTTTATGCTCCGTCAAGTAGAATCTTGTTCAAAATTTGCGACGTATGTAAAAAACCATTCGTAAATGGTGATTTATGCGTTTCAAGGCTTGGCGGATCTTCAATTCATGTTATCGGTCATTACTGTCAAGGTTGCTATGAAAAATTGTTCAGGTGACTGAATGGTTTTTAGAACGTATGTTTTTCAGTCTTGGGCTCGGTTTTCAGGCTTGAGATGTGACGTTTGCGGTCACCGATTTGTAGAAAATGACATCGTAGTTACTAAGACTCAAGGTGCAAAAGAAAGGAAAAAATGGGAAAGAAAAAACGTCTTAACCCATTATTGTGGCAAATGTTATAATAATTTGTATTTTCAAGGGGAGGTGATTGAATGAAAAGAAGAACACCAATAAGACATCATGTTTCAAGCCATGTTCGGGATGGACATCATATCCACGATTATATGAGAGGTCGAGGGAACCGAGGAAATTCGTATGTTCGAAGGACTAGGATCCAAGAAGGGATTTACTGCAAAACTGATAAGTCTATAAAAACGAAACATTGCGGGAAATGCAGCGATAAGCTGAGAGGATTATTCAACATCTCATGAGCCAAGAGCTTACCACGTGACCTTTGGATACTTAGACGGTTCTAATGAAGTCGTCGAAATAATTGCAAGGTCGCCAAAGGAGGCTTTACACGGTGCTGATAATAAGAGAAAACGAAAGGATCAGAGAGCTGTCTCAGTGGTCGTAACGAATTCTATCGGTGAAATCGTCGGAAAACTGGCTCGAGGAATCGGTTCAGGCGTCAAAAAGGTTGCTAAGGGAGCTATGATTTTAGGAAAACAAGCCTATTGGAAAGGTAAAGAGTTTGCTTATGAACATGAGCTCGGTGAAAAATTAAAGAATGTCGGTCGTTCTGCTGCTGTTGCACTAGCAAAACACCAAAAAAACGTTAAGGCTGAACAGCTCATAAGAAAAGCGTTCAGTTCTGACCGTGTCGAATCAGTTAAAGCAAGAGTCGAACTTAAACAAAAATATCCAGAAATCTACTTGGCGGCTCGTTTCAGGTGATAATATTGACTAAAAAGACCGATTTCAAGGGTTATAGAAGGTGACTTAATGGACGTTTTAAATAACCTTGTTCAGTATCTCATGATTCACCCTTGGCATTGTGTTTTAGCTGTTGCGATTGCTGGCTCTGTAATTTTGTATTTTTTGTATGACTGGCTCGGAAATCAGTCCTCGAGACCTCGGAAAAGTGGATGGTGAAGACTTAGGCATTTGTAGAGGAAAAGCTCGACCTTTCAATGTAAAAGATGCCCATTGTATGAGCTAACTGTCTATTTAATAAAAAATTAGTAAAAATCGGCGATGGTGACGCTGACGCTGCGTTACGATATCAACGATGGACCCCTTAGAACCTTGTTTTAGTAAACCATTTAATAAACTGAAAGCCATGATTCAATATAATTAGTAATCTTAAGTCTAAGATATCGAATTCGAAGACCTCTTCGATGCAGTAATGCCCATTCCCTAGGGGAAAATAATTCTTTTTTAAGGTTCTTTTAATGGTCTCATACAAAATTATATATATCACACTAAATAGTCATTTAGTGTGAAACGTTTGGTTTTCAGCGGAAATTACTAAAAAGTCTGTTTTCCGTTTAGAGGAAGAAGACATAAACCGAAAAAAAAATAAATGTGTGTGCTAAAACCCGACTTTAAAAATTTGGAAGTGTCGAAACAATTTGAAGACTATAGCCCAAATAGTTAGTGAGAGTGGACACAGTTACTATTTGGTTTTGAACGAAGTGTTAAGGCATAATGAAGAAGTTAAGAGCCTTGGTTACTGTTCACGCTGTAGAAAGGCGAAGAGTGAGGCTGAGACGGTATTAATTCCGACTGGTTCACGCAGAGATTTGGAACACGCTGCAATGATGGAATATGCAATGGCTCAAGCCAAGGCTCAAGGTAAAAAAGAGGTCTAAAAACAATGTTAAAGAAATCTAGATATCGAAATAAGAGAGAAGAAACTCTTTCAGCGGTTGAATTTGAAGGATTTTATGAGAATGCCAAGAAGCTTGAAGAACTTAGAGAAATTAATAGAAAAACGGCTGCAGGTCCAGCCGCATTGAGAATTAAACCAATTTCTGTTTGTGGTCTTCTCAGCATTCTTTTCTATACTGGATTAAGGATAACTGAGATTTGTGGTGATCCCATTCACATTTACAAAGTTAAAGTATGGGATAATACCACAAGTCCAAAAACTTGGACTGGTGAATATGAAGAAAAGAAGTCTGAAGAGATCCACGGCATACTTAAAAAGAATGTTGAAATTGTAGGAGATAAGTGAAGAATTACCGCAAGAGAGGTTCGAAAACGTGGCAAAAGACTTTCACCTCTTTTTATTCCGATTGACCGTTTAGGTGTTCAAAGTATAATTGAAGCTTGGAAGCTGGCAAAGGGTCCAGAAGATAGAATTTTTCCAATATGCCGCTGGACTGGCTGGTTTTTAATCTCAAATGTTACGAACGGGCGATTATATCCTCATTATTTTCGCCTCAATAGAGACTTCAAAATTCGCAGAAAATAAGAAGACTACATTAATAGAATTATTAGCTTGGTTCGGCTGGAAACAACCTGAAACCGCAAGTCACTATTTAATTGCTGCGGGACGAACGACCGAAAATATGGCTGACCGATTATAATTATGACAGTGGAATGATAGCTGGCTACGGCTGAGAGATTATAAATAAGTTGACTAATTAGTTGTCAGGATTACTGTCAAAGAATTCCCGTGGAGACCTATGAAAAAAGCCATCATCATCCGTGATGCTTGATAAGTGGTCATATGGAAGCACTGGCCTCCATGGGTATCCTCTCCATTCTCCAATGACTGCCAGATGGACGCCTAAGCACCAAGATGGATTAACCTTCGCCATTTCAGCTGCTTCACGAGCCCAAGGAGTAGGTGCCAATATGGCAGCGCAGGTTAGAATACCTTCTTTAAAGGCTTTGGACACAGCCAAGTTGCATGAATGCAGACTGCCCATGCCGTCGCCACGGACAATAAGCTTAATGCCTTTATCTGAGGATCGCATAGTATCGCCTGCTGTGAATATTATTGACTATGTTTTTTCAAAATTTTTTGTTAGTTGTTAGTAACCCATCGTAAAATGATTATGGGAGTCTAAAGTAGTATCTTGGCCATTGAGGCCATGTTGAAGAGGACTCGGTGTCGAAGTCTACTTCCAGCTCGATTCCAACCTTTAACTTTTCGTGTTCAACGTTTCTTATCATTCCAGGCAGCCTAAGCCCATTTTCCAACTCTACGATGCCGTATGCGTAGGGAGCCATGTTCTGAAACAGTTCAGGAGCAATGTGGATAACGGTGTATGTCGCCAGTTTCCCTCTCGGCTTAAGCTGGGTCCATGCAAGCTCTTTTGAATAGCAGTTTGAACACACGGGTCTCGGGGGCAAATACAAGGTTCCGCATCGAGCGCATTTAGCTGCCATCAGCTTTCTCTTTCAAGGACTTGAAGAACTGCTCAATAGTGAACGGAGGCACATTAACCTGCTGACCTGTTCCTTCCATCATTTACTCCTCCTGAAAACGTGGACCAGACACGAAGCTCCACTTCCGCCAAGATTTTGCGTCAAACCAACACTGCAACCTTCGACCTGCCGTTTTTCAGCTTGCCCCGTTAACTGAAGGAAAATTTCGTACACCTGAGCTATGCCTGTTGCACCAACCGGATGCCCTTTAGATTTTAAGCCGCCACTAGTATTGACTGGAAGGTCTCCATCCAAAGTTGGCACGCCCTTTTCGATGAATTTTCCTCCTTCTCCAGGCTTACAGAATCCCAAGTCTTCGTAGGCGATTAATTCAGCTATCGTGAAACAATCGTGCACCTCAGCTATATCTACGTCGGCAGGTTTTATACAAGCCATATTGTAGGCTTCTTTCGCTGCGTTTATGGTAGCTTTTATTGAGGTGAAGCTTTCCCTTTGGAAAAGTCCAAGGGTGTCGCTTGCGTGACCTGAACCTGTTATGTAAACCGGGTTATCTGCGTATTTCTTGGCAATCTCCGGTTTCGTTAGAACAACGCAGCTGGCTCCATCCGAAATTAGGGAGCAGTCATAAAGCTTAAGGGGGGTCGCAATCATCCTCGAAGCCATCACTGTTTTAAGCGAAACCTCTTTTTGGATGTGGGCCTTCGGATTTAAGGAACCGTTATGGTGATTTTTCACCGCAATGAGACCCATCTGCTGCTCAGTTGTGCCATATTCATGCATGTGAGCCGTAGCCATCAACGCGAAGAGTCCCGGAAACGTGATGCCGTTCCACTGTTCAAAAGGATAGTCTGCTGCCATTCCCAGAAACTCGGTGGTTTCTAAAGTGGTTTTCTTCGTCATCTTCTCGAACCCGCCCACCAGAACAACATCATAGAAGCCGGATAGTATGCTGAAAATCCCAGTCCTCAACGCAGCGGCAGACGAAGCGCACGCAATCTCAGTTCGGATTGCTGGAACAGGCAGAAGCCCTGCCCAGTCTGAAAGCATAGGCGCCGAGTGACCCTGGTGTTCGAAGCTTTCGCTCATCATGCCGATGAAGAGACCTTTAACGTCTTTTTTCGGGTTCAAGTTTGGGCATCTTTCAAAAGTTTCTAATGCTGCTTGGGCGAACAGTTCTCTTCCTGAAAAGTCTTCCATCTTGCCGAACTTGGACAACCCCGCTGACACGATGGCGACAAGCGGCTTTCCTTTCAACGCCAACTTCTCCTCAAGACCAGACGCATAATTCAGTGTATGCCTTTTAGTTCAGTTCGTTGTATTTATTTTTACTGCGATTCGGAGAAAAACTAAGTGCTAAACGAGGGAAAACCCTAAAGTTACTTAATTCAATTGCGCAGTACCAGTAACGCTATTATATTTGTTGTTGCCGTGTAAATAGTGCATGTTCAAGCCTCGGTGGCTTAGCGGTTAGAGCAACAGCCTTGTATCCTCAAAAAAGAAAGAAAGTTGTGGATCGCGGGTTCAAATCCCGCCCGGGGCTTTAAACGAATTCGTTTAAAAATATGTTTCTAGAATATCTTAAAACGTGGGAAATGGCTCCTTACACTTGGTGCAGATGTTCTTATTACTTTTTTGAATGAAGATCATTTGAAGATTTTTGGCTTTCTCCATTCGTCCCTGAGAATACTGTATAGGGCTCCGTCTTTCCATTCTCTCCTGATAAAAACCGATTTACGTATCAGTCCTTCCCTACTGAATCCTGCCTTTTCTAAAACTCTAATTGAAGCAATGTTTTTCGGGTTTGCCTCAGCCTCAATACGGACTATGCCAGTCGAGAGGAAGAGGTAGTCCACAACGATTTTAATAGCCTTAGTCCCAAATCCCTTGTTTCTTTCGTTAGGCATAACTCTGAAGCCTACAGAATAATGAGGACCTCTCGGACAACAGATTATTTGACCAATTTTGGTTCCATCCTTCTTCTCGATAATAAACCACTTCTCCTCAGGACGGAGACCATCAAACCACTTCTCAAACTCAGCAAAAGAACTTTGTATGAAAGGTTCAAACTCGCCTGAGAACCTTGGGTCATTATTCCATTCAGCGAAAAGAGGCAGATCTTCTTTTTCCAAAATTCTCAAACGGACATTTTTTCCTTCAAGCAATTCTCGTCACGGTTGATT
The DNA here is from genome assembly GCA_963714275.1 of Candidatus Bathyarchaeota archaeon. Taxonomy (GTDB): domain Archaea; phylum Thermoproteota; class Bathyarchaeia; order Bathyarchaeales; family DTEX01; genus JAGTRI01. The sequence continues at coordinate 119,511 of CAVQNT010000005.1, forward strand.
GGTTTTTCTTTTCGGAACCAATAAGGATTATTCAAATAAGTTGAGTCTAATCACCTTTAGGTTTGAAGTACGGTATCACCTTTTCGGCGTAAAGTCGAAGGGTTTCATGGTTCGTCGGAACAATTTTTACAATAATATGTTCAGCTCCTGCCTTCACGTATTCCTCAATTCTGCTTATCCATTCATCGGGGTCTCCGACTAAACAGATTTCCTCAATGTCTTTAAGGGTTAAGTTAGGTCTCACTGCACGTCTTCTTTCTGGCAGGATTTGTTCTTCAGCTGTTTTCCGCGCCTTTTCAGAGTCTGAAGATATGCTGGCATAGGCGTAGTATCCTGCTTCGATCTGTTCGCTTTTTTTGCCAATTTTTCTTGCATGCTTCCGTATAATGCTTAGCTTTTGACGGTATTCTTCCACGGTTGGGTTAGGTATGACCCAGCCGTCTCCCAGTTCAGCTGTTAACTTCAGCATGCGTGGACCTGAGCTTCCGATCCAAATGGGCGGATGAGGTTTCTGAAGGGGTTTAGGTAAACAGGTGCCGTCTTTGATCTTGTAGAATTTTCCATCGTAATTGACTGAGGGCTTCTCCCACAGCATCCTAACTATCTCTACAGCCTCGTGCATCACGCTTGTTTTTCTTTCGAAGGGGAACCCGAAGGCTTCGAATTCTTTTTTGTACCATCCAGCTCCCGACTCCCAGGATGAAGCGACCGCCCGATATTATGTCCAATGTGGCTCCTGCTTTGGCGATAAGCGCGGGGTGACGGAATGGAGCGCAGACAACCTTTGTTCCAATCGTCAATTTTTTGGTTCTCGCAGCTACAGCGGATAATGAGGCAAACACTTCCAGCGAACCTTTGTTCGGAACGGTGTACATGAGGTGGTCTGACATCCAAACGGAGTCGAGGCCAAGTTTTTCTGCGAGTTGAGCTGTCTCAACAATCTCGTTAAACGTACTGTATTCCCAAGGCCAAATCGTCAAATCCAACCCGAACTTTACCATACGTTGTTTCACCAAGTCTCAACATAGGAGATGTCTGAAGACTTAATGTATCTCTAAAAATGTTTATTTATTTTTGTATTTTTTATGTTTACGCTTTATTTTCTATTATTTAGTTGATTAATGTTATTCACTTTAGAATTATGTGTTTCAGCATCTCTGGCAGGTCTGATTTGTTCATCATCCGAGTTTCAATTTTATGTAACATATCGCAACCTAAAAAGACCTGTCTGTTTTGCAGCGCACCTGTTCTGTTGTTTTTGGGCGCAAACATAGACACGTGTTTGTTTCGTTAGTCGTGATGGTTTTTTAATTATACAAAATGTTTGTCATGCAAACGGAAAACTTGTTTTTCACACAAAACAGACCAGATGGGAACGCTTGAGCCTGCTGTTCTACGAAGTTTCCGTGGATTCCGTTTGTGAATGTCTTAAATAGAATAGAAGCAAATATTATTTCCAAACGCATACATTGTTAGTGCAAAAAATTGAGCGAACAAGGAGTCTCCGACCGTCTCGAAGAGGTCAGCAAGAAACTGGATACCATAATGCGGAGACTCGATGTTCTGGAAACGATGGTTCTCGAAAAACCTGAGTACGCTGAAGTTGCCTCCTCACTTAGGCTTGTTAGGCTCGGGGTAAGATTGTACGACGAGCCGATCAAGGTTTTGTCGCGCCTGAAATTGGCTGAACGGTACATCAAGGAAACACGGATTTCGAAAGACGAGATTTCCCGCTGCATCGTTCAAGCCTTAGCCCTGAAAGGTCCGCTGAACACGTCCGCAATCACCCGCGAAGTCGAGACGATGAGGGGCAAAGCGTCAAGAAGAATCGTCAGAGCCAGACTCAAAAACCTCGAAAAAATGTATGTCGTCCGCCAAGTGGAAGGGTTCGGAACAAAATACGAACTCATCGAGTAAACATAAATGATAAATTCTGAGGATGCTAGGAACATTATAATAGTTTTCAGTAGGCTTGGCGATAACATCAGTTACACCGAAATTATTGGGAAATATATACTTACACGGAAATTTTATTAATATGATTAAATTCGGGTATCGCGCTGTTGAGGAGAAATATCAGCCCAGCCAATTGTTAACCTATGCTGCATTAGCTGAAAAACAGGGCTTCGAATTCGTTTGCATAAGCGACCATTTCTTACCTTGGTTCCATAAGGATGGACATTCGGGGCACGCTTGGATATGGATAGCTGCTGCTGGGGCAAAAACAAAAAAGGTTCGTCTGGGCACTGGCGTCACGACCTGCATCTACAGGTATCACCCCGCAATCGTCGCCCAAGCCTTCGCATCACTGGATGAACTGTATCCGGGTAGAATTTTTCTCGGCATGGGAACAGGAGAGGCAATGAACGAGGAACCAATAGGTCTCAATTGGCCTTCTTTTGATGAAAGGCTCGAGAGAACGGTGGAGGCGGTAAAGATCATAAAGTCTCTTTGGGAGAAAGACTTCGTGGATTTTAAAGGAAAGTATTACAATTTAAGAAAGACAAACCTATATACTAAGCCGATGAAGAAAATCCCTATCTACTTTGCCGCTTCTGGAACCAGAGCGTCCAGAGCTTCTGGCAGACTTGGGGATGCCCTTATGACAACTGATTTTGACCGCGAACGCGTTCTTCGGATTTTTGCTTCTTTCGAGGAAGGCGTGAAGGAGAGCGGAAGAAGGATCGAAGACATGCCCAAAATGGTAGAGATGAAAGTATCCTACGACGAAGACTACGATAGGGCACTGGACTCGCTTTCAGTCTGGAAGGCAACAACCATTCCAGGCATCTTCAGCAGACCCATCAGTGACCCGAGAGAACTTGACAAAATGGGAGAGACAGTTGACCCTGCGCAACTGGCAGGAAAAGTCTACACCAACATGGAACATCTCATACGGAAAATCGAGGAATACGTCGAAATCGGCTTCAACGAAATACAGGTCGGCAGCTCCAGCCCAGACGAACAAAAGTTCATACGAGAATTTGGCAAAAAAGCTCTACCGTATCTTCAAGAAAAATATTCCTCAGTTTAAATTCCCTATAATTCCATGTTTATTAATAATACATCCATCAATGAAGAATAACATAAAAAAAATAGTCTAATCTGGTCACTTTTGCCCATAATGGTTAACATGGGTGACCACACTAAGTATTGTTCAGCAAACAATGGAGGTGTTAAAAGAAATGCCAGAAGACCCAGAAGAAGTTGAAAAGATTCTAAAGACAGTCTCCGACATGGTTCCGACACTAGTAAAAGGCGTGTTAGGAGCAATCTTCTCGCCTGAAGCTGGAAAAAACATGGGCGCCGCAGCAGCAAACTTCTATAAGGAAGTGAAAGCTGGTGGACTACCGGAAGACGTCGCTGTTAAAATGACTCAAGACTACATGAAGACCTTCACAGACATCGGAAGCCTAATCAAAGATCTTTCCAGTCAAAAAGGAGGCATACATATCGGGGATGGATCAAGCAAAGACGAAGTATCAAAAATAGTCGATGAAGAAATCCGCAAGAAGGTAGCGGAAAAACAAGAGCAAAAAACCGTTTAAATCCCCTTTTTTTGAGGGAAACAAGTTGGAGATAAAGACAATCGTGACCGTCATCAAAGGCAGCTACTACATCCTGAAGATGGCTGGAAGCCTATTGACCGCATGGCTGACTTTAGGCTGGCGCGTTAGAAGAGCACGGAAATCCTTCGAAAAACAACTAATCAAAGGCGGAATGGCAAGAGAAGACGCTGAACAGATAAGCGAAGTCTACTCAGACTTTAAGGACCAAATGATGGGAGCTGTAAAGGGCGCTTTTTCGAAAGTCAGAAATCCCCTAACAAAAACAGTCACTCGCCATCAACCAACACAACATCCGAATAAACCAATGAACAACATAAGTCTAGAAAACTTTACATTGAGCCCCAGATTCTCCGCAGCCTTCACAGCTTCAACTGTTGGAAAAGCTATAGCGTTGACTCCAGCTTCAATAGCCAAAACATCGATATCCGACCTAAGTTTCCCTTTTGGTCTAGCACACCCTAAGGCAATCGGAACCTTAGGCATAATGGACCTTGCTTTAACCAGCACGTCGGCAACAATTTCTAGAGAGGGTGGCTTAACATTCTCCATTCTTGTTCCCCGAATCGGGAAAAACACAATCAGTATCAAAGCTGAAGGCTGGAATTCAGTCTATCATCTCTAAAGCGTTCAGTTCACCTTTTAATTCGCCATAGTGCAATCCGACTAGAACGTGCGGAGTGAAGGGTATCCCAGAGAATTTTAAGGCAAGCAAGCTTTGGTGGTAATCCTTGGTTGTCGCATCAACGTGGTAAACTTCCTTCGCCGTCTCTTCGGAGCCTAAGATGTCGATTGAAACCGCGTCAACTCCAGACTTTTTTTAGCCTATTCGCTGTATAAATATCTATAAGACCCGAATGAACCACAATAGTCAGCCCAAACTTTTTGGCTTCAGTAATCGCATCAACAAATCCGCTTATTGGCACCGACCCGTCTGGAAGACACCCACCGCTTATTAGGCAGCCAACAGCTCCCTTTGCCTTAATCTTCTTGCACGTTTCAACCAAAGTCTGGGGCGATGTGGCTGGAATCATTGTCTCTAAAAGTTTTCCTCCACAATGGCTGCAGTTCAACGAACAGGAGCTTCCAGTAATCGAAATCGAAGGAAAAGCATTCCGCGAAGACCGAAAATATTTGTTTTCGTAGTGAACGAATCCTGGCGCATAAAAACAGATTCTTTTCCCAAAATACTTCCAACTAAGAAGCCGTGCCTGTTTAACTCGTTCTTTAAAATCACTGGGCATCTGCGAATAATCAATCATAACATGCATCTGTTCTTTAATTCAGATTAAAAGATTTTGTCAATTATGGAATAATTTCAAACACTAAAAAAGAGTAAAGCCATGACAAATCCTAGACAGTGAAAAGAGGGTCTATTTTACTCGTTTTTTGTTCTACCAATCAGGGAAGCAATCATTAAAGGCAAAAGAACCGTGGCGTCTCCCTCGATAGTCACCTGCTTTGCGGCTTCCTTCACTTTCCCCCAAGAAATAGCCTCTCTGACTTGAGCCCCGGAAAGGCTGCCGTCCCACTCAACAGCGGTCGTAACGTAAACGGCGTAGTCGAGCCCTCCTTTGAACTGGTTCCACCAAATAACGTGGTGCTTCGAAATTCCGCCCCCAATAACAAAAGCCCCCGTCTTCTTGGAATCAAAAATCAGGTCGTTGAGTTCCTGCTCGTCCTTCAGAACGTCGATTTTCAGTTTATGGTCCTGACTGAAAAGCCAAATCTGGTAACCCACAGCTCCATCTGTCAACCCCGGAATGTAGACTGGAACCCTATTTTTTGCTGCCCAATAAAGAATCGACTCTTCGTTGCACAGTCTTTCCCCAATTTTCCAGCAGAGCTCACGGCTCGATATTTCGCGGATGCCTTCGTCCCAAAGAGTTGAAAGGAGCTCCTGCATCTTTTTTTCGATGATTATTCCGTAGCTGTCGTTTGGCACCAGAATGTTTCCGAGTCGGTTCACGTTTTTTCTGTGAAGCTCGCCTATCATCCAAGTTAAAGGAGCCTCGGTAATAGTCCTTCCAGCACCGCGCCAAGTCATGGTCAAGGGTTCCACAAGTGGTCACAACAACATCGGCGAAGCGGCGTTTCACCATTTCCCTGATGACGCCTCTCGTCCCAGTTGCTACGATGCAGGCGGGGAAAGAAAAGAATTTGGTGCACTTTTTGTCGGCAACCATGTTTTCCAGAACATCGATTCCTGTCACAACCTTTTCTGCTGAGAATCCCCACGAACCCCGCATCTGGTCAACAAGTTCCTCAACGGACATGCCTCGACTAAGGCGAAAGTCCTTAACAGCGTCGTAATCAACAGTCAACTTTACAGTCTCCACGTTTTGATTCGACCGAAAAGTAGGCTCAAGACTCCTATAATCGTTACGGAAACCTAATTAGACAGCAAACAACTCTGGAATCTTGATCGTTCATGAACAACCCAAAATAGTATAGTTGCGTATTTTTTAGGTAGTATAAGGTTCTTATAATGACCGTTACGTTCACGCGACAATGAGGTTTAACTGAATGACTGTGGAAGAAATCCCTAGAAAAATCAGGATATCAGTCGGTTCAGCCATAATCTTAGGTTTGACCGAAGGCTGGTTGAATACCTTACTAACCACAATATACATATTGACCTATAAACGCGGCAAATGTTCCGCCAGCTGCACCTTCTGTCCACAGTCAAAAACAAGCAGCGGAAGGGCAGACATGCTTTCAAGAGTCATCTGGCCAGAGTTCCCCACCGAGAAAGTTGTTGCACGCATCGCAGAAGCCCACAAAAAAGGCAACGTTCAAAGAGTGTGCATTCAAGCCCTAAACTACCCGAACGTCCAGAGAGACTTGATAAACATAGCCAGATCAATACGTGGCACATGCGGAATACCGATATCGGTTTCCTGTCAACCCCTATCTCAAAAAAAGATACAAGCATTAGCTGAAGCTGGCGTCAACCGCATAAGCGTTGCCTTGGACGCTACGACAGAGAAACTGTTCGATGAAGTGAAGGGTGCTTCAGCTGGAGGACCATACAGATGGAGGAATCACCTGAAGTCCTTGGAAGAGACTGTTCAGATTTTTGGGAGAAACAACGTTTCTACGCACTTGATTGCTGGACTAGGAGAGCAAGAAGAAGATTTCATCAAGTTAATCCAGAAATGCGTCGACATGGGCGTCTATCCCGCTATTTTCGCTTTCACACCTGTTCCTGGCACAATCATGGAGCACAATCCGCCACCACCGATTGAAATTTACCGTAGAATGCAGCTTGCACAATACTTGATTACTCATGGTTTGTCTCGTTACGAGGAGATGAGGTTTGAGAAGAGGTGTCTAGTGGACTTCGGGCTTCAAAAAACCAATTTGTTAGAAATCGTAAAAACTGGTGAGCCGTTTCGAACTTCGGGTTGTCCAGGATGTAACAGACCGTATTATAATGAACGTCCAGGAGGCACCATCTACAATTACCCCAAAAAACCTACAAAAAACGGAATAGCGGAGATTGAAAAAGTTTTATGTTTGTAACCACATAAAGGGATTGAGTCACAATGGAGGATCGAAGATGAAAATTTTCGTTGACACCGCGGAAATCGAGGAGATAAAGACTGCCATTTCTTGGGGGATAGTGAACGGCGTAACGACTAATCCTTCGCTGATCAAAAAAGCCGTGGATAAAAGGCAAGGTAAAGTCACAATGGCGGAATACATCGAAGAAATCGTAAAAATCACCCCCGGACCAGTCAGCCTTGAAGTTCTCGGGGGAACAGCTAACGAAATGATCACGCAGGGAAGGCTGCTTTACAAAAAGTTCAGCCCTTACGGAAATGTTGCGATAAAAATACCCGTGAATCCGAGCTTACAAGAAAACGATGGTCTTGAATTCGACGGGTTGAGGGCAATAAAGCATCTCAGCAACGAAGACATACCGGTCAATGTGACTTTGATCATGACTCCTGAACAGGCATTGCTTGCAGCCAAAGCTGGAGCAGCTTATGCAAGTCCCTTCGCAGGCAGAATAGACGATTACATACGGATAAAAATGGGGCTGAAGCTAGGAACGGATTTCCAGAAAGACTCTTACTTTGACTCGAATCTCGCGAGAAAGGCTTGTGAAAAGAAAACTGTGGAGATGGGGCAAGACAACGGAGTCTGGAGTGGAGTAGACCTTGTGGCCAGAATCCTGAGAATCTATCAAAACTATGGGTTCAAAACAGAGGTCATCGCTGCCAGCATCAGAAATCCCCGTCAAGCAAGGGAAGTTGCGGAGTTAGGAGTTCACATAGCAACCCTACCGTTTGAGGTTATTCAAGGAATTGTTACGCATGTCAAAACAATTGAGGGAATACGGAGTTTCACAGCTGACATCGTTCCTCCTTACCGAGACCTGTTTGGTCGTGAATAAAAGTGATTAGCTGCAAAAAGTGCTGTTGCTTATCCAATGATTTTGAAGGATGAAACATTTGGCTCGCACAATCGAAGTTAGCAATGGCTGTAAAGTTATCTTTGACGATTTCCGAAATGTCAAGCTCGATGAGTACGCTGACTTAATTTTCGCGGACCCCCCGTTCGGCATCGATTTTCGAGGTAACCTGCAGACTTACCACAGGACGCCTGACGCATTATCCTATAAAGAGGTGTCTTTGGATGAGTATCCCAAATTCATGAAAAGCTTGTTGAACTGGTCGTATGCGACGTTAAAACCTTCTGGAAGCATGTGGCTGCTTTCAGGCTGGAACAACCTCGGCATTGTACATCAAGCCATTGAGGAAGTAGGATTCTACATTTTAAACCACTGCATCTGGAGGTACCAGTTCGGCGTCTTCACGAAAAAAAGGTTCACAACGTCCCATTACCACCTTTTACTTTTAGTCAAGGACATGAAAGATTACGTGTTCAATAAGCCTCAACACTATGCAGAGGACGTTTGGAGCATTAAAAGACCCTACAACCGAGGCATACGAACAGCAGGAAATGAGCTTCCAGACAAGCTAGTCGAAAAATGCGTGACCACATCCTCAAACAAGGGCGACTTGGTCGTAGATCCCGTTCTCGGCTCTGGCACCACCCTGAAAGTTTGTTTACAAACAAGCAGAAGGTGCATAGGCATAGAAATCAACTCAGCTCTTGAGGAGAGAATAAAAACCAAGTCAAAGTTGAACAATAATGTCTAGAGAAAGTTTCAAGGGATATTAGTGTAGCAAGGAATATTTCTATTTATATTGAATGCTCGTTGTGAATGTTTAATACTCGTATTTCTGTGTTGCCTGAGACTCTTACAGATCCAAAGGGCTGTGTGTCAATGACGATGAACGGAACTGGATTCGCCAACATCATCACTTCGATTATGTTTTCTTTCATCAGTGGTCTCCCAAAAAGGGAATCTTTTAAAAATTTTACGAGAAAATCGTCCATTGCTAATCGAATGCCTTTGAGAGACAGAACAATTATTTTGGCATCTGATACTTCAGCTTTAGAGACAACAACGTTTTTTCCAATTGTTGTTCCAGCGTTTCGCCGTGTGAATGCGTCTATTCTGATTATTTTTTTATTATTATCCTCAGGACGGGCAGCATGAACCTTTACCACAGTCTTCTTGTTGCCTACGATTTCAACCGCGTCTTCTTCAACGATTTGCAGGAACTTCATGGTTGCTTGGTCAATTCTAGCGATTTCTTTAGTAAGGTCAGATTGCTCCACATCTTCAACTCTTAACTCAACCTTCACGTTCTTTTCAACCATTATCTTCACATTTCCAATCTTCCCATGTTGTTCCCTAAAAATTCATTGTATTTTTGCATATATAGAACTGTGTAAAAAACCTCTGCTTTGCTACATCACAATTTAAAAAGAAAATTTCTTACTGACTAGCTAGCCTAACCATGCCATATTTTCTGGAATGTTGGTAATGTGAGTTCAAGTATAAACAAAATTTAACATTCCAAACAATGAACTTAAGTATACCTATTCCAAGTATCTACTCCAAACCATAAAATGGCTATCAACTTCGTCAGTGGCGAAACAGAAATTTGCCGATCATCGAAACAAAGAATTTAATGTATACTTACCCGATTGGTACGAAACCCGCCTTTGAAGACGTGACGTTACAGATCGAAAAAGGCGAATTCGTAGTTTTAACTGGTCCCAGCGGATGCGGCAAAACCACTCTTTGCAGATGCTTCAACGGGCTCATCCCGCACTTCTACAGCGGAAAACTCGAAGGTGAAATAACGGTATCCGAATTAAGGGTATCAGAACACCCGATCCACGAGCTCGCACAACACGTAGGCATGGTATTCCAGAACCCAGAAAACCAGCTCTTCGCGCTTTCAGTGGAGAAAGACGTTGCCTTTGGTCTTGAAAACCTTGGAATGCCAAGGGACGAGATTCGTGGAAGAGTGGATTGGGCTCTTAAAACAACTGGAGTTTTTGAACTCAAAGACAGAGCACCCTACGAGCTTTCAGGCGGTCAACAACAGCGGGTCGCGATTGCCTCGGTTCTTGCCATGCAGCCTGAAATCATAGTTCTTGACGAACCCACCAGCTTTTTAGACCCACTTGGAGCTCAGAAAATTTTTGAGGTCATCAACACGCTCAATAAGGAACTCAACATAACCACGATTCTAGTCGAACATAGGCTTGACTTAACCTCGAAATACGCGAGCCGAGTCATAATCATGGACAAAGGCAGAATCCTTTTAGACGGTCCTCCAAGGGAAATCCTCAGCAGCGAAGAAGCACGGTTGATCGGAGTGGGAATCCCAAAGGTAACGCGGCTTTACCAGATTCTCAAAGAAAAAGGCGTAAACCTGAGCAACATTCCGTTAAGTGCGGATGAGGCTACTAAAACTTTGTTAGAGGTTTTAGCAGGTTGATCAAGATCGATGATATTCATTTCACTTATCCGAACGGCGTTGAAGCCCTAAAGGGAGTCAGCCTCGATATTCAAGATGGCGAATTTCTCGCCATTATGGGGCAGAACGGAGCTGGAAAAACTACTTTAGTCAAACACATTAACAGCTTGTTTAAGCCTTCGAAGGGCACAGTTGTGGTCGACGACCTCGAAACGACAAAAGTCAGCGTAGCCACTCTTGCCAGAAAAGTCGGCTTTGTTTTCCAGAATCCTGATCATCAGCTTTTCAGCGAAACCGTTGAAGAAGAAATTTCGTTTGCCTTAAGAAATTTCGGGTATGACGAATCAGCCATAAACGAAAGGGTCACGTGGGCTTTGAACCTTTTAGACCTAACGGAGTATCGCAAAGTTTCGCCGTTCATGTTAAGTGGTGGCGAAAGAAAAAGGGTTGCACTTGCTTCTGTTCTCGCATGGGACCCAAAAATCGTAATACTTGACGAGCCGACGATTGGGCAGGACAATCAACAGAAGGAACGGCTGAGACAGTTCATCGTGCAACTGAACCGTCAGGGAAAAACCGTCATCATCGTCACTCATGACATTGAGTTTGTGGCTGAATGCAAACCTCGTGTAGTCTTAATGGCGCAGGGGAAAATTCTGGCTCAGGGCGAAGCAGAAAAAATCTTGACGAACTATGAGCTTGTCAACCAAGCATCGGTTGTTCTCCCGCAGATTGCTCAGCTTTTCACGAATCTCAAATGCAAAGGCGTCCCTACGGAGGTCATAGATGTTTATGACGCAGCAAAAATACTTCTGGGAAGGTTAGGTGAGCCCGTATGAGCATGTTTGATGGTTTCAAGTTCCGCAGCGTCTCCTCTGCGGTTCACAGGATGGATCCTCGGGCAAAATTCGTCTATGTCTGCGTATTGTTCGCGGTTGCTGTTATGTTCAGTCAGCTGATTCCGCTTCTTGTTTTATTCATTGTTCAGATGCCATTGGTTTTCGCTGCTCGGGTCCAGAAAGAGTGGTTGCGTTCCATGAAGGGGTCCGCTATGTTTGCTGTCATAATATTCGGAATGAACCTTTTAACCCTCTATTTTTATGGCAGCTACGAATCCCTATCAGCCGTCATAGAACGATCTCTGGCCTTAACTGTCAGGTTCATGGTTCTGATCGAGTCCTTCTCAGTGTTTTTCCTCACTACGTCGCCTGACCTTCTCGGTCTTGCGTTAGAGCAAAGCCATGTCCCCTATGAGCTGTGCTTCGCGTTCACAACAGCCGTCAGGTTTGTACCTGTACTTGCAGATGAGGCTCAGACCATAATGGATGCCCAGAAGGCGCGGGGGCTTGAACTTGAGGGCGGAAATTTTGTCAAAAAAATAAGGAACTACATTCCGATTCTGATTCCGCTCATTGTTAACGCGATCCGCCGAAGCCTTGAATTAGCGGAAACCATGGAGTCGAGAGCTTGGGGTGCCACCAAGAACCGAACAAACCTGTACGTCCTCAAGATAGGAAGAAAAGACCTTTACTTGGTGCTCTTCGCTTTCGCAATTTTATTGGTTTCAGTTTATGTCGTAACATACATAAAGATTCCAAACGTAACACACCTTCTCAACATTTAACAACCACGAAAGGAGAGAAGAAAAGAAAGAAAAAATGGTTTTTTTACCTGCCTAAGGTATGCAGACCGTTGTGTTGGTGTGTAGTACACCTTCCAGTTGATGGATTTTGGTTTTTTAACCTGAAAAACCTTTTAAAGAATCTTATCGAAATAGGATTTGAGATGTAATTATTTTAACTTGTGTGGAAGGCAACAACCTTGGAAGAAGAACGAATCAGAAAAATTGCTGAACTCAGAGAAACTCTTGAAGAACGGACAAAAAGCTTAGAAGCTGAACTTCAAGGTTTACGAACCCTGCTTGATTTTATCAATGAACTTTTAATCGAAAAAAGCTTTAAGAAGGCAGAAAAGATCGCGAAGCCTCCTTCCATGCCCGAAGTTAAGCCTCAACCTGTTCCCACCAAAAAACAGTTAAGGACAATACCATTGAAGACGGTAACCGACGAACTGCTGGCTACAATGTATGTTGAGGACGACCAGATACGCATCGTTCCAGAACCGAACCTGCAGTTCAACGAGAACACGCCGCCGTTCACCGCTTTTCTCGTTGACAGAATCATTGGGAAGATGCTGGAAAGAGACCGTGAGCTGGTTAACCAAGGAAAACTTGTGCCTGACAAAGCCTATTCATATAATATAGAAAAAGATGGCAACATACTCAAGGAAATATCGATTCGGAACCTTGCACCTCAAAGAGAACGGGAACTTCGGTCCGCGACGCGTTGGACATTCGAGAAAATGCTTGAAAAACAGAGAAGCCAAAGCGAAAACCCTTCTGAAGGATGAGCTGACTTTCATAGTGGACTCAGTCGCGGGAAAAGCCATCATTCTCTATTGAGTCAAAGTACCTCGATTACGTCATCGTCCAGTAACAAAAAAAGTAAACGGAATATTTCAGTCTTACCGAAAACCATGCAAACAGAACAAACTATTATTCGAATACTTGGTTGAATAATAACAATTGTAAAAATTTATTATGCTTCTTTTTTGGGTGTTGCATCAAGCGTTATGTAAAGAATGTTGTTTCCCCGGACGAGTGCTTCTCCGTAGTTCGCGAGCATTTTGTTGTCGTAAACTTCGGTGGCTCCGTCTAGAATGATGTTCATGTAGCTGTCGCAGTGGACCATTGTGCCCTTGTATTCTATGCCATTCTTTAGGGTAATCACGATGTAGGCGTTCATGTGCCTCGTCAGCATGTTCAAGGGTTTTTTACTTGGTTCCATGACTCTTTCGCCAGACTAATTGATGTAACATGAATTCGGACTTTCAATATAAAAAGCTTATCAATACAGCTAAAATGGTATTTTAGAAATAGAAGAATAGAAAGCAAAGAAGTCTTTTCTTTGTCCCCTTTCTTAGGCACCTTTATAAGAGATGATTGTGCCACTATTTTGAGAGAGGAAAAAAATGGAGCTCCCTCAGTCAGCGCCAATCTCATTCCAGATTCGGACAGAGGTTGCTTCATCCTACTTAAGCGAAATGCTGGTTTTCATATACCAAGAATGCATCCTTCCATACTACACGTACTTTTCTAATGTTGGAAGATGGACCGCTGAAGGCAAGGAAGTCCTCACGTTCACGCTTAACGATGCAAAGGGCGCGTGGCACATCAGTGTGGAAGTTGCAGCAGCTAACCCAGTCGAGGTAAAGTTGACGCCTTATGGCAATTATCCTCAAAAAGTATTGGGTAGACTCAGGGAAGACCTGATTATCGCTGTTCAGATGTATGAGGAGAAGATTCGCAGATCGACGCTTTACTTTGCGTGGGTGCCAGAAAACAGGGTCATACCTGAAAAGACCGAAAACACGCGGAGAAAGATTATCAACCAGATTTTCATGGGTAACATGATTGTCTTCTTCATCATTACTATTATTCTGAGTTATGCGGCTTTCATGGTTATGACTGAGGTTTTCAATCTTCCCCTAATTTATTTTCCTTTTGTTATGGTGTTGGCTCAATTTGTCATGATTCTTTTTTCGCACAAGATTGTGGGAAGCATGGGAGACTGGTCAATCACCGCGTCGAATCCTTACGTTCACATTGTCCAGTACCATATTCCGCCAGAGCAATTTGAAATATTCAGGGAAAAGAATGCCCGCGAAAAGTACTACAGGTTAAAAGGGCGATTCAGAACAAAACGTTGACTCTTGGAAGACCCATCGACGCACAGACAGCCCAAGAAATATTTAACGAAAATGGCATCAACATCAAACCCGAAAACATTGTGACAAAAACAGTGGATGTCTACAGGATCGTTAAAGAGGCTGCAACGAGGTTCGGGATGTCTATACCCAAAATAAAATTGTCAAATGTCATAATCCCGAACGCTGCTGCCACCGGACCTAGTCCACGTTTCGGCTTAATTCTCATCACTACTGGTCTGCTTGTGCAGCTTGATGATGACGAAGTTCTCTCAGTTGTCGGTCACGAAATGAGCCACGTTAAGAAAAGGGACCCAATGGCGCTTTTTACGCTTGTCTCAGCCGAGTATCTGCTAAGGATTTACCTTTGGAATTACATCTGGGTCTTTGGATTCCTTTACTTGATGTTCGCATTGGGAGCTATTTACTTTATTGCAAAGTTTTTTGAGGCCAGAGCGGACCTTGACTCAGCAATTATGTTAGGGCGACCAGAGATTCTTGCTGGTGCTCTAAGGAAAATTGGTTATCGGAGGATTCAGTCTTGAAAGGGTGCACTCAAACAGAATCGAAAGCTGGATCAACTGGAATCCTCACCCGCCTATTTCGTTCAGGGTTGACAGGCTTGAGAATTTGGGGGAGCCACAGAAAATCAGGCACCCCTTCATTAAATCGATAAAGGACTGCATAGTCGGGTTCATGAAAGAGTTTAGGCGCATCTAACACAACATTATGCTATTCCGAGAGTGGCAACATTAAGTTTTTTATAACCTTGTTGCATGAACTATTCACATATTGATGTTTAGGTGATTATGATGATGAAAGTCGATTTCGGATCCGGACGTGAAACGGTTGACCTTTCAGGATTCTGGCATTTCAGAACCGACCTGCAGAAGAAAGGCGAAGAGCAAAAATGGTTTGAACAAACGTCCTTCGCAGGTTGGGATAAAATTTATGCTCCTGCTTCATGGAATGAGCAGTCTTCGGAATACATGTGGTACATGGGAACTGCTTGGTACGCGAGGGAGTTTTTTGTTCCAGTGGGCTGGAGTGACAAGCTTGTCTTTGTCGGCTTTGAAGGTGTAAATTATAATGCTAAGGTCTGGGTGAATGGCTTCTTCGTCGGTGAACATGAGGGAGGTTTCACTCCATTTGCGGTTAACGCGGAAAAGGCGTTGAAGTTTGGCGACAACAACGTAGTGGTCGTCATGGTTGACGATACGTTAACAAAAAGGACTATCCCGCCCGGAGAAGGAATGAACCAAACATACTTCGATTTCTTCCAATATGGCGGTATCCAAAGGGAGGTTAACCTTTTGGCGGTTCATAAAATCCACATAAGGGACGTGTGGGTGAGAACCAGCATAAAAGAATTCGACGGAATCCTCGACATAGACATTGAAGCTTTAAGCGAGTTAGAAAAGGAACGCTTCTGCAAGGTGAACCTCAAGATGTATGACGGAAACGAGCTGGTCGCAGAGAGCCGAGTAAGTTACATGGCGTCTCCGCACATTCCAAAGTCACTTTACCAGAAGATAACGTTGAAAGCTGCGAAGTTCTGGAGCCCCGAATCGCCCAACCTATACACGCTTAAGGTAAGCATAATACTGGATGAACAGGAGATAGACAGGAAAGATGTGAGGTTAGGAATCAGAACAGTCAAAGTCGAAAATGGCAAAATATTGTTGAACGGTCGCCCAGTCTTCCTTAAAGGCTGCGCAAGGCACGAAGACTTCCCAGTTTTAGGCAAAGTCGTTCATGGTGCTGTTTTGAGGAAAGATTACGGTTTGATGAGGGAACTTGGCTGCAACTCTTTTCGGACCACTCACTATCCATATTCGAGAAGCAACCTTGACTTGGCAGACGAATACGGGTTCCTCGTCATCCTTGAGACGCCTGCAGTGGGCTTCAGAAAAGCAATTGGACGTTTCGACGACCCTGAAATCATCGAAAAAGTGAAACGTGTGACCCAAGAAACCATAAAGCGGGACAGAAACCGCCCATCGGTCATCATGTACAGCCTGTTCAACGAACCAGACAGCGAACAGGAAGATTTCAGAACCCTCCTGCAAGAAGCGAAAAACGAAGCAAACAAAACCGACCCAACCAGACCAGTAACCTTTGTCTCGGATAGACCTCTGAATGACCTCTGCCTCGACATCGTTGACATCCTCTGCCACAACTTCTATTTTGGCTGGTACACACTGTACGGAGATTTAGTTACAGCAGAAAAAAGGCTAAGCGAAACTTTGGACGAAATTCACAAAAGGTTCCCTGACAAACCCATTATAGTGACGGAGTTTGGGGCTGACGCGATCGACGGAGTCCACAAGGATCCGCCTGAAATGTGGTCCGAGGAGTACCAGGCTGAACTTATAAAAACGTACTGGAAGGTGTTTTTGTCGAAAGACTACGTTGTCGGCGGGCACATCTGGAACTTCGCAGACTTCAAAGTTGGGCAAAGCCCCGGAAGAACGACGCTTAACAGAAAAGGAATCTTCACAAGAACCCGAGACCCGAAAGCCTCCGTGAAAGTTGTAAAAGAACTCTTCACAAACACGCCCACGTACAAGCAATAAACCTACAACAACAAATAATAAACAGCGCCTAAAAGGTCTTAAGAAAGGACTTTTCTTTTTCTTTGGAATGGGCCCGTAGTCTAGTCAGGATTAGGACGTTAGCCTGCGGAGTCTGAAGGTCCTGGGTTCAAATCCCAGCGGGCCCACTAGAATTATTATAAAAAATGATGTTTTAGTCAGCTAGCTTTTAGACAGTTTGTAGGTAGTTCGAGGAGTATCTTGAGAAGACATCAACGTCTTTTTATCAATTTTCTATGACTGTTTGGTTGCCTAAATAATTGTTATATATGCAACATTTGATAGCTAGAATCAACTCCTTGACTAAAAATTAAAATTACTTGGTTGTGCCTGTGCATGACTAAACTAAGCAAATATTTGGAAGTATCTGAGGAATACCATATACCTAAAACTATGCAGGCAGTTGTTCTCTCAGGTGTTGGCGAAGAGAATCTGAGATTGTCAACCGTGGAAGTGCCAGACTGCAACGATGACCAACTTCTAGTAAGGGTAGACGCAGCTATGGCATGTGCTTCAGATAATAAGCTCATAGATCAAGGCTCGTCTCACCCTTTATTGTATGGTTGGGATGTCTCAAAGTATCCCAGAATAATTGGTCACGAAGGCGCTGTCACGATCGTTAAAGTGGGAAAAAACCTTAAAAACAAATATTCAGCTGGTCAGAGGTTTGCTATTCAACCCGCAGTCCCAAGAGGACCCAGCCATTACAGGGATAGATACAGGGACAACGCCAAAGGAATCAGTAAGGTGGCTGTGGGCTATACTCTGCCGGGACTGTTCGCTGAATATGTTCAAATCACGGAAGAGACAATTGGGGCTGGCTGCCTACTTAAACTTCAAAACATCAATATTCCATATTTTGCGGCAGCCTTAGCTGAGCCAATTTCGTGCGTTATAGCTGCACAAGAAAAGATTGTTCATTTTAATACAAGTGAATTGGCTAATCAGCAGCGGATCGAGTTAGGACCAAGGAAGGGAGGTATTACGTTCATCATGGGCGATGGACCTATGGGTCTCATGAACGCTGAGATCGCTATGGCGCATCATCCTAAAACCATCATTGTGTCGGGGCATCATCAAAAAAGAATCGAATCAATACATAAAGCCCTTGGCAACAGGGCAGACAAACAAGGAATCAAACTTTTCTGCATTCTTTCGGAACAAATTGGTAATACATTATTGGAAACGACGGGGGGAGTCGGAGCAGACGACGTGATTGTTGCAGTCGGTGACCCATCTGCTCATGAAGCTGCTCTTGGATATTTAGCTCCGAAGGGCGTTGTCCACTTTTTTGGCGGAATCCACTCAAATGATAGGATGGTCAAAATTGACACTCACAGAATTCACTACGATGGAATCTCAATAGTGGGCTCGAGTGGAAGTGAACCCTTGCATGTCGCAGCTACGCTTCGAATGATGAGTGAAGCTCTCATTGACCCCGGCAATTACGTAGTCAAATGTGGAGGATTGGACGCAGCGATTCCCCTCATACATGCCATAAGACAACGGCGGATTAATGGAAAAGGCGTAATATACCCACACACTCGAAGCCAGCTGTTAGATGTCGAAGGCTGGAGTTTAAACAAGGAAAAAGCTTTCCTTAAAGAACATCTCGTTGACTGCTAAAATCCTGTTATGGCAAGGTTCCAATATGAAAAAAATCGTTGTTTTTGGCGCAGGAAATATTGGACGGTCTTTAGTGGGTCAGCTCTTTTCAAAAGCAGGTTACGAGGTTGTCTTTGTCGATGTGGATGATGAAATCGTCCATGCGTTGAACAAGCAGAAAGCATACAGAATCGAGGTAAAGGATAAACATCCAGAGATAATATGCGTTGAGAATGTCCGAGCGGTACACATCAAAAACTCAGCTAAAGTAATAAACGAAATAGTTTCCGCAGACATCATATCCACAAGCTGTCGGAGTCAATAACCTTCAAGGCGTCTACCCATACATATCCAGAGGACTAACAAAAAGAGCCAAACTTGGGAAAGGTCCTGTAGATATCATAATTTGCGAAAACATTAAGAACTCTCCATTAGTGTTCAGCGAAGGTTTGTCGAAGTGTCTGCCAAAGAAGTATCGTCTGGATTCCATAGCGGGACTTGTTGAGACATGTATCGGAAAAATGGTTCCCATAATAAGTGAAATGGATAGAAGAAAAGACCCCTTGTTGGTTTATGCAGAAGCTTACAACACGATAATTCTTGACGCAAAAGCCTTCAAGTGTGGCGTTCCGAAGGTTGACGGGATTGAACCGAAAAAGAACATAACTGCATACGTAGACCGCAAACTCTTCATTCACAACATGGGTCACGCTGCAACTGCCTACTTGGGATATTTGACTAATCCCGATATGAAATTCATCTGGGAAGCCATCAGCAACAAGCAGATTCATGAGTCCGTGAAAGAAGCCATGTGCGAGTCTGGTGAAGCCTTGATACTCGAGTATGCTGACGAGTTTAACAATGAAAACATACGGGAATATATAAAAAATTTGTTCGAACGTTTCAATAACAGGTCTCTGGGAGACACAATATTTCGTGTGGGAAGAGATATCCCGCGTAAACTATCTCGAAACGATAGGTTAATAGGGGCATTACTTCTTGCCGTGAAACACTCGGTCCCTGCACCTTTCACTATGTTAATAATTCCTGCTGCAATGCTCTTCAGAGGAAAAGATGACGAAGGGAATCTTGATCTGCGGGACAAAACGTTTGTTAACGAAGTTTTCCCGCTTGGAATCGATTATATTCTTAGGGCAATCTGCGGACTTGACAACGATGAAGAAGCATCATTAATTAGTAACATAAAGAAAGCTTATGAGAAAATAACTATTGATCCAAAAAACTGGTTCAATGCAGTTGCTTAGATAATAATCTTATAAAGAATTAATTATAGAAAAATGAGTCGTTAAATTACAGATTAACCGAAATAACTATTTAATCTTATATTATTATGAAAGTTGCTGTTAGGAAATCTTTTCCTTCGAATCAATGATCCTAGTATGTAAATATTGAAGTGGAAGCTTAATCATGCGGAAAAAGATCAAGGTCTTCGTTTATTATGGGGATTTGTCGGAAGCTTTAGTTCAGCATATCCGTGATGTTTCTGAAAGAATCGAGGTTGCGGTTGTTAACGATGGCAAGTCTGCTTTAGAGGCTTTTATTGACGCCGAGGTTGTTTTTGGCAAATTCAATAAGGAGCTTTTTCAGCTGCGAAAAGGCTTAGGTGGGTGCAGACTAAGGGAGCAGGCGTGGATGTTCTATTATTTCCTGAATTCATCGAGTCTACCGTTGCCTTGACGAGTGCAAGTGGAATTCATGGAACACAGATTTCTGAAATGATCGTAGCGATGATGTTGGTTTTCACGAAACAGCTGCACAAGTTCATGCGTTACAAGTTTGAGGCGAAATGGCAACCTCACACTCCTGACGAGCTGGCAGGTAAAACCTTAGGCATCATTGGGCTTGGAAGTATCGGCTCGGAAACAGCTGAAGAAGCTAAATGTTTAGGCATGAAAGTCATAGCCCTCAAAAAACATCCAGACAAAAAACCTGACTACGTGGATGAGCTCATAGATTCTGAAGGCTTTGACAGATTGTTGCGTCAATCCGATTTTATTGTTTTAACTTTGCCTTTAACTGGTGAGACACGCCACATGGTCAGTGAAGAACAGTTACGTTCGATGAAGCCAACTGCTTATGTGATCAACATGGGCAGAGGAGCATTAATCGACACGAATGCTTTACTGAAGGCTTTGAGGGAAGGTTGGATTGCGGGCGCTGGATTGGACGTTTTCGAAAATGAGCCTCTCCCAACGGACTCGGATCTCTGGAAACTTGATAATGTCTTAATTACGCCGCATGTTGCTGGAGCATCTCCGTATTATGATGAAAGAGACTGTGGAAGTTTTCTGTGACAACCTGAAAAGGTACATTGAAGGTAAACCGTTAAGAAATGTGGTCGACAAGAAAGCGGGGTACTAGATTCGGTTTCTCTGATTTCGATGACAATTCTCTACGTAATCGAAAGTGAACCTTGACTTAGTTGATCTTTCAAAAAATATATGTTGGCAAGTTGTAATGTCATACAAAACAGATAGTACTCGTTAAAAGGATGGTTAGTCTAATGGAGTTGCCTGACGTTTCCTTCTTCCTTTTCGGAATGGGCGACAGACGTAAACTCCTCTACATGGACGGCGTGCTCTGCGATGCTTTGACACACGAAGTCATACGAAAATGGAACACAGCCTCCGAAGACATACGAGCGTCAGAATACATGGTGACTCTGAAAACAAAACAAGGAATAAAAGTCACCATAAAAGAAAACAAGAAAGGAGTCTGGCTTAACGAAGGCAAAAAAAGAATTTGCCTAACTCAAAGCAACCTGACGCTACCACAGTGAAAGGGTCATAAATACGCTCAATTGCTGCGAATTTTGCACCAAGAGATTTTAGTGAATGTCATTGATGGAAAAACATTGCCTAATTTTTTTGTTTACTCTAAGCCTTGGATCAGGGACGCAGCTATGATGTGCACCTGCCTCGAAAGGACTGGTAATCTTCACCTCGTAAAAAACTGGATACTTGGACTGAACGAATCCTTCGACCGTAACGCGGGCAATATCGAAACGGACAACTTAGGCTAATCCCTTTACATGGTTTCGCTTGTTTCAGATGCGTCTCATCCGTTTGTTGCAACAGTCCTTAATACCTTACCAGAATTTACGAAGGATAAATATGTCTTTGGCTTAACAGACTTCGCTGAGCATCCCGTTTACCAGACAAAATGGCTTAAGTATGGTTTAAAACGTCTGGGCTTAAGAGACATTTTCGAGATTCCAAAGGTTTTCGATAGCTACTCAGCCCTTTTCTGGATGGACTACAAAGACTTTCACGTCGAAGGCAAGCCTCTAAGCGAAAGAGACAAGGACCTTTATCCTTACCTAGGCTGGGCGGAAGCCCACTTCTACGGTTGGCCAATGCCAAAAACTCTGATTGGCGAAAACTATCCTGTTACTTGGGAAAGTCACGCAACCCAAGTAGACTATAACGGAATGGCAAGGATTTCGCAGCTTTACGTTGACAGCAAAACCTGTGCTCCTCACGGATGGCACGCAGCGGAAGCATTCCTCTATTTACTCGAAAAAGAAGAATGACAATATTTTTCAATATGGTTCAAACGTGGCTAGGCTTTCTCGATTCTTATTTTGTCTCCGTCTCTAACATTCATTAGGAGTTTCGGGTCTCCCTTCACCTTTCCGAACACGTTGACAGGATTAGCAGGTCTAATTTCTTCCTCGTGGCTTATTGGTGTTGGACCGAAAAATATGCAGAATCCTTGCCCAGGAGGCCAATAGCCGATGTCTCCAAGTTCAACGGTTGGCTGAGCTTTTTCTGCGCCCAGTTTCACGGGGATAGAGAAGTATATTTCGTCGCCCCACGTATTGGCTCGCGTTTCGAAGGGAAGAGCGTCCCAGATTGCCTTTGCTGTCTTCGGGTTCTTTTCCTCAATAATTTCGGCTTCTATTGTGCTGATTTTTTCGCTGATGATTTTAATAGTTTTTACCATTTTCGCGCCCTCACCATAATTCGTTCTGTAAAGAATACTGGCTGCTGCTTCTTAAACAGTTTTTGCTTGAAAAAACAATATCTTGTGGGGAATTCTTTACTATCGGATTTCTAATAAGCCTTTCAAACGTGCTGATTTAGTCATTCGTTGTATCAACTTTTCGTTCTTTAGGGAAACTGTTATGCAATGAATGTTCTTTACATCACATTATGAATAAGGTTACAGTCGTCGGTGTTGGCAACCTCGGATCATGCATAGCCTACGAAATTGCGAGTCGCGGAATAGCAGATAGAATTGTTCTCGTCGACATTTACCACGAACTAGCGGAAGGCAATGCTGCAGACATCTCGCAGGCAATGGCTTTCCGAAACAAAACTGAAGTCGTTGCTGGGAACTACGAGGATGTCAGAGGATCAAAGGTTGTTGTTGTCACAGCGGGAAAGCCGAGGACGCCTGACATGAAATCGAGAATGGAACTTCTTGAGGCAAATAAGAAAATCATCACTTCGGTGGCTTCAAACTTGAAACAGCATGGAGGAACGCCTATTATAATTACTCTCTCGAATCCCGTGGACGTCATGAACTATGTGATGTGGGCGTCAACGGGCAATGACCGTAAAAGAATCATTGGCAGCGCGGGAATGCTGGACTCAGCAAGATTTCGAACAGTCTTGAATAGCATGTATGATGTGCCTAATCTTGACATCGAAGCCTACGTGATAGGAGAGCACGGAGACAGTCAGATTCCAGTTTTCAGTCAAGTCACGATAAAGAAACACAAAAAAACGTTCACAGAAGAAGAACGCGTTGAGATAATGAGTAGACTGAAAGAGTCCGCGTTGCAGGTCATCTCCAAGAAGGGAGCAACGATCTATGCGCCAGCCAGCAACACAGCCAACATGATCGAAGCGATTTTAAAAGACGAAAAGAAGACATCTGTTTGCTCAGTGGTTCTGGACGGGGAATACAACCTCGAAGGTGTTAGCTTAGGGGTTCCCGTTGTACTTGGCTGTTACGGAGTTGAAAAGGTTGTAGAATGGAACCTCGACGAATATGAAAGAAAATTGTTCTACAAAGGGGCTGAGCAGCTAAAAGAAACAATAAAAGCAATGGCAATCTAGGTTAATGTCAAACTTTCTCCGCAGTGTTCCAGAGGTATTGAAAGTAGTCTTTTGCGAATTTCACTAATCCGCTGTGGTCTGACCATATTATTAATGAAGGCTTGTTTTCTCCAAGTATGAGAAGGGCTTCCCTTCCGTCGGCTATTACGCCTCCGCCAAACATGCTGTCTTTTCTTCTAACCTCATAAATCCGAGAAAGGACTTCGACGTCCAAGTTTAGGTCTTTAGAAACCATTATTTGAACCCGGATGTTTGCCCCCAAAAGCTCACCAAACAAAGGCATAACCGCATTGAGAATGGACTCTGTCAAAGGCGGCACTGCAAACATCAATTCCGTCTTTGCATTTCCAACAAGGTCCTTGAGCTTGGCCAAAGCGTCAAATTCACCGCGAAGTATCCAAACGTCAGGTTTTTCCCTTATCTCTCGCTTCTCGTACAACGGTTGCAGTTCGTCCAAGACCGTGTTCCGCCATAACTTCATCATGTTTTCAAGCCTCAACCTAGTTATGTCCAACGCTTCGCTTGGAGATTTCGGGTAATACTGGCGTGGTCTGTCCGTTTGTGTTTCGACCCAGCCTTTCCTTTCTAACGAGTTCAGAACCTCGTAAATTTTTGAATACGGAACATCCGTCTCATTGCTGATTTGGCTTGCTGTTGTTACTCCCACCTGCAGAAGGTACAGGTAAGCGCGTGTTTCATATTCTGTGAGTCCAGCTTCCCGTAAAGCATTCTTTGCTTTTTCGCTAATGCTCATCGTCAAACCCACTTTTCACCTTAGGAAAAGTTTGGAAACCTTATTATATGAAATCTGTTCAACCATGATATAAACATTACAACTGTCAGTGGTAAAAAATGATCGTCATCAAACAGACCCAGTCTCTCTGCCCCGAATGCCTGAAAGTTTTAGACGCCACAATATATGAAGAAGACGATAAAGTTTACATCAAAAAAGAATGCCCCGATCACGGCGCATTCAAAGAGGTTTACTGGTCCGACTATGGACAGTACGAGCGAGTTAAAGCCTTCGAATACATTGGCAACGGAATCGAGAATCCACGAACTGAAACAAAGACTTGGCTGCCCTTACGATTGTGGAATCTGCCCAAAACATAAATCGCAAACAGTTCTCGCAATAATTGACGTCACAAACCGATGCAACTTAAGATGCCCGGTATGCTTCGCCACGGCTGGAACAACGGGCTATGTTTATGAGCCCACAAAAGAACAAATTGAAGCGATGCTTGTTAACCTTCGAAGCAACAAGCCTGTGCCTGTTGATGCGCTTCAGTTTTCAGGTGGAGAACCCACAATCCGTGAGGACTTGCCGGGAGCTCGTGAAGATGGCGAAAGAACTGGGCATAAAACACATCGAAGTCAACACTAATGGCATAAGGCTCGCGTCAAGCGTGGAATATTGCCACAGCCTCAAAGAAGCTGGGGTCAGCACGATTTACTTGCAGTTCGACGGCGTCACGCCCGAAGTTTTCAAGTTTACCCGAGGAGCCGACCTGTTCCAAACAAAAGTGAAAGCCATCGAGAACTGCAGACAAGCAGGATTACACAGCGTTGTTTTAGTTTGCACCTTAGTAAAGGGTGTCAACGACCATCAAATAGGCGACATCATCAAGTTTGCCATTGCCAACTTCGACATCGTCAGATGCGTGAACTTCCAACCTGTCTCGCTTTGCGGTCGAATCCCAGAAGAACAAAGAAAGCAAATGCGGATAACAATCCCAGAATTCATGAACGAAGTCGAAAAACAGACAGACGAACAAATCAAGACCTCAGACTTCTATCCTGTTCCTACCGTTGTGCCTGTGTCTCGTGCAGTTGGCGCTTTAAAGAAGAAACGTTACGTTGAGTTCACTGCCCATCCGCACTGTGGCATGGCAACCTACGTTTTCGTTGAAGACGGGAAGATTGTGCCAATTACCGAATATGGTAACGTCGACAATTTCATCAAGACAATGGAAAAAGCCTATGAAGAATATGAGAAGGGTCACGAAACGAGGTTGAAAATGCAGCTTATGGGTTCAATGCGCCACATCAAATTTGACATGTTAAAAAAATACATTTGGCCACTGCTGAAGACAGGCAGCTACTCTGCCTTAGGCGACCTTCACCGTAAGATGCTCATGATTTCGTCAATGCACTTCATGGACCCATATAACTTCGACCTTGAAAGGGTGCAACGGTGCTGCATCCACTACGCAGTTCCAGACGGAAGAATAATCCCGTTCTGCACCATGAACTCCATTCACAGGCCAAAAATCGAGAAAGAACTGGGCATTCCAGTGGACAAGTGGAGACAAATCCACAAGAAAGAGGTCGAAGCCGTCGCTTAGAGAAACCTATAAATTTAGGCGATGCTTGATGAGTGTGAGGGCATAAAACATGGGTGGCGGAAAAAAGAAGAAAAACATCACGCAAATGGCGAAATCTCAAGAACTCGAAGAACGTAAAGGTCAACCGAAAGGTAAAGGAAGCGGAACTGGAATCTCTTCATCAGCAGCCGAAAAACGGGTACAAGGAATAACAGTCCCGAACCCAAAAGACAAGAAAATCGAAAAGGAACTGCAAGCCATGAAAGTTCTCACGCCATACTCGGTGGCTTCACGCTTTAACCTCCGCATAAGCGTCGCACGCGATTTCCTCGAAGAGCTTCAACGCGAAGGGCTCGTATCATTTGTAATAAGTGGAAAAGGAACAAAAGTCTATAAACCTGTTGCCAGTTCATAAATTTTTGTTTTTCTTTTTTTACGTTTTTCTCGTCAAAATAAGACTTAGAGTCACATCGATATTCTCACTGACCAGTTCTTATACGGGGAAAACTAAACATTTAAAGCAGAGCTTTAGCAAGTGATTGTTAGAGGGAAAAGTTTCAGACACCCCACGATTTCTTGGCATGGTGAATTTTGGTTATGGCTCTCGACCAGTTCATCTACACAAAGACGATTCTCATCGACGACGCAGGCTGGGGAGACCTGATATTGGGCGCCATCATAGGAGCCTTGAAGCTTCCGGACCATAAGTACATGGAACGTAGAATCCCAGTCACAGCTTTTCAACAGCCAAATTTCGTGAACAAATCTTACCTCGAAGAAGTCTGTCAGAATAGCCAGAGAAATCATCGACGTCATGCAGGCTGACCAACAAACCTGCTTTAAAGTCTGCTCCGGGTTCATCCTGTCTCGCGTCCGCAGTTACCTTCAGGAACAGGGATTCCATGTTGAAAAAACGGTAATCACTGGCGAACTGCAGGAAAAGGTGGAAAAAAGCTTTGTCGACTGGTGTGTTGAAGTAGGCGTTCCAAAGGACAGGTTCGGAAATGAGAGACGGTTTTACCCATTACTTGATTGGGTGGCTGACATGTTTGAACTCAGAGAACGTCTCGTGAAGACAGGTTGGAAGAGCTGGCAGAATAAATGGAGGCAGAAAGCTCAGGAAATTCACCTTCAAAAAATCGTTCAATCTCAAGGAAGACCATAACTAAGGTAACTTTTAAAAATTATTTTCCAATTTTTTTTATGAAGAATAACAAGTTCATTAAGTTCTCTTAACTGTAATTTTGGTTCCACTTTTTATTTTACTGAATATTTCAAGGTTTTCCATCATACTACCAATTGAGTTTATGGAACTATAAGGACGGGTCCTTTCGTAGAATATGCAGAAAGCCCTGCCCATAGGCCAATACGCCAGTGTTCCTTGTTCTGCCACGTTTTTAGATTTTTCTTCTCCCAGTGTCAGAGGGACTTCGAAAAACACCTCGTTCGGATGCAATGCAGCTCGTCCTTCTATCGGTAGACTTCCTGACCAACGCGTCCACTGTTCTCGGAGCAAGGAATCTAACTAATTCGCCTTTCGCTTCGCCCATGCCTTCGATCATAAACGTTACAGGAATACGTGAGATGCTTTCGGTCGTGCCCTCTGCCTCCACATTAATTGTTCGGGAAATCTTAATAAATGGTTCCGTTAATTCAAGCGTGATTCAGAATGTTCAACGTTGAAGGTATAGACCTAAAGAAAAAAGACTTGGAAAAGCAGAGAGACAAACTTGTCGACGAGATAAAGAAGCTCGAAGAAAGACGCAAAAAAGGAGAGTTCGACGAAAATACATACAAAGAAAAGAGACGAGAAATCGAAAGAGCTATAGTCGAAGTCATGGACAGACTCGCCCAAATGAACTTCCTATCAGGAAAATCATGAAACCAACAATCGCCTTAAAAGGAAAATTAAAAAAAGGAACTCTCACACGATCACACAACGATTACTCTTTTCCTGAAAACACCATAAATAATAGTGAAAACCTTAAAATACGAAGCACCCTAATCCAGATGATACACAAAAGCCAAGCTCCGGTAGTATAGTCCGGTCAAGTATTCCGGCCTTTCGACCCAAAAATGGAAGACAGTCGGAAACCCGGGTTCAAATCCCGGCCGGAGCACTTTACGTATTCCACGTTTTTTTGAATATCTACACATAGCTGAGTTAGCTAGCTAGCTTTATTCTGAATTTTTCTTTAGAATTCTAGGATGACTTCAGCACTGTCCTTGAAAGGTTCTATTTTGACTGTTTCAGTTTGGGCATCGTAGGTTCCGCCTTTAACTTTTGTTGCCTTTACGCCATCCGGATGAGGGAGACGAAGTTCTAAAATTCTGGGTTGCTGTTTTGATGGGCATTCTATCTTAGCCACAATTCGACCTTGCTTCAGTTTCGATTCAACTTTGAGTGACATGGGTCCGAAATAGCTGGCAACCTTGTTTAGTTCTATGCGTTTGCCATTTTTCATCCAGTCTCTGGGGATTCCTGAAAGCAGTTTCAGTGTCTGACCTTGTTCCGTCCATAGCATCCACCGCGTCTGCATTAGGAACCATCCTTCTTCGTGCGTCTTGTGCGGGCTGCCAACGCCTGGGTAATGTTCCCAGAATGTGTAGGTTTCCTGGTCAGACAAGCTTGCGAGACTGTTATAATAGGCTTTTAGAAATGCCTTGATTTCGCCACGTTTAAGGTGAACCCACGGGTGCTGGCTGTAATAGGGTTGGCTTAATGCCACGTTACGTTCATGCATCAACTCCGTGCAACAGTTCACAAGCTGGTCCGCTGCTTTTTCTTTGGAATCGATGACTTCCTGAAAAATTAGATGAAACGGTCCAAGAAGTGAATCTCTGCAGAAGAAGGTTAGGTGAGAGAACCAGTTGCCTTTTTCAGCGTAAAGCGATAGGAGACCTCGGGCTTCTGCCCAAGGAGGCGCAGTAGGGCACCATGTTCCGTCACCAAGTGGTACAACAGGTGACCTCGCCATCGCCTCAAAGAAAGCTTCGCGAATATCGCTTTTTAGCTCCTCAGCTTCCTGCTTTATCCTCCTTGATTGTATGGGATCCAATTTAGAGAACATCTCTGCGACACGGCTTAGACCAAGATACGCATACCCATTCAGCATAAACTGGTGATACGGGTCGTGAGGATCTGCGACTTGTCCTTCGATCATTCCGTAGCCTTTTCCACGTAACCCTTCGTCTTTGTTCCGTTGACGACAACGTATGATGTATTCGCAAGACTTCAACAGTTTCGATGCAATGCTTTTAAACCATGCATCGTCCCGCATGTAACGGTAATGCTCACCTATGCTCCATAGGGTTGCCCCTGTTTCCAGCATGTAATTGTCGAAATTCTGCATGAAGCCATCTTCGCGCTGTTTGTCAAGGAAGTACATTAAGGAACGCCGAGTCAGCTCGTGCCAACCCATAGAGTCCATAAACTGTATGATTGGAGCACTTTCCGAACCAATCGGAGAGTACACGCCAATTGTCGGTGTCACCGTGCCTCCGGGTTCAAGCCCGTAAGTAACAATGTCCAAATGCAACAGCCCAGCCTTAACCATTTGGTCAATACGTTTCTCGGGAAGCTTCACCTGCGCAGCGGACTTCAGCTTCTTTTTCCAGAATTCCCGACATTCCAAATGGCGAATTTCGAAGTCTTGTTGTGCCAGCTGCAAGGCACGCTCTTTCGAAATCGGACGGTGAGGAAGATAAAAGTCGAAAACAGCTGTTTCGTTTGGCTTAAGCAGGATGGCTGTTTCTTCTTGTGGCAACGGTTTATTGTTAATTTTTGAGACACAGAAAACCCGACCACTATCATAAATTCCAAATCCTGAGTTTCCATCGAATGAATATTTCAAAGGTTGACTCGACGTGGGAAAGACGCTTTTAAACCATGCATAACGTAGCACAGAAGACATATTCTTTGCCTTAATTCGGTAGAAGAGAACTGTCTCCTCGTCTCGGTTCATCTCCTCTGGCTGCAGCTTCTGAAATTCCTTTTCTTGTCCATCAGTGAACGTGTGACCAAACGCGTTTCCGTCTGCAACTAGGAAGTGTGTGCCCCGAAGGTTCTTCGACGTAGGCTCGTTTCTCTCAAGCGTGACAAACGCTGTAATGTTATAGTTAATGTCTTCATCAATAATCGACCCACATAGAATTGGCAAAACGCCATCCTTTAAGCTTCGAGACACGTTTTCGACACATCCGATACCGCGTCCAATAAAAAATTGGTAACAAACGGGATTATTGTTGGATTCGGGAAGCGAGACCAATGGACCATGGAACCGTGGCTGAATCCAGTCTAATCTTCCTCCTCGAAAGTCGACCTCGAAGATCCGTATGTCTCGGCTTACTCCTAACCAAGTTGGACAGCGAAGCTTCCGCGTGTTGGCTGCTGCTTCTTTATAACTTTCTTCATCTTCGCTCTGAATTTGCTTTAGTTTGGTTTTCAGCCCATAATTACGTATGGTCTCTCCAACTTGTTCATATGAACGTGTGTCATCCGCATCAGTGGCAATTACTCCGTAGTCAGGAATAAAAATTGGGTATTCTTTGCTTACGTCTCTCAGAAAGAAACTAAAAGGATTCGTAACCGTGCGAACAGTAATTATGGTTGCCCCAGACCCAAAATTGAGGTTATGTTCTTTAATCGAAACATTAAGTCCACATGAGCCGTGAGAAGTAAATGCGAAACTTTCACCTGTAATAGCACCTTGACCCTTTAAAATAATCAATTTTTCGAATTTACCGTCAGCTATTTCTAATTTTCCTTTGAGACCGCCTTTTTTCCACTCGATTGATATGTTCTTCACGTTTAATCCATCCTTAAATCTCGAACCAAATCGCAATGTAAAATATAGTCTAATAAAAATAAAATTTTGGTATCAATTTTACTTTCAACTTAGGAATTTTTTTAAAAAAAAGAGAGTCGTTTCCATACATTCTATACTTTTGGACCGAATGGGCAGGAAGAATCAGGTTTCAACCAATCTCCGTTGGTTACGTATGCCGTGTACCTGCAACCGCCACATAGTTCGCTGTATAGGCATTTGTTGCAGGAGCCTTTCAGCGCTTTCCGGTCTCTAATGTAATTGAGTAATTCATTATTTATCCATATGTCACCCAATTTTTGGTCGAGAAGGTTGCCCAGTTTGATCGGGGCTGGAACGCATGGTAGCAAATCTCCGGAAGCGGAAAGCCCAGCGTAGGTTATGCCAGCGGAGCATCCGCCGAATCCTGATGCAAATTTTTTCACAATTTTTGGAATCTCAAGTCCAAACTTTTCCTGAAACATTTTTTCGTAGCCAGACAAAGCTTCACTTACTGTGAATAAACTTCCTTCTGACTGTTCATGGCAAACTCTGGCGTAATATGTCATTCCCCGAGCGTAACATTGTATCCCTGAGCCTTTGATTATGCTTGCACGGAATTTAGTGTAGAGTTTTTCTAACGCCTTAATCTTTTCATCAGGTGTTACGTCGAGATAGAGCGCGTCTACCCCTCGACCAGCAGGTATAAGGCGGTTAAGGTAGAACCTTGTTGCTCCAAGCTTTTCCGCTAAGGATATAGTGTCGTCCAGTTCGTTGATGTTTTTCGAGTGAAGGGTCATCGTTACGGCAAGTTCGTCGAAACCTACTTCTGCACAATTTTTTATCCCCTGAACGGTAGAGTTAAAACTGCCCTTATTGTTTCTCAGGAAATCGTGCGTTTCAGCGCTTGCTCCATCAAGACCTATTTCCACTCGTCTGATGCCGGCGGTTGACAGTTTTTCTGCAACCTCTTTGGTCATAAGTGTACCGTTGGAGGCGATTGTGCAAAGCATACCTCTATCGGTCGCCCGTTCGACGGCGTCGAATAAATCTCCGCGAAGTAAGGGTTCACCGCCAGAAAAAGTCAGAATCGCCACTCCTGCATTGCTCACGTTGTCTATTACTTCGAAAGCCTGATGAGTCGTCAATTCAGGATAAGTGGACATCGGGGAAGAATCCTGATGGCAGTGCAAACAGTTCAGATTGCATCTGTTCGTGAAGTTCCACACAATAGTTATTGGCACCCCAGCCGACTGAGGAAACCTTACTCCAAAACTGGCAATCCCTTTTACCACGCTAAGCATGCATCTGCGAATAAGCTGATCTTTCAGAAGCTGTTTTACGGTTTCTTCTTCAACTCCGAGATGAAGGAAAATGAGTCGAATTAAGGGAGTAAGAACTGCTGATTCCATCAAACAGCTTGGACAAATTGAACTTGGGCTAGACGAGTAGTTGTCGAAAATTGTGAGTAACCGTTCGTTTCCGCACCTTTCACATTTGCTTGTTAAATGATGCGCAAGAGTTTTCCACATCGGATTAAAGGTTCGAGATAAATAATGACTGCCTTTATGAACTTTTGGAACTATGTGCCTAACCATTTTTTTCTCTTTTTATATGATAACATGCATTACTTAAACACAATTGCTTACATAAAATCAGTGAAAATAATTATAAAATGGGATTTTATTATTAAAAATTTATATATTCGAATAAAGCTAGCTAGATAGCTAATGGGATAAGCTTTTATATTCCTCTTTTCTGTTTCTCATTTTTCAGGGACGCGTACTTGGTAAATAGAATAAGCCAAATCTACAAGTCGCTCAAAGGAGTGGAATTAAGAAATACCCTCAAGAGAATTATCGAACAACGCGTAAACCAGCTAAACCGGGGCAATAGTCCTACTGCACGTGCTATACCCAAGCAAAAATGAAAAAAAGTCAATGAAAGATCTTGATTCAGATTGGTGTTTGTAAATGAAGGCATACGATTTGATAGTAATAGGGTCGGGTTCAGCTATGGAGATCGTGAACGCTATGTTTCAAGAAAACCAGAGCATGAAAGTTGCGATCATAGACAAGGATGAGCCTGGTGGCATCTGCTTAACCCGAGGGTGCATTCCCTCAAAAATCTTGCTATACCCAGCAGAGCTCGTGAGGACGATAGATAGAGCTGGCGAATTCGGTATAGACGTTATTGTGAAGAAAATAGATTTTGCAAAAGTCATGGAGAGAATGAGAAACCTCATCAACAAGGACATAAACGCTATACGACAAGGGCTTTCTCACTCCGAAAACATAGATTATTACCCAACCGTAGCTGAATTTACCGCTCCATACACGCTTAAAGTTGGCGGCAACAACATAACGTCAAAGATGATAATTCTCTGCACAGGATCAAGACCAGTTGTCCCTCCAATAAAAGGCCTTCAAAATGTAGGTTACTTGACCAGCGACACAATCCTCAAATTGGATCGCTTGCCTGAAACCACGACCATTATTGGCGGAGGATACGTAGACTGCTGAATACGGGCATTTTCTTTCAGCTATGGGGTCAAAAGTAACCATAATCGGCAGAAACCCGCAGTTCCTACAAGATGAAGAACCCGAAATATCAGCGCTGGCAAAGCGGGAATTGCAGAAGCGTATGACAATTATTACCAACCACGAAGTTCGCAGCGCAGAAAGAACGTTGACGGGAAAAAAGAAGCTGATTGCTGTGAACAGCGAGAATCAAAAAGAAGTTGAGATTGTGGGGGACGAGATACTGGTTGCCTCAGGAAGAGAACCGAACATAGACATACTTCACCCAGAAAGATCTGGCATAAAAACAGATGAAAGAGGATATATTATCGTTAATGAGTATGCAGAGACCTCGCAGCCAAATATTTGGGCTTTAGGTGATGCAGATGGCAAATTTCCATTCAAGCATGTGGCAAATTACGAAGCCCAAATCGTATATTACAATGCTGTCCTTAAAAGGAAGGAAAAAACTGATTATCACGCAATACCCCATGCTGTTTTTACAGATCCTGAGATTGCAGGCGTCGGACTAAAGGAGAAACAAGCAATACAGGAATACGGGAAAGACAATGTGTTAATAGGGTTCCAAAGATTTCAGGATACTGCAAAAGGAGAGGCAATGGGCGTCAAGGACTATTTTGTAAAGGTTGTTGTCGAGAGAGAAAACATGAAGATTTTGGGTGCTCACATTATTGGGCCCGAAGCCTCAGTCCTTATACAGGAAATAATAAACCTAATGTATACTCCTGATCAAAGCGCAGAGACAATAATAAACGCGATGCATATCCACCCTGCTCTAAGCGAGGTAGTACAAAGAGCATTTTTCTCCCTAATGCCTCCAGAACACTACCATCATTCTATTGAAGAAGTTAGCTCACTACATATTTGTTTGGATTCTTATTGAAGGTTGCCATGCAGTTGGATGAGCAGAAATAGTAGGTTTTGCCCATTTGTTTACTTGTGAATTTTGCTGTTTTCTCGTTTACAGTCATACCGCAAACTGGATCTTTCGCCATATTTATCTCACCTCTTTCTAGCTTTTCTAAACGAATCCTGGAAATGGAACACATAGCCACAGACATTCTGGATAGAACTGGTCGGAACTGTCGGGTATAACATTACTGAGCCGCTGGCTCCGGGAATTAGTGGGTTGCTATAACCTGTCTTCATACTTCTCTTCCACAATCATATAGCTTCTGTATCCTGTTTTGTCTATCTCCTTCCTTATTGTTGTTGAATCAATCAGTTTTGGATTGTAGTCTATGAAGACCTTGTCCAACATAATTGCTGCATTGACGTCGTCAACCCCTTTCAGCTTTTTGACACGTTTTTCAATCGCGGAGGCACATGTAACGCAACTCATTCCTCTAACCGACACTGTGATCCTGTTTTTTTCCATCTTTTCGATGTTTTTTATTTTTTCCTTTTGCGAATCTTGTCTATTATCTTCCACGTTTTCAACACCTTTTCTTTCAGAAAGTGGGTTTAAACCTCTCTAATAGAAGGGAATTACCAACAACCGTAACGGAACTGAAAGCCATCGCCCCCGCGGCGAGGAAAGGAAGCACATTGTATATCTGAACCCCAAAGAATGGAACTAGTGCTCCTGCGGCGATAGGAATAAGGACTGTATTGTAGCCAAAAGCCCAAAAAAGATTCTGTTTGATTTTGCTCACTGTGCTTTTGCTCAGCTTTAGGGCTGTGACAACATCTCTTAAGTCTTCTTTGATTAGCACGATTCCACCAGTTTCCTTGGCCACATCGGTCCCGCTGCCTATCGCAATACCGACATTGGCCCGGGCTAAGGCTGGTGCGTCATTGATACCATCACCAACCATAGCCACAATTTTTCCCTCTTTTTGAAGGCCTTCGATTATGGCTTCTTTTTGCTGAGGCAGAACTTCGGCAAAAATCTTTTCTATGCCCAGTCTTCTGGCTATTGCCTTGGCTGTTCGCTCATTGTCTCCTGTGAGCATTATCACTTCTAAGCCCATACGCTTCAACTCTACTATTGTCTCTGTGGCGTATTCCTTCAAAGTATCAGCAGAGCAAATCACACCTGCCAATGTGCCTTTGACTGAAAGGAACATGACCGTTTTTCCATCTTCCTCGAATTCCTTCACTCTTTCTTCTAGCTTCGAAAGATCTACTGCCATCTCAGTCATTAGCGTTCTACTTCCCAGAAAGATTTCGGTATCTCGAATCTTTGCTTTCACACCTTTTCCGGGGATAGCTTCAAATCCTAGTGGATCTAGAAGTTTGAGGGAACGCGAAAATGCTTCCTTCTCGATCGCCTCAGCCAAAGGGTGTTCAGAGCCCTTTTCAACCGATGCTGCAAACATGATAACCGTATCCGCATCGTATTTGCCATATGCTATCACGTCTATGACAGAGGGTCTTCCCAGGGTTAATGTGCCTGTCTTGTCGAATAATATAGATGTGACCTTTTGGGCTGTTTCCAAGTTCTCTCCGCCTTTGATCAGTATGCCGTTTTGGGCACCTTTGCTTGTGCCCACTAAAAGGGCAGCAGGAGTCGCTATTCCGAGAGCACAGGGACAAGCTATTACCGTCACTGAAACAAAGATGAGAAGGGAAAATTGCAGACCTATCCCACCGACGAAATACCACAGAAGAGCTGACCCCATAGCGATCAAGATTACAGAGGGAACAAAGTAGGCTGCCACTCGGTCGGCGAGATTCTGGATTGGTGCTCTTCCAATCTGGGCCTCCTCAACGAGTTTAACTATCTGAGCCAGCGTGGTGTCTTGACCCACCTTTGTTGCCCTAACCTTTAGCATACCAGTTCTGTTTATTGTGGCTCCTACAACCTCATTGCCGGGATTCTTTTCCACAGGGATGCTTTCACCCGTGATCATGGACTGGTCCACAGAGGAATGTCCTTCTACCACGGCACCGTCTACAGGAACTTTTTCCCCAGGCCTAACGATGAAGATGTCACCAACCTGTATTTGTTCAATTGGAATTTTAATTTCTTGTTCACCTCTTAATATGTGTGCAAGCCTGGGTTGAAGATCCATTAACCTTCTCACAGCTTCAGATGCCCTACCTTTGCTTACATGTTCAAGAAATCTTCCTGTTAACACTAAGGTGACAATCACTGCTGCTGTATCGAAGTAGACTCCACTAAAGGCGAAAGAAGACGGAAAAAAGGTCACAAAAGCACTGTATATCCATGCGGCACTGGTACCCAATACTATAAGGCTGTCCATGTTTCCCATCCTATTCCGGATGGCATCATAGGTTCCTCTATAGAATCGCCATCCAAAAATGAATTGAATGGGCGTGTCAAGAGCTAGGAGAATATAGTTATTAATAGTCATTGGCAGAAAAATAACATACGTTAATATTAGGATAGGAACAGTCAAGATAGCCCCAATGACAACAGAGATTTCCAAAAGTCTAATTTCAACTTCCGGAGCCAAAAACTGTTTCATACAGGTTTGGCTGCAAAAATAGTAGTTGGTTCCCCTAATAGTTACCTTAAATTCGGCAGTCTTTTCATCCACATACATTCCACAGACAGGATCCTTGGCCATAGGTTCTCATCACAAACTTTCATTAATGAATTTGAATATATAAAATCAAAGCTCTGCATCTAGATGCAAATATACTTTTTTATTTTCTAATTGAATAAATCAGGAAAAAATTTTGCAGCCTAAATTTACTCACTTGGTTCAGTAGCCATCCCTTTATTTGAACATCGGGCTAGCTTAGCTGCTAGCTATTTTAAAACATGATATTTTCATACCAATAATTGGAGTAGTCGTAAAGCCAACTTTATGAATTCCCAAGGTATAAGCGGAAAATCTAGTTAAATTCTAAACAGTCTAAACGAGGCTGACTAGTTGACTAGTCAACGGAGTACAGAACAGACCATAATGGAAAAACGTATTATTTCTGTTCATCTGGATGCAGAGAAACCTTCGAATCTAACCCTCGGAAATACGAAAAAAAGTAGCTATCTATCCTCCATGGATTACGGGAATAAACACGATTTCATCCTTGTCTTTGAGACTTAGTTTCTAATCTTTTCAGTAATCCGATTTCGACACCATTCACAAGTATGACGGCGTTAGAAAGGGGATTGTCAAGTTCAGGATCAATTAATACTCGTCTAAGATTTGGTGATGCTTCACATAATTTTTTGACCACGGTCTCAAGATTATCTTTTCTACGAATTTCGATTAAGGCTTGACCGTTACCGTAAGCCTTTTTGAAAATACCGAGAAATTTAAATGTCACCTTTTCAAAATCTTTGGGGTTTTTTGTAGACATTATTCTTCAACATTTTCTTCAATAAAGAGCTGTATTAAACTTTAGCTTTTTTTCTCCTTCTTTGGCTTGCAGCGTTCCTAAAACTTTTAGAAGCCTTTTATGTGTTTCTTCAGTGACTTTAACTATCTTCATGACTCTCTCACACCTCAGATATCCAGCTCCCACTATTATAATTTATTTTAATATTCAGGATTATAGCGAATAGGGTTGTCAATTCAGTTTCTTCCACTAACTAGATAAAGGCATCATAGTCTAAAGATTCCAGAGTAAGGCTAGCTCAGCTCTTAGGTATGCTTTAGTTTTTCCCGATTCCTCTTTTTCCGAGGATTATTATGGGATATTTGGTGATTTGTATTCCTTTGCTGGTGAGATATCGCCTTTTCAGCTCTTTCAGTAGGGAAAGGTCTTTCTCTTTTTTGAACCCTTTTACTATTGGATCGAACTCCATTTGTTTTATGAGCTGGTCGAGTGTATAGTAATCTCTGATGATGAAATCCTTTTCTTGTACACTAGTCAGTCCGTGTGATTCAAACCATTCTAAACGTTTCCATGACGTCTTGTATGCTCTGAGACTGTGCCAAATCGAGCTGATAAGCACGGTCTCCAAATACATCCTCTATCTCTAGCCAGCGATCGTAGAGCCCCGACATTTGTAGAATGTACCAGCCTCCCGGCTTCAATACTCTCAACGCCTCGTCAATGCTGCAGGGCGTAAGTTTTGACATTACCACCTGAAAAGATTCGTCTTTGAAAGGTAGATTATGTGCATCTCCCCTAATGGCAACGATGCTGTGAAGGCTGGCTGTGTTGTTCTTGGCTATTCTAACCATGCATTCTGATAAGTCCATAGCGACAACCTCGATAAGCTTTCTTAGTCTTCTGGGCGATCCGAAAAGAAATGTGTCCTGTACCGGTGCCGATGTCAAGGATTCTAGACCCATCAGAGCATCTTTGCAGCACATCATCCTCATATACCTTGTCAACATCGACCCCCTCTCGTTCAATTGTTGGTTCTTCTTCTTTTTCAAACCTGTCCTTAGCGAGAGCTCTACCTTGCGAATATGCCAGATCCATAACATATAGATGGTTCTTACATTTTAAATACTTAGAACGATGAAATGCGTAGTATCTAAAGACCGCGGAAAAAGCTTAATTATTTATAAGGGTTAGTGTGCCGATAATGGTGAATATCGGAATAGAAATAGTTCCAAACTATTCTTTTGGGTTCTCATAATCCTCATTATCAGTAGAGATTAGCCTTGAGGTTACTGAACTTCTCTTAGCCAGTGTGGAATCTCTCAGTATAGGTGTCGATGCTACAGAGTTAATTCTTTGAAGTCGTTCCACGTTATCGGTTCTTTTTTGTGTTTCTTTGTTTTGTAAAGTCTGTTAAAAAAGGGAACAAATTTCCGTGTCCATAAACTGCGACTAAATGTCTTTACTGAATCCTTCGCCGTTTTCACGTCTCTTTCTCTTACCCAAAGTCTATAGAAAGCACTACAGTATTTCATTCTCTTTTCCGGCGGTTCTATCCAAGGGCAATAGACGAATTCTTCTTTATTGCGTCTTTTTCCCTCAAATATGATATCATAATCGGCCTTCATTCAAACAACTCCGTTTTTGCTTAAAGCAAACTAATCAAGCCTTCCCTATATTTCTTCTTAAAAGTTAGACGATGCAACATGGCGCCCAACTCATTGATACGGATAATCACGGTTAACAGAAGTTCCACTAAATGATTGTGGTTGCTATGAAAAAAAAGAGGGAGAGATGATCTTCTATTTCTTTGTGTACTGCCGGAACTTCTTACCACAGCATTCGTAGAGCTTAACGTGGACTTTAGGGCTTAAGTCCCATTCCTTTACGGGTTTATTTACTTCTTTTCCGCATTCTGGACATTTCATTTACATCAGACCTCCATATGGCATGAATTCTGTCTTTCATGTTCATATATTTTTGCTCTAGCTAGCTGAGAGAGGTCGATTATAGGCTCGAATTCGTTTGTTATAAACGTGGATACAGCATGGTGCTGACCAGAGTCAACAGCATGGAAACCGATGTTGTCCAAACACTCCTTACTTCCGGGGTTCTCAATATGCCACAAATGGCCGCCATGATCATCCACACCAGCGATAAGAATCCAAAGCTGATAGTTGTACCGCTGCATGCTCCTCTTCTATAATGACTGTTTACTTTTTTCCTCGACTGCCTAGACTCAAAAATGTTTAGCCTTGCTTGCTCTCTTGCTATTCTCTTTTGTGAATTCTGGTGTGTCCTTCTTAATTTTTCTTCGTAACCTTTAAGTATGGTTCTTTTTGAAGCTGATCTAGTGACTAATGGGTTGGGAAG
Source organism: Candidatus Bathyarchaeota archaeon (assembly GCA_963714275.1). Taxonomy (GTDB): domain Archaea; phylum Thermoproteota; class Bathyarchaeia; order Bathyarchaeales; family DTEX01; genus JAGTRI01. The sequence continues at coordinate 159,272 of CAVQNT010000005.1, forward strand.
ATTGTCAGATGATGAAGAGAGTTCTCCTGGTTATGCTTACTTAGATTTGCTGGTTACTGCTCTCACAGAGCATGAGAAGAACTTGAATGAGCTCATCGAGAGGTTGGACAGGGTTACTGAGAAATTGCTGAGCTAATCACTGCTGAATCAACAGAACCAACAGAACCAAGCGTAGAGAAAGAGACTAGTTCAGATGAAGAAAACGAAGAAACTCTTATACGAACAGCTCGAGACATACTGCAAGGTGAGTGATTAATTAACCTGTAGCTTAATTGCTATTAAAAGAATTTTTTATAACACGATCATTAAAAGGTAGTCGTTCTTGGGACTCAGTTGGTATTTGCGTTCTGACAGGCCGTTAGAATATTTCTGGGAAGTTACGTAAAATATTTCCGTAGATTCAGGATTTGCTTGATCTGTTCATCGATTTTGGAGATTTCATCTTGGCTTTCTAGTATGATCTTTTGTAGCTTCTCTTTATTCCGGTCAAGTTTGGGGATCATGTTGCCTAATTCCCCAACTTTGGCTTGTTTATCAAGTATTTCCTTTTCCAGTAGTTCCTTTTCTTCTTGTTTACTCTTGATGCCTTTTGTGAAGTCTTCCTTTTTCTCTTGTAGCTTGAGTATAAGATCGCTGATTTCTGTCAGTTTCTGTTGTTTATCGTTAACGTCCTTTACCAATTGTTCCTTTCTCTCGTTGAGCTTCAGAGCAAGTCCCGATACCGTCTCTACCTTTGTCCTGAGGTCTTCCTTGATTTTTTCATACTCTTTCAGTTCAGTCGACAGCTGTTTTAAGGTTTCAAGCAGATCTGTTTCTTCAAGTGCAGCCTTTAGCTCTTGCTTCTTAGCAGTAATATCTTCGCTTTGCTCTAACTTCTTTATGTTTTCAGAAGTATCTGATTGTATTTCTTTTTTATCTGGTTCGGGGACCGGGGTCTTTTGACGGTTGCCTTCGGCGAAAGCATCCTGTTCTATCTCAATCTTAACCTTTTCTACATCCGTCAGCTCAGGCTTTTCCTTCAAATACTGTAAAAAATCCTCGGCTGCACTGTCAACTTCGTCTTCTTTGAGCTTTTCTTTTTTTGGCTTCTTTTTGAATATTCGCGTGTTCTCATCTCAGCTGATTCATGCTTGTCTCCAATCAGGTAGCTGAGCTCCTAAAGCCTGATTTTCCCTTTATTATTAGCTGCTAAATAGCTGACTTGCATAGCTAAGCTCTTTGATCTGAATTTCGGTTTTTTCACTACTGGCTGATGGTCTTTTAGCCACGGTTCCCACGCTGAATGTGAAGCCGCAGTTGTCGCATCCGATTGTGTAGCGGCCCGCTTGCTTTAGTCTTCTAGAGCGGCACTTCGGACAGCTGACTTAGTTGTTAGCTCTTCGACTGACTCTTCTGTGGCAAAAAACAATGTTGGGGATTTGAAGGCTTTCATGGCAATATATAGGATTATCACTACAGCAACGGCAGCGAATATTAGTATCGCATAGGTTATAGGGTCGTTGATTTTACCTGTCTCCTAAACGCTTTACCATTTCATTTATTCGCTGAAAAGATTCCCCCAGAATCCTTTCTTAGGCGGTGCCTCTTTCTTGACCATTTCGACTTGCTGTCCCTCTCCCAAAGGAGCCCCTAAACCGACGGGTGAAACGCCTTCTTTGAGGAATGGGCTTTCGACGCCTGCTAAGACCACTGTTGCACGCATGCTGCCTTGCCTTGAGCTGTTAACTCTAGCGCCCCATGACACTTTTGCAGTCGGAGAGATCCTGCTTACCAAGATTTCTCCAGCTCTGTTGACGTCTTCTAGGGTCATGTCGTCACCGCCTTCAATGTGGACCAGTGCACCCTCAACTTTCTTGATGTCACCTATGTCAAGGAGTTGTAGCTCCAGTGCCCTTTCTACGGAGTCTTCGACCATAGTGTCTCCTTGACCCTCACCAACACCCATGGCACATACGCCGCTTCCCATCATAATCGCTTTCAAGTCAGCAAAGTCGAGGTTTACGAGGCTTGGCATGGAGATGGCTTCAGAAATGTTCTTAATGAAGGTTGCAATCAGTTCGTTGGCAACAGCGAAAGCTTCTGAAAGTGGCAGGTTACCAGCGACTTTTCTGAGCCTGTTATTGTCAATCACGATTGTTGCATCGCATACCTCAACCAGTCTCTTCAAACCTTCCTGTGCCTTCACAAACCTTGATCTTTCAACTGTAAATGGCGTAGTGACCACTGATATCGTCAGAGCACCCATTTCCTTGGCTAATTTAGCAATTACTGGGGATGCGCCTGTTCCGGTTCCACCGCCAAGACCAGCTGTCACGAAGACTAGTCCAACGCCGGATAATAGTTTCTCGATCTCTTCTACGCTTTCTTCAGCAGCTTTAGTGCCTTGCTCTGCGAAGCCTCCGCATCCGAGGCCGCCTGTGACTTTGTACCCTATGAGTATTCTTTGGTCAGCCTTTGTTATGCTTAGGTGTTGTGCGTCAGTGTTCAATCCGTAGATCCTTGCGCCTGCGACTCCTTTGCCTTTCATCCACGTTACGACGTTGCATCCAGCTCCGCCAACTCCTATTGCGGCTATCTGTGGGATAGATTCTCTAGCTATCTCTTCAATATTTTGCTCCATATTTTTTTTCTCCTTTTTTGTTAATTTTCTATATTCTGTAAGCTCAATTTTTAATTATACAACCGTGGATATAAAGCTTTCCAAAAGTAAACCCAGATGACTATATTAGTAAGCTATACTAAGATACTGAAGTACTCGTACATATTATAAGAATATACTCCAAAAAGTCACCTAGAGGTAACAAAAGTATCAATTAAAAGTGAATTTAGCAATAACTTTTATATACTAAAAAGGTTAAATCTTCGCTGAGGAATTTGCCTTGGCCAAACAAGGACAAGAGACGAAAGATTACGAAGAGATCGTCGTGAAGCTTGCCATATCAAAAGACTACCTTAGAAAACTCGAACAACTAATCAATGTAAAAAGAATATTCTCAAGCAGGGCTGAGGCTTTAAGACGGTCATTAGAGCTTCTATTTGATAAGTACCAAGATGCTTTGAAAGATAACCAATAAAGACTATACTCTACAGCGTAACCGAATCTTCGTTCACTTACCCAACCGTTTTTATATTTTCTATTTCTGTACTAGCTAGCTGACTTTTAATGATTTAGAAATATTTTTGAAATAAGTCTTTTCACCATATTGATCTATTTCTTTTAGAGAAAAGACCCGTTTATTCTCCAATATGTGTTCCAGCTTCGCGTTTGAAACGGGTGAGATTTCTAAATGTGAGTATCCTTTAGTACACGTATATCTCTCCCAAAGTTCAATAAATTTGGTGCCATGCCCCTTGTTCTCATTAAAACTCTGTATCAGAACTATGCAACAGTCGGTACCGTAAGCTGCGTTACTTGTTTGCCTTCGTACTCAAGAAAATAGGTAAGAATATTATCTTGATCTGCCCATCCATTGGCTGGTCTATCACCAGCTTTCACTTTACGAAAAACATATTTCCCATCACAAATCACGACGAACCCAGCCTAGTTTCCTTTTACATTCAGAGCGGAGTGAGCTCAGCTAACCAGCTCTTAAATCTTGAATTCGTTGAAGACAAAATAGGCCATTCCGTCTTCCTATGATCCCCTGTCTTCTCTGACCATCGACAATATTAAATCGGGTTTAGGCTTCCGCTTCTCCCGATTCTTAGTTGAAGGTCGTTTCTGAAGCCAACCACTATACCATTTTCAATCTTGATTGTATCGTCTTTAGAAATAATGTCAATCTGCTTGTTCCATAAGCTCATTCTTATTGTTCCAGTTTCGTCGCCAATTAGAACATTTGATATGTAGGCTTCTGTACCAAACCTTGTATTAACCTTGTAGGGTTCTGAAATTTCAAGAACTTTCGCTATTAGGTTGATCCGTTTCATTCCTGCCTTAAGATCCTTGATCGCAACCTTCTTAACCGTTATAGGAGAGATCATTCTTATGTAGCTTTCAAGTGGATTCTTTCCTTGCAGAGTTGCAACCGGTATAGAGAATTGAGCTATAACACCTTGATTGGTAGTGAAGAGGAAAATCGCTGAATCTTCAGTTTTTTGACGGCATATGATGCTAAGCTGTCCGCATTCTGCTTTTTCCTTGCTCCAAGCTTGCATGATACAATCAAATAACTCACTTGAATCTATCTTGTACTTCAAAGCGATAATGGCAAGAGATTCAAGCGCCTTTGGATCTATGAATGATGAAGTCGCCCTGCCAGGACGCCTGCCCCTGCTACTGTGTCTCCAAAACTCTTTTCGCATTACTCGTTTCCTCTGGGGTTTTTCTTCGTGATTTCCTCTCTTTCCTCCATATCTTTGCCCCACGTCAGGTGCAAGCATGCACTAGCTCGAGGCTCGAGAGGATTGCCGTATGTTATAATCAACCTTTCGTTCTAAATATCAAGATTGGCTTTTCGTTATGATCTCGAATAAGAGCGTAATGGTAGCCATTTAGATCAAGCGAACCTCTCTGAGCGATCTTCTTAACTAAAAAGCTAGCTGAGCTAGCCTTCAACTCTCTCAACGAACTCTTGCAGACTCATTGTTGTCTTTCCCGCGATATGTTCTGCTTCAGTTCTCAGCAGAAGAACCATCCTAACCTTCCCCTTGGCATCTCCGCAACACATCGCACATCTATCACACGCAAAACAAACATGTTTAGGATGTGTGAACCTCATAAGTTCTTCAGGAATCTGCATCACTGGAAAAACTAGCGAGGCAGTAAATCGCCTTCAAAGCATGTTTTTCTTTTTCATCTTTATCACCTTACCAGTCCCACTAACAGGTCGTTCTGTTCTAAGAAAGCAACGAGTTTTTCTACAGCCCTGTAGACATCTTCCTCTTTTTTCGCTCCTACGCAGACTAGTTTTCCCGTATTGAATATGAGAAAGACAACTTGGGGATCTTCCATACGGTAGATGGCGCCTGGAAACTGCTCCGGCTCATACATGACTCCTTTTTTAAGCTTGTAAACAGCTGCTTCAAGATCAACTGAAACTTCACCTAGGTATACAGAAGCGACAATGTTCTGAATGGCGATATCCGGCTTGCCGGACCTCACTATTATGCCTGCCTCCTTCAGTTCTCTAGCCACCTTTAGAATGGCTTTTCTTGCTTCCTTCTCACTTTTCGTTCCAGTACAGACCATTTTTCCCGTGCTAAAGATGAGTGCGCAACTCTTAGGCTTCCTAAGTCTTGAATGCGAGGCCGGGAAAGGCTTGTGGCCTGTACTCAACGTTTGGGAAAGCCTTAACTATGGCGTTTAGGTCGAAGCGTTGGTTAAACCTTGCGGTGGCAACCACGTTCTGAATTGTGACTTTAGGAGAGCTGGAAGTTTTCACTTTACATTCACTTTTTCTCCGTCAATAACGATGAGTCCGAAGCGTTCCATCATCCTCAACTTCTCATCAATCATTCTCCTAGACTCTGCGTCGTCACCTAAGGCTTTGTAAATCTCGTTCTTCGAAGCTGACCCGTCGTGCTCCCTAAGAAACTTGTGAATTGCATGCTCATAAATTTCAGGCATGATTATCACAGATAAACTTATTGCGTCATCAACAATAACTGTTTCTGTTCACCCTAAGAAATTTCTACATCACGAAAATACCGGCGGTTTATCCCGATGTATACACAGTGGATAACGACAAGGCGAAAGTTAGCTGCTTAGTCAAGGTCATAAAGGAGAAGACTGCCTGTTATGAGGCGAGGTTGGATAAGGCGCAGAAAATATTAGATGTTTTATCGTAATATACAGATAGAGGTGAACGAAGAATGGTTGTTGACATTAACCGAAAGAAAATAGCTAAAACAAATGATAGAAGTGAAGAAATAAGATGATGACCAATACAACTTTCTTCGCGAGCGATCCTTCAAAAACGGTTAGTATATCTACATTTCTTGAACCATTTATCCAAGGTCATCGTCATCTCTTGCACGGGCATATCCAGCTTTCCGTCGGTTATGACTGGCGGCTGTTGACCGTACTTGCGCGCCATTTTATCAACATATAATAGCTTAGCCAGAGCGGGGGTGTCATTGTACCGTTTCTGCCACTCTGAGTTAGGTGTGAGCCACACAGCAAAAGTTTCAGCAAAATCATCATCAGGATGCTTCTGTGCGTACCATCCTGGGAAATGGTGGACAAACCTTGCGCTGAAAGGAACTGGCTTATAATCATCTTTGTATGGTTGCGAAAATCGCCCGAAGAGTTGGCGCCATTCTGGCTTTCTATAAAGGCGGTATGCATAGTTAAATGCGTGCCCTGCCTCGTGACGGAGATACATCATCACTTTCTACATCGTCTTCAACCTCGATATCAGTCAATTGGCTTAGGAGACTACACAGTTTCGGGTCTGCCAGGTAGAAGGGAATGCCAATCACAGGAACTCTGTTAGGGCAGCCCCACCCATCAGTCAGGTAAGTCTTAGGCTTGAAGGAGATGCCGGCTCTTTCCAACTCTTGATAGAGCTGAACAATAAACGCTTCAAGACGTGTACCCTTAATCGTGAGTGATAGCTCACTAATCTTCCGTGACAGCAGTTCTCGCTGCTCTCTATTCATGATCTTTTCATTAGCTTTTTCTCGGAATTCCGATGCACTCATACTGTTTTCACTGTTGTCAGAATGTATACAGTTCAATGATTAGGTGATACTTGGGTATTATTTCTCCACTTTCCTAATATATTGACTCTAGTTTCACTTTCCCCCGAAAGAATTTTTTATAAACCTATTGAAGTGCCTTTAATTATCTTTCATTAAAAAAGCTAAAAGGCTACTAGAGATTTCGATCCCAAAGGATTCCCAGCGAGCTCAGCACTCTAAAAGCGAATTTCTCTCTTTCTGGCAATAGACTTGAACCCTTTTTGGGTATAAATCCTACCAACTCTACCACATTCGTAAAAATAATCTATATGGCTTAGTCTAGCTCAGCTAACTACCCTCGAGATCGCATAACCCAATCCTATCCTGAACCTAACTGAGAGAGGAGAAATCCTACCCGCGTAACCTACTTTGCCAGCCTTGAGAGCCGCAAGAACCTCATCAACGTCTGGATCGTCCAACTCAACCGTTGTGTACGCGTTACCAACAGCCTGAGCATAATGAGCATCACTCCCACCAACCCCGGGAAGACCAAGCCTCTCAGCGACACCCAACCCCCTCTTCAAGAAAAAGAACGAAAACGGATACGACGCATTAAAAACCTCAACAAAGTCAGGCCTACAATGCATCCACCTGTCAAGGTGAAGCCGGTTAGCTGCTGGATGCGCAAGAACAGACAACCCACCAAGCCTCCTAGCCCACTCAACAAGACCTTCATATCTGAAGTGATAAGACGGTAACCGCTCCAAACCCAAAACAAGCACATGACCAGCATCAGTCTCAACCTCAAACCCCGGCAAGACAAGCAGCCCGCTTCTGCATGCTTTGGCAATGTAATATCCCTCAAGCGTATCATGATCTGTTATTGCCAATCCGTCTAAGCCCTTCTGTGCAGCCGTCTCAAGAATCTTCTCCACAGTCCCATGACCGTCAGAATATTCAGTATGAACGTGCAAGTCTATCCTGAGACCCAACACCAAACCCTTCCAGACTGCATAATCAGGACTTGAATATTGGGCTAACCGTATTATTTAGCATAACTCATCAATCGAGCCAGCTCAGCTAGAGAGATCACTTCAATGAAACAGGCAACCAATCAGGATTAATCCCGCATCTCAGATCGCTTGGTCAAACAGTCAGCACCCACAATAGAAAGAGCTGACGACCAGACGATCCCAGCTGAAAGCATATTTAGTCTTTAAATTGGAATATATTACAAGAAGAAGCAGTTATGAAGACCACGTAAAAACCATTAGCTGACTTGCTATTTAGCCTGTTTAGTTATTTCTTTCCCTATAAGTTCAAGTTCCTCAAAAGAAAATTGCTTACCTGAGTAGTTCTTAAGATAATTAAGCAATTCATACAAGGTCAATACTTCAACAGATTCTGGAAGCTCATTTCTATATAACTCTGCGTACTTATTGGGGAAAACTACTATTCCTTGAACCCATACACGTTTTGATTTTAACGGTTCTAATAATTCAACAACTTTTTTTACTCTAAAAGCATTGTTTCTTACTTGGGCACTTGGACTGCCTAAAGTGAAGTTAAATTCTCTTTCAGTACTGCCTTTATTTTTTCCCCTGTATTGTATTAGCCATTCATCTCCATAACAGGTTATTTTGCCTCTGTGGTTTTTTGTTTCAATTACAAATATTCCTTTTGGAGATAGAACAATATGGTCTATATTTCCACGGTAATAAGGTGGCAGGGTAACATCGTTAATTAAATAATATTCATCCGATAAGGTGGATATCAGACTTTCCGAAACGTGTTTTTCTCCTTCATAGCCCTGTTTGAACGTGTTATATTGTCGCCAAAAAAGTATTCCTATTATAAAAGGCAAAAGTGAAAATGTGCCGCGAGCAGCCTCATAGTTACCTACGTCTATATATGTAGGTAGACGCGGGATTGAGGAAAATACTATTATTAATGTTCCAGTTATACCAAGTACTGCAAAAGCCAAGTTTTTTCGGGACTTATTTTTTAGGTAATTACTTGTTGGCTTAAGGACTTTCATGTAAACCCATCGATTATTTGTTTTGTGTAGCGTTATATTACTTATGCAAAAACAAAGAATAACTTGTAAATGAGCTTGTATTCACCGCTGTTTTAAACACAGCTGAGCTAGCTACTGAGCGCACACTCTATTTTTTTTTGTGTGAGTCACACACACGCTTGTGCATGTGTGAAGGAGGTAATATATAGAGTAATAGAAAGGAGAATAAAAAGAAGAGAGAAGAAAAAGATTAAAATTTAATCCCAAACCCAAACATATTCTCTAATTTCCAATAATTCTCTCATTCTCTCTCTTATTACACATACACACAAAACTAAGTTGGATTGTTGAGTTCTGCATTGAAAGAACGTTATTGAAAACGTCAATGAACTGTGTGTGCAATATCAATGCATTCAGTTCAAAAACTAAAATTAGAAATGGGTAAATAGAGAAATAGAATAAAATGGGGAATTATGCTAACAGTTAGAATAACTAGCTAGCTAGCCGTTGTGTAACTGATAGCGCGAGCTAAATATAGTATAGCCCGTCTCTTGTCTTTTTAATTGTTGAAGCGTCACAAGTAAATACTGTAGCCAATCGATTTCCTGCAAGTTTAGATTGGCAGTCTCAGGTGTCATCGCCTTATCTCTAGAAACAGCTCCTGCCTTTCTAAGTTTATTAACAACTCTATAGCTTATGGAATAAACTATTCCAGTCAAATCAAAACTCAAAATAATCACTTTCATGTATAATTATGTGCACGGTCGCTTATAAAATAGGCCTTAGAACATTTCATTAATTTGCGGAGAAATTCTAGTTGGATTATTTTGTTTCAGTCTCAGGACAGCCTAAACAAGATCTGTCTCCATCACTAACTAGTGAGCTAGCCAACCTATGGCATCCACCAAGGCAACCACTGTTCATATTTCACTATTAGCTAGCTTAGCCAGCCAGAACGTTAGTATAGTTCAAAGCCTCAATTATGTCCTAATAATAGTTGTTGTAATCTTGGCAGTCACAACAGTCTTTTTTGCTAAAAATAAAACAGGGGAATAGAATAATCTGCTAATCGAATTAGTGAGCTAGCAGATAAATACTCTTTAGTTTTTTTGGCAAATTTTTTTTCCTCTTTTGTGGATTCAAAAATCTCTATGTATCCAATGATTCCAAATCGAATAAGGCATGTTATAGCCGTAATTCCTTGGTCTGGTTTATCTTGATAAAGAACCTTTATTAAATTAGGAAGTCCCAGCTTCTCCTCAATTTGTTTTTCCATCTTGTACTCGAAATCCCGTTTTGTTTTATATAATTTCATTTTTCACTCCCAATCTGAACGTTTGCAGGCATGAAGAATTTAAAGATTTTGAAGCACCAGTCCATATGAACTGAGGCTAGCAACAATGTTTGGACTCCTCACAGCCACATTAAAGGGAACTAGCTAGCTTATGCTTTGATAAAAGGAGCTAAATTAACAAGACCAATACATCCAGATATTATAAAACTTAATATGCGTCTAAAAAAATCCTTGGTCAGCGAGGAATATTAAAAAATGGTTAATTTAACCCCATACCTATTGACGCTTTTTTTCGTATTGTCAACGTATCTTGTATTCAAGGTTCTCGTAAAAGAACCCAAAAAGCCGTAAGTAAATCCAAAACCACATTTAGAAAGACTAAGCTCAGCTATGGTAAGTCTCAATCGTAATTTAAGACTTGTCAAGAAAATATCTGTGCCGAATAGTCGTTAAAGGAGCACGCGAGATTTATTTCTAAAATACCATGCAGACAAAACGATGACTACTGCAACCAAGATTAGCCATGAATAAATGTTCCAATTAACTACGATGTAAATAGCAATATGATAATAGAAATTGCGACCAGAATTTCATCCTTGGTTAGTTTGCTCATCAAAAGAATCTTATTGAAAACCGTCCTTATATGACTTCTACTCGCTAGCTATAAAGCTAGCTAGATGTTCTTGTTTTCTAATATGCTTTTTTTGTTTTGTGTGATATACAGCGCGCGCTATATGTCGCGCAATTTACTGTCCCCTCAATATTCCATTCCACTTGATTTATTGTTAAGTGATGATTCCTATAGTCTCCCTCTAGCTAGCTGAGTTAGCTCAGCTAAAATGAATAACCGATTAGCATTCGGTTTTTTTGTTTCTATATGCTCTAACTTTTAAAGTAACTAAGTTTTTAGCTACGATTGCATATTATTGGATAAATAAGAGAGACGTGATAAATATCCTTAGCAAAGGAGTGACTAGCGGGGTGAATAAAATGCCAAAAGTTGAATTGGTGGAGAATATTTATTGGGTAGGTGCCGTTGACTGGAACGTTAGGAATTTTCATGGATTCACATACTCTACACATCGTGGAACAACCTACAATGCCTATCTTATTCTTGACGAAAAAATAGCTCTTATAGACTCAGTCTATAAGCCATTTGCTGGCGAAATGATAGATAGGATTAAGGAAATTGTGGATCCTGGAAAGATTGATTATGTCATAGCTAACCATGTAGAAACAGATCATTCTGGAGCCATAAGTGACATCTTGAAGCTTGCGCCAAAGGCGAACGTTCTTGGCACGGCTAAATGTAAAATCGGGTTGCAGAAGCACTATTTTGGAGATTGGAACTTTCAAGTCGTGAAGACTGGCGATGAGATTAGCCTCGGCGACAGAACACTAAGATTTATTGAGGCTCCTATGCTGCACTGGCCAGATAGCATGTTCACGTATGTTGAGAAGGATGCTTTGCTTATGCCTAATGACGCATTCGGGCAACATCTCGCGACATCTTACCGGTTCGATGACATGGTGGATGCGCACATAATCATGGAGGAAGCAGGTAAATACTATGCAAACATTTTGTGGCCACTCAGTACGTTAGTTGCGAGAAAGATTGAAGAGCTCGTTAAGCAGAATCTCAGTATAAAGATGATTGCACCAAGTCACGGGATTATTTGGCGTAAAGATCCTATGAAGATAGTTCAAGCATATCTTCGCTGGGCAAAGGGAGAATCAGAAAAGAGAGTCCTCATTGTCTACGACACAATGTGGGGAAGCACAGAAAAAATGGCCCATGCCATATTAGAAGGCGTAAGAAGCGAGGGGATTGATATTAAGTCTTTCAGGCTACCTTACTCTGACAGGAGCGATATAATCGCGGAACTGCTCGAAACTAAAGGACTACTGTTAGGTTCATCAACCATAAACAATGGTATGCTTCCAACAATTGGACCTTTCTTAACTGATCTAAAGGGTCTTAGGCCCAAGAATAAAGTAGCTGCAACCTTCGGTTCCTACGGATGGGGAGGAGGATCCATAAGAGATATGGGAGCCATACTCAAAGACGCAGGCATCTCAATCATTATGCCTGGACTGTCTGTCAACTGGGCACCAACAAAAGAAGAAACCCAAAAGTGCTTTGAATTTGGGAGTGAATTTGCCAATAAGCTTCTACTCTGAACAGAATTTCAGTTCGAATACATATAATTCTTTGAATGAATCGTAAAAGTGATCATTTACATACTAATGGCTAGCTAGCCATCTTCTTATCACCATATAATATTTCCATGTAGAGAGATATAAACAGTCATCAAGGAAGAAATGAAAACTTTACAGCAAGACATAGAGATCGATTGACAATATCGCAAATTTTGTATGGTGTTGTGAATTAAAAAGTAAGACTAGAGCAATCGGGTTGGTGAAGTTATGGTGAATTCTGTTCTTGAGGCCATTAGAAAGAGAAGAAGTGTGATAAGATTCGAAAGCACAACCGTTCCAGATGAACAGATCCAAGAAATTTTGGATGCTGGAAGATGGGCTCCATCTTGGCTTAACAATCAACCTTGGAGGTTCATATTAATAAAAGATAAAGAGATTAAAGAAAAAATCAGTGACCTTGCCCCAACAATCTTTAAACTAGGAATGAGGGAGGTACCTATTTGCATTGCAGTATGCGTCAATCCTGAAGAGATCCATACCATTTTGTAGAAGACGGTGCAGCTGCCACACAAAACATGGCATTAGTGCGCACAGTCTGGGATTGGGATCAAGCTGGATTGGAATCTTCAACCTGAAAAACGAAGGAAAATCTGCTGAAAACAGAATAAAAGATATCTTGAATATACCTAAAAGTTGGAGAATAATCTCAATCATGCCTATCGGAGTTTCCAAATACTCTGAAGAAAAGGAAAGAAAGAAGATATCCGATTTAGTTTATCATAACAGTGTCAAGTAATTCTATGGTTGAGAAAAGAAACATAGTAAGGGAATTTAAGCATCTTCTCTGCTCTCTCTGGCTCCTGTGAAGAGCAAACGAGTGACTATATTAACGACACTGCGGTTTACCTTTTCTATCACTTCAACAACATTTTCCTCGTTCATTTTCATATTTCATCAGATTGTTATGATACGGTTATGAGGTCTCCCCAGTGCTTTAGGGATTACGAAAATATATAATACGGTCTTTGATCAAATATAATTGAAGTGCAAGCATGGAAACAAAGCTGTATGTTTTACCGCAACTTCCGTATGGGTACAAGGATTTAGAGCCAAACATGTCTGAAATGCAGCTAACACTACACCACGCGAAGCATCATCAAGCATACGTTAAATATACAAACGCGATACTAGTGAGCTAGTGAGCTATAATATATTGATGGGTGTGAGGGAAATGAGGTTAATTGTTATTGGCGGGGGATATGGAGGTACAGAAGTTGTAAGGCAATTATTATTACGAGGAATGAGGGATATTGAGGTTGAATTAATTTCTAACAAACAGAACTTTGAAAACGTAATAGGCGGATTAGAGATCATAAGTGAAAAAATTAAAGTCGAAGAACTGAAATATGATCTAAAGGAACTTTCCAATTATTGGAACTTTGGATTAACAGTAGGCAACATAGAAAGCATTGATCTGAATGAGAAAATAGTGAAAGTAGACAACAAAGAAAAAGATTATGACATCTTAGTCATAGCAGCAGGTGCAGAGCCAAATTTTTTTAATATTAGCGGAGCAAACCAAGCACTATGCGCCTATCACTTAGGCGATAATGAGACTATAAATGAAAGACTAAAGCAGTCTGTCTCTAGACAATCCAAACGTAGTAATAGTTGGAGCTGGCTGTGTAGGTCTTGAGGCAGCAGCTGAAACGCTTGATCTTTACAAGGCTATGAATAAGAAAGTAAGGGTTACAATCATTGAGAAAATGAAAACATTAACCCCAACATACTATAATGAAGTGGCCCAAAAAATTGCATTTGAGCATTTTACTTCGCGAGGAGTAAATATCATATTTGGTAAAGGCGTGAAGCAGATAGAAAAGGATAAGATAGTTTTTGAAGATGGAAGCAGCGTTGACACTAACTTAACAATCTGGACAGCTGGAATTAAAAGTTCTGAAGTCGCATCTAAAATTGTTGGTGCAGAGTTATTCAAAGGATATGTTGAAGTTGACGAGAGGCTCCTAATTGAAGGAAGAGAAGATTCATTTGCATTAGGGGATATCTCTTATGTTAAAAATGGTGGAAAAGAGGCTGCAAAGATGGCTGGTGAAGCCTTGGAGCAAGCGAAGACTGCTGTTAAGAATATTAGTTTAATTACTAACGGGAAAAAACCAAGCGTTAATCATACTATAAATTATACAACAGATTTTCCAAAGGTTCTTCTCTCAGTTGGGGAAGGAAAAGTTATGTTAATAATCGGTCCACAATATGTGAGTATCGGGGCGACGGAATATTTCTTTAAGAAGAGAATAGATGTCGACGAGATTATGGGCCGATTTCCACAATAGATTATATCGACCCTTAGAACTATCCATTGTAGAAAGGTTAATATTTTGATACTTCTTCAACTCTATAAATCGAGGTGAGATTTTGCCTATAGACCCTGATTTCCAGAAAAAAAGGAAAGACGAAGGTAAGCATCAAGGTCATAACGTCTGGGGACCTGTAGAAACCCCAAAAAAACTTGGAATTCATGGAACCAATGTTGCAGTTGATTGGGATATTTGCGAGGGAGACGGTATTTGTATAGAAGTCTGCCCTGTAACCCTATTTGAGTGGGCGGATACTCCTGGGCATCCAACCTCTGAAAAGAAATCCGACCCAGCTAGAGAACAAGACTGCATACAATGTCTCGCGTGCGAAACTCAATGTCCTGTCAAAGCGATAAAAATAACCCCTCCTTGACTGGTTTAGAATAATACGAATAATGCAAATTAACTCATACAGAAAGTGCGCTAAAGTCTGCCCTGTTAACGCGATTTATATTGAAGGTGAACTGCTCTCCGAGGCTAAGGATAGAGAAATAGCTGAATTCGTTCTTGAAAGGAGACTTCGATGAATGGATAAACCGAAAAAGATTAATCTGGCAACAATTTGGCTTGCCGGTTGTTCAGGATGTCACATGTCATTTCTAGATCAAGATGAAAAACCTATAGAGATGGCGAATAAAATTGAACTGGTTTACAGCCCCCTTACAGACATCAAAACTTTCCCAGAAAATATCGATATAACCCTCGTCGAAGGTGCTGTAGGAAACGAGGAGCAGTTGGGTTTGCTTAAACAGGCGAGGACGCGTACTAAAATTCTAGTCTCACTAGGTGACTGTGCTGTCACAGGAAATGTCACCGCTTTAAGAAATGCGTGGGATAACAGTGACAAAGTCGTCCTCGAAAGAGCATACGTAGAAAACGTTGATGTAAATCCGCAGATTCCCACAGACATCCCAAAACTGCTAAAGCAAGCCTTTCCACTGCATGAAATAGTCAAAGTGGATTATTACATTCCAGGATGTCCTCCATCAGCAGACCTTATAAATTATGTCTTAACAGAACTATTATCTGGAAGGACGCCTAATATGGAGAGCAAGTCCAAATATGGCTGAATTAGACTTTAGAACTACTATATCTTAAAAAAAACAGCACGGATCTATTATATCTGTATGATTCTTTTGGAGAAGCCAAGAGGGCTAGTGAGTGAACTGTACCAGTTAAGCTTCAAAAATAATAGAAGTATAAGTTAATACAATAATATGCCTAAAAGAATCCATGTTATTGCTTGAATTCTTCTACGAATTTCTGCGCTAAGTATTCGTGTTCTCTGCTTTCTACTGTAACTTCAAAAGTATCGTCTTCTTGAGAGAGGGATACCATGACATAGTCTGTATACATCTCGCCAAAGATTACACAACAAGAACCACGATCAGTCCTTTTCAAACCCGTGTTCTTTTCGAAGAACTGAACAGCCTTATCCAAAATCTCCTTCTGACCTTTCTTAGTCTTAAATGAAAGTTTTATCATAATCCACACAACCACATAAAAAATACATAGACTTCCATATAAAAGTCTGCTAAGAGAATAGTGTAAATAATGTATCTTGGTCGAAAGCCATATTATAAAATGAAAAAAAGTATAAAATAATCAGGCACACAGTAATATTTTAAGGTAAATCGCTTCGTTTCCCTCTCTCAGCTTACTTCTTGCCATGAAATAATTCGCTGCCTGCACCAGGATAGATTACTCTCTTCGATTTAGGAGTAGGTTTAGTGACTTTTGGCCACTTGTCCAGAAGCGGTTCTGATCCTTCAAGGGTTACCTTTGAGGGACTGACATCTGCAATTGTAGGAGTTCTTCGCACGTCTTTGCCTTCAACATTGACACTGAACTCAATAGGGATCCCATTAGGATCAAAGGCATAAATTGAATGTATGAATCCATGGTCAATAACGTCTGAAACATCAAAACCAGCTGCTTCAAGTCTGTCTTTCAACTCCCACAGTTCGTTTTCAGTTTCCACCCCAAATGAAACGTGATCAAAGATAAAAGATCCTTTCACAGGTCTTCCATGGTCCTTTCTTGGCACAGGCTTCACTCCTGGCCACTCAAAAAATGCTACCAGGTCTTTCTCCGACAGCTGGAAAAAGAAGTGTCTGTAGCCAGGTCCACCTAGACCTGCCACCAACCTCATACCTAAGAGGTCCCTCCAGAAACGAATAGTGCTGTCCATGTTGCCTGTTGCCATAGCAAGGTGATTAACGCCAATATATTTTACCACAATCATACCTCATTATCTATAGGTCTCAAGAGGCTATTAAGAAATTTTGTTCGGTTATGATGCAAAATATTCATCGAAACAGTTTTCATTAAAATGCACGAGTCTAAGCATGCATAAAGGTTGGGACATACATCTTCTCAGAACACATTAATGGAACCAGAACAAGTATTTCTCAACCCTTGCCGATCCTGTGATTTTTCGTGACTCTCGATCCATTCGATTTTTTAGATTTCTTAGTAATCAAAAGAAAACAACATCAAGGGTTATTTGCCAAACAAGCGGTTACATTATAAGTAGGCTTCCCATAATCAAATGCCTTTACCATACTCCATTTATCTTTTCACTGCAATTCGGGCATTTTGAGTCTTTAATTTTGTACTGGGTTATCTCGTAGCCCTGCCGTTCGATCAATAGTTCCCCACATTTATTGCAATATGTGTTTTCCCCTTCTCCAGGTATGTTGCCTTGATAAATATACTTCAATCCTACTTTTCGTCCTATTTCCCTAGCATTTTCCAAGGTTTCTACAGATGTTGATGGCAAATCTAGTAGTCTATAGGCTGGAAAGAAGCTAGAAACATGCCATGGGATTCCAGCATCAAGCCTTTGAATGAATTCGAGCTATCTTCCTAAAGTTGTCTTTAGAATCATTCATAGTCGGAATGACGAGAGTTACAATCTCAATCCAAATTCCAAGTTTCTTATATAGCCTTATCGAGTTTAGAACAGGATCCAAACGCGCCCCGCAGACTTTTTGGTAAAAATCATCACTTAAACTTTTTAGGTCAATGTGTGCTGCATCCAGATAGGGTGCCATAGTCCTTAGAGCCTCTTCAGTAATATATCCATTTGTTACAAAAATGTTTTTGATGCCTTCTTTTCGGGCGAGCTTAGCGATATCATAGGCATACTCAAAGAAAATTGTTGGTTCTGTATAAGTGTATGCTATGCTTTCACATCGGTAACATTTCGCAGCTTCAACAACCTCTTCAGGTGTCATAACATCACCAAATACTGTTTTTTGAGGCTTGGGCATCTGAGAGATATCGTAGTTCTGACAGTTCAAACATCGAAAATTACACCCGACCGTGGCTATCGAGTAAGCTTTTAATCCCGGAAGGAAATGGAACAATGGCTTTTTCTCGACAGGATCAACGTTATGAGCTATCAGTTTGCCATAAACCAACGAATATAATGTTCCATTTATGTTCTCCCGGACTCCACAAATTCCTCTTTTACCTGAGATAATTCGACAATGATGACTACATAAGTGACAGTGAACAATGCTTCCATCAAGTTTCTCGTAGAACAATGCTTCTTTTTTATTCTCCAAATTTTAATTCTCCCATGATAAAGTTGCAGATTCTATGTTAAATATTCATGAAGGGACAACCTAATCATAATCAATGATATATTATAAACACTCCGTGATGCAGTACATTGCAAATAGGGTCTCACTAAATATTTTAACTAATGAATGTAATATATTATTAAATCATGAACAGACCGATAATGATTCTCGGTTTTGCTGGTAGTTTAAGAAAGAACTCTTACAATAAGGCATTATTACATGCTGCTGTGGAGTTGGTACCGAGAGATGCAAAACTTGAGATCTTTGACATCGAAGGAATTTCACCATTTAATCAAGATTTAGAAACCAAAATGCCGGAAAAAGTCCAGAAATTCAAGGCGAGTATTAAGGCAGCAGATGCCATTTTGATTGCCACACCAGAATATAACTACTCGATTCCAGGTGTTCTAAAAAACGCGATTGATTGGGCTTCAAGGCCTTATGGAGACAATTCTTTTGAAGGAAAACCTGTTACTGTGATGAGTGCATCTACAGGAACGCTTGGAGGTGCGAGAGCACAATATCATCTTAGGCAAATTTTCGTTTTTCTCAACATGTATCCTGTCAATAGGCCAGAGGTCATTGTAACCTTTGCCTCCCAGAAAATTGATGAAGAAGGTAGATTGATTGACGAAACAACAAGAAAATTAATTAGGGGAATTACTTAAGAACCTAGTCGCTTGAACTCAAAGATTAAGCAAGTAGTGAGTCAGACTCTTTCTGAGTCGAGCAATTGACCAAGATATTATCGGCTTGTGTGCTAGCCTTAGGCAGATGTGTAACATTCTATGGCGATTTAAAGTAATAGTAGCTAGCTTATGGCAGTATCAATATTTAGTTTTCAGGATAGATTATTTTCGTTGATGGGGAATGGACTACGTTATAAGTATAATCTGGTTACAATCGGTATTTAAAAGACCCGCGTGTTGAGGTGAACGATTATGTCTAAGGTAATAGATGAAAAAACAAGGATAGAACTTCAACGAATCCTAAAGAATCTCGTCTTTCAGTGTGAAATTGGTGTTTTTTACTCAGCAGAATGCTTGTCCTATGTGCATGCAGCAACTTGAACTATTGAAGGAATTAGCCTCGTTGTCAGACAAACTTGAGCTTATAGTCTACGATTTTATAATGCATGGTGATGAAGCCAGAAACTATAGGATAGATAAGATTCCAGCATTGGCGGTTGTTGGGAAGAAGGATTATGGAATTCGATTTTATGGTCTTACTGCTGGCTATGAATTTACATCACTCTTAGAAGCCATTACCATGGTATCCACTGAACGTTCAGGCTTAGATACGCAAATAGAAGCATTGGTAGGCAGTATCAAGGAACAAGTTCACATGCAGGTAATGGTAACGTTAACCTGTCCCTACTGTCCCAGGATGGTGCATATTGCCCATCAGTTTGCCTTCGTTAACGATAACATACGTGCTGATATGGTAGAGACATCGGAATTTCCTCATCTTGTTCAAAGATATGGTGTATCTGGCGTTCCGAAGACTATTATCAACGAAATATATTCTTTTGAAGGTGCCTTACCGGAAGCAGCTGTATATCTAGAGATTTTAAAAGCGGTCAATCCTGAAGAATACAGGCGTGTCGAGGAAGCTATCCATGAAGCTCAAGGCGTACGCAAGGTGAAATTGGCAGAAGAAGAGCATATTTATGAGATAGCAATCGTTGGAGGGGGACCAGCCGCAATGTCTGCAGCTATCTATTCAACTCGTAAGGGACTGGACGTTGCTCTTATAGCAAAGAAGTTGGGAGGGCAGATCACCTACACAGCCAGCATCGAGAACTATCTTGGTTTGCCTGCTGTCAGCGGAACTGATATGACCGAAATGTTCCGCAATCATCTAGAAAGATTCTCTATCGCAGAATACTCTTGGTTCAAACATTGTACAAGTAAAAAAAGAAGACAGTGGTTTCAATTTAGTTACGGACGACAATCATCATTTTAGAGCATTATCAGTAATCTATTGTGCAGGAAAAGAATATCAGCGACTTGGAGTAGCTGGGGAAGAGCAGTTCATTGGAAAGGGTATAGGTTTCTGTGCAACATGTGACGCCCCACTCTACCAAAACAAGCGGGTGGCTGTTGTTGGAGGCGGTAACTCAGCCTTTACCGCTGTACATGATCTCCTTGGTTTCGCCTCAGAAGTTCACTTGATTCATCGGAAGAAAGACTTCACAGCTGATAGTGCGCTGGTTCAAGAGATCCTGAAGGCAAAGAATGTTACTTTTCATACTCTGATAATTGTTCGGTCTTTCTTGGGGACAGATAAATTGACTGGCGTAAGACTCGAATCCGTTGATGGGATGGACAGGTTTGACCTTAATGTAGATGGAGTTTTCCTGGAGATTGGTCTGACACCAAATTCGGATCCATTAAAGGGACTGATTGAGCTTAATGAGGTGGGTGAAGTTTCTGTGAAAAAGGACCAGTCTACAAGCGTGAAAGGTTTGTTCGCTGCAGGAGATGTTACTGACGTCGAAGAGAAGCAGATATCTATTGCTGTTGGTCAAGGCGCCTTGGCTGCCCTCACGGCACACAAATATATTGTTCAGAATAAACTTTCAAAAAGTAAAAATGGTCTAACAAAGTCTTGGCAGTAGTTGACAACTTAGTCCAGAAAATAATCGATCGATATAAAAAAAGGGAAGCCTAATTTCACTATGCAATAAAGAGGAAGAAAAAATGGAGAAAAGACTGAAAATAGGGGATAAAGCAAAGAACTTCAGCCTAGAAGATCAAGACGAACACGAGTTTACACTCTCATACTTCAAAGGAAAGAGAGTACTATTGTCATTTCATCCATTCAGCTTGGACTACTGTCTGTGCAGAACAGATGATGTCTCTAGAAAACAACAAGAACACCTTTGATTCTCTTAAAGCAATTGCTGTTGGATTGAGTGTAGACACCGTGCCCTCAAAAAAAGCTTGGGCTAAAAGCCTCGGTATCAAGAATACAAGGCTTCTCTCTGACTTCTGGCCGCATGGTAAAGTCGCTGAATTATATGGGATATTTAGAACCAAAGATGGATTCTCAGAGCGTGCTAATATAATAATTGACGAAGAACAAAAGATAGCCTTCTTCAAAATCTATGATCTGGGACAACTACCTGATATATTAGAGATAATAGACATTTTGAGAAAAATGTCTTAAAGCAGTCTGTACACATACGCCTGCAACACCCTACGATCTATGCATAGGTGAACTCTGCTATGCAGCTTCCAGAATACCCTGACTTTAAAAAACTTGTTCTTAGGGATAAACCGTTGCTAGACTCGCTTCTAAAGGAATCGCAGCCTCAAATATCCGAGCTTACATTCACAAACCTGTTCGTCTGGAACGATTCTGAACCAGTTCAACTCTCACGCGTCGGTGAAACAATATTGCTTCAACGTAAAAGACCTCGTGATGATAAATCCTTTCTATTGCCACCTCTAGGCAAGCAGTCTTTAACTAGCTTATTGAAAACGCTGAGAACAACCAAACTCGGAAATTTTCAGATACCTCCGCTTTATGGAATTACTCCTGAACAATCACAACAACTGAGCAAGGAAGAGTTAAGAATAGAACCTGACCGTGACAACTGGGATTATGTTTACCTTACGAGTGACCTTGCTGACCTTTCTGGTGATAAGTACCATCCCAAACGCAATTTCATTAAGCGCTGCCTATCTAGATACAAGTGCGAATATGTACCCATCGGACAGCTGGAAATCAACGACTGCCTACAACTTCAAACACAATGGTGTAACCTCCGTACCTGTAATATGGTCCCAGGTCTGGAAGCAGAGAATACAGTTATAAAAACCACCTTCGACCACTACGAGTATCTTGGCGTCTTCGGAGGAGCTGTCTATGTTGATGATAATCTGGAAGCCTTCACACTAGCTGAACCCCTCAACAATGAGACTGCCGTCATTCACTTCGAAAAAGCTAACCCCGAAATAGAAGGGTTGTACCAAGTCATTAATCAATGGTTCTGCCAAAAAACGCTCAAAGACTTCAAGTTTGTAAACAGGGAGCAGGATCTAGGCGTATCTGGCTTAAGGAAAGCCAAGCAAAGCTACTACCCACATCATATGGTTGAAAAAAACATTGTTTATCTGATCTAGCATGTCTGATACTATATTGGTAGATAAGAACAAAGACATGTTTATATCGTGTATCGATACTCGCTAGGCTATCTCTAGTTCGTCAAAATTGGTCCATGATAATTAAATCAAATTTTCTTTCACAATCGCTTAGTATTTTTTAGACAGTGTGGTCATGTAGTTTTCCGCGAAGATCCTCCATACATCTGCCCAATATGCAATGCAAAAAGAGAGGTGTTTACTGAGATAAAAATACATTTGTAGCCATATGGATTCTATAAACCATAATTCTTCGGCGAGAAGTTCTCGACCTTTGCTTCGAAATTGGCGTTGTAGGTTCTTTTGCCCTTTTCGTTGGTTGTGAAAGTGAGCCGGGTTTGGAATGTCACTCCGTTTAGTCGCCTCCAGGCTTTGCTGAAGTCGTCTTCTTTGTCATCGAACCAGCATAGAACATAGCGGTCAGACCTCCCATCAGTTGAAGAGACATAGTCGACATCTCCCATAAGAGGAAAGAAATCTTTTATGTCGCCCCTTAACTTAGTGCCTTCAACAACCTGTAAAACTGAAAGCCTTCTAGCCTTAACAACTGCGAATGATTTTCTTTCAGGCTTCTTATGTATCTCTTTATAGAATATTAGAACCGGTTTTTTCCAAGCAGCCCCCAAAATCCGATATGCCTCCTTCTCTGAATAAACAAAAATAAGATTGATTTAAGGTTTATCAGTTACTCCTTCAGTAGTTCAAATCAAGGACTTTATAAAGCCACCATCAACCTGAATTACTGCCCCAGTTATGCTGCTCTCTCAGAAGCCAAAAAGACTACGAGGTTGGCAATCTCGTTGGGTTGTGCTAGGCGTTTTAGTGGGATACTGTTGGACCATTGAGTAATTACATCTTCAGGTGTTTTTCGGGTTTTTTCCGCTGTGGATTTTGCAAGTTCTTGGACTCTTCTTGTATTAGTCCATCCTGGACATATAGCGTTGACCAAGATGCCGTATTCAGTAACTCGTTGGATAATGTTTTGGTTAAGCCAAATATGCCAGCCCTAACAGAGTTTGATAGTATAAGTCTCTCAGACTGGCTGCTTTGCAGCAAAAGATGTCATGTTGATTATCCTACCCCACTTATGCTGCTTCATGTGTGGAATAACTTCTCTGCAACAGTTTACAACACTTATCAACAGTGAGTCTATGGTTTTGCGCCAATCTTCCTCTGATGTCTCTTGAAAAAGCAATGACGGAGGACCTCCCGTGTTATTAACCAATATGTCTAGCCTACCAAATTTTTTAACAGTCAATTTCCACCAAAGACTCGATGTTTTCTTTATTTTTTAGGTCCACTTGCACTGGTAAAACTTTGGTTCCAGTTGAGGACTCTATTTCTTCTGCAACTTCTCTAAGCTTATCTTCATTCCGGCGCATATGGTTATATTTGCACCTTCCTCAGCTAAACCATAGGCGATGGCTTTTCCTATTCCTCGGCTGGACCCAGTTACGATTGCAACGCGGTTTTTGAGCCCCAAATCCAAACCTGATTCCTCTTTAAAGATGTTTTATTTGGATTATGTTTTTTTATGGTGTAGCATGATAATATATTTTGTCTTTAAGAAAAAATGTTTAGGAAATAATTCTTTACCATTTCCCTGTTGATTAGATTAAAGAGTTTTCAGTTCATCAAGCGCTTTTAGAACTTCTTTAGAGTGTCGTTTCACATCGACCTTCGGAAAAATATGCGTTATCTTCCCATCTTTGTTGATGATGAAGGTAAATCTTTTTGCGAGAACCCCTCCAACTCCAAGCACATTGTAGGCCTTAGCAACTTCCTTTTTATTATCGCTGAGAATTGTAAATGGTAAATTGTATTTTTCAGAAAATTTTAAATGTGATTCGACACTGTCAAGACTAACTCCTATTACAACTGCACCTTTATCTTGATAGGGCTTGTAATTATCCCTGAAACTACACGCCTCTGCAGTGCAACCTGACGTGAAGTCTTTCGGATAAAAGTATAGAACCACGACTTTTTTTCCAAGATAGTCTTTCAGACTTGCCGGTAGGCCATGTTCGTCCAACAGTGAGAAATCGGGTGCTTTATCTCCGACCTTAAGCTCAACCATAATATTCGACCCGACAGAGAATAATTTCTAATATGCATTTAGGTGTTTCGATTGCATTTGATAATGTATGATCTTAATACGCTAGCTAGCTAGCTAACTCACTAATTTTTAAAAAAATTAAGTTCTCTAAGATAAGACTCCTTTTTAGGTCTAAATTGGGGGGTATTAACTTCGATGTAAAGGTGCGATTTAATTATGCAACAAGAATTTTTGATTTGCTAGTCAGCTATTAACTTCTATAGAAAAAAAGATGAGTGAATTATGGTTGAGTTGAGTTGCTTGGCAACTGAAAGATTAACGGTGTTTCACCTGTTCCAGTCGTTATTATGAGTACGTTTACATTAGGCGCGATTTGTTTGAGCGCTTCAACCCATAAGTAGAGCTCCAGCTATCGTAGTAGAGTTTGTTACTCCAGCAGCTTGTATAGCCATCTCTATGGCCTGTCTCGTTCCGTTCGCAAGGATTACCTTTGACTGCGCTTCTCCTCCAGCCCTTATTATTGCCTCCTGCGCCGTCGCATTTGCAAGTATCAGTATCTTTTCTCTCTGGAATTCAGACTGCAGCTTCTGCTGCTCAGCAACAAGTTTCGCTTCAATTGCAGCCGTATAACTCGCTGGCAGCCCGATGTTTCTAAGGTCGAACTCTAAAGAGAATATCGCTCCTACCAAGCTCGGTTCAGAAATAAGCCGCCTCAATATTTCATCCCGCATAGATGCTGCTATAAGAACTCTTTTCTCCACTGTTTCGACGGCTGTGAAGTTTGCCGTGACGAACCGCATCGACTCTCGTACCATTGAAGATATTGCTGTTATTTTCCAGTCTAGGTTTGGATAGCTACGGTAAAGATCTACAAGCTTCGTTGGGTTAAGGGTCCATCGGACCATAATGTCTATCCGCATTTCCAGCTGATCCCTACTGAAACATGGCACAGAAGGATAATCAGATTCTATTCCGTCCCACATTCCAAGGCTGTCCAGAGCGTAATAGATCTGTATCCCTTGAATCCAAGGTGCTTTAATATACCATGTTGGGCCGAGAACCGGTCCATCAACCGACTTAGTTAATGGGTCAACAAGGATTAATGCGTAGCCAACAGGCACATTTACAAACATGGCTGAACTAAATAAAACGGCAACCGACAGTATGACTACCAATCCTAGAACTGCGCCTAGTTTCATAAACTTTCTCAATCTGCCACCCACCTTTGCTAGGGGAAACGGTATTCTGCGACTCTTTGGCTCCTCGAACTTTAGCTGTGCTCCGCAAGAGCGGCAGTAGGGTAAATTCTCATCTGTCTCTCTTCCACACTTTGGACATTTGAAAACTGGTTTGGACATAACTAATCACCTACATGAATAGTAAGATATTAAAATAAAAAGATAGCTCAGCTATGCGTGCGTGTGTTTTTTTAGAGTGTGTGTGCATTAAAATTTAATCCAACACACACATTTTTCATACAAATTTCATAACGTAAGAGAGAATAAAAAGAGTAGCTAACTGTAAATTAATTAGTTTATTTTTAGTGGCTTAGCAGTTATTTTCTCTATTCTTACAGTTTGTTTCCATCTTTCTTTGTGTAAAAAATAGTAGTCCCATTTCTTTACTAATTCGATATACCTTTCTACGGATAAGACGGTGAAGTGAAAATGTCTGTTTTCTACGTGCTCATGTATCTCTAAGTCGGCTTTCTCTTTTTCTACTCAGCTCTTCAAGAAAGGCATTGTTAATTTCTGGTTCGACTGGTATTTCAACTCCAAACCCGGCTAGGTCCTTTTTTGATATTAAAGGTCTTACTGTCCATCTGTCCGTTCCTATTATAAGAATCATGAAGACTTGGGTTTCAAAGAAGTCTCTTCTCCACATTCCCATGCCACGATAAGACCAATCTTTTTCTGTTCTTTTCACAGATGTTATGAAAGAGTCGATGTCTTTTCTATTTATTTCTTCGTTGATCGTAAGATTGTTCGGAATGAAGATATCTGGATGCATCGCCTTCAAAATTAAAAGTTTTGATAAGTGGTTTCTTCTTGAAATATAGACGTAGAACAATGCTTTTCTACCCTCTTTTACCTCCCGGCTCATCATTGAATGAAATCACGCTTGTCAAAATTTACAAAGAAGGGAGGAATCTCTAGAGTCTAATTCGATCTCTCCAAGTCGAAAATAAATGTTTTCCACAGTTCCAGCAACCTAACAGGCTATACTAGGTGAGCAATAAAAATTAATCACTCTCCCTTGCGTGCGCTATTTCCCTTTTTGCATGGATAACCAAGTAATGAAACAACATCTTAACTTTTGGGTGTGTGCGAGGGATTAAAATTTAATACACCACCACCAAATTGACTTAGAGCTTTGAAGTGTACGTTGATATTGTTGCTTTGAGCTGGCTGTAAAAGCAAGAAGCAAAAGATGTACAGAAAGTAAGATATCAAAGGATATTATGATACGTATATCCTTTCGGGAAAAAGGGTATACTCGACGGGGAATACAATTTATGTAATTTAAAATAGCCTTTAGTGTATACTATAGAAGGAGAAAATTTGAAGAACGTCTTCCAACTCTGGATGGATAATAATAAGAAATTGCCTTTTAAGGTTAGGCGGTTCTCGTAAGCCAGCTAGCTACATCGGTTCATTAGGTTTTTTGTTTTAGATGGTTCACACCAAATTGTTAGATAGTTGATGGTGGTAACTGTAAAGAGAGGGAAACTATGTCGCTTATGCCAGCTTTTGAGTTGGGCTTGTGGAACGCTTGGATTATTACGGTTCTAGGTTTTATTCTCCCTTGGATTCCCTCTTACATTAACAAAGAAGTAGTGAATAAGAGAATGGGGAAGATTAAGTGGAGTGAGTTTAGTAAAACTGTAAAAATAGTATTAATAATTACTCAGGTCATAATCATGCCTTTCACAATAATCTACTCTTTCTTCTTGCCTTTGAAGCTAGGCACAGTCTGGTTCTATGTAGGTCTACCCATCAGCATTCTGGGGATTATTATGCCCTTCATATCTGGAGTCTCCTTTGCTACTGCTCCACTTGATAAACCCCTAACCACAGGTGTATACCGCATTTCAAGAAACCCCGAGTATTTCTCAATGTTCTTACAATATTTAGGCATAGGCATAAGCGGTCTTTCTTGGGTCTTTATACTATGTGCGGTGGCATGGATAATCTCGTTTCACATTGAGATAGTGCAAAGCGAAGAACCCTCTCTAATTGAGAAGTACGGAGATGCATACAGAGAATACATGAATAGGACTCCTAGATGGATAGGAATACCTAAATCAAGGAAAAATGACGAAAACCTCAAAAGGTAGGACTCAAAGGTAAGACATTCAAACACGAATACCACTTTAAGGTTTAAGCCTTACATAGTTAAAGAATCCTAACTGTTGTTTGTAGTTGCCTCTCTTTGTTCTTGTTTGTGCTTTATGGAAAGCTCGTTTCATTGTTTCATGAAAACTATTGTGTCTAGTGAACTTGAGAGGGATGGATATGCGCTCTATCTTGAGCCTTGGGAGCCTCCCCTGAAAAGGATGAACTGGAGTCCCTATCGTCCAGACGTTTTCGGCTTATCACTGAAAGAAGAAAAGGAAAAGAAGATAGTCATTTCTGAATGCGAGACTAAACCGAACATAAGCAAAGTATGTAATAAAACTTTTAAAATTAGACGGTGGCTCAGTTACCAGAAGAAACTTTGCGAGGAACATAATCTCTGTTTTCTGCTTGTCATTCTTGCAGGGAATCATAAGAAAGTAAATACGCCTTCAATTACACGATTATGGGACATATGGATCATGAATAATAAAGGCACTGTTTTATATAAGATCCCGAAAAGAATCTTATCTTGATTGTTGTTTTTTAATTGGGAATTAGGAAAAATCTTGGGCAGATACCTAGTTACTCCTTTATAGAACATTAACCTACATCTAAAAATTGAATGCCAATGTTACTGCGAGACTTTGAAAAGATTGGAATCCTCCAATTGGTGACTTTCCTTTACGGACAAAAAAATTACGCTGCAAACAGGTCAGCAATAAATGAGAACGTAGATGCTTCCATGGAAACTATTTATAAGGTAGTCAAGGTTCTGCAAAAATATGGACTAATATATGAGGCTGCCATGGGCAACGAACCCCAAGAAAAACGGATCTTCCTGACCCAAAAAGGAATTGTGGCAGCCAAAAAACTTTCTGAAATAAATAAAATAACTCTTGAAGTTCAACAAGAATTTGAAAGGCAAGGATAATGATTTCATAATTGCTGTAATATATTAAAATATTCAATATGCTTTCAGCTGGGATCGTCTGATCATCAGATCTTATTATGCTTGTGCTGACTGTTTGACAGCTGCAGAGAACATTGCGTCCAAAAGAGTAATGGAAAAAACAGGAACTGCTTGACTTTTTCCATTTGAAAAATCTTAGCTGCCAGATCAGGCTCCTTTCATAAAAGTTCAATCAGCTGAAGATTGGATGTACCCCGATTTATAAACGATTTACTGTTCACATTAGCTTCTGCGACTTTTCTCTTGGATCTCTGAGTGACTAATCGACCGAGTTACATTAACCCTTAAGCCTTATTAGCAGATGCATACTTTCATGTTTTCGAGGATTTTTATGATTGCTGTGATAGATGTGGGGACGACAGGCTGTAGGACGACACTTTTTAACGAGCGAGGAGACGTAAAAGGTATCGCTTACAAAGAATATGACAATATTTATCTCTCATCGGCTGGTGTTGAGCAAAATCCCACGGTCTGGATTGAGTCACTGTTAGAAACCATGAAAGTTTGTCTTATGACTGCTAACGAAAGATCGGACAGCGTTAGAGCAATAATTCTTGCGTCGCAACGGGCAACGATCATTCCAGTAGATAAAAACGGTATACCCTTGAGAAATGCCATTCTATGGTTAGATAAGAGAAGCCTCAAGGAATGCGAGTTTATTCGTTCAAGGATAGATGAAAATATAATCTATCGAAAAACTGGTTTGAGGATCGACCCATACTTTTCAGCTCCGAAGATTCTATGGATTAAAGAGCATCAACCCAAGGTTTATCATGATACTTACAAGTTCTTGACGGTTCATGACTACGTAATCTATAATTTAACGGGAGAAATTGTTACGGATCAGACTCAAGCTTCAAGGACGATGCTATTCAATATAGATGATCGATGCTGGGATGACGAAATATTTGAAATTTTAGGAATAGACCGTGATAAAGTTCCAAGCGTAACCATCACAGGTACGCAGGTCAGTGAACTGAAGCATGCAGTCGCCAAAAAGACGGGTTTTCCCAAAGAAACCCCGGTCCTTGCTGGTGGAGGAGATCAACAATTAGCAGCCATAGGCCTTGGAGTGATCAAGGAGGGCAGAGTGAACGTAACAACAGGAGGCGGCTCATTTGTCTTGGCACATTCAGACAAGTCTCTCAGAGATAAGAGGATGAGAGTATTGTGTAGCGTCTCAGTCTATACCAGACAAGTGGATACTTGAAGCGGGAATATTTACAGCAGGCTCTATTTACAAATGGTTTAAAGACACATTCGGACAGGTTGAGACGATTCTCTCAAAAGAGTCAAGAAAAGGCCTTATGAAATCTTGGACATGGAGGTTGAAGCTGACTCTTGCCGACCCTCAGGATTAGTATTGTTACCCCATTTCGCGGGTTCGGCAGCACCTTACTGGGACCCTTTCGCGCGGGGGATTCTTTTCAATCTCACTCTGCACACTACTAGGAAAGACCTGATCAAATCTGTGTTGGAAAGTATTTGCCTTGAAATAAAGAAAAACCTTCTCATAATCGAAGAGGTAAGCGGGAAGACTATTGAAGAGGTCTACACTGGTGGGGGAACATCTAGGTCAAAACTGTTCAATCAGATTCAAGCAAATGTCTATGGAAAACCAGTGCTAAGAATAACGAACACTGAAGCCACTTCACTTGGAGCTGCTATGATAAGCTTTGACTAAGCTCGGACTCTATAAAGACCTGAATGATTGTGCTTCCAACATGATCAAAATAGACTCAAGGATGAATCCTAACTACGAGTTAACAAAAAAGTACGAAGCCATACTGGAGATTAATGAAGCTATATATAATTCTCTAAAAGAGAAAGGTGTATACAAAAAAGCCTTCGAGACTCTCGACAGTTGATTTTGTGGTCAATTATCTAATCGTATCGAAGTTATAAGCGTCATCTATGTGTAAACCTACTAGACAAATCAGATCATGCCATCAACTTACGCTTGCATTACGAATAGATTCTAGGTTAAAATTCTCCAACACACTTGGATTGACAACCCAGAAAGGTTT
Organism: Candidatus Bathyarchaeota archaeon; assembly: GCA_963714275.1. Taxonomy (GTDB): domain Archaea; phylum Thermoproteota; class Bathyarchaeia; order Bathyarchaeales; family DTEX01; genus JAGTRI01. The sequence goes on from CAVQNT010000005.1 coordinate 189,871, forward strand.
CTCGCCTCTTAATAGTCTATTGATATCTTCAATAAGCAGTTCTGGGGAGCGCGTAAGAACTGATCGTCGTGCCAGCTAAATGCGACGTTAACGTTACATTGTCCAATTGGGTTAGGATGTGGTCTTTAGGTAGAGGCTCAACCCAAAAGACATCAAGAGTGCGCCTGCGATCTTTTTATCCTTCAACGCTTTGCACAGTGCACTCTCATCAATTATCTCAGCCCTAGCCGTATTTATAACATAACTTGTTGGCTTCATGAGAGAGATCAATCTTTCATTAATCATTCCCTTTGTCTCGCCAGTCAATCTCGCGTGAATACATACATAGTCGGATTCTCCGAAGAGATCTTCAAGTGATGCGGGCTCCGCTTGGGCTTTCTTAATCTCTTCCTCATGAACATAAGGGTCGTATACCAATATTTTAAAGTCGAATCCAGAAAGCTTCTTAATGACAAGGCGACCGACATGACCAAAACCAATAATTCCAACAGTTCGGCCCTTCAAATCGTGAATGTTTTCTTCCTGAGGCTTAAACCAGATGCCTGACTTCAACAGAATGTTGCTTCTGGCAATGTTCCGTGCTTCTGCGAGAAGAAGCCCCACCGTAAAGTCTGAGACTGCTTCCGCATTTCTACCCATAGCCCTAAAGACGACTACTTGTTTTCTACTGGCTTCCGTCACATCCACATTTTCACATCCGGCACGACAAATACCAATTACCTTGAGTTTCTTGGCTGCTTTAATTAAATCCCCTGGGAGGGGCGCGTAATGTGCTAAAACCATCTCCGCATCCAGAACTCTGTCGATGATTTCCTGTGAGATATGTTCCAAGGATGGTCCATACTTCTCTATCTCCCTTCTAACTCTCTGCAGTTCAACTTTGTCTAAGATCCAGTTAGTCATCTCTATCTTGAGATTTTTAATATCTAACTTTTTGGCGGCCTTAACTATGTCGTTTGCTTCAATCATGCCATCTCCTATCACCGAAACCTTCAACCCAATCAGCTCCTTCCAAAAGGTATTGACAATTAATCTACCAAATATCAATATCGTAGAAGTTACTTAATTTTAGTCACTCAGCTAAGTAGAAGCCTCCTTTATGGCTTATCGTTGAGCTTTCAGCACGTCGAGTATTCCGTTCGTGAATATGTCTTCACCTACATGGGCTGCTACGACCTTTCCGACAAACAATGTGTGATCTCCACTTCGTGATCAGACTTGAGCCTAATAGTATAGTCAGGTTTCTTTTTGCCGCTTGGTGAAGGCAACAAGGTCTCTGGAACGATCATGTACATTAAAGCTATGTGACATTTAGTAGCTTGAATCGTCTGGCCAACAGCTATTGACTAGCGAGTTAGTTAGATAGAATAAATATGCTTTCAGCTGTGGGATCGTCTGGCCGTTAGCTCTTAT
>CAVQNT010000006.1:0-544787 GCA_963714275.1 Candidatus Bathyarchaeota archaeon
AGAGGTTTGCGCAATACAGCACTTTAACTCGATTTTGCTGAGGTCCTCCGGTACCTTTTCCATCCATTCCGCAGCCGGTCGGAGAGTTTAAGCAACCCATAGCTTGCGATGCTGAGGAGGACCAAAACCACCAGAGCCGCTCCTGCCCATTCCGGAATCTTTACCCTCTTCAGGCCGCGGACGACAGGCCTCAAGAGGAAGGTCAAAAGGGACGCCAATACCAAGGGCAGAACCAGTGCTCGGGCAAAATAGAGGGTGTAGAACGAGGCGATGATGCAAAGCGCTTTGAGCGCTATCGAAGTAAACCCTGAAGGTGTTTGACTTCCCGGTTCGGGCCTTTTTGTGCTTGGAGCATTAGTCTCCTGTACATGATTCATATCAGCCATGGGTCCCTGCTGGCGTAGTGTGCGTCATGTCATAAAAATGATAAAAACGCGGTTTTGGACGGGATGAATATAAGAGAAAAAAAGTTTCATGTCAAACGATAGGAACTGCAAATTGCAGGCGCCTCATTAAACCGCCCAGGGCGCATCCTGACAAAGATATCTCGCGTTCACCCTTTTCTTGCGGGCTAACCAAACTCCTGTCCTGTCGCTCCAAACAGGCCACCAAGGTCTCTCAGCTAACAAAGATAGAAGCCAATTCCCAAAACTCCTTTTTAAAATCCGTCCATCCTCTAATGTGAACCCGTCTTCAATTTCTTCTTATTGAAGGAAATTCATAATTTATTGGACGCCCCTACCACTATTATACCTCATAGGCGATCAAAAAAATCCAAAACAATTTGTCCAATGTCAAGCCCTCACCCCTGTTTTTTTCCCCAACATATTCAATGCTAAGCCAGTTAGGCTACATCTCACGGGGTTTTGACTTTCCTTTTCTCAGCTCCGGATGCTTCTTCAGGTACTCCCTCCAGGGTTGCCAGTAGTAAGTTTCCCTCAACATTTACAACTTATTTGCAGAAGAACAAATATCAATGATAACCCAAAGCCCTAAAATGCAAGCAGCAACTGTGATTGCTTTGAACCCTGATTTAGCGGGTAATTTAGTTGCCTTTACGATGCCAACAGCGAACCCCCCAGTAGCGGGAGCGCCAACGAGCACTATTGGCGCCGACGCCTTTCAGATCACCCAGGCATCCACGTGCAAGACGGAGTGTTTAGAATTGCTTGACTACTTTACAAGAGATGATACCTGGGTAAAAATAGCATTGAAGGAAGGCTATACTCCGATGAGGGCCGATCTAGCAAATAATCCAGGCATAGTAGCTGATCCATATCTGCATGTCATGGCTCTTCAAGTTGGAAAAGGCGTTATCCCAGTAGAAGTCGTTGCTTTCTCACCTTTTGCGGAAATGCGTAAGAAACTATGTGACTGGTTCGTTCTCTATTTTACAGGAAAAGTTTCGGCAGAACAAGCGGTGGATGGTTGGATCGCTGACGATTTACTTATATACAACGAATATATTGGAGGCTAGCCAGTATAGCCTCTCCCACATTTTTTGGATGACAAAAGATGTTCGAGAAGTTAAAACTGAATATACGCAAGAATATGGTTGCTTATACTTTAATACTACCGTCGATTTTTCTTTTAATTTTTATAGATATTGTACCAATTTCAGTAGCAATTGATTTAAGTTTTTACCGTTATTTCACAATGGAGCCTTATTATACACCTTTTATAGGTCTTCGAAACTACGAATACATAATATTTACTGATTATGTTTTTTCAATAGCAATTAAAAACACAATTGTTTGGGCGTTGTTTGTTGTCATTTCCTCCACTTCGCTCGGATTAATTACAGACTGTATTGTTGAACCAACCAATCAGAGGGAGAGGTATAGCTCGAATTTTGGTTATGCTTCCTTGGCTGATACCGGATGTTGCCGCTGCAGCCATATGGAATCTGATGTTTAGAGGATATCCCCAAGGTCTCCTCAATCTATTTCTCAGCGAAATCTTGGGTCTTCATCAGTTTAAAAACTTTGGATGGTTAGCACAGACAGACACATCCTTGTTTTCGGTGATGCTCGTTCAGATTTGGAAGTCATTTGGATTCTTCACAATTGCTATTTTGGGGGGAATGCAGTCAATAAGTAAAGATCTGTATGATGCGGCGAGAGTTGACGGAGTAAATTGGTTTCAAAAGTTTAAATACGTGACCATTCCAGGCATAACGCCAATACTAGTAATATTAATGCTTCTGAATTCTATCTGGACCTTCAAGTCCTTCGGGCTTGTATACGTTTTAACACGGGGTGGACCCGCTAACAGTTCAATGGTACTCGGTATGTACGCATGGCTAACAGCTTTTTTCCTTCGGGGTGTTCAGTCGCGGAGCCGCGATGGGTGTTTTAATATTACTCATGATAACGGTGATTAGTCTATTATATGTAAGGAGAGTCATTCGTGGGTATAGCGACGAAAAAGGGCCATAGGTAGGAAATCTCTATGAATTGGAAGAAACTAAGTGAGACGATAATTATTTACATGGGATTGACAATTATTATTTCCTTTGCCATCATACCCGTTGTATGGATGTTTTCATGTGCCTTTAAGCCAATGTCTGAGATATTTGCGAGCACCCCGTCAATAATATGGCGGATTCTTCCACGCAACCCCACATTGATAAATTTCTATGAAGCATTCCGTCTTTTAGATGTTCCGCGATATACCTATAATAGTCTCATTGTAGCGCTAGCAACAGCGCTAATAGGCACAGGCATTGCCACCTTAACGGGATACACTGTCGCAAGAAAACGTTTCTATGGAAAGAAACTTTACTTATGGGTGCTTCTTATGATTCAAGGCTTTCCTAGCATCCTGTTCGTTATTCCACTGTTCATTATTTACGCAAATATAGGCCTCATTGATAACTACCTAGGCCTAACAATTTGTTATGTCGCTTTTTCGCATACCTTCGCTGTGTGGATGATGACGGGTTACATAAAAACCATTCCAGTGGAAATAGAAGAAGCCGGAGTGATGGACGGTGCCACTACACCTACATTACTTTCTAAGATTCTTCTACCCTTGATTGGACCCGGAATGGTTTCAGTGGCAATATACAGTTTCATGACGGCTTGGGGAGATTTGTTATTTTGGCTTACATTGACAAGGTCCAATGACATGAAAAATCTGCCTATAGCAATTGCAATGTGCAGTTCACAATTCACTACGGAGTGGGGGATTCTAATGGCATTGTCATTACTATACACTTTGCCATGTATGATTTTCTTTTCAATTCTACAGAAGTATATGGTTGCAGGTCTTACAGGAGGTGCAATAAAGGGCTAGCTAGATATCTAGCTAGATAGCTAGTTAGACCGAGTCTTGAACTACGAGCGTTGAAGGTACGTAGTAGATTGTGGAAGTGTTATCAATGGTTCCGTCAATCTCTTCAGTGAGTTCAAGCTCAACTCATCATTTTACTGTTTGAACAACATATGCTGTTAAGGAAGGTCTGGTCTGATTTGTGTAAAAGAACCGCAATATTTAGTCAGTTAGTTTTTAAGTTCAGTGCATTTATATCAGCGTAGATTTAAATGCAATGGACAAAACAATAAATTGGTGGTATAAATAATGATGACGCGTAGAGAGAGAATTAAAGTCTGCCATTAATTTTAAGAAGCCAGATGAACTTCCTTGGCACGAATCTTTTACAATTGATACTATTATGAAGTGGTTTAAAGAAGGGCTGTCAGCTAACGAAGTAACTGCTATTGATTGGAAGATTGATGAGCTTTTACTAAATTCAGCAAGGGTTAAGGGGTTCGATCTCTATCCCTATTTTGGATGCTATAACATTGATGAGTTGCCCGTCGGTCTAGATCTTGGGCCTATACCTAGGTTTAAGCAAAATGTTTTAGAAGAGACTGAAAAGTACGTTGATGTTTTAGCTCAAACCGGTGCTATTATGAGGCGGTTTAAACAAGCCAAGTACGTATGGTATAACATGCCAATGTTTCTCAGTTTTCCCGTAAAAGACCGCGAAACGTGGAAGGAGTATAAACGACGTCTGAATCCCTATGACCCGAGGAGATATCCTAAAGACTGGGAAAAAAGTGCCTACATAAAAGCCTTTGAAGACTGCCAGAAAGGTAACACCATTTTATATATTAGTGGCTTTTATGGCTTTGGGGCTCAGCTAATGGGGATCCCTATCTTCATCTCAATGTTTTACAAAGACCCGGGAGCTCATTAAGGACATGGCAGAATACTGGGAATTTTTCACCATAGAAACGGTCAAAGATGCTGTTGAGACATTGAAGGATAGGATAGACATAGTGTGCTGGTGGGAAGACATGGCGGAGAGACACGGCCCATGCATATCTCCAAAACTTTACAGAGAGTTTCTCTTACCGGTCTATAAGAAGGTTACAGGTTTCTTCAGTAAGAATAAGATCGATCGTATATTAATGGATAGTGATGGCAACATTAACCCATTGCTCGACTTGATTATCAAGGCGGGAATCACAGGTGTATGGCCGCTGGAAGTAAACGCGGGAATGGACGCAATAACTATAAAGAAAAAATATGGGAATAAGTTATTCTTGATAGGAAACTTGGACAAAAGGGAACTGGCTGAAGGTGGAGAAAGAATGAGACGAGAAGTCGACTCAAAAGTGCCAAAACTAAAGGAGATGGGCGGCTACATACCAGGCTTAGACCATGTAGTCCCTGTTGAATTCACGTTAGAGAAATTCAAAGAATACGCAGAGTATATGAAAGGTCAACTTGTTTATTAAACCAGAAACTCGACTCTTCAATCATATATGTGATCTAGTGATTTTAGCAGGAAAGAGAGAAACTACATGATCATAAGACTGCCTTAAGTACGAGAGAGAGCGGGATTACACTTACTTTTTATATTGGCTAGCACTAGTAAGTACGAGACTACACAATGTTGTGTGTGTGAAGATTGATGTCAAGAATAGAAAGATTGAAAAAGAATCTTTTTGACATAGACCTAAATGATTGGAATCGTGTCCCCCTAACAATACTGGATGAGAAGGGCATTGAGAAGGAACCTGTAATTATTAGGAAAGCAAAAGCGATAGAGAAATCTATTTCTGAGGCGAAAGTCATCATTAGACCAGATGAACTCATTGTGGGAAGCGCTCTTCTTACTTGGCGTGAATGCGCTTACGCAACGCAAGAGGAGAAAGAAAAGTACATCGGCAGGGCATTATGCAATCATATGCTTCGCGGTCAAGTGTCTATTAGCGCAACCACAGAGGAATTACTACAATATGTAGAAGAGACGGACCTTGCGAAGACAAGAGCAATAGAATATTTCACCTGGGGTCACACAATCCTAGGATTTAGGAGAATTTTGCAGAAAGGTTTTATGGGAGTCTTGGAGGAGGCGAAAGAGAAATTAATGCAATGGGAGATGGCTTCAGAGAAGGATTATCGCAAGAGAAATTTCTGGCAAGCTGAAGTGATATTGTGCTCTGCTATATCCAAGTTTGCTAAAAGGTATGCGGATACAGTGAAAGCTTAGCCACGCAAGAGCCAAATCCAAAAAGAAAAGAGGAACTGAATAGGATCTCCAAAATATGTGAGAGAGTTCCTACTTATCCGGCAAGGACATTCTACGAGGCTATGCAGAGTATCTGGTTTACATTCTTTATATTTCATCGACTCACAAATACTAATCCAGGCCGGCTTAATCAATACCTGTACCCCTACTACCAAAAAGATTTAGAGAAGGGACAAATTACAAATGAACTAGCACAGGAACTGATAGATTGCTTCTGGTTAAAACTTGCAGAGAGGTGGCTTGAGTGTGCGCGCGCGCACCTCGGTATTGGAGAAGGTATTATGCTAGGTGGACAAACTCCAGATGGAAAAGATGCCACAAACGAGATAACCTATATGTGCCTAAATGCACAAAATAGATTTAGGCTACCTACACCAAAGATTTCTCGATTCGTTTCCACAGGAACTCACCCCAGAAGTTGTGGCATGAAGCTGTAGAACTGGTACCTTTACTACGCAGTTTCCCGGCTTCTTCAATGATGATGTTATCATCCCTGCCTTCCAAAAGTTTGGGATGCCCATAGAGGACGCTAGGGACTATTCGGATGATGGTTGTGAAGAACTTGTAATCTGTGGGAAACAACAAGATTCGTGTGGCAGACGTCTGGTTCTTGCCTCTCAAACAGCTTGAATTAGCATTGAATAATGGCATCTCTTTTACCACCGGAAAGCAGGAGGGACTGCCTACAGGTGACCCTAGTTTTTTCAAGACTTTTGATGCTCTTATGGTAGCTCTGAAAAAACAGATAATCTATGACATAGAAAGAAAGGTCAAAATTGCGAATGCTCAAGAGAAGTATGTTTCTAAGATATCTCCTGATCCTCTTTTATCATTAACCTTAGCAGATTGTACAGAAAGTGGCAAGGACGTAACAGAAGGCGGCACACGCTATAACAACACCGGCACCACAATCGGTTTAGGGTTAGCTAATACCGCGGACGCCCTCGTTGCTATCAAGAAGATAGTATTCGAAGAGAAAAAAATCACTCTAGTTGAACTGGTGAACGCATTAAAAACCAATTTTCTTTTTAAAGAAAGTCTGCGCTGTGAGCTCATTAACAGGATGCCTAAGTATGGGAATGATGACGATTCTGTGGATTTGTTAGCAAAGGAAATAGTTGACATTTATGCTAAAGAGATCCCAAATCACCATAATACCCGAGGTGGCTATTTTAAACTGGGTTTGTGGGGAACGGATTACGTGGTTAAGGGCAAAGAGGTCGGGGCTTCTGCTGATGGGAGGTTGGTTGGAGAGCCCCTCTCTGCCAACCTATCGCCTGCTCCTGGTAGAGCCTTAAGAGGAGCAACATCGATAATAAAGTCAGCGACCAAAATCGATCAAAGCTATCCACCAACGGATCCAACCTTGACATCGAGTTGATCCAACGACAGTTAATAACGAAAATGGTCTCTACGCTCTCGAGTCCTTAATAAAAACCTACTTTGCCTTGGGAGGAATGAATATACAGTTCAATGTAGTCAGCGCTGAAATGTTGCGAGAAGCACAAAAACAGCCAGATAAGTATAAAGATCTGCAAGTTAGAGTATGGGGTTATAGCGATTATTTTATTAGGCTAGACGCAAAAACACAACAGCACATCATGGAAAGGACAGAGCGTGCAAGCTAATAGGGGGGGATGCTGGTTTCCGAATCCTCTAAACAAGAAGTGAAAGTTATGAATGGAAACGGAACTAGAGGTTGGGTTTTTAGTATCCAAAAGTTTGCAGTTCACGACGGTCCAGGAATTCGGACTACGGTTTTTCTTAAGGGGTGTCCCCTTCGTTGTGTTTGGTGTCATAATCCTGAAGGTTTAAAGATGGAATTTGATTTTTTCTTCAATGAAAGTCTCTGCATCGGATGTGGTTGTTGTATTAGGGCTTGTCCTGAGGGGGTTCATGGCATGTTTTATGGGATGGGGAGAACGATCCGAAGGGAACTATGTAAACACTGTGGTCGATGCACCGAAGTATGCCACACTGGGGCTTTAGGACCTATAGGAAAAGTGATGTCTGTTGAAGAAATCTTGGTAGACGTAGATAAGGACAGACCATTCTATGAGAATTCTGGTGGAGGCATAACTATCTCTGGAGGAGAGCCTCTAATGCAACCCACGTTCTCTTTGGAACTTCTTAAAAGAGCGAGAGAGAGGGGAATTCACACCGTCTTAGAGACCTGTGGATTCGGTAGGTGGAAGGATTTAGAAAGAATGTGTCAATATGTTTCTTTATTATTTTTTGATATCAAGGTAATGGATAGGATCAAGCATAAGGAACTAACTGGTGTTTCCAACGACATAATACTACGTAACCTTAAGAGGATATTACACAAAGGAACATCTGTCACCATTCGAATTCCCTTAGTACCTAAGCTTCACTGATTCCGAGAAAAATATCCGTCAGATAGGCCAATTTGTGAGCTCTCTCGGCGCGCGCCCAAGAATTGAACTGTTGCCTTATCATCAATTGGCCGAGTCAAAATATCGGAGATTGGGTGTTCAGTACAAACTTAAGGGATTACAGCCACTACCAAAAGAAGAAGCATTCAAGGTTCGAGAATTACTAACCGCTTATGGTATCGACGTGTTTTGCCAACAATTGGTCTCGGGCTAGTCTAGCGATATAGGCTATCGCCTACTCCCTCTGACATCATCGAAGATTTTGATTTACCCACCATTCAGCGTTGAGTCTATAATATAATGTTTTTCTAGAGCTTAGTCAGTCGGATGGCATAGCGTTTCGTGTTCGATTGATCAAAAGTGATTAATATAAGAAGTAAGAGAAATGAAAGTGTGATGTTTAGTTGGCATTTGGTAAAATGGCAGTTGATTATGAAGAGCGAATCAATATTGAAAGAATGAGGAAAGAAAGGAAAGAAAAGGCAGTAAAGTCATGCACAAAATACGAGATAAGGGGAATTCTATGTTTCAATTCTCCTAATGTAAGATATATAACTACAGGACCGGACGCTGATTGGAGAGGGGGCCTTAACGGAAACCGATACGCATTTTTACCAGTAGACAGAGATCCAACACTTTTTGAGATAGGAATGTGTCAAGAGGCCATTTGTAATGCAAATCCATGGCTTAATGTTGAAACGGCTATACCAGCTCTCAGGATGGTATGAAGATGGGCTTATTTTTAATCAACCAGCAGCCAAACGTCAAGCTAAAAAATTTGCAAGTCAAATAAAGAATTTACTAAAAGATGAGAAGTTATTAGATGAAACGATTGGTATTGATGTATCACTATCATCTAATATACGAAGAAGCCTTGAGGAAGAAAATATAAACACTTCTATAATTGGATCCAATGCAATGATTGAAGCTAGGTCAATTAAAACACGGGATGAAGTTGAATGCCTTAGAATCGCTGCAAGCGTAGTAGAGGCGTGCTTTGCTAAGATCTGCAAGGCTTTAAAGCCAGGCATCACAGAAAATGATATGATCTCAATTATATATGAAACTGCATATTCCCTGGGGGCTGAAACGTTAAACGCGCACTGCGATTCTGGTCCTCACACTTGGCCTAATTTCGCTTTCCATACCGATAGAATAGTTAGACTTATGGACCTTGTATACATGGATATCTATAATCTAAGTTACCTGGGATATAGGACATGTTATTACCGTACCTTTAGCTGCGGCAAACCGACCCAAGCACAGAAAGACACTTACAAGCAAGTTAGGGATTGGACAAAGGAGGCAATAAAAGCCATCAAACCAGGGATTACAACAAAGGATCTCGCTGAAAAATGGCCCAAAGGCTGAAGAATTTGGGCGACCGAATGAAGATGCAGTTTGCCTAATGCAATGGGGGCATGGTATTGGTTTATCTCTATATGAACCTCCCCTTACCTCTAGAATTTGGTCTTTAGATTATCCTGAAGAAATTAAGAAAGGAATGACGTTTGCAATTGAAACAATTGGTGGAACAGGGGAGCGCACTATAGAGTGTCCAATGGGGCAAGGTGTACGCGTAGAAGAGATGATTCACGTTACTGAAACTGGGTCAGACATTCTTTCAAGATGGCCAATTGATGAGATCACGGTTTGTGAACTGTAGATATAGATCTACGCAAGTAAAAGTTGACAATAAGAACAGATTAATAATTTAGTTTTTGGGGTAAACCTGAATATGAGACTGAAAGAAAAGGTTGCTTTGATCACTGGAGGGGCTTCTGGTATTGGGCGTGCGACCTCTATAATATTCGGAAAAGAGGGAGCTAAAGTTGTTGTTGTTGACATGAATGAGGAGGGAAGTAAGGAAACAGTGCAGTTAGTAAAAGCATCCGGAGGGGAAGCCATGTTTGTAATAGCCGATGTTTCAAAAACAACCGATGTCCAAAGAATGGTGAAGACGACCGTAGATATATATGGTCGGCTTGACATTCTGGTTAATAACGCTGGGATCGTGCTAACAGGCCCTCTCGAGGAGACAACAGAAGAGCAATATGAAAAAGTTGTCAATATTAATTTAAAAGGCGTGTTTCTAGGATCCAAGTACGCGATACCGCATATGAAGCAGCAAGGGGGAGGAGTAATCGTAAATACAGCCTCGATCGCGGGACGCGTTGGTTTTGCCAATCAGCCCTTATACTGTGCTACAAAGGGGGGAGTCATGGCCATGACAAGAGCTTTGGCCTTAGACCTTGCTCCCTACAACGTTCGCGTCAATGCCGTAAGTCCCGGAAATGTCGACACCCCGTCGCTAAATAACTATGTACGTATACAAGACTAGCCTTAGAAAGACTGATCCTAGAGAGATTCGGAGAGAGTTTGAATCCCAGATTATGCTTAAGAGATGGGCCAAACCAGAAGAAATCGCATTAGGTATACTATACTTAGCATCAGAGGAATCATCCTACGTGACTGGAACCGAACTAGTGATAGATGGTGGTATGACTGCAGCGAGATGAGAAATACGTCTCATAACTTAAATAGACTAGGGCTTATATATCATAGCGCGCGAAAGTTGAAAGGCAAGGGACTGTGTAAGTAGCCAGACTGGGGCACGTAAAAATATAAATAGTGAAACGCCATAAGAATTTTGGATGGTGACTATGAAAAATATTAAAAAAGCCCTTCAAGAGGGTGAGTTAGTAATAGGAACCTTTTCTTTGACAGCACATCCTGGAATAGTGGAGATGATAGGCTATGCTGGTTTCGACTTTGTAATCATCGACACCGAACACGGAGCGGCCAGTCCGCGCGGTACAGAATTGGAAAACCTGATAAGAGCCGCCTATGCTGCCGACATAACACCCTTAGTTAGAGTAAATGAGGTTCCCAGTGTAGCTCCAGGCATGATCGAAAAAGCTTTGGACTTTGCCGCCAAGGGGGTGGTGGTTCCCTTTCTTGAGACCAAGGAAGACGCGATGCTGGCGGTAAGACATTCGAGGTTTCCCCCGGAGGGTTATCGTGGCGGTGGGCCTCCCACCCGATCCGCCAAGTATGGGTGGGAGGATTGGACCACCCATTTAAGGCGGGTGAAGCAGGAAATAGTGTTCCTTCCACTCATAGAGAGTAGAAGGGCTGTGGACAACATAGAAGAGATAATAACGGTTAAGGGGATAGATGCAATCTTCTTCGGACCTTTCGATCTTTCGATGACTCTGGGCCTAGGAGGATTCGATTATGAGAATCCTCTCATAACGGAATGTATGCAAAGGGTCTACTCTGTATGCAAAAAGGAGGGAGTGCCAATCGCAGACTTCAGCTGGAATATTGAACGAGCTAAGAAAGCTGTTGAACAAGGCTGCACCCTAATTGTCATTAGCGCTGACATTCCCTTCATCCACGACAAATTTCGAGAAATCATGAAAAGAGTGGACGAGGAATTAAGACCTATGAGATAAGCCCTTTTTCACTCTTTTTCCAGAATCATGTTCCCATAGCGCAATGGTATGAGGAGAGTTTAACTGGGAGGCGCTCATGTCATGTTATGAGCGCTTTTGTTGGATTAGATGTGCATTCCGAGCATGCTTTCACCACCGTCCTCGACTAGGATGGTCGGGAATTTATTAAGTAATTGAGGAGAATAGTGATATGGCAGAAATAAGGGAAGAAAAATTAATTGAAATGTATAAAGAGATGGTGAAGATTAGGCTTTTCGAGGAGAGTATGGAAGATCTTTGCTTTCGAGGATCCGTCCCAGGAACAATGCATCTATATGTTGGACAGGAAGCCGTTGCCGTTGGGGTCTGTGCAAACTTACGGAAGGGTGATTACGTAATTAGCACACATCGTGGACATGCACATAGCATCGCAAAGGGTATTGAGTTGAAGAAAATAGCTGCTGAGATCCTAGGTAAGGTGACAGGTTGTTGCAGGGGTAGGGCAGGATCAATGCATCTTTCAGACCCAAGCGTGGGTCTTTTATATTCAAGTGCTATCGTAGGAGCAGGAGTGCCCCTCGCTGTTGGCGCAGGTTTATCCATAAAATTGAAAGGAACAGACCAGGTTGCTGTTGCTTTCTTTGGGGATGGTGCAAGTAACACTGGAGGCTTTCATGAAGGACTAAATTTAGCCTCAATATGGAAACTTCCAGTCATATTCGTTTGTGAAAACAATCTCTACGCCATATCAGTGAGTGTGAAAAAGTCTACTTCTGTTAAAGATATTGCTACAAGGGCATCGGCATATAACATGCCTGGCGCAATTGTGGACGGAAACGATTTAACAGTCATCAATAAAGTAACTAAAGAGGCCGTGAAAAGGGCAAGGAGAAGAGAAGGACCTTCATTAATAGAGTGTAAAACTTACAGGTGTCTAGGACATTACACCGGGGATGTTGAACAGCCTTACAGAACAAGGGAAGAGGTTGAAGTGTGGAAAAAAAGGTGTCCAATCAGGAGGCTGGAAATTGAGACTGATTGAAGATGGTATACTGACAGAGGATTCTATTGAAGAAATTAGAGAAGAAGTAGGCAAACAGGTTAAAGAGGCTGTGGAATTCGCTATTGCCAGCCCATATCCATCAAACGAAGAATTAGAAAAATTCGTCTTTTGAGGGAGATGGCCTTGAAAATGAGGCAGATAAGCTATGCAGAGGCGATTAATGAGGTTCTGCGGGAAGAAATGAGAAGAAATGAAAGGATAATTCTTATGGGCGAAGATATCGGAGTGTTTGGCGGCGTCTACAAAATTACAAAAGGACTATTAGAGGAGTTTGGACCGGAAAGGGTTTATGATACGCCAATTTCAGAGGATGGGTTCGTTGGAGTTGCAATAGGAGCTGCAATAACTGGATCGCGACCGGTAGTTGAAATCATGTATCCCGATTTTCTACTTTGCTGTATGAACCAACTGATTAACCATGCAGCTAAATTGAGGTATATGAGTGGGGGATTATTGAAAGTGCCACTCGTTGTTAGAACCAATATAATACAAGGGAGAAACTCAGGAGCCGATCACTCTCAAGTGCTTATACCATTGTTTATGCACATACCAGGACTATATGTTGTCGCCCCCTCGACACCTTACGATGTGAAGGGTCTTTTGAGGACAGCGATGAGATGCGATTCGCCAACAATATTTTTTGAGGAATCTTTCCTTTATAAATCAAAAGGTCCTGTTCTTGAGAAAGAATATTCAATACCGTTTGGAAAAGCCAATATATATACGGAAGGAGAAGATGTCACAATAGTTGGCGTTTCGACGACAGTTCACATAATCCTTGCAGCAACCAAAAGACTCGAGGAGAAAGGCATCAGCGCTGAGGTCATTGACCTACGTACACTAGTACCGTTAGATAAGGACACAATAATAGATTCTGTCAAAAAGACTGGAAAACTTGTTACAGTTGAGAATAGCTGGAGAACATGTGGTATTGGGGCTGAAATAGCAGCATTGGTAATAGAGGAGGCCTTTGACTACTTGGATGCGCCAATATTACGAGTCGCAACACCACTCCAACCCGAACCTGTTTCCCCTCCGCTAGTAAAACTCTTACTAGTTAATGAAAATAAGGTAATTGAAGCGGTGAAGAAAATAGTTACCTAGGGCAAGGACTACATGAAGATTACAATGATAGCGCGCCTATGTGAAGTCCTGTTATTTTTCTCCTTTACGCATAGACTCCTCACCCCCCCAAAAAAGTCCGAGCCATAATAAGAGGAAAAGAAGTCAAAAGCGGTAAAGAAACACAAGTAAAAGGTTTTGTTTGTGAAGCTATTAATAAAGATACGATTCATACTATAATAATAAAAAATGATAATTATGAAAAATTTACGGTTGACGGTCGCGACGCAACACTTGAAGACTTTACGGCTTATCATATAACTATTGAAGAAGCCTACGCGCTAGCTATTGATCCATTAAACATTGAAAGAAGCATTGCATGGAAAAAAGGGTCATTTCAGAAGCTTGTGAGAGGCATTCAGGACTAATAGAAAGGATAAAGTCGATAAGCGATGTTCAAGATAAAACAATGGGATTCGCTGCTTTTTGGTCAGAGGAGGAAAATCCTAGTAGTCGCGGACTTCAGTGGTTCTATGCAAGCGAGGGAGGAAGACTTCAAGAAGCTTTATTCAGTAGTATGGAAGTGCTGGATGGAATCGGCAGCAAAACCGCGTTGTTCGGGTTCGGCGGAGAGAAAGGCGGCTCAGGTTACTACTTCTTCAAGGCTAAACGTTTTGAGGAACTTAAATGGAAGGCGAACCACTCAGCAAATACAGCAACTTTACAAGCTCAGCTAGCTAAACTCGGTGACTAGCAACTCAGGCTAAATCCATTGCAGAACAACTTTTATATAAGAGATTGCGTTTACTCTACATGGTATATCAAAAATAAAAAAGCCAATTAATAGTAAAGACTTCGGGAGATGTCGCCAGAACTGGAGCATATAGCTTATTTTAGTTATTCTCGGCAAATTTTGTGTTCTTTAGATTTTTTACTAAAAATTTTGGGAAATTTAATCGCGAGGTTCTAGGGCTATGGCTCTTATCCATGAGGAGTCCATGCCTGTGACTTTCAACGGGAGACCGATGTAGAATAGTCTTTCTTTCCTGATTTGTTCCATGTTGACCAAGCCTTCGATTAGTGGAATCTCGTTTTTCAAAAGATTCACGTGAGTTGCTATTGAGCCATCTGGAGCCTCAACCCTTATGTTTTGTACGCCGACCATCTTAACATGCTTTTGTGCAAGGCATTCCGATGCTTCAGGCGAAATGTAGGGCTGTTCATCTCTGTTGTAGGGACTCCACATGAGAACAATGTCATCCTTTTTAACTTTAACAAGATGAGAAGGCAGTATCGGTTGTCCCCTTCCTTCCTTCGGTTTTAGGTATGTATAGTCGAGGACAATTGCTTCACCCAGGAAGCTTTAATCGGCATTTCAGAGCTCGATTTTCCTTCCGGAGTAAAGTGTGCTGGAAGTTCAACGTGGGTTCCGATGTGCGTTTCGGTTTCAACCCAATTCATGAGCATCTTGTCCGGAGCATAGACGAACTGACGAAGCTCAAACCTTCTGGTCTGGTTCCCATGAAGGTACTTTCCGTTCACCTTTAGAACGCCGGGACGAATCTCCGAGGAAAGGTCAATAATTATATAATTTCTTAAATCAAACATTATTCATCGCATCCAAAATGTCTTTTTGCTTCATCGATTATGTTTTTTCTCGGGTATTTTGTTCCATTTTTTCCTTTTTTCATCAAATTCTTTGCGTGCCATGAGAAAACGCGCGGGGTTTCCAACGACCACGGATTCGGGAGCTACGTCCTTGGTTACAACCGCGCCTGCTCCGACAACTGCACTCTTTCCAACTCTTACGCCTGCAAGCAAGGTGGAGTTTGCGCAAATAATGGCGTCTTTTTCGACAGTTACCCCAATCAGACGTTTACTTTGCGGGTAAGGGTCATTCGTGAAGCAAACGTTTGGGGCAACAAAAACGCCATCTTCGATTACTGTGAGGTGAGGAAGATAAGCATTCGACTGGATTACGACCGCTTTTCCAACCTTCACCGCTCCGTCAAGTTTTGAAGATGAGCCCACTAATGATTCGTCGCCAATGGTGCTTCCTTCCCTAATCAGAACATTGTGCCCTGTTCTAACTTTGTCCCCTATCTCCGTTGTTTCGTAGATGATTGTACCAGAACGTATGATGCAGTTTTTACCAACCTTTGAACCTTTACTTACAGTGTCATAAATGTGTGCGTCAAACTTGCTTGGAAGTTTCAAGGTTCGAAGCGACTTCTCGACCGGAAACCCAATTACGACATTTCCTGCAATTATTGTGCCTAAGCCGATTGTTGTTTCGCCTAGGATAATAGCGCTTTTTTCGATGAAGCCTCCATTTTTTGTTTTTGGCGAAATGTAACCTGACATTGCTTATCTAATTGTCTTTCGTTTTTTGGGCTTTTCAAGGTTGCGGTTTGACAGAATTCGAGCTTTCGGCTTATCAAAATTAGTATAAAAATATTAAATTTATTGGCAATGTTTTTTCAGTTATGTATAAATACCCAATAATAGCTTTTTATTGTTGAGGAAGATTTATGGCAAGACGGTCCAAGAAAGAAACGGCGAAGATGTTTAAGTCTATGGCGGTTCTTCTTCGTAACACCACTTGGAAGTGTGGCAGAATAGAGCGTCTTGTAGTAAAAAACCTGCAAAGCCATTTTGTTAGAGACGGTAAAGCGTGGTCCAACATCAAAGACATGCTGCAACAATTCAAATTGCAGGGAAAACAGAAAAACGAGTTTTTCGATGCACTTCGACGGCTGGAAAGAAGACGCATAATAAAAATTGAACTCTTTGAGTCTAAACTTCTGTAAACTTCCAAACCTTTTTCTAAATATTTTTATTTTTTTAAGTTAAGTAGCGGTCACTCTTTCTTTGGTTGTATTGCTTCCTGGAACAGCTTCTTTACAGCTGTAATTCTAGCTTTCTGTGCAAGAACATCCGCAGTCACTAAGGTCAAAGCTTCCTCTGGGCACCATTCCACGCATTTAGGTTTTCCCTCGCAAAGGTCGCAGACGAAAACAACCTTTTTTTCCGGGTGAAGCATGATTGCGCCGTAGTCGCATGCTTCGATGCACCAGCCACAGCCATTACATTTGTCTTCGTCCACTATGATGACGCCTGTTTCCCCCGACTGAGTCAACGCATCTCTTGGACACGCAGAAACGCAGGGAGCATCTTCACAAAGCCTACAAGTTAAAGCCATGTTAATTATAGGCGCAAGACGGACAGCGCGGATACGGGACTTAACTGGGTTAAAAGCCTTCTCTTTTTCGAATGAGCAGGCGTACTCGCATACGCAGCAGCCTACACACTTGTCAGGGTCGCAGGAAACGAATTTTCGGTCATGAATTGATGCCATCCAACTTCCTCCTGCAATTCCATTTTTAATGCTATACTTTTTTCTCAACAATGTAGACTAGGTCGTCCATAGATAGTTCTTTCAGTTTTTCGACAGTTGGAACGCCTTCTTTTGTCCAACCTCTCTGGGCATAGTAGTCGTCCAACATAAAGTCGAGCTCTTTCTGGCTAACGTAACTTCCCTTAGAAACCGTATTGTCCGGAATAGGGGTGCTCATGACCTTAGGCGGCAGATGGTCATTCTTCCTTGTGAATCCTTCCCGAATGTTGAAAAGCCTGCCTAAAACATTGATTCTTTCGCCTGCCATCTTTTAGTTCCTCAGCAGTCATCTCCAAGCCTGTGGCTAACGCGTAATATTTGGCAAGGTCTTCGTATTCCTTATAGTACACTCCTCTGGAGAACTTGCAAACAATCAGTGAATCAATGACGGTGTAAAGGTCCTCAATTTCTGTGACTATCTTGGAACGTCCCTTCTCGACCTTGAAGCGGTCCACTGTCCCCTTCAGGTCAACAGCGTAGGCTCCGTGACGGTTGTGGTCTGCGCCACGGAACGAAACCGCGTAGCCGATTGCAGCTGTCTTCAGTCCCCTGATGTCATAACCAGTCATCTCTAAACCTTTGATGTGGTTAGCAAATTTATCGGCGCCTTTACCGATTTTTAGAGACGCCCTTTTTACCCCTTCAGCCAAGATGTCGCCCAGTCCCTCACGTTTCCCTATCTTATGAACCAGTTCCACCATGGCTTCTGCGTTACCAAACTTTAGGTCAATTCCGCCCGTGTCTTCCTTGGTCAAGATGCGATGTTCATAAAGGTCCATGGCGAAGCCCACGATGTTGCCTGTTGACAGATTATCTAAACCATAATAGTTACAGAGGTCCATCGCCTTGATTATTGCATCTAGCCTATCAACTCCGCAGTGGGGACCAAAAGCCCACAACGGCTCATACTCGACCCGCGATGTGGTTCCCTTGTAAGGTCCCTCAGGAACGGTGGCTAAGTGTTCGCAGCGCATGGCGCACGATGAGCAGCCGTCAATTTTTACAACGAACCTTTCGTTCAGGTATTCGCCGCTGACTTTCTCGGCACCTTCGAACACGGCGTTCGTGAAGTTTCTCGTTGGAAGTGCACCTAACGAGTTGTGAACCAGAACGTTTACAGGCGTCCCCAAAGTCCGATATTTGGCTGTTGCTGGACCCTTCATCCGTTCATGCATCGTCTTCACGAACTCAATGAACTCCTCCGGCTTGGCTACTTTAACGTCGTTTGTTCCGCGTACCGCTATAGCCTTAAGATTTTTGGAACCCATGACAGCTCCCATGCCTGTTCGACCAGCAGCTCGGCTTACGTCGTTCATGATGCAGGCAACACGCGCCCGTTTCTCTCCAGCCAATCCAATGGCTGCGACACGAATGTAATAGTCTCCTAGGTCGTTTCGTATGGCTTCCTCAGTTTCTTGCGGCGACTTGCCCCACAGGTGTCTTGCGTCCATCAATTGGACGTTGTCGTCGTCAATCCAAACGTAAATGGGCTTGTCAGACGCATTCTCGAATATTATGGCGTCGTATCCTGCTCTTTTCAGTTCTGCGCCGAAGAATCCGTGCGACTTTGCTTCTCCCACGCCGTTTGTTAGAGGAGATTTCGACACAAAAGCATGCCCGTTTCCTCCGGTAGGAGCCATTGTTCCGCTTAAAGGGCCTGTTGCCAAAATCAGTGGGTTCTCTATGCTGAATGGATCAGTGCCAGGCGTTGAATTGTCCAGAAGGAGGCGGATTCCAAGCCCGATTCCTCCAATATACTTTTTGGCGTATTCGTCGCTTAATGGGCTGTTTTTTGTTTTGCCGTTCGATAAGTCTACTTGCAGAATTCTTCTGGCGTAGCCAAACAAAATAAAAAGCCTCCGTTAACAAAAAATAGGAAATCATCGTGATATTTAAACATAATCGCCATAGAACATATGAAAATTTCATGTCGTAGTGAATTTTTTTACTTTTTTTCGTGCGGTTTTGCCTGTTCCTTTAACCACTTTGCTGTTTCTTTCAGAATGGGATGTTCAGAAACGTTTATGACTGGAACTTCGAGTCCACTCAGTTTGATAGACGTTGCGTATTTGGGCATAAGCGCGAAGCTTACTGAGCTCCAGTAGATTCTGCCTTTCAGATAGTTTTCCATAAGGTCGTTGGTGTCTGGAACAAGCGGAAAATAGAGGAAGATGACTCCCTCAGCCCATTGTGCCGAGATTGGGATTCCGCTTTGAATTAGGCGGGCAAACATTTGGTCCAGTTTTTCTATCGAGAACTGGAAATAGTCAAGTATCACTATTTCTTTAGCAGGCTTGTAGATGATTTTTATTTTATTTTCTTCACCAATTTTGTTGCTCAATGCCAGTAGCCTCACATGAATTCCTATAGCACCAGATAGTGTTTTGTCTTGATAGAAATTAAGGTTTTCTAAGCCTGTAAAGAAATAGATGCATATCCTTTAATTCAAAACACGATTTTGCCATTTTGTCTAGAAAATTTCATTGATTCAGATGCTTTATGGTATTTTTATGATGCAAAGAAATAAATAAAAAGTGATAGATTTATGTTTAAAATACAACCCATACTTATCGGATATAACAGAGATGTGGTAAAATGGCGACTCATGCTGAGGATTTGAAGTTTCGGCTTGCTACAGTTGAATTGTTGCGGACTGCAAAAAGGCATTACACGTACAGGGACCTTTCGGGAAAAACGGATTTTCCGGTGACAGTTTTAAGCAGATACGTGAAGGGGCACGTTCTCCCCAACACGAACAGGGCACACGTTCTTTGGAATGCCCTTTTAAAAATTGTTGGTTTAGAAACCGAGTTTCGTAGGAGAATAAAGTTTGGCAGCAACGGTTTCTTCGACAACACCCAGATAATTGGCGACATTAACCTGCTTGACCAAGCCTGCCAACTATGCCCTTGCGAAGTTTGCTGGGAAAAGGATTACGAAAGTGTTTACAGCGGCGGTTGACGGTGTGCCTTTGGCTACGATGGTTGCCCGCGCTCTTGACGTGAACATCGTGATTGCTAAGCCTAACAAGGAGGTCGGCGTCTCATCCTTCATTGAGGAAACTTACTCTCTTGACGTGTCAGGTCACACGATGACGCTTTATTTGCCGAGAGACGTGATAAAGAAGAAAGACAGTATACTCGTAGTTGACGACGTTATTAAAAGTGGCGAGACACAGCTCGCGTTGTTGAAACTGGTCGAGAAGGCGAAGGCAGAGGTTTCAGGCGTCTTCGCCATGATTAGTGTTGGAAACGCGTGGAAGCAAAAGATGAATATTCCGAAGAGCTGCCAAGTTGAGGTAATTCTTGAAATTTAAAATTTTTTGAACCAAAAACAAAAATGGTCATGACATAGCCAGGTCATTAAAAGAGCCTAGTGGGCTTTTTCTTTCTTCTTCCATCTTAAGTTGTGGCTTTTGCATTTTCGGCATTTTTTGGCTGTAGGGGCGTTTCTTGCTCCGCACTCTCTGCATATCTTTATTTGTAGCCTTCGTTTTTGGGCTATCGATCGTTTCAGGGGGTCGGTGATTGGCAACGGATTCATCTCTTGTTGTTGTTACCTTTTTCGCCGTTAGAACTGCATATATACCTTTTGGTTTTGGGAGTCTATGTGTGTGATACCACAAGATATTTATTGGTGATCACAGAGCAATAGGTTCACAGCATACAGAAAAACAAAGGAGTGAGGCGGTGAATGTCTGAAAACAACTCAGTGCTGATTGGACGAAAACCCGTAATGAACTATGTCCTAGCATGCATTACCCTGTTTCATGGCGGAGCAAAAGAAATAAATGTTAAAGCGAGAGGACAAGCGATAAGCAGAGCAGTCGACGTTGTGGAGATTGCACGGCGAAGATTCCTGCCTGACGTGAAGGTACAAAAAATCGACATAGGCACAGTATCACTTCCAGTCCTCGACGGGGGCAACACGTCCACTAACGTGAGTACTATAGAGATCATACTGACGCGTTAAAAAGTTGCAGCACTAATGCTCCGTCGCACCTCCTTTATTTTCGGAGGTTCAGAGGCTGGTGAAAACGGAGTTATGCCAGTTCTGCCTAAGAAGCGGAATGTTGTGTCCCAAATGCAAGAAAAAGCTCGAGAAAGGTGAAGTAAGCGAGCTTGACCTAGAAATAGGTCGGTTACTTATGTCCATGGAGGAGGAATATCCGCCTCTTCAAAACGTTTATTTTCACAAAGCTGTCGAGGCAGACAGCGTGATGGCTATTTTTGTCAGTAGGGGGGACATTGCGAAGATCCTGAGTTATGGTGGAAAGATTATCAAGTCCGTGGAACGGAACACCAAAAAGACTGTTCGTGTATTGGAAAGCAATTCGGACGAAAGAAAGTTTCTTGAGGACCTGTTTGCCCCAATGACTATTCTGACTGTCAACAGGATTTGGCTGCCTGATGGGTCTACGGAGACAAGGGTGATACTGAAGGGTGGCGAAAGGCGACGGACCTCGAGATACATCAATGCCTTAAGGGAGATTGCTAGCAAGGCTCAAGGGTTAACTCTAAGAGTTGAATTTGCAACTTAACGGCGGCTTCGACAAAATGACGGTTGACGAGCTCGGGGAATGGCGGAGAACACATTTTTCAGCTGAGATCAGCCCTAAACTCGACGGCGAAGAAGTTGTCGTGATGGGTTGGGTTAGAGACGTCAGGGACCTAGGTGGCATAAGGTTCATCATTTTGCAGGATAAAGACGGGAAGGTACAAGTTACCGTTTCCCAAACTAAGGCTGAACCCGAAGTTTTCGAGAAACTGCATTCTTTGCACAGGCAAGACTGCGTAGCGGTCAAGGGTGTCGTCAAAAAGATGGACAAAGCTTCCCGGAGGAGCCGAGATCATTCCCAAAGACATCAAAATTCTAGGCGTTGCGAAGCAGCCTCTGCTTTTAGACATTACGGGTAGGACTCCCGCGGAGATTGATGTGAGGTTGGAGTCTCGGGTTTTGGACCTTCGCAGCGATAGGAGCCAAGCCATCTTCAAGATTCGGCACATTACTTTGTCTGCTGTCCGGGAGTTTCTTTCGAAGCTGGGCTTTTTGGAAATTAACACGCCCAAGATTATTGCATCCGCGACTGAAGGCGGGGCTGAGCTGTTTCCGATTGTGTATTTTGAGCGCGAGGCTTTTTTGGCTCAGAGTCCGCAGCTTTACAAGGAGGAGCTTGTTGTCGACTTCGAGAAGGTTTACGAGATTGGACCCGCTTACAGGGCTGAGAAGTCGCATACTAGACGGCACATCACCGAGTTCACCTCAATCGACATTGAGCAGGCGTTCGGGAACGCTGAGGACGTCATGAACATCGCTGAGGGGCTTATGGTTCAATTGTGCGAAACGTTAAACAAAAGGTGCAAGGACGATCTTAAGGTCCTGAAACACAAGTTAGCAGTTCCGAAGACTCCTTTTGAACGTGTGACATACACCCAAATTGTCGAAGAACTGCAGAACAAGGACGTAAAAATCGAGTGGGGAGAAGACATTTCCACAATCGCTTTTCGAACGTTGGGCAAAATTCATCCCTACTTCTACTTCATCACAGAGTGGCCAAGCAGGTCAAAGCCGTTCTACATTAAGCCGAGAGACGACAAGCCTGAGCTAAGCGAAGGATTCGACCTGATGTGGCGGTGGGTCGAAATAGCCTCTGGCGGCACAAGGGTTCACGACAAAAACGTTCTCATGAAGAGGCTTAAGGAGCAATCTCTGCATCCAGAGTCCTTCAAGTACCACCTTCAAGCCTTCGACTTCGGTATGCCACCTCACGCAGGCTGGGCGATTGGCTTAGAAAGGCTCATTATGATGCTTACGGGCATAAGAAACATCAGAGAAGTCGTCCTTTACCCGCGAGACCGATTCAGACTAACGCCATAAATTTTTTTATTAATCATAGCACTTTATTTTTCCAGATTCAAATATCTCGGTATGGTCTGTTTTATTCATCATCAGTTTTTTCTGTTTGAATAACATTTTGCACTGGACCAGTTCTGTTTTGCGGCGCAATATTTCTGTTGTTTTGGTGCGCTAATCTTTTGTTCTGTAGAATGCGAGGTTTCATTAAGGTGTCATCATTCATTCTTTCTTTGTCTTAAAGTTGGGTAAAGAAAGATTAAATATGGTTGAAGTGTTTTTTTTCACGGTTCGTTAGACAATTGATTACTGCGGGTTGATGGTTGATTTGCGTTTCAGGGCTGTGCTTTTCGATTTGTTTGACACTTTGGTGCTGTTTGATGAGGTTAAGGACGATTATCCTGTTTACTTGGACGGAATGCACGAAGCCTTGCTCAACCATGGTGTCAATGTGTCATTCGAGGTTTTTAAGAAAACCTATTTTGAGGTTCGAAACGAGATAATTGAAAGGTCACGGAAGACTCTTGAGGACCCTCACTTTAACCTCCGAATTTCCCTTACAATGCAGCGGCTGGGTTTCAACCTCACAGAACAAGACCAGATTGTCACTGACATGACCAAAGCGTTCTCGGACGAGTTCAAAAGCCGTACACGCCCAGACCCTAATGCAAAAAACATTCTACAACAGCTTCACCAAACATATAAACTAGGACTCGTTTCGAATTTTAGCATCCCTGAATGCGGCTATGAGCTTCTAGACCAGTTCGGACTCAAACAATTCTTGGACGCTGTGGTCATCAGCGGAACGGTAAACAGGCGCAAGCCCAGTCCAGAAATATTCAGTACAGCGTTAAAAGCGTTAGGCGTTGAAGCGTCGGAAACGATTTTCGTGGGAGACAGCCTAAGCGACGATATTCAAGGACCCCAAAACGTGGGAATGACGACTATCCTCATCAAACGGAGACCCATACCTGAAGACAACAAGGTCAAGCCAGACGCAATCGTGGAACGGCTCAGCGAACTCCCCAAATTACTCGCAGTCCTAAAGTAACTATGGAAACGCATCTTTGCAGAAAACAATCCGAACATTAAAGAAGAAAATGCAAAATTTGGTCAAATTGCTCTAAAAAAAGAACAAACATTTCACAAAACAATTTGTTTTTCATTAACTCTAGTATTGTCTCACAAACGGATAACTCGAATGTTACACAAATCAGACCAGTCGGAAACACACATGAAAGTATGACCAAAAAGTAAGCCCTTTTTTATAAAAAAAACATAAAAGTTAATTCATCGGAAAATTAAGCCATAACTAATGAAAATACTGAGGTTAAAGGCATGCTTTACAGGGAATACTGGAACCAAGTCTGCGAACATTTTAGGGCTTGGTGGGAAAACGAGCGCGATGAACCCTTAATTCAGGTTGTTGCACCCAAAAAAGGCCACGAAGGTTCGCAGGGATGGGGGGGCTGGGGATTCGCCAAAGACCCATTGAACCCGGAGAAGACTATCGCCAAGTTCGAGGATTACTGTTTAAAAGTTTGGTTTGGTGGCGACGCGTATCCTGACTTGTGGATCAACCTTGGTCCGGGGATTGCAGCAACCTTCATTGGCGCAGAACCACGATACCGTGACGATTCCGAAACTGTGTGGTTTGAGACTCCCAAAACCTGGGAAGAACTCGAAAAATTAGAGTTCCGTCCACATGGCAAATGGTGGCAAATAACCAAGAACCTCACTTCCTATGTGACGGAGAAAAGCCGAGGAAAATTTATGGCTGGAATCACGGATCTGGGCGGAGCAACCGACATCCTTGCTTCGCTGCGTGGCTCACAAAACCTAGTCATCGATATGTTCAAAGACGCTGAAAAAGTAAAGGCGCTTTCCCAAAAAATCCTCGAAATGTGGCACACGAGTTATGAAGTACTTTACCGAATCTCCGAAGGAACATCTCGCGGAAACTCGGCTTGGATGGGATTGTGGTCGCACGAAAGACTGGTATCCCCTTCAATGCGACTTCGCCGCCATGTTGTCGCCTAAACTTTTCAGAGAACTTGCGTTCCCCTGTGTAAAGGAACAGTGCGAACGGTTGAATCACACAATCTATCATCTGGACGGTCCAGGAGAGATTCCGCACCTGGACACCTTGCTCAGCATACCTGAACTCGACGGAATACAGTGGACGCCCGGAGCAGGCCACTCAACAGTCACCTCGCCTGAATGGTTCAACCTTTACAGAAAGATACAGGAAAGAGGTAAAAGGCTAGTTTTATTGGACGCCTCTGAAAGCCAAGTTCCGTCTTTGACGAAAAATTTGAATCCTAAAGGACTGTTCATCAGAACTTACTGCGAAACAGAAGACAAGGCACATGCTCTTTTAAAGACTCTGAGCTACGATTCTCGTTAAAGGCAACGATGGAAACATTTTTCAGACCGAAACGCACAAAATAAAAACAAGTAAACGAGGTTAGGAAACAAAATGAAAATGAAAAGGATTCTTCTTATGGATGTACAAGCAATGTTAATATGAAAGTTCAGAATATAACTCCTTTATAGTCCATTATTGGGGTAGGACATGTTTTGACGATGAACATACTTGAACTGCAGAATGTCGCCATTGAGGTTTCTGGTAAAAAAATCTTGGAAGACATTAACCTCGAAATTCCCGAAGGTGAAGTGCACGTTCTTTTCGGTCCAAATGGATCAGGAAAAAGCTCGCTACTCATGACCGTTCTGGGCATACCGTCCTACAAGGTTACGTCGGGCTCTATATTGTTCAAAGGAAAAGACGTGACCCACATGCCCATAAATGAGAGAGTCAAACTCGGAATGAGTGTAGCCTTCCAGAACCCTCCAGCCATTCGTGGCGTAAAACTCGGCGGCATACTCGACTATCTGGTTACAGACAAGCAGGAAATAGGGGCACTGATGGAAAAGGTAAAGTTTCCTCCCGAGTTTCTGGAAAGAGACGTAAACCTAGGATTCTCAGGTGGAGAAGTCAAAAAATCAGAGGTCCTGCAGATTCTCGCTCAGAAAGGCGACTTTGTTATGCTTGATGAACCAGACTCGGGCGTGGACGTTGAAAATTTGAAGGTTGTCGGAAACCTAATTAATAGCTTGCTTTCGGAAAAATCAGCCCTTCTAATCACTCATCAAGGTCACATTTTACGGTACGTGAACGCTGATAAAGCCCATGTCCTCATAAAAAGCACAATCGCATGTTCAGGAGAACCCGTAAACATTCTTACCCAAATTTTGAATGAAGGATACGGTTGGTGCATGAAATGTCCAAAGATCACGAATCTGCAACAAAAGCAAAAGATAAGCCCGCTGCACTAGGTCCAGACATTAACGTAAACAAATTCACGAGGGAAACAAAAAGCTGGGAATCCTGCCCGATTTCGCAGCTCCCCGAAGATGTGTTGAGACGGGCTTACGAAGTGGGCATAGTTCCCGAGAAAGAGTCGCGTTCAGGCACATTTTTCCAGTCTGACCATTCCGTTACCTCGAGAGTAGTTCAAAGCATGTTCGAAGGTAAAGCCGAAGTCATGAGCACAGCTGACGCCATGAAAAAGTATAACTGGCTCAAAGACTACTGGTGGAAAGTCGTCAAGGTCGACGCGGACAAGTACACGTCCCTCGCTGAGACGAAATGGGACCAAGGCTACTTCATCAGGATACTGGAAGACCAGAAAGTTATGCTTCCGCTTCAAGCCTGCCTTTTTATCTCTACAAATAACCTTGACCAGAATGTCCACAACATCATCATCGCTGAAGCTGGCTCAGAAAGTCAGCTGAATAACAGGCTGTACAACACATCCGAACGTCAACAGCGGACTGCACGTTGGAATTTCGGAATTTTTCGTCAAGGAAGACGCGAAGCTCACCTTCACCATGATCCACAATTGGGCGGAAGGATTCGATGTTCGCCCGAGATCAGCAGCCATGATCGGGGGCAACGGAGTTTTCGTAAGCAACTACCTATGCTTCAAACCCGTAAAAAGCCTCCAGATGTATCCAACAGCGTACTGCAAGGGCGTGAACTCGAGAGTTAGCTTCAATAGCATCCTTTACGGCATGAAAGACTCATACATAGATACCGGAGCAAAAGTGGTGCTCCAAAACGAGGGAACAAGAGGTCAAGTAGTAGCACGGACAATAGCCACCGACAACGCCCAAATCTACGCCCGAGGCTTTCTGCAGGGAGAACACGATGCCAGTAAAGCCCACTTGGAATGCCGAGGCTTATTGTTATCCGACAACGCCCAAATTTACGCTATTCCAGAGCTTCTAGCAAAAGCTAAAGGCTCAGACCTTTCGCATGAGGCTGCGGTTGGAAAAATTTCTGAAGAGCAAGTCCAATACTTAATGGCACGCGGGTTCACCGAAGACGAGGCAACCGCTCTTATAGTCAGAGGATTCATGGATGTAAGCATCTTTGGGCTGCCCAAGAATTTAGAGAATGAAATCAGACGCATGGTCGACATAACAGCCATTAAAGCCTTGTAGATATCCTATTTAGGAATAATCTGAAAGCGTTTTCTGCATTTTTCCCTCTCTCAGCCCGATGACATATTCCGTTATGCTGTCAACATCCCTGAATCTGAGGTTAAAGAGCTTGCTGAATCCCCAACCAGTACATTTTATGCTGGAAATGACTGATGCCGCCGTGACTGCTTTCACGAAGTCTCCTGTCAACTGGTAAGCTGCAAGGAAGCTCCGCACCAAGCATCACCAGCGCCAGTCGTGTCCATAATCTTCTCAATAGGAAACCTCAAGGCTGGAACCATCTGAACTCCGCCTTTTTCCGTGTTCATGATGGCTCCAAACTCCCCCAGCGTAACCACAAGCGTCTTAGCCTTAAGCAGCTTAAAGGCAATCGAAAGCGAATCCGTCTCAGTCAGAGTTTTCACTTCGGAATCGTTGACTATGAAGAAATCAACCTTTTCAGCTATTTCCCGCAAAACCTTGCGGTCTCTCCCAGTTTTTATGTAACCAATCCACGTGTTAACGGAAATTTTGGTCTCAGGCGACATTTCCTTAACTCTGGAAACAATTTTGTGAACCCTCAAGGGCGACAAAGGAGAAATGTGAATGACGCTGTTCAGGTTCAGCTCTTCATTAGGCAATGTCGCAAATGATATTTTTTTTCCTGCGCCATAGTCTTCCTGAAGATAGTGGGCTTCCCACCTTTCATCGTAGCAAATAGAAAATTTTGTTGAAGGCATAGAGACGACTTTCACGTGCCTTTGGGCGAACGACTTTAAGACATCCACGAACCTGTAATCTCTACCAATCACAGAAGCTAAAACAACATTCTCAACAAGCGTCTTTGCTGCCACAGCTGCATGTAGAGCCGCGCCACCAGGCTGAACGTTTACTCCGTTAATGTTTTGAACTGTGTCAACCGAAACGTGCCCAAGGAAAGTTATGCTTCCTGACAACAGTCAACCCGTCCAACCCTGCAGTGAACTCAAGGATATGTAGTGCTTCTTTATTGATATATGCGGTCCGTTACGAAATAAAAAATAGTAAACAATACAACAAAAACGGTTCGAAGAGATTAGTTAGTTTTATAACATTGTTCGTTTCAAAGTTGAACATCGAAAAGGGATGAAGTATGTCAGGAAAAGACTCCGTCAGCGACATTGACCGTGAATACCTGAGGAAACATCCAGAATCTATGGCTCTCCATGAAAGAGCCATGAAACACTTCGCCAGAGGTGTAACTCACGACTCACGCTTTTTTGAACCCACGCCTATATACTGTGTTAGGGCTAAGGGTTCACGCAAGTGGGACGTAGATGGCAACGAATACATCGATTTTTGGATGGGGCACGGCGCCTTAATCCTTGGGCACGCCAATCCCATGGTAACTAAGGCAGTCGTTGAACAGGCTCGGAAGGGAACCCATTACGGTGCGTCCCACGAACTTGAAATCGAGTGGGCGGAAAAAGTGAAACACCTTATTCCTTGCGCTCAGAACGGGCTAGTTGAGTTTACGAGCTCAGGCACCGAGGCAACGATGATGGCTTTAAGGATCGCCAGAGCCTACACGGGTAAATCGAAGATTATAAAGTTCATTTCACACTTTCACGGCTGGCTGGACTACACACTTGTTGACCATAATCCAGCCTTCTCCCCGCCTTTAACAGGTTCTTTTCCTTCAGGAGTACCCAGTGAAACGTGCCAAACAATGATTGCCCTGCCACCCAACGACGTCGAATCCATGGAGCAAACGCTTAAGCAAGGCGACATTGCAGCCATCATCTTGGAGCCAGGCGGAGCCTCAATGGGCTATCTTCCGACTTCCACGTCTTTCTTGCAGAGGCTTAGAAGGATCACAGAAAAAACTGGAGTCGTGTTAATTTTCGACGAGGTTGTAACCGGGTTCAGGGACACGCCTGGCGGAGCACAACAACATTATGGCGTAATCCCAGACATTTCGACCCTTGGAAAGATTCTGGGCGGAGGATACCCCGGTGGCGCGGTTGCTGGAAAGAAGGAGATAATGGAAATGCTTGACATCAAGAAGGAAGAAGGCTGGGGTGAAAGAAGAATCAGCCATCCGGGCACTTTTAACGCGAATCCCATTTGCGCTGCAGCTGGTAATGCTTGCCTTGGGCTGATCAGGGAAAGGAAGGTTCATCCGAAGGTTAACCGTTTAGGTGAAGAGTTCAAGTCTGCTCTGAATGATGTTTTACGAGACAATAGCGTCAGCGGTTTAGCTTGGGGAACAACGTCCTCAATTGTGTTCGTAGGCTTCGGCTTTTCGGAGGAAGACTTGCAAGTAGTCGACATCGACAGTTACGTGAAGTTTCAGAAAAAAAGAGACCAAAGCCAGAAGGCGGGAAAAAGGCTTGAAAAGCTTTAATCAACAAGGGCATTCACCCGATGGGAGCAAGGTTCGTACTTTCCGTTGCACACAACAAAACAGACATTCAAACAACCGCAAAGAAATTTGATTTGTCGCTGAAAGAACTTAAAGCTGAAGGAACACTCAGGGAGTTCGCATAGGCAGATATCTAATAAAGGCAAAAAAACACATTTTTCGAATGTAAATGAATAACTGTTTTCAGCATAGTTCTATTATTCTTTTTATAGAAAAAAGGTGGAAGGAGCCTATTTTGTTAGATTAGTGCGTCCAGCACTCTTCTTTCGCTGATTATTCCGACGAGTCTACTGTTTTTTGTGACTGCGAGTCTTCTCACGTTTTTGTTCCGCATCATCTCGATTGCATCTCTGATTGTTTTATCCACATCGATTGCTACGAGAGGTGAAGACATTATTTCCTGAGCCTTTGTTTTCATCGGGTCCTTACGATCCTTCACAATGCTTTTAACGATGTCTCTTTCAGTGACCATACCACTAGGTGCGCCGCCACTCATCACAATCACTGAGCCGATGTTATTTGTGAACATCTTGTCTGCTATGGACCAGACTGTGTCAGAGAATAGTGCAGTGACAGGAGGGCTCCTCATGACACTTTCAACTGAAGCTTTTAAACCCAAATTTTAACCCCGACTATTATGTTAAAAATTCCTTCTTTTAACTTTTTGGATTCAATTCATTACAGGAAGTGATTCAAAATCTTAGCAGCTAATCATCAAATAATAAAGTAATGTCCCAAAAAAGGAAATAATGGAAAATTAATCTTTCAATGTTTTGGTTGAAAGATTTCTTCGTTTGGTCTTGGCAACCTTTGCTGAACTGGTAGCAATGAAGGACCGCCTTTTTTCGGTTCTGTGAGGTAATAGTAAGTTGTGCTTGAGTAGTCGTTGCTCAACGTGTTAGCGTGCCCATGCTCGATTGTGGCTTTAATGCTTTTGCGGAACCTAATCGGGTCCTCAATGTAATACCGATAAACAGTCTGCTTTCCTCTCCAGCTCCAGTCTTTTGTGCCTGAATAAAGGATTATGCCATGATAAGGCGCACTGATTTCTTGAGTAGGACTGTACGCGCAGTTGAACCAGTCCTCTGTTCCTGTTCCGTGCAGTGACGGCGGCCACTTCTCTCCGTCGATGAAAACCATGTCGTCTCCTTCTCCGTACCAATCGTCAGGGTTACGCTGGAAACAATCCACGTCTAAATGGGCACCGCAGTAGACGCCGTTTCCCTTAGCATCAAGAATGACGTAGTTATGGTATCCACTCTTGTTAAAGTTGCGCTGGTCGTTTGACATTTCCTTTAAGGATATTCCTTCTTCGTAAGCCCATCCAAAAGTATTAACCTCGCGGCGCCACTGAACATGGAAATACGCTAAGTTCTTGATGGCATCAATGGACTCGTAACTTTCATAGTCGAAGTAGAAGTAATGCCAGTAAGCTTCTTCACCTTGATTTTCCACCTCTACTAAAGCTTTTGTTTTGAAGGGCATAGGCCACCAAGAATTGAACCCTTTTCCTTCCTGGGGACTCATCTGAAGAGGTAAAGAAACAAAGTTTTTTCTGATCCCATGCCCTAAACCGAAGAAATCTCCAATGGGACATTCGACGCTAGGTTCTTCGCAGCCATCCCAAAAAAACCTTAAGACAATGCGTCTAAGATAATCCTCTTTTGGCAACCCAAGAGTCATCCATATGTGTTTTATGCAGCCTGAACCGTTAATAGTGGCTAGGGTTCTTCTTTCTCCAGGCTTGATTTGCCATGCGTCAATGTTTCCGCCTGTCGGGTCGTAACTCGATATTCTATGACTTGAATAATTTCTTAATTGGGGAAGAGATGCTAAACTAGAATTTCCAATCAACACGTTTTCCTCCAGAAACATTGTTTCTTGATGATGTAATATAAGCCTTACCAAAACCATTAGTCAAAAAATATCGTTCAAGATTCTAGATCGAAGGTTATTTTGATTCGTTCTGAATGTGTGTAAACATTAAATCTTCTTCCTCTAACGAAACCAATAAGGGTTAAGCATCTTTTTTCTGCAACTTCTATGCCTTTGTCGGTGCTTGATGTAAGTGAAACAATAACGGGGACATCAACATTTACAGCTTTACTTACGATTTCTGAAGACAGCCTTCCAGTTGAGGCAAGGATCGTTTGTTCCAGATTGATGCGTTTCAGGGCAGCTTCCCCTATGACCTTGTCTATTGTATTATGTCTGCTAATGTCCTCTGAAAAAACCAAAACCTCACCCTTACTGTTAAGCAAGGCTGCAGCGTGCGTGCCTCCGGTTCTTTTAAAAATAGCTGCCTTAGAGTCTAAAATTTTCGCAGCATTCAGAATAGTTTCAGGATTTAATACAAGATTCTGAAATTTCTTTGGTTTCTTCGCTTTTTCTTCCTTTTTTGTTCGGATGACATTTTCGTATAAAAGTGTGACGATTACTTTTTCTTTTTCGAAACGTAGTTGTAAGATTTCCTCAGGACTATTAATTACTCCTTGGGTCAACAGGTGTCCGACTATCAACTCTCTAGTTTTACTGGGAGAACACGTGAAAACAGTGGAGGGCTTGTTGTTAATATACAATCGTATTGTCGTTTCTGTAACAACCTCATCTTGAACATGTTCAAATAATCTTTTTCCGAGGTTAACCCTTATGATTTCATGTGTTGTTGTTACTTTTCCTCCGCCCAGGTCCTTTTTTCCCGTATTCATACTATCTGACACCTTTATGAACCTTTTTATAAATTTTTACGTTAAAATGTTAGGTTTTTGGAATAGAAAACACATAAATTAAGGAATTTTCGGCTGACAACCATAAACATTTTATATGGTATTAAAATGTTATATTGCTTTTGGATGAGCGAACATGTATCCTCCATGCGAGATTGTTACCAGATCAGTTCTTCCAGTGTTCAGGTCGTTCGTGGCAAAAGAACTTGTTGAAAAATATGGATTCACCCAAATGGAAGTTGCCAAAAGACTGGGAACATCGCAGGCTGCCATCAGCCAGTATCTTCACTCGAAAAGGGGATACGGAGGATCTAGCCAAGTTAAACCCTCTCTACCAAAAGTACGCAAGTTGGCTAGTGAACTAGCAAAGCGAATAGTAGCAGAAAACATGTCTGCTGAAGAAGTAATGGCAACCTTCTGCGACATATGCAGAAAACTTTACCCACCCATATACCGATCTTAAATGCGCTCTGTGCTACTATGCCGTGATTTTTTAGGTAGATATACTATATCCTTAGCTAACAAAAGCTTTTCAGAATGCATAAACCAGCCAACATATTAGTTCTATATGAGTCTAAATGTTAGAAACTCTTTTAAGCAATTCAATTTTCTGAAATATTGTGTTACAGACTTTGGAGATTAAAAAAGTTATTCTTGCAGTTTTTGGGGTTACAGCAGCAATTGTCGGTTGGGGGATGTGGATGGAACCTCATTTAGACTTTACCATCCTACTTTCGTTGATGACTGACGAAATTATGCGGTTGACAAGAGACCCCTTCGCAATACTAGGATTCATGATTATGCTGCTGGGGCTTTGGGCTTTTTTCAAAGCTATCTTCGACAACCAAGATGTGAGGGGATTTTTCTCTTTCGACAAAGAGCATGAAGAACTTTAGTTTTGAAATGTTATGAATGTGTTCTTATCTTAACCAGTTCTTTAGCTGCTAACATGAGTTAATTCTTTCTTCCATTGTCTGATATTCTTGGAAGAAGGAAGACTTATTTCCAATCCTTCCTTGTCAACGTGACTTTTGAATCGTTCATGGATTGTCTTTGGGTCAAGCGACCCATGTCTTCCACAGAGGAGATTCCGACCTTGTCCAAGATGTCTGAGTGAATCTCTTTTCCGAAAAATACTTTCAAAGAAGGGCTTCTATTTCTTTTTCGTCTCGCAAGGACAGGATTGAAGTCTTAAGTAAGGTGTACTGATTTACTGTCTAGCTTCGTCGCTCGTATCTACTGTCACTGTGAGGTTATTAAAACTCTCTAATGAAATCGTATAGCTGAATCCCCGGGATCCATTACCGTTTGTAATATGTTTTTTTTATTGTCTCTTTTTAAAGGCAGGTCATCCATCTCCTTCATTAAATGTTATAATATTATATTTTCTGTGTTTTGGTTGCTTCACCCCCTTAATGATTCACATAAATTAAATAAATGTATCAACCCAAGCTAGCTAACTTTCAGCTAATTCCTTACTGCATCTACAATGGAATATGCCATAAATTTTTCGGTAATCCATAGTTCGATAAACACCAGTCATCTTCACGACGAGCTATACTTCAACCACTATACCTGATACCCGAGAATAGTCCTCTTCAGCGAAAAGTATGGTGCGGGGAGCGGGATTTGAACCCGCGAACCCCTAAGGGACAGGCTCCTGAAGCTTGCGCGCCCTTGTTTGTGGTTGTTTGGGTTCTGCGCCTTTGACCTGGCTTGGCGACCCCCGCTGTCAATTGGCGTTCAGAATCTTTTATCCATCATGTTTGGTTGTGCTTCAGCCAAGCAATTATTGAGTAAAAGAGCCTTGAAATATAAAGATATCACGTGTTATGTGTCCACAAAAGGCGAAAAACAAAAAATCCGTGTTCACGTGCGAGACATATATATCCTCATGAAAGCGAAGTTTATATGGTAGCTCCAGAAATCAGCATCCGCCCGCTTCACGGAGACCGTCGCCGATGTTCAGGACATTCACCTCGGATGCTAAGTCGCTGATAAAAGGCAACATTAGGGCACTCACCATCCGAGATATGCTTTATACAATGATCGCTGGACTAACTGGCGGACTAGACGCATTATACGTGAAAGAGGTTTTGGGAGCTGACGCTATAGTCCTTGGGCTTCTCGCTTCAATATGGTCCGCTGCCTTCCTGTTTTTTATCTTGATCGGTGGATGGATGTCTGATCATTACGAGCGAAAAAAAATGTTAATTATTGGGATGGCTTTAACCTTGCCTAATCCAATCATATTTGCCTTAGCGCCTGACTGGAGAGTCACAGTTCTCGCTAACCTTCTTGGGGCTTTGGGAGCAGCCTTCTCAGCTCCTGCATATGTCGCGTTGCTTTACTCTTCCTCGGAGCAGAAAACAAGAAGCCGGGTCCTCGCAGTTATGAACACTCTGATATGCTTGGTTAACGTGTTTGTTCCACCTTTAGGCGCATTAGCCATTCAGAGGTTTGGAGGCTTGTATGAGATTCGGAAAGTCTTTATTGCCCAGTTCTTTTTGTCGATTATCGTCTTATTTTTGACAAACAAAAAATTAAAAAGTTCAGTTAAACATGCAAATGCTCAACCAAAGGGTTTCATTGATTCAATAAAAAGCATCTTTGGACAGATGACTAACATCTACAAACTATCAAAGAAACGAAAAGCCACAGCATGGCTCTTCATAGCCATATCTGGACCTTGGGCATGGGAAACCATTGCCCCCCTTTGGATCATATATGCTGCGGAAATATGCAAGTCTTCATTAATGATTATTGGCTTTCTTCCTGCAGTTTACAGCCTAACCGCGGCTATGCTTTTATATCCGTTGGCTAAGGTATCAGACCGGAAGGGCAGAAAAAAAGTCATAATACTTGTCCGCCCTTTT
The DNA here is from genome assembly GCA_963714275.1 of Candidatus Bathyarchaeota archaeon. Classification (GTDB taxonomy): domain Archaea; phylum Thermoproteota; class Bathyarchaeia; order Bathyarchaeales; family DTEX01; genus JAGTRI01. The sequence continues at coordinate 35,248 of CAVQNT010000006.1, forward strand.
CTATATTTTTGTGTAACTGCATTAATTGTTGGTGGCACTTTCCCAGAATTAGCCATAACTCCCCTTATCCCGCTTCTAGCATGGATATTTAGAGCTATTGGAGATTCTTCTGGACCCTCATGGACAGCAGCTTCGACAGAGGTGATTCCAGACGAACTGCAAAGCGAATGGGAAGCAACGAGAGACTTCCTGTGGAGAGTAATGACCATCCCAGCTGCTATTTTCGGAGGACTGTTGTGGAACGTGGACCCGAGACTGCCTTTCGTTTGCGCCTTTCTCGTGGATGGATTAGTGAGATTACCAATATTGATTCGCCTTATTCCAGAGACTCTAATCGTTTACAAGTCTCCTCAACCTCCAGGTCCACATGTAATCGTTTATGGTTTGCCTTCATCTGGAAGAACATCTATCGCCCAACTTATCCAGAAAAAGTTGGATTTGTTACTAATCGAACAACCAAGCACAAAACAAAGGCAACAAATCCACCAACCCCTTTTCAAGTTTACTTTCTTTGGCGACCGAAAACACATAAAGATGGATGACCAAGTATCAGAAGCGCTTTCACAAAAGAAAACCGCGTCGGTAATTGAAGGAGAAGCAGACTTTATTTGCTGCTAACGAAAAGGACAAAGGCGTAATAGTCCTACTTGTCGCCTCAAAAGATGAAAGGATACGTAGAAAAACTGGCAATTCCCAAGAGCCGGAGTTTGTAGCTTAAGAGAGCTCGAAGAAAAAGACCGCGAAGTCGTAAGACTTACGAGGCAACTTTACGGAGTAGATATTTCGAAGCTTCCACCGTTCGATATTGCCATTAACACTGAGAGGATTTCACCTGAAAAAATCGTAAAATTTATTTCTATGCTACGAGAAAAAGACGAAATAATTAAAGATCTACAAAAAAACAGGTAATTCACGTTTTTTAAACAATGATTTATATAGGTGTCGAATGATGCAGTCAAGCCAGATGCTTAAAAAAGAAAGAGAAATGAACAAGGCAGAGATGGAAGAATTCTTATACGAAGCTTAAGGTTGGCAGACTGGGAATCTGCCACAACAATGAGCCGTACATTGTGCCAGTATTATTCGCCTATGACAGAGAAACCGAAACAATTTACATTCACTGCGCTAAAAAGGGCAAAAAAATAGATATAATGAAAACAAATCCATATGTTTGCTTTGAGACCGACAAAATGTCAACGATAATAATCGATAAATCGCCATGCAACTCTAGTCTAACATATCGTAGTGTGATCGCGTTCGGCGTAGTTACATTTATCAATGACCCTAAAGTAAAAGCCCAAGTCTTAAACATGCTAATACGAAAATACGCCAACGAAACTAAAATCGAATTTGTTATTCCAGAAATGACAGAAAATACGCAGGTTATCATAGTAAAAATAGTATCAAAAACAGGGAAACAAAATAAAAAAGCCTAAAGATTCCTATATTCGGTTTTTGAGTTCAATGGAGAGAAGCTTAGTTCCTTCTCCGCTATCTTTTGCTGCCAAGGTTCAAAATTAGAAATTTTGAATAGGCTATTAACAAGTTTGATGCTTTTCTGTAAGTGAATTTTGATTTCGCCTTTTTCGCTTCTTTCTTTAGTTGTATAAATTGTGGTTTGTCTGTTTGACCAGTCTCCAGGTTGATCGGACCCAGGTATGAACTCAGGCAAGAACCTATCTAAAGTTTCGATGTCAACTATACTTCCAAGTTCCCTTATTTTTCCAGTTTCTTCCCAATAGCTTTTCGTCGACTCCATACAATGTCATGTCATACCCGTTGAAAGTCAAGTCAGTTATGTCTTCAATTGCGAAGGCCATTAACTCGATACCATGTTTCTTAGTAGTTTCGCTTATTAGCTTTAAACCAGACATTGAGATGAATCCGTAGAGAATTAATGTGCGAATAGAAGACCCGACTTCCCTACATTGTTCAACAAGCCTTTTAATCGATATTTGACCTGTTTTACCTATTGCCTATGTGTCAGGCTTCAACACAATAATTTCTTTATCATGAGGTAGTTCGACAAAATCCTTGTAAACAATATTTAAACTCATAGAGGCTTCTTCGTCATGACTTCTATAGGAAGGATGCATATAACGAGGACGAATCCATACATTCCTTAACTTCTTAAGCCCCATGATTGCCCTAAAAGCTCTGTGCAGCTCGTATCCTGGAGATGCCCTCAAAACGTTTTCAAAAACAATATAATTTGCATCTACTTTTGAAAGTTTTGCCAGACTCATTTATGGCTTTTCCAGCCTCCAATGCTGCCTCAAACGCGAGGATTTTTAATGAATCTCCGACCATGTGAGGGTGGCACGCAATCTTTCTTCCCTGAGGTGTGTTAATTATGAAAAGTTTGTCTGCTAGGTCTGGTCTATGGACTTCAAAAATGTTTGTCGAAGGATTTAAACCTTTAATTAAGACTTTGCTTGTTGACTTTACGTCAATACTATATTCATCTATTATTCTATGGAACCTTGCATCATTAATTTGAGGGATTGTCGCTGGCACATTCATCGCACCATGTTTAATTCAAATACAAAGCCATAATTTTCGCGTATGCTCTATTTTTAACATATATTAATCGTGGAATAAATTTACCCAACAGCAAATTAAATATAAAACTTTGATATTCAACTTCCTTTTAACATTCACGACACAATAAATGTTCATTTGAGCGTTCCAGTGAAGAAAGAAATCATTCCAAAAAGCATCCAGACCAATACGAGATTCTTTGTGCGTCTTGCGTTCTCTCTGGAAGAATTCTTGATAAGCATGATTGAAGAAACCGAAAATCCTGCGTCTGCAACTATAACAAAGGGAATATACCATATGGAAAATATGCCAAGAAGCCACGGAACCAAGCTGAGAAATACGGCGGAAAAAAAGAAAAATGAAGACACGACTGAAGCGACTTTGCTTCCGTAAATGACCATGATGGTTCTCATTTTCCTTGCCTTGTCGCCTTCATCATCCACAATTCCCTTCGCAACCTCGCGTCCAGTGTTCGACAAAAATGCCAAAGCCGAGAACAGCAAGACCTTTAAACTGAAGCCTTGACCAACAATGAAGCTACCGTAGATGAAGGGAATTGCGACGCATGCGCTGACAAGGAAATTTCCAGGCAACCCAGTTCTTTTTCCTTTTGTCGCGTACGTGACTGAAACCGCTAATGAAATTGTCACTATTAATATGGGCATAAGGGAAGGCGGATTGACGAAGGCTGATGCCGTTATACCTACAAGAATGAGGATTAAGGCGAAAATTATGCTTTCTCGACGTTTAACAGTTCCGCTTGGGAGTGGACGATGTGGCACGTTTATTTTGTCAATGTCGTAATCATAATAGTCGTTTATTGCCATCGAGGCGCCTGTAAGCGTGAATGCTGTAGTGAATCCTAATAAAAGGGTCAGGGCAACATTTGTAGAGAACGTTTCCGCCAATGCCAAAGAAGCGCCAACAATGACAGCAAGACCCATCATCAGCCCGTTAATCGGACGGAGAAGCCTAATGAAACCTACGACTCTGCTCATTGCCGAAACACAGCCAACTTTTATAATAAAGAGGATGTCGGGTCGGATAATTGTTTTTCGGGAATGTGTTCAAGAAAGCTATCTAGCACAAGCTAGTGGATACAAAAGCATCAATAAACTTCACATTTTTTCATCGTGTCAAATAGTTTATCTTATTTGTGACTACCGCAAAAAGAGACTTTTGGTAAACCAAGAGAATTCCGAATATTCTAATCATACGATGGTCTCGAAGTTGCAGTCACATTCACGGTTGTTGTTTCCCCCGATCTCCAAACAGTAAGAGTGATGGTTTGTCCAGGCGACACGTGTTCCTCAATATAGGCAGTCCATTCAGCAATTGTTCGAGTTGGATGCCCATCGACAGCCAGCACAATGTCTCTCGCCATATACTCAGTTTGACCTTCAGGATCTGTCGTTTCAACTACGCCTTTTAAACCTGCCTGTTCCGCAGGATAATTTTTAATTACATCCCAAACGAGTAATCCGGACTGGAAAGGCTCAACATTAAGAATATTATCATCCTTTATTACTTCTGGCGTTAACTCAAGAAGGTAGAATCCAATAAAAGGGTGACTATAGAAGCTTTTCTCAATTATTGATGCTACAACACGTTTAACAATGTTTGAGGTTATGGCGAAGTTGAAACCGTAAGATGTTCCAGCGTTCGTTATGCCAACAACGTTTCCATACAAATCTAAAAGCGGACCTCCAGAGTTTCCAGGAGCCAAAGTAATGTCCAGCTGAATCACGGGAACCGTTATAGGCACTTCGTCTAACTCGATGATTTTGTTTACTTGGCTTACGTAGCCTGAGGATAAGCTTCCTGTGAGTCCAAGCGGATTACCTATAGCGATGACTTGTTGTCCAACATAAAGGTCTGAGGAGTTTCCCAGTTTTAGTGGCTTCGCTTCTGGGGGTGAACTGGGCACCATCAAAACTGCGACATCGGAGTATGCGTCTATTCCCACAAGCGAGGCACGTCTTCTTGTTCCATCATAGAACTGGACATTAATTTCCGTCTCACCTTCTACGACATGCCAATTTGTGAGAATCATGTTTGTGCTGTTGAAAAGGAATCCTGACCCTTGTCGTGTGTTTGTGGTTATAACGACAACAGACTGGTAAGTTGACTGATAAATTTCAGCTGGTGTCTGATTCACAATATGGGATAAAGACTTTCCTAGCTCAGAAACTTTTGCTTCCAACTGGCTGAGTAAGGATCTTATCTCTGTAACGTTACCCAATGAAGTCTGGTTAATCTCCCCCAAGGTTTCAGTCAGGTTTGCCAGTTCAGCAGCCACGTGTTGTTGTGCCTGAATATTATTATAAATCAAATAAGTGTTAACGCTGGACAGGGCTATTGCGACAACACATAAGATGGCCAAAAATTTAGTTACTTTGATAGGCATCATCCATTCCCTCTTATATTGAAACGAGCATTGATGCTCTAAAACTTTTTCATTGATGCATGCCAAATGGACGGATTTCAGGAATTTACAAGTTCTGAGCTTTCATCATTGTCACGGACAACGTAGTTATCGATTTTGTCCGCAACCTTAAAGACCCACTTGTAAGGAAATTTGCCTGCTAAAACTGCTTTCTTTTTGTCGTAAACTTCGAACATGCCAAGAAAGTCAACAAGCTCTTAACCTGCTCTTGCTTAAAGTATACTCTGTCCGAGCTTGTGGACTTTACTTCAAAAGCAAAAACACAGTCACCCTTAGCCGCAAAAACATCAGGCAACGGCTCAGAACTCGGAGCAGAAACAGGAACCCTAACAGCTTTGAACCCTTTAACTCTGAGCTTTTTACAAGGTCCCTTTCTGCACGGTAACCGTGTACCCTTATCCGCCTGCTTTCGCTGCTTGAAAGCTTTCGACCCTTTCGTTTGCTTTTGGGTTTTGTTTTTTCAGCTATGTCTCTAAGAGACAAAGTCTTCGCCTTTAGCTTTGCGGTTCTTCCAGTTGACGAATGGCCAATCGGACAAGGTCTTGGAGCCAGTCTGAAAAAGTAGGCGCATTAGCGTACTTTTGATATTTTTTTCTGTACGGAACCTTTAAGATCATGTGAAGGTTAATCATTCTTCGAACATAGTATTTTGCTGTTGACCTTGGGATTCCAGACTTCACTGGCAAGGTCTCCGCTCGTAAACACCATTTTTAGCCTAGAATATGCTCTTAAAACATCTGCTGGAAAAGGCATGGACAAATTTACTATCTCAATTAAATCTTTACTTAACTGAACCATTTTTTAGCCTTCTTTTCGGTTCAAAAATATGACTTTCATCCTTATAAGACATTCTGATGATTTTACACAAAATAATATTTTGATACAAACTAAAATTTATGTAATATTCGTGATCTGGACTGCATTGGACGAGTCTTTTTTTTCATTTTTGCTTAGTGCAGTGGATTTCTATTAAGTAAAAATCATTTTTATATTTTATTCACGCTTTTGGACTAATTTAAAGTCTATGAAGTAATTATAGAAAATAAAATTTTAATGATGTGATATGGACTTACTTTTAGCCCATATTTTTGAAAAATTTACATAATTAATTAAAAATGCATTATTTGGTTCAGATAAGCTGGCATTGATGTGAGAAAGTCTCTTAGTTGTAACACGGGGACTATGGGTACGCCTTTGTGAAATTTTTGGTTTCCAGGCGCCAGAGACAAAATCATCGGCACAAAATGTGCATGTTTCCAGTTTCCCATTCCAATCTTGTCGTTTATGGACTTGGATGCCTTGGAAAGGTTCTTGGTTCTTTCAGCCTGCATTTCAGCGGCTTTTCTGCTTCCTGATCCGCTCCATCCGTGATGCCAGTGTTTGCAATCAGCGCACACGATTAGTGGTTCTTTAAGCGCCAAAATGTCGATTTCCCATCTTCGATTTACCCAGGTGAATCTGAAATGTTTTTTAGTTTCATAATTATTGGCTTTGAACGCTATGATAGAGATATCTTCGAATTCAAGCCAAGTCAACGAATCACAAATTCTTTCAATATCCGCTCCTTGCTTCACAATCTTCATAACCAACTTTAAACGTTGCTCAGAACTGATACTTACTGACCTTGATGAAGGAGCATAGGTTACGAGGTTAACGTGTTTTCTCAAAACTTCCCTCACGATCTGAACTGGAACATGGGCTTCTTGGCTAATTTCTTCTAGCTCCGTTATGCCCTCTTTTGTTAGTTTAAGCAGCGAAACCAGAACTCCACGTTCAGCGAGCAATGTAAACCGAATGAATATTAGTTATGAGGTTGATAAAAATATTTAAAAACGGTGAGACTTCAAATCGAAGGCAAATTGTTCGTTTTGTTTTTAAGTAGACCATTATTGGAGGGGAATTGTTGATGCTTTTGTATCCATTTTAAACTTGACCACCAAAATTTTCAATGGACATTATAAAATATTTGTAGATAAACAAATTTATTAAAAACATGAGATTATTCAATTAATAAGGTGAAATGAAAGTGAAATCGTTAATGGTCAAGGCGAAGAAGCTGACAGCAAATTCATTCTTCAAGTTTGGCAAGGTGGCTGACGCTCACACAATTCCGCCCCTAGTCGAAACTGAAAATTTAAAGTTCTGGACAACAATCGCAACCTACACGGTCGATGGCGAAACAGAAATAGCACTTTGCCACGTAAAAAAAAGCGTTGATTCTGTTGGATTATTAGAGAGACATGTTAAAACACCCGAAATTCTCGTACCAATCAAAGGCGACTTCATATTGCCTGTGGCTCCTGCTGGAAACCTCCAAGATCCAACATTAACCCCTGAAGCTTCCGATGTAGAAGCCTTCCTTGTTCGTTCAGATCAAGCAGTAGTAATGGAAAAGGGAGTTTGGCACACTGCGCCAGTTCCAGTACATAAAGAGACTTCGTTCTTCGTAATCTTCAAGAAGGAAACCACTAAACAAGACGCGGTCTTTAAAAAGCTTAAAAACGATCAAACCGTCAAAGTCATAAGATAGAACAATTAAGCATTTACAGTTAAATCATATTCATTAAAAAATACATTAACTATTGTCGGATGTTTCCTCTTCCTAAACCAAAATACTTAATCGTTGTCAAGTGCTGGACGCTCATTGGTCCACGCGCATGTATTTTTTGGGTGCTTATGCCGATTTCAGCGCCTAGACCGTACTGGCTGCCATCCGTAAACCGGGTTGAAGCGTTCCAGTAGACAGACTGCAGCGTCTACGCGTCGGATGAACGTTAATGCTTTATTGAAGTCCGATGTAAGGATGGATTCGGAATGTTTGGTTCCATACGTGTTTATATGGGATATAGCTTCTTCGAGCCCCGCGACAACTTTGACGCCAATGATGAGGTCCAAGTATTCTGTGTACCAGTCTTCCTCGGTTGCTGGCACAGCATCCGCCACTATCCTGCAAGTTTCTTCGCATCCTCTGACCTCAACACCGTGGTCTCGGAGCGACTTCACAATCTTTGGCAGAAATAACTCAGCGACATTTCTATGCACTAATAGTTTTTCTGTTGCGTTGCAGACCCCGGGTCTCTGGCACTTGGCATTGATGATTATGTCGACTGCACGGATTAAGTCTGCGTCATCCTCAACATAAATGTGGCAGTTACCCACCCCAGTCTCAATAACTGGCACTTTGGAATTTTCAACCACAGCCTTGATCAGGTCCGCTCCGCCTCTGGGAATCAGCACGTCCACGTAGTCCCGCATCGTCATCAGCTGCGTCAGCTACACTTCTATCTGTAACAGGAATAACCTGAATAGCCCCTTCAGGAATCCCCGATTCAACAGCTGCCTTATTGAGCACCTTCCCTATCATGACATTTGAATTAATGGCGTCAGACCCGCCCCTAAGTATCACAGCGTTACCTGATTTCAGGCAAATTCCCGAAGCATCAGATGTAACATCAGGTCTAGATTCGTAAATTATGGCTACCACGCCTAGTGGAACCCTAAGCTGACCAATGATTAGTCTGTTTGGCAGTGTCCACGTTTTCACTATTTCGCCGATTGGATCAGGAAGCTGAGCAACTTCCCGTAGGCATTTTGCCATGTTTGATATCCTTTTCTCGTTAACCAAAAGCCTGTCGAGAAGAGCTCTCTTTCACTCTTTTTTTGCGTGAGGCTTCCATGTCTTTTCTGTTCGCTTCGATTATTGCTTCAGCGTTTTTTTCTAATGCATCCGCCATATTGCATAGAGCCCTATTCTTCGTTTCGGTTGAAAGTTGCGCCAATGTACATGAGGCTTGCTTTGCCTTCTTGCACATCTTTAAAACCAGGTCAGTCATGTTTTCAAGCTTCCTTTTCATTCAAGTGCATACGTTTTCTTGTAACAGTCTCTTTTTGCCTAACGTAACCCAAAGCTTTCTTTACGCTCGAAGTATTCATGCCTTTTATCTGATTTATCTCGTCACTTGTATAGTTTGCTGTACCCCTTCCGAATTCGTCGCCTTCTGGACCTACGAGACTAACCACATCGCCTACTTGAAATTGCCCGGAGACCGCTTCAATTCCGACGGCCAGTAGACTTGCTCCTTTCAAAATTGCGTTCCTAGCCCCTTCATTAACGTGGATTTGACCCTTAACTCCTGCACCATAGCCTATCCACCGTTTTATACCCGGAAGACCTTTATTGTCAGGTATGAAGAGTGTGCCGACATTTTTTCCGTCAAGAATATCGAAAAGAATGTTTGGTCTACGACTATTAGCGATTATAAGGGGGATGCCGCTACGCATTGCGATTTCAGCTGCCTCGAGCGTTGTTTTCATACCGCCTCTTCCAAGACGGCTTTTACCTTCCGTGGCATTCCTTATTTCAGGCGTAATTTTCTCTACAACCGGAATCAATTTAGATTCAGGTTTTTCTGGGTTGCTGCTGTAAAGACCATCTACTGTTGTAAGAATAATCACAAGGTCAGCTTCAACAGCATTCGCTATTAAAGCTGAGAGTATAGAATTGTCGCTGAAGTTAACCTTGTATCCCTTCATAACCGGGATAATTTCGTTAACAGAAGTCACGTCGTTCTCATTAATAATTGGAACAACGCCGATCTGAAGCAGCCTGTCGAGAACATTGCAGGTGTGAATGTATGAAATCCGGTTAGAAAGGTCATTCTCGGTCAACAGAACCTGTGCTACCTTTAATCCATGATGCCTGAAAAATTCCCTGTAATGCGACATGAGAATACTTTGACCTGTGGCAGCGCACGCCTGCCTGAAAATGATGTCTTTCGGGTTGGGTCGTACGCCCAATTCAGCGATTCCTGACGCTATTGCACCTGAGGTCACGAGTATGACCTTGTTTCCTTGCTGAATGATTTTTGCGATGTCATCAACAAGTCGCTTCACCTCTACAATGTCTAGGCTTCCGTCTTCTTTTGTGAGGCTTCTTGTTCCAACCTTGATGACAACCAATTTTCCAGTCATTATGTGTTGCACCCAAATCCCTAAGGAATGAGAAGACTTTTAATCTTTTTTATAACCTTATTCGAAAGATTTCATTGACTGGTTCAGGAGTATTTGTTGATGCTTTTGTATCCATTCATATAAATTTTTACCAGTCACCATTTTGCGATAAATCTGCAATCGCAAATGGCTCATAAATATGACCGAAAACGCCATAAATTCCGAATCACCAGAAAAAGAGACTTGAAATCCGAATATTTTTTTCCTTTTATATCAATAATAGGTAAAATATATAATGCCAATCAACGTATTCTTCGGTGATTAAATTGCCTTGGTATAGGACATCTGGAAAACTGATGACTCCAATATCTGATGAAGATTTCATAAATGTTATGACTGATGGTTATTTTGTAAAAAGAAAACATAAAGGATTCATAGCCCTTCTCTACTATTCTGCTGTTAGAAAAAGAGAGGCTTTGAGAGCCAAAAAAGATCAATTTAGGATTCTTAATGATCGAGTAATTTTCGAAGTCGGAAAAAGATTGAAACATGGCTTACAGACTCCACCTTTGAATATTCCTCTATCTGCTCCTTACGTTGATGAAATAGCTTGGAGTATCATGAACACAGAACCGAATCATGCAGTATGGCCTTATAGTTCAAAAACGGCTTACAACATTGTTAGAAGAATTTTTCCCGGATATCCCCATTATTTTCGTCTTAACCGTATAACCACCTTTTTTGAAGAAGGTTGGACCATTGCCCAAGTTAGAACATGGACAGGATTAAGTTTGAACGCATTAGAATTTTATGTTGGATTAGTGGATGTCAAAAGAATGGGCGAATCTCTTGGGAGGAAGTACAAAGAAGCTTCTGCAAATGAGAAAAAATGAGGAAGAATGGTTAATGGCTGATTACTTTTACTCAATAATAAAACATTAAGGTACATTGGTGAAATGAAACGTTAATATAATATTAATATCACCAATGTCACCCAATTGTCTAAATAGGCATTTGTAAAGACGAGTTTATGCATAGTTTTGCCTAGATCTGATGCATAGAAGTAACCAATCGATTGTTGTTTCGACATTCTGATTCGAGTTTTTGGATACAAAAGCATCAACATAGCGCATGGTGATATGTTGATTTTCTTTTTTTCTATTTCTTTTCAGTTGAGTTAGTGATTCAATACTTATTTACTGGTAATCTTGTCTTATTGTCTAAAGGTGTCATTAAAGATGAAAACTGGAGAATGGTTTAAAACAAGACGCGTAAGCAGCGGAACAATAGCAATAGATGATCACGGTTCCGATGTAATGTACCTCATCACCGGAGACAAGAAATGCCTTCTTATAGATACTGGTTGGGGGATTGGCGATCTTCCTAAGTTAATATCCTCGTTTTCATCTTTGCCCTTAACGGTAATGAATACTCATGGTCACCCAGACCACACATACGGGAACAGTGTATTCAATCAAGTTCGCATACACGAGGCTGACAAATATTTCATCGACAAGCCTTCAAGTGCTGAATCAAAAAAGTGGATCGTGGAAAACGTTCTACCGAAACCGTTACCCAAAAACTTTACCCCAGACACGTGGGCTGCAAAAGTACCTTCCATACAAACAATTAAGGATAGTCATGTCTTCGATTTAGGCAATCGTCATTTGCAAACTGTTTGTGTTCCCGGCCATACACCGGCTCAATCTGCTTGCTAGATCGTGAAAATCGGTTATTGTTCACGGGCGACACAATTCAGAATCCAACTTGGCTTCACCTGCAGGAATCGCTTCCTCTCAGCCAGTTTCACAAGAACCTGAAGCAGCTGCAATCCAAAATGGACGAGGTTGACTGCTTTCTACCTGGGCATGCAAATCTGAAGACGTTACCGTTACCAAAACAGAATATTAATGAGCTTGTGGCGGGTATCGAGCAAATTCTAAAAGGAAAACTTGTGGGACGAGAAGAAAAAACGTTCGCAGGCGATGGGTTACGCTGCGATTTTGGCTCAACGGGTATTGTCTACCGACCCAATCATCTATAATTGTTCACTACCGTTTACTTTGACTAATTCAAAGGCTATGATATCGGTTTGCATCACTATAATTATAATAAAGGTAACTGAGTCAAATTTGGACAGGTGTTGGTTATTTTTTTCTTTTAACCTTCATTCTATTTTCCAGTTTCATTTTGGACGAAGGAAGACATGTTTGTTATAGATTTTTATTATCTTATCAAAGGTTTGGTTAGGAGTCTGGGTGAGTGAAGCGACACGATCAAGAATCTCCGTTTGAAGGTTATTAAGCTGGTAATCAGGGTTCATTATTTTCCATAAGTTCCAAGGGATTCCAACTAAGTATGGCACTGTTTCAAATTTGTTCAGAGAGGCTAAATCTCTCACAAGGTTTCCTCGTATGAACCACAGCCCATGTATATTACTTAACCCAAATCTTTGCGGATCATAACCCTCATTTCTACACATGTCCCATGCTTTTCCAGCTACAATGAACTCATTCTCCGGGATGTCGCAAGTATCAAAGTTGATATGCAGACAATCTCTCTGGAACTCGTCAATCTGAGGGTCCACCTTAATCCATCTCTTCTGTTCTGCACACCAATATTCACATATCCAGTGATCCTCAAAATAATATGGTGGCGAAAAATATTTTGCGAAGCCACATCGGGCGCGAGCTGGGACTCCTTTTTGCCTAAAGATGGAACATAGGACAATACTGAAGTCCCTGCAACAGCCAATAGAGCGTTTCTCAAAAGACCTTTCTTTTGTAAAGGATCGACTGTCCAGTTCTAGGATTATTTTGATTCTATCCTTTACGAGGAATAGTTTCAACTCTTTCTGCACACGTATCTTTTCTACATCTATCCTATATCTTGTCAGCCACATATCATGGATGATTAGGTCTTGTACTATTTTACATATAGTTAGAATATCCATTGGCAATTCTTTGAAGAGAGATCCATATTGGCCCGGATCAGTAATTTCTCCGTGTGAAGAATAGTATTCCAACGCTTTCATATTTTGGCTTGTTTTCATGATGTGTCTCCATTTAAGAATCGATACTCCTTTGGAATAAAAAATTCTGTCATACATCAAGTAGAATGTATGTTATATGCTTTTACAATGTTATCTGGATTTTCATGGGATTTCCTGTTTTATTGATGTTGACTTCGAATGCTTCATTAATTTGTTCAAGCGAAAAAACGTTCGTAACAAATGGTTTCACGACAGACTTTACCCGAGGATACAGCTTTTATCGCTGCGGGAAACACGTTTGCATAACGATGTATACCTTGGATTCTAAGTTCTTTGGAGATAACCTTGTTGAGAGGCATTTATACATCCTTTGGTGGGTAGCCAACGAGAACAATTCTACCTCCAGGTCTTACTATATCTATGGACTGTTGGATTGCTGATGATGCGCCAGAAGCCTCAATAACGATGTCGATGCCTTTGTTGTCTGTGAGCTCCATGATTTTTTCCATAATATTTTCTTTCGCTGTGTTGATGACTTCATTTGCTCCGAACTTTTTTGCGTATTCAAGCCTGTAGTCAACGACATCGGTAACAAATATTTCAGGAACACCATAAGTCTTTGCACTTGAAGCGCCATTTGCCCAATCGGTCCTGCTCCTAACACTGCCACGATGTCTTGAGCCATAACCTCACCCATTTTTGTTGCCATCATACCGACTGCCAAGGGTTCAATCATCGCGCCTTCCTCATACGACATTTCATCTGGCATAACGTAAACATTCTGTTCGGGCGCAGAGATATATTCAGCAAAAGCTCCGTCGTAAGGTGGGGCAGCGTAGAACTTGACCTCTCTGCAAAGGTTATATCTTCCTGTTTTACAATATTCGCATTTTCCGCACGTGAAACCAGGTTCAATGACTACTCTTTGCCCAATCTTGAGGTTTTTTACTTCATCACCTATTTCCATTATTTCTCCTGCACATTCGTGTCCAAGAATTAAGGGTTTTTTAACTATGAACGAGGCGATGGAGCCTTCTAGATAGAAATGTATATCGGATCCGCAGACACCTACTCGCTTCATTTTCACGAGTACTTCATTAGAATCAATCTGAGGGATGGAAACTTCTTCGACACGCAGATCTAGAGGTTTATGTAATACAGCGGCTTTCATTTTTCCCTTCATGTTTTATTCGCCTTCGACTTTCATGAAATGAATTAAATATTAAGTCTTTTACGCATATAGACTTAAAATATCATTGGCTTTTCGATGTTATCGGCACATTTATATTCACTTATTGTTATTAACTGATGAATTCAGGTTGTGAATGTCATTGCAATTTAGCTTACAAAGGTTGCGTTCGGTATTCGTTCTACCCATAATAATCTTTTTGCTCATAGTTCCCATCTCGGTTCTTGCTTGTTTCGGTATTATATATTTTACGTTCACATCCCACCAAAGAGGCGATTTTCTTTGGTTCGAAAACCAGTATATGGAGCTTGAGTTTCCAGAAAATTGGTTCGGGAGCTCCGTTAGAATATGTTAATTCGACATCTGGGAATACTTATAGTGCCGTTTTCATCGCACCAAACGTTTTTTTAGCCATCGGAATAACGATCTACGATAGATCGGCAACTCAGACTTATATTGACAAATATAATTTGACAAACACTCGCGCTATTCTAGTTTTTGAGTCAAACAGAACATACCATAACATCCTTGAATCCAACAGTAACGCGACCCTAGAAATGGTTGAAAATGGCACAAGATCAGTAGCTGGCTATGAAGCTGACTATTCAATTTACATCATTAGAAACAGCTATGTTGAAAATAACGTGACAAAAAACATTTCCTATTTGACAATATTCTATAATGCTAATGGACAACTGGTGCAAATTGCTTACTGGGGAAATGAAGAAGTCTTTGAACAGTCACGTCAAACATTCGAAACGGTCTTAACCCAAATGAGTGTGAAAACATGAAAAAAGATACGTCTGAACATGGCTCTTATGAACGAATGGATCTGGTCCACATATTAATAGGTGGAGGCATATCCTTCGGAATAACGGTCCTCCTTATCGACATCGTCCAAAATCTACTTCAGCAAATCCTTTACAATCTAGGCATGGCAGGAGTCGTATTCTTCATAGATTACTACCAATTTGCCCGAGGACTGTTTGTGTTCGGACTGGTCTATTTAACCAGCGGCTTCAGTGGCGGACTCTACACAGGATACAATGTATACATAAACTTGAGAAGGACTCTATTCTTTCCCGCCGTGATTAGTACTGTAGGCTTCATTTTATTAGCAACGATTTTTGCCAACTACCCCATTACGCCTCAGTTTACGGGTTTAATGGTTCTTCAGTTCGCTGGAAGCTTATTAGGTTCATATTTAGGTGGATACGCGATAAACTGGACATTATTACACGAGAAACAAGAATCTCCGAACAAGTTAACGCTTGAAATTCGTAAAAAAGCTAGTTAAAAGTAATGTGATTGTTAAAGAACAATCATTATCGTAACATCATTAACATTGGTGCCCGTCGGACCTGTGTAAATAAGTCCACCAACACGGGAAAAGAACTCAAATGAATCATTGTTTTTCATAAACATTCCTGCATCTAGCATAAGTTCCCTAGAATACCTCAATGTTTCGCCATCAACAAGAGCTCCCGCGGCATCAGTTGGTCCGTCAACCCCGTCCGTACTTATTGAAGCTATTACGACTTTGTCTAATCCCTCAATCTTTAATGCTGCAGCCAAGGCAAGCTCTTGATTCCGTCCTCCTTTACCCTTTCCGGTAACTGTGACGGTTGTTTCGCCGCCGACCACTATTCCAACTGGTGGAGGTAATGGATTACATGAAGTCAGAACTTCCTTTGTTAATGCGCTGAGTGTTGTTCCAACTTCTCTTGCTTCACCTTCCATGAAAGATGAAAGAAACATTGTGTTAAGTCCAGACTTTTTCATTGCTTTTACTGCAGCTTGGCACGCAAGACGATTGTTGCCTATGACAACATTGTAAACTTTTTTAAAGATTGGATCGTCTTTTTTCGGGGTCTCTTCAATTAATCCCTTTTTTCCTTCTGAAAGAACCTTTTTTACAGAAACCGGGACTTTCTCCAACAGATCATACCTTTTTAGAATTCTATTTGCATCTTCGAAGGATGATGAATCGGGAACGGTTGGACCTGAGGCTATCACATCCAGGGGGTCGCCGAGGACGTCTGATAACAGAAGCCCTAGAACTGTCGCTGGATAAGCTGCTTTTGCGAGTTGTCCGCCTTTGAAGGCTGAGATGTGTTTTCGTACGGTGTTTATCTCGTTTATCGTGGCTCCGCACTTTAAAAGTAAGTTTGTCACTTTCTGTTTGTCCTCAAGAAGAATGCCTGTTCTTGGTAGAGCCATCAAGCTTGAACCTCCGCCTGAAATCAAACAAATAACCAAATCATCCTCTTGGGCGTGACTGACCAAGTTTACGATTTTTCTGGCTCCTTCGACGCTGCTGTTGTCCGGTATAGGGTGACTAGCTTCATGGATGGCGGTCTTTTTTGTTTTGTACTTACCAGAGGTTCCCTTCGGAACAACTATTAGACCATTTTTTATTCGGTCTCCGAGGATTTCCTCTAAGGCTTCTGCCATGAAACCGCTGGCTTTACCTCCGCCGACAATAAGTATGTTATTGAAAGATGATAAGTCAAACGATTTTTCGCCTACAATCAATGTCTCATTCGTCAATTGCAATTGGGACTTTACAACTTTTTTGGGCTCAACCTCACCAAGTAACGCTTCAATGGCATCCAAAACAATTTCTCTCACTTTCCTGTTTGTGGATGAGAAAGCGTTGTCTAATAATTCTTGCTTGTTCAACACCTTTACCATGCGTTTCTTTCCTCACTAAAAATTATTAATCGCCTTTATTGTTGAATTGTAAGCCGTGACACACAATTTCTGGCATACATATAGCATGTATTTATGTTTTTTGAGCCTATACGATTTTTTAATATTTTCGCGATTTCACAATCATTGTTTTGAGTGTTTTGGTTGAAAATGGACATTTAAAATGTCTTAAATAATCATTAATCGAAATATCCCTTTTTTCAGTCTTTTTTGGACCAAATTTATATTCATTGCACACCATGGATTCTTTTTTGGATTTTTTTATAAATCGGATGCTTTTTTTCAACAGTATACTATGTATTAATAGTTTATTTTTAGAAAATATAAAAGTTCTTTAATGATTTGGTCATTAAAAACATCCATAATCCAAACCTGTATAGCAATTTTAGGATATGATTTTAAGGATAAATTTTGTATCCAAATTTTTTAATTAACAGTTTATTATTCAATCATCATCGAATATTGTTCTTCGTAGTCTGCAACTACATTAATTTGGCCACGAATTTCCTTATCCAGTAAGGGATCACCAGAGTCTACTCTAAGATTTTTCAGTTCCCCGAGCTTACTTTTTGTAGCAATAATAATGATGTTTTTTGTTCCAACTTTCCTGATAACAGATGAACTGATCTGCTGGTTTCCTCTGCCAAAAATGAACCCTTGCCCTCCTATCGGCGTCACGACAATCTTTACATTTCTGTTTTGTATTCTTTTCAGGATTTCATTCTCGTTCACATCATAGGCTATAATCTTTCTATTACAGAGTAGGTCTACCCCGAGAAGTGTCTTTTTTTCCTCAAGCAAATCAGTAATGGTCCGAGTGGTCGTTCCTGGACCAACAATGTATATAACATCGGGAACTATGATTTTTTCAATAAAGTATACAGTTATTGCAGCTTGGTTCCGAAGCTCATCCTCAGTGATCGGGCTGGCAACTTTTATGCTTTGAACCAAATTTGGCTCGTAAGGGGTGAGGACATAACCGTAAAGCCTCGCTGAGACGCGACCACTTCGGAAAGCTTCCTCATCAACATCCATAACCTCGGCTTCTCTCAAAGGAAGCCTCTCGAAAAGAAAACGGGATGTTATACTGGCTGCTGATTCAGGATTAAATGCGAACACTGCGCTGTGCATTTTTACACCTGTTGGTACACCTAAAACTGGAAGATGGGCGTCGACAGCGTCCATTATGTTTCTGGCTGTTCCGTCTCCTCCGCAGAAGACAAACAAGTCCACGCCTTCATCCAACATTTCCCTTGCTGCATTCTTTGTGTCTATAGCGCTTGTCTCATCTTTTACTTCACCAAAAATACCACATGTGAATCCTATGTTTTGAGCTTCGGAAGCTCCCATCATACCCGCAGCAGCCATAATTTGGATTTCGTTTTTCAATGGCTTTAAAAAAGAAAGAAACAATTCAGCTCTTTTAGGCGCTATCAGTTTTGCGCCGAGAGTTCTAGCTTTATTAAGAATTTCCCTGCCATCGGTTCCTTTCAAACCGACAGCTCCGCCCATGCCTGCAATGGGATTGACGATTAAACCAAGTTTTTTCATGTTTTTCCCTTGTGAACGTTTAACTGGTTCTAGGAATCATGATGTTTATTAGCCTTTTTTATAATATTTGTGAACGATTATTGAGATGAATGAGCACGGGAAGACTTCTAAAAACTTAATTTACCTAGGAGTTGCATTAGTTGTCACGTTGTGTTTCTTCTTTGTTGAGCTAATTGGAAGTTTCTTAACAAACAGTCTTGCCCTTCTAACCGATGCTTGGCACATGTTGAACGATGCTTTTGCCCTAGCTCTTTCGATGATAGACTGCTTGGATTGCTCAAAGACCAGAAACAAATAAAAGGACTTATGGCTATTATCGAGCGGAGATTTTGGCAGCTTTTCTGCAAGGAGTACTGCTGTGGATCGTTGTTTTCTATGTGTTCTTTAAATCTTTTGAACGGTTTCAGCAGCCTTCTCAAGTCATGAGCTTTAACATGCTTATCATTGCTGTCTTCGGTCTTCTGTCTAACGGATTATCTGCAGCCATTCTTTCGAGGGCAGGCGACGAAAGTTTGAACATTAAAGGCGCTGCTTTACACGTAATTTCAGACGGTTTAGGCTCAGTAGGCGCAATCCTTGCAGGGATCATCATGTTTTTTACAGGATGGTACCAAGCTGACGCATTGATTAGCGCGTTAATTGGTATTCTGATTCTGTATAGCTCGGGAAAAATTGTCAAAGAATCAATAAATGTTCTTCTTGAAGGTGTCCCTTCACACATGAGCCTTGAAGACATTGAAAAAAGAATTCTAGAAGTAAAAGGCGTAAAAGGAGTCCACGATCTTCACGTGTGGTGCATTTCGCCATCGAGAATGTGCATAATGAGCGGTCATGTAGTTGTAGAAGAAGACGTAGACAAGAAGAATGTTATGTGGCTATTAATCCATATTCTCAAAGAAGAATTTGGAATAGACCACACCACAATCCAGGCTGGAAGATGAAGGATATCCAAAGGCGCCTGGTGAACACCCTTAATAAACAATTGAACTACCTCGCCAGCGACGGTCAGAATCAAAGTATTAACTACGTATTTTCTTGATAAAAATCCGCAGTCTGGTTCATTCACAATCTTTAGTTACTAGGTTGTTTGTCTAGTCTGGCTAGCAGGCTTATTTCTAAAATATGAGTGACCCTTCAACGATTTTACCATAAATCATAAAGTTCTTATTAGAGAGCCCAATAATATTCGTAAACTTCCGCAATCAGGAAGGTTTAGTTGATAAGAGCTTACGGAAGACAAGCTCATGGTTATGCAGCTCTCAAGAAGACACACTCAAGAAAAACTTCTTGTAGAGCGAATCATGTATACAAAGCGATACTCACTTATTCTTGACAATGAAAAATGCGTTGGATGCGAAATTTGCAGAATCGCCTGTCCGCGGGAAGCAATTACTGTCGTAAAATCGCCAAAAGTAGAAGGCACAAAGTTAAGTAAATCCGCGGTAAACTTGGATGAGACTAAATGTTCCTTCTGCGGAATCTGCACTGCGATATGCCCATTCAGCGCCCTTGCTTTAACAATGAACGACAACAAATGGGTCCCTGTTCTCGAGAAGGAGGCTTTCCCGCAGGTCATCCACGAAGTGACGGTTGACGAATCAAAATGTCCAGTTGACTGCACAAAATGCGAAGAAGCATGCCCATTTAAACTCATAAAGGTCACATCCGACAAAGCTTCGGGTCGTGTGCACGTCCAAGTTGACAAAGAACACTGTCCAGGCTGCCAATTGTGTGAGGTCAAATGCCCAAACGGAGCCATTACTACGAGGAAGATTTTCTCGGGTTTAATAGCAATAGACAGTATGAAGTGTCCCGAGAACTGCCATGACTGCGTTGATGTTTGCCCTGTACTTGATGTCTTAAGTCTTTCAGAGGATGGTAAAGTCGAGGTTTACGAAAAACACTGCATCTATTGCGGAGCCTGCAAGGTCGTTTGCCCTATTAAAAATGCACTTTTTCTACAAATGAGTTCAGTGTACCATACGCCTATACATTCGGGAGCGTGGAATAAAGCGCTTGAAAAACTCGCAACTGTCAACGGGGTAACTAGGGAACTGAGAAGCAATTCGTCCATGAAGGTCCGTGAGACTGTAAAGAAACGTTTCAGCTGAGGTGACGGTGGTAATGTTCCAAAATCCAAGGATCGGAGTCTTCGTGTGCCACTGCGGTCTTAACATAGCGGGAACAGTGGACGTTGAAGCCATCACCGAATATGCGCGGACTCTTCCTGACGTCGTTTATACAGTTCACAACCGTTACACTTGTTCTGATCCTGGGCAGGAAGAGATACGTAAAGCCATAAAGGACCATAATCTCAACCGGGTTGTTGTTGCTGCCTGTTCGCCGAGGATGCACGAATTCACTTTCCGTCGGACAGTCGCTGAGGCTGGGTTGAACCCGTACCTTTTCGAGATGGCCAACATTAGAGAGCATTGTTCATGGTGTCACCCCAGCAAACCTGAGGAGGCAACTCAGAAAGCTAAAGAAATAGTCAAAATTGCTGTTGCGAAAGCTAGACTTCTTGGACCCTTGCAGCCAATCGAGGTTCCAGTTACAAATAAGGCGTTAGTCTTGGGCGGTGGAATAGCTGGTATGAACGCGGCTCTTGACTTGGCTGAGATGGGTTTCAAGGTCTACTTGGTGGAAAAGAAGGAAAGCATCGGTGGGCACATGGCTCAGCTGGACAAGACGTTTCCAACTTTGGATTGTTCCATCTGTATCGAAGGTCCAAAGATGGTTGACGTTTCCCGTCATCCGAACATTGAAATTTTCTCGTTCACAGATATAGTCAGCGTCGAGGGATTCGTGGGAAACTTCAATGTTAAACTACGAAAACAACCCCGATACGTCATAGAAGAGAACTGCACTGGATGCGGAGAATGCCGAGACATTTGCCCCATAGAGTTCCCGAACGATTGGGACATGAACATAGGTGTGAGAAAAGCGATTTCGGTTCCTTTCGATCAGGCTGTACCTTTAATTTACTCAATAAACAAGGACTACTGCATCGAATGCTTCAAGTGTGTTGATGCTTGTGGAGACCGCCAAGCTATTGACTTCAGCCTTGAACCTAAAGAGGTTGAGGTAGAGGTAGGCATCATAATAATTGCCACGGGTTATGACATTTACCTGCCAGAAGAAGGCAACGTCTACGGGTACGGAAAATACAATAATGTCTTGACAAGTTTAGAGTTTGAAAGGCTTATTCTCGCAGCTGGCCCAACTAATGGTCAAGTCATTAGGGCTTCGGATGGTAAACAGCCAAAAGTAGTGGCTTTAGTTCAGTGCGTAGGCTCCCGTGATGTAGAAAAATACCCGTACTGTTCAGGTTTTTGCTGCATGTATACCCTAAAGCACGCTGTACAGCTGAAGGAACATTATGGGCAAGACGTGGAAGTTTACGTTTTTTACATCGACATGCGAACCAACTTCAAAGGATACGAAGAATTCTACGCGAGAGCCAGAGAAATGGGAGTAAACTTCATCAGAGGTCGAGTGTCTAAAGTTTTTGAAACGCCAAAAAAAAACCTAATCATCCGTGCAGAAGACACGTTACTCGGAGAACCCATTGAACTAGAGGCTGAAATGGTCGTCCTAGCCACCGCAGCTACAGCATGTAGGGACGCTGGAGAAGTCTCAAGAGTTCTCAACATTACCCGTGGCATGGACGGGTTCTTCATGGAAAGCCATCCGAAGCTTAAACCCATCGATACAGCGGTTGACGGAATCTTTTTAGCTGGAGCCTGCCAAGGACCGAAGGACATACCATACAGTGTTGCTCAAGGTAGTGGGGCAGCAGCGCGAGCAGCGACAGTTCTTTCCAAGTCCACTGTCAAGATTGAACCAATAGTGTCCGTTGTTGACCCAGAAAAGTGTCGGAACACGAAGATTAAATGCGGAATTTGTGCAACAAAGTGTCCATACAGCGCAATCCAGGTTGAACCAAACAAGCCAGCTGAAGTTGTCGCAGCAAAGTGCCATGGTTGCGGTATATGTGTTGCTGAGTGCCCGGTTGACGCAATCACGCAGATGCACTTCACTGACGCTCAAATTTTGGCTCAGATAGACGCAGCCTTGGAGGAGAATCCTGAAAATAAGATATTGGGGATTTGCTGCAATTGGTGCTCCTATGCAGGCGCAGACTTGGCTGGAACAAGCCGTTTCGAATATCCTACAAACATTAGAATAATCAAGGTCATGTGTTCAGGAAGGGTTGACAGAGACTTTATTCTCGAAGCCTTCCGAAAAGGCGCAGGCATGGTTCTGGTCGGAGCTTGCCACCTTCCATACGATTGCCACTACATTGACGGAAACTGGAAGATGAAGGCACGCATGGAAACACTAGCAAACATGCTTCAGAAGCTCGGAATAACGCCTGACAGGTTCAGGGTTGAATATGTTTCAGCAGACTGAAGGCGTCAAGTTCGCCCAAGTAGTCAAAGACATGACTGAAAGGCTAAACGAAATCGGCGTAGAAAAGATTAGGGCTGAAAACGAGAAACTGAAACCTTACATTGACCGGATACTTGAAAGGAAAAACAAATAACTTGTCATTATGCACCTTTTGGCTTATCGTTAAAAAAATTACAGGATTGTAAAATACATTAGAATGAATTTATGAGAAGCCTTATACTTACGATGAGCATGACTAGGCTGAAAGCCTTTTTCAGAAGTTTTCCTGAAAATTTTTTGGCTATTCGAGCACCCAGTTGCGTGCCGAAGATGACTCCTATTGCTATGTAGGCTGAGTACTCTAGCCTCACGTTGTTGAGTGTATGTGAGTTAATACGCCTGCAATGCTTGTGAAAATCATGATGAACATTGATGTTGCGATGGTTAGGTGAATTGGAATGCCTGCTGCGAGGTTAAGAATAGGAACCATCAGTGCGCCGCCACCTATGCCCAGTAGCCCAGATGACAGTCCGCCAAAGAAGGACAAAATGAAGGCTAGGACGATGTTTGTGTCATATTCGAACATTTTTTCTTCCGAATCAGTGAGCTTCCGATGCCAAGTTCTCGAAATTTTCGTTATCTTGGGTAATGGAATGTGCAAATTACTAAGCATACTTATTGCCACAAAAATTAGGAAAAACGAAAAAATTATCGCCAGCAAGCTACTTGACACAAGGGTTGTCGCGTAGGCTCCTAAAACAGCTCCAGGAACTGTAGAGACTGCTGAGACTACCCCAACTTTATAGTCTATCCGTTTCTGCCTTGAATACGCGTATGTCGAAGCAAAAGAGGTGAAGACGATGACTGCGAGGCTTGTTCCTACAGCTTCCTGGGAGGTGAAGACATAGATTATCGAAAGGGCAGGAACAATGAAGGTGCCGCCGCCTATGCCTGTTATAGATGCTATTATGCCTACTAGGAATCCTAACAAAATCAGGACCACGATATCGACCAGCAGCAGCACAATTTTTGCCTCCTACAATCCTATCAGCAACCGCCTTTAAACTGTTAAAGGTTTCGAAAGAAAATGGCTTCTAGAAGCTGTCTTATTTGTGTAACAACCGAGTTTTCCATTTGTGTAACAAGAAAAAGGTATGGTTTGTCGTCAACTGTTTTTTATTGTTGGATCGAGCTAAATGGAAAAATTTCTTTTCTCGCTATTCTGGTTGTATATGTGCATCATATGTTGGAGGAGGGGGATTTACAGCCTTTTTCTTTGTCAAGATTTTTATTGCAATGACAGCGGGCGGAAGGATTAAGGCTACCAGCAATATAAGCATGAAGGGATTTATCATGTTAAATGTTTTTAGTAATCATTTTTATTATTTATACCATATTATCCAGTTAAGGAGCCTCAGGCGGGATTTGAACCCGCGGTCTCCACCTTACCAAGGTGATGCCCTAACCAGCTGGGCCACTGAGGCATAGGTTACTTTTTAGCCTATGCGGAAATTTAAAGTTTTGTTTGATGCTGTTATGTTATGGGTTTTGTGTATTAAGAAACGATTAAATCTACAATGAATGGAGACATCTCCCGCAACTCCCCCTCTTTTTTTGTTTTCTATATCGTGAAAGTCTTTTTTGTTACCAATGATAGTTTTCAGGAGGGGAGACGGTGAAGATGATTACGCTTTTGATTTCTGAATCCTACATCGTAGCGTTGGACAGTCTTGTTGGGCAAGGCAATTTTCCATGCAGAAGTGAAGCCGTCAGACTCGCCGTCAGAGATCTGCTCGTGAAAGAAGGCTGTTTGCCCAAGGCAGAAATTTCAGAAGATTTGACGGAAAAACTTGCTGTAGCCATGCACCTGGACAAGCAAATGAAATTTTACAAAGAACATGCTGGGAAAGTTGACTATAAACCTGGCCTCTACTGGATACAAGAAAAATACCGCAAGCAAAAGGAGGCTTCTGAATGAAGTGCCCAAACTGTGAGTCAGCGAATCTGCAGCCTCATTATGATGGCACGTTTACGCCTAACGGCTGGATCTGCATAGACTGTTGTCACGTCGACAGGACTCTCGAGGCGCCTAAAGTCCCGAAAATGCCCTTGATTGGGATCAAGACTTTGCGTAAAGCGTGGTGGGAAAAATGACTGAATCTACCGTTAGACTTGTTGTTAAACGGACTTATCGAGGCGTCCCCTACAGCGTTAATGCATACCTGCAAAGCCTAACCAGCGTTGAGCCTGTGATGGCGGTTGTTGGACAGATTGAAGAATTCATCGACCGGGAAGTCCAGAAACAAAGTATGGAAGAGAAGGGTGGAGGATAACAATGAAGAAGGTTAGGAAGAGCATTGTTTATCAGCGTTGCGAAGACCTCGCTGGGATTCTTGTTGAACAAGGGTATTCAGTCGTGAATGATTATGATCTTGAGTACCTGCTGAAACGGTATGTTGGCGCTGACCCCCGAACTGTCAAGGCATACAAGAACCATCTTGTTGAATTCAATTTTCTGCAACGTACGAAAGACGGTTTCAACATTTTGAAAGTGTGGATTCCCGTCCAGAAACGTTTGGAGGCTGTCGCAGAATCTTCCAAGTAATTTGTGTGTGCGTGTATTTGGATGTAAGGGGCTAAGGGAAAAATGAAACGAAAAACTGCTAATAATAATAATAATAAAAAATATCGTTTAGCTATGCAGCTGTAGCTGCACACACACACAAATCCTATATAAGCATTTTTAGAGCGCACACAAAAAAGCAAAAACAAACAATTCCAAAACCTGAACATTGTTCTAACCCATGGAAGCCTGACTGCGAGAACACCGACATCGCCCTGGATATTGAACATCAGGGGAAAAGGCGTCCTATCTGCCGAAAATGCTGGGAAACCATCAGCAGGAGCAGACATCAATGGTGACCAGCATGTTTTGTCTCGGAAAGGGTAGATGTCTGGACCTACGAATCTCTTGGGTATGGAAAACTACTTTTTCGTCGTCAATTTTTGGGCTAAAAAATGGTGCTGAAAAGTGTCCCAAAAACTTGTCTAATAGATGGTTGAAAGGGCTTGGAACGTGGTTCACGGAAGTGTATGTCAACATTACTGGTTTGTATCCAGAGTCGGTTTTTGTGGTGATTCAGTATTTTGTGGAGGCGAATGTTGTTGAAGAGGAAAAAAGACCAAATTGTTGAGATTAAGCGCATAGAAGTTGAAATTAAGGATATTCAAGGCTGTTTTCCAGCCCAGATTATGAGCTCGCGGAAGCAGCTTTTACGTCCGTTTGGATCCCTCTTTCATCAGATTCTACGAGTTGCAGCCGGGAGACGAGATCCTGGTCACAATCACGGAAGCAAAACGTGAAAAAAGAGAGGAAACAAAATGAGGATAAACATTGTCATCAACGGATGGCATGACCTTGCGAAGATGATTCTGCGGGTCACATGTCTGGCTGGAATAGTTGGCATCGCACTCAAACTCATTTTCTACGTGGTCATGATCAACGTTTACATTGCCCTGCTTCCCAACAACATTTACGCCGTCGCAATCGCTGAAAACTTCTTTTTTCCGTATTTCCCTAACGCACTGGACTCCGCCTTCCTAATTGTTGCTGCGATGTTTTTGGCGCTTGAAAAAAGGACGAAAAGGGGAGAGAAATGAGATAATGGCAATTTATTGGTGTGAAACATCGCCGGAAAACATCTGGATGCATCATTCAAAAGTTATGATGCGATGATTTGGCATCTTAAAAAAGTGCATGATATTAAAATTGTGGAGCGGTGGAGGCTTATTGAAGGTCATAATTTTTGGAATCTTACTAATCCAAATTTGAAAGTTATTATGAAATGTAGCATTTGTGATTGGTATGCGTATAGTGAAAATTGGGATGATGCTTATAGGATCGCTAATCAACATGAAAAGAATCACATGAAATATTATTGTTGCGGAAAAGGGTTTAGAAGTCTCGTAGTGCTTCTTAGGCACGTTGATAAGGTTCATGGCGTCCATGTTGGGTTTGAAAGGGGGATGTCTAAGAGAAGGCTGTTTTTGGATGGAATAACAAAATCAGCTAAAAGGAGATGTTACTTGGGATGACTCAAAAAAAAGAGAATTGAAAATTTGGAAAGGTTGAAGGAGACTTATCACAAAACTTTAAGTTAGTAGCTTTTGTTTTTCTGTCCCCCTTCGGAAACTCTTCAGTCCTGTCCTTTCAGGAGAAACAAAAAGTGGGAATTTTAGGCTTTAAGCTTACGTTGCCTATATAGCGTGTATGCGATTATCCATGCTAACCTGATGGCGACATAAAAGCCCACTCGTAGAAGATGCCTGTTGTGGTGATTACTCTGATACAATATGATGTGTCAGGTTGCAGCTTCAGTGTCTTCCAGATTATAGTAATATCTTTTGTGGACCCGACGTCGATTGTTGTTGGCAACGTAGGTGAAACAGATGCTTCGGTAGTGGCATTATACCATGTTGCTCCTGGATTTAATCTTATAACAACTGATTGTATCGTTGCAGTGGCGCTTCCTGTATTCCTTACGGTTATCTTAGTTGTATTCTGAGATACAATCCATTGCACCATATCTATCATTATTTGTATCTGTGGTGGTTGTGGTGTAGAAGCGATTATTTGGTTTCTGGCGAACTTAACAACTACTGGTAGTTCTTGTTGTGGTGGAGCACCTTGGTTAATATCAAAAGTCAAAGTTAGAGTTACCGAACTTTTTGCTGGAGTCTGTAATTGTCCAACACCATAATCTCCCTTCTTGCTCAGGAATTATCACACCACTGACTGAAGCATTTACGTCAATACCTTGAGGTATTTGAGTCTGTCCTTGTCCGTCAAGGAAGTAGACATCCACATCTACGATAATGTCTTTATTTGCCGAATTGCGAATTGTTAAGTTCTGGACCTTCGTCTCACCTGCGTATGCAGTAATTGAAAACGTGGATGGTCTTATAGAGATTGGTTCATTAATTGTGAGTGTTGCTTGAACGAATAAGATGTCCCATGCCCCTACAACCCCAATGCTGAACAACGATACAAGCAGTACTACCAAGATTAGTTTCTTAGTCCTTTGCATTTTCATTTCTCCTTATACCTTCTTGTGTGCTCTTTCTGCTCTTCCATTAGAGTCTAAGTGGTTTCACACTTCCAACAGAGTTTACTGCTAGCTAGCTATAAGCCGTTATTATAATTGAACGTATAAGGGTTAAGAAAGATAATTAAGAAATATAAATCTATTAAATAATAGCAGTTAAAAGAAGAAGAAAAAGCCTATAATCTTTACTGAAAAAATTTAATGTGACTAGGCTTTGCCATTTTTGTTTTTTTGTGGTGTTTTTGTGTGTGAGTAGAGTAGTTAGCTGACTAATTGTGATTGTTTTTTGAAATTTTTTCTTCTACTGCAAGCTCAATGTAATTTGAGCGGGACCTCTGTTCTCTTTCACATATTAACTTCAGTTTTTGGATGATGCTTTTGCTTAAAGCAACGCTGATTATTTCCTTATTCATGATTCCACGCTTATTTTCTAGCGTTATTAGTAATTAATACTTATTGTTAATTCTTAACAGCATGCCTTTTAAAAATATAAAAATATATAAATTCGGTTAGATAGCTTGGCTCTTAAATGGATTAAAAGAATTTTTGCGAAGGACACAGCTGAACCGGGCATCAGAGGAGCTGGAGCCACCAGCCAAGCGGACTTTGGCACTCCGATAAGTGACACTGATCTTCTTTTCGCTGTTAAAAGGGAGCCTGTTGCACATCGCATCGTCTTCATGGTTGCGCATGACATTTTTGATAACTGGTTCAGCGTTGACGTTGCAGGCGAAAAAAGGCCTGATACAAGATTTAACGATCAGATCCAAACGGTTCTTGATGATCTTGAAGCAAAATCTGTTTTTACGGAGATGGCTGTTTATGAGAGGCTTTACGGTGAAGCAGTCGTCCTCGTCGGTTATTCTGATTATGGAAAGGACCTTATAAAACCCGTTAAGGATCCTCAAAGCATCGAGGATCTTGTGGCTTACAGTCCTCTTGACTTTAATGTTTCTTCTTCTGACGAAGACAGGGATCCGAAAAGTCCTCGTTACGGGCTTCCAGAATTTTACACTTTTGTTCGAGGCAGCCAAACTGTAAGGGTTCATTATAGCCGAGTTATCCATTCTGCGACAAGGCTGTTGGATCATCCTTACAGAGGTCTCAGCACCCTTGAACCCGTGTATGATGACCTTACCGTCTTGCGTAACATTCGCTGGGGTATGGGTCAAACTATGGTTCGTTACGGTGGCGGTTTCCCTGACATCACATTGAAAGGTAAAGACGCGGACAAGATTGACGACTTCATTATGGGCAAACAGATGGAGACCGTTAACGCTAGGACATATTTTGTGCATAACGAGCTTCAAGAGCTTGAGTTTAAGGGCGTAGGCGGAGTTACGCTTGACCCAGAAAAGTATTATGTGCCCATCATGGAAAGCATCAGCGCAGGCTCCGGGATTCCATTAGCCATTTTACGGGGTGCCAGACTGGAGCATTAACTGGTTCAGAGGTTAATGAACGGGAATATTTCAAGCTCATAAGTGATGCTCAAAGCCGTTACGAGCCTGGAGTCCGAAAATTGCTTGATATGCTTATCGAATGTGGACAGGTCCGTTGGTTCTATAATGTGCCCAAGAAATATCGGGTCAGCTGGGGAGGAGGCTTCGAAGTAAACGAGAAGGACCAGGCCTTAACACAACTTTCAGTAGCGCAGGCAATGAATCTCCACTCAAACTGGATGACTTTGAATGAGCTTAGAGCAACGATGGATCCACCGCTTCCTGCCCTTCCAAGTCCTCAGGGAGATCTTATTCTCGGGTTGGAGAAGCTGCAGCAGTCACAGAAATTATTGTCACCTATTTAGAGATGGTTGAAATGATGAAGATTGGAACATCGCAAGTTGAGTTGGATTCGACAAAAATCTTGAAGGAAGACGATGAAGAATTAGTCCTTCCCGGCATCCTTGCTCGCGAAGGCGTTTTTCCTTATCCTGGAGGACGAGCGTTTAGACCTCGTGAAAGACTGAAGTCAAGGCTAAAGACTTTCGAGGTGCCTAGAGTATTCGACTCAGAGACATCCTGATTCTATGGTCTTGACAGATCCTGATTTATGTGTCGGCAAAGTTGACGGTGTGACTTGGAATGAAGATAAAGGCGAAGTTCACGGTAATGTCCATTTATTCAAAAATTGCTTAACTCCTGAGTTTCTTGCTGGAGTTAAATCTGGTGCATTTTCTAAAAATAGCATGGGGTTTCTTTTCAGGGAAGATGCGACCAGTGGCGAATTTAATGGTCAAGCGTATGATTATGTGCAGCGGAAGATTCTTGTGGATCATATAGCCGTGGGAGTTCCGAACCCGAGAGATCCAGGTTGCATCCTTGGCGTAGATGATTTTTCAAGTGAAATAAGTGTGAACCTTAAGGGCGCTGATGCTTGGGAAACAAGTTTCATTAACGACCTGCCTGACTCGTCCTTCGCATACGTCGAGGATGGCGGAAAAAAGGATGATGAAGGCAAAACTGTTCCCCGAAGCCTTAGGCACCTACCCTACAAAAACGGTCAAGGCACCATTGACCACGACCACCTCGTTAACGCTCTTGCAAGGGTTAGCCAGTCTGCAACTTTGCCTGAAGGCGGAAAGACAGCTGCTAAAGACAAATTGTGTGGCGCAATCCGTAGCTGGAACAATGAACACGCTGACAGCAAGATTGAGTCAGAAGTTTGTGGCGTAACGGGAGATTGTCTCCTGGACGCCTTTTGAGGAGATTGAGAGGTCAAAGAGACTGTTCATAGTCACTAAATTCAACAATTTAGGGATAGAATTGCATCGAGATGATGGTGCTGAGACTCACGACGGGTCTTTAAACTAGCAAAAAAATGGAAAAAAGAAAATGTCAAATCAGGACGGGTCAGATGCGGAACAAAACAAAGCCATAAAGGTTACTATTGACCAGGTGATGGCTGAAAACCTAAGTTTGAAGCAGATAGTTCAAGATCTGGACCAAACTGTGAAGGATCTTACATCTCAGCTTAAGGCTGCGAATGACGTGCTTGAAGCGCAAGCGAGGGCGAAGTTGATTGCGGAAATCAAACCCCGCAGCAGATATTCTGACGAGGACTTAACGAAACTTTCGCTTGACGACTTAACAAACATCAAGGTTACGCTTGACAACGCTAAAATGTCGAACTTACAAGAACATCCACTTCGGTCCCCTAGGGATTGATGAAGCGCAAGGACGAGGGACTAACCGTAGGAGACCTATCGGTTGTCACAGAAGCTAAACGCAAAGCAAGGAGCGCATAAGTATGCCACAATTTCTCGTTAAACCCACGAACCAAGTTGTGGTTCAGGGCAACCCGATAAAGGTTGAATACGAAGTTGGAGCGAATGCTACGGCTGCAAAAATGCTTCCTGGAAGACTTGTAATCTATGACACTGTTGCTAAGGCTGTTAAAGAGGCTGGAGCCGAAGCTGACAACGTTTTAGGATTCCTTGATGTCGCAGCTGAATATCTTGAAGCTACACATTACGAGGTAGGCGACCAAGTCTTGGTTGTCATGGGTGAATGTATCGCTAAACTAACTTTGTTGGCAAGCGAAAACGTTGCTCCTGGAGACTGGTTGGTTGCTGCTGCTGATGGAAAAGTTGCGAAGCAAGCTGTTGGTGCTATGGGGGCTCAGGGAATGCCTGTTGGGCAAGCTTTGGAACTGAGTAATGTTACGGTTGACGCTGAGATCTTGGTTCATTGGATTCCGTGCGCTGAGCCTGCTGCTGCAAGTTAAGGGTGATCTGATATGAAACCGCTTACAAAAGTTGGTTTAGAAACAGGTTCCTTAACTGATGAAGAACTCCGTTACCTTGACGGCAGAGTTGTTGAAACGGTGAGACCTCTGCTTGTTGGTAGACGGTTGTTCCCAGTGTTCAGGCTTCCGAACGCAGGAATTAAGACTGTCCGAGGCTGGAAAGAAACGGACATGAGCCAAGCGACGATTGACATGAACGGTCAGGTAGACGCTTTTGACAGGATTGAACTCGCAGAATTCGACATCAAAGTGCCAGTGATAGCCAAAGGCTTCAGATTGAATTGGAGAGACATCCTCGCTTCACGTAACGGCGGAATTCCGATTGACGCCCGAAGCATAGAGAATGCTGCTCGACAATGCGCTGAAGAAGAAGATCAACTACTGTTAACTGGAGAACGGACAAGTTGGAAGGCTCTCGGAATCGAAGGATTAGCTACTGCTACGGGCAAAGAAACTCAGGGGTCAGCTGGAGCTTGGGGAGCAAACAGCATCGTCGACGTTAGTGCTTGCATTGCTAAGCTTGAGGCAGGCGGACACTACGGTCCTTACGCTTTAGTCGTGAGGTCAGCGTGGTATGCGAAGCTGAGAGCATTGATTGCTAACACAGGCATCTTTTACCTCGAAAAAGTCGCTGAGCTCGTGAAGGCAGGAATCTTCGTGAGCGACAACCTCTATTCAAGCGCTGATGCGACAACAATCGCATTAGTCGTTGAACCAACTCAGGAAAACTTTGAGCTCGTAGTCGGACAAGACATGAACACGTGGACAGTTCAAGACGAAAACATGAACACTAAAGGCAAAGTTTACGAGGTCGTTGCGCCCCGCATCAAAAGACCTGAATCTATCTGTGTTTTGACTGGATTATCTTAAGGGGCGCTAAGGTAGTCCTAATAAAATTTTTTCCTCCGCTTTTTAGGAGCGTTCAATACGAGTAGTCATCAAAAACATGGAGAAAAAAGGATTGCCAGAACTGATAGCGTATGCGGGACCGATAGAGACGACAGATGCTTACGCGACAGCATTGAAGGTTAAGCTTCCCCCTCAAATCAGCAAGGCCATGGTTCACATTAAGGAGCTTGACGTGAACGATATTGATTGGAAGATTCTCGGCAGCATAGATGATGACATCTATTTTGAGGAAAACGCTGAAGCAACAGTCACGAAAGACGATTCAGATGTCCACGAAGTAACGAAAGCGTGGATTTACCTTGACATCCAGGTGAAGTCTACCGTGTCCAACAATTCAGGCGAGATTGCAGTCGCAGTTTCAGGGGCTTAAGCGATGAGATTCAGGATCTTACCGAAAGTCAAAAGTTTCAGTGACGCTGCGGGAAACCTTCATTGTCCTGGAGACATCGTAGATCTTCCGCCTAGTTATCTTGGCGAAAATTGGCTTGAGCCAGTTGACAAGGTTGACGTCAAAAAGACTGAGGCACGTTTGGAACCTTCCAAGCCTGTTGCGGAGAAAGAAGCAGTTGTCCCCTTCGAGACCCCAAAGACGCAGAGGAAGGTAAAAAAAAAGTTAAAGTCCTAATCGGCGTTCCATGCCTGAACGACAAGGACAGGTATGCAGGTTACAGAGACTTAATCTTATATGCTGCTGAACTGTCGATTGGAGACGTAGAACACAGCGTTTATGTTTCTCCGAATTCGAGGGCAATCGAGGTATACGGGATAGTTGAATGCGACAACGACATAGTCAAATATTTTTTGAGCAAAGATTTTACGTATCTTTGGATGGTTGAGCTTGACACCGTTGTCCCTAAAGACGCTTTCTCTCGAGCTTTTTGGTTTAGACGTTGACATTGCCCTCGGTTATTTTCCGAGCCACCGAGACTTTAACAGGCTGATCGCTGGCTGGATCGGTGAAGACGGTAAAGTCTACTATCTTCCACGGTTCGCGTTGAAGGGTCAGGTCCTGCGTGGCTGGGTTTTCGCTGGGACAGGATGTATGCTTGTTAAAAGGCGTGTCTTCGAGGTTGGGGGAATCCGTTTCAAATACAATCCTGACGTCGGTGGACCTGACGTTTCATTCATGTTTGATTCTTTGCGAAGAGGGTTTACTGCAGCCCTCCATGGAGACGTAGAATGCGGACACTTGCCTGAATGGCTGTTGAAGGAGGGTTGAAGGCGTGGGTTTGGATAATGCACACTCTGGAACTTCTTCGAAAAAATTGGTTGATAAACATAGAGTTATTGAAAAAAAGATTTTGTTCACTCTTTTGAATGGACCTGTGAGACTTCGTGACATTTTGAAACATGCTTACAAAGACTCTGCGCCCGTTTACAGTGGCACCCAGGTTGTTTATTGGTTAAGAGATAACGGTTACATCCAAAAAACAGGCAAAGGTCATAGCGACCCTTACATGATCACTGAACGGGGACGAAGATACTATGATTGCACCTGACTCCAAAAAGAAAGAAGATTTTAAAAGAGCACTATTGAGCTGGGAAACAAAACACAGCATCCTCGTCGTAAGGGAAGACGGGAAATTCTTTCAAATTTTTAGGATCCTGAAATCTCGTAGGAAAATTAGTCCTTGGACCTGCTGGCGTAATGAATGTTTATGCAGTAAACAGTTAAGTCGTCCGCACTTGACTTGTTTCAGCTGCAGAATCAGAAGGGTCATTGGTAAAGAGATTCCTCCAATCCTCGAAGTTACACCTTACGTTTTACTGATTCCACGGTACCGGGGAAAGCTGAAGACTTTTCTGGGAAAGAAGTTCTGCACGTTAGTGAAAGATTTAATCGGTAAAATCCCTTACTATACAGTTAGTGAACTAAACGGTAATCCCCATTTTAGGTGAGCTTAGCTAATTGGTCTATGAATCTGTTATAGTAGTCTATTGGCTCAAATAACTATCTAGATTTTCCAGAAAGCCATGTATCCCCTTCTTTGTTTTTTCATTTCCTTCACTCTTTGTTCTAGGTCAGCTTTGCCTTTTTCATATTCTTCCTTCTTTATCAAATCATCTTCAAACATCTGCTTCAATAGAATAGGTAGAATTTCGGCAACTGGCGGAGTTATTTGATTAAAAAACTCATCGATTTTTTCTTTAGGTATCATAAAAAGATTCTTAGAAGTTTCTTCGACAAAGGATATAAAGTCTGAAAAAATTTCCTTGGCAGACACAAAATCCAACTGTGCGAAATCCATCGGATTTTTCCATTCACTATTCTTATGGTCGACATATAGACAGACTTTCTCGAACCCTTCTAAATTCATTGACAGCCTCGCCAAGTTCTTTTATCGATTTTTCTATTTCCTGTCTGGACGGCTTTTTCTTGGGATAGACTAGTTCTCCCCTCTTCTGACTTGCGTAGATGCCAAGGGCGAAGGCTGTTTTAGATTTGTGGTCCATTAAATCCTTTCTTACTTTTTCATCGTATTCAAAAAAACCCACATAAGTCATCGCATAAAAATATGCCTTTGCCAGCTTCCTCCATTGCAGTAAAGTATAGGAAGAAAGCATGGGCAAAACTATTATTCTCTGCCAATATGTCTGCGTCTTGCGTAAGACGATTCACATGATCCATACAGATATCTCTGCCTTTTCTAAAATCAATTTGTTTTAGCATGTTCATCCCCATTCTTCATAATAACATTACAACATACTACTGGTTACAATCATATATCTTAATCCACAAGAACCTTGAATGCGAGATATGTTAACAACACGAACGCGCGCTTCATTTCTTCTATACAAAATTCTTCCGTGAGGTTCCGTAAATAATTTCGTTCCGCATTTCTTACAATAGAAGGTTTTACCACCGAAAAAAATGTTTTTTACTTCATAACAATTTTTGCATATAGTAAAAGCTAGTGAACTGTAGCCAGCTATAAAATTGGCGCATGTGGTACTCTTGGTGCGCGCACACACACATTTCTAACTAAATGATAAAAATCACAAAAATATTTTGTCAAGAACTGTCAAAAATAAAAAATGTCAATTCGTCAATGTCAAAAATCGCAGGCTCACTAACGTATTTTCATTTTGCATATATTACCGAGAAATTCTTGGTTCAAGGGTTTATTTGGACCAGTGTTTTTCACACTTCTTATCTTTACCTTATAAAATGCTTTTTCGTGCTCTTGAAAATAAGCAGATGTTGTTAGAATAACTGCATTTACTCTTTTCGTTAGTTTCAGTTTTCCTTTTAATCCGTTTTCAAGAAGCATTAAATCTCTTGCAAGCTCCTTCTCGTCCCTGTAAAACCCCATGTTCATTTCGATGTAGATTATTCCAGGTCCCTCTGTGGGTATCTGAGTATAGGCATGATCAAATGAATTAAGAATACCTTTTATTCGATCAGGTAAGAGCGACGAAACAAACACCACAAGACGGGGATTCTTGTGCTTAGGCTCAGGGGCATTAATCGATACGTTATCTCTTTCCAGATAGAGATCTATTACAGGATTTGTCCAATCAAAACTAAATCCATCCATACTTGGTTTGATGTTTTCATCTGAATGGTGATAAATATCTAGCGTAGGTTCATGCATATTAACATTAAATTCTCGGAGATCGGGCTTAAAATGACCGTCTATAACATTGTTTAATTTAGGGAATTCTTTCAAAATTATTTGGAATTTATTTGCTGTAAATACCCCGCATTTTGAGTTTTTAATTGAAGTTTGAATGTATTCTATTAGAAAGTCTTTATCTGCCGTTGTTAGATCTGAATCTGTTTTAACAACAGCAGCGTAATTTTTCCCAAGGTTATCTAAAGCCTTCAGAACATTTACTAAGATTTCATCCCAGAGGTATTGGTTGCGCATGTCTCTTTGTGACTTCTTATCTTTTTGCTTGCATTCAACATAGACTTTCTCTCCATCTTTTTCAACGCACATATCTGGCGTCTTCTCTTTTTCTTCCTTAATAAAGCAAACTTGGTATCCTGCTCGCTTGAGAGAAGATGCTACTTTTATCTCATATACAGCCTTCTCAAAACTCACAGAATCTGTTAATCTTGTTCTCCACATTTTTCGAGTACTATTTTTTATCTTTCTGCCATCCTTGCTAATCAATGCAATAGATTCTATTTCCATTAAATTATTACCAAGATCAAATAACTCCAACAATTCCTTTGTAAAAGAATGGGTTTGCTTTTGAAGGAGACTTTGATAATTAGGATAGCCTTTTCGCCACAAAGCAATAAGAGGATTAGGAGTTGGGCTGATCAGATGCCCATATTTCTTAGGTTTATGATCTGTACTTGCTTTCGCTATAATTATTGGTTTGTGCTCAGAAACCTTGAAAAATTCTTCCCCAGTAGTAGATACGACCTTTTCTATGGCTAGGCGAATGCTATCTATTGTTATTTTCCATTCCTTGTAAGTCATAATTTCAATCGACGATGAAATAAAATGTACTTTAACTTTTATATAGCGTGCGCTGGTAGATACAAAAAGAGTCAATTATTCTGATAATTAACAAAGCACGCTTTATTGTCTAGTTAGTCTATTTTTTTTTTTAGTTGCTTTTTTGAGAATATCTACCATATAATCATGTAGCGTTTTTCCTTCTAAGGCTGCTTTTGAGACATGATACATGTTTTCATCATTCGTACACATGTAATATTGTTAAAGTCCCTCCCTAACCACTACACTTTTCTGTATTTGGAATCATTTGCCCTATGAGACTATGGACAGATATTTTACTAATACTGTTTCAGGATATCCATAAAAAATAAAAAAAACACCAATATATAGTATTATATATAATCTCCCCCTTTTCTGGGCATTTTATATACCATAAAACATATATGTTGGAAAACTATACTTTTACAATATATATCCAAAGTATAAGAAATGTGGAATAAGACTATTGCCACTATATAGGATTCAAAGGGATGATGTGTTGCGTAAAGAAGAGATAGATAGTCTCTTGAATCAATGCACACAAAACTTAATTGATGGAAAAAAAGTAATTGAAAAAGAGTATGGATTATTTCCTATCAAGTTTAGCCCACCAATGATTCAATGTTTCATTGCACTTGAATGGCTGTTTGGCAAACGGATAAGGGAAACATTAAGGCTTAGGCGTCAAGATGTTTATTGGGATGATGAATACCTTTGTGTCAACTTCACTGTCCAAAAGAAGAAGAATAGAAAGGCAACTTCAGCACCACAGAGGACTTTAAAGAAAATATCATTAAGCAATCCTTACACACGATATATCATTGACTACGTTTCCACAATAACTGATGGATGGATATTCAAGGGTGCAAAGGGAAGGCGTGAGAAAACAGTATATTGGAAAGATGATGAGGGGAAAATAATAAAGTCCTATCATTATGTTGATGAGGATGAGGGGCGTTTATCTCAGGAGTATGCCTTACAGATTTTAAAAGCATTGGATATGAACATTTGTTGCCATCTTTTCCGTCACAGTTTAGCAACACTAATGGCTGAACATGAAGCAACCCAAGAAGATTTAATGAATTGGTTCGATTGGGACCGGGTTGATACAGCTCATAATTATGTTAGGGGTGGACCAAGGATGACAAAGAAGTGGAGTGACAGAACATGGTAAGGGAGGTGACTTGAGCAATGAATAAAATATCAAAATGGAGTAGATTAGATTATTATTTCCATGAGAATTGGTTCCATAAATACATCCATAGAAAACTAAGAGGTGAGGATGTTAAGCTGGCAAGACAACTCCTGAAGCAACATCCAGATTGGAGTAAGAGAGAATGTGTGGAGCAGGCTACATCAATGATGCTTAGGAAGAGGGCTGAAGAAAAGTTGGAGAGAGTTTAAAGGAGGTGATAAAGAATGAATAAGCTCTTTTATGAAACTACAGGAGTATGTCCACAATAAAGAGGCAGAGGAAAAAATCAAATTAACACAGAAACTGAAGAAGGAGCACCCTGATTGGAGTGATGACGCAATCTGGGTAGCAGCTACAATGAAGGTCAATGAGTGGAGAATGGAAAGACTTTAACATATTAAGTAAAATTGGTGTGGATAGCGAATATTTGGAATCTTCGAACGTCCCAAATGTTCGGTAACATGTCTAGACTTGGAATCTGGACTATAAAATAAAAAAAATTCTATCTATTTTAATGAACAATGATTGAATATAATGTTAGAACTATATTTTTTGGCCAGTTTGAGCAATTGAGTTGATGTGATACAACAATAATGAGCCTAAAACCAGTGATAGTGATGTGATAAATCTCGTTGTATTCATAGAGTATTGAAAAAGTGTGTAGATATTCACATAGTAGGATAAAGAACCTTGTAAATGAAGATTAGGTATTGAAACAGATGATGATACTATAAGGGCTGTCGCCCTTTAACCTAACCCTGAATCATGTCAAATCCTCATAAAAATAGCGAAAGTCAGGACGCCAGAAATTGTGAAATGGTTTCAAACCAAACACCTTATCAACGTTAAAGATTTTAATATCCCTCAAGTAAATTTGCATCAACCTTAACCATCTAGGCACATGAATCACTTGTTTTCTACCCATCATACAAACTTTTTCAGTTCGTTTACCATCAGCAACTATGAAATAATTAGCCTTTCTCCAAACTGCAATGTACTTGTAATGACCTTGTAACTCAAAATCAATACCAACGTCCTTTGTGACTTTTTCTGATATTTCCTTAGCCAAATCATTTGTTATTCCACTAACGTAAAGGCTATCAGTGTGACCAAGTAAGACCTTGCCATTGTTCTCTTTGATTAT
Source organism: Candidatus Bathyarchaeota archaeon (assembly GCA_963714275.1). GTDB lineage: Archaea > Thermoproteota > Bathyarchaeia > Bathyarchaeales > DTEX01 > JAGTRI01. Next base: position 74,575 of record CAVQNT010000006.1, read on the forward strand.
CCTTACGATATCTTGTATAACACCCTCTGTAATCTCGGAAATTTGCCCACCCATGTTAACCATAATGATGTTAAGGTTGTAACATTCAATCATTTGGGCTCTTGTCAAGTTTCCATTGTGGAAGATAATTTTGATTGCATCTGGATACATAAGAAGTTCATTTATTGTTATATCCCATCTCTCTGGGCTGGCATAACTATACCTTGCCCAATTCCATACTTGACCAACAATGAGCTTATCTCCCGCCCACGCAAATAGGTCAACACCAGCCTCCCAGACTTTGTGTACTTGGACGTTATACCCTAATATGGCAATAACAATTGCAGACTACTCTCTCCCCAATACTGCCTGTGTACAAATTATGATACATTTTTTTGGGATAGGAAGGTAACTCATTTTTAAGTGTGTCTTCAATAGATGATGTCTCTATTATTTGGTTTTTATACATTCATTTTTCATCAACTAGTGATTGTACTTTTGTAAGAGGTCACTTATATTGTTTTTGTATATAACTTTACTTATAATCCGTATAGTTGATGTATTTTCCGTATAGTTCCACAATATTTCAAAAATTTTATAGAGAAAGACAAAAGGAAGTCTACTTTTAGGACTAGGCATAATCGCTCTGACCTACAGCGCGCGCTAGCAGGACAAATTTCTTTAACTATTAAGAAACTGAAAAAATTGGGAGATTAGATAATGGCTTTTTCCTTAAGGTATTCGCGAATGCAGAAGTTCAAAAAGCCCGTTAAGCTCCTTACCCCATTCTTTAACTTTAGTTCTTCCTTGTGTTCATCATAATATTTTCTCGCTCGCTCATAGATCTCGTCTGGAACTACGATAGGTCTCCAACCATTAGCCATTTATGACCACCACCTTGTTTCAATAAAGATACTACTGCTCATAGTATCGAAACTAATTAAGGTTCGGAACGAATTTTATAAGCCTTTTTGTTACTAGAAGAATTAGCATTAAAGACTTTCCCCACTCAGCATAAGGAATCAGAACAGGTTTAGATACTCTAGAAACGTTCATATGTGCGTGAGCTAGACGACTTATTACATTAATTAATAATACATAGTAAACTAACTGTTTGTTTCTATATTTTGCAGGCTATTGACCGTTGTTCTTTTGCTGACTTTAGAGCTGTCTCGGCGACAGCAACCATCCTTTTTACGTTTTCAGGTTTTACCGCAAGCTCCTTCCCGTCGACAAGGTGGCCAGCCACGTTCTTGTAAAATTGTTTCCAGTCTCCGCGGATGGTTTGGATTCGCGTTTCTGATATGACTCCGTCTTTAACCGTCCGCACCAAAGGGTAGTTTTCAGGACTCTCCATCGCTGCATCGATGTTTCCCTTGTTCATCGCTTGCTCCTGAGGGTCAACTCCTGTTTTGGTGAGAGCGCCTAATGTTCCCAGAATGTACCATCGAGGTCTGTTAATCCTCGCCATGTCGCCTAGTTCAACGCTGTATGTGAGACCATTTTCAAAATGTATATGGCATTTTATGTAGTTTTCAATGTCGATTTCTTTTCTCCGCCTAACTGAGAAACAGTAAACACGGTCAACTGGAACCTTGCCTATCTGGATAGCGTGGTCGATCAGGTGGGCTCCCCAATCGTAAAGGGGTCCCCCGCCCAACTCTTTGACACTTCGCCACCTTGACGGGTCAAACTTTTCGTTGTACCACATTATAGATTCCTCGACAAGGAACGGTTCGCCGAGGAGACCTTCGTCAAGAATTTTCCTCACGGTCAAGTAGTCTCCGTCCCACCGTCTGTTGTGGAACACAGTAAGCATGACATTGTTTCTTTTGCTTACCTCAATCATGGCGTCGGCTTCAAGCGCGTTCATGCACATGATTTTCTCCACAACAACATGCTTGCCAGCTTCCATGGCTTTTATTGACAATTCGGAGTGCGTGTTGTGAGGCGTAGCCACAACGACGAGATGAATATTCTTCGTCCTTCAACATGTTGTCAACGTCACTGAAGGTCTTCACGCCATACTCCTTCTCAGCCTGCTTCCTTCTCTCAGGATTTCGAACGCACACTGCGTAAAGCTTCAGCCGTTTCTCGAGACTAATCAGGTACGAATGAAAGTTCCTTCCCGAATACCCGTACCCTATTATGCCGACATTTATTGGCGGTTCCATTTCTTTTCCTCCTAAACCATGACCGTCTCTATACCGAGGAACTTGCAAGCGTCTGACAAAGGCTTGCGTGTAATCTCCGTGAATCATGCTGGCGTGGTGAACAAACCCCCCTTCAACTAAAGTTCGGTATAATTTATCAAGGTCAGGGACTTTAACCCAGCTTCCAGTCTGCGGAACTGGCTCATCTGCTATGACTTCGCCCTTTGTAACGAGGAGCTTAAACATTCCGTCGTACTCAACTAAACGGCAAATCGTGACCATGCCCGTCTTCAGCTTGAATGAGCCTTGCCCAATGCTGGTTACTTGAACTTTGCAGCCTTCACAAGCAAGGGTTGGAGGCGCATTTCCGCAGTGCCAAGCCAAAAAAACGTCTTTAAGGGTTGGGTGCTGAACAGTCCAGTCGATGAAGTGCGGAATCGAAGACTGCAAAGTTACGAGATACTGCAGAACCATCGAAAGCGCACCGTAAACATCAGCTTCGCACGAGGACATGACCCCTTGATCCGTCAGCCGCCCCATCGTATGGCATGGCAAAACGCCGTAGGATCTGATCGTCGTAGGCCAGCATCTTATGCCCATTCCCGCCAGTTTTCTTTCCTTAGCGAATCTGCGAAGCGCGCACTCAAGCCTCGCCATCTTTTCCAGAACGCCTTTACCTAAACTCGATGTCTCGGATTGGCTGCCGATTTCCCGAATTGTTTCTTGCAGTTCAGAATCGTTTTCAGGTATTTCGTTAGCCGCGAAGAATATGTCCGCGGACGAGACAGGGACAACTCTTTGCTCGAACTCTTTCAGCAAGGCAACCTCGTTGAACGCGCAGGTCTCGAACCTTTCAGGTCTAGGACCAACCAGACCAATTTTTGCGCCACGGAAGCCATCAACAACGTTACAAACGTGCACAAAATTCAGCGCAGAGTCTTTGAAGGCGGGTTCTTCAGGTAGGCAGACTCCTGCGAACAGGAAAGGAAGGTTTCTTCGATGCAGTCCTGAAGATATGGACAGTGTTCCGCAAAAGGAGTCGCGCCTGTCTCTTCCAGTTACGGTTGGTTCCTCCTTAACGGCAAAAAGCAGTTTGGGGCATTTCGGAAACGCTGACGCCACTGATACAGGCTGAGATTTCGTCACCGAAGTTCATGGCTCCAATTATTATCCCCTTAATCTTTACTTGTTTGAACAGTTCAATGGTTTTTTCCGCGTCCTCATCGTCTCGGACAAGACCGTTACGGGCTAATTTTTCATCTGGGGCAACGATTTCCAAATCCTCAATACTGGATAGAACTTTCAACGTTCGGTTCCGCATGTCGCATGAGATGTCGTCTCTGAACATCGCCCGATGCGACGGAATAAAACCAATTTTTACGTTCTTCAAATCAGTTGTCCTCCGAGACAGAATCAAAGATATTATACATATATGATGCCTATTATTGCCTTTAAAGTTTCATAAACAATTGCAAGTGTAAAAATAGTGTTGCCTTTTTTCACCAGAAGGTAATTGAAGGCTAAAATGCTATTCCAGTTCCTTAAAAGCCTTTTCAACACTGCAGTCTTCGTGAATAACCCTATAAACAGCCTTACAAATCTTTCTTGGACTGGCGTGCTGAGTTATCCTTCTTCCAAAAGCCGAGCCTGATGCTCCGTTGTCAATCGCGCCCCTAATCATCTCAAGAGTCTCCTTGTCCGTTGTCGCAGGACCGCCCGCTATGATAACTGGTACAGGGCATGCCTTCGTGGCTTCAATGAAAACTTGGGGGTCACCGTATATCTTCACGATGTCTGCTCCCAACGAAACCGCTTGCCTTACAGCAATCTTCAAAATTTCAGGTCGCGAATCTTTCTCGCCTTTCTCCATCGGAACAGGCTCGAAGAGGAACGGTATTCCCCTTCTGTCGCACTCATCAGCTATCTCTGTCACCTTAATTGTTGGGAGCTCTCTGAACGGACCGAAATAGTGAACCTTCACGCCGTCCGCTCCTATCTTGGACGCTAATTTCACTAACCATGGAGCTTCAACAGGAATAGTCAGCATGAAAGGAAGCTTGCCGACGATGTGTTTATAGTACTGCTTCAGGATTCCATAAGTTACTAGTACAGCGTCAGCTCCGCCAGCTACTACATCATCGAACACTTCGTTCCATGGTCTATCCCACAAAGCCTCCATGGGAACAATAAGCGTCCTTCCGTCTGGCTTGAGAATTCTTCCCAATCTTACACTTTTACCTATGTTGCTCAGATGCATTCCTCTCTTTACATTGCTCATTTCTTGAACAGCTTCTCGTATAAAGTTTTTCACAAACCATTATAATTAAGGATTCTGGTGTTCCTCAATGAAGGTTAAAACTTCCTCAAGTGTCGGAATCCCCGCTCTTCCGCCAAGTTTCGTGCATTTCAAAGCTGAAACCGCGCTGGCGAACTCGGCGGTTTTCTGGACATCCCATCCTTGAATGATTCCATAAGCGAAGGCGCCGTGAAAAACGTCCCCTGCACCTGTGGTGTCAACAACCTTGACTTTGAAGGCTTTCTGCCTGACTATTTTTCCTTCAGTTTTATATATGCTGCCTTTGGAGCCTAACGTAATTCCGACTATTCTGTACCCGTTCTTTGACAGTTTTTCAACAGCCTTAAGCGAGTCATTCGTATTCGTCACTGCGTAGGCGTGTTCCTCTCCGCAAATAGCTATGTCAACGAACCTTTCTAATCCACCAGTTGCCAACCCATCAACCAAAACGGGTATGCTTGCTTCCTTCGCCATCTTCGCTGCCTCGACCATTACGTGTCCGCCGCCAGCGAGAAACACCATTTTCGAATTAAAAACATACTCTTTTTCAGCCTCTGCCAATTTCGGCGGTGGCAGGTTTGAAGGGAGGATCATGAAAACTCTTTCGCCTGTTTCGACTTCAACTAAGACTACGACGCATGGGCTTGTGGTTCCCTTTTCCACAACAATGTGGCTGGTGTCCACACCATATTTTTTGTATTCGCTCAGAATCACGTTTCCCCAATGGTCATCGCCCACGTTCCCCACGTACCCGACTTTTGCACCAAGTTTAGCCATCGCGACAAGCCCTGTTGAGACGGGTCCTCCTCCTTGAATGTCGAAGTTCAGCACCTGCGTATGGCGGTGTTCCTTAAAGGACGGCATGTTCTTTATACGCAGAAGAAGATCGACGCAATGAAAACCTAAGCCGACACAGTCAAGCATGTTCTATCCACAGCGTTCTTCTCGTTTAAGCTAATATTTTTATTCTTTTACATAGTAAATATTAGTGATTCTTCGGATTTTAGGTAACCTCTTGATAAGCATTTCCGCTTTAACTAAAGATAAAAATTCCTGACTCAAACATGGAAATAAAGATTTTTCATACCTCAATGAATGAACGTTTCCAATGTTTGCGCCCCAAAACAACAGAACAAATGCGCCGCAAAACAAGACAGGTCTTCACAGATGATAGCTATTGTCATGCAAACTGAAAACCGAATATTACATAAATCAGAACAGGTCTAAAACGATACCGTTGTCGTTCAAAAAGCAAATTCAGATGATGAACAAATCAGACCAGCCAGAAACGCAACAAATCGATGCACTGTCAAAAATCCCATATATTGAAACCTATTCTTCTTTCACACAGAAACCTTGAACAACAAGGCGTGTCCAGTTTTTCCAGTCACCTGTAAGGCACCCATTTCGCGGAGAGAGTAAGTCATCCGCCTTGCCAGACGCAACGAGATTCCGAGGCACTCAGCAAGCTGCTTACTCGTGAAAGGTTGAGCCAAAGCGTCAGGCAGAAAGCAAAGAAAGTCATTGACGCACCTGAAAATGGTGCTGTCAACCACTTTTTTAAGGTTATGGTCTTTTATGCTGACTCCTCGCCGTCGCCAGCTTCCGCGACCATCGTTGCAACGAATCTCTTCTTCCTCAACCATAAGGACTTCCAGCTCGAAATTCTCTTCCTTAACGAGCCGTGGAATCCGAACCAGCTCGTCGAATACGTCAATTAACATGCCCTTTTTTGGAGAAAGCCTCCGTTTCATTGGGCTTCCTCTGGTTTTGTCAACATAAACGATCCTTTTACGCTCAGCGATCGGGTAAACCAGGCGTACACGGTGCTTCTCGACTAGGCTGCAAAGTTTCTCTCGGATAGCTGAGAAATTTCGGGTTTGGACCTCAATCAAAAGATCGTCGCGAACAATGTCCACAATGAAGCCGTCCACTTCAACCTCGAACTTGTCTCCTGGCATGGCAATCCAGTTTTTGACTGCTGAATGTAATGACCTTTCGTTCCCAAAGCTGGCGATGTTCAAAGCCAAAGTCCACACTTGTCTGCGCATTCAACCTAGTTGAGGATACTTAAAACTCACAAAATATGAAGGTTACTAATATACAGGCATATACAATAGATTAGATAAGTTTAAATTGTCAATCCTCATTCATTCATTGAAAACCAAAAAATAACCTTAATCCAACCTGACAAAAAATTACATCAAAAAGGTCATCATTTGGGTGAAAGACTTGAGCAGACGGAAACGAGGAGCACCACGCAAAGAAGACAGAACGAAAAGGCTTCAGGAATGGAAGCCACGTACACAACTTGGCAGGCTAGTCGTAGAAGGCAAAATTAATTCGCTGGAAGAAAGCTTCGCCGAAGGCATGAAGATCCGCGAATCCCAGATAGTGGACATGCTTCTTCCAAACATAGAAGAAGAAGTCATTAACGTAAGCCTAGTTCAGAAACAATCCGACGCTGGCGAAAAATCAAGGTTCAAAGCCATAGTTGTTGTCGGAAACCGAGACGGATACCTTGGATTAGGCGCAGGGAAAGCCACCCAAGTTCGAAATGCAATTGAGAAGGCATCTGTTGACGCCCGGCTTAACATAACAATTGTTAGAAGAGGATGCGGAAGCTGGGAATGCGGATGCGGACTACCTCACAGCCTACCATTCGAAACTGTTGGTAAACGAGGCTCAGTTAGAGTTAAAATCATTCCTGGTCCAAGAGGTTTAGGACTGGTCGCAAGTGAAGGCGCTAAATCAATCCTTAAACTCGCAGGAGTAAGAGACTGCTGGACAAAAAGTTACGGTTCAACAAGAACGGTTCCTAGCTTCGCCTACGCGGTTTTTGATGCGCTCAAAAAAACTTTTGAAATGGTCACGCCAAAAGATTGGGTGTAACATAAATGGAAAAAGCTCAAAAATGTTTGGCTGTCATCCGAATTCGCGGCACAATCGACTTAAGGGGCGAAACCAACGACACAATGAAGATGTTGAATCTGAACTATAACTGTAACGCCACTCTCATTGATGACCGACCAAAGCTACTTAGGCATGCTGCATAAAGCGCAAAGTTACATTGCGTGGGGAGAGCCAACGGTTGAAATAATCACTCAGACTTTTAAAGGCAAGGGGCAGAACCAAAGGCAACAGGAAACTCACGGACGAATATACCCAGCAACTTGGGTACGAAACCGTGGAAAAGCTCGCAGAAGCTTTACATGGAAACAAGGTTGAGCTTAAAAACCTTAAAGACGTGAAACCTGTCTTCCGCCTTCATCCCCCAAAAAAAGGATACAAAAAAACTGTCAAAAAAAGCTTCCAAGCAGGCGGAGAAACTGGGTATCGGGGAGAAGCTATAAATGAACTCATTAAACGCATGACCTGAAATGATTGAAAGAGGAATTATGGAATGCCACACAAGCTCAGAAAGGTAAGAAAAATGCGCGGTTCAAGAACTCATGGATGGGGGCAGATTGGGCAGCATAGAAGAAGCGGGTCCAGAGGTGGAAAAGGGCACGCTGGGATGCATAAGCACAGATGGAGCTACATTCAAAGGTATGAGCCTGACCACTTCAGTAAAGACAAGTTTAAACCTCCGAACCAGACGGAATCCAACATCATAAACTTGAAGCAACTCGAAGAAATCGCCTACAAGATGCAGCAAGCAAGTAAAGGCAAACGCGAAAAAGTATCGATTGACCTGAAAGAAATGGGTTACGACAAACTTTTAGGCTCAGGAAAAATTTCGGTTCCCATATCAGTCAAAGTCCCGTCATGCTCTGAAGTGGCTAAGAAAAAAATTGAAGAATCAAATGGCGAAGTAATAACTGAAGCTGCCTAATTCCGCGTTTCAAATGTACACGTAACGCAACACATATAGTTACCTGAGCATAAACCAAGATACTGAAAGCCACTGAGGGAAAAAAAGGTTGCCTGGAAGATTCCTCAAAACGTTTGAACCCGTAATGAAGGTCATCCCCGAAGTTAGGGCTCCAGAACGGAAAGTTGGGTTCAACGAAAAAATCTTTTGGACAGCCATGGCCCTAATAATCTACCTGGTTATGAGTTATGTTCCTCTTTACGGGCTTCAGACAACGCAGGAAACATCAGCGATGCGTATAATTTTTGCCTCAACCAAAGGCTCACTGATGGAACTCGGCATTGGTCCCATTGTTACAGCAGGCTTGATTCTTCAGATGCTTGCTGGCTCAAACTTCATCAATGTCGATTTCTCTAATCCTGAAGATCGCTCCTTGTTTACTGGCGTAAGCAAAATTTTCTCAATAATTCTCACGGGGTTTCAAGCTTCAGCTTATTTGATATGGGGGATCTACAGCACCTTGCCCATGGTTCAATCGATTGTGATCTTCACCGAACTGATGATTGCAGGAATATTACTAATGCTCCTCGACGAGATGGTTCAAAAGGGGTGGGGAATAGGAAGCGGAATTAGTCTGTTCATACTTGCGGGTGTGTCACAAACCATAATGTTGTCATGTTTCCAATACTACACTGTAGGCGAATCAGGCGGGTTTTCGAGACCCTTTGGCATTATAGCGGCCTTAATCAAGACTTTGGTTTCAGGCGGCTCAATAGACAGACTCATCCTTAGCTCCTCTGGATGGCCAAGCATAACGGGTCTTTTTACAACCATCGGGGTTTTCCTTTTCGTGATTTATGTTCAGGGCATAAAGGTTGAACTCCCAATCGCCCACGCCCAGTTCCGTGGGTTCAGAGGTAAATACCCAATCAGCCTTCTTTATGTTTCGAACCTGCCAGTTATCTTCGCCTCAGACTCTCTTCGGAAACGTTGTTTTATGGTCTCAACTCCTTTGGAACAACTACAAAGAAAGCAGCTGGGCTTCCATAATAGGCATCTTTGGATCTTTCAACCAAACAGAAGGCAACCTTGTCCCCACGGGAGGGCTTGCTTACTATGTGACCGCTCCAACGCGAGGATTCGTTGATGTAATGGGAAATCCCTACAGGTACATCATTTATGCAGCGATACTTGTCGTGTTCTGCATCATCTTCTCCATAATCTGGCTTCAGGTAGGAGGATTAGACCCGAAAACGGTCGCGCAACAACTTGTCGACTCGGGAATGCAGATACCAGGGTTCAGAAGGTCCGAAAGACCGATTGAGTCTCTGCTGAAAAAGTATATTCCAGCAGTAACAGTGCTTGGGGGCTTAATAGTGGGATTACTGGCAGTGATAGCTGACTTTTTTGGCGCATTCGGAACAGGCACAGGTATTCTTTTGTCGGTTGGCATTGTTTACCAGTATTACCAGCAGCTGATGCAGGAACGTGTCGAAGATATGTATCCAGGTTTAAGACGATTCCTTGGAGGCTAAACAGGATTGTACAATACACCAATTTTTTATGCGCTCGTCGTGTTTCTCGTGACATTCGTTAGTTCGCTTGCTTCATTTTTTATTAGGCTTAGGTTCGCAAACCCGCAGGACACAGCCAAATGGCAAGAAGAAATGAAAAGGTATAACTCAGACAAAGAAGCAGCCAAAAAGACGGGTGACAAAAGCTTACCGCGCAGTTGAGGAAGCAGGAAAAACGAATCAGCCAAATCCAATCTAAGATGATGAAGGGGCAGCTGAATCAGCATGGTCGTGATAATGATAATGTTTTTTGCCATGTGGCAGGTTCTCGGCTCCTATATTTTAGGCAAAAAAGTGGCCTTTTCGCCGTTCTTCATTCCGTTCTTGATGGATGCGAATAGTACACTGCCCTACGAGATGCCGTTCGTCGCTTGGTACTTCATCTGTTCGTTCTTTTCAAGTACACTGCTTCAACGCTTCTTCGGAACGGGTTCCGGAATAGGATCTCGAGCTTGGAACAACAAAATAGAGCTTGGCGAGGACTAAACAATGTGGCAAGAGCCAAGAAAAAAGGTTAAGAAGCAAAAAACTGTCATCTGCATATCAGGAATGGCTGGTTCTGGAAAAAGCACGGTCGCCAAAAGGCTTGCAGAGTATTATGGACTCAAGTACTATTCAGGCGGAGACGCACTTAAAGCTGTAGCATCTGAAATGGGCCATAAAACAGCAGGTGAAGGCTGGTGGGAAACCGCTGAAGGCATCAAGTTTATTGAAAAAAGACTGGACAATCTTGAGATTGACAGAAAGGTCGACGAAAAACTTCTGGATTGGGCTAACCGGGGAGGACTAGTATTAGACAGCTGGGCTATGCCATGGCTGCTTAAAAAAGGATTCAACATCTGGCTTGAAGCCTCAGAAAAAGTGAGGGCTCAACGTTTGGCAGAAAGAGACAGCTTAGGTCCAGAAGAGGCTCTTAGGGTTCTCAGAGAGAAAGAGGCCAAGACAAAAGGAATCTATAAAAAACTTTACGGGTTCAAGTTCGGTGAAGACTTTGAGCCTTTCCAGCTAATATTGGATGTTAACTTACTTAATAAGGACGAAGTGTACGAAACCTTGCGGTTGGCGATAGATAATTTAGTTAAAAATGACATTGTTTCCTGAAAACATTTAAAAACAAAAAAAGACAGAGACTAATCTGATTTTATTCAACAGGAGAAATAGAATCGAATTGGGTAAAGCGCAATATAAGGTTGAAGGAGGAAAACTCGTCAAGGTTCAACTTAGGTTCGAAGATGATAAAATCAAAAAAGTTAAAATCACGGGGGATTTTTTCCTTCACCCAGAGGAGTTAATCGACGAGCTGGAAAAAAAGTTAGAAGGGTCAGAGCTAAACGAAGATGTCCTTACAGACCATATTAAGGCTTTTATTAAAATAAACAAGGCTGTCCTGTTAGGTGTGACTCCAGAAGACTTTGCTAAATGCATCGTGATGGCTGGTGCAAAAAATGACTGAACAATGGCGCCTCTTGGACACGGGATTTCATGATGCCTTCTATAATATGGCTTTAGACGAGGCTATAGCGGTTGCACGGTCCAAAAATCTTGTGCTCAACACGTTAAGGTTTTTCAGGTGGGAGCCTTCAGCTGTTTCAATCGGCTATTTTCAAGGCATGGATGAAGAGGTTGACACAGCTGCCTGCGACGATAAAGGCATTGACTATGTGAGGAGACGGACTGGTGGCGGAGCGGTTTACCACGACAAAGACGGAGAGTTAACTTACAGCATGTTCATAAATCAGAAGCATCATCTAGTTTCCAAGGATTTTCAGGAGACTTATGGAACACTTTGCTCTGGGCTTGTGCGCGGGCTCCGTTTCTTGGGGGTTCAGGCTGAGTTTAAGCCCATCAATGACATTGTTGTTGGTGGCAAGAAGGTTTCTGGCAACGCCCAAACCCGAGGGATGAACATTGTTCATCAGCATGGTACAATACTTCTGAAGGTTGATCCTTCACTGATGTTTTTGGTTCTAAAGGGTTTGAAGGGTTCTCCCACCTCGTTACATGGACTACTAGGAAGAGAAATAAGTTTTGAGGAGCTGAAAGGAAGCTCTCGTAAAGGGGTTCGAAGAATCTTTCAGGATAAGATTAGTGCCGGGAGCGCTCATTAAGTTTGAGGAGCAAACAACAACAAAACTGAAGGCTGAGAAATACGCGACAAGAGAATGGAACTTCAAGAGGTAGTCTCGTTCTGCTCAGTAGCTAGCTGTTAAAATCTGTAACCGTGAACATCTTCTTCAGGGGTACACAAGAGATAAAATTGTAATTTCATATTTCAGATACAAATTAGAATGACGGGGAAAAGGTCGAGACTGGAGATTTACCTTGACATACTTAAAACTGTCAAGTCAGGCGTTAACAAACTCACCGCCATTATGAATAGATGCAATTTGGCTTGGAACCCTTACATGATAATCCTGGAAATGTTGATTGTCAACGGTCTACTTGACATGTTAGACATTGGAACACGGAAAATGTATGAGCTCATTGAAAGAGGGCAGGAATTTCTTAGGTAATTCGAGTCAGTGAAGTATTCATTTCGAATTTAAGAAAACCGAAAAAAAGACAGTACTTTAGATTTGTGTTGAAAAACCTTAAAAAATTCCATGGTATTTTGTTTGTTCAGACAATGACCATTCGAAGAATGAGCCAAGATGTAAAGTCGCCAACCACCAGAGCTGCGATGAATCCAGCTGTGACAAACACTAGAAATGGAAGACCGGGAGTGACCCAAATCCTCCCTTGTAGTTCGGTTAAAAACCCGTCTTGCTGAACTTCTTTCTGGTCATCGTCTTCTAAGCGAGGTGTTACCTTCAGATGTCTGATGATCTTGCCGTCTTCTGCTCTTGAGAACCGTTCTAATAGCATGTAGTGAGACCCGCCTTTCACCTTTTCCGAATCCACTCTGAAGCCTGTCGCGAAAGCTACAGCTTTGCTCCAGAATGGCTCTTTCTCAAGGCCTTCAAACATTTTTTCTCCCCTTATCGTCATTCGGCACAGGTTGTTTGCTATGATTAACACTACTAGCAGTGATGAGCCTAAAACGGAGTTGACTAAAACTGCCAGCGGAAAGAAGGGAACAAGAACTGTAACGTATTCATGAACGAACGATGGGTAAACGGGTAGAGCAAGGGACAGGCAAATTAAAGCCTTAGAGTCTGCTCCTCCGAAAAAGCCCGTGTAGAAGAGCACTAACGCGATAATGGTTGTCAGCCCTATGGAAGCCAACCACTGAATTGGGACTTCACCAAATGCATTATTAGTAAAGAATTGCAGCAACAGTAAAGATAAGCCCGCTGGACCGTAGATTATCCACATTTTGTTGGAGACTTCCCGAGTTTTAAAGTCGTAAACCGAAGAAATAACGAGGAAGAAGAGGCTTAGCAGTACACGAAAGGCTTCGAGCCATTCTATCATTGTTTCCACCATAGGAACCAAACGAATACATTAATATTGAATCTTTGTTCATTAGAAGTAGTCAATGCGTTAATATCTAATTTATGGACTCAGAAACTATCATCATTTTTTCTTAAAAAAGGCATCTATCATTGGATATTGGTTTATGCGGATTTTTATATCTGATTTATGTGGCATTAAGTTCTTAATTTTGTGCGAGCTAGTAATCTTTAGAAAAAAAAACTTAAAAAAATATACCGATTTTAAACGTGTTCGTTCTGTTGTTTTGAAGTTTTTAGTTATTGTGTTGAGTTAGGTTTTAGGCTATACGGATTATTTTTTAGAGGTAGATTATTGTTCAGTTATTATTCCATTTATTTGTCTATATTTTGAGTTTTCACATTGTTGCAGCTGGTCTAATGTTTGTCATTGATGGTTCGAAAATACATACATGGAAGACAGACGATGCCTTCATAATTCATTTATCAACGGTAGCCTCACAAGTTTGTTCAAAGGTGAAAAATTAGTGATAAAAAATATAAATAAAAATAAAAAGGCTTTGAGTCCAGTAATCGCCACAGTCATTCTGATCTCGGTCACCATCGTCGTCGCAGTCTCAGTAGCATACTGGATGGGCGCAATAGCAGGCGGATTCACTTCCTTCGAACAAATAGAACTACCAACAGTATATGGAAGAGCAATTACTAGCCCATGGATAGGTTGGAACATTACTATTGAAATGAAAAACACGGGCTCATCTGACGCTACACTTAACAACATTTTCATGAACTCTATCCCATTCAAGGATTACGCCCAAGCTAACGTTACTCTTCAAAAAGCTGATGGAACAGATGTCTCTGCAACGCTTTATACCACTGGAGTGCTTGTTGCCAAAGGTAATTCTGTGACACTAGTCTTACAACTTAGGTTTGATCAAAGCGTCGGATTTACATCTGGTACAAGAGTAGAAATAAAACTACACACCGCAGGTGGCAAAGACTATCCAACATCCTTAAAGCTACCTTAGGGAGCTTATCCCTCTTTATTTTTTTTAGTTTCTTCAGTATCTTAGGAGGTTGTACTAGGTGGTTCCCCGTAGTTCATCATTACGACATGACAACTATGCTATTTCAGAGGTTATCGACACCATCATTCTAACCAGTGTCATGGTTATAATTGTAATAACGGCTTCATTTTACGCAAATGACACTCTCAGTTTCAATGTGGAAAGTGTCCATTTTGATCAAGCAGTCAACGCTGTTCTAAGTCTAGAAAAAGTTGCAAAGAATATAATGTTCAAACCGCAATCAATTGGAACGGTTAAAACAAGTTTTTTAACAACAGATCCCTATGTTAACCAAATGGGGACTCTCGCAATACTCATTGATAGTAATGAAATATCTTCAATTATCGTAAATTGTTTTAAAGTAAAGGGAAGCGAACGTGTAGGCGTTACTTTAAGCCAATACTATCTTGGCAATAGTGCATTATTACTTGTTGGCTTAGATGGGTCAATAAGTCTGTGTAAAAAAATACCAAGATAACGGAGCTTGGGTTTCCCTTGATTACGGTAGGATTCGATGCGTATACGGTGGAGAGATGAACTATTATAATGGCACCAATCCTGAGCCAGTTAAGAGAAACGTGATTGAAATAACAGCAATAAAAATAAATTCAGGCGGAATAGACCAATTTCTCGATAATTCACGCATCATTCTGAAAAATACGGGAATCCAAACCCAACAATTCGAGCATTTCTCTGGTAATTTTGATATTACGGTTCATTTTTCTAATGAAAATGATTCTGTCTCTCTAATAGATCTAGGTGGAAATGCAACGCTGCCAACCTTGATTAATTTTACAATCGTAAACTTTGAAATTACTATCCTTGGAGGTGGATAAATGGTTTCTAATACTGTGACTCACCTTATAGGAACGGTTTCTCTGATGCTAATTTTTTTTTCAGTTGGATCATACTATTCCATGTCAATAGCATCACTGAAAAACGAAGTAATCACAGTTCAACTCAGCAAAATTGCCAATTACATTGGCTCCGACATAGTAGACTTGGTTTCGCTCTGCTACATCAGCGAGCTGAACCAAATGTTAATCAAAAACCTCACACTTCCAACGGGCTTAACAGCCTATGGATACAACATGACAATTGAGAAGATAGGGCAAAGCATGCTAGTTCGAGTTTACCTGATCTCAGAATCTCTAGTCTACGGTGAATATATCCTTCCTTGGCCAACAGAAAGTAACATCAGAGTCTACAATGGTTCAGATTCTGAAGTCAAGGATTATATTCATTCTGAAAGACCCAGCCTTATACTAAAATTGCACGTCGATGACTTGGACACGGGCATAATGATCTGGTGCGTAAAGCTTGAGGACCAGATAACAATAGGGCTAGGATTAATGAACTGATCAAGGAGATGCATGAAAATGAACGCAATATACGAATATATTTTCGCTGGCTTCATAATGTTCGTGATGCTTGTATCTCTTCAGACTAATTTACAAACCCTAATGTCTGACACAACAGCCCTAACTATGCAAGAAGAGTACAACATGTCGGAAGGCCTAATAGACATGATACTACTGTCTCCAGGCAGTCCCCCAGACTGGGGCTCAACGAATCCTGTTCTTTTCGGGCTTGCGGCTCAAGAAACTACAGACACATATGTTCTTGACTCAAAAAAAGTCATTAGACTAGACGAGAACTACAATTACTCACTATACATATCTCCGGGGGAGCTCAGAAGCCTTCTAGGACTTACCTCAGACATCAACCTTGTTATAAGGATTTCACCCATCTTCCCAATCAACATTCAGCCACAAGGAAACGGAAAATACGAAATAATGGTCACTAACCATAAAGGAGTGAACCTAGCGAATGTCAATGTAACCGGATACTACGTGCCGGAATCTCTAGGTTCAAGTAGCGAACGGTTCCATAAACAAAACATAACAAGAATAGATGGTTCATGCATGTTGGATTTTGGTCAAGAAAGATCTGGCTATGTCTTGGTTGTTTGTGCAGACCTTGTTGGAATAAAAACGATGCAGACAGACCCTCCATACTTGAGAGTTAGGGTTGAAGGTGGCCAAGTTATTCAAAGCGATATTCCCTTAATTACTAAAATTAACTATACATCGGGCTCCTTTTTTGGCTTGAACACGGATTCTGCTGCTAGATACGTCGAAATCGATGGCTTCACGTACTACTTCGAACTTGAGGTTTGGAGGTGACAAGGGAGATGATTAACAACAATAGGGGTCAGATGAGAGTAATCGAAGCGTTGATCGCATGTCTCCTTTTAATAAGTGGCCTTTCAGCTGCTACTTACCTTTCCAGAGTTAACGTTTCAGTTGAGGATAACAGCCTTTACGAAACTGGGGAGAACATTTTTGACTTATTAAGCGACTCCAACGTTGTTCAAAGAATAATGGAAGGCGGAGATTTCACAGAGGCTCAACTTAAGACCCTCATCTCGACCCTTCTTCCTCCAGATAGTGTATATGCTGTATATTTTGGAAGCTCCATGACAAACAGTACGTTGTTAAATGCTACAAACATGGGCTTTAGTTCATCTTCGGGCAATAACGCTTTCTCCGACTTAGGATCTTACACAATCTCATTACCTCTCTCTCACGTAGAATACCAGCCAGTCGATGTCATGTTAATTATAGACAGGTCAGGAAGCATGGGAGACCATTACAACCAGACACACACAAAGCTTGACCTTGCTAAAGCTGCTGCCAAGACCTTTGTGGATCAACTTAACATGACCCGAGACAGAGTCGGTCTTGCTTCATTTGCAGATGAAGCGACTTTAGATTGCTATCTCACAAATAACACAGCAAGTATCAAGTCCCATATCAATAGCTTGAATGCAAATGGGTATACAAATATAGGTGGTGGCATAAGCAAATCAAACGAAGAGTTCGTTAACCATGGTAGGTCCGATGCAGTATGGGTTATGATCCTTCTTTCAGACGGAAAAGCCAATAGGCCACAATCTGAGGGCTATGCACACGATTATGCCATTGAACAAGCCGAGTGTGCTAAGATACTTAAGGGCAAAGGGGTTAGAATCTACACAATCGGGTTGGGTTCTCCTGATGACTTGGATGAAGATTTACTGAAACAGATCGCTTTCGACGAGAGTAAATACTTTCATGCTCCTACTGCTGATCAGCTGGAGTCAATTTATATAGCAATTTCTAAAGACATCCTCCTTCAAGTTAGATACGACATAGTCATTATCCAACTAAATATCTTTGGATCAGGATAAAGCATGACAAAATTTTTTAGAAATAAGAAAGGTCAATTCCTTATTGCTTCAGCTCTGCTAATTGCCATTCTGTTTATTTCTGTCGCTTCTCTTCTGACATCTACCTCCTTAACCAATGTTAAGCTTCTTAAAAACGACTTCAGAAAAGACACAATACAAATCATCTCGAACTACCGTGGAGCCCTAGCTCTAGCCATTACTGAGGTATCAAAAGAATTGGAACTCAGATCGAGCATGTACAACTATGAGAACTATTCTACTCTAGAAGAGTATTCTGAAGCAGAAACATATGGGGCTAAAATAATGACTAACTGGCAAAACACAATCCTGCAACAATATGCTGGCCGTTCTATAAATCTTAACATAACAAACCTAGTTTTCGATTGTAACTGGAATTCCTCAGTATACTACTCAAAGGTATCCGCTGTTAATCACCTAGACATATTATCCTATGGATTCTACGGATTTAAACAAAATGTGACCTCAGAGCTGGAACTTAAAATTATGGACAGGTCAGAACATGATGACGAATTAGCTTTCACCATCAAGTTGCAGAAAGAAGAGGGTCTTCCTGTGACTGATTTGGAAGCTTCATTTGTGAAGATACTCTATATGAGAAACGGTACAACCTCTTTCACTGAAGCGGATCCATCAAACATTGGGGTAGCTTATCTAGGCAGCGGAGTCTATAATATCACCTTTTCCGCAACTGATTACGCATCACCAGTAAAGATCAAGATGATTCTTCGAGATGGCAGAGGAATAATTGTTGCTGCTATTACTAAAGGAGGTGTACTTGTCAGCGAAGAAGAAGACGAAATTGGTCCTGTGACGACAAATGTGTTAGCCAACCCAAATCCATGCCCCAAACAATCAACGACGAAGTTGTCCGCGACAGTCGATGATACATTAACTGGCGCTAACAACATATTTTCAGCTGAATATTTCATTGACAACGCCATAAAGGAAAATGGAAAAGGCACACAAATGACATTATCAGACGGTTATCCCGACTCCCCGAAAGAAAAATTTGAGGTGCAATTAAATGTTGCTGGTTTAACTTCCGGGAACCACACTCTGCATATACACGGAATGGATGCTATTGGAAATTGGGGAAACTACAGTTCTGTGGTTATAAAGGTGACAGATAACCTTCCAGCGATGCATGTTTCAGATATTCAAGTCCGTGCAACTCGTGGCAGATGGTCCTATATTCATGGACAGGCTACAGTGACTGTTGTCGATGCTAATGGGAAAAATGTTGTAGGAGCAACAGTTTATGGTCACTGGAGTGGATCAGTCAGCGGTTCCGTATTCGGTCAAACTGGAACTAACGGCAAAGTCACCTTCAATTCTATTGAGATTTATTATAGGGGAGGATGGTTCAGTAGAAGATTAACATTTACATTCACTGTTGATAACTTAATAAAAGCCGGTTGGATTTATGATAAATCTGCGAACATCAAGACAAGTGATACCGATTACTATCCGTAAAAAGAGCTTTTTGACAATTTCTGCGTGAATAGTTTTTAGGTATGTAGGGAATGTTCATAAACCATATATCAATTGTAATTTCAGCTTTTTCTGTATCAACCTAAAGGTCCCAAAAGAACCGATGGTTTCTCTGCTCTAATGGATGAATACGAATGGAAAAACAGAAAAAGGAATCAGCGTCGATAAATGTCAAATCAGATTCAAAAAAATTTAAGCTAAAGGAGAAACCTAAATCTAAAAATGGGAGCTTTTTTGCAAAATTTTTTTCTAAAAAAGATAAGTCGCTAAGACCAATTGTTAAATTGGAAGAGAAAGAGAAGCAAGACACAAGTTATACTTTACTTGAAACCTACTGGATACATAATCCGCTTGCCAAGGTCAACATCGTTTCATCTGGGGGTGAATTGAAGTATATCGCTGAAGAAGTGAAACTCAGTTCCAGAGAAGAAAAAACCTATAGGAAAATAGAGTCTCTCATAACGAAGGAACTTTTACCGCCAGAGACTCTGATCATAGACATTAACTATTACATACTTTCAGAAGCCAAAAGACTGGTCAGAAAATATATGCATAGCCTAGGAAGGTTCAAAGCAGAATCTTGGGAGAAAATATATTACTACGTTGTCCGCGACTTAGCAGGATATGGCGGTCTTGACATACCAATGAACGATCCGAATATTGAAGACATCTCATGCAACGGACTCAACCGTCCTATATATGTTTGGCACAGAAAGTACGAAAGCATCCCTGCAAACATCGAATTCACAAAGGAATCAGAGTACGACAACTTCATAGTTAAGCTCGCCCACATGGGAGATAAACACATCTCAAGCGCACATCCCATGCTTGACGCCATGCTTCCAGGGAAACATAGGCTTGCAGCCACCTTCAGAAAAGAAGTCTCAACCTTCGGAAGCAGCTTCTGCGTGAGAAAATTCCGCGAAGACCCGTTCTCCATCATTGACCTAATCAGCATAGGAACGATCGACGCGACCCTTGCTGCCTACTTCTGGCTTCTCTTAGAGAATAAGATGAACATGATGCTTATAGGAGGGACTGGCGCTGGAAAGACAAGCACGTTGAACGCCCTCATAAGCTTGATGAGACCGCATGACAAAGTTGTAACAGTTGAAGAGATCGCTGAACTCAACACCTTACATGATAACTGGGTCCAGCTTACAAGCAGGCAAGGGTTCAAGTTCGGTCAAGCAGATGAAACTTCAATCAGCCTCTTCGACCTAGTTAAGCTTAGCCTTCGATACAGGCCGGATTACATCATCGTTGGCGAAGTTAGAGGAGAAGAAGCCTACGCCCTTTTTCAAGCCATTGCCACAGGTCATGGTGGTATCTGCACTATGCACTCTGATAGTTTGGATCATGCAGCCAAACGGTTGACATCACCCCCAATGAATGTATCCGAGGTTTACATCCCCCTTATGAATGTTGGAATATATGTCCAAAGGGTGGAGCTTCCAAAAAATAAGGTAGGTTTAGCATTTGGCAGAAGAGCAAGAAATGTCTGGGAAATTATTGAATATGGAAAGTATAACCTTATTTCTGAATGGTCACCGACCGAAGACACTTTTAATACTTATCTAGAGAAGAGTCATCTCCTTGAACAGATCGCTATTAAAAAGGGTATATTAAAAGAGGACCTTATAGCAGAAATTAAGCAGAGAGAAATAGTACTTAATGACATCTTAAAATCGGGGAAAAGAAGTCAGAATGATGTTACACAAGCCATCACAGAATATTACAATTACCTTAAGAAGGAAAAACTGGACAAAAGACCTAGAATAACGAAACCAAAGTTGATGGTACAACTTAAAACATTGCCTCGTTCGTTAATACGTAAAAAGGGATGAGGAAAAATATATGCTTGAGGACTTTTGTTACGCACACTTCGGCGGATTCGGGCGCGGCTTGATGAAGCTCTTCAAAGGAATAGAAACCGACATGGAAGCTGCAAACATGAAACTTCACCCCGAAGTGTACCTTAGTATGATTAGTTTTGTCACATACTTAATGGCAAATATATCCGTATTTTTATTGCTCCTGCTGTTTCTTAATGTTATCCCGTTACTGCTGCCTTTCTATTTTATGTTACTTATTCTAGTCACGCCTCCAATTTTCACTTTGTTAATTGGCGGCGTAATTCCAAAGTTTATTGCATCAAACAAAATTTCTGGACTTAGGAATGAGATTCCTTACGCGTCGATGTACCTGAGCGTTATGACTAGCGGAGGGCTTACTCCATATGCGAGCTTGTTGAGGTTAAGGGAAACCGAGTTACTTCCAAAGCTTAAAAACGAGATAGAACGTATCGAAAAAATCATCCTTTCGACAGGCATGGATCCCGTGTCTGCAATGGCAAAGGCTGCAAAAACTTTGGGCTTAAAGGAATACAAGGAGTTGCTGCTAGGTTACGCCTCGACTATGAGAACTGGTGGCGATGTTCTTCATTATCTATATAGCCAAACAGAGTCGATGTTTAAGAGGATGGCTAATAGAATCAAGGCGATGGGAGACCACATGGCGATGCTTATGGAAGGTTACACCATCATCGCCATCCTTGGGACTCTCGGAATTTACATGATATTCATTGTATCCTTAAGCTTTCCCCAGTTTCAAGCCATGCCTCCAGAAACGTTCATTTTATTCGCGTTCGCCCTCTTGCCCGGTATTTCCATAGCATTCCTTTACTTCGCAGATACGATGCAAATAAATTATCCCATCTCCCAATGGAAGGCCTATAGAGACTTTGGCTGTTTCAGTGCCAGCTGGGCTTTTTGTGGTTTCTCAGATGGTTTTGCCATATTTTAATTTGAATTTCATTACTCTTCCGTTTATTTCCGAAATTCCTACAATATTGCGAAGCATCCTTACTCTTGAAGAGGGAACTGAGCCAGCTCTGGGTTTAGCGTTAAGCCTGATAATATTGTCTTTGCCTATGACCATTTTCGACAATCATTATTCAGAAACCGAAAAAGGTATACTTGATGGTGTGACTAACTTTCTTAGGGATCTTGTTGAAAACAGGAAGACAGGATTGAGTCCTGAAAAAAGTATTCAGTTACTTGCGGATAGAGACTACGGAAAGTTTTCGAAGTACATTAAATTTATGAGCGCAGAGATTAGTTGGGGGATTCCACTAAAGCAAGTATTTGAAGATTTTAAAAGCCGAGTAAAAAACTGGTTGTGCCTAGTTAACCTTTATCTCCTTATTGACACGATTGAGGTTGGGGGCGGAACAGAGGAAAGTCTCGAATCCTTAGCTGAGTTTGCTGAAGAAACTAGGGAACTTGAAACTGAACGCAAGTCAAGTCTTGCTCCACTTTTCCTTGTGCCTTACATGGGCGCAGCCATTCTGACAATAACGACATTGATGTTGCTGCAGTTGTTCACTAGCATGGCCACCATTGGGGGTCAACAGATAGCCACAGTGGAGCTGGCGAAGATGCTTGTGACTCCTCTTATTCTTCACTCTTTCATTCTAGGCATAGTTACTGGAAAAATAGTTAATGGAAGAGTCTCAGCGGGATTCAAACACGCAATGATTCTAGTAATAGTGTCCGTGGCAGGAATCTATGTGGCAACTCACATGTTACATTGATAGATACAAAACATTTTAACTGAATGAGGCAACTTATCCCCTTTTCCTCTAATTATATTAAAATTAATAATTATCTTAATGTAAGTTAATGTGATATTTGTTTTTGATACATAGGTACTTTTCATAAATCTTTTCTACTATCCCCGTATAGCCATTCTAATAAACAGTTCGATTTGAAGCAGTCAACTGCAGTAGGTAAAACTAAGATGAACAAGCAATCAATAAAAATATTTGTTTTCATGACACTTTTAATCAGCATAAGTATATCACAAAAAGTTCCAACGGGAATCAATGAAGTCTCAGCACTACCTGTTGTTCCCTACACACTTGGAAAATGGACATATGTAGGAAAAGCTATTTCCCCAATTAAGGTAAACGATAGTCAGATTATTATTGGCGCTAATTATACTTTTGTTTGTAACCTCAGGGCCGGATCCAAGTATCACGTCTATTTTTACGGGGAATGGATAGATCCTACACCTCTTGTGGATAAAACCGATTATGACATTTATGTTTACAACCCCTTTGGTCAACTTGAATCGATGCATACTGAGTCAGCTGGGTTGCCCGAACACTTAGGTACAACCGTTAATGAGCCCTTCTTTATTCCCAAATACACCGGGAATTATAGTATTCTTGTGAAGAATGATGCTAAAGAAAGTCGGGGAGAGAAGGGTGGAACTCTCATGATTATCGAACATATAGAATGCAACCAGTGGTATGAGATTCACATGCAAGGAAAGGTGAACGGAAATGCAATGCTTGATACTTGCTGGGCTTACGAATTCACGACCACTTCAGGACGGGTTGAGATCCCTGTTATAGTTCCCGACCCTCCGGAAGCATATCTTGACATGTATGAAGTTCAGCTCTATCTTATGGCGAATCCATCAGATGGAATTGGACAAACATTGAATGGTGTGCCATTGCCATGGGAACCTGGCTTGTATGGAGACGCCACTGGGTCTGGGGCAGCCACATATGGTGGGTATAGATTGACTGCTGAAGGTTTTAGCCACGCAAATGCTTCTGCGAGCTGTGAATATTATGGTCAGGATATGTTCATTGATTACTCGTCTGGATTATCTGACGATCCAAGTCGTTTACTCCTGTACCATCTTGCCTTGATCGCGGAAGAGGGCGAAGGCAATGTCAGGTTCATGTTTAAGACCGATTTTAATCCTCCGACATTAAACATAGCGAATCCAATTTACAGAGCCTAATTCTGATGAAGACGTTGATATAACCGCTCATGCTATTGATGGTGAATCAGGAATGAAAAGCGTCATTCTGAACTACACTATAAACAATTGGATTAACTGGACTGCCATTGATATGATTCCCTCAGTAAATAATACTTTTATGGCAACTATTCCAAAGCAGCTCGGAGGAAAAACTGTAAAATACAAAGTCACTGTTATGGACATGGCTGAGAATACCATAACGATGGAGAGCTCATACGCTGTAAAGAATAAGTCATACTTGTATATCACGTTGTCAAAAACATCCCTCCAAGGAGGAGATAGCACACAGATTGTTGGCTGGCTATCACGAGGTTTAGCTGACGTGACCCTTGACTTCGTTTGGCAAGGCACTCACACCTTGAAAACAGTTCAAGCTGCTATGAATGGCTCCTTCATGTATGAATTTACGCCCGATAAAGCTGGAAATTGGACGGTTTCCGCAAGTTGGCTCGGAGACCAAGAATGGTGGAATGCATCCAGCGAGTCTTGTTCATTCGTCGTTCAGAAACTATCAACCACAATAACATGTAGTATTGGTCATACAGACTTTGTATCTAGGTGAAGACTTGGATGTGACAGGATATGTTTTCCCTGCTGAGCTAAACATAGAGGTGGTTGTGAGCTTACTAAGCCTGATGGAACAATGGTCACAAGACCGGTCTACACGAGTTCTGACGGTTCATACGAGTTACTTGCGTTTCAACCAATCCTCAAAGGGCAGTGGGAAGTTCAGGCAGAAGTATCTGGTGATGAGTTCCATCTACCCTCAAACAGCAGTACTGTAAGCCTTGCTGTGAACGACACTTGGTTCAACGAGTACAAAATTTACATTATTGGTGCAGGAGGAGTCGCTGGAATAGTGGCTTTAGGAATCTTCCTGTTAACACGTGGCAAGGCTGAAGTTGAGGAAGAGTAAACAAGCCTTTTCGATACTTTTAACCGTTTTTGAAGGCTTTTTCGCATCGTTTTGCCTATTGTCCAAGGTTTAGAACACGTGTTCTAAAACATAGAATTATGATAGTTTGACTCTCTAAAATATGTTCTAGTGACATATATGAACAAACATAGTTTATCAAGATTGCCTGTTAATGGATACAAATTCGTAACAAGATCCTATACTGCGGTCATGACGGGAATAACGCTTGGCCTAATCGTAATGAGCTTAGCATTGTCTCTAACGTTTGTTCCAAATACAGTTAATTCTTCAGCAAGTTCAACTCTTCAAAGATTCTCTTCATATTCGGAGCTTAAGACATTCCTAAATAACAGCGGATACGTAGGACCTTATTATTACACTTTCACAAGGGGAGGACAGCCTCTTTCATTTACTGGGGCGATGGATTTGTCAAAAGAAAATACTGTTGATTATTCGAAGACTAACATTCAGGTTGAAGGCGTTGACGAGGCGGACATCGTAAAAAGCGACGGCGAATACCTGTATCTCGCTTCAGGCAGCAAAGTTCTAATCCTGAAAGCGTATCCAGCGGACGACGCTCAGATTGTTGCGGAAATAATTCTGAAGGGAACTATTTCTGGTATCTTCGTGAATGAGGACAGGTTAATCGTGTTCGAATCTGCATACCAAGACATCGTGTACAATCGTATGCCTATCACCATTTATCCCTCACAAACAATGGTACAAATCAAGGTCTACGACATCACTGACAGAAGCAACCCCATTCTAGTAAGAACTGTTTCGTCAGATGGATGGTATTTCACTTCTAGGATGATTGGCGATTACGTCTATGTAATCGTGGACTCACCTGCATACATTCGTGAAGGCGAAATTACTCTGCCAATAATCATCAAAGAGGGCGGTGCCGAAAGGGTAGAAGCCACAGATGTTTACTACATGAATGTAACAGACTACAGTTATGGCTTCACAACAGTTTTCGCCATCAACATCAAAGACGAAAGCGTCGAACCTACTCATGAAACGTTCCTCCTCGGAGCCAGCAGCGCAATGTACGCGTCAGTAAACAACATCTATCTGGCTATTCCAAGCTACGACTATGAAACAAGCATCGAAAGGACAAACATAGTGCGGATCCAAGTGCAAGGAAGCCTCATAACCAGCGAAGCAACAGGACAGGTTCCTGGACGAGTGTTGAACCAATACTCGATGGACGAATTCGAGGGATATTTCAGAATTGCCACCACAATAAGCAGCTTTACAAGCCTAAATGGTCAAGCAACATCCGGCAACAACGTGTACGTTCTGAACATGAACCTAACTATCGTAGGTACACTGGAAAACTTGACTCCCGGCGAAAGCATCTATTCCGCCCGGTTCATGGGTTCGAAGTGCTACTTGGTTACTTTCAAAAAGGTTGACCCGCTTTTCGTGATTGGGCTGGATGATCCCACTGCTCCTAGGGTTCTTGGAAGGCTCAAGATTCCGGGCTTTTCCGATTATCTTCACCCCTACAGTGAGAACCTGTTGATAGGCATCGGCAAAGAGACAGTTGAGTCTGAGGAAGGAGACTTTGCTTGGTACCAAGGCGTCAAGATAGCGTTGTTCGACGTGAGCGACGTTGAGAACCCTAGAGAAATAGCAAAATACATCATAGGCGACAGAGGAACAGACTCTCCCGTCCTGAGAGATCCTAAAGCTTTCCTGTTCGACAAGGACCGAAACTTGCTCGCAATACCGATTCTTCTGGCTGAAATAAACGAGAACCAGTACCCAGAAGGAGTTCCAAAAAACGCTTACGGAGAGTACGTCTGGCAGGGGCTTTACGTGTTCACGATCACGGAAGACTCCATAACCTTGAGAGGGCAAGTCACACACGTCAACAATCCTGAAGAATTCATGAAAAGCGGATACTACTATTACTCAGAGTTCTCTGTGACACGCAGCCTGTACGTCGAAAACATGCTTTACTCGATTTCGGACGCGAAGGTCAAAATAAGCGACCTGACAAGCCTTGAAACAGTAAACGAAATTAAACTGCCGTAAAAACCGCTTTATACCCTTTTTTTCTATTTTTTATTAATAATCTTTAGAATTTTTTCTACTATGACTTCAGGGGGCGTCATCAAGTCGTCGCAGTGAACGTCTTTCAGAAGCCTTTTTTTCCTGTAATATTGTATTAGTGGCTCGGTTTTTTCGCGGTAGACGTTAAGCCTTTCTTGTATGACTTCGGGTTGGTCGTCGCGTCTCTGGAAAAGTTCGCCTCCGCAGTTGTCGCATACGTGCTCTTTTTTTGGTTTCAGTGTCAACAGGTTGTAGATGGCTCCGCACTTCTTGCATATGACCCTGTTCGACAGCCGCGTGACAATGATTTGGTCGGGCACATTCAGGTTAACGGCAACGTCGATTTTCGAGATTTTTCCCAAAGCTTCAGCCTGATTAATGGTTCGGGGAAACCCGTCAAGTATGAAGCCCTTTTCGCAGTCGGGTTTCTTCAGCCTATCCGCCAGGAGCTGGATTATGATTTCGTCGGGGACAAGTTCGCCTTTGTCACTGTATTGCCTGATTTTTGTGCCAAGTTCGGTTTGAGCCTTAATTTCGTCGCGAACCATATCGCCCGTCGAAATGTGTGGTATACCAAGGTTAACGTTGAGCCTTGAAGCGTAGGTTCCTTTTCCTGCCCCAGGGGCACCTAGCATCACGATTTTCATCAACAACCACCATGTTGGTTCCGTGTTCTTTTTTCTTTAGAGTGCTTAGTATGTACGTGATGCTCCTTTATTTCTTTCTATGCCCGTTGGAACATTTTCTCTTTAGGCTATCTCACTAAGGCGGAAATATAAATATTAAACTTTGGTTGAGGGCGGCTCAAAAGCTTGGTACTTCGTCATGTTGCTCTTTTTCTGATGAGACAGATCAGATCATCGCCACCCCGATTATTTTTCGGGTTCGCTGAATATAAACCAATAGAACCGTTAAGGGTTAGGCTTAGATTTTTGTCTAAATCCTTTAAATGTCTAAATATCATTGTTTTGTTTGTGGGATGGCATTGGACCGAATTGTGGCTTACTGCGGATTAATGTGTTCCAGCTGCCCCATTCTGTTGGCGACGCAAAAAGACGACGACGAAGAGAGAAAGCGAGTAGCTGAACTGGTCAAAAAACAATACGGCAAAGAATGCACGGCGGAGGATATAAACTGCGACGGTTACCTCACTGAGGGACCGCGAATCTGGTATCTCTGCTTCACTTGCCCGATTAGAAAGTGCGCAAGACAGAGAAACGTAAAGAACTGTTCCTATTGCACCGAATATCCATGTGAAACGCTCATGAAATTCTTTAAAGAGACCCCAGAAGCCAAAGAAACATTGGATAAAATAAAATTCGAACTGAATCCTTCTAAAATCAGATAATTGGACTAACAGCTACGCAAGAAGTATTGCTCCACTCGGTTCGTACTTGCCTTTAACCGTGTATCCCGAGAGGTGCGAGAGTTTCACTGCGAACTCTTCTATGTCCTTCATGTACGGCATAGCGTTCTTAGGCAGCCGTTTTTGGCTTTGACCGACCCATTCGTAAGCTTTAACCTCAATGAAATTCGGCTGGGCTTTCTTGACGAGCTCAGCGTATTCCTCGTGACCAGTCATGTTCCACCCTTTAATCATCGTAAGCCTTAGGACCTTGCGGGTGTTCAGGCTTGGAAGCAGCTCCAGCGTCCTATTCAGCCTTTCCCAAGCGTCCTTTCCAAGTGGCTGTGCGATCGTTGCATACGTTTTCTTGTTTGGAGCTGAGATACTTACATACAGCTGAAAAGGCAACGGAGCCAACTTTTCTAGGGCTTCAGGCATTGTCCCGTTTGTCACAAGAAAGGTCAGCATGCCCCGTTTTTGGGCTTCGCTGATGAGTTCGGAAGTTTTCGGGTACAATGTCGGTTCGCCAGTGAGGCTCATCGTCATCATCGTCGGCTTCAGGGCTTCCCCGAATTTGGTTCTTTCGGCTTTTGGGTTGCCCTTCCATCCCGACAAAAGCAGGTTCCTCTTCTCTATTGCCTGATCGATAATATGGGCTGGTTCATCGAAGTCGTCCACGCTCAACGGAAACTCTTTCCATTTTAGTCCTTGTCTGTCTCCTGAATGAAGCCGCCAACAGTGGAGGCAGTGGCAGTCGCAGCCGAGGTACGGGGTCATCATCATGCATCGGTGGCTTTGAACAGGAGGATACCACAACTCTTTGTAGCAAACCCTGTTGTGTCGGAGGCTTTCTTTCGTCCATTGGCAAACCTTAACTGCGCTGTGAAGGTGGCTGCCGACAAGCCTGTATCCTTGCCTGTAATAGATTTTGTGTATTTGCGCCTCTAAGGTGTGCTCAAAGTCTTTCGTTGCCATGCGATGTGTTAGCCTCGTTTTCCTAAAAGCAGTAAAGAAAAAAGCCTTAGAATGATATAAAAGAATCGTTAAGCCCCAGACGGTAGAATGACTGTGGGTTGAAACCATAACCCTTATCTGATTCGCGGATGTTACTTAAGATTCTTCGTCGCCGGGTGTTTTTAGAATGACTGAAACCGTTGAAGACGCCCAGAAACCTGCTAAAACGGAAAAAATTGACCCGAAATTCAAGTACGAAATTATGAAGATGCCTGGTGCAGGAAAGATTCAACTTTGCTTCCAATGCGGCACATGCACAGCTGACTGCGCAATCGCAAGGTTCACGGAATTTTATAAGCCCAGAAAAATTGCCCGCATGGTTCAGCTTGGATTAAAGGACAGGCTTGTGGGAAACGACGTTTTGTGGCTTTGCACTACTTGCCACACGTGCGATGACCATTGCCCGCAAGGCGTGGAGGTTTCAAGCATCGTCCGTGCGCTGAGAAACATGTCAGTGAAAAGCCGAGGAGAGATGCCATTCATCCACAAGACCTTCGCTTCCAACATTCTAAAGACAGGCTATGTCTATCTGATGCCGGAGTCGCGGGTGAAGAAACGTGAAGAGCAAGGATTGCCGCCGTTGCCAAAACCGAATCTTAGCGACGTTGTTAAGCTTTTTAAAGTCACAGGATTCGCTGAGATGTTGGAGACAGCGAAGACTTTAGAAAATGTCAAAACCAAAGCTGGGAGCTAAGATGGCTGAGCTTGAATACCTCTTCTTTCTGGGCTGCCTCATTCCTTATAGGCTCGCAAGCTACGAGGTGTCAGCCCGAAAGGTTCTCGGAAAACTCGGCGTAAAGATGGTTGAGATGCCCGAGTTTAATTGTTGCGGTTTTCCCGTTGCGCCCGTGAATTTTGAATTAGCGCTTTCTTTGGCTGCACGCAACCTGTGTTTGGCAGAGCAGAGGAAAATGAACATTTTAACGCTCTGCAACGGCTGCTTCGGCACCCTGAACGAAGCCAACAGGATGCTTAAAGAAGATAAGGCGTTGAGGGACAGGGTTAACAGGTACCTGCAACAAGTGAACATGGAGTTCAAGGGAACAACGTCGGTAAAGCACCTAGTTCACGTTTTAACCGAAGACATCGGACAGGAAAAGCTGAAAGAACACGTCAAGTCTCCCTTAACAGGACTTCGCGTGGCTCAGCACACTGGTTGCCACCTGTTGCGTCCAGCTAAGCATGTGGGTCACGGGGACAACCCGGAGGACCCTAAGATTCTCAAAAAGCTAATAGGGTTGACGGGTGCTGCATGTTTGGATTATGTTGATGAAACCGAATGCTGTGGCAACACGGTGATCGGCGTTAACGAGGAGGTTCCGTTCCAGATGGCGAAGGGAAAGCTAGACCACGTCAAATCTGTTGGCGCACAAGCATTGGTGACGGTTTGCCCCTCGTGTCACATGATGTACGATTTTAGCCAGCCGCGGATAGAGAAAGCTTTCAACGTAAGTTTCGGTTTGCCTGTTCTGCATTACACTCAGCTGTTGGGACTAGCAATGGGCTTCAAGCCAGAGGAGCTTGGACTCGATGAGCTCAGAGTGAAACCAACCTTTCTGTTAAGCCAAATGCAAACAAGATAAGATTCGTCTGGAATGTTTTGTTCAACATTTGGAAGTGTATTTTGAACAACATACTGCTTTGTCTTAGACCTGTCCTGTTTTGTGTGACATTGGATTTTTCCGTTTGCATAATAATAACCGTCGATCTGTGAAGACCTGTTCTGTTTTGCAGCGCACCTGTTCTGTTGTTTTGGGGCGTAAAAATTGAACATGTCAGTGAACATTTATTTTAATCAGTTGACACATTATATGTGAAGGAATGGAAGGTGGTTTTGCATGGTCAAGAAGAAGAGTTGGGTTGAAAAGCTCAATGACAGCAAGGGGCTGCCTAGGGTTGTTGTTATCACTGACAAAATGAGTAAGAGGTGGGGAACTGGGACAGTCGCAATTCCTGCACCTCTTGAGGTTGACGGATTGATGAGGAGGGTGCCCAAGAGGAAGCTGACCACAATCAACGAGATTCGAGAAGCAGTCGCAAAGAAGCATAACGCCACAATCGGTTGCCCAATAACGACAGGCATTTTCGCTTGGGTATCTGCTAACGCAGTCTGAAGAGCTGAAACAAGAAGGAAAAACGGACATCACTCCTTACTGGCGAACCCTCAAAGTAGGCGGAATCTTAAACCCAAAATATCCCGGCGGCGTTGAGGGACAGAAAAGCTGTTAGAAAAAGAGGGACACAAAATAGTTCAGAAAGGCAAGAACTGCGTTGTTGTGGACTACGGAAAAGCCTTAGCGGAACTGTGACTTAGGTGCTGCTGAGAACACAACCATAATATACAGCTGTTTAAACGGTTTTTCTATAATAAGAACCCAGTTAAAGACAAAATAGGGCATGGAGAAAAGTATGAGCTCGCAAGACACGCGTGAACTGAGCTTTCCTGCTCAAATAACCATGGTCCTCCTAGTAGGTTTTGCTGCCATAGAGCTCGCCTCGTTTATAGGCTGGTCGACAAGCGTAACCTCAACCCTGACTTTGCCCACAAACCAGTACACAAACATAATAACAGCGAGTATAAGCCTCCTGGCAGCCCTCGGAATTTCCGCAAGAACCAAGGCAGGAGTATACCTAGCACTTACTATGGGAAGTTTCATGGTAATTGTGGGCGTTTACTCCCTTTTCAAGGCGCAAACCTCATCGCAATTAAGTTCAGGCTTAACCGCGTCTTCTGTCGCAGCTGTTTTTTCAGGTTTTCTAATCCTTACCTGCATCTTTAGGGCTGATCTCGAAACGCCGGGAGTGATCGAGCAAACCCAAAGAACTGTTTTACTTGACAATAAAAGGCAGTTTTCTCCTGCCAACAGGTTCGCTATAGAAACCAACGAAGTGACAAAAAAGTATTTTCTTGGTCCAAACGTTGTTTCAGCCGTTAACGGGCTTACCATGAAAGTGCAGAAAGGAGAGTTTATCGCCATAATGGGTCCTTCCGGAAGCGGAAAATCAACCCTGCTTAACCTGCTGGGAGCCTTGGACAGGCCGAGTTCAGGCCAAATCTTGATTGATGGCGTCGACATTTCAGGTCTCAACGAGAACCAGCTGGCTAAGCTTCGCAACGAAAAAGTTGGTTTCGTCTTCCAAACGTACAACCTCGTCTCAAGATCAAGCGTGCTGAGGAACATGGAGTTGCCTGCGCTGGTCAAGGGATACTCTAGGAGCGAACGGGAAAGGAGAGTCAAAGAGCTTCTCGCGGTGGTTGGGTTAAACGACAAGATAACGAGGCAGCCGAAAACGTTGAGTGGCGGAGAACAGCAACGGGTCGCAATCGCTAGGGCTCTCATCAATGACCCAGAAATTGTTTTAGCCGACGAACCCACGGGCAACGTTGACTCAAGAAATGGAAGAATGATCATGGACTTTTTGAGAAAACTAAACAAAGGAGGTGGAACAACAGTCATAGTCGTGACTCACAGCCCAGACGTAGCAAACATGGCAGATAGAATCATTTACATACGAGATGGACGAATTTCGAGAGATGAAAGAGGTGGAGGAATATCCGCGTGAAAACAAAAGCAACAGTCTATCTGCTTTGTGCATTATTATTCCTAACATACGTGTTTTCTTTTAACGTTGAACCCGCAAAAGCGCAATCGGTGGAGCTCAAAGTAACACGCGTCGTTTGGGGAACAACCCCGGACAGCCCAACAAAGGCGTATCCCGGTGACACACAGTCTCCCCTGACCGTTGAGCTACAGAACAATGACCCATCCATAACAATAAAAGGGGTGTCTGGAGTTCTAAGGTTCCCCGATGGACGGTTCACAGACATCTATGGAAACCCGAACGCCACCGCGACTAGAGCGCCGACTGTAGGCGACATTCTAAACCCGACTGATGAGGTTCAGCCCAAAGGATTTTTGACGATGACATTCACGCTTGACATCAACAAAGACGTTGCAGCTGGCACCTACAAATACAACATGGAAGTCAAATACGCTGCTAAACAAGGCAGCGCATTCGTAGACGGAACTACACTTACCCTCTTTGTCCAGATTATTGTCTCAAAAATTGATTCCACAGTCACCGTATCCGTCACGCCTCAAACGACAGAGAAAGGACAAGCCGTAAGAATCTCGGGGACAATTTCGCCAGCACAAGAAAACGCCACGGTCACCTTAACGTACAAGAAACCGAACGGCGCACTTCTCAGGAGAACCGTTAGAACCAACGCTGACGGATCGTTCGCTGAGTCATATTTGCCCAATGCGGAAGGATTTTGGAGCGTTAACGCGAGCTGGCTGGGCGACTCGAAGTACGCCAGCGACTGGGCTTCGGCCACGTTTGAGATTAGGCTGCCAGTTTCTATTACTATTACAACCTCTGACAATCTGCTAATCGGAGGCGTCGACAACCAGCTAAACCTCACCATACGAAACAGTGGAATCGTGCCAGCCTCAGCCCTTGACATGACCCTCACTGTGCCTTCACCTCTCGTGTTTCGCGAAGAAAACCATTGGACACTCAACTACCTTGAACCAAACAGTTCAACAATAATTATAGCATTGATTTATGGTCCGTCAAGCGCGATCGGAACCACATATTCTGGCACGTTGACCGTGAGTTATCGAGATGATTATGGTGAAAGCTTGACTGATACTTTTCCGATAGGCTTAGTGGTTGTTGGACGAATAGAGCTAGTGGCATACGACAAAATTGTTAATCCGCAGCCAGCTGCAAATGGTTCAAAAGTCGAAATAACGACGACTCTGCTTAACAAAGGCAACGTGGTCGCCATGTACGTGAACGCCACAATCCAGCCTAACGAGATTTTATTGTTGACTTCCGAAAGCACAACCTACATCGGCGATGTTGAAGAGAATTCCCAGTCTCCCTTCACGTTAGCTGCCTACGTGAAAGACGAGGTTGAAAACGAAACCTACCCCGTCAGGATCACTATTTCCTACAGGGACGACCAGTATGTCGACCATTACTTGGACTTCACAGTTTATGTGACAGTTGAAGCCCAAGCTGAAACCCAACCCAGTTCTGGTGAAACCGAAAACATTTTTGGTCTTCTGGGCGAATCGGGACTGATTCTTTTGACGGTTGCAGCTGCGACAATAGTCATTCTTCTACTTTACCGCCGCAGCATCGCTAAACAAAGAGTAGCGGCAATGTAGGGCAGATACAGCGATGAATGTTTTCCAGCTCTTCAACCTTTCTTTCGAAGCGTTGAGAGAGAGGCGGCTGAGGGCGGGTCTAACAACCCTTATGGTGGTGATGGGCGCAAGCCTAATAGTGGCATTGAACGGCACAGGCAACGGTTTCGCAAACTTTGTCAACAACCAATTCAGACTCGTTGGGCGCGAACATTTTGATAGTAAGTCCCAGAGGCGAAAACATCGACATAGACACGGCGCTGGCGAACCAAATCAGGAAAATCGAAGGCGTCTCAGACGTGATTCTCTACATTCAGCAAATTTCAACCATCGTGACCCAAGGAGAAGCACAAACCTCAATCATCATAGGCGCTGAACAAACCAAGCTGTCTCTGCTTTTTCCCACGATGAGTTTCGAGTCGGGAACCTTCGTCTCAGACACAGATAGCGTAGGCATAATCTTAGGTAACGAGGTCGCAAAATCTTCAGACTCGACGCAAACCTTAACGCCTCTTGGGCAAACGGTCAATATTAAATATCAGATGTATGAGGGACAAAAAATCGTGACCATCCAGCGGTCATTCGTGGTTCGGGGTGTACTCAAATACATTGGAAGCGGGATAGTGCCTGCGGACCAGATGGTGTTCATCTCCACCTCAGCAGCGAAAAACCTGTTCAAGCGCGGCGTAAACTACGACGGGCTATACGTTGTTACTGAAAATCCTGACCTCAACAAGGCGGTGCTTAATAAGATTCGCGACAGGTACGGAAACGACATCATAGTGTTTTCTCCGCAACTGATTTCCGACATGATACAGCAAGTGACAAGCAGCATTTATCTTTTCATAAACGTCGTCGCGATGGTTTCCCTTCTCGTAGCGTCTGTCGGCATAATTACGACGCTTCAAACCTCAGTAATGGAACGCATCAAAGAAATCGGGTTACTTAAAGCCCTAGGGTTCAACAGAACCGTGATTCTGGGGCTTTTCCTCTGCGAAGCCATGATCATAGGCATGCTCGGAGGCTCCATAGGCATCTTTTTAGGCATGGGTTTGTCGCACGCCGTGAGCATACTCCTTGGGCAGACATTCCGAATTGACACCATGTTTGGCGGAAAAAGCCAATTTTCGCTGCAGCTCGTCCCAACCTTTAATCCTATTTTTCTTTTTCAGACATGGATTCTGTGCATAGCGTTAAGCATGTTTTCTGGATTCTATCCTTCTTGGCGGGCTTCACGGCTTGATCCAGTTGTGGCGTTAAGAAACGAGTAGACTTCACGTTAATTTCTGCCAAAATAGAGTGGGCGCCTTAAAACAAAGTATTTAACTGTCTTCTCGGTGTTTATGGTTAAATCTGCCAAAAAGGAGCCTTCCAAGATGGAAAACTCGGTTGTTGCCATGCTGAAAGGGACAGATGGCAAAGAACTGGCTTACAAGGCATTAAAAGTCATTGACGCTGGGGAGGTTGTTTCGTCGAAGAAAAAGGTTCTCATAAAAGTAAACATAACCATCATTAAGACAGCTGCAGATGGGGTCACAACCGACCCGAGAATGGTTGAGGGCATAATAGAGTTCCTGAAAGACGAAGGAATCAGGGACATAGCGGTCGCAGAGGGCGGAGGATGCGACGTAACCAGAGCCTACGATGAGCTGGGGTTCACCGAGGTAGCCAGCCGACAAAACGTTAAGCTCATCGATATCAACAGGGAAGAAGGCGTCCTCAAAAAGGTTCCGAACCCGCACTTCGTCTCCGAATTCTGGATAGCCAAGCCAGTTCTCGAATATGACTGCATAATAAGCGCCCCGAAGCTCAAAATTCACGCCGGAGAATGGCAAGTCACCTTAGCCATGAAGAACTTGATGGGTCTCTTGGCATGTGGAAAACGGGGACCAATTCACCGCGAAGACCGCGGAACCGTGGACATACTCCAACTTTTAAAGCCAGACTTGTCAGTCATCGACGGGATTGTCGGTGGCGAAAGACATGAGCTGTGGAGCTATCCCGTTGAAATGGACCTAATTATTGCTGGGAAAGACTGCGTAGCAACCGACACCATCGGATCAGCGGTCATGGGATTCTCCGAGAACGAGATACCTCGGCACATAAAGTTGGCTCAGGAAACGGGCTTCGGAATAAGCGACCTCAACAGAATCAAATTATTGGGCGACGTTTCAATCAGCGAAGCAAAAAAAGACTTTAAAAGAACTGGGTCACGCTGGCCTTGGGGATAGTTCCATCGGATTTATGCAGTAATCTTGTACTAAAAATTTTTGTTTTTTTCTCTATTTGATTATTTTGGTTTGATGTATCTTATTTTTTTGTTATTATACGCGGGTGCCGATGAGGAGAATGATGGTTGTTCTGTTTCCCGTGTTGAAGAAGCCGTGCGGAACCTTCGCAGGCAAAAATATTGCATCGCCAGCTTTGACTTCGGTTTTCTCGTCTCCAACTTGAACGGTTCCTCCGCCACGTAAGACAATGTAGACTTGTTCCGCGTCTTCATGGGAATGAACTTGGTTTGTACCTCCGGGCTTCAAGGTTATTCGGGCAAAATTTGTAAAAGATTTCATTGACTCAGGCTTCGTTTCTCCGAACTTGCTTCCGTGAGCGTCTGACTGCCAAAAAACTTGGTAAAGGGACGAGCCTCCGTGCATGTCTTCAAGTGTTCGTTTTTTTATTTTTGTAATGTGCTTGATGTGCATTCTGTTCAACTCCTATTCTTCATCAACTGCCTGCGAATATTATGGTTTTGGTCTTTCTATAACTTTTTCGTCATTCCAAGCATTTTTTGGAATAATTGCATAATACATGTATATCTGCGTGTTAGAAAAGCTATTTCCTATGAAGTTCAATTCTCCGTCTAAAGAAGTGCTGGAGGACACAATGTTGTCTGAAAAGTTCAAGCAGAAATGGGAAGAGCCACCGAAAGGAGTGAAGAAGGTTCTTCGTCGAACAGAACCTTTGAAGCCCAAGATTAACCGTGTCTTGACCCGAGTCGAAGCCCAAAACGAGAGGATCAACGCTTCCATAAACAAATACGACTACCGCGATAAGGAAATTTTCGAAAAAATTATCCAAGCGCAACAGAGACACGACAGTGCCCATGCCAAAATTTTGGCTGACGAGCTTTCCGAAGTGAGAAGGCAAAAAAACATTCTTATGCATTCTAACCTTGCACTGGAAAACGTGTGTTTGAGACTTCGTACAATTTACGAGTTCGGAAATACCGCGTCGTCAGTTTCAGGCGTGGTTAACACCCTTAGAAGCATCAGAAACGGCGTTTCAGGGGTGCTGCCTGACATCGGCAACGAAATATTCAAGGTGGAAACGACGCTTGGCGACATCGTGATGGACATCGGCGGAACCGTGGGCGCGTCCCTTGATTCTGGACCAGTAAGCGAAGACGCGAGCAGAATACTGAAAGAAGCAGCCATCGTGGTGGAAAGCCGAACAAAAGAAAGGCTTCCCAACCTAAGCATCCCACAAGAAGGCTCCTACGCATCTAGCGGTTCTTCGGGCGACAATCAAGTATAGTTATTTCCTCTTCTCAAAACTGCATTTAAAAAGAAGAAACGTTCATGCAAGCACACAAAGTTACGTTAAGCCATTTTTTGTCTATAATAAGCCTAACTGGCTGAATTCTTTCCGCAATCGACTAGATTCCTCGTCTGAAAGAGGAAGAATTGGACGTTTCGGAACACCCACGTCTATTCCTCTTTCTTTAAGAAGCGCATGGCTGGCAGCGGTTGTAGATTTGACTGACGTGAGTATCCTTCTTGCTTCGATGGATCTCAGTTGCAGCCCCGCTGCTTCCTCATAGTCCTTTTTCGCTGTTACGTTGTAGAGCTCCACCACAAGCCTCCGGGAACACATTTGCCAGCCCTGAAACGCATCCCTTCGCTCCGACCATCATCGCGGGGAGGAGAAGCGCCTCAGTTCCGACCATGAACGTAAAGTCTTTACGTTGCTTGAGTTCAACGATGAAATGCATGAAGTCGATTATGCTGAAGCTGCTATCCTTAATTCCTTTAACGCCGAAGTCAGCCATCTTAGCCAGAATTGAGGGAGTAATGGTGAACCCGGAGGTTTTCGGAATATTGTACGCAAAAACTGGAACGTTCACGGCTTTAACGAGATGCCTGTAATGCTCCAGAATGGCAGCTTCATCGTGGCTGTAATAGTAGGGAGGTACAGCTGCCACCACGTCGACACTTGCTTTTTCTGCATGTTTCGCCAGCGCCACAGTTTCATCTGTGCTTGGTGCACCAACTTGGGCGATGATGGACATGCGACCCTTAACTTGGTCCACGGTAACGTCGATGACCTTGTTCCGCTGCTCAGTGGACATGAGCGGACCAGACCCGTAGGTTCCGCAGGGGAAAATGCCATGAACGCCCTTTTCAGCATGGAAATCGAGGAGTCGCCTCAGCCCTTCTTCGTAGACTATGCCGTCTTTTGTGAAAGGCGTTATTAAGGGCACAACCACGCCCTTTATGTCTGGTTTGACCAACGCACTGTTTCCTCCATGTTCGCTCATAAGTCAACAGCAGTTGATATATGCGTTTTTATCATTGAACTAATTTTTTTTTATCACGTCTTCAAAAGTCACTGATAGACAAAAATATTTTTGTTTTCTTTGCAGGACGTAATAATATAGGAAGCATGTCTCACGAGTCTTTATAAATTAGATGTGGGCGTATGTAAAATGGGGTTATTTTATGGACATTATTCCTGAACTTAAGAACCGCGAGAGTCCGCTTGTTTTTGATGAGAAGGATGTTGAAAAAGAGAAGATTGAGTCTCTTGTCGAGGCAGCTAGATGGGCGCCTTCGTGCTTCAACAACCAGTCGTGGAACTACGTTTTTGTAAACAAAGGCGACTCAACGCGGAAAGACTTGGAGGAAGCACTGTCGCTTGGTAACAGATGGGCGAAGAAGGCTCCAGTCTTGGTCGCTGTTGGAGCTAAGCCTGACGAAGACTGCGACGTGAATGGGCTTCCCTACTACGCGTACGATGCGGGCTTAAGCGTGATGAGCATGGTCGTGGAAGCCGAGTATCTGGGGCTTCGTACCCATCAGATGGCAGGATACGATGAGGAAAAAGTTAGAAAAACTCTAAGGTTCCCTGAAAGCCACAGAATCATCGTTCTGTTTGCACTCGGATACGAGGGAGACGTGAAAAGCGTTTGGGACAAACTCGAAAAACGAATAAAGGACAGATTGGCTCAACCACGCACAAGGAAGTCTACGGAAAAGAACTTTTTCTTCGCTTCCTTTGGAAACCAACATGGCTAGAAACAAACAACTCGCATTGAAATTGCAGTGTTTGAAAGAAAAAACGGTTCCTAGACGAGAATAGACCGATTGGCGTTAAGACTTTTAGAAGTGCTCGTAGTGGACAATCTCTGACAGAGTTTTCCTCGTTTTTGGACCTGGAGTCTCAGCTGGGTAGCCTAACGGAGTAACAGCGACGACCTTTACTTGTTCTGGAATCTTCAAAACCTGTTTTATGGTTTCGTCAATGCCCATCTTACCCATCCAGCAGGTTCCTAAACCGAAGTTTGCAGCCGTCAAGATTATTTGCTCGAAAGCGATGGCGAAGTCCACCATGTACCATATTGATGAGACGTTAGCGTCTCCACAGCCGACGATAACAACGGGCGCATCAGAAGCCCAGCTGGCTATGCCAAGGTTTCTTTTTGTTTCAGGGTCTTTAACCACAATAAAGTGCCACGGTTGGCGGTGACCAGCTGAAGGCGCCAATCTAGCTGCTTCTAGAACCTGATTGAGAACCTTGTCTGGAACCGGGTCAGGCTTGTAACGCCTTATGCTCCTTCGGGTCTTTATGACTTCCATAAAATCCAACTCTCAATCACCACTCAAATGCATCAAATAGTCAAAGAGCAGTAAAAAGGCTTACACAAAATCTCAACTAAATGAAAACAAAGGAATTTTTCAAAAATCCTAAAGAACCCTTTAAATGTCTCTAAACATGAATTGTTTTTTCATGACTTTTCTTTTTGCTACTTACCTTTTCATTACACTGATCAGATATATATTAGCTTAAACAGATGATTATTATGACAAAAACTAAGGTGGAAAGTGTCATGAAGTGGGTGACCCGTGAATACGTTCACGTTGACAGAACTGCTTGCCCTTGGCTGATTAGGAAGTTCATTGATCCAAAGGCGGAGTTCATCTTTGTCTCCGTTGACAAGATTGGGGAAGTTGTGAAGAAGCAAGGAGCAATACCTTTCGATGCGCCTGGAGTCAAACTTGGTCATAGAAATGGAAAATGTCAGCTTTGAAACCATAATGGAGGAATATGACCTTAAAGACCCTGTTTTACAGAAAGTTGCAGAGATAGTTCATTCCGGGGACACAAGCGACAAAACAGTAGCGCCTGAAGGAACAGGGTTAGATGCAATAATGACTGGCATAAGGCTCAATGCAAAAGATGATTTTGAAGCTATTCAGAAAGCCAAAATTGTTTACGACTCATTATACAGCTACTGCAAGTTCAAGATTATTCGCAAAAAATACAGCAAAGAATTGGAACAGATGACTTATAAACAACAAATCGATTTTCTGCATGAGAGAATGCAGGAAAAAATATAAACCTTTATCTAGACTGGCTTCACGATGACTTCAGATACAAGAAAAAGCAACGACATGGTTTTTCTAACTCTTTCAGTAATGGGACTCGTCGCAATACTCAGCTCAACAATGTCCAAAAATCCAGGGTTGAAGCCTTATGCGACAAGCTTGGGAACCCCAGATGAGTGGACGGGCTTTGTGGCGTCAGCGTCCACAATTCCTGGCATTTTGGTCAGTTTGCCCGCTGCTTCACTTTCAGACATTTTTGGCAGGAAGAAGTTTCTGTTGTTGGCTGGGTTTATTTTTGCTTCTGCGCCTTTCCTTTACATTTTGATAACCGTTTGGTGGCAACTTATTCTTTTGAGGTTTTACCACGGCTTTGCAACCGCAATCTTCGTTCCTGTGGTTGAGGCCACAATTGCAGAGTTGTTTCCTACCAAACGTGGAGAACGTTTATCGTTATTTTCTTCAATCACTTATGTTGGACGGGTCATAGCACCTGTTCTGGGAGGAACCATATTACTCGTTACAGGAACAAATTTTCACACGCTATACCTTTCTGTGGCAGTAGCAGGCGTAACAGCATTCATCACTGGATTATTGTTTTTCAGCGAGAAGAACCCGAAAAAAGCTCAGTCCAAGATGGAAGGCACAGGAGCCATCTTAAAAAAGGTTTTCGAAGGCTGGGGAACGATGGTCAAAAACTCCAAAGTCCTTGTTGTTTGTTTGGTTCAAGCATGCCAATACTACAGCTTTGGCGTCGTGGAATACTACCTCTCTGGTTATCTGCAGGAATTTCTTCAGCTTGATTGGCTTTCAACAGGCTTAATCACTGGAAGCTTGATTGCTGTTCCAATTGTCGTAAAACCTTACATGGGTAGAATGTCAGATAGGATTGGACGACGTCTTCCAATAATCCTTGGTTGCATAGTTTGTGGGCTGCCATTAATAGTAATCCCTTTCACTTCTATTTTCTGGATTCTCCTCTTACTGGCAATGGTCTACGGATTTGGTTTCGCAACTGTAACCGCTTCCACGCCGGCCTTAATCAGCGAACTTGTACATAAGGAGCTGATTGGCGCATCAATGGGTTTTCTAGACACGATAATGGATGTTGGGCAAACCTTTGGACCTATAATCAGCGGGTTCATACTGGCCACAAACCTCCAATACCATGGAGTCTTCTCTTCGCTTACAGTAGTTCTGCTTTTTTCATGCGTAATTTTTGCAGCGTCAGGGATTATTAAAGCAAAACCAGTGGACAGTACCTAACTATGCCTAACCATTATACACCAGCAAAATAAACGAAAATGGGTTTGTCCCTTTTAGACCTTTTCAGTTACAATAATTTCTACGAAATGGAAACAAATTTTGCCTTTTGCTCGAGATTTCATGTTTAACGAGGAACCATATTTTATGAGCTATTAGACTCGGTTAGTTCCAATAAAATCGTCATAGTATTTTCGACGTATCTAGCACATTTTTTCTGGAAGACATTTTCTTCTCTTGCCTTTTTTGTTCATCGGGGTTAGCTGAGCTCACTAGGTTACAAATTTATGGAATGATAGAGTCTGGTCGGTGTGGCTTTCCTTGTTTGTACAAGTTCCCTCTCAATTTTCATGTGGTGCCAAACGACATCCTTACCGCTGGAGGTTATGGAAAGAATCTTTGTTCTCCCGTCCTTTTCCTCAATTAGAAGATCGTGAGCGACAAGGAAATCCACGTGTTTCTTGAGTCTTTTCCAAGTCAAATTCGCCCGATACATGACGTGTGTAGGTTTCTGTTTGCCGTCCGCAACCGCCTTCAGTATGTCGATGTAGATCTCGAATTGGGACCTTCGCGTCACCATTGAATGTCACCGGGAAATTTCAAGCTTTCAACGAATTAATAATAAGCTTTCTAATATGCTGAAATATATCATTGCCAAAATGATTCTTAGAAAAACAAAAAGGGGGAGCGAAAATGGGATATGCCATTTTTAGAGCTTCAGAGCAGTCGATTTCGAGTTCTTCTCAACTTCCTCAGCCGTAACCTCTCTTCCCACTTGTCGGAAAGATAAATGCCTTCGCTGATCAGCATTGTTTGAAGCGCAATCCTGTCCGTCGGAATCAAGGGAACGCGGTCTTTCAGAACAGCGACCCAGTGATGCTGCGGGGAATCGTATGCGTCCTCGGTTTCTCGGAGCTGATGCCACCGCCAATCTGCGCTGTCAATGTTGAAGGTTGCGTCCATGTCCATGTCGCCAGCTGAGGTGTGGAAGCTGAAGGGATTGAGCCTGACGCCGCCTTTGGAGCCTACGATGTAACTGCCTTCAAACGGGTTCAGGTGAATCGCCCAAGACTCGATGATGT
Source organism: Candidatus Bathyarchaeota archaeon (assembly GCA_963714275.1). Taxonomy (GTDB): domain Archaea; phylum Thermoproteota; class Bathyarchaeia; order Bathyarchaeales; family DTEX01; genus JAGTRI01. The sequence goes on from CAVQNT010000006.1 coordinate 117,875, forward strand.
CCAGCGTTAATCCTTCGCCGAATCGGACTAATCCGAGTCCAAGTTCCTCCACGTTGTAGCCGCTGCTTTTGCGTCTGCCCTCGTCCATGTCAGTTTCCTGATAAATCTTGCCGCTGATGCGTTCAACCTTTGGCAGGTCCAGCAAATAGTTCATCTGGGCAATGTGGTAGACGCCGACATCGTAGAGCGCGCCGCCAGGCTGAAATGTGCTTCTGCACGAAGTTGGTTGAACCGTAGCCGTCCACGAAGGGGCGTCCGCGACGACGGAAGCCAGTTGACCGCGCATGATATATGTGTCCAAGCCTGCCTTCGTCGATTAGGCGTTTAGCTGCCTTGGTCTCCTTCGCAAAGACCGTGCTAAGCTGGATGCTGAGTTTCCGACCGTACTTCTGCGCTGCGTCAACCATTGATTTAGCGTCAATGTATGTGCCAGCCATAGGTTTCTCGCAGTACACGTTTTTTCCTGCCTTCAATGCTGCGATTGTGGCGGGCGCGTGCAGATTGTTATGCATACAAACATCTACCGCGAGAATGTCGTCTCTTTCCAGGAGCTCATGGAAATTCGTGTAGGTGGACGGAATCTTGAATTGTTCAGCGACTCTTTTCAGTTCAGCTTCGTTCACGTCTGCTGCGGCAACTACTTCCGCGTCTGGGATTTTCACGTAACTGCCAAGGTGGAACTTGCCGATTTGTCCCACGCCGATGACGCCGATACGAATTTTGGAATCCATCTAATGTTTCTCTCCAAACCTTTCATTTCAAGGATTATGTGCATCTATTCTGAGGTAGGACTATTTTTAGATTTCCATCCAGAACAAGTCCATTACCAAACAATTTTTTGGATTCCAGAAAGTTCCCTTTTTTGAGGGTAAATGTCGTTTGATTGTCGATGTATGCGGGTTCGACTGGTCTGTTTTGTGTGACATTCGAGTTTTTGTTTTGTGTAACAATACTGGAGCTTATGAAAATTGAACCGTTTAAAAGAACATTTGTTCCGCGGTTTTAGAACAACTGAACCGAATTTGTAGTTGGTTTCTGGGCTGAACGGACTTTTAATAATGTTTTTCGTTATATTCTAGGTTTGCAGTTGGCTTTGTTTTTGTTTCAGTTTCCTGTAATGCTCTTTCACGAAATAATAGGGGTCATAGTTTCGTTTAGGGTCAAGCTCGCCCGCCTTCGCTGTGTTAGTTTTGCTCGAATACTCATAAAGGAAGGTGGGTTTCCCGAGTCTCTTCAGGAGCTCAAGGTTTTCGGCTATCACGCCACTGTTGTTCATCCACACGATAATCGCGGAGTCGCAGTCCTCAATCATTCTTCTTTCTCTTTCCTAAGTCCCGTCCATACTGAAAGTCTTTCCAGTTACCAGCGTTGTACCTTATTTTGACTGCGTGTCCAATGATGACATTTCGATATTCCTTGGATGCTAGGTAGTCTTGAAATAGTCTACATGCCCCAAAAGCCTCACCAACAATGATCGTCATTTCACGGGCAATAGCCTCATCAATCCTTTCTTTTACCTCAGCTGGCAGTTCCTTGGCATTAAAAGCGCTGCTTCCCATTAAAAGAAGCTTCTTCTTTTTAGGTTCTTCTTCCTCGCTCATTTGCATCACCTATTTCGTTATGGTGAACTGCAATAGATACATACCACTGGTTTAATTCTTATAATTTTGTTTTAAGCTCATGCCAGACGAGTACTGACGTGAGGAAGCAACAATTTTTACTTAGTTTTCAAGTTTATTAAATAAAGTTTTAAATATTAGTATTACGAATTATTAAAAAAGTATTACGAATATTTAACTTCGCAACCTATCCTAAACCCCAATCAATATCGAGAGGTTTATACATGAGCAAGCCAAACCGAACTAAAGTCTTAGTTTTTGCGGCCTTGATGGCGGCCCTAACAAACATCCTTTCATTAGACTTCCTCGTCATACCCATCATCATCGGACCTTTTGCATCTAGAATCCACATAAGCCAGTTAGCCATATTGGTCAGCGGTACTTTCGCAGGTCCACTTTCTGGCTTGTTAACAGGAGCCATTGGCGGAATATACATGAGCTACTCAGTCAGCATTCCATTCTTAATTGGCGGTTTAGCCTTGCTCGGATTCTCCGCAGGACTGTTCACTAAAAAGCTGAAACTGAGACCGTTTCTTTCATCAATTCTTGCTTGGTGCGTTCAGGCGCCCTATGTTCTCGTAACGGACTATGTCTGGTTTGTTTATTCCAGATTGATGCCCCCAGGGGTCGCCTTGACAGTAGTCACTACAATTCTCATAAACCTGACAGTGGAAACGATCATCGCCTCCATTTTAGCTGAAATAATAATCCACTACCTAAAACGAACAGGATTAACCATCGGATAGAATACAAGGCGTTATAACACGTTTCTATAACATGTTAAAGCTTTTATTCTTAGGTTCTAGGGTATCTGAGAATTTGATGTTTAGATGGACCAATTCGCCTTCATTAGTAAACATGGCGAAACAACTTTTCACCAAAGGTTTCAGTTATTCTAATCTTTTTCGAGCATAGATCATGCATGAATCAAGAGCAACCACAATGTTTGTGAGCTTTTACCATTCCAATCAAATCGCAAAGGGATGGCATGTTGAAAATTTGGAATATTATCAACAAAAAACGAGTTTACACTCTCCATAGAGCAACAAAGACCATCATTTCAGTTATGTCATGTGTTTTAAAGTAAGTCATGCTGGACGCTTCATTGGTAACATGAATTTAGAAGTTCGTAACATTTTATTTATAAATCTTTTATGTATAAACAATTTACTGTGAACAAAATGGAATCTTCTATTAAAGGTGTGGTTCGGTTTAGCCTTTCCATTCCTCCTTCATTGTTGAGAAATTTCGACGAAGTTTGGAAGGTCAAGGGCTACGACAACCGGTCCCAGCTGCCCATGACGCTTTCCGCAGTTTCATAAGCGAGTATAAATTGGCTTTTAGCGACACTGAAGAAATTGCTGGAGCCATTATGTTAATCTACTATTTGGATAAGCCGGGTTTGTTGAACCAGATTGTCGAGATTCAACACGGCTTTGAAGGCATCGTCTCCTCCACCATGCACATCCACCTAGCAAAAAACAAATGCCTAGAAATAATGGCGGTCAAGGGAAAGGCAAAGGACATACGAGAGCTTGGTCAAAAACTCAGCACGCAGAAGGGCGTAAAAGAAATGAAATTAGCAGTCACTGCGCCATAATTAGGAATTGATAATAAGGGCTCAAATTCCTTATAGAAAAGGTCTACTCACTTTATTTCCTTAAATGATTATTTTCTAATAATAAATGAGGAGTGTTCGTATGAAAGGTAGAACAACCGTGATTCCTGAGGGACCTTTTCAGCCGAGTTGGGAATCGCTGGAGCATTATACGGTGCCGGATTGGTATTTGGACGCGAAGTTTGGGATCTTCATCCATTGGGGTGTATACTCGGTTCCGGCGTTCCGAAACGAATGGTACCCAAGGAACATGTACCTTCAAAATCAACCCGAATACAAGCATCACTTGGAAACCTACGGTCCACATAAGCAGTTTGGTTATAAAGACTTCATTCCAAAATTTAAGGCGGAAAAATGGGATCCGAAAAAATGGGCTGAGCTTTTCAAAAAGTCTGGCGCCAAATATGTTGTGCAAGTTGCTGAACACCACGATGGCTTTGCATTGTACGATTGCACCTTTGGCAAGTGGAATGCAGTAAAAATGGGACTTAACCGTAACATTGTCGGCGAGTTAGCGTCAGCGGTACGTAAACAGGGATTGGTCTTCGGAGTTTCCTACCACCGAGCTGAACACTGGTGGTTCTTTGAAGGAGGTATGCAGTTCGATTCCGACGTGAAAGACCCCAAATACGCCAGCCTCTACGGTCCTGCAGAGCCCCAAAACACACAGCCTAACGAAGAGTTTCTTAACGATTGGTTGGGGCGTGCCTGCGAATTGGTCGATAAGGTCAAGCCACAACTTTTCTATTTTGACTGGTGGATTGAGCAGTCAGTATTCAAGCCTTACCTTCAAAAGTTCGCTGCTTATTATTACAACCGTGGGAAGCAATGGAATCTTGGTGTTGCCATCAACTACAAGCATAATGCCTTCCCAGAATATGCTGCTGTGTTAGATGTTGAACGCGGAAAGCTAGGTACCTTGCGGCCATTGTTCTGGCAGACCTGCACCTCAATCTGTAAAAAGTCATGGGGTTACATCCGAGACCACGACTACAAATCAGCAGGTTCCATCATAAGCGACTTAGTGGACATCGTAAGCAAGAACGGCTGCTTGCTTCTGAACATCGCTCCCAAGCCGGACGGCACAATCCCAGAGGAACAACAGCGGATTTTGATGGAGATCGGTCAGTGGCTGGAAATCAACGGTGAAGCCATTTATGGGACCCGACCTTGGATAACCTATGGCGAAGGACCAACACGCACAATTAGTGGCGAATTTAAAGACACATCTGGCGAATCATACACTGGTCATGACGTCCGTTTCACAATTAAAGGCGACACTCTTTACGCTATAACTTTAGCTTGGCTTGGAGAGGAGATGGTCATCCAGTCGTTCAGCACGAATCTTAGAATCTATAATGGAGAGATAGCCAGCGTGCAATTGCTGGGATCAGAAAAGCCAATTGAATGGTCCCGCAACGAAACTGGATTAAGGGTAAAAATGCCAGCTCAGAAACCATGCGACTACGCCTTCGTATTGAAAATCACTAAAAAGACACCTTAAAGAAAACCTTGAATATCATTGGATTATGTCCTGAATAATGTTAATCCTGAAAAGTGTATGGACCAGTAGTTTTTCTTAAGAATATACATGAATCTGAAACATCGAAAAAGCGCCAACTATATTGAGTGGACGAGGAGGGATTTGAACCCTCGACCTCAGCGATGCCAACGCTGCGATCATGCCAAACTGATCTACTCGCCCGTTTCCTGTTTCTTCATAGAACTGTTTTTTTCGTGTTCTTAAGGGTTTTGCTGACCAATCATGCATGTTGACCGTTAAAAAACTTAAAATACTATGAGCCATTTTTTGGTTCTGAGGTTACTCGATATGAAAAAAGAAAAAATTGGTTTTATTGGCTTAGGCGTCATGGGCAAGCCTATGGCGATGAACCTTTTGAACGCGGGCTACAAGTTAACAGTGTGGAACAGAACCAAGTCGAAGATGGACGACCTTTTGGCTGCGGGGGCTTCAGGGGCTAAGTCGCCCAGGGAGGTTGCTGAAAAATCCGATGCCGTCATTACTATGGTCACCGACTCCTCTGACGTAGAAGAAGTAATGTTAGGACCAGAAGGCGTGGTTCACGGCGTTCACCGAGGCTTAGTCGTAATCGATATGAGCTCTATTTCGCCAACCGTCACACAGAAAGTTGCCAACGAACTGGGGGCCAAGGAAGCAAAGGTTCTTGATGCTCCGGTAAGCGGAGGCGAAATCGGCGCCAAACAAGCAACCCTTTCGATCATGGTGGGCGGAGCAAAAGAAACCTTCGACGAATGCCTTCCTATCCTGCAGGTTCTCGGAAAAAGAATCACGCACATGGGCTCGAACGGAATGGGGCAGACGACGAAGCTATGCAACCAAGTGATCTGTGCGCTCAACATTCAAGCCTGTCTGCGAGGGGCTGATGCTTGGCGCGAAGGCGGGGCTGGACCTTAAAAAACTCCTCGAAGTCGTAACTGCGGGCGCAGCGGGTTCGTGGATGCTTTCAAACTTGGGACCGAAAATCGTTGAACGCGACATGCGTCCTGGCTTCAAGATCAAGCATCAACAAAAAGACCTGAAGACCGTGTTGTCCTTCGCTTCTGAGCTGGGGCTTCCGTTGCCCGCGACAGCTTTGGTGCAGCAAATGTTTAGGGCGGTTGAAGCGGAAGGGCTGGGCGAACAGGGAACCCAAGCAGCCATCGTTGCCATGGAAAAACTGGCTGGAAAAAAGGTTAGCTGAGAAACAACTGTGAAAAAATTATTTTTCCACGAGAATCCATGATTCATAATCAAATCATTATTAAGATTCCTAACCTGACTGTTCATCAAAATAATGTCTGAGCGTTTTTGAAAATATTAATAAGTTTCTACTCGCTCAATTCAGTAACCTAACCCATAATACGGAGCAAATAAAGGTGGCAGCCAAAAAACCCCAAACGAAAATGCCTAAGCGCGATGTGGCTGAAAGGATTAGGTCATTCAAAGAGGTCGCCCTTGGCTACAAGGAAGCCGATGCTGCTGCTGAGGCTAACCGCTGCCTGCAATGTAAGGTTCCTAAATGCGTTGAAGGATGCCCCGTCGGCATAGACATTCCAGCCTTCATTAGGTATGTCCGCGAAAACAAATTCAGCGAGTCACTGAACAAAATTCGCGAAAAAAACAGTCTTCCCGCCATCTGCGGTCGAGTTTGCCCCCAGGAAGACCAGTGCATGGGCAAATGCATCTTAGGCGTGAAAGGCGAACCCGTCAACATCGGGGCTCTTGAAAGGTTCGTGGCTGACCAAGAAAACAAGGAAAAAAAGAAATCTACTAAAAAGCCTTCAACGGGGAAACGGGTCGCCATCGTAGGGTCAGGTCCATCCGGGTTAACTGCAGCCGCGGAACTGGCAAAGATGGGGCATGAAGTCACGGTTTTTGAGGCTCTTCACGCTGCTGGCGGTGTCCTCATGTACGGAATCCCGGAGTTCAGGCTGCCGAAAGACATTGTCAGAGACGAGGTCAGATACGTCGAAAACCTCGGCGCCAAAATTGAAACTAACATCATCGTCGGCAAAGTCATACAAATGGACGAACTCTTCAAAAACGGCTTCGACGCTGTCTTCGTAGGTTCAGGAGCAGGACTTCCGATGTTTCTGGGAGTTCCTGGCGAAAACTTGAGCGGAATCTACTCAGCGAACGAGTTCCTCATTCGGGTCAACTTGATGAAGGCTTACAGTTTTCCCGAATACGCAACACCTATTAAGGTCGGAAAAAAGGTAGTGGTAATCGGCGGAGGAAACGTCGCCATGGACTCTGCCCGTTCCGCTCTTAGGCTCGGAGGCGAAGTCACAGTCGTCTACCGCAGAACCGAGGAGCTCATGCCAGCGAGACGGGACGAGGTTGTCAACGCGAAGGAGGAAGGAATCAAATTCGTCTTCTTGGCAAACCCAGTGCGTTTCGTCGGTGACGAGAAAGGCTGGGTAAAAAAGGTCGAATGCGTCAGAATGGAGCTCGGAAAACCCGATGAATCTGGGAGAATGAGGCCTGTTGTCATGTCTGGGTCGGAGTTCCTTGTGGACGCTGACACCGTTGTGGTGGCTATTGGACAAAAGCCAAACCCTCTTGCGGTTCGTGGAGAAGACGGGGTAAAGGTATCACCTCACGGCACGATTGTTGTCAACATTGAAACGGGCGAAACTGATATGCCCGGTGTGTTCGCAGGCGGAGACATCGTAACAGACAACGCCACAGTGATTTCAGCAATGGCTGGTGGTAAAAAGGCTGCACAAGCCATCCACAAGTTTATCACGAAAAACTGAAAAAGTATTGTCTAGATAGACGCTTTAGATTCTTAGAATTACTTCGTCAACGTATTTTTTCATCGTTTGAGCGAAGGAGCCTATTACCTCTGGAGGATAGGGCTTTAGGCTGTTTAGTGTTTTGTCCAAGGTTTCTCCGGGAACAAACTGCTGGAAGGCGAACCGTTTTGCTCCTTTTACAGTTTCGCCCATCTTCGGGATGTCTTCTTCCGTGACGATTGTTGGGACAGTCGTGTTTCGAAGTTCGTAGTCCACTTTTCCTTTTTTCAGAATTTCCAAGTCTACGTAGAAGGTTACGCGTGTCATCTGTGCCCATGAGACTGTATTTTTCCAGCGAGGTTTTAAAATCCATAGCAACGTAGTCAAGACTCGGTAAACACTTTTCTAAAACTTGGGGGAAGAAACCGTTTGTGTCCAGTTTCACCGAGAATCCTTCATTCTTTAGCAGTAGAACAAAAGTAGGCAGGTCATCATTTAATGCTGGTTCCCCGCCCGTAATGACCACTGCGTCCACGTACTTTTTTCGGGACCTAAGAATTTTGAGCGCATCCTCTTCCAAAAGAAAGGGAGGCTTAGGGTCTATAATGAGCCGTCCGTTGTGACAAAAAGGGCAGCGAAGATTGCATCCTACGGTAAAGAGTACGCTGGAAATTTTGCCGGGAAAGTCTATTAGGCTTGTCTTCTGGAAGCCTCCGAACTTCATGTGCCCTTTTCCTTCTAGAGCTACGCCGGTACTTCTACGAGGACTGACTGGTCGAAGGTCTTCCGTATGCTGAACTCGGCTTGTTTGCTGTCGTTCCACTGATCAACCGGTCTAAGGTAACCCACAATTCTAGAGTAAACTTCACATTTGGCTCCGCAGTGCGGGCACGTTTTCTGTTCTCCGTTGAGGTATCCGTGAGTTGTGCATATGCTGAAGGTCGGAGTTAACGAGTAGTAGGGAAGATGGGCTGTGTGGGCGACCTTCTTGACTAACTCAGCAGCAGCCTTCCACGAGTGGATTCTTTCTCCGAGGAAAATGTGGAAAACGGTGCCGCCTGTGTAGAGGGTTTGAAGGTTGTCTTGGTGCTCGAGGGCTTCGAAAAGGTCTCCTGTATAGTCGACGGGGAGATGGGTGGAGTTCGTGTAGAATGGTTCTGCGCCTTTTAAGATTTGTTTCTCGTTCGCAGCGATGATGTTTGGATAATGTTCTTTGTCAAGATGCGGAAGCCTGTAGGATACTCCTTCAGCAGGGGTTGCCTCCAGATTGTACATGTTTCCCGTTTCTTCTTGGTATTCAAGAAGCTTGTCGCGCATGAACTTCAGGACTTTCGTCGCGAACTTCATTCCTTCGTCGTTTGATATTCCGTATCCGAAAAGGTTGAGCAGGGCTTCGTTCATTCCGATTAAGCCGATTGTGGAGAAGTGGTTCTTCCAGAAGCTGCCGTAAGCTTCCTTCACAAACCGCAGGTAGTACCTTGAATAAGGATACAGCCCCTTCTCTGTGAACCTTTCAAGCACTTTCCTCTTTATCTCCAAGCTGTCCTTGGCTATCTGCATCATCTCCTCAAGTCTTACGAAGAATTTTTCCTCGTTTTTGGTCAGGTACCCAATCCGAGGCATGTTCAACGTTACAACGCCGATTGAGCCCGTGAGTGGGCTTGCCCCGAAGAATCCTCCACCCCTTTTCCTCAACATTCGATTGTCTATCCTAAGGCGGCAACACATGCTTCGCACGTCTTCAGGCGACATGTCGCTGTTGACAAAGTTGGAAAAATATGGCGTCCCATACTTGGCGGTTGCCTCAAAAATCTTCTGAGCCACCGGCGAATCCCAGTCAAAATCATCAGTAATGTTATATGTTGGAATGGGGAACGTGAAGACCCGTCCCTTCGCGTCTCCCTCAACCATAACCTCAGCGAAGGCAGAATTGAACATGTTAATCTCGTTCTGCATGTCGCCGTAGGCGTCGTCTAACATTGTTCCTCCGCGGATGATGGGCTCGTCTTTCATGAAGTTCGGGACGTTGAGGTCAAGAGTCACGTTTGTGAAGGGAGTCTGGAACCCTACACGAGTAGGAACATTGATGTTAAAGAAAAATTCCTGAAGCGCCTGCTTAACCTCTCTTTCAGCTAAGCCGTCATAATGGATGAAGGGTGCAAGGTACGTGTCAAAGTTACTGAAAGCCTGTGCGCCAGCCGCTTCTCCCTGAAGCGTATAAAAAAAGTTGACGACTTGCCCAAGAGCCGTCCTGAAATGTTTCGCGGGCCTGCTTTCAATTTTTCCTGAAACTCCGCCGAATCCTGAGAGGAGAAGTTCCCTAAGGTCCCATCCGACGCAGTACGGACCTAGAACGCCGAGGTCGTGGAGGTGCATGTCGCCTGAATAGTGAGCGTCCGCAATGTTAGGCGGGTAGATTCGGCTTGCCCAGTATTTTTCTATTACCTTTGTTGTCAAGTAATTGTTCAATCCTTGCAAGGAATAGCTCATATTCGAGTTTTCCCGCACGTACCAATCTTCAACGTCTACGTACTGTTCCACAAGGTCCGAGGAGCTCAGAAACACCGCGAGTTCCCTTATGTCCTGATGTTGCTTCCGGTACAGGATGTACGCCTTCGCTGTTCGGGCATGCCCGTTCTCTATCAGGACCTTCTCAACTATGTCCTGTATCTCCTCGACTGTTGGAACCCCTTCTTCTCCGAACCGCTGCTTTAGAATTTCGACTACCTTTTCAGTCATGCGTTTGGCTTCTTCTTTGTCCCTTCCGCCGACTGCGCTTGCCGCTTTCCATATGGCGGTGGTTATGCGGTTGCCGTCGAACTCTTCGAGCCTGCTGTCCCGCTTCCTGACATACTTCAACTTATATATCCTCCTAAAGATGAACGCCGATGATTTTTGTAATTGAATTTAACTAATTTACAATTAGCCATTCAAAAGACACGCTGTATAAAGATTTAAATGTATTTGTTTAAAAAATTTGATAAACAAAGAACCTAAAAAAGGGAGTCAAACCGAAAACAAGGCATTTTTTAAGCATTTATAAAATTCCTTCATGGGTAACTATTTTTCACGTCCCAATCATCATTTCAGCACCAACGTTTCAATAAAGTATGAAAATTGTTTACAAAGAATAAACCTATACACAAAATCCAATAAATCAAAGACAGGTTGCATTACGAAAAATTAAAAAAATAAAAGGAGCCTTCAATCGAACAATAAAAAGCTCAAAAAATTCTGATTTTACCACAACAACGTTATCAACGTAATTCCTAATAGCCCAAGCATGATGACGATTACGACGAAGAAGATGACGGCCAATACCGATATGATGAGGGCTTTCAGCCAGCCACAAAACGGGCGACAAAATGATGATGTTCACAAAAACGTGAACGAACAATGAAAAAAGGTCAAAACTTAGCATTGAATCTCGCCGTACACAATATAAGATAATTCGGCATTAAAATCGTTGCGTAAATTAAAATACGACCTTATAGAATCTGTCCATAACATTCATCAACACAAGTAGCTTATAGTGACAAAAATTTTGGTTGCCTAGGAGAGATTCGGACTCTCGTTGGTTGATCCAAAGCCCTTTATGCTTGTCAATTACAACGAGCTTCCGTAGTTGCGTACTTCACGCTTTTTTAGTAAAACGTCGGGGAAAGCTTTTATCTGATCCGCCTGAATAAATTGTATGCTTCGAGGGTTAAGAGGGTTCGCTCAGTTCATTTCAGCGGAAAGAGGATTCATGCTTTTCATGATATCCATGGGATCCACGTTTCTGATAGGTGAGAATCTTTCTTGGCTTCAGGCGGGTTACCTCGGATTCATTGTTTTCTGCGGGTGGAGCGGGGTGGACGCCATGAACAACATTTACGACGCGGACTTGGATGAGAAATCGGATCCTTTCAGGGCAGAATACACGAAGAAGCTGGGAACACTTGGATTGTTCGTCTCCATTTTCTTTTTAGTAGTAGCTTTCAGTTTGGGTGTGGCTACGCAGATCCCATTATTGACGGTTTTTATTGTGGTGGGCAGCCTTGCAGGAGTCCTGTATTCGGTTCCGCCCTTTCGGCTTAGACAGACGGTTCTCAAACCGTTAGTCAACTTCTCCGTCGGATCAGTACCCGTCTTAATAGTGGCTTCGTTTTTCAGCGTTTTCTCTCTCCAAGTGTGGCCTCTTGTGTTCCTCATCGGCATAACAACCGCGGTTAACAGCCTTTGGGAAGACTTGGCGGATTACACTTCCGATCTTAATAATGATGCGAAAACATTCCTTATTGTGCTAGGTTTGAGACGCGGATTCTTCACAACTATTGTTCTGGGCTACTGCCTCGTCCCCCTCATGGTCCTCATAGGCGTAATGTTTAACCTAAGCCTGCTTTACTACATCATCTTTTCTTTGCTTGTGACCTTTATGTCTCTCCGTCTGGTCCAAAATCGGACTATACTTCTTGGGAAAGAAGGCGACAACACCGAACAAACGTTGAAGCTGGGCAAAATTCTAGCCAAAGACTTCGTGGTCTTGGCCATAGTGCAAACGACGAACATAATGTTGAGCGGCTTCCTGAAATACCACGCCGGCTTCCTGTTCTAAAGGCAAATGTCCGCAAACTTCTCCGCAAGCAACAATCCAGAAAGAACTCTAAGATTCCAATTTAGAATTGTTGTCAGTTAATCAGGTTAAGTTTAGCCTCATAGCTCTAAAAAACTTCAAGCGTACTTCACATGTTGCTGATTAACTGATTGCGAAGAGGCGGAAGCTTAAGCATCACTAAATGAACTGATGCTTGGCTTCTCTTTGTTTTTTACGAAAAGATTTAAACAGTTGGTATCTTGATAGACGGGGCCAACCAGTCTTAGCATATTCTATCTTACCCGGGTTTCTTTTGAGCCATTGCATCATATGGAAAAAACTCTTTGCCCTCTTCAATTCCCTTTCATTAAGAGGTCCATAACCCAAATTCCTTATTTCATCAAGGTATGCAATCTCTGCAAGGCGTTGTGGTTCTCTTGTAACTTTCACTCTTCGAATTCTATCTTCCCCATACTTTCTTTTTAAATCTTTAGCTAACTCGTCAAAGATGTATCCTTGACATATATGGATTGGTTCCCCGTTCTCGATTTGAGCTTCTCCACTAGTTTGAATACAATACTCGAAGATTGCTTCAGATACTCCTTTCTGCGAAATCTACCGGATTGGAAATATTTGACATCCAAGACATCGTATTTAAACTCGTGTGTCTCATTGCGAAAGGCACCTATAACAGCTCCAAAAAGAAGGTCGCCGGTGCCTGCATCATCTATAGTAATTGTCATCCAAAGTAACCTTCTTCTACCTCGTATTTTTCCCCGTATGAAAACAGTCTGGTTTGATTTTCCCCTTTTGTGGAAAAAGGTCCTTCTCTGCAGAGAAAATGGGCTGCGCAAGCTCCAAACCTATGATTTAGAACCATCCTATGCCTTTGGTAAGCAAACGGGCGCGAATGTAAAATATGCAACAGGAGAAAAGTAGTTCTATACGTTGATACTGAGCTGGTTCGAAAGGCTAAAGATTAGGGTTTAATCTGAGTAAAACGTTTTCAAATTAAATGAAAAAATATTATTAACGTATTTTTCAGTTTTTAAATAAACAACACGGGAACAATCTTGGCTTTTGGTAGCCCGGGAGAGATTCGAACTCTCGTCGGAGGGTCCAAAGCCCTCTATGCTTGTCCACTACACCACCGGGCTTCTTTGGGTTATGGCTTTCTTTTCTGTCTCTGGGTAAAAACCTTACCGCTTAAGATAAGCAGTCATTTGCTTTTGTTTTTGAAGAGGAACTGGTCTAGAACGTTTTTGGCTTTTTCGCGTTTCTTCTGGTGGTCTTTCAGGAATTTCTTAACCTTTTCTGCGAGTGCTGCTTTGTGTTCGCCGCATAGGAGTTCGCCTGACTTGCACTCTTCGAATGTTGCCTTGAGTTTCCTGTCGTCTTCCTCGAACAGGTAATACTCATAATAGTAAATGGGACATATTGTCGGGTCTGCGCCACAACGGCGTTGCTCCTCAACCGTCGGTTTGCCGCCAGTGTAGGCGTTCTTTACTTTCTTTTCAGCCTCTTCAGGCGGGTCCGTGGTGAAGATGCATGTTTCGGGAAGCGAAGCCGACATTTTTCCGCCTTTGCCCAGTCCCGGAAGAAACTTACAGTGAATCTGAGAGGGCTTAAAGTATCCGAGCTTCGGTGCCACGTCGCGGGTCACTCGCCAGTACGGGTCTTGGTCGATGGCAGCCGGGATGAGGCACGGCACGTTTTCGCCTGCCAGTTCAGTTTCTAGAAAACAAGGCACAGCTTGGATGGCAGGGAAGAAGATTATGCCGATGTTTGAGCTGTCCGTGAACCCGAACGTTGCCTTCACCGTTGAGAAGGTGATTCGTTTTGCGATTCTCACAGCAAGGTTGTACAGTATGCCGGCGGAGTCAACATCCACTATTATTTTAGTCTTCTTCGGGTTGAACCCCATCGCAATCACGTCTAAGGCGTTGTCGTAAGCGAACTTCGTGGATGTTTCAAGTTCGAACTCGGGGTGAATGAGGAACTTCTCGTCGTCCGTCATCTGGAAAAACAGCTTCGAACCGAAAACATCCTGCAGGTGCTTCGTGAAAATCCAGGGAACAAGGTGACCGATGTGGACTGGACCAGACGGTCCCCTGCCTGTGTAAAGAACGAACCGTTTTCCAGCCTCATAAAGGTCGAGTATCCAGTCTAGGTCCCGGTGCGAAAAGAAGAGCCCCCTTCTGAGCTGCAGGTGCAGTTCGCCTGCGTGCTTCTCTATCCTCTTAAGTAGGTTTTCGGTCAGGGGCTGGGTTCCAAACTCCTCTATCAGCCTGCTGTAGTCTATCTTGCCTGAGACCGTCCAAGGAGTAACAACCATTTCTTCCTCGTTGTTCGACATGACGCAACACCCAATTCGCAGTCTTCAGGAAACAGCATCCATTGTGCTGTTCATTACGATGTTGAAAAAGACAGGTCACAATATAAACTTAATCTAAAGTCATGGTTCGCAGTTTACAGAGCCTTGTAGTTGTTGAACCAGCTCTCGAACGCTGCCAGAGAATCCTGAGAAAAGCTCGGCCTTCTCTTCTCCAACATCTCATTAAAGTCCTGCATGTGTACCTTGCGCGGTTCGCCACCTGACTCCGCCTTTCCCGACTCGAAAAGTTCGCTGTTGACCTTCAGCTGAGCGGATTGGCAGATGTCCATGATGTCGCTTCCCGAGAAACCTTCGGTTGAACTAGCAAGTTTTTCAAGGTCAACATCCGCCGAGGTTTTTAAGGCGCCTATGTATAGCCGAAGCATTTCGAGGCGTTCATTGTAGCCTGGAGGAGGCACGTAAATCCTTTTTTGGAACCTCCTGATGAATGGCGTGTCCAGAGTCCATGGCTTGTTCGTTGAACCAATAACGTAAACGTGAATAGGATTTTTTTTGTCGATTATGCCGTCCATTTCCTTGAGAAACTGGTTTCGAACCCGAGTTTCGCCGCTGACTTCAAGACGGTGGATTCCCATCAAAGAGTCGAGCTCGTCAATGAAAATGATGGCTGGAGACTTCTGAGATGCTTTTCGGGCAGTGTTAAAGAGCTTGGCAACATTGCGTTCAGCTTCCCCAAGCCACTTCGACATGATCGAAGCTGCGTCAACGGTTACGAAGGTGGCCTTAATCTCGTTAGCAACGGCAGCCGAAAGCAAAGTTTTTCCACATCCAGGAGGTCCAAAAAGGAGGATGCCCTTAGGCCAGCCGAGAGGGAAAATGTCAGGCCTTAACGAAGGATAGACGATGGCCTGCTGAATGGCTTTCTTTGCGTCCTCAAGTCCCGCTATGTCGTTCCACTTCACGTTCGGAGGATTCTTCAGAATCATATCGTCAAACGCTGTTACCTCGGTTGTTTGGGTCGTCGTTGACGTCTCATCGTAGCTTATGCTTGTCTCCTTGGCGGAGCCACTTACCCAAACGTCCTGAAGGACTCTTACACGGGTCCTGTAAACTTCAGCTCGTTGCACGTAAATTCGGTTTAAATCGTGATCTGGGTACGTGTGCACGATCCTTAAGAGGCACTCGATGGCTTTTTGATAGGCTGAAATAGCCATCTCCTTTTTTCCTTCACGGTCCAGCACCACGGCATCTTGAGCATGCTTTATGGCAATTTTCTCAAGCTCCTCCATGGCACTCATTTTTTTCACCGCTGAATCGTGATCTTACCCTTTCCGTTCAAAGCATCAAGAACTTCTAAAACCTTGCCTGAGGGCAAGTTAAGCTCCTGCGAACATCTAGCTATGTTCAAGTCGCCGTTGTTTCTTTCAACGTAATCCATTACCAGCTCTTCGAAAAGAAAAGAGGACACATCAAAAGCGTTCGATAAGCCGTCTCCGTTGATGGCTGCACCGTTATGGTTGACAACAACCTCGGTTCCGTCCGCAGTGATCGCCACAAGAGGCTTAACTGGAATCGCAGCCTTGGGCGCTTCAACGGGCGGTTCAGGAATACGTGTCTTCAGCTCCTGCTCAGCAATATCGGCGGCTTCGTGCAAAATGGTTTCAGCAGACTCGTCCAATACGACTGCAGGAGTGTACTCATCCAGAGTGAACTGGGTGCCTGTTAATATTTCGTCCACAACGCTGGTCAGCCGACTCATCTCAGGCGTAATGGAAGGCATGACATTAGCGACTAATCCCAACGCGTTCTTGACATCGCTGAACGCTCCTTCCAGCGACTCAAGTGTCGGAGAGACAACCTTGAGGGTGTCCAGCCTGAGGATGGCGCGTTCAACAGCGAGTTGGGTGTGCTGAGTAAAAGTTAAAACTTTTCTTATTTCAGCGATCTCGTTGGCGTAGACGGTTGCCCTTGTCTTGTTGCCTTTCCCCATGTAAAAGCTGCAGGCTTCGAAAAGGTCTTCATCTCGTTTCGACAGCTTGGATGATGCAAGTTCAAGTCTAGAATAACATTTTCCGAGCTCTCTCGTCGTTTCCATGATGAGCTCACTGACGGATTTTTTTGTCTTGTGGAAGAAATCTTTGATCATCGCACTCCTCCAATGATGGCGAGTAGCCTAAAAATGCCGGGGCTAACCTTCGGTTACACGTACAGGTAGGGCTTGTCTTCCTTCCTTGGTTTGTGCAGCAGGCTCATCTTTGGCTTCTTCAGGAACCTGCGCAACTTCCTTTTTCAATTCCTCAACTGGTTCTGGCTTCGTTTCCTTTTTTGGTTCCTCTTTCTCTTCTTGAAGGGCGTCTGTGACCTTGTCTTTTGTCTTCAAGAGGCTTAGCTTCGTTTGCTGGGTGTTCTTGACCTCTCTCAGTATCGGCATTATTGACAGTTGGTAGACCTCGTCGCTTACTGTGCCTATGCCGTGCTCGATCTCCAAGTAAGCCCTTGCGAGCTGAAGCGTTTTCAGCTGTTCGTCCTGATTCTTAACTTGTTTGTCCATGTCCTCAAGGACCGTTTGGGCTTCGATTTTCATTTCTTTCAAGGTTCTGTCGAATTCTTTGCTTAGGCTTTCGTGGATTCCTGACGGGATCACTTTGTTTTCAGCTAGTTTGTCGAGGATTTTCTTCTTTTTCCTTATTGTTGGCAGCTGTTCCGAAATGGTCTCAACCTTCTTGTCGAGGTCAGAAACCATCGAAACTTCGTCTCTGCCAACTTTAAGGAGGTTCACAGGGTATTTGGCGAGTTGGCCGTAGTTTGTTTCGACCAGTGCTTCTTTTGTTTGGCCTGAGGGATCGATTAGGAACGACACTATTCTTCCAGTGTCTTTCACGTTTTTACCGACAAGCCCCGGGGCGTTGAAATTTTCACTCATCTTTTTTCGCTCTTTTTCAAATGGGTGGGATCTCACTCTTTTAGTATTGGGAGAATCCTGTGTCCTGTGCAAATGTCTCGGGTTGTTTCAACGCTGGGAGCTCTGGGAACTTCTCCTTCATTCTCTGCTCTGCGACCGTTGAGGCTTCGCTGAGAATCTTCCTTGCATCTTCGCTTGCTACTTCAAAGTCTGGCGATATTCCAGCAGTTTGTCCAGCCTCTATCATGATGTCGTTCAGCATCATGCCAACTGATTCGAGTTCTTTCTCGGCATTCGGCAGTATTCCAGCAATTCCCGACCTTACGCTTTGTAAGACTTGAGCAGCTGGTGCTAAGCTTACGACAGCATTGCCGAGCTGGGTTACTGTTCTTAGCCTCAAAACAACTCTTTCAAGTGCGAGCTGGGCGTTCATCATGAAGTTAGCCATCTTCCGTAACTCTGCTAGTTCGTTGGCGAAGACATTGGCTCTCTGAATCTGATTCTTTGAGTATGCATCGACGACTTTGGAGAAGAGGTATTTGTCTCTGTCAGTGAATCTGTTGAGAGAGTTATCGAGATACTGCACTTGGGCTTCGATCCTTCTGATGGCGAGTTCGATCTTTGACCTTAACGGTGCTGCGGGTTTTATTACTCCCTTTATGCCGCTTCGGTCTCTTTCCTCCCATCGTTTAGAGAATTTTGACAATGGCTCTACACCTCGAATAGAGGGACTATCATTGTGAATTAGAACCTTGTTATTATGCTCAGAATATCACCATATATATGCTGGTATAGACCTCGATGAACCCCCCATCCGATGTTTTAATCATTTCAACGGCAAAAAATAAAATCTATTATATGATTTTTAACAAAAAAATAGATACAACAAGCTTCTGTCACACGGTCCATCGAACTATGCCCATTCCGCAGACCATTCACCAATATAACGAACTAGTCTGCTTCCCAGCCAACACAGCTTCCGTTTCATCAGAGTCCAACGTTTTCTTGGTTCCGAGTTTGCAGTGCCAGTCGTAGCAGCAGAAGCGGACGAGTTTAACCTTTTTTCCTATGATGCCTTTTGGTAAAACCTCATTCGGGGTGCGGGATGAAAAGTTTGTTAGTTCAACGGTGAAGACGCATTTTTCCCATTTGCTTCCTTCATCGTCTGTCACTGATTCGCCCGTTTTTCTTACATCGACCGCGATTCCCTGTAGTTTCCTTGTTGTTTCCGTCATTCTGGCTCATCTTTTCTGGATTAAAGAATAGGGATGTATTATGTTTTTTGAATCTTGACACCATGAATCGAGACCGAACGAATGGGTTTGTATTTGAGACTCGATAGTTTTAAGTTTGGCTCAATCATCATCAATCAAGAGGTTTGCCACATTGCGGGATGTCACTCAAGGACAGCTACTTTTGGCGTTAAGCTTCGTGACTATGGTTCTCTACGTTTGGGCGCTTTTCCTCGCCCCCCAAGACATCCAGTTTCTGGGAAGAACGATAAGCGACTGGGCGCTGCTTATTCCTGTGATGATAATTGTTTTCCTTTTCCTCGTTGTGGTCGCATGGATAGGCTGGGCGATGGCAACCACCCCTCCACCGATTCCCCTACCAGGAAAAGAATCAAAAGACAACGATGAAAAAGAGAATAAGGGCACAGTTTAGACTACTATTGGACCCTCTTTGCGGTCGCCTTTTGCTGCATCAGCTGGCTGACCCATTGGAATCTGTGGCGGAAAACGTGACCAGTGTTCGTGGATGAGCTTCCATTCTCCGTTGATTTTTGTCAGAAAAGCGGACACTCGTGACTGCACGTAAAAGTCCAAGTCTCGCATTTTGCCCCGATACCTGATAATGAACGTTGCGGCAGCTGAGTCTCCGAACACAGTGGTCTTCCACGACCTCGTCTCGTACTCGTATTCTTTAAGCACCTTCAACGCCTTGGCTTCGCTTGCTAATGCTTCGGATTCCTGAAGTTCATAAGGCGGCCAATCGTCAAACTTCGTGTACTTTTCTCTGTAAACAACGCCAGTTATAGCGTCGGCGTCTCTGTTTTTTAAGCCGTCTATGCGTCGAATCAGAACGTTTCGTATCAAATCATCAACCGTAAGATTCTGTGTAGAAACCATTCTGAATCCGCAGTACTGGCAGAAGTTCGTTGTTTCGCCAATTTCTTTTCCGCAGTTTGGACAGAACATGTGTTTCGCCTATTGAATTGGATGCACATCTTCTTCTAAACTTTTCTGAGGATTTTCGTTCTTCGTGCCCAAAAACTTCAGTCGTAAAAATTCGATAGTTTCATATGCCATGAAACATTAAGATACTCCCAGCATAATTCTATGTGGAACATGGAGAGAAAGGGATTTGGTAAAGTCTTCGCAAGTTTCAGGCTTCTATAAGCTCAGCATAGACGAAAGATTGAAAGTCATTAAGGACTTTGCTGGCTTAACCGACGAAGAAGCCAACCTCTTAAAGTCCACTGGCGGTCTGGAATTCGACTTAGCTGATCGCATGATTGAAAACGTCATCGGTACCTTTCCCTTGCCCTTAGGGATAGCAGTAAACTTCCAAATCAATGGCAAAGAATACCTTATTCCGATGGCGATTGAGGAACCTTCCGTTGTCGCTGCGGCAAGCTTACTCAGCCAAGATGGCTAGAAGCCAAGGTGGATTCTTCACAAGCAGCACCGAACCCATCATGAGAGGACAAATTCAAACAGTGAAGGTTCCAGACCCGTACAGAGCGAAAATGGCTGTATTGAAAGCTAAAGAAGAGATTCTGAAGAAAGCCAACGACCAAGATCCCCTTCTGGTTTCAGTTGGTGGCGGCGCGAAAGACGTACAAGTAAAGGTGATTGACACGCCCCGCGGTCAAATGGTAATCACGGAGTTGCTTGTCGACTGCAGGGACGCGATGGGCGCAAACGCTGTCAACACGATGGCTGAAGCAGTCGCCCCCATGATTGAACGAATAACAAAAGGCAAAGTGTTCCTGAGAATCATCTCGAACCTTGCTACAGAACGGCTGGCCAGGGCATGGACCGTTATCGACAAGGAGGCTGTAGGCGGAGAAGAAGTTGTCGACGGCATTCTTGAGGCTTACGCGTTCGCAGCTGGAGACCCTTACAGGGCTTCAACCCACAACAAAGGCATTCTTAACGGTATAATCGGAGTCGTCATTGCCACATGCAACGACCACAGAGCTGTCGAGGCTGGAGCTCATGCCTACGCTGCGAGGACAGGACGCTACATGCCGCTTTCGATTTGGGAAAAGGACGAGAACGGGGACCTCGTTGGGTCGATTGAGCTCCCGATGGCTGTGGGAACCATAGGCGGAGCCACGAAGGTTCATCCCGTTGCCCGAGTAGCCTTAAAGATTTTAGGCGTCAAATCAGCCCGAGAACTAGGCGAGGTTATGGCAGCTGTTGGGTTAGCTCAAAACCTCGGCGCGTTGAGAGCTCTTGCCCACGAAGGAATCCAGAGAGGTCACATGTCTCTTCACGCTCGGAACATCGCGGTCATGGCTGGCGCAACCAGGAACCTTATTGATTTAGTCGCTGAAAAAATGGTCGCAGAAAAGAAGATCAGAATGGATAGGGCGAAAGAGCTGCTGGAAGAACTAAAAACCAAGTAGCATAGCTGAATGTTCGGACGTCTGGTTAAAGAGGATAATAATGTGGAGACCATTTTCTTTCTTGTTTCAGGAGAAAACCAGACTCTGCCCTTCTCTGAGGTTAAAGCGATTCTTGAAGCAGAAGGGTTCGCCTACGAGGTTTTAGAGGGTTTTCCGCAGGTTCTCCGAGTTCATTCTGACAGCGGATGCCTAGAAGCGGTTCAGCGTAGGGCTTCCATGACGAGAATCTGCGGCGTTGAAGCCTTCAATTGCCAAGCCGAAATGAAAGAGATAAACAGAAACGTCGAAGAAGCCGACATCGCTTCGTACATAGGCGAAAACGAGAGATTCGCTGTCCGCGTGAAAAGGGTAAGGGGAAGCTCCAGCGACATTAAGACGGAAACGTTGGAGAAAGAACTTGGCGAAAAATTGTTAGGAAAAATAGAGAGAACAAGGGTTGACCTCAAATTTCCTCAGAAAACCTTTATCGGTTTGTTGTCAGGCGGTAGTTTCCTTTTCGGGCTGATGAAAGTGGAAATTAGGGCTAAGGGCTTCATTAAGCGTGGATCTAAAGGAAAAGTTTTTACTCACTCCGCGGAGATGCCGCCTAAGCTTTCGAGATGCATGGTTAACCTTGCTCAGCCTAGAAGCGAAGACGTTGTCCTTGACCCTTTCTGCGGAACCGGAAGCTTCCTTCTCGAAGCCAGTCTCATTGGTTGCCGAGTTCTGGGATTCGATGTTTTAAGGTCCATGGTTAGAGGAAGCTTAATGAACCTTTTCATCTTCAACGTAAATTCCGAAGGATTAATGGTTGCAGACGCTCAGAGCCTTCCGCTTCGCGACGGGACGGTGGACTGCATCGTTACTGACCCTCCGTACGGGATCTCGGCGACGACGCTTGGGCTTGGAAGGCGGGAAGTGTTTGAAGGGTTTCTTTCAGCTGCTGCCAAGCTGGTCAAGAAAGGACATAGAATATGTGTGGCATCTCCAGAGACTGTTCAGGTTAAGGAGATTGGGGAGAGATTAGGCTTTAAGCACGTCGAGTCACACTTTATTTATATTCACCGGAGCTTAACCCGGGAAATCGCCGTCTTTCAGCTGCCATGGTGACTGGTCCGATGAGCTTACAGATCACGTTTCTGGGAACTGCTGCGAGCATCCCCACCTCGACGCGGGCTCTTTCCTCCGTGGCTGTTCAACGCCAGGGTGAACTATTCCTTTTTGACTGCGGCGAGGGCACACAGAAACAGATGATTCAGGCGAAAATAGGTTTCAACCGCAAAACAAAAGTTTTCGTAACCCACATGCATGGGGACCACGTTTTGGGGTTGCCGGGGCTGCTTCAAACCATGTCGCTGCTTGGAAGAGACAAGCCCATCCAGATTTTTGGACCCAAAGGCACAATGAACTTTATAGAGGCAATGATATCAACCGTCGAATTCTCGCTCTACTTCCCAATCGAGGTATGCGAAATGGAGAACGAAGGACTGGTCATAAAAACAAAAGAATACGAAGTCCACGCAGCATGGGCGGAACACTCAGTCCCATGTCTGGCTTACGCGTTAACCGAGAAACCACGGGCAGGCAAGTTCCATCCCGAAAAAGCAGCTGCCCTCGGAGTGCCCAAAGGACCATTGTGGCACACATTGCAGGATGGTAAAAAGATTAAACTCATAAACGGACGGACTGTCAAGCCGCAGGAGGTGCTGGACCCGCCTAGGCTTGGAAGAAAAATCGTGATCGTCGGAGACACGAAGCCCTCAGACAACATAGCCAGACTTGCACGAGGTGCGGATGTTCTTGTCCACGAAGCCACCTTCGCCGAAGAACTCATTGAAAGAGCTGAGGAGGATTTGCACTCGACGCCCAGTGGGGCAGCCTCAGTCGCAAAAAAAGCCCGTGTCAAGCGTCTCGTCTTGACTCATGTTAGCGCCCGTTACGGAGACCCTAAAGTTCTCCTTGAAGAAGCAAGAAAAGTTTTTCCGAACACGGTTATGGCTGAAGATTTCATGAAAATTGAGGTTCCGCTGAAAGAACCCTAAGCATCATTCAATAGCGTCTTAAGCTTCTGGATGCTTTCTTCCACGTTTTTTGCTGATTCTACGACCAACGTTCCCTTGAAATCGATTTTTTTGAAGGCGCGGACGGTTTTTTGCCAGTCTATGTTTCCGTCTCCTAACCCAAGGTGCTCATCGGTTTTTCCGTGGTTGTCATGCAGGTGCGCGTGGACGATTCTTTCTGGGAGCTTCTCAAAGAATTCGTTGATTTGGCTGTTCACATTGGCATGCCCAAGGTCAAAGGTTATGCCCAAATTAGTCTCGCCTAGGTCCTTGTAGAAGCACATAAAATCGTCTGCTGTTTTCATAAGAAACGGAAGGGGATGAAGCCCGTTCTCGATAGTTGCGTTGACGCCAAATTCCTGTGCAGCCGAAAGCAAATCACGGATGGATTCAAGGTTTAGCTCCCAATCCAAGCCCTGTGCGAAGTGACTGTTTCCCATATGCAATCCGGGATGGAAGACCCAGTAGTTTGAGCCGAGCTCGCTCGAAAATTTCAGCGACCGCTTAAGGCGTGCGAGGACAGACTATTCTGGCGGGTTTAGAGTGTAACGCGATGTTTACGTCGATGAATGGGGCGTGAACCGAGGTCGTGAATCCTCTTTTCTTTATAATTTTCTCTAGGGATTCCACGCGGGTTTCGTCTAGCGCGTGGTGTCCGTCGTCCACGATTTCGACATTTTCCGCGTCGACGGTCTCGAGTTCTTTCAGCATATCTGCGAAGGGTAGCTCGTAACAGTAAAGCGTTGACAAGCCGATTTTCAATTTTTATGGTCTCCTATGGTTTGGGTGTTTTCGGGGTCAGCCAATCGATGAGTTTCCGTGGGTTGTCGCATTGAACCTCGACCTGGATGGGTCCAAGCGGCGATTCTCCTTCGGGCTGAGAGAACGATATGTGCCCTGCGTATGCGACTTGCTTGTTAAGGTAAAAGGTTATTGTGTTCCCGCCTAGTCCGCTGAGAAGCACCCTTCTGGCTGCGTCCCGAATTCTTTCTTTCCTCAAAAGCTCTTGGAAAGCCGAAAGCTGCTCGAGCCCTTCTGCGGTTCCCTTAAGGTAAGTTCGGTCTTTTTCGTCTATTTTTTCTAGATGAATTGGTCCAAGAACCCTTTGAACTGCAACCTGAACTTTGTTTGAATCCTCTGTTGGATTAACCTCCACATCAACATAGATTTTTACATTTCCAGATTCGCTCATACTATGAACTCCTTGTTGAGAATTTTCCGTAGTTTTTGTTTAAAAGCTTCTTTTGTTCCTTCGTTGACGACCATTATGTCGGCTGTCGCGATGACGCAGCCGAGTCCCACGCTTAGTTCACGCTGGTCCCGTTCGTTAAACACTTTCCAGCCTTTAGGGTCGTCGCTCCTATTCCTTGTAACTAAGCGTTCAAACCTTGTCTTCGGAGACGCGTGGACTGCGATTATTTTCAAGTCTGTATGTTCGTTTTTGTATTCCGCAACTTCGTCTGGGCTTCGGATACCATCGATGACCACGATTTTCGAGTTTAAGGCTTCGATTTTGGGCAGACACCTTATGGCCAAGACTCCAGGTCCTTCTTCTGCCCTTAGTCTAAGCATGGTTTTTCCGAGGTTTTCAGGAGTGGGAGGCAAGCCTTTCCGTTCAGCTTCAGCTCTGACCTCGTCGCCCATGGTAACTATTGGGAAGCCGAGTTCCCGGAAGACTTCTCGGACAACGTCTTTTCCTGCTCCGGGCATCCCGGTTACGCCGATAACGGTTTTCTTTGTCACTTTCCTTGCTCGACCTTCCTGAAAGCGTCTAAACCTTTTTTGGTATCCATTATTGGACTTCTTTTTGTTTAATATTGTGTGATGTTAAATAAATTTTAATATATGCAGTCTGCGGTAAGGTTATAACGACGCAATTATTCAAGGGCAGGTTTTGGTTTGGTATGGAGATGATTCGCAGTTTCGTAGCTTTCGACATCAGCGAAGCCTCGGTTCTGAACAACCTTTCCAGGGTTCAAGACGTGCTTTTGGGAACGGACGCGGACCTTAAGCTCGTTAAACCTGAAAACGTTCATATGACCTTAAGGTTCCTCGGGGATGTTACTCTGGAAATGGTTGACTTGGTTCACCGCGAAATGGAACAAGTCCAGTTTGCACCGTTCGAGGTTAAGATTGAAGGAACCGGGGTCTTCCCGAATCCCAAGCACATAAGCGTCATTTGGGCAGGCATACGTCAAGGAGCCAACGAGTCGAGAGCAATCTTCGACCAGCTGGAGCCTAGGCTGCAGACTCTAGGATTTAAACCAGACTATAAGGGCTTCAGTCCCCATTTGACGATTGCCCGTGTTAGAACAGGAAGAAACAGGGATGCTTTGGTTGAAAAATTGAGGAGTCTGGAAGGTTTCGAGTTCGGTTCAGTTAAGGCTGAATGTTTACGGTTGAAGAAAAGTGTTCTCTCACCTCAGGGACCAGTATATTCGGTTCTGCGGGAAACTTGCCATAAAACCTGACAAACGATCCAAGTCTTGGAGTAGAATTGCATGAGCCTGAAGGAAAATCGAGCGAAAATTCAGAAAGTATGCAAGCAGGTTCTTCGTAAAGCCACTCCTAACGCAAAGGAAAAAGAGAAAACTGAACGTTTTTCACAAAAATTGGTGGCTAAGCTTCAGTGGGAGTCTCAAAAAGCTGGGTTAGACGCGGAATCTCACGTTGAGGGTTCGGTTGCCAAGGACACGTGGCTTGCTGACGAGAAGGATATTGACCTTTTTGTTCTTGCGCCTAAGGGCCTCGGCAGAGAAGCCTTCGTGAAGGTGTTGGACGTCGCGAAGAAGGTTGCTGGAAAAAAGTTTTTGGAGGCTTACGCAGAGCATCCTTACGTCAAGGCTGAGGTTGAAGGCTTCACCGTTGATTTTGTTCCGTGCTTTAAGGTTGAGTCCGCTGGGCAGGCTGAGTCTTCCGTGGACAGAACTCCGTTCCACACCAAGTATGTTAAGAGCCACTTGTCCGAGGAAGCCAAGAAAGAGGTTCGTTTGCTGAAAAGGTTCATGCGGGGCATAGGCACCTACGGGGCGGAAATAAGGGTCGGAGGTTTCAGCGGCTATTTGTGCGAAGTTCTCGTCATGCATTATGGAGGTTTCCTTGGTCTGTTGGAAGCCACCGCGGACTGGGGAGAAACCGTAATCATCGACTTGGAAAACTATTATAAAGGTCAAGAAGCGGAAATCCGAAAGGTTTTTCATGAGCCTCTTGTTGTCGTGGACGTGGTGGACAAGGGAAGAAACGTCGCCTCAGCTGTCAAGCCAGAAAGGCTTTACGAGTTCATCGCTGCGTCGAGGCAGTTCTTGAAGGCTCCAATCTTTAGATTTTTCTATCCTGAACCTGTTGAACCTTTAGCTTTTGACGAGTTTTCCCGAACAATGGAGTCAAGGGGAACAACCTTGGTTTTACTAAAAACGGCGGCTATTAAAGCTGTGCCTGACGTGCTTTGGGGGCAGCTGTACAGGTCCCAAAAGGCGTTGTCGAAAATGGTTTCTGGGCGTGGCTTCAGCGTTGTTCGCGACGCGGTTTGGAGCGACGAAAAAACTGTGGACGTCTTTGTTTTCGAGCTAGGTTCCCGTTATCTACCCGCGGTCGAAAGGCATGCTGGTCCGCCCGTAACGAAGAAAGATGATTGCGAAAAGTTTCTGGCGAAGTATACGGAGTCCGCTGAGGTGTTGTCGGGTCCTAGGGTTGATGGCGACAAGTGGATTGTTGATAGGCGGAGAAAATATACGGATGTTGTTGAGCTTTTTCGAGAGAAACTGGGGGACGGCGGGAAAGACTTGGGGTTAGCGAGCCAGGTTTCGGAGGCTTTCTCGTCTTCTTTCAAGGTTTTGGTGAACAGCGAAGTCAAAAGCTTCTATCAGCGCAATCGTGGTTTCAGCGTGTTCTTGACAGAGTTCCTTGTTGGCAAGCCAAGATGGCTACAATGAATTGCATAAGTCTTCTGAATTATTAAATCTCCACGTTCTTGGAAGAAGCGAACTGAGAGTGAACTGATGGACAAATTTGTTCCCCTGGACAATCTCGAAAAGGAAGGTTACGCACACATCCTTTGTTACCCGAAGGTTGATGCTGAAGAATTGGGTAGACGGTTGGCTGAGATGAAACAGCTCAGCGTAGAAGCATTATCTTTCAGGGGAGACAAGAAAGTCAACAACGTCCAAGTTCTGGGGAAAGGCTACGTTGGAATCGTGGTCCTAGCCAAAACCAGATCGGGACCAGCTGCGCTGAAGATTCGAAGAACCGACTCGGGCAGAACAGGGATGGGACATGAAGCCAAAATTTTGGAGAAGGCGAACTCTGTTGACATTGGTCCGAAGCTGCTGGGTTGCTCCGAGAACCTTCTTTTGATGGAGTTTGTTGACGGTCAGCCTTTTCCAAAGTGGGTCGAAGGCGTTGCGGAAACGGAGGACACTCGGATGATTGCGAAAAAGGTTTTGAAGGAAATTTTGGAGCAATGCTGGAGGCTTGATAAAATCGGTGTCGATCATGGGGAGTCAGCAACGCGCCAAAACACATTGTTGTACGCGGCGACGGCGGAGTCTGCATCTTAGATTTTGAGTCAGCCAGCGTCCAAAGAAGAGTCTCGAACGTGACCTCAGTGTGCCACTACCTTTTCATGAAGGGGTCAATTGCCGAGACTGTCAGAAAAAAGGTTGTGGACGTAAATTCGGATTCTCTTCTTAATGCTTTGAAGGCTTACAAAGAAAATCGCGCAAAAAACAATTTTGAAAGAATCCTGAAGCTTTGTTTGTTCTAGGGTTCATGATTTACAATGTGGCTTTCTATTTGGAAGCTAAGTTATATTTCCTTTATTTCGCATTTCAGCTTCTTGAAGACTTCGTCTGTCTTTTTGGGTTCGATCTTCAACGTGAAAAGCTCATTTTTAGTTCTGAGCTTAAGTTTCGTCATGTTCTTTGCCTTCTTCACACGGCAGTACTCCGCCTTCTCAGACAACCGAACAAACTCGTCAACGTCCAAAACTTCAACAGGCAACATTCCGACCTCCTTCAAACATTCCTCGATCTAGACGGGAATCCATCATTATTTCATTCATTACACACGGTTCAAAGAGTGTCCTAAACACTCACTTAATGAAGAAATCCTCATTCTAATACAAAAAACAACTTAATAAACCTTAAAAAAACTGTCCAATTTTTTACGCGACCAGAAACATTGAAAAAAGCTTCCAGAACATTCGTTTTTGTTTTTTAACAACGTCTTCTAGGAGCCTGTCATGGAGGAGCTGGACCGTCTTTTATAAAAGTATAATCCGATTGAGATCGCAGCTATCACGGCTATGATCGCTCCGAAGAACACGTACATGAAATACCACGGTATCGGGTCAAAAACGGTGAAGGTTTCGATGCTGTCCTCAAAATCTGGAAGAAATTGCTGATACTCGGTCGTGATGGCGGCGTACGTTACGACGTACACCCTCAGGTTTCTGACCAGCATGACCTGCTTGATCATGAAATCGTACCCTTGCGTGGTGATGTGGGTAACAATCTCGTATGCGGTGATGCCTTTGACGACTCTTCTCGACTCGGAAATGATAAAAAAACTGTCAAACAACGATGGATACTGGTCCTTGACGGCTGTAGCCAACTCCGCCAATGTCATGTCAGACGATAGGGATTGAACAACGACGTTAATCAATACTGTCTCATTTTCCACTGTTGGCTCGTAGAAGGCTACGACAGTACCCGACACCGTGTCATCAACAGTCCACCCTGAAGGCTCGTCAATTGAAAATCTGTTTTCATCGTTCGTGTAAGCCCGTACAGACCCCACCGAAACACAGAACAAAACGATAACAAGTGCAACTATTAACGCTTTCCTCATTTCCAGAACCCTCTTCACGCACCTAATTCCATAATATTTCAGGAATTCTCTTAATAGCCTTATTTCATCCTCTCGAAATTGAAAAGCCACTGTTTTGTTGTTCAAACTGCATTTTCGGATGATGAACAAAATAGACCTGACGAAAATATGCTCTTGCGCCCCAAGATTGCAGAAATAATGCGCCACAAATCAGAATAGGTCTTCACGGATTATGGATTGTCATGCACATGGAAAACTCGAATGTTACAAAAATCAGACCAGACAGGGACGCATGAAACCGCAGCTCCGCAATGAACAAAAATGACAAGCAAACAAAATGAAACAGCAGCTGTATGTACCTATGAAGGCACGTTTCTTCGGTATTTCCGGCTCAGCTTAACGAAAGCCAAAAAGTGGTTCTCACTCATCTCATAGGGCAAGCTCCCTTCGGAGCTAAGGATGAAGCCTCCTCCCGGACTGCCAATTCTGAGCCTGTCAACAATGTGCTGCCTAAGCTCCTTATTGTTCATGAAACCGATGTGCTTGCTTAAACCGCCTTGAAGGCAAAGATGGTCACCGAACAACTTCTTCAAAACTGCAAGGTCCATGTTGTCAGACGGGCCAACGGGATTCAAAACGTCAAGCCCAGCCTCAACAAGCAAAGGAACAACGGCGTTAATGTTCCCGTGGCTGTGCATGTTCACGAAAGCCCCATACCTGTGCGCTAGCTCAATGGCTTTTTTGTGCCAAGGAAAAATGAGCTTCTCGTAGAGCTCGGGATTCATGAAGGTCCCCTTATTGTAGCCCAAGTCGTCAACCCAATTAATCATCATCGCACCCCGCTCCAAAAGGTTCCTCTCCGCCCGCAAATTAAACTCGCCAACCTTCTCAATTAGCTTCTCGAAAAGCCGTCTGTTAAAGTAAAGGTCCCTAAGAACAACGTAAAGTGGTCCACGCAGGAAATACCACACACCCGAAAAGAACCCGTTTATGCCACAGACAGGAAAGAACCCCCTCTCCACCACATATTTCATGGACTCCTCAAAACCCTCATACCTTCTAGAATCATCAGGGTCAGGCAGAACAAGCCCGCCTAAGTCATCCTCGCACTCAACAGGATACTTCACGTACTCTCTGACCCAAGTAGTCTTAGACGAGCCTACCCGCCAAACCGCACCAGTCTCCCACTCGTCCAAAAACCTTTCAGAATCAGCCTTCACCCTACTTTTGACCCTGAACCCTCCGCTTCCAACGCCTACAATGAAGGTGTCCAAAAACTCAGCCTCCTTCAAAGCTTCACGATACCAAGTAACCACCCTTTCAGGCGTTACAGACCTAGCTGCCTCAGAATCTCTCTTAACATCTAAGCCTCTTTTTTTCATGAGAGGCACAAATTTTGTTCTCGCCATCTCGTTCGTAAACTCAACAACCTGCGGCACAACGGACGGTTCCTCATGACGCAAAGCTGCTAACACGCATTCAAACCTGTTAACCATGAGACAGTTAACCATCCCTGCAACATAATTAAGGCATCTGAACATTGTAATGACCGTAATTGGAGCGAAAAAATTTAAAATTATCGATTCTTTTTTTAAGTGACACGCTTCTTCAGCTCATTTTTTACTTATAATATAACTTTTAAGATACATTAAAGTTAACACCAATAACCATATTTATGCCCTCTTACCATATGACAAAGTAGTCATTACATATGCTCATTTCACCTTTTTGGAAAACCTTATATTCACCGTAGGTTAACTAAAATCCAGCTTGTCGAATTTACATAAATGAAAGGAGAAAAAGAACATGCAAAGAACCGTAACACAGGTTGTAAGTAAAACATCCGAAAAAACAATAGAAGAAATAGCCAGAGAATCAATCCCTCAAATATGCGTAATAGGCGCTGGAGGAGCAGGATGCAACATCGTCTCATGGATGAAAGAAAAAGGAGTCGCAGGAGCAAGAATCTACGCGTTAAACACCGACGCCAAACACCTAGGCATAACCAGAGCTGACAGAAGAATCCTCATAGGATACCAGACATGCGGAGGACTCGGAACAGGCGGATTCACAGAACAAGGCACAAAAGCTGCAGAAGAAAGCGCAGGCGAAATCGAAAAAATCATCGCAGGTTCAGGCTTAGTCTTCATAACAGCAGGACTAGGCGGAGGAACAGGAACAGGCGCAGCACCAGTCATTGCCAGAATAGCAAAAGAACTAGGAGTCTTAACCTTAGGCGTAGTCACCATTCCGTTTCAGGTTGAAAGAACCCGGATGGAGAAAGCAAAGGAAGGACTAAGCAGACTAGTGGAAGCATGCGACGCAGTAGTCGTAATAGACAACTCAAAACTGAGAAAAATGGCTGGAGCATTACCGTTGTCAGAAGCATTCGCAGTAGCAAACGAGCTGATAGCCAACTTCATCAAGAACATATCTGAAACCATTTCGATTCCAAGCCTTGTGAACTTAGATTTTGCCGACTTGAAAACAATCATGACAGGAGCCAAAATCTGCGCAATCGGAATCGGCGAAGGGCAAGGAGACAATATGGTGGAAGAAGCTGTTGAAAAGGCATTGACTAACCAGCTCCTCGACATCGGCGACCTAAAGAAAAGTGAAGGCGGACTAGTCCACTTGGAAGGCGGAGATGACATGACATTGGAAGACGTCACAAGGGCAGGCGAAATCGTCATAAACCGAATGTCGCCAACCGCAAGAGTCTCTTGGGGAGCAAGAGTTAACAGCAAGCTAGAAGGTACAATGCGAGCGACAATAGTCCTAGGTGGAGTGCAAAGCCCATTCTTGGAAGCTGCCATTGCATCAGCAGCTTTAATACAACCCTCAGGTCCAGCGTTAGAAGCTGAAATCGTCAAAAAACCCGAACCCAAAAAGAAAGGGTTCTTTGGGTTCTAAACAAGGACCAACCAAGGTACTTTGGAGATGAATGATGTGTCTCCTGAAACAATCGTCTACTCCATCATAATCTTCGCAGTCTTCGCAGTGGCAATCATCCTCTATATCGTAGCCAGAGCATTCAAATCGCCCAACATCTTCTACGCACCGGAAGAAGCAACCACAAGCCTAGCCTCACAGTAACCTGCCCCAAATGCCGCTCACGAAAACTGAAGCCAACGGGCAGTTACACACTCGGTTGCGAGGTCTGCGGCTTCACCTTCAGCGTCGGCGTAGTAAGAAGAAGAGAAGTACAGTAAAACAGTCGCCACAGACGAAACACTGGATGATGCTGAGAACAACCCTCAACATCCCCATACATTTTTTTAGCAAATTTTAGCTTTTAAAAGAAAAATATTTTGATATTACAGTCCTCTGGTTTGCCTTTCTTTCATTGTTTTTTCAACAACCAATTCGACTTGTCTGACTGCAGTTCCCAGATAGTTTTCGGGATCAAGCGCCGCATCAATCTCTTTTTTGTTAAGAAAGTGGCTTACAACCTTGTCTTTCAAAAGGACAGCTTTAAAAGGTGTTTTCTCGCCTTCGCTCTTTATTGCCAACTGGCGGACGAGTTCATGAGCTTCCTGCCTGTTCATCCCTTTCCCTGCCAAGGCTATCATGACAGCCTCCGACATTACCCGTCCATCCGTTAAGCCAAGGTTCTTTTTCATCCTTTCCTCGTCGACCTCTAGGTCGGACAGAACATTAACTATCAAAAATAGCATATAATCAACGAGAATACACGCCTCTGGAAGAACATACCTTTCAGACGACGATTGCGTCAAGTCCCTTTCCTGCCAAGTCGGAACGTTCTCTAAAGCTGGAACCACCAAGCCCCGCATGACCTTTGCCAATCCACAAACTCTTTCACAAAGCTCAGGGTTACGTTTATGAGGCATCGTTGAACTGCCAACCTGCTTCTTCTTCTCGAAAGGCTCAAAAACTTCCCCAATTTCGGTTCTCTGCAGTTCCCTTACTTCAGATGCAAACTTGTCCAAGCTGAGAAGCTATTAAGGCAAGCAAACAGACTAGTTCAGCATGCCTGTCTCTCTGAATTATTTGGGTAGAAACCTCTGCAGCTCTTATGTTAAGCCTCTTCATTACTAGGTCCTGAATTTCCGTGGCTTTTGACCCTAGACCTGCCTGGGTTCCCACTGCGCCGCTCATCTTGCCAACCACTAGACGTTTTTCGCATTCGTTCAGCCTTTCAATGTGTCTGGAAACCTCTCTCATCCAAACAGACAATTTCAACCCGAACGTAATGGGTAAAGCGTGCTGTCCATGGGTTCTACCCATCATAATCGTGTTTTTGTAATGGTCAGCTGCTTTCAAGAGGATAAACTCAAACTCGTCTATCCTACTTTTTATTACCTTAATTGCTTCTTTCACTGAAGTGCCCTAGCAGTATCCACTATGTCGTAACTTGTTACCCCAAGGTGAATGTAAGCGCCGCTTGACCCACAAACTTCTGCGAAGGCTTTGACAAGCGACATGACATCATGCTTAATCTCTTTCTCAATCTCCTTTACTCGGCTGAGCTTAACATGCTTTGTCGAGGCCAAATTAACGATTTTTTCCGCATCCTCACGGGGAATGTTCCCGACCTGCCCATGAGCCCAAGCCAGTGCTGCCTCAACGTCAAGCATTTTTTGAACGAAACTTTCCTCCTCGAAAATATGAAGCATCTCCGACGTTACATGACGACCTGTATCTATCGGAAGGATGGGCAACCACATCGCCTCAAGATTAACTATTTCCGAAGCGGTAAATAAATATCTTCCATTTCATATTTGACCATTAAACATCCTGTTGATAGAATTTTGACAACAAGTGCCTTTGAGGAAAGAAATGATGAAAAAAACGGCGATAGTCTATTCACCCAAATTTCTGAACCACCAAACAGATCGCGGTCATCCAGAGTCTCCAAGAAGGCTGCAGACCATAATTGAAGGAATCAAACAAAGTCGGTTACTGGAACACGGAAATTGCACGTTCATCAGTCCCAAACCAGCGAGTCTCGAAAATCTGAAAATGGTTCACAATTCAAAATACATAAGACACGTCAAACATCTTTGCGAATCAGGCGGCGGCATACTTGACGAGGAAACCGAAACAATGGTTTCAAGACAGAGCTTCGAGGTTGCCCGACTTGCAGCTGGCGGAACAATAGAGGCTGTAAACAAAGTTATGGCTGGCGAATTCAGTAACGCGTTTGTTCTCGCTAGACCACCTGGGCATCACGCTGGTCCCAGTTACGGCATGGGATTCTGCGTTTTCAATAATGTCGCTGCAGCTGCAGATTACTTGGTTAGAAACTTCGGTCTTAGCCGAGTCCTGATTTTGGATATAGATTCGCATCATGGGAATGGAACTCAGGAAATCTTCTATGGCACCAAAAAAATTCTTTATTTAAGTCTCCACGAAGACCCAACCGAATTTCCAGAATCAGGATTCATGGACGAAATTGGCGAAGGGCAAGGACTCGGTTACACTGTCAACATTCCTTTCCCGTTTGGCACAGGAGATGCGGTGTACTGGAAAGCCATAAAAACCGTTGTGTTACCGATCATGAGCCAGTTTAAACCCCAGTTTGTTTTAGTGTCCGCTGGATTCGACGGTCACTTCAGAGATATTGTCGGCGAGTTGTCATTATCTTCCCAAATATACCCAATGATTTTTCAGGCAGTCCTTGACTTTGTAAGAAAAATGTGCAAAGGTAGGGTGGTAGCTATGTTAGAAGGCGGCTACTGTCTCAGCGTTCTCAGAAAGGTTGTTCCAGTTGTAATCAGTCAGATGGCTGGTCAAAGAATCATGCTGCGTGGGAGAACTCCTCCTTTGGACTTAAATGTGCAAAAACAGGCAGAAAAAAGTCTTAAAGCTGTGAAAAGAATTCAGTCTGGTTTCTGGACCCTTTAGCCTAATTTGGATGTGTTGCCTGTCTTTTTTTACTCAATGACCTCAATGGCGTTTTCTGGACATTGGGTTTCACAAGCTCTGCAGACAAGGCATTCATCAACATTAACTGCGGATGTTTTGCTGTCTTTAAGTTCATATACGCCAACTGGGCACACGTCGACGCATGTTCCGCAACCAGTGCACTTGTCCAAGTTAATTTTGATTTTGACCAACTGCAGTTCACCTTTTGAAATTCTAATGACATGGCTCTCTGTTGAATAAAAGCTTTTTGGGATAGCTGAGTAAGGGTTTTATTATTGATTTGACAGTCGTTCCTCACTGCTTTATAGACATCAGAACATTTCAGAATCGAGTCTAATTCGGACCATAAAAAGTCTTTAATGAATCTCTTCTTTAAGTCTTAGAAGCGTTTCCTCTATCGTGTTTTCCGCACGTTCCTTCATTCGATTGTATTCATCCAGCATTTTCCGGCGGGCTTCAGCAGTGATTTCTTTGCGGAGGAATCTTGCTTCCGCCCTTTCTATGTCATTTTTTAAGGTCTCTATCTCATCTTCTGCTTTTTTGAGATGTTTCATCCGTTCCAGGTATTGTTCACTGGCAGCTGCAATTTTGTTACTCAGTTGCGACAGATCTTTATCAAGCCTTGAAATGTGGTCGTCTACAGAGACTTTTCCTCAGTCTGTATTTGCGTCTGGAAAGTTTCCCTTTTTCGATTTGGTCTTCCATTGATTCTAACTCTGACCTTAACCTTCTCCGTTCCTCGTATCGATTAACAAAGTCTCTGAGGAGACTGGAAGAAAAGGGAACCTTAGCGACAACTGCGGCTGACGTTTTAAACAATTTTCGAGTAAAGAACACCGCACCAAAAAAAGCAACTGCGATTCCAGTCCAGAGAGCCGGTCTGAAAACTGCCCAAAGGATAAAGAACTGATACTGCAAAGTAATGGTCGATTCATTTATCTGCGTGAAATTGGCTTCCGCATATTCGACGCTTACCGAGAAGCCAGATTTCTGAACCAGAGAAGGTGTTTTCGAGGATGTTTGGTATTCTGCTCCTTCAGGCAGGGAAACCACAAGCGTGAACTGATTTACGAACCAGTCAGCGGGCTTGTTTAAGCTGATGTTTAACGTGCAGTCTTGCCACCCATTTTGTGTAATGTAAATGTTGGATGGAAGGTTGTATGCGACGAGAAGATTCGTTTTATGTTGTGAACTCAGGGTGTCTCTAAGATATATCCTGACAGCCACGTATGTTTCAGACTTCGTGATAGTTAAACTAGTCTGTTCGTATGTTCCAAAAATGTCTTGAGCGGTTATTGCTGAGGCGTTTAAGGGTAAGTAGAAACTGGCAATGCGTATACTTTCATTGGAATTGTTGATTACTACACATTTATCAGTGACCGAGATTCCTCCCCAAGCATCAATTTTCATGTCTCTCCTCCAATCATCAATAACGTAAGTATAATTCACTGTGGACGAGTCGTTTTCCCCGATTCCTCCAACATTGGATGCTTGGACATCCAGATAGGATTCTGCGTTAGCAGCCTTAATATATACGGTTCCTAAGCACAAGACAAGAATTATTAACAATCCCTCTATCCTAAACAGCGAACGTCGCGTTAGCGGTCTTTTGCTCAATCTTTTCTCAACCTCGAATTAGGGAAGCCACGGTCTATTTTTAGAGGAAATATGTTAGTTTATTGTCTTTTAAGTTTATGTATTTTTGAATCCAATGTGCTACTTTTAGTTTAAATGTTGAGTCCAATTTTAGTTTTTAAAAGGATTTCCATATTTCTATTGCACAAAACAATATAATTTTTAGTTGTATTACGACAAGTTCGTAAAAAGATAGACCACATCGTTAATAATAAATGAATTAATGAATTTTACTGTTCAGAAAATTTCTATTCTTTTTTATTATTTTTCGATTCTGCCTGTCTTATGTAATAGTTTTCCCCCTTCTTTGCCCCGAAGCTTCTTACGCCTTTTTCTTTTAGCTGTTTCTTCAGCTTTGCTGCGTGGTTACTTGAAATCTCGCCCTTCTTTTCCAAGTAGTTGATGACTTCTATGGCTTGTTTTTCGTTGTCGCATCTTCTCAGAAAATCGATGACGTCAGGCTCGTAACCTTCCAACGTGTTGGAGGCTGCTTTCTCTCCGCTTTCGGGGTCTGAACGAACTGATTTCATCGTTAAACGGTTCTTTTCGTCAGTCATCTCTTCCGTCAGATGAGGAAACATCCTCTTGAATCGTTCTTTGTCCATGTTCATCTTTTTCGCCTTACTTTCACGAAGCTCTATAATTTCCTTCTTAATATCTTAAACGGTGTATGCGTCGAGACTATACAAAACTTTTAAAACTCTCAGCCTCTTTAACAATGTCTCTTTTGTCCAGACCAACATTAATATTGTCCCAAGGTAAAGGCTCATCAAAATTCTTCTCTCGCAGGTAACTTTCTATTTTTATTCCGGTTTCTTTCATGGCTCGTCGCCAAGCTCCTAATCCTCCACCATAAACAGCAGCAAGCTCAACTGTGTTACCAATCTCTCTACCACCTCGGCTCAGGAAGGCTTGAATTTGAGCGTGACGAGGGTCAATGCCTTCAGTCACAAACCTTCTGTCGCCTTTAAACAGTTTCCTCAGCAGGTTCAGCTTCTCCCTTATGTTTGGCACGGACGCCATTTTTTCCCACTGAAACGGCGTGTGAGGTTTGGGAACCAACGGATTTACGCTGAGGTGAACAGATTTTGACCCGTATCCTGCTTCTGCGATTCTTTTGGAAAGGTCCGTTATTGCCTTGACATCTTCCATGTTTTCTCCAGGTAGTCCAACCATGAAGTACAATTTTAGACGGTTAACCCCCTGACTGAGAAGAACCTCAGCGGCATTAACCAAGGCGTCCATATCCATGTGTTTGCACGAAACATCAAGCATCCTGAGCGAAGCCGCATCAGGCGCCATTGAGACACTTTTTTGTTTTCCCTTGGCAAGCAGGTCAGCTAATTTTTCGGTGACGCTTTCAGGTCTTATTGAAGGAATTGACAGTTCGAACCCGTGGGAAACAATGAATTCGCAGACGTCTTCAAGCCGTGAGTAATCGAATACGCTGGCGCCGATGAGCGAAACCTTGCCCACCGGGGTCAATTTTGTTCCTTCATCAATTATTTCCTCAACTTTCGCAAAGTTCCTTTCGCGTCTTGGATGGCTGATGTGCTTTAGGAGACAGAATCGGCATTGTCGACTGCAACCTCTGGTCTCTTCCACGGTGAACGTTTTGCCAAAAATTGTCATGTATGGGCTGTGGTCGTCAACGATTGGAACTTGCTGTGCTACTGGATGAAATGTTTCATTGAGGTTGTGGGTCCAAACTCTCTCTGTCGGATTCGAAATTTGAGAAACATACACGCCTTCTATGTCAGCGAACGCCTTTATGCGCCCTCGGTCTCCTTTATAGGCTTTTAACTGGTCAACCATTTCATCTAGTATGGGCTCAACCTCTCCTATGACAAAAAAGTCAATGAAGTCAGACATAGGCTCGGGATTAGCTGTCGCGCATGGACCGCCAGCGACTACAATTGGGTCTCCGTTTTTTCTGTCTTCTCTTCTCGGCGGAACACCTGACCTTAATAGCATCTGAACGATGTTAGTGTAGTCCTCTTCGTATTGAAGGGTGAAGGCGACAACATCAAACTTCTTCAAAGGCTGGTTGGATTCAAGGCTTGTCCAAGGCTCTTTCAACGTAGGAATGAAGAACCGTTCGCAGAGGACATCGTCACGCATGTTGAACAACGTATAAATCAGCTTAATCGTTAATCCGCTCATTCCAGCCCGGTAAACGTTAGGATAGCACAACCCGATTTTGAGGTCTACTTTTCTCCAGTCCTTCTTTATGACGTTAAGCTCAGGCACAACAGTCAATCTAAAGCACTGTCCGAACCAATCAAGAAAAACAAACCGTAGCCATTAAGTCTAACTGAAAATAAGATGAAAAGAATGGTTTTATTGAACCTTAGAACCTCATAGGGGATATTTTTTTATGAATGAATCTTTGCTTAGGAACCCTTGATGCTGAGTAAGACCCAAGTCATTAACTACATCATCGTTTATTTCGCATCAAATAATTTGGGCTTTAAGGTCAAGGTCTCATATAACAATTTCAGCATAATCGCATGAAGTGGACCATGCAAATGTGTGAAAAGTTACCTTTAAATTCTTTTAACTAGCTGTTTCAGCGACCACTTCAGGCGTTGCTTCGACCTCGGCTGTCGGTCTTGAAATAAGTTTTGTTTTCCTTATGCCCACATGGCGTAATGGCGATATTTTCTTTGCTTCATTGTAAATGTCAGAGGCAATTTTGCCTAAGACAATTTCCTGTACAACCTGATCGAACGTAAGTGAGGCTGTCTTGGCCTCAATTATTTTGTGCATGATTGCGCGTATCTCTTTTTCCTGAGATGTTCTTATTCTCGTAAGAGTGAAGGCGCATGCTGAAACTCTCATTTTGTAACCGTCTTTTGTGGTGACAGCAACGATGCGGTCAATTCTGGTGGTCCTTCTTCTAACAAGGCTTCTCAGATAGTCCCTCGAATATTCATGTCCTTTGAATATGGTTAAAGCCCGTCTTCCATCTATACCGATTACCTGGAAATACATTTTCAGGTACTGGTGGGCGAAATCCTCAGTTATGTCGTAAAGGGTGGATTCAACAGTCCTTCCAATGATGTTTTCAATCTCATCAGTAGGTATGGACCCGATTTCGACGCCTCCGAAATATCCCGGAGCAACCACACTGTACCATTTCTTACTGCGCCACTTGTCTTTGACGCGGCCTGGTTTTGACACTCCGAAACACCACTAATGATTCATGTTATTGAAAAAAATGAAGTATTAAAAGGTTTAGTGACCTGAAACAAATGCCTTTGCTACTGTATGTTTATATTTTTGCCAATTGATTTAATTTAGGAATATTTGGAGTCCTCAGCATGATTGACGTTAAGCTTATACGAACCAACCCGGATCTTGTCAGGGATAATCTAAAGCGGCGAAGCGACCCTGAAAAGCTGATGCTTTTGGAGGAGTTCATCGAGGCCGACAAAAATTGGAGGTTTTTGCAGACACAGATCAATGAACTAAGAAGGAAACGTAACGAACTAAGTGCCGAGAATCGCTAAATTGAAAAAGGAAGGCTTAGACGAGACTTCCCTTCTTAAGGAAGCCAATTCCATACAATCGAAAATTTCTGAGTTAAATGCCCAAGTTGAGGAGCTCAGTCAAAAGTCTCAAACTTTACTCAAGAAAGTCCCAAATTTACTTCACGAAACCGTTCCTTACGGTCGGGATGAAAATGAAAACGCAGAGACCAGACAGTGGGGTTCTCCGCCAAAATTCGATTTTGAACCAAAAAATCACCTCGAACTCGCCTTGAACCTTGGACTTGTCGACGAAGAACGAGCAAACAAAGTTTCAGGAGCAGGCTTCTACTACCTAAAAGGCGAGTTGGCGCTTCTTGATTTTGCCATTCAAAGGTTTGCGATAGACTATATGATGAAGCAAGAGTATACTTTGGTTGAGCCTCCTTTCATGTTGCGGAGAGAACCGTACGAGGGAGTCACGGACCTCTCGGATTTTGAGACAGTCATGTATAAGATTGAGAATGAGGACCACTATCTCATCGCCACGAGCGAACATCCAATTGCTGCCATGTTCATGAATGAAACCTTAAACATCGACGAGCTCCCAGCAAAATTCATTGGCATAAGCACAAATTTTAGGCGCGAGATTGGAGCTCACGGCAAATACACAAAAGGATTCTTCAGGATGCACCAGTTCAACAAGATTGAACAGTTCATATTCTGCTTGCCAGAGCAGTCTTGGCGGTTCCATGAGGAGCTTCAACAAAACTGCGAAGAGCTCTACAGGAAGCTCAGGTTTGCATTACCGAGTGGTAAACGTGTGCACAGGAGACATTGGAACGGTCGCAGCCAAGAAGTATGACACGGAAATATGGATGGCGGACGGGCACTTCAGAGAGGTCGGTTCAAACTCAAACTGCACAGACTACCAAGCCCGAAGACTGGGAATCAAATACCGCGAAGGCGTCGGAAAGCCTCCCAAAGACTTTGTGCACACATTGAACAGTACAGCTTT
Source organism: Candidatus Bathyarchaeota archaeon (assembly GCA_963714275.1). GTDB lineage: Archaea > Thermoproteota > Bathyarchaeia > Bathyarchaeales > DTEX01 > JAGTRI01. The sequence goes on from CAVQNT010000006.1 coordinate 158,696, forward strand.
AGCCACAAGCCGCACCATGATAGCTATTCTAGAGCAATACCAACAAAAAGAGGGCTCAATTCTTGTCCCCGAAGTTCTGAGACCATACATGAATGGAATAAAGAGTTTAAGCAAAAAGTAACATACAATATTATAGTGATGCGCGATGTCGCCTGAAATTGTTGGAATAGGCGAAGTCCTAATAGACTTTGTTGCCACCGAACCTGTCTCATACATCGAGGTGCCAGCTTTTCAAAAATGTTTTGGCGGAGCTCCCATGAACACGTTGGTCGGAGTTGCCAGGCTAGGTTCAACGTCCGGAGCCATAACGGTTGTTGGAAATGACCCGTTCGGTCTGTTCCTCGTTGAGGAGCTGAAAGAGAAACGGAGTGGACACTTCATGCGTAAGGGTAAAAAAGGGCACTCTTACCACTTTGGCGTTTGTCGCTAACGACCTTGAGACGGGAGAACGTACATTCATCTTTTACCGTAAACCGTGGGTCAACGGAACCTCGGACAGCTCTCTATCCATCAGCGACGTTGATTTCGAATACATCAAAAAAGCCAAAATTCTTCATGTATCCGGTTTCGCATTGTCACAAAATCCCTCGAGAAAAGCGGTTCTTGCCGCCGTCAAGTATGCTAAAAAAGAAGGAGTTAGAATCTCTTTCGATCCAACCCTGAGACTTGATGTTTGGAGCTCTGAACGAACCATTCGGAGATTTTATAATCAAATGCTTAGGCTGTGTGACATAGCAACCTTCTCTCGTGAAGAGGCAGCATTCATTTTTAGGACAGATAATCCAGAAAAGGCAGCAAAAAAATCATTAAAGTATGGGGTAACCACCGTTGGCATAAAACTTGGCGTAGATGGAGTCTCTTGTGATGACGAAAGAGGGAAAAAAGGTTCATGCGCCTGCGTTTAAGGTCAAAGCTGTGGACACCACGGGGGCTGGGGATGGCTGGAACGCTGGGTTACTGGTTGGGCAACTTAAAGGTTGGGACCTCAAAACCTGTGTCACCATTGCTAACGCAGTCGGTGCATTAGTTGTTACAAAACGCGGCGCCATCACCGCCTTACCATACAAAAATGAGCTGAAACAGCTTCCTCAATCAACACAACGTAGAACTTAAGGTTTGACAAGACTTTTTGTTTAATAAAAAATCTTTGCGTCCCAGAAACCAATACACAATTTGGTACAATTGTTCTTAAACAACGGAACAAATGTACTTTAAAACAGTCCAAATTTCATAAGCTCTAGCACTGTTACACAAAACAAAAACTCGAATGTTACACAAATCAGACAAGAAGAATCCATGAAAATCAGTGAATGAACGAAAGATGCCTTTTTAATATGAAAAGGTGCCATTTCGTTTAAGGTTTAACTTCCAAGACTTCCTTGTTCACTAGGTTGGGTGGAACGCGTCCTTCAAGTATGGCTACCATGTTCTCAGCCGCCATGACCGCCATTTTGGTCCTCGTCGCTATGCTTCCGCTTGCGATGTGAGGTGTCGCTGTCACGTTATTAAGTTTAAGCAGTGGATTATTGGGGTCAACGGGCTCTTTTTCCCAAACGTCCAGTCCCGCAGCCCATATCCAGCCTTCTTTTAGGGCTTTGTAGAGGGCTTTTTCATCGACCACTGGTCCTCTGGACGTGTTAATTAGGCACGCCGTTTTCTTCATCGTCCTAAGCCTGTCTTCGTTGATGAGGTGGTGGGTTTCAGGCGTCAAAGGCACATGAACCGTCACGAAATCGGACTCTTTCAGAAGCTTTTCCAGCGGAACGTACTTGACACCGAGCTCCTTCTCAATCTGCTCGTTTCGGTAAACGTCGTAATAGAGAATCTTCATGTTGAACCCTTTGGCTCGCCTTGCTACCGCTGAACCGATTCTACCGATTCCTACGATGCCGAGTGTTTTTCCGTAAATGTCTTGCCCAACAAGCATCATAAGCCCCCACGGGACCTTCCACTGTCCAAACTTGACATACTTATCAGCTTCCGCTATCCTTCTAGCTGCAGCCACTAGCAGCGTGAACGCATAGTCAGCCGTTGTTTCAGTCAAAACTCCAGGCGTGTTAGTAACGCAGATTCCTTTTTCAGTGGCTGCTTTAATATCAATGTTGTTGTATCCAACAGCAACTTGAGAGATGCCTTGAAACTGTGGACTAGCTGCATCGAGGACTTCTTTGTCGATTTGCTCTGTTAAAAGGCATATCAGTCCATCAACGTTCTTCACCTTATTCATTAGAAGGTCTTTAGAAGGCGGCATCTTATCAGGCCAAACCTCGATCTCAAATTTTGCCTGCAGCATCCTTGTATGCTTCTTCAGGCAATTCCCTCGTAATGTAAATTTTCTTCCTCTTATGTTCAGTCAAACATTTTCACCGCGGTTCACGGATTACACTATTGTCGCTTGTATGATGCAACGTTGTTTTTTAGATTTTCGCCCACGCCTCTGCGAAGACCCTTTTCGAGTTCGCAATTAAGACTTCGGACGACTCGCCCACGGCGGGTTTCACCTCAAAACTCACAACTGGAAGTCTCGTCAGCCGTTTTCTTTTTAAAGTAGCCGATGTCCTTGAGGACCGTCAGAAAATCCGCCAATTCTTCAACCGAGTTTTCTCCGCCAACGACGCCGAACCTTGGATGCTGGTCTCCGAACTGCGGGTGGTTTCTGTCTTTATACACGCAGTTTCCGACGTGAACATGCTCCAAGTATGGTTTGGTTTCCATGAGAGTGTTTTCGGAGATTCATGAAGCAACGGAAGGTGGCTCAGGTCAAGCTGTTAAGCCAACATTGTCGTTTTTCCGTTTAACCTTCGCCACAACATCCACCGCTTCTTTCGTGGGTCCTAAAAGAGCTTTTTATCGTATTCGCGGTCGAAGTATTCAAGCGAAACCATTAAAGTATAATCGTTGCCTTTTTCTTCCGCATACCTGCAAACCTGCCCAAGAGAATCAACTAAAAGAGCCTTTGCCTTCTCCCGCTGCTTGGGTTCCGCGTCAGGTCCGCTGATGACAGCTATTACCCGTGCGCCCAACGCGTAGGCTTCATCAACAAGCTTCTTCGTCGAGTTGATTGCCACATCTCGGACAACATCGTCAAACGCATTCAAGTCAATCTTCTGGTTCAACATCGGAGGACCACCACAATACACCACGTCCAAAAAAGCGGACTCTAACAAACGTGCAGATTGACCTCGAACATTAGCGTCTTTCATCCACGAAACTTCGACAGCGCCAAAGAAACTGTCAGCCACTATCTTGCCCAGAGTTTCAAGAACAGGTCCTTCCCCGCGACCTGTCTCAGGAAAAATCATCGGATGAACAATTCCCACATTAATTAAGCCACTCCACGGATAAGCCATAATTTTTTCTCCAAACAGATTTTGAACAATATAACCAACTGGCAAATATTAAGGTTACGGGGAGTCCGCAGCCTTTAAGAAAGACAAAAGATAAAGTGGCTGTGGGCCCGTTGCCTAGCTGGATAGGGTGCAGAGAAATTATTCGCGGAAGCCTTCGGAGCCAGCATAGGCGGAGAAAGCCTGAGGTCGAGGGTTCAAATCCCCCCGGGTCCGCCATTCACGATTTTTGGCTTGTCATAAGTTTTATCTTTCAAGGGATTTCGACTAAAAGCTTGGTTGACCTATTATGGCGGATGTTAAAATCAGCATTATAGGCGCAGGCAGTGCCACATTCTCTCTGGCTTTAGTCAAGGACCTCTGTCTTACGCCGAACCTTTCAGGCAGCACCGTAAACTTCATGGATATAAACAAAGAAAGGTTGGACGCAGTTTACACATTATGTAAGCGGTATGCTGAAGAAACAAAGGCAAAATTAAAGCTCGAAAAGACAACCGACCGAAAAGAATCCCTTAAGGACGCGGATTTCGTCGTCAACACAGCCTTGGTCGTCGGTTACAGCGGGTATCGAGAAGGCTGGAATGTAGGCTTCAAGCACGGATACAGGTTTGGTGGAAGCCTCCACATAATGCACGACGAATGTTTTTGGAGCAACTTTTACCAGTTAAGGCTTTTCGAGTCCCTCGTAAACGACATACTGGATGTTTGCCCTGACGCTTGGTACCTGAAACTCGCAAATCCCGTGCTTGCTGCCACAACCCACCTCGGAAGAAAGTATAGGAAACTCAAGTTCATTGGGCTGTGCCACGGCTATCTAGGCGTTTATCACCTAGCGTCAGTCCTCGGATTTAAACCAGAACAACTGGAGTTCAAAATTCCAGGCGTTAACCATTTTGTGTGGCTGACGGACTTTCGTCACGACAGCGAAGACGCCTTCCCAATATTGGACGAATGGATTGAAAAAAAGTCACATAAATACTTTGAGAATTGTGGATTTAGTAGCGGTGTTGGCCCAAAAGCTGTAGACCTCTACAAGAAATTTAGTGTTTTTCCAATTGGAGACACGTGCACGCCTGGAGGTGGGTCTTGGCCTTGGTGGTACCACACGGACGACGAGACAGAGCGAAAGTGGAAGGAAGACCCGAATGGATGGTGGAGGTGGGTGCTTAAGCCTTCCAAAGAGGACACTGTTTCGAAGTTAATTAAAGCCGCCTATAATCCGTCCGTCAAGGTCACCAGCGTCTTTCCGCCACAGAAATCACGCGAAAGCATAATCAACATTGTCGAGTCATTAGCCTGCGATGTGCCTCGGGTTTATCAGGTCAACGTTATGAACTTCGATAATCTTGTTCCCGGAGTGCCCTTTGACTTTGAGGTAGAGGTCCCAGCCGTAATCAGCAAAAAAGGCGTCGAAGGCGAAAAGACCCGTGGACTGCCTAAGGCTGTGACTTCGTATCTTCTCAGAGATAGGGTTGCGCCGGTCGAAGTTGAACTCGAAGTTTACGAAACCGGAAGCAAGAAACGGCTTCTGGACCTCGTTTTGATGGACCCGTGGACAAAATCAGAGGAACAAGCAAGGAATCTTCTTGAGGACATTTTAGAACTTCCACAAAATACTGAAATGCAGGAACATTACAGATAGTCATATACAAAATCTTATTGGAAAAAGACCAAATTTGGGTTATGAGGGATCAGTATTGAGTAAGGGAAATATGTCTGTTTTATGCCTCGTTGACAGTTCGAAAAAAGAAGAATACCCCCAGCTTCAAGAAATTTTATGGTCAGCACTGGATTTCTTTGGGATGCCTTACGAAATTGTGGACCTTGCGAAAGACAATTTGGCTGTTGAGGCTCTTAAAGACCATAGCGCTATCATAATTGGTCAAGAGCACTTGGGGAAAAGTCTCTCAGAAAGTAACACCAGTTTCATTATTGAAGCTGTCAAGTCAGGAGCGGGATTAGTCTGCTTCGATGGCGACTTGCACTCTTATAAGAATCCGTTGAAGGATGCTTTGGGCTTATGGACCTCTAAAGAAGGTACACATATGCCTCATCTGGATACTTGGATGGTCAGGATTTGGGATAACCGCCATTACATAACAGGCGCCAAGGAGCTCGAGTTTATACGGTTCAATAAACCAGTTGACGTTTGTAACATCGTTAACATCGAAAAAGACTACAACCTACTCATGACCGTTGCGAACAGTAGCGGACTGCCAGCTGTAGTTACCGAGACTATTGGGAAAGGAAGAGTCGTCTTGTTTGCTGTTTCTTCAAAGATTTGGCTCAACGAATACTTTGGTCATGGTGGCGGCTTAGACGACATTTTTTGGAGGAGCATAGTCTGGGCAGCTAAGAAGCCTTTTGCGATGCTTGCCATGCCTCCGTTCGTAACAATTCGCATAGACGATTGTAGCGGTGCACCCAACAGGTTCTGGTGGGTTCGAATCCTCAACAAACACGGTTACATACCGCACGTTTCCTTGTTCACCGAAAACATTGGCGAGAAGGAAACACAAGCCATAAAACAGCTCTATGATGCGGGGACTGCTGAGTTCTCGTTTCACGCTTTCACGTGGACTAAACAGATTTTTTGGGAATCCAAATCGCCAACAGACCATGATGTAGGCAAAGAATTCAGTAAAGAAGAGTTGACGGGTTTCTTCAAGAGAATGGATGAACTATCAAAGAAATGGGGCATTGAATGGTCCAAAGTGCTTACGGCCCATTTCGGAGAAGTAGGAAAAGACGTCATTCCCTTCCTAAAAAAAAGAGGCATCATCTACCTCGGAATGCCCTACGCCTTCGGTACACCATACGGTGCAGCACCCCTGCAACTTCCAGAAACCGAGACTGAAAAAGCTGAGACCATTCAACGGTCAAGGCGGAGTCATTGATCGTCACCCAGACTATCCTGAACTCTTCGTTGTCTATCCAAGTTATGAGGATGTACCAAAGTCTGTTCAGCAAATGTTGACGACCAAAGGCGTCATTTCGCCTAATGGGCAAAGATACGATTTTCTTTGGGAGACTGGTCGGGAAAAGGTTGACGTTGAGCTTGGTGCTTGGTTCGCAGCGTTTGGAATAAAACTCTGTTTGGACAGCTTAATACCTGTTGTGTTAGTGACTCATGAACAAAACATTTCTGTCCTGAACAACGAAGAATGGGACAATCTTCTCACAAAGGTTGACCAGATTACATCTAAACATGTCAAAATATTTAGAAGCTGGAGTTACATCGCTCAATACGCTGAAAACCTGCATAATATGAAAATAAATCATATAGAAACTGATCCTGCGAATAACGAGTTAGATTGTTGTCTGATGGGGCAAAGTAAGATACCTCTTTATTTATATGTGTTCAAAGGTGACTCGGAGCATATTGACCAGTCATTTAAAGAAATACCGCCTTGTGATGGCAAGGTATCAATTAAGCTCAAACCTGACGATGTTCTTTTCAAGAATATGTAAATTCAGAAAAGAATAAGCGAGAAGGCTGTTTCATGACTTATCTTTTGGGTGTAGACTTGGGTACAACCTCAGTCAAGTGTGTGTTATTTGACCAACAAGGAAAAGTCGCAGTTTCAGCGAACAAGGAATATGATCTTCTTATGCCACGCCCTGATTTTATTGAAGTGAAACCTGAAACCTATTGGTATGCCTTTAAGGTGTGCATTGCGAAGATTTTGAAAGAGTTTAAAATAAAGTCTCAAGAAATTCAGGGCATCGGAGTGGCAAGTCAAGGGGAAAGCTTCGCATATCTGGATAAAAACGGGGAACCGCTAGGGAGAGCCATTATTTGGCTTGATAATCGGTCAAAAAATGAAGTAAGCTCATAAGAAACGAATTTGGGGTTGAAGAAATATTCCGTATTACGGGACAGAACGATGTTACGCCTACGTGGACTGCGACCAAGATTCTTTGGCTTAAAAGAAACGAGCCTTCACTCTTCGAGAAAATAAACAAATTTCTACTTCTAGAAGATTATTTGGTCTATAAACTGACGGGTAACTTTGCCACAGAACACTCTGTTGTGTGCTCCTCGCTTCTTTTTGATTTGTCGCGGCGGAGATGGTGGAACGAGATTTTAAACTTTATCGGAATCGACGAAAACCAGCTGCCACAGCTTAATCCATCAGGAGCTCCTGTAGGTAACATTACATCTGAAGTTGCGGGTGAAACTGGTTTGGGCTCAAACACTCTTGTGTCCACAGGTGCGTATGATCAGGCTGCAAATGCATTAGGAGCAGGTAACATTGAATCTGGCGTTGTTACTGAAACAACTGGTGGATCTATGGCTGTAGCTGTAACCATTGACCGAATCCTGTTGGATCCAATGCGGAGAATGCCTTGTCATCAGCACGCCGTTTCTGGGAAATACTTCCTTCAACCTTGGTGTCAAACCGCAGGCGCTATTCTCAAGTGGTACCGAGACAATTTTGGTAAACAGGAAATTGACAAGGCTAATCAAATAGGTAAGAACCCGTACGACCTGTTGATGGCTCAAGCGTCTAAGGTTCCGTCTGGTTCAGACGGTTTGATTTTGCTGCCACACTTTATGGGTGCAGCCTCCCCGGAATTCAACCCAAACGCTAAGGGCGTATTGTTTGGTCTCACGTTGTACCATGGGCAGGGTCATGTGATAAGGGCAATAGTCGAGTCCGTTGCTTACATGTTGAGAAGGAATGTTGAGCTTCTCGAGGAATTGGGCGTTGAAGTAAAAGAGGTAAGATCTACTGGAGGAGCAGCTCGAAGCCAACTGTGGAACCAAATCAAAGCAGATGTACTTCAGAAGCCAGTACTAACAGTCCACACAGAGGAAACAGCAGCATTAGGAGCTGCGATGCTTGCAGGCTTAGCTACAAATACGTTCTCGTCGCTTGAGACAGCTGTGCAGTCAATGGTCTCTGTTAAATCAAGGTTTTCTCCTTCAAAAGGCAATCAGAAAATTTATAATGAACAGTACAAGAAATACGTGAAGCTTTACAGCAGCCTCGAAGGATTATTTTAACAGGCAATCAAACATTGGTTAGTCTTTTATACTTAATTTTTCAATTTGAGACTCGTGGGGGAATCTCAATTGCGTACTGGATTTGTGAGTTTCATGGCACCAGCCTATACTCAAGACACCATCGAGCTGCTGAAGAAGATCGTGGAAGGCGCCAAAGAAGCTTTGACATCAATGGGCATAAAGGTGTCAGCTAATGCGGGACCAGTCATAGAATTATCTGACGTAGATCCCGCTGTGGCAGTCTCTGAAGTGCGGAGATTATGACTTTTTAACCGCTTTACTTCCTTCTTGGGCTGAGCCTCCGATGATCGTGAACACTTTGATGCATTTTCAGAATCGCCCAATTCTGTTGTGGACATTATCCTCATTCAAGGAAAAGGGCGTTCTCATAGCCCCTGCTGGGGCAGCAGGAATGTCTGCCGTTATGCAACCCCTTAAGACCATGGGTTTCAAAATCAAAATGGTCTTCGGCAATCCAGATTCTGACGACGTCCGTAATGAAATAGTAAGCTACGCTCACGCTTGTGAGGCTGTCAACAAGTGAGCGAGTGAAGAATCGGCATCTTCGGATATGCGGACATGGGCAGTGACACAGCTGGTTTCGATCAAACCTCGCTTCGCAGCAAGATTGGACCAGAAGTAGAAGATTATGAGGTGCATAGGCTTCTTTTAAGGGCAGATGAGATCAAAGATGAGGAAGCAGACAAGTTTATAACAAAACAGTTCAAAAGCTGGAGCATCGACAAAGAAGTAGCCAAAAATGATCTACGCAAAGCAATCAAAATCTACTTGGCATTAAAAAAGATAATTGACGAAAGAAATTTTTCCGCAGTCAGCATGAAATGCGTGTATGGCTTACCCATATATTACGGTATAACTCCGTGCATACCGCTTTCATTGGCTGGAGCTGAGGTTCCTGTTGTTTGCGAGTGCGATGTTCTGGGCTTGGTGATGGAGCTGATAATGGACTATGTCAGCGGGCAACGGTCTGTGTACCTTGAATTCTATGACATATTTGATGATAGGGTCTTAATGGGCGTCTGTGGTATGATACCTCAGTCAGCTCTCGAAGACATCCCGAGACTCTACAGATATGCATGGGGAAAATTGACTGGGCTCATGACTGTGGGGTCAATGAAAACTGGAAAGGTAACATTAGCACGGATTGCCTCAATTGGCGACCGTTTCCAAATGCATGTGACAGTTGCTGAAGTCTGAGAAACCCAGACCTTGGCATGAGGTTGGGTGGCAATTGGAGGCTCCTGTTTATCCAAGCTTGGAAATAGTGCTTGGGAACAAAACAAAGGAGTTTACAGAGAATATTCTTGCCCAACACTACCATGTCATCTATGGCGACTACACTAAAGAATTAACTGAGCTCTGCAAGATTCTTGGCATCGACATCGTTGTTACATAGACTTAACGTGTCTTTTCTATGCGATTATCTTTTTAGCCTTCTCTAGGCTTAGGTCTTCATGAACGATCTTCGTGACCGCCTCAATTAAGGCTGTTGGATGTTCGTTTTGCCAAATGTTTCTGCCCATGATTACTCCTGCAGCTCCTGAAGCCATTACATCATGAACTATTTTTAGTAGTTCGCTTGGGTTTCCCGCTCCTGGGCCACTTAACACTATGACGGGAACTGGGCAACATTCCACCACTTCCCTGAACGAGTCTGGATTACCCGTGTAATAGGACTTGACGACATCGGCGCCTAGTTCAGCTGCCACCCTGTCCACGAATTTTACGTGCTCAACACTTGGCCATTGGCGCTTGGCTTCGGACTTAAAGTGGTAATCGATTATTTCAGGTGGAAGAGTCTCGCATACATGTGGCATCCCCAGTTTTTCGCATTCCTGCGAAATCTTACCTACTTTCTCAGCGTTCTGTGATTCTCTCGCTGTCCCCGGAAACGCCATCGAAGCAATAGCGTCTGCGCCAATCCTGATAGCCTCATCAACCGAGGAAAACATACGGTAATCCGTTATATCTGGGCCTAACACGGAAGCTGTGCCGTCCAGACGGGCTATTACACCGAGCTTTCCCACAATTTCGGTGTGACACAACCGAATCATGGATGGATTCATCAATATGGCGTCAGGTTTATATTCGCTACCTAGGCACTTCTTGACTGTAGCTTTGATGTTTTCGAGACCTTTAAGGGGTCCCAAGTCTACCCCGTGGTCCATTGTCAAGACAAAACTTTTTCCATCTTCCTTAAAGATGTGACCCAGTCTGATTTTTTTTCCAACTGAACTCATACAGGTTCCTCATGTAAATTTGAGGATGATGTGTCATTGACTGTTGATATAAACTTAACGGTGTAAAAAAACACAATATTCACTGATTTTCCATCGTCCAGCTCACTAAAAGAATGTCTGATACTGGACTAAGCGTTATTGCCCAAGGTTTCGCATGAGTTCCTGAAGCGTTTTTGTCGTTTCCTGCAGTTCCCCGTAAACATCCATAGCGGTGAACCTCCTCGTTTTGTGCTTGAGATATCCCGCTGTAACCATCGCATAACCAACTAAGTCAGAAATTGTCGGGTCTGGAAAAAGAATTAGGGCTATTCCCGCCTTTATTAGCCAAGAGTCTTCGAGTCTTGTCTCTCCCGGCTTGCCAATCAACGGCTTAAGACGTTTTGTTTCCTCGGTGTTTTGTTTTAGAATTTTTTCGAACTCTTGATAACTTTTGCTTGACTCATAAAAGGATGACGCTATCTCTTTAGCATCCTTGAACTTCAGGTCCGTTGATGCCACATTCTAACCTCAAAAGCTTATGGTTCCAAAAAAAACTTAAGGCTATTTATTGCTTCTTAATATGAACAAATACACGCTATCATCGTTTTTTCTGGAGTTTATGGAATATGAACAACTGATGTAGCTGTCAAATATTTCCAGTTTGTTAAGACCTCATATAGAATCCTTATAAGCAACACTAAAACAGCCATTCATGGGTGAAAAGGAGTTGTTTGAAACCATTATCTTGATGGCTCAAAAGTATTTCTTTTTTCCATTTATAATGTTACTAATTGTCGCGTCTTTGTGGTCCATAGCAGGCATACTTCTATGTCTCTGGGTTTACAATGATGCGAAATCTCATGGAATGGAGGGCGCATTGTGGGTCTTGGTTGTGCTTATCGCTAACGTAGTTGGACTCATTGTCTATTCGATGGCCAGAGAAGTAAATAGACCTCGCCCTATAATTTCGACGTGTTCTGGAAGGCAAACAAGATTCTGTTCGAGCTGCGGCACAGAACATACACTGAATGCAAAGTTTTGTTCAAACTGCGGAAAATCCATAACTTAAAATGGAAAATAGTTAAGGTGACTAGGAAAGCCGTTCTTGACGCAAACACGTTTTTTGTTAAAAGAAAGTTTTTAGGTTACAATATTTCATATCTGCGTGTTCAGTATGTCAGATCATGAATCCAGCGAATCAGCATCCAAAAAAGGAATCATATCTGGCGCCATTCTAGCGGTTATCGAGGTTACGGGAGGAGTTCTTTCAGGTAGTCTTGGGCTTTTGTCGAGCTCATTCAACACTTTAATGGATTTTTTGGCTTCGATCATCATGTTCTTTGCGGTTCGAGAAAGCAGCAAACCTCCCGACGAAGTCCACATGTACGGGCACGAAAAGGTCGAATCCGCTGCAGCAATATCCGAAACACTTCTCCTTGTTTTAGCTTGCTCATGGATAGTCTACAACGCCTACGTTAGGTTGACAAGCAGTATGCAGGAAATAGAACTGTTCTGGGTAGCATTCTTAACAAATTTCGCCTCGATACTGATTGACCTGTTTGCTTACATGAAACTTAAAGCGTCCACCAAGAAGCGAGAAAGCGAGGCTATTGAGGCTGGGGCACTTCATTTTCTGAATGACCTTTTAATCGCCATCATCGTGATTGTTGGTTTAATTTTCTATTGGTTCGGCGTTTGGTATGCGGATTCAGTGGCTGCGTTGTGCATTGTAGCCTACATTGTGTTTTCAGGATTCAAGATAATTCGTTCATCTTTCGCGACTCTTATGGATGCTGCGCCACAAGGATTATCAAATAAGGTTAAAGAACAAATTCTCAGCGTAGAAGGAGTTGACGACTGTCACCACCTCAGAATCAGGAAAGCGGGCTCAAAATACTTTGTGGACGCTCATGTTTCTTTGACTGGCGGAATAACGCTTTATCAGGCGCATTTAGCAACATCAATTATAGAGGAGCGAATAACCAAGATTCTTCCCCAGTCAGACATCATGATACATACTGAACCTCACACTGGAAAGGACCCGGTAGCCACGATAAGGACTGTTGCCTCTTACTTTCCCGAAATCAGGGGCATTCATGGAATCACGGTGAAAACGATTGGGGGGAAAATTCTGGTTTCTTACCACATTGAGTCGAGTCCAGAATCTCAATTATGGCTGCCCATGAGATCGCTGATGGTTTGGAAAAACGCCTGAAAGGGGAACTAATGAACGTCTCAACGGTCATCAGTCACCTTGAACCAGCCCCTGAGACGTCAGAAACAGGATACAGCCGAGAATCAGACAGCCTACTTGAGAATGAAGTTAAAAGAATTTCGGGGAGTATGCCAGAGGTTCGTTCCCTTCACGAAATCGGAATATTAAAACGCGACGGAATGTACAATGTGACCATGCACTGTGCAGTCGACGACTCTGTGACCTTGTCTCAGGCACATGAGATTGCCACGAGAATCGAGGAAAAAATCAAAGCCACCAACAACAGAATTAACCAAGTGAGCGTGCACTGCGAACCGCAAGAATTCAGCTAGATTCATGGTTTTTCATGATCTTGAGACGTGCGTGGTACGCTTTCGAATGCCTGAGTGTCATCTGTCGTTTATTCACTGATTTCTATTTGTTTATCTAGTCTGATTTGTGTAAAATTAGGATTTTCCGTTTGTGTAATAATACTAGAGTTTATAAAAAAATTGTTCAACAGTACATTTGTTCCTTTGTTTTAGAATAATTTGATCAAATTTGCATTTTGTCTTTTGGACGCACAGTATTCTAAAAATTGGCTATTTAACGTATTGTTGCGGTTTCGGTTGCATCTGTGACCAATTAATTGACCACTTTTTTGCACAATTATGAATTATTGTGACCACATAAATTATTGAACATTGAATATGCAGGAGGCATTGGATGAAATGTTCAGGATAAGAATGAGTAACGAAACAAAAGAATATGCCAAGATGATGTTAACCTACACTGGAAGCATCGTTTTTGGCTACATCGTCTTCTTCCTACTAACTTTACTCTAAAACTGTCCAGCCAAAATAGCATTATTTGGCTTTGCCGTCTTTCGTTCAGAACTGATGGGAATGTGAAGGTTTATTTTCTCTGCATGATAGATTGTGCCTGAAAAGACTTGGACTCCGAAGTAAACAAGGGTATTGTCTTCGACATCCAACGGTTCTCGATTCACGACGGACCAGGCATACGCACAACAGTTTTTTTGAAGGGTTGTTCGCTTCACTGTTTCTGGTGCCAAAACCCTGAGGGAATCCACCTGAAACCAGAGGTCATGTTCTACTCCGACAAATGCATCTATTGCGGAAACTGCCTTCTCGCATGCCCAAATGAAGCTCACGTTGTCCAAGGAAGCAATCATGTGTTTTTTCGCGAAAAATGTAAAGCTTGCGGAAGATGCGTGGACACATGCTATTCAGGAGCGTTAGTGCTGGTTGGGCGCGAAATGACAGTTGACGAGGTTACCAACGAAGTCATGCGAGACAAAGTTTTTTACGACAAGTCAGGTGGCGGAGTCACATTGTCCGGAGGCGACCCCGTCGTACAGCACAGCTTTTCAAAGGCATTGCTAAAGCGGTGCAAAGCTGAAGGTCTACACACAGCCTATCGAGACCGCGGCAAATTTCCAGTGGCAAACCTTGGCTTCGTTGCTTCCCGTGACTGACCTTGTGATGATGGACATCAAACATGTTGACCCCGAAAAGCATGAGAATGCAACTGGCGTTTCAAACAGGAACATTCTAAAGAATGCGGTGCAGCTGTCAAAAATCAGTAAACCTCTCATTGTACGCGTGCCTGTTATTCGCGGCATCAACGACACTATAGGTGAAATCGAAGCCATTGCTGAATTTGTTCAAGGATTTCCGAATCTTCAATATTTGGAACTGCTGCCGTTTCACCGTTTAGGAGAAGGCAAGTACAACGCCCTTGGTCTTAAGTATCCTGCGAGCAATTTGACTGCCCCAACCAAAAAAAGAATGAAAGAACTGGCTGCTGCAACCAAAAAATTAGGTGTCAAGGTTCATGGATACTAGCCTTAGTAATCTCTAAGGAAAAAGAAGAAGAGTTCGTTATTCTTTTATATATTACTCAAACAATCAAGCAAAAACAAACAAGCAGGATTGGGCTAAGGTATGACTGCGAAGATTGCTGAGCTTAACATATGACCAGAGGCTGGCAGCCTTACGAGAAACCAAGATGCGGCAGACGCTGGAGAAGCAGGAGGCACTCCGCGTCATGGATCAAGATGACCATGGCAGAATCATGCCTCCGCCAGAGTTGAGGGACATAACCGAATACATGGGTCCGTCTGGCGAGATGGTGAGGGACGCAAAACTGAACAACTTCAAGCCTAAAAGCAACCATCCGACTGGAGGTTTCTTCGGCGCCAAAGCGTGCGGCGAAAACTTCAGGCTTTTCTTGAACGCTCATCCCGTGTACATTAACCCCATGAGTTCTCTGGCAGGAGGCTACATGGCTTACTTCATGGGTTACCGAAATCCAGGCTGGCCGCCTGAGTTTGATTTCTCGAATCTACAGGACGAACAAAAGAAATATGGCGTTTATACTGGGATCGGTGCGACCCAGCATTTCTGCCAAGACATGGTTATCGGCTTTAATCTGGGGTGGGGAGGCTTGCTCAAAAAAATCCGTCATTACCGTAAGACTAACCCCAAATCTGCGGATTTTTACGACGGTCTAGAACAAGTCATTCTTGGGACTCAAGACTGGATGAGCCGTCATGTTGAAGCTGCTAAGGGTATGGCTGTTGACGAAAATAATCCTACTTTACGCAGGAATTTAGAGGAGATGGCTGAAATCAATAAGCGGCTGCTGACCGAGCCTCCTAGAACATTCCGTGAAGCCTGTCAGTGGACAGTATGGTACCAGATGATTGCCCGCATGTACAACGGCAGTGGTTCGATGGGGCAGATTGACGATTGGCTTAAATCCTTTTATGAACGGGAGTCCGCAGCTGGCACCCTCACTGATGAAGAGGCAATCTTTCACCTTGCTTGCCTGTTACTCAACGATACGCAGTATTACCAGCTGGGGGGACCCGACGCTGAAGGCAAAGACACAACGAACAAAGTATCTTTTCTCGTTTTAGAAGCGGTTCACAGGCTGAAAGCCCCAGCAAACATAGGCATACGGGTTTTTGATGGTCTCGACCCTGAGCTGCTCAGTAGAAGCGTCGAAATCATGTTTGAAGATAAAACAGGATTCCCCAAGTTCTTGGGAGACAAAGGAATTGTTGAGGGCTTCGAAAAAAACGGTTATTCGGTGCAGGTTGCCCGTCAACGTATCTATTCGGGTTGCCACTGGTTCGCCATCCCAGGGCGAGAGTACACTTTAAACGACTGCGTAAAAATTAACTTCGCAACAGTTTTTGAGGTTGCCTTTTGGGACATGATGAACAACACCGACATTGAGCCCTGCGTCGACGAGCTGTGGCATAGTTTTGAGAAGCATCTGCGTCGGGCTGTTGAGGTCACCAAGGAAGGGCTTGACTTTCACATGAAACACATGCATCAGGTCTTCCCTGAGCTGGTTTTGGACTTGCTGTGTTATGTCACGATAGAGAAAGGCTTGGACGCATCCAACGGCGGCGTAGAATATTACAACCTGTGCATAGATGGGTCAGGTCTTGCCACCGTCGCCGATTCTTTCGCCGCGGACTGAACAAAGGGTCGAAAAAGAGAACCGATTAACGTGGCATCAGCTCGCTGAACACATGAAAAACGACTACAAGGATGCGGAGAATACACGGTTAATGCTGAGCAGCATTCCACGGTACGGTCGCGGAGGCACACGGGCGGACGAATGGGCTGTCCGCATAGTCCAAGCCTTCACGCGGTTCGCAAAGTTGAAGCCGACCCCAGCGGGATTCAACGTGATTCCTGGGCTGTTTTCGTGGGCATCAATGATTTCGATGGGTCAAACAGTCGGGGCTACACCAAATGGTCGACATGCTTACGCTCCTATTTCGCATGGGGCTAGTCCTGACCCAGGATTTCTGAAAGGTGGTAACGCTCCTACTGCCATGGCTGTGGCTGTTGCGTCTGTCCAGTGTGGTTATGGGAACACTGCTCCGTTGCAGACTGACATGGACCCAGGCTTAGCCAGCGGCGATGAAGGGGTCGCAAAGGTTGAGGCTCTGATAAGGGGGCACTTTGAATTGGGCGGAACCATGATTAACATGAACGTCATCGACAAGAAACAGGTTCTCGAAGCCCACCAAGATCCGTCCAAATATCCTAACCTGATTGTGCGCGTGACAGGCTTCAGCGCATACTTCGCAAGCCTTTCCAAGAACCTTAGGCAATTAGTCGTGGACAGGATATTGGCTGAAGAAACATAATTTTGCGTCGAAAAAGGATTTCAACCTTAATTTTTAATGTTTTCTTTTGAGCTTAACGCGCAGTGTTGTCAACTTTTTTGGATATAATATGCTAAAAACTCAAGTTTATTACGAAGAATAAGCGTGTTTTAGCCTTCTTTCTGTAAGGTGGAAATCGTGGTTAAAATAGGTTAAATCCAATGTTTAACTAAATATGTAAACATTTTACGTATAAAAAGAAAGGTCTGATAATCATTCTATTGGAGTAACTTTACCTTAGTCAGTGAGAAAAGAAAAAAAAGAAGTAATAATAGATTACGTTGGCGTAACTTGAAGAAATCCTAATGCAACCAGTTCGACTATAAGGTCGGCTTGTTTCGCGTCCAACTTGTCTTTTTCAAAAGAAATATAGCCAATATCACTAAAATCAGATGCGAAGGTAACTGTATCTTCTTTCAGTATTACAATCTTGTTACCGTATAAAACTGATGCTGCACCAAAAGTTCATAAACAACATTATCGCTCGGACGATAAAATTTCTTACCCTCAGCATCAGTCGTTTCTTCGTCTGCTGTAAAAATGAATATTCCCGAAGTGCATAGTTTCATAAGTTCGGCTACTTTTACTCCGATAGGAAGACCCCTATGTGGTTCTTCTTCAGCGACCTTGAAATTAACTTTAAATTTGTTCAGTATACGTTCCAGTTGTTCAAGTGGTCGTTTGTTCTTGCCATGTGCCACAAAAATCTGTTTAACTACTGGCTTTAGTTCTTGGGGTGGTGGAGGAGGTGGTTTCTTTTCTTCATGCTCTTCTGGTTTTGGGACTGACCCAAGCTTGTCTAACCTTAAGTATATTTTATTCTGCAGGTCTTGTGTTATACCCAATTCATCGATATTTTTCTTAATCACCTTGTAGCAGCTTCGGCATCGTTTTTTTCTAGATGATGGACTCTAATTAATGTGTTGTTAAACACGTCTTCGGGAGGTATGACTTTACCATTGATGCTCTCAAGTACGTCTTTGAACAAATCAGGTGTTAGCAAGCTTTGAGTTAGCTGTATTCACATCTTCGCCTGTACTGGGAGCGACTATCAAGCCACCTAACGGTGAAAGTGAAATAGTTTTTGTTATATCTTGTTGCCAACTTCCTTCAGTCAGACCATATCTTGTAGATGACCTGATTAGTTCCGCAAAACTACTACTATTGGGACTATATCCTACTTTCTCTACTAAATCACCAAGAGCAAAGGGATTCCCAGCATTATTTTCCCATATTGCTTTTGGTACCTTCAATGCTTCCTGCAATGAATTTCTTGGAAAGTAAATGGTGCCGACTTTCCTTCCCCTTTGTCCTTCAGTTTTAGCTTCAGGAGAAGGACCTTGCGTTGACTCATTCTGTTTACTCATAAAGCCACTTCTCCAAAATATAATATATTTTTTATGATTATACCCTTATTCAATATAATATCGTTGACCTCTCATTAAGATATCTATGAAGAAATATAGGTCCCTTCCTTCCATTGCGGACATTGCCTTCGCAAACATTCTGACATAACGAGATGTCCATGAGCCTTCGCCTTAGAGTTACGACATATCGCCCTTATTTCGACGATTTCTGTTCTCTGTCCTTTTTCGTCCTTTTTACCAACGAGCCTGTGGAATTCCCTTTCAGAACTCTTATCGAACCATTTGCAGTCTTTACAGAATTTTTCCTTTTTCTCTCCTTTTCTTTCACATTTCTCATCTGGACTTTTAACTTCTTTTTTTATAGTTTCTACCTTTTCGTTCACACATTTCACCTGGTGCGGAGATGTCCAGTACACGAGTTATAACTCGTATGTAGAAGTAGAACGAATTAATGCAGTCGATATTGTTTCTAATTTGTTTCACTTAACAAACTAACATTTTTGCTTAAATTCCTCAATTTTCTCTTTTGAGATTTCTATTAGGTCGAGTTGGTCAATAAATCTTGCGACAAATTCGAGTGCGGTTTGGCATTCCAAAGGAGTATGAATTTTTCCTTCATGAAGCCTTTCAGAACCTTCATCATATATAAAGTAAAGCATGTCATATGAGGGAAGATTAAGTTCCTTTGAATTAGGAAGAAATGAACTCATCGGTCCTATCCAGCTGAATCCAAATTTTTCTTTAATAGCTAATTCAATAGCTGTTCTTAAATGATTTAGAACCTCTTCCGGTCGTCCATTTTTAAATTCTTGCCTCGCCTTCTCAAGGTCTTCTCTCGCATTAACATATTTGCGTCTTTTTTGAAATATATAATCCTCACTTCTAATCTTTTTCATACAAACCCAATTTGTTCGATACATGTATTTCCGTGCATAATCCATTGTTTTGTCAAAAGCATCTCTATATCTTTTTAGCGCCTTTTCCAAGTTCGCTAAATATAGATAGGTTTTATCATGAATCAAACCTTTGTCATTTTGCACAATATCTCTTATGTATTTCTCGATTTCTCGTGTTGATAATTTCTCATCAATAGCTTCTTTCAGAGATATATCAGTCAAAAACTTCAAGGTTTTTGCATCAATTTCATATACTTTATCGAGGAACACATCAAAAACCCATTCCTTAGTTTCAGAAGCTCTTCTTTCATAAGAGAATGAACTTTTAAGGCTTGGGTCAAGCATCAAGGTCGAATGTAAGTTCCAATAAAGTTTTTCAACAAACATCAGGTCTTCTCTTATTCCTAGAAGGATATGCTGAAACTTTTGTGCATCGCTCAAGATAAATCAAATACACTAGGATTGTTTGCGCTTTTAAGATTACGTTCCCGTATGAACTTAGTTTCTAAATGTGTATATTGTTAATGCACGCTATATTTCTAGCTAATAACCATTGGCAAGACTTCAAGTGATTCTTGGTCGTCTCTTTCTAACTTACTACTACATTCTTTACTCGTTTCTCTAACGATTTACTCTGACTTGTCTAAAAACGAGTTAAATAATAGGAACTTGGACATTTCTCGGAAAACTCTTGGAAGAAATAAAATTGAACCAAGTAGGAAGACCGCGTAAGCCTGGTCCCGATACAGGAGTTCGTGAGTACTGGCGCAAATATTAGCTAGCTCACTGCTAGCTTTTTATCCATCGAACACAATATGGCGGTTAACATCCTTGATGTCTTCCTTCTCTTCGTCGCCTTTCTCCTTGTTCACTCTAACCCATTCCAGAAACTTGAAGAATCGCTTAAGTTGTGTCTTGTAAAGGCTAAGTACTCCTTCTATGTGATGTTTCCCTTCTTCAACCATGAAGTTTTGTAAGTCTTCCTTCGACATCATTTCGTACGGTTTACGTACGCTCACTCCTAAATGGTGAAGAGTCGTTAAGTACGCACTCCTCGTACTCAACTTGCATCCTACCTCTAACTCGTTAAATTGGTCGAAAGAAGATAACGCCGTGAGTTGCTCTTTCGATAACTTCTCGCTCCTCAACACTCTCTCGATGTCTGTAATTTCTGATTTTATTTTGTTATCCATTTCCGATTTCGACCTCATTTTAGTCTTATTTTTTATGCGCGATAATAGACTCTACCTTAGTTATAAAGTTGAGTATACCTCAAATTTTTGGATAGAAACTCTAATCTACAGCGCACTGTATTTTTGGTTGGCGGTCATGTTTTGAGGATTAAGTGGAAAAGCGGAGTTCAGGTCGAGTATGGAAACGTAAAGATTATGCTTGACCCTCAAAGCAACCGTCTCAGCCACTGTTTAGTTTTTGTGAGCCACGGTCACTTCGACCATTCAACTGCGTTCAGAATGGACGAGATGCCCAAATACTCTTCGCAACAAACGTTCGACCTAATCGCTAGCTTCGGAATACAACCCGAAAACTGGCAACCGCTGACAGTAGGTAAGAAGGTCGTTTTTGACGATGTTGAGGTTGTTCCCTACAACTCCGGTCACGTCTTAGGCTCCTACGAGTTTGACGTTAGGACGCCTGAAGGAAACGTGCTTTTCACGGGAGACTTCAACACCGAATACACGAAGACCATGAAACCCGCAGAGCCCATACAATGCGACATACTCGTTTTGGAAGCAACCTTTGGCTCTCCAAGACTTCGTTTTTCCCCCTGAAGATGTAATAGGCAAGGAAATGGTCGACTGGGCAAAGAAGGTCATAAAATCAGGAAAAATCCCAACTTTCCAAGCTGACCCCCTTGGAAACGCGCAGGAAATAATAGGCATATTCAGAGAATCAGGCATTCCTGTTGTTACGCACTGGAAGGTCTCAAGGATTAACCGTATCTACGAAGCCCACGGGCACAAGCTTGATTATGTGGACACAAAAACGAATGAAGCCCAAGAAATCACGGACTCAGGCAACCTCATCTATGTGACGCCTAAGCAGCTAGACCTTCAGGATCATCCCGAGTTTGTTCCTGCATTGGTTTCTGGATGGGCGTTGTGGGCTCGGAAAACAGCTTTCCCGCTGAGTGACCATGCCGATTTTCCGAGGTTGATAAAGTTTGTTGAAGATTGCCGACCTAAAACTGTGCTTACGTGCCACGGAAGCAGGTTCAGCGACACCCTTGCCCACTATATTGAAAAGAAACTCGGAATCAGGGCGTACCCAATCGACCTTATTCCTACAAGCCTTCGTTCCGAGAACCCTAAACACCAAGTTCAGGAAACTCTTAAATGAAGCCCAAGACAACAACTCGTCAAAAAGGTGAATTAAGGTGGTTAGACCCGTAACCTTCACGAATCAAGGGCAACAACTCATGGGCGTCCTCCACGTGCCAGACGACCTGAAACCAGAACAGAAAGCTCCCACCATAGCTATGTTCCACGGATTCACGGGACACAAGTCCGAAACTCACAGGCTTTTTGTCCGCATTGCCAGAGCCTTATGCAGTGCAGGGTTCGTTGTTTTACGTTTCGATTTCAGGGATTCAGGAGACAGCGACGGCGACTTCGAGAACATGACCGTAGCAGGAGAAGTAAGCGACGCAGAACAGGCAATAACCTTCCTGTCGGGATTGCCTGAGGTTAATGACAAAACCGTAGGCGTCATCGGATTAAGCATGGGCGGAAGAGTCGCAGCGATCCTTGCCTCAAAAGACAACCGCGTGAAGTTCGTTGCATTGTATTCCGCAGCGTTGGCTCCGTTAAAGCCGAAGTTCTGGCAAGGTCTCAGCAACGAAACCGTCGGGAAGCTCGAGAAAGGCGAAGCCATCCAGCTTAATGGCGGATGGTACGTGAAGAAGCCTTTCTTCGACACCCTCGACGAAACTGTCCCGCATGAAGTTATGAGCAGAATTAAGGTTCCCGTCCTGATAGTCCACGGTGACTCTGACCAAACTGTTCCCCTGGAAGGAGCTGCTAAAGGCTACGAAATCGTCAAAGACCTGAACACCAAAAACGAGCTCTACATCGTCAAAGGCGGAGACCACGTCTTCTCAACAAGGGAACACACGCAGGAAGTCACCGAAAAGACTGTTGGATGGCTGAAATCACTTGACCTAAAAGGTCTTGCACAACAGGCTCTAAAAGAAGCGTTCGAGCCATCGATAGATTACGTTAAGCCGTGGTTCCACGGTTCGCCACAAAGGTTCAGCATCCTTCGCAAAGGAAGCACAATAACCCAAGAAGAAGAACTCGCCAGAGTGTTCTCCCACGAACCCACATTAGTCAACGTCTCAGACAATGGCATAATAAAGCATGATGGCAAAAAATCGGGATTCCTCTACCGAATCACGGAAGACATTTTTCCGGAAGACGTTCAATCCCACCCACAGTCAACCATGCAGCCGGGAAAGGAATGGATTACGACGAAAGACCTTCAGGTTGAACAGGTGGGCGTAACATTCATCACCCCTAAAGAAATCCTAACAAGCAAAGAAATCGCGAAACTAAAAGAAAAACTCAAAACGAAACCCAGTAAAACTTAAACCTCGTCGCATCCAAAGACTCGTTTTTTTCGATAAGCTTAAGCGCCAACAGTAAACTTAACAATACGCTGAATACTCATAATTATTTTGTTAAGGTAGTTGGTCAAAAATGAAGAACGTTCCACAGATATTGTTGCACGCAAAACTTGATGAGCTGGGATGCCCTCCTCCAAGCGTAGATCATGCAAGTCACATAGCACACCTTACTTTAAAGGGGTACACTAAACTTGCAGCGGACCACATTCTTCACCCGGAAATGAAAGACCACCTAGTAGAAACAGTTGGCAATGTGGTTCGTCAACTCACCTTAGCGTTTAACCAAGCCCTCCTTGAAAAGGATTCGGAAAAAAGCATCATTTTATACTCAAGAATTTATGAAACCCTAGTAAATCTGGCGCTAAACCTTGTCGGCTTAGAAACAAAAATTGTGGGATTCTCCGACGCTGAAGCGAATGTCTCTCTTTCATTATTGAAAATAGCCTTGAATGACCTTGAGGCCCTTGAAAGAAATGGTGTCTTTAGCGGAGAACAAAACGAGCCTTTGGTCGCAAAAGCCGTGGTCGATAGTGTCCTGACAGAAATGAAGACCGTGATGAAGGGCGTTTATAGACCGCCGGGGGCTATGGTTGCTCACGCTGCAGAGGAAATCGAGAAGAATTTGAGCAACGAAAACATCATGAATTCTTTCCTGCAACTGGCTAAGCAGCAGATTCAAGAGAACATCTACTACAAGTGGAGTGCATCGGGGACGGGCAAGTTTGGCAACGACTACGCCTTGGGTCTCAGGTGGCTTCGCCATTTAGGCTTCGTTCAGGTCTCGACGAACCCGTCGTTAGCTGCAATAGCCTATGACGACGACACTGCGCAGTGGGAGGGCTACAGAGGAGAAGACCTGTGCCCCGATTTCAGAACCATCACCAAACAACACACAGAACTATTCACAAACCCTGTGGCGCTTGAGGACGAAATAACCGCGTACGCAACCGAAGTCAGCATCTGGCGGAACCTCGCAGTTTTCAGACCGATCGCTATTGCTTCAAAAATGTTTCACGGGATGATTAGCCTTCAGCTTAACCCGAACATCGCAGACAACTACGAAGAAAGCGTCAGATGCGCCCTAAAGTTTTACAGCGATGCGGAACAGTTTCTTAAGCAGTACGACTCTTACTTGCTTTGGGGCTACTCCGGGAATGTGGAGCGGAGCAGACCAAACATTGTGTTCAAGGTTGCAGGCAGCTCTCCGGCATCAATCGACGTTACGAGGAAACTTGAAAGCCTCGGCGTAGGCACAAACAACACCGTCACCTTCACGGTTTCCCAAGAGGTCGAACTCATACTGGCCAAGATGGAAGGAAGGGCTGAAGCAGTCAAGAAAGGCGTCCCGTTGACGACAGTGTACGAGACGAACATGGGCGGAAGGCTCGACGACCACGTGAGAGAGGTCCAGGTTGAAACACTCATAAATAAAGCGCTTGAAAAAGTTCACGAAAAGGAGAAGGCTCTGAAAAAGCTCGCTGAAGAGCTGGGAGCATGGAACGAAGCAGCACAGAAAAAGAGTTTAGCTGAAAAAGTGGCAGTTGCCAGCAGTCGAAAGTACCTTCGTCCATTGAACAAAGAGCCTTTGGTCAGTTTCCTCGCAGACCACAATATGCCTTTCGGCTCTAAAGAACAGGTGAAAACTTACCTTGAAACCTTAGAAAGCGACATCAGTTACTGCGGGATCCTCGTCACAAAGAGAGTTTACGAAATCTTCTTCAGCGCACAGAACAAGCAAAAGTGGATTGTGTTCCTGCAGCGGAAATATGGTTTAACAATGAAGCAGGCTGAGGAGGTCATAAAGGGAATCGACATTCTTCCAGCTTCCAAGAGGCATTCGAAGGAAACGTTGCTTACTTTGGCAAAGGAAAACATGACGCACACTGAGTTCCCGAACCATCAAACAGCGGTTGTGACGGCAAGCTCCGAACTGAGCTTTAAGGTCGGAGATTATTGCGAATCGGTTTTGAAGACAGTTGACCCAGAAATCCTTGAAAGGCTGATTGGAAATGCTTCTGACATCAAAAAAGTCGTGGAAGAAGCCTACGAAGTAACTGCACGTCAGTTAGAAATTCTTAAAGAAGTAAAAATATCGAATCCTAAAAAATATGGTTCCAAAGGGCTCTTGCCAATGCAGTGGGGAACCTTCGGGGCGACCGTGAAGACGATGGACGAGTTCTCAAACAGCTACGAAACGTTCAAGGCAAAATGCGTCGAGTTCGTTAGAAAAATTTCTGAAGAATAATGAGTTTATTATCCGTCTTCATCTAGGCTTTTTGTGAGGTTCGCCTTCAGAATTTTGATTGCCCGTTTAACCGCAGACTCGAAATCGCCTATTCCGTTTATTCCTGCCGCGGTTGAGTGACCGCCTCCCATCCCGTGGAGGTACTCGCCTAAAGGCTTAGCTAAATAAGTGCCAACGTGGAAGCCCGTTTTTTTGTAGAATTCTTGGTCTGACCTGATGCTTATCTGCAGTTGGTCGTCTTTCTTTCCGCCAACCATCGCCAAATGAGCTCCTGTTTCGACCAGTGCCCTTGCAGCTGAGGCTTGGAATGATCTTACGTGCGAAAAGATGATTAGCCAATTGTTAACTTTCAAAATCCTCAATCTTCTGCTGGCTTTAAGCCGAGCAATGCGTTCAGAAAGGTCAATGGGAAGAGAAAGATGAGACAGAATTTCATGGGCATTCACGCCGGCATCCATCAAGTCAGCTACGGTCTTAAAAGTATGTGAGTTTGCCAGTATGAAATGCTTCGTATCAAAGGCTATTCCGAGGAAAAGCGCCTCTGCTTCTTCCTTCGAGGGCTCAATGCCGAGCTCTTTGAAAAACCCGTACACAATTTCGCACGTAGACGAGGAACCTTCATCCGAGATGCAAAGGGCACCGATCTTTTCAGTCTCTGGGTGGCTTGCGTGGTGGTCAATAACGACAACTGGCGAACGGGCTTTTTTCACTTTATCGCCCCATTCTCCAAGTTGTTTCACAGTGTTCGTGTCCAGCATCGCTATGATGTCCGCGTCTCCAAAGCGAGGTTCGCTGGTCAAAACTTTGATTGGTAAACAGGTGGTCAACGCTTTTGACAGTTTACTCATGCCTTCAGGGCAGGCAATGTCAACATTTACGTTTGGCTCCAATCGTTTCAGGAGTCTTAAAAAGGCGAATGCTGAGCAAAGGGCATCTGGGTCTGCGTTTTGGTGACATAGTAAAATGATGTACTTTGGTTTGACCTTGCTTATTAGTGACTTTATGTTTTTAACTGACATTTCGCTTCACTAATGTACTTGTCTATAGCCTTAAAGGCAGCCTTAACCGCTTCTTCAGCCAGTCTTTTTTCATCTGTGGGCTTCTTCATGCGAGAAAGAGTTAAATCAACATCGACCTCGACATTTAGTCTTTCGGATTCTTCTAAATTTACTGAAACCGTCAGGTCAGAGATTTCTTGGTTAGAAACCTTCGATGTTATGTATTTTCTAGCAGCATCATCAGCTATCGTGCACAATTCTTCATACAAATCGTCAGAGGGAAAGGACCTGCGTGGTTCATCCAAAACTTTCACCGTTAGGTGGAAGAGAATGGACGTAAATCTTTCTGGAGTTTTTCGTTTAGGTCTTTAATCTGGGTTCGCAGCCGTTCTTCCTGTTTGCCTAGAACAGAAATCCTCATGTTCGAAAGTTCTTTCTTTTCCTTAAGTTCATCAGTAACCTTCGGCTTCTCTGATTTGATCAGAAGTGAGCCAACTGACTTGTAGATTACGCCATTGTCAGCTGTTTTTTCGAGCTCACCTAACGCTTGGTCAACCTCTAGGAGTTCAAGTTCGACCTGCTGCTTCTGGGTCAAGACACTTTGAAGCGTCTGCTGCAACTGCTGTAACCTCATTAATCGTTCTTGAACAGCTGGAGGAAGTGTGACGCCTTCACTCATAATCATCCAACACCGTTATGTCCATTGTTTCGGTTGTTCACCATTAGTATGCATGGCTTTAATTAAAACGTTTCCCAGCACAGGGCGGAAGGTAAACATTGCCTTAAAATTCCGAAGATGAATCAGAGGCTTTGGGTGAGCTCCTCGACCTTCTGAATTATTGCATCAGCTGAATCCTGCAAAGTTTACATTTCAACATATGCTATGCCATAGTAGGTCATGAGTTTCAATGCTTCTTCAGAAAATACTGATATGTCGACCAAGCCTATAACTTGACATTTTCGGTCTTTAATGGGTACCTTTGTAGTGGAGACCCAGCGAAACTGACCATCTGTCCTCTCGGATTTTTCAACCTTACCAACCAATTGTTGACCTTTTTTGATGATTTCTTGTTCATTGTTAAAAGCATCTCTGGCATGTTCTAGCGCAAGCTCAGCTAACTCAACACCCAAATGCGACATTGATAACCAAGCTTATCAAAAGAAAGAACACTTTAGTTGGATAGAAGTAAGATTTAAGAAAGGCGGCACGAAATTCAAACGGAAAGCGAGAGAGCTTAAATGAAGCAACTGATCCACAACGGCATCCTAGTCCCGCATTATGAGTGGAAAAAAATTCGTATCAAGATTAAAGGTTCAGAGGTGGAGTTGGATCCACAACAGGAAGAGATGGCTGTCGCGTGGGTCAGAAAACTTGGAACCGACTACGTCAATGATAAAGTCTTTGTTAAAAACTTCTTCAACGACTTCTGTAAAGCGTTGGGTTTAAAAGAAACACTTGACCCAGGAGTATTTGACTTCTCAACCATCATAGACTATGTTGAAAGTGAAAAAGCCAAGAATCTCAGCCTTTCAAAAACGGAAAAGAAGCAGCTAACGGAAGAACGAAAAAAACAGAGAGAAGCCTTCAGGGAAAAATATGGGTACGCCACCGTTGATGGCGTCAGAACCGAGATTAGTAACTACACTGCTGAGCCATCAAGCATCTTCATGGGCAGAGGTAAACATCCTTTGCGTGGCAGCTGGAAACAGGGACCCCGAGAGCAAGACATTGAACTTAACCTTTCTTCTGACGCTCCGCAACTTTCGAGTAATTGGAAACGTATTTGGCAACCTGAAGTCATGTGGGTTGCTAGATGGATGGACGTGCTGTCACAAAGAATAAAGTATGTTTGGCTTGCTGAAAACAGTACGCTTAAACAGGCGAAAGAGATAGGGAAGTTCGAGAAGGCGAAGGAGCTTCAAAGAAACATCGAACGCATAAAGAACCGCATAGCGGAAAACTTGAACTCAACGGATCTTAAACGGAGAAAAACAGCCACAGTCTGTTTCTTGATTGACAAGCTTAAAATCAGGGTAGGCGACGAGAAAGACCCTGACGAAGCAGACACGGTTGGAGCCTCAACCCTCAGACCTGAACACATCTACTTTAACGATGACGGGAAAGTGACCTTCAATTTCCTCGGCAAGGATTCTGTTCCCCACGTTTTCATGGAGGAACTTCCAGAAAACGTCGTGAGAAACCTTAAAGAATTTTCTTCGAACACAAAATCCACACTTTTTAACGGCGTTGATTCAAGCCGCGTGAGCGAGTTTCTCGGCGAGGTTGTTCACGGTCTTTCAGCGAAGGTTTTCCGAACATATTATGCTTCACATGCTGTTGAAGGTATGCTTGAAGATGCACCTGTCAAAGTCGAAAATCCAGATTATGCCAAAAGGTACACAGCAACAATGGCAAACCTTGAGGCTGCAAAAACCTGCAATCACAAGCGCACCATTCCTAAGACGTGGGAATCCTCATTACAGAAGCAAGAAGAACGACACAAGAGTATTGTTGACAAGTCCAAGATTTCTCAAGCGAAGTTTCAGCAACAAGTAAAGGACCTTGAACAAAAGATTGAAAACCTCTTAAAAAAGGAAGAGGAACGACTAAACACTTTACAGCAAAACCAAAGACTACTTCAGAATCAATTGAACACAGAAGCAGCACAAAGCAAGATAAACTCAAATCTAACTAAACGAATTGCCAAACAAAAGAAGGCTGTTACTGAACAAAGGGCACGCATTAAAAGAATTAGAGAAAGGCATGTTGAACAGGTCAAGAAGAGAAAGGAAAGAGATGATGAAAGACAAAAACGTGAGAAAGATGCGATTGAGAAGTCGAATCTTCAAATCGACGCTAAAAGGCAGACTCGAAATTTCAACCTCGGCACTTCTCTCAAGAGCTACATTGACCCGCGCATCTACTACGACTGGGGCAAAAAAGTAGACTACGACTGGAAACTCTATTACCCGAAGGCGCTCCAAAAAAAGTTCTCATGGGTCGAAACAGATTCTGCGAAAAAACCTGATTGACTAAGCTAATGACCGTAAAAAGAATCGTAGGGCACGGATAAATCTACGTTTTGCGAAGTCTCAGATTTCTCTAAGCCATACCTTTCGAAAGGTTTTGTCAAATGTCTCTGCGAACGTGGAGACGAGATGAACAAGCCATGCTTTATGGGTCTTTCAGTTTCGAAAAGGGTCTTTTTAAGGTGTGAACCGTGAAATCCACATTTTGGGCATTCGAAGCCCTGTCCCTTGCCCATTGACTTCATTCTTTTTCCACAATTTGGACAAAGCGGGTTCATCACTTCCAGAAAAGGCGCAAGCTTGATAATTCGCAACTTTTCAATATTGATAGTCACAGGATTCTTGGACGACTTTGGACGGATTCCGCCATAAAGTTCCACGAGGTCTCCCCGAATCAGCTTCATGGCTGCATTGCGGAGGACGCCTGTCGGTTCATAAGCTGCGCAATCTACACTTCCAGTATTGTCTTTGATTCGAAAAATAACGTGACCGCCTTGAAGGATGCGGGGCTGTGTTGCTACTTCGCCTTGGATTACCACGGGATTGTAGGGTCTAACGTCACTGATCGAGATGGCTCTTTTAAGATGTGCATCAGTTCCCTGGTTAGTTTTAAAGATGACCCACCGTTCAACAGGTTCGTAGCTAACCACAATTTCATGTCCACGTTTAACAGCCTCAGGCGTCTCTCCCCTTATGCCATAAAGGATAGGGTCAGGGCCTCTCGGAGTTATCAGAATTCGTCCAGTTTCAGGATCGACATTGTTGAATACTGAACATCCCAGCTGTTCATTTAAGAGTATGACGGATGATTCGTCAAATTTTCTCGGCGTTCCCCTGTTTTCTTTTATGCGATAGGATATGCACTCGAATGTGTGGTCTCCTCTAAGTCGGGCGCCTATAGCTGCCAGTCCACCGATTAGACCTCTTCCCTTTTTGTATCCGCTTGCCTCAGCGTTAAATTTTTTGATGAGCCTTAAAGCTTCGTTCTTTGTAACGATGCCTGTTATTGTTTGTTCAGCGAAATTTTCGACATCTTTGGGCACCTCGCCTTCAAAGAACACGACTCCAGGATCAGTTCCTCGATCGCTAAGGTCGGATTCTTTCTCAACAGTATCAATGGCGAGCTCTTTGACTTTGTCGCGAAGTTGGTTGCCGCACAAAATTCTTAGGCAAAGGGCGCCGTTGCCTCTGGTTTTCCACGGTACATTCGGATTCAACCTTACAAGAGACGGATAATCGGTGAAGGAGATTCCCAGTTTCATCAGCTTTTCGATGATGAGGGCTGCTACGTAAGTTGTGCATCCTCCTTTGCGGGAGTCGGTGTCGTCGAAGCCGACGTGCATTTTGAGTTTCGTCATAATCTCAGTTCGCATACTTTCGCTGTTGCCTGTTTTACCGTAGAAGACTTACGGATGATAATATTTATAACTAGTACGTTAACTTAGTAGTATTATAAATACTAGTGGTTCATTTATTAGTTATTACACAAAAACAACCCCAATACATGGGTGATTATCAAAATGACATCTAAAAATGAAACAGAAAGCAATAGGCTTCAATACTTAGAGGAATTGAGTCCACAAACGAGACAAACGTACAAGACATCACTAAGAGTTTTCTTTAAACACATTTATGGTGAAGGAGTACTCGAGGACTTAGTACAAAAGTACTTCAGTGAGCAAAGGGATTATGGCAATGACTTAGGTTCATTTTTGGCAAGTGTGAATGGAAGACCACCAAAATCAGTTAACCTCTACTTGAGTACAGTGAAGACATTCTTCGTTGAAAATGACATTGAGTTACCAGAGAAATATTGGCGTAGAGTACGTGGAAGGGTTAAAGGAAATAAAGCCAGAACTAAACTTGGAATCCCAACAAATGAACAACTGAAAAAGATTGTCACTTATCTGAACATTGAAGGTAAGGCACTATTCCTAACTTTAGCGTCCAGTGGAATGAGAATTGGGGAGTGCCTAAAATTGCAACTCAGTGACATTCACCTTGATGAGAGTCCAGTACGTATTGAATTGCGGGGGGAGACAACAAAGTCTGGTGATGGACGTACAACATTCATTTCAACTGAGGCAAAGGAACTCATGGTTGAATACCTTAAACATAGGGACAGATTGCTAGCAACATCAATCAAACGTAGTGCAAGTGAGAAGTCAGCAGATGACCAAAGTTATTCCCAATGGATGATGGTGAAGCACGTTTTCTTTGGGGTTCAGCACTTGAGAAATCGGGCTTTAATGAGAAGGATGTGACCACAGGCTATTATGTGTTCCACACACATGTCTTGAGGAAATTCTTTAGGACAAGGATGGGTAATGTTATCCCTGTTGATATTGTTGAAGAATTGTTGGGTCATGAAGGATACTTGACAAATGAGTACAGACACCACATCACTGAGGAGCTAGCAAGTTCTATGAGCAAGGAGAGATTGCCTTAATGGTCTTGGAGCTGCCGTTGAGCAAATACAAACAGAAGTGGACATCAAAGTGAACTAAAAAATTGAGGGTGTACTAGACCTTCTAGAACAACAGTTAGAGAATGCTGAGTTAAGGAAACGGATTACCAGACTTGAAGAGGCAGTTGAACAGAACTTCTATAAAGCTGTTGAATACGAGGAAGGTAAACGGATGAATATAATGGAAAATGGAATGGAAGCCACACATGAAGCAAGGAGGGAATGAGATGGTATGGGACAGTAGTTTAGGACATAGAAGCGTAGTCAATGAGGTAACACGATTCTGTGGTTTCAATGAACTGGAAAACCTTTTAGTCTCAATTGAAAGTGATGTGAAACCATCATACATTAAGCCAACGAAACTGTTGGTATTGTGCTTATTCAAATCTGGCGGAAGAATCAATGAAGTATTGAGCCTAAATGCTAGGCAATTTGAAACAACAAATGATTTCCTATTCATTCATAATATGCCTGTCCTTAAGAAGAGGTCAACAAGACAAATAGATGTCTTTCGTGATGTACCCATACTAATGACAGAGGAGTTAACGGATAAATTACTAAGTCTTTTACCTAGTGATGGAAGGTTATTTGACTTTCAGTACAACAAAGCCTATAAACTGATTGCAAGTTTGGAAGTTCCACCAGATGAGACACATGGTGATGGTTTCCACATAGGTTTAGAGGCTGAGAGAGCAAGACAGTTGATAAGAGACCATGGATTTGATGCACTTCTATTAAAACAGTTCTTTAACATGAGCCGAATCGACACACTCCTGACTTACGCCAACCCAACCTTTGAGGCTGTCAAAACAAAGATGTTAAGACAGACTAGTACAAAAATATAGATAGATATTCATTGTAACTTAATTTTCTTTTCTTCCCTAGTGTTATCAAGCCCTTTTGATAGACATGGTTTTTGAATGTCTTTCGCCACCTATTTCCCGTATCATAGATTAACTTGGCAAACTCATCTCCCTCATATACATGGTCAGTTGTACTATCTTGATGAAAGAAGACGGCTCTAACACAATAATAACAGAGACCAGAAAAGAATTCTTCCCAACCCATATCAAGGCTTAGTGCCATCATTTTAAGCCTTAAATATTTTGACAATGGTAGTCTCATGCTAATCTGTTTGAACCTTTTTACCTCTTCAATCATATTATGCCACCTAACAAGGTCAACATGTTAAATGACATATCATGCTTAAATAGATTGGATAAAAACACTAAGTCACTCTTTCACAATCTCGAAAAAACCTGCTTTTAAGAATAATTCAAAGATTTTACTAATGACTTCATCGTCAGAAATAGTTCGTGGCTCCTCACTATGCGTCCATGCATATTCTTCTGGTGTTAATTTTTGGCGTAATACTTCATCTCGTTCTTCTTCAGTCATAAGAATGTATAATCGTGTCTTTCGGTATACAGTTTCTTTCTTTGGCATGTTGATTACCTCTAATTCATCGCTTGCGCTAACTAACCAGCTAACAATGTCTAGATGCATAAAACAATGCAGGAAACTAAGTTAAGAAACTAAGTTATGAATTTTAATAGTTCTTGAAAAAGAGACCATGTGGCGTCACAATGCTAATGATTCATTAATAAGATAGGTAAACCATAAAATGTAAAAATAAAGTACCAATCTATTTCTTATTGGTTGATGTGTGAGAAGAATGGAAAAGAGGATGTTTTAGGTGTTTTTTGTCAAGACACAACCACTCTTATCACATTGCTTTTCTCCATCAACCATAATTCCAAAAAGGCGGGAGTGAAGGATAATAATCCAATCACATCATTTATGCTTCTCTGGAGGCTCTAGAAGCCGCGGCAACTCCAACCAGCAAGGCAATAATGATAAGGACTGATGCCATTGTCGTGGCTGAACTTGTCAGGTCAGCAGAGACAACTGCCATGAAGCCCATCCCAGTATGATTATGATGACTGCTATTGCAATCACGTAACCCAAGATGGGTCGGACTGTGTCCAATAATCCCATTTTACATACACCACCATAAAGGCAGTTTCCTAGTACAATATTCTTGTCGGTTATATTTTAAAGTGACATTGTACTAAATTTACCTTCTCTTCTCTTGGTTTGGTATCTTCTTATTGATGCCTTACCTTTATCAGTTTTGAAATATTTTTGTTGTGCCTTCTTCACTGTAACCTTTCTCTTCAGTTTACCCTTCTCTGATTGGGTGTATTTTCTCAATGATAACCTTCCTTTAAGGGACTTAAAGTATTTCCTTTGTGTCCTCTTCAATGCTTCACTTACCGTTCCCATCACCCCATAAATGACAAGGTAGTTTACATGTAACGACTCTATGAAATGATTCTCTTAACCAATGATAAAATCTGTTGAATAATGATTGATTAGTCCCTTTTATCAAAATCTTTCATTGTATCATCATAGTTGTATGGAATATCTTGGCATAGAGCATTCAGTTGTTCCTCGACATGGTCTATCTGGAAAATTGATTCTAAAAGATGTACTTGGATAAATCCACAGTTCACATTCAACAAACAAAAGGCATCATACCACAAATTCTTCTCCATAACCCTCTGAGTATACTCTATCTTTGCTATCCTAACAGCCACATGGTGCCTAACTATACCCTTAACAATAGAGTTAATGACTAACTGTAAAACACCTTCATCCATGCTCAATATCTGGAAGCCAATGATAACTATGATGATATTACGTTCAAGGCAATCTCGTACTTGGTCTTTTGTCAAATTGTTCTTGAAAGAGATGAACATGGCTTTGATAGTGGCTTCTGGATGAGCATCAAATTCATGGAGATATCTCATCCATCTATCTGGTTTGATGAAGCTCTTCATTGCAAAATCATTTATTTGCCCAACAAGGATTTCATTACCTTTCACTGCATAAATGTCAGCACCAGATTGCCATGGTTGATGTGGAGGTAAAACCCAGCCCATCCTTCTAAGTGCTTCAGGAACCATACACTCACCAATTTGTGCAATGACATAAGAAGTCAATACAACAATGGTTGATAATAGAGTGGAAAGAATGGTAAAGTGGCTGTTCCATAATGTTTCTTGGCATGGGATGAATTTTTTTCAAAAGTGGGAGTGATTCGATTTTTAGATAGGTTTTGAGCATTTATTGGCTCAACCAATCATTGTTTCCACACACACAGCAATTTATAGACTTAACTTCTATAATAACTTACCATGACCCTTTATTTATAATAGTATGGTAAATTTAGGCTTTATTCCTCATTTTAAGGTGTTTTTGAGCCTATTCCAAAAATTTTATAAAGTCCCAAAGACAACAATTACTTAGATGATTTAACATGACAATAAGAGCATACAAATTCACTGGGATAGAGGTTCATCAAAGAGAGAATCCAAACGAGTATTTTCGGCAATACTATCACAAGGTTAAGAAACAAAGAATGGCACAAAAGAGTGGACAGAAATAGATTGGGCAGAAAACCAGCGACAAAGAAACAACTGAAAAAGCTTCATCGCCACAAATCATTCTCCATAAAACGTGCATACAGGCAGTTCGAAGAATATAGATGATTGCCCATAAAAATGTGGGATGTCACTCAACTTGAAGGGTCACAATTGGGGAGGACTTTGTAAAAAATGTGGGAAATCCCATCTACATGGA
This sequence comes from Candidatus Bathyarchaeota archaeon, assembly GCA_963714275.1. Lineage (GTDB taxonomy): Archaea > Thermoproteota > Bathyarchaeia > Bathyarchaeales > DTEX01 > JAGTRI01. Next base: position 193,992 of record CAVQNT010000006.1, read on the forward strand.
AGGCTCAATAAATCAAGTTGGAACAAAGGTTTAACGAATCTTACTGATGAAAGGGTTGCAGAGTCAAGTAGAAAAAGAGCATTGTGGAACAAACTAAATCCACATGGTATATCTTTTGAACAAAGAAAGAAAATAAGTTGTTATGCTATCAAAAGGTTTCAAGACCCACTTTGGAGACAATGGTTCTTTGAAAGAATGAGAGAAACCACATGGGAAAACTCAGAACGTAACCTTAAAATTAGTAAAGTACAGTTCATGGTTTGGATTAATCGGAAACACCAAATAGAAAATAGATTGGGTTATGTCATTACACATCTCACGTGGGCTCATCTTTATGGTAAAGCCAAAGCACAAGAAATGAAAGATGATGCCTCTGTTCGTGCAGTAATTTGGTGGCAAAAGAATCACAAATGAAAGAGGACTTTGTAAATAGGACTAAAAACCGTTGGTTCAACAATTCAAAAGACTGATTATCATTGCTATATGGGAGTAAGCTGGGTGAACTAGATGCCAAACTAGTTGGAATAGTTGTATCTGATTTAGAGTTTGCTAGAAAGTGTCTTGTGGAGAAGACAGCCAAGTACAGTTATTATGAAAATACGGGACTTTTAGAACATTCCTATCTATATCCTAAGTACAATGGTGATAAACCCAAAATGGTTGAAATTCAGTTCCCAAATGAAGAGGAATATAGATGACAACACAAAGTGGTTCCTATCCAATGACCAACAATGTTTTGGCACGTTATCAGAATAAGGGAATTGTGCATCATTGTCCACGTTGTGGTAAGTCCTTCATTGTCCATGACAAGGTTCATGTTACCCGAAAAATGTGTATCATGAAGAATGTTATGAAGCAACAATCATTGATGTCCCAGATGAGGAAGAGGAAATAATGACATGAAGATTTGTAAGGTTTGTGGACGAGTTTATAATACTGTCCAAAAAGATACCTGTTGTGGAAGGCATGCTCGAACTCTAAAGACTAGAATAAAGAAAGAGAAAATCAAACATGAGAAAGAACTAAGGCGCAAGTCTTTACTCATTGACCTTTGAAGCTCCATACTTGTATTAATTGTTCATGATAGGTACTTTCTACACTAAAAACACTACCCTAAACAGTGATAAATACCTCCTTATTACGTATATAACAACATGCAAATTGGCTTTTTTAGGTATGTTTTCAATGGTTTTTGGTCATCTGATACGTTGTTTTTTAGCGTATTTTGTACTAAGTCCTCTCTGCAACATAGATTGGATACATCTTTTTGGGACATTGAAACGTATCCATTCTATTCCCATAAGGCATGTCCTTTTTAAAAATTGTTTAAAACTCTGTCCTCCCCCAGATGTAGGTTAAGGAATCGATTTAAAAGGGGCATTTCTGGTATCAATGAACCCATTTTAGGGGTAATGGCTTGGAAAAATAAATATAAAAAAAAGTGTCCCATATATATAATATGGTATGTACCCTCCCCTACGTCTAGTGGTTTTTGGGCTCGTGATTCATTATGTAAAGAGTATCTAATTATTCTTTACATATCCTCATCAAATCCCTTGATTTCCATGCCCCAAGACTTTGTTTGTTTTTGATGTGATGTCATTGGATTCCTAAATGATTATTTAGGGTTTGAAATAGATTCATTGAAACCAAGCATTTTCCAAGTGAAATTGAAGCGAAAAAAAATCTAAAAAAAGTCCACTGAATCATTTGGAATTTGATGACTTTAGCACAGGCTTCAAAAGAGGCTCTAGGGCATGTAAAAATCACTGTTGAGCTTCGTCCAGTGCACTCAGAACTTCAGTACAGGCAAAAAGACAACTTCAGCACAGAACAAATGATTAAAATTTAATCCCCAAACCCAAACCCAAACTACCTCACTCTACCTCATCTCTCTCTAGTAATAGGTATAGAAACCAACAAACAAACAATCAATAAAAGAAACAGCTGCTTACTGCTTACTAGGTACTAGACATACTAGGTACTAGGCTTCTCGTGTCGTCAGTCAGAGACACGCACTCTCTCTCCCTTCACACATAATAAACCATAACTCACACACAAACTTGTGCGAGAGTAATATATACTAAATAAACAACACAATTAGACAGTCAGTCAGACACAGATAGTTACGCAGTGAACACATTTATCAGCTTTTCTTGCAGGTTAATATATCATTATGTGAAAACAGTATAATCGCTTTCCGACGCTGTTACTCGTCAACTTTGCTCTTCGGGCGGGGGTCTTCTAAAGTAATAACCCATTTTTTGTCTTAACAATTCTCTCGTTTCTTGTGATAATTGAAGTACTATAGAGCTTAAGATGGTTTTATCCATGGGTTCAGCCTTTGCAATGTTTTGACAGTTAATTCTATTTATTGTCTTAAAACTAATCATTCTGTGTCGAGTAGTTATTGTGAATTGTTCTTTAGTTTCTTCAAATTCGGCAATTGAGTTTTTGGGTCAATTATTTCTTTATACTTCAATTTTTTTCCGAGAGTGTATTCTGGAAATAGCGGATTGCCTTCATATATAAAATAGGTTCTCTGCCCGAATTCTTTTTTGTTTAGGTAGTCAGCCTTCTCAGTATCTGTGAGTTTGTTCCATGTTTTTGGATGAGTAAAATTCTTGCTCATGCCTTCTTTATTCAAAGAAGTCAAATCATTTGAGAGAAAAGGATTATCGAAAAGTGCTGTATTGACTTCCTCCAAAGGTGTGAGAATTAGTGTCCTATTTCCAATATCACAGCAAGGGTCTAGTACAACTGAATACTGAGAATTTTCAATTTTAAACCTACACGGCTAAATGGTTTTTCAATATTTGGAACTATTGATTATAGCCTTTTACAACATCGCCAAATCTTAATCTGTTTTCAATTAAGGGACTGTAAAACATAATTGTAACCTATTCTGAAGGAAGTTCGTTGATGTCCACAGAGGTTCCCTGCGTCTTTCTATCTTTCAGTGACCTGAAGTCTTCGTTGATTGCTACTTCCTCTATGCCGACAAATTTACCATCCAAGGTTAACTTAACCAGAATAAGGTACTTGTCAAAATTACATAGCTTATGCGTGAATTGGCTTTCTGAATTTCCCCCTGTTACAGTTTTTGGTTTTCTGATTATTTCTGTCATTTAATTTCACTTAAGCGTGCCAGTTCTCATATATTGCTTTACGGGTTCTTTTACGATGTTGAAATACTCATAATGAATTATTTGATAAAGTTCGTCAGTAATCTGAAGATAGTCTTTGGAGGCTATATTAGTTTCGAAGCCATCAAAATCCAAAACTATAGCGTCTTTGCCCTGAGCATTTTTTATCTTTGTTTCTTGATAGATTAAGTCTATGGCTGCTCCTAGTACAATTTATAAACAAATATGAATCGGATACCTCGTTCATTGAGAATCTATCGGTTGGAAAAGATGAATTGTAAAGTCGTTTCAGAGTATCGTTATCACTGGTTGGTAATGGGCACTCATCAATATAACGTAAACCTATACGGCTTATTATGGGTACATTAATAGTACTTAGGAAATTTCCGATAACGAACTCAATTGTATCTCTAAATTTTAGTTGTTCATTTGGGTTATTATAGGATTTATGCTTCTTTGAAATAATACTAACGGAGTTAGTTTGTACCCTGATTTCGATTTCTTCTTTTGAAAAAAAAGTCCAAATTTTTGTTACGTCTGAAGGATTTAATTCTTCATCGAAGTCTTTCTTTCCAGCACGAAGTCGCTCACTTAGAAGCAAGTGCCGTCGCAAAACCAATTTAGAATCAGGGAATCTGGAGATTATTTTCTCCTGAAATTCTCCTATTTTTCCTTCTACTGAAAACAAATCTGGAAATTTAATCTCGAAAGCAACTTCTTTAATTGTTGGGTAAACGAAAATTTCGCTCATTTAAATCCCTCAGTGTTCCTCAATTTATTGTTTCGAAGGTAACATATAGTTTTTACGTATGAGGCACGTCGTGCTATAGGTGAATTAACCTTATTATGCTTTACATTATTTCTTCCTAATAAATCCAAGGCTTAAACATCTGCTTGTCTAGGAAACCACGAATCCCTTTCTCCTCTTAGACATTTCGCAAGTAAAATAGCCTCTTCATCAATCAAAGTCTCAAGTGTTTGCCTTTTACCTACCTTTATTCTTGGAATATCAATAATTGTCTCAAAGAAACCATCCAAACTTTTCATGAGTTCTCTTGTTTTGGTTTCATTCAAGTATTCTCTCTTGCCCTTTCTTGTCTAGCTAGCTACTAAAGGTATTCCACATTCAACATCTATCGCATTTCAAGAAAGGGCTCTTTTGTTCTAATAGGAATGGTATAATGTTTTTATGTTCAAATGCTCATTTACTATTTTATGGAGGCTATAAACGAAATAGTGCAATTATTCGTAAGCCATCCAGAATCAATATTTATAATTATCATAGCTTGGTTTTTGATTATATTAATTTTGGATAAATTACTTAAAGTGCATATTACTCCTTGGTGGGGATTGTTCAGTCTTTTGTTGGCGGTAGGAGTTGGAGTCTTTTACATAATTTATTATAAACAAATTCTAGGTCTTAATTCATATGCTTTCTTAATCTTCTAACTAAGTGAGTGAATGATAGGACTAATCATCTTATAGTATTTCATTCTCTTGTTGCCTCTTCAAGATTATTTCTTGTTGCCTCTTCAAAGTTCTTTTTCTGCTTTTCCTCTTGTCTCATCAGTTCCATTAATTTCACAAGATAAATATTCGGACTATTAGTTCGGTAGTAAGATATCTGATAGTCTGTAGAAAACCCTAATAATTGACAAAAAATCAAGTGACTATTATAATTCCGTTGAGTTAACTTAACACATATATTTATTACTGCCCCTGATGATTTTTTTTCAGCCGGATGACGAGAAGGCATTTGTTTGACCTTAATGATAGTTCAGAGTTAAACGGACGGCTAAAACCCAAAGATGTGTCTCGGACCAGATGATCGTAAATTTTCTGGTATAGATAACTTCATTTCAATGTTTCTAGTTTGTTTTCTATTTGGTCTTTCGCAGGATTGGTAACTCATAATTTTCGCCGATGAACCAACCGAAGATTGCTGTTAACGCTCCGAAAGCAATCATGAGAAGCTGCGTAAAAATGTCAAAGGTGAACACCGCTGACGGACCTGCGATGAGAAATAAACCTAACACGTAAACTGAGGCTCCCAACACAGCTGAGACAGCCATACCCATGGTTCCATGAACTTTTTTTCCCAACACGAAACCTGTAAAAAACGTAAGCGGGATCACAAGCCAACCAAGGTCCATTTTTGTCCGTTGCTCCAATCAATCTTTTTTGGGAAACTTAACCTAAAAAGGATTACGTTAAAGAGTTTATATGTTCGAAGAACAATTTCGCATTGAATTCAAACCCAAAGATATATAATATAAAATTGGATTCACCCCATGGCAACAATCAGTATAAATTATTTTTTTAACCGATGAAAGCATGTCAAAAGAAGGGAGTTTTATAATTTTGTTTCTGAAATGGGATTCGCGCCACGTTCCCTCATGTTAAACAGCTTTTCCATCATCCTTGTATTCTTTGCCTACAATCATGGTGGAGGAGAAGGTGATACCCGACATCATACGTATCTTGTCAATCATGAAGTCTAGCTGTTGTAAGTTTTCTACACGTATAACTGCAATGACATCGTAATCGCCATAAACAATGTTGACCTCTGAAACGTATGAGTACTCGGTCAACGCATTGCACACTTCCCTTTCAGTGCCCGAATTAACCTTGCAAAGTATGTAAGCCTTGATATCCGCCAACACATTCACCTTTAGATCCAATCATTTTTTCTGTTCATTGCTTTAAATCCTTTAAGATTCAGCTACTCCGTTTATAGTCTAATCAGAGTCAATCACGGGTATTGAATCTCACATTTCTAAATCTAATGAATTGGAATTGTGGGTAAATCATTGGTGAACCTTGGTTTTACCAGTTATGGTGTGGTCATTATGTCTATGACTATCATGGTTAAGGTTGACCTGACTTTGTTGAGTCTCCGTATGCGCCATGTCACGATGTCCTTAAGTTTATCCATTGAATCAGCCTTAACCTTGGCTATCAAATCGTAGACTCCGTAAACGCTGTAGGCTTCCTCGACTCCTTCCACCTTTTTGAGTTCTGCAAGAACCTCGCTCTCAGAACCTATCTCAGCATTAATCAAGACAAACGCAATCGGCATGTTCTGTTCCTCATTATTCTTGTTCTACAATTACATCATAATTGTTTTTGGTTATTAAATATTTACGCCTATCTCTGTCATTCTTTCCTTCATGTGCTCTCCTTTTCTCTGAAGATTGGTAATGTTTAATAAATGCCTATTAACGACGGATAAATTTATTTAGAAACAGAAGCCAATTACTAACGGGAGACATTGGTCTTGAATCCTCTTGAAAAGTTCAAGGTTGACGTTCGGAAAATTGAGGAACGGCGAGATGACTCTTGGATTGACATGAGTTTACGGGGGCTCAGGAAAGGCGAGGTTCGATTTTACCGCGTCAACGATCCTTTAACGGGTCAGTGGCTGTTCAAAGTTTGCAGAGACGAAGAGATGCAGCGGACAATCATTAAAGCCATAAAATGCCCAGCTGGAGCAGGCTTTACCCAGCTGGAAGGTCGCACTATGCTTTTCCAGAAAAGTCTGACGGAAGGTTATTGCTACGATGTTGTGTCGTTTTCTTACTTGGACAATGAGAAAAGGCTTCGCCGAAAAGTCGCGGAAAACATCGACGAGATACCTGAGGTGCTCAAAAATAGTTTCAGAGTCGTGGATTACGAAGAAGCCACTGGGAAGAAGGCTGTGGGAAAAAGCTTGGTTACGCTTTGCGAAGAAAGCGACGAAAAGAAGATGATTCTGCTTTTCCTAATGGAAAGGGCTTGGCCTTTGTCCACTATTCCTCCGGAAGTAGGCGCTAGGATGGTTGACCTTTTAGACATGATTAAGAACCTCGAAAGAGCAGACTGTCGAGGACATCTACCGGACAGCTGAAGAGCAATACGAACTGGCAAGAGAGGATATAGACAGTATGCTCAATGTTCTTGAAACTGTAGGCAGAATTCAAAGATCAGAACAATACATAAAAACAAAGGGATGACCAACATCCAATTTTTTAAGGTTCATTACTCTTAAATGCATCAACAAAAGTTTCCTATTGTGACATGGTGGGCGACCTTTTGAAAAACAGTGTCATAACAACCAACGAAATGCGTGCTTTGGAAGTGAACGCGGAATATTTCGGGGTCTCGAAGCTGCAGCTAATGGAAAACGCTGGAAGAAACGTAGCCACAGAAATATCGTCTCGGTTTAAACCTAAAGAAACGAAGGTCGCAATCTTCTGCGGTTTAGGCGGAAATGGCGGAGATGGCTTCGTTGCAGCTCGACACCTTGCCTGCTTAGGCTTCAAAGTCGAAGTGTATCTGGCAGGAAAATCGGTCCAGATAGTTGATGTCAACGCCCAAAAAAATTGGGAAGCACTAACGCCCCTAAAAGAATCTGTTCCCTTGCATGAAATCTACGATTCTTCTCTTTTTACAGAGGTCAAGGCTGACGTTCTGGTCGACGCTCTTCTCGGGACAGGCTTAAAGGGACCTCCTAGACCACCAATCTCGAGCCTCATAAAACTGCTGAACGAAGCAAAGGGATTCCGTGTAGCTGTTGACATCCCAAGTGGGCTTGAGTCTGACTCCGGCAAAGTTTTGGGTGAAGCTGTAAAAGTGGACCTAACAATCACCTTTCATAAAGCAAAACTTGGACTATCTGAGGCTAAAAAGTACACTGGCGAGCTGGTAATTAGTGGAATAGGAATTCCTGAAGAGATTGAGAAATTCGCTGGTCCCGGCGACGTCATGGTAATCATGGAACCGAGACCTTCAGAGTCTCATAAAGGGGATTTTGGTAGGCTTCTCGTGATTGGCGGAAGTGAGACATACTCAGGCGCCACAGTCTTCGTAGCGTTAGTCTGCTTTAAGAACAGGTATAGATTTGGCTTACATTGCTGCGCCACGTGAAACAGCTTATGCAATCTCTTCTATGTCGCCTGATCTCATTACGCTGAAGCTAGACGGGGACTACTTGAATACTGAAAATTTATCCGTTGTGAGGCGTGACCTTGAAAAGGCGACAGCTGTTGTCTTAGGTCCCGGTTTAGGGCTACACAAGGAAACTCAGGATGCGGTGAAAGAAATTTTGAAGGTTATCGAGGCGAAGAAGATACCTTTATTGTTGGACGCTGACGCCCTGAAAGCCTTCGCAGAATTCAGACATAGACTGGAAACGCCGACTGTTTTGACACCTCACGCTGGCGAATACGAGATTCTTACAAAAACCAAGCTTCCCCAAAGCACACACGGAAGAATCGAGCTCGTCAAGCAAGCAGCCCAAGATCTTGACGCGGTTATTTTGTTGAAGTCGCATGTGGACATAATCACAGACGGGTATAGAGTGAATCTGAATTTCACGGGAAACCCAGGCATGACAGTTGGCGGAACAGGCGACGTGTTATCAGGCATTGTGGGAGCTTTTCTCGCCCGTGGCGTTGCGCCGTTCGAGGCTGCTGTAGCTGGAGCATTCATTAATGGTGCAGCAGGCGATTTCGTGAAGGCGGAGAAAGGGCATCACATGGTTGCTTCGGACCTGCTTAGCTGGATACCTAAAGTTATGGACAATCCTATGTGCCATTTGGAACTTAAGAAGGGCTGTGTTCCGAAAGACTTTTGAGCGTCGATATTCTAGGTTTGCTTTCACCGTGTGGTTTCAATGCAGTTTGACGTGGCTTTGCCGTCTGCAGTTTTTCTGATTATCGTAGCCTCTGTCCTTTTATACAGAAGGATCGAGAAATCGTTTTCACCATTGCTTGATGATAGGAAATATTCTACCCGCGACGTACTTCTGATGGTTGTGGCGATGGGATTAATGGTCTCGGCGATTGCGTTCCTTCCCGGTCAGGCAATACAGATTGGGTTCATCGGGGCTTATTCGTACATGCTTTTTGTATTCGCATACATGACTTTGAAAAAGTGGTATCTTGCTTTAGTGGCGCCTATTGTTTTTTTGGTATCCTACTTTTGTTTCTGGCATCTTGCAGTGTACAACCTTTTCGTGGTTGTTTTTGCTGTGGTCATCACGATTCAAATGAGCAGCCTGTTCACGTGGAGATCAGTTGGAGCTTTTGCAGCCATTTTGACCATTATGGACATCTTTCACGTTTACGTAACGGGGTTCATGAAGCAAGCAGCAACCGAGATGATTGAACTAAAACTACCAGTTTTATTAATACTTCCCAGGGTTCCGTCTGGAAACCTGATCGGCTTAGGACTTGGAGACCTCTTTCTGGGGGGATTACTAGCTGTTCAGACAGCGAAAAAGCTTGGGCAAAAGGCAGGAATCCTCGTTGCCGCAATGAATGGCGTCGCCATGTTCATCTTTGAAATAATATCGTTAAACACAAACTTCGCTGAGTTCTTCCCTGCAACAATTATTGTCGTAGCTGCGTGGCTAGCAAGCTTAGGAGTCATCTGGCTAACAACTTTTAAGCGAAAACAACTTGCATAAAAAAATTATTATTAAGGGTTGTTCAAAACTTAGCCTAGTTTTTATTATTTGCCTTTATGTATTGTTCGATTCTTTTGAGTCCTTCCTTAATGTTTCCCTCAGAAGTCGCATACGAGAATCTTATGTGTTCACCTTCGCCCTTGTTCCTGTGACCAAAGTGGATGTCCGACAACACGGCTACTCCCGCATTGTGGAGAAGGTTCTTTCTGAATTCCTCTGAATCCTTTACCCCAACAAGCTGGCAGGCTTTTGTCACGTTTGGCCAAGCGTAAAAGGCGCCGCCAGGCTTTAAGCACTTTACGCCTTCAATCCTGTTAAGCCCTTCGACTATGAGGTCACGTCTTTTTTTGAAGCTCAACATCATTTTTTTAGAATCATCCTGCGACCCACTTAAGGCTGCTAGGGCTGCGTACTGGTTCGGATGGGCAGCGCACGAATCCGTGTTTGTGACCCACTTTGCTAGGTGCGGGGCAAGCTTCTCGTTCGACGCGTAGCCGATTCTCCAACCTGTCATGGCGTATGCTTTCGACGCGCCGTCGACGATGACGGTTCTTTCCTGCATTCCAGGGATTGAGGCGATGCTTTCGAATTTGCTGTCGTGCACCATTCGGGAGTATACCTCGTCCGAAAAGACCCAAAGGTTGTCGTATTGCTGAACAATGTCTGCGATGGCTTTCAATGTCTTCCTGTTTAAGACACCTCCCGTTGGGTTTTGGGGAGAGTTCAGGATGAGTAACCTTGTCTTTTTGTTGACTTTGCTTTTTAGATATTCTATGCTGAAGCTGTAGCCTTTGCTTTCGATGAGAGGAAGAGGAACAGGCGTGGCGCCGTTTGCGACTATCTGAGACTCGTAAATCGGGAAGCCAGGATTAGGGTAAAGCACCTCATCGCCTTTCCCAAAATCGGTGACTGAAAGAACCGTGTATCCTATAAACGGTTTAGCGCCGTTCGACACAACAACCGATTCAGGTTTCACGCTGATTTTTCTTGTTTCAGACACGTATTTGGCGATGGCTTCTCTTAGTTCTGGAATTCCAGGTGAGGCGGTGTATCCGGTTTTTCCTTCTTTTATTGCTTTGATTGCAGCTTGCTTTATGTATTCAGGGGTGTCAAAGTCAGGTTGCCCTATGCAGAAGTTCACGACGTTTTTTCCTTGGCTTATTAGCTCGTTCACTTCTTTCAAGACTACGAAGGCATTTTCGGTGCCTAAGCTTTTGGTTCTTTCCGAAATTTCCAACATTTTCACTCACCTATTCTGAAATTATGCTTCAGCTTAAACTCCTGATTGTGCCGCAATAAATTTGCGCACGTAATTCAAAAACCTTTCGCTTAGATTCATAAATGAATTTATGCAGAAAACTCGTAGAAGCAGATTAAGTAAGGAAAATAGTTTTACGAGCCTGCAAGTGTTTCTGGTGTAGCTGGATTTCCTGGTCCGAAATGTTTTAGAACAACGAGGTTTTCGGTGTTGCTTTTGTTAACGACTTCGACTCCGTCTTTTGCTGCTTCCACTGTGACGAAAAGTTCGTCCTCGGTGAGTTCGCCGTACATTACCATCGTTGGGCATTCAACGTCGAACATGCCTATTGTTCCGTGTCCTTGAATGACGATTAATCCGTAAGCTGCCTCGTCCCTTATCTTCACTGTTGACTTGGGAAGAACTGTCAGTTTCTTGGCGCTGAACTCATCGGTTCCATACGCAATCCACTTATGCGTGTATCCCTCTTTTCTGGTTTCTTCAGGTTTCCCGATGAACTTTGGTTCCGCGTAATGGTGTCTCTTAAATTCTGGGTCGACGTTCACTTCCCAGTCTATCATGCCGACAATATAGTCCAAGTCGTCGCGGTGTTCGGGTGGGACATTCTTTAACAAAAGGTCTTTTGAAACTGGTCTATCCTCAAGTGTTGACTGGTACATTGAAGCAACGTCTGAGGCTTTCTGCACCTCATAAGTGACGTATGTGCCCGGCGCGTGAAGAATGCCTGCTTGTATCAACCAGCCTGTTTCGGGCATGAGTTTATAGGCTTTGGAGTAAGCAAGAATTCCGTTGTCTCCTCGGTCCCATTTTTGAATACATTTCTTAATGTCATCTTTTGTTGTTTCAGGATTTAACCCCAAGAAAGTATACGGGAACCTTCCTTCAATGACATTAAGCTGAGCCGGGAAATAGTAGGCTTCGGGTTTTGAGACTTGACCGACCAAACGTGCGTGTTCTTCTCTTTGATGTATGTGAAAAGGAATTGGACCTGCATTGTCGAAGAACTTTGTCAGAACAGTCCAACCGCCATACTTATGCATCACGTTTTTGCCAAGTATTGTTTCTCCGAGCTCGGTTACAGTTTCTTTCAGCAATATTTTTTCGGTCTTGGTGCCGTCCTTTGCGATAATGTAGCTTAAGCCTTCATAGTCGGGCGCTCCGGGATTGTCAGCTTTGACTGTGGAAGCAAGCCACCTTTCGTCAATGCCTCCCCTTTGAACACCGAGGGCGTAAAGGTCTTCGAGAGCTAACTTGAGTCTTCCTCCAGGAGTCAAAAATACCCTAGGCACCCACGTTGGAGCTAATCTGACTATTCCATCCCCGTCTTCAAAAGCCTTAACGGCAAGGTTAATTTTCACCTTTTTCACCGTGACCCATAGAAAAGGCTGAATTATTATAAAAACTTATTTCCGTTTCAGGCGAAAACGAATTTGTTCCGTCAATTGTTATTTTCCAGTAACGGATAAAAGAGTCTAAATCCCAATGAAGCTGAAGTGAACCTTTTAATGGTGGAAATTAAACATAAACGAAAGCCAAAGGCTTTAGTTCTGCTTTCAGGCGGCTTGGACAGTATGCTTGCTACAAGGCTCATGCTGGATCAGGCGGTTGAAGTCGAAGCAGTGCATTTCAGGACTCCCTTCTCTGGGCAAAACGAACCATTCGTTGAAAGTTTCTGTAAAGAATCTGGCATCAAGCTTCACAAAATCATGCTGGATGACGAATTTCTCGAAATCGTCGTGGCGCCAAAGCATGGGTACGGAAGCCAGATGAACCCCTGCATCGACTGCAGGATACTCGAACTAAAGAAAGCCAAAGAACTAGCTGAAAAAGTTAGGGCAGACTTTCTCGTAACCGGAGAAATCTTGGGCGAAAGACCTTTCTCGCAAAGAAAAGACATGATGCTGCACATCGAAAGAGAAGCTGATTTAGAAGGGAAGGTACTAAGGCCATTGTCAGTAAGCTTTTACCTGAAACTGAACCAGAGAAAAATGGTTATGTGAACAGTGAAAAACTTCATGCGATTAAAGGAAGAAGAAGAACACCTCAAATGACGCTGGCTAAGGAACTGGGAATAGTTGAGTACCCGAATCCAGCGGGGGGCTGTCTTCTCACGGAACCAAGGTTCGCTGACCGCTTAAGAGAACATCTTGAACACGAAAAAAGGCTGACAGCAATGGACACTGAGACTTCTGAGGATTGGTCGGCACTTCAGAATAAGCAATACAAAAGTCATCGTTGGACGAAACGAGGAAGAAAATAAAAAACTTTTGTTAGCTGCAAAAAGAGACAACGACCTTTCAACTTTGGAGGTTAAGGACTACATGGGACCTGTAACGGTCCTAGTCGGAGAAGCCAGCACTGAAACAATAGAGAAAGCTTCAGCGATTACTGTTCGTTACTCGGACGCGCCAAAAGACGCTTCTATAACTTTAGGATATAATGGTGTGAACGGAAAAAAGAACATAGAAACTGAAGTTATGTCAGATAGCGAACTAAGGCAATTCAGTGTCTAGCACGGTGGAATTTTTGAAAACGAAGACTGGGCTTGTAGATTACCACGTTCACTCAACCTTTTCGTATGACGGCAGATCTTCGATTAACGATTTATGTAAAAGAGCGGCTGAATTAAAATTCCGCGAGATTGGTTTTTCGGAGCATGTGGACTTTGACCCTTCTGATGGAGGATTCGGTTTTTTCAATAACAACAAATACGAATCTGCTGTAAAGGAGGCCCAGCAGCTTTTCAAAGACAAACTGGTGATACGAAGAGGAGTGGAGATAGACTACCAGACCCGTTTCGAGGAACAAATCCTTCGAATTCAGAATATCAGATGAAATTGGATTCAATACTGGAAGAGGTTAGAGACAGAAAAATCTTTCTTGAAATAAACACGAAGCCTTCCGATCATAGACGTGGTTTTCATGAGACTTTACCAAGTAAAAAGGCAATTAGAAGATACCTTAGCTATAATGGGAAACGCTTCTCCATAGGGTCAGACGCTCATATTAAGCATGAGCTAGGCAGCGGAATCAGAGAGGCGTTTGATTTTCTGGCGAGAAACAGCCAAAAAGATATTGTTTTACTTTTTCAAAAAGAATAAGTCAGTCACTTAAACTACAATTGAACCCATTAAACGAACTGTTGCAGAGAAATCTATTTTCGAACGTATTCACGGAACTTCTTGCCACAGTGCTCATAGAGCTTAACGTGGACTTTTGGGCTTAGATCCCATTCTTTAATGGGTTTCTTGATATCCACTCCACAGTCTGGACATTTCATTCTATTCAATTCTCCATTGCCTCAATATATTGCATGGTCTTCTTATATCTTTCCATACCAGAATCTTGATATGAATACTGTCATTGTTACATGGTAAAAGCAAGTTACAGCTTACGTCATTAATACCAAATGAGTATGCAGACCATAAAATATACGAAAAATTTACGTTAGCCTTTTCTGGGATTCTTTTAAAAATATGTATCATTTGATTGTCGGTTTCTTCAGGATTTATCTGGTCTGATTTGTGTGAAATTCGAGTTTTTCATTTGTGTGACAATGTTAGAGTTCATAAAAAAAACTGTTTGTGGCATGTTTGGTCATTTTTTTATGTTGGTTTCTGGACTGTACAGAAATATTTCTAAAAAAACTGGACGAATCGTTGAGAAACAATTGATTCTATCTAAGAATGGTAATACATGATTTAAAAGCGAAAAATGTTTGATTGTTCGACATAATTGTCGGATATACTAAAAAGGGGCGAGAAGAAACATCCTCTTAAGTTTTCATTTTTTTACAGTTTCGTTGGGCTTTCTCGGAAAGAGATAAGCTACTGTTTCTTAATTATCGGTTAGGGTCTGAACAAAACTTTGATGGCTAACTAGCTTTTGTCTGGTCCTTCGTAGACTATTGCTTTCATATGTTATCAATCCGTAACAAAGTTTTCATAAATGGTGCTACCGAATTACACATAAATCATATCACAAAGGCATTTCTATCAAAGAATTGACTTTATGTATCTAATGCCTTCCTTGACCCACTTATCTTCCTCTGCAATTGTTTCCTGTACAGTTTCTTTTCTGCCCATGAACTGCTCTAAGAGAATATCTGGTTCTCGACCTGCATGCCTTAAGGTATTGAGTACAGCCTTTGTGTTAAGCATTCCTGTTCCTAACGGTACGCCGAAGATTGTGAATCCACTCACTTCCTTGCGTTGTATTCGATAGTCCTTTAGATGAAGACACATTGCATAGGGCGCAAGAATCTTGACGGTTTCAAGCGGCTTTTCCAAAAGCCCTGTAGAGTTTACAACATCGACGCAGGCTCCGAAAAAGGGGCTGTCGACCTTCGCGAAAATCTCTGCAAGTTCTTGACTAGCATAAAGCCAGAGGCTGCTGTTTTCGACAGCCAACATTAGATCTTCCATTTGAAGAACGGGCAGAAAATCGCGTATTCTCTGAACTATCCTTGAAACAGGCTCTTTTTCCGTTGGGTAAACTCGTACCAAGGGGGCATGCGTCAGTTTGGCCATTTTCACGTATTTTTTTAGAACATGCATGTCCATACCTGTAGCACCCAGTTCCAACTTTATATCAAGATCGTCCGCGGTCTTACCAATCTTTTTAAGTTCTTTGTCTGCCAAGTTGAGGTCGACGTTCTCGCATATTTGAACCACCTCTAATCCGAGCTCTGCAACCTTTTGTACAAGTTCAAATGGTTTCATTGGTTTCTCAATCGTCATAGAGTCCCCGAATCTTTTGTCTCCCCCAACAGCCCACCGGTAAGTGTAGACTCGTTATGCCAAGCTTCATTTTTTTCACCATTATGTCACTGCATTAATTTGATGTTGTTTTTTTATTATAAAATGGGTTCTATACCCAATCTTCTATGATCGTTTATTAATACGACGCTGAGGGCTAGCTCACTATTAGATGGGTAAGTTGAAAAATTTAGCAGACTGTTTTTCCTAGGCACCATTCTCACTCTTCCTCAGCGAGACCCATTGTCCTATATTTCACCAATTCTGTCGCAACGTTTTCGCCACTGTCAGAACCGAACATGACACGGTCTGCCCCAATGGTCTTGCAGTAATTGTAGATGCTGATGTTTGGCAACCAGCTTGTCTCCAAGTAAACATTGGGGCATAGCTGAGCTGCTAAAGATGCTTCATTCGAAAAAATCGAGCCTGCCACAATGTGCCAGAACAATCTTCAGGTTCCGAAACTCTTGAGCTATCGGAATTATGGCTGAGGGAAGCGCCCATGGGACTCCGGCTCCCGTGTGGACCATAACGGTGATTCCCAAATCCGATGCAGCTTGAAACACTTTTCGTCCCACTGATAGGTTGGGGTTGACTGCGTGAGCTAGTGGATGAAGTTTGACGGCTACGAAGCCCATGTTGTGGACGCATCTTTCCAGTTCTCTGCGGTATTCTTCCGTAGGAAGATGGGGGCTTGGGTTCGCCATTCCGAATATTCGGTTTGGCATTTTTTTCGAAAGGTCGGCAATGGTATCGTGTTGTTCCTTAACAGTTTTCAGGTTAAACGTCGTTCCTGGCTGAACTATGCTTGCGTCGATCTTGCCTGTTTCCATGCCTTTTAAAAGCCTTTCCAACGTGAAGTCTTCTTCGAAAACAGTGTCTTGCCCCAAATGCGTGTGAGCATCAACGATCATTGAATATCTCCAATTAATTCTAGTATAGTGACTAATATTATTGTCAAAGAATTTATACGTTAAGTCAATTAATACTCGGTATTTTTTGTCTATTATTTAAAACATGATTTGTATAATTTAAAAACATGAACCTTATCTGTAGAAGGTGTGAGGTGCAACAAGTTGCCATATGTTCCCCCAGAAGACGCAAACAACAAACTCGTTGACACAATAAAGGAAATTAAAGCCCGTAAGGGTTTGCCGCCTTGGAGAGAAAAAGTTATCGCCACGCCCCGTGTGAGGATACTCGTTCACTGCTGGCCAATAGATTTTGGTCACCCGAAACATTACCATCCGAGGGCTGATGAAATCTGGTACGTTTGCGAAGGGCAACTTAAAGTTTCATTTAACAGTGGCAAACCGATTGTCGCTGGTCCAGGAAGTATCCTCTTTGCGGAAAAAGGCACTGCGCATGACATGGAATCTGTAGGTAAAGTTCCTCTTATGATGCTTTGCTTTGTCACGCCCAATGAAGCCGACGACGAAATATCGTTTTCAGACAAAAAAATGGAATTCCCTTGATAGTCAAAAAAATGATGATTGAAATTTTTTCATGAAAACGACGTGTATTAATGGGTCTTGTCTTGTAGTTCCGCGTCTTCGACAAACAGATATCCGGAGCTGCCTTCCCACACTATTCGGGCTTTACGTATCTGAATCTTCTTTCTAAAAAAAGGCGCATCCAAAACAAGGGTTTCGTATTCTCCTCCTTCTCCGACAATCGATGTTTGAAATTTCGTGTTTAACTCAACGAGATCATTCAGTGTTTCTCGGTCTATAGTTCTCCCGAGCCATTTCTGGTCTAAACCATGCGCATAAACGCCGATTATTATCGCATGAAATTTTAGGCTGATGAATTCGTTCAGCAATTTTACGGGGTCTTCATACCAAAGCGGAGTTATGGACTTGAGTCCCAGTTTCCTGCAGATTTCGTCTACTCTCGTTTTTTGGTATTGCGACGAGATTGCGCCTGAAACGACGCCGTCAACGTCAATCGTTCTTAGGAGATTTTCCAGGTCGCTGAGTTCTTCTTCTTTTTCGCCTTTCGTCTCAGCTTTTACGAGCGGTAAATCGGATGCCTCGGCGAAAAGTTCAGTTAGCCTAATGTTCGGGTAGTGGAACATCCAGCTGTCGGGTCGCTGAGGAATCATCGTCACCAAACATTTCACGTCATATCCTGACTGTAGAGTCTCGGTAAAGCGCAAGTGCGGAATCTTTTCCTCCGCTGACTAAGGCAGCAACCTTCATCGCGCATCATTCTCAAAAGAAATTAAGGGCAAGGTTCTCATTAAGGTTCTCAGTTCATCCATGCGAATTCAAACTTTTAAGCTAGTCTGATTTATTCAACATCTGAAAAGGTATTTTGAACAACAAATAGTGTCTTCTAGAGGCTGTCTGATTTGTGTAACATTCGAGTTTAATTTGCATGACAATAACCATAATAGTAGAGAATTCAATGACGAAAAACGACGTAATTCTTAAGACAAGAGAGACTTTCTTACATGATAAGCCTGCAGTGTTCCTGCATTACAACGGTGGTGAAACAGACTTGACTCTTAAAACCGAGATTGCCCGTTGGGTTCAGGGTTGCGAGAGACTGGCAATCATGGGAATTGGGAACCCGTTGCGGGGAGATGATGGTGTAGGTGTCGAAATAGTAAATCAGCTCACTAACAAGGTTCCCGAGTGTGTAAAGCTTATTAATTGTGAAATGGTTCCAGAGAATTTTCTATCGGAGATTGAGGCATATCAGCCCACGCACATGCTGATAATTGATGCAGCTGAACTGAAAGCCAAATCTGGAGAAACAAGACTTATTCTGCCAGAAAAAATGGTTGGGACCGCGTTTTCTACCCATATTATTCCGTTGTTGTTTCTAGCTGGTATAATCAATGAGGTCGTAAAATCGAAAATATTAGTCTTGGGAATCCAGCCATATAGCACAGGGTTTGGGGAGGAACTGTCTCCAGAGCTCCAGATGGCGACTAAAAAAATTGTTGAAGGGATTTCTAAAGCCTTAATGGAGATTAAGTGAGTGTCCTCATTTTATTGTTCTCTTGAGAAGTTAAGAATAAATCGGAATCCATAGACTCTTTAGAGAAAGAGATGTCTTACTGTGCGCTTGAAGTTCAAAGTTAGAGGCATTGTTCAAGGCGTAGGCTTCAGACCGTTCATTTACCGTACCGCAGTTAGGAACCGTTTAAGCGGATATGTTCGGAACAAGGGCGACGCAGGAGTCGAAATACTAGTTGAAGGGCACCCAAAAAACGTCGAAAACTTCATAGAAGACCTGAAGAACAAAAAGCCTCCTTTAGCACAAATTTACGAAATCATCACGGAGCAAAAGAACGGAAACAACCAGCACCAAAGCTTCTCGATATTGAAAAGCTCCAATGAAGCTGAGCTTTCAGGCTCCGTTATCCCGCCGGACATTGCGGTTTGTGACCAATGCCTAGAGGATCTCCGTGACCCGAATGACAAGCGGCACGACTATTTTTTCATTACCTGCACGGATTGTGGTCCAAGATACACGATCATCGAAAGCCTTCCCTATGACCGCGTAAACACCAAAATGCGCGATTTCACAATTTGTGGCTTCTGCGAAAAGGAATACACGGACCCTTCGAACCGAAGGTTCCACGCCCAAACCGTTGCCTGCCCAAAGTGCGGACCCAAAGCCTACTTAATAACAAACACTGGAGAACCAACCGTATACAAAGATCCAATACGTGAAGCAGGAAAACTAGTTTCAGAAGGATCAATTGTCGCAATCAAAGGATACGGGGGCTTCCATGTTGCTGCTTCAGCAGTCATGAGTGAACCTTTAGTTCAGCTGAGGACGACTAAACATCGAAGCCAAAAACCCTTTGCATTAATGGCGCCAAGCCTTGAAGCTATAGAAACGTTCGTTGAAGTAAACGAAACGGAGAAGGAACTGTTAAAGTCTTACTCGCGTCCGATTGTTCTATTAAGGAAATCCCGATATTATTTTCTTTCTGACTTGGTTGCTCCGGGTCTACATAATGTCGGCGTGATGTTGCCTTACACCGGTCTTCACTACATGCTTTTTGACTGGGCGAACGAGTCAGCTTTTGTTATGACCAGTGCTAACCCGCCTAATGAACCCATAATCAAGGACGACAATGAAGCCCTAAGGCACTCAGCAAGGTTGTGGACTATTTTCTTTTTCACAATAGGCAAATCTCACATCGCTGCGACGATTCTGTTGTTCGAGTTCACGGCGAAAATTCCGTCTTTGTTAGACGCTCAAGAGGATATGCGCCTGCACCCATAGTTCTAAAGAACGAAAGCAGACATTGCGTGGTAGGATTAGGTGGCGAACTCAACAACACTGCCTGCGTCCTCTTAGGAGACAAGGCGTTCATTTCCCAACACGTGGGCGACGTAGAAAACCTTGAAACCAAGGAATTCATGAAGGAATCGGTTAAACATCTGGTCCATCTTACAAACAGCAAGGTCGAAACCGTAGCTTGCGATCTGCACCCGAAGTTCACGACAACAATGCTTGCCCGCGAACTCGCTCACGAAAACGGTTGGCTTATGGTTCAGGTTCAGCACCATCATGCTCACGTGGCAGCGTTAATGGCTGAGCACAATGTCAACGAGATTGTCGGCATCTGCTGCGACGGTTACGGCTACGGTTTAGATGGAGAAGCATGGGGTGGTGAAATCCTTTACTGCAATCAGGGAGCTGCCGGGCTTTAAAAGAGTGGCTCATCTTCAAAAACAACCTTTAGTCGGCGGAGACTTGGCGACCCGTTATCCTCTGCGGATGGCTGCTGGAATGTTACAGGATGAACCAGATTTGGAGAACTGGCTTTTTACGAAACAGGATCTTTTTCCTCACGGTGAGAAGGAGGTTGAGGTTATCCTGAAACAATTGAAAAATAGGAAAGACATGATTTTGACTAGCAGTTGTGGAAGAGTGCTTGACGCTGTTGCAGCTGTTCTGGGGGTGTGTCACGAACGCACCTACGAAGGTGAACCAGCAATGAAACTTGAATCCTTAGCTATTAAAAGTAAAACCCCCCTAAGAATCGAGCTAAAAATTGAAGGCAATACGCTAAACACGACAATCATGGTTCAGGAAATATTCAAAAATAGAGAAAAAGTGGCTAAGGAAGATTTAGCCCGCGCAGCCTATGAATACCTAGCTGAAGGGTTAGCTGTCTTAGCCGTCGAAAAAGCCCGAGAGAAAGGCTTAAAGCATGTTGGTTTCACAGGCGGCGTCGCATGCAACGAGGTCATCTCTTCCACGATGCGAAAGACCGTTGAGTCTTCAGGTTTAAAATTCCTAGTTCACGAGGTTGTTCCGCCGGGCGATGGAGGAACATCGTTCGGTCAGGCTGCGGTTGCGGGTTTTCAAAGCCCTTAGCCATAACGATTTTATGTTACACGCTGTTTTTTTCATGTGAGTGTATGTTAAATGTGTCTAGCAATCCCAGCGAGGATTTTAAGCGTCAATGACGGAATGGCGCAGGTTGATTTTGGAAATGGCGTCTTACGGGAAGTTAGCGTTATGTTGGTTGAGGCGAGAAAAGGGGACTATGTTCTTGTTCACGCAGGCTACGCGATTCAGGTTCTTGACGAAAAGGAAGCTGAAGAAACCCTACGGCTATGGGATGAGATACTGAAAAACGAATCAGATTAATCAGAAACAATGAAACAATACTGAGCATAATTCGTTTAGGAAAAAAAAGAAAGAATCAACAAAAAGTTCAAAAATTTTTACAAAAAAATAATTGATGGTTGGTAAGACAGTGTCTACCAATCGTCGTCGTCTTCTTCCCAATCGTCGTCCTCTTTGGATTCTTCTTCTTCCCAGTCTTCGTTTTCTTCCCAGTCTGAATCTTCGTCGTCTTCGTCTTTCTTCTTTTCTGGTTCTTTCTTCATAGACATTTTTATTACCTCGCAAATTAATCCCCCATATCAGTAATCAGATAAACCTTAGCAGTAGAACACAATGCTACTATTTTCGTCTAAAAAAGGCTTTGAAAGTCAAAAAACCCTTTAATTTAATAAAACCTAATTTTTTTCCTTTTTTTCTTAAAAATGGCTTTTTTTTCCTATTATAATTAAGAAAAGATTGAAAAAATAAACGAAATTGCCATTCTTTGATGATGGCTTAAAGGTGCAAAAGAACGAGCAATTCAGTAAAATTATCTCAGAACTTGAGATACTTGGCTAATCAAGAGACTTAACTTCTAGTAATTTTAGGAGAAAATAACTGAAGGCAATAAATACCGCTGAAAACCAAAATAGTATTATGACAAGCGCGAAATTCAGAGACCCAACCACAGCTAAACGCGTAACAGAAAAAATCCGTGAACTTACGCCAAAAAATGGGGACATCAAAATTTGTCACGTGTGCGGAACCCACGAATGGGCAATCACCCATCATGGTCTTCGAAACCTTCTTCCCCCGAACATAGAAGTCATCGCGGGTCCAGGCTGCCCTGTCTGCATCGTCCCAGCTTCAGAGATTGACGAAGCCGTTGAGCTGGCTTTGAAAGGCGTGGTCATAACCTGCTTCGGAGACATCCTGCGTGTTCCTGGTTCGCGAATGTCGCTTTTGGACGCTAAGGCTGAAGGAGCAGCTGTCAGAGTCGTCTACAGCATCAGAGACGCGGTTAACATGGCTAAAAAAGAAGATGACATAGAATTCGCTTTTTTTGCCGTAGGTTTCGAGACTACTGCGCCCTCAACAGCCACAGAGGTGCTAGGCAAGCCCCCAAAGAATCTTAGTTTTCTGGTGTCTCACCGTTTGATTCCGCCCGCAATGAAACTCTTGGTCGAGATGAAGGACTTGAACCTTAACGGATTCATCGCGCCTGGACATGTCAGCACCGTGATCGGGCTTAAACCCTACGAGGTTTTTCCTAAAGAATATGGTGTGCCGACGGTCGTGGCTGGGTTTGAACCGTTGGACATCCTTTTCGGAATATACATGATTCTGAAGCAGCTTTTCGAAGGCCAGCCACGACTGGAAAATGAGTATTCACGTGTTGTTAAACCGGAAGGCAACCCTAAAGCTCAAATTGTCATACAGAAGGCTTTTCAAATCAGCAATGGCAACTGGCGTGGCCTAGGCTCAATCCCTCAGTCAAAGCTTACTTTTCGAAAGGAATTTTCCGACTTCGATACTCACCTCAAATACGGAGTAAAGGTTGAACACAGCGTGGATTTGCAGCCAGGTTGTAGGTGCCACCTAGTGATAGTTGGCAAGATTAAACCCACTGAATGCCCATTGTTCATGAAAGCATGTAATCCAAAGAAGCCCGTCGGCGCATGTATGGTCAGCAGCGAAGGAACCTGTAGAATTTGGGCAAGGTCACCGAGACCACAAAATTAAGGGGATCATGAGATTTTGCTTTCAGTCCAATCATATCCATGGTGTGATAACAAACTTGGAAAGAATTACTGGCTTTCTCGAAGAAATCTTACTGTTCGAAACATAGGGCTTCAAAGATTAAAGTTATAGGATAAATCCGCAATCATGTCATATAAAAACTATTTAAACAGCAAGAAAACATGAAAGAGGTCATTAGCATGTTAAAAGTGGGATTAATTGGCTGCGGACACATTATGCCCTCTCATCTTTATGGGTATAAAGCCTTAATGGAAAAAGGTATAGACATCAGAATCAAAGCGTTATGTGCAAGAAAAATTGACGATGCGAAACGGTTCAGAAGCCCAGCAGAAGGCATTCCTCCGGTTAAGCCTGTTGGACCACGCGGCGACCCGATGAACAAACCCACGATTTACGTTTCTGATTTTCAGAAAGACGCTGAAGTAGAGGTTTACTCCGACTATAAGGAGATGCTCAGGAAATCCGAGGTTGACGCCATCGAAATCTATTCATCCGTTTTTTCCCACCACGAAATAGCTTTAGCATGCATCGAGGCTGGAAAACACGTTTTGGTCGAGAAACCATTCGCTTTAACAGTCAAGGCTGCACGCAGAATGGTTAAGGCTGCAGAAAGGCAAGGTGTGGTTCTAGGAGTCGCGGAAAACATGAGGTACTTTGTGGATGTCAGAGAGACGAAGTGGGCAATCGACCAAGGCTACATCGGCGACGTGCAGGTTACGATCGGTGGATCTATAGGAGGATTCTGGTCTCCAGACAAGATTGTCGCGGAAACCTCATGGAGGCACAAGAAACTGTTCGCAGGCGGGGGCGCAACGATCGATGTCGGCGTTCACTTGCTGCATTTTCTGCGTTACATCTGCAGCGAAATCGACGAAATTTCAAGCTTAGTCGAAACACTCGAAAAGAACAGGTATACTAAAGATAAAACAGACAAAATTGTCGAAAAGACCGAAAGCAACGTTGACGATTCCTTCTTCAGCCTAATCAAATACAAGAACGGAGCCGTGGGACAGCACTTCGTCTCGTGGGGAGGACACGGAGAAGCTTTTCGACGCCTCGAATCATTTATGGAACCAAGGGATGCATAAAAGGCAACACATTGATAAATGATGATGGAACAAAGGCTGATGTATCTGAACTTTTCCAGAAAAACGCCAAGAAAGAGGTTAAAGAAAAATTCTTCCCGTACGGCATAAAAGACGCGATGGCTCTCGAGACCCTTGATTTTGTTAGAGCCATCAAGGAAGATCGGGAAATGGAGACAAGCGGACGCGAGGGACTGCGAGACTTGGCTGCGTCGTACGCTTTGATTGAGTCTTCGTTGTCTGGGAAATCCGTGAAGGTCGACGACATTGAATCGGGCAAATTATGCCATTACGAAGACGAAATCAATAAATATTACGAAATATAACAAAAAATAATTTCTGTGCCACTTCTACCTTATCTCAGCTAATCTCAAAAAGTCTGAAGATTTCTTATGTCGTTATAAAAATGTGGGTCTTGATACAACTCTTGGTATTGAGATTCCTCTAATTCTCTTACTCTCGATTCTGACATAAAATAATGACAAGCGGCAATAAAATTCCGGACAAGCCAGTTTTGGAAACGATTGCCTCAATCCGGACTTAATCCATATGTATCTGCCATATGCTGGGTTATTTGCCCTTTAAGTCTTACATATCCAGACATGATGTGCTGCACCAAATAGAAATGCTAATTCGAAATACATTAAGGGCCACCTTTAATTAGAATGATGTTTTTAATACCCATAACCCCATTATACTATATTCATAATTTGTTCACAAGAATTTTCCTAGTCTTGTAGAGACTTCTTGGTTAAATCTGTTGATGTAGTCCGCAACATATTCTACCATGTCGAGCTGTGGGTTTTTAATCAGGGGCGTGAGTTCCATTGCATAGATCATTGCTGTTGTGATGTCTATGCTATGGCTCATAATATGTGGCGTTGGCTCTCCTCCTCCCTATAGTGGCAAGATCGTACCTTTTTCCCACCGGATATCTGAGGGTCGAAGACACCAGTCAGAGCCACAGCAAGATTCTCGTGGGCACCAACGTCGAACACAACCTTGTCCGAATCAACTATCCAATCGAGATCTCTCCAAACCTCGCAACCGTAAATTTTCTGCGGATGCATAGTGAGCTAGCCTTGGGCTGCCAGCCCCATCAGTAATAATCACTCCGAGAAACCGTTTTTCTTTTTTCATGTAACATTCTAAAATTCCGTGATATGCCATTATTTCAAGATCGTCAGGGTGTGCGCCGATACCCATGTGCGTCGTTCTCGTCAAGGCTTCCTCAATGGATTTGCCATCTGGAACATAAAACTCCGCTGTGTCCTTGCCAAATCTCATACTTACATCTCCTTACCTTGCTTTATAGATGGAAGGCTCGCAGACTGCAATAGGCTTGACCGACTCGTCTACTGGACTCATCAGGAAGATGGATTCTTATACGAGCCGCCAAGTCGGGAAACTCAACCTTCAAGACTTCTTCTGCCTTCCTAAAGATTATATTGCCTCCTTCCCCCGAGGTGACACGCCCCATAAGTAGAACATGTTTGATGTCATAGAAGTCTGCATAATACGCGATGCCGTATCCTATATAGCATCCAATCGTCTCAAAAATTTTTTTTGCGTCCTCATGCCCTTCTGACAATATCGTCTGGACATACTTCAGCTTCTCTGCTGAAGTCTGCTTTTCTTCAAGAGCTATCCCCGCCTTCGGCGCAAGTCTGACAACCGCCTCTTGAGAGTAATACTGTGCGCCACATCCGCTGTCACCTGACCACTCGTCAACGGGGGCATTCGGGTTAAAATCAACTGGCACAAAAGCAAGTTCGTTAAGCCATCCGGTTATATTGCCCTGTCTGTCTATATATCCTCCAGCTTCGCTTGAACCTAAGGCGATGCCGAGGACTCTCGTGTCATTAAGACTCATGGCTCCGGGAAGTGCTGCAACATCACCATCGTGGATGACTTCCAACGGTATGCCTCCCCACTCCTCCTTTATTTCTAGGAATAGGTTCGCCACCTTCTTCTCAAACATTTCTTTAGGAATTCCTCTGAAAAGCGAAGCGACCCTAACATGGTTGTTTATGTAGATCCCTGCTGCACTTACACCAATTGCGTCAACCTTTGGCATACGTGAGGCTGTGGTACGCAATTCACTCATGATTTCATTAAAGTGATAATTTGAGTCACTCTGAGCCTTCGGGTTCCATACCACTTCTTCGCTTAAGACCACTTCGCCATTGATGACCGCCACAACTTTTCTGTCACTTGCCCCTGCGTCAAACCCGATGCGGCACCCGTCTAAGTGCCTACTTAAATGAACTGTTTCTTCCTTTGGTTGTGGAAGATCGTAAAAGTCTACTTTTTCAACT
Organism: Candidatus Bathyarchaeota archaeon; assembly: GCA_963714275.1. Taxonomy (GTDB): domain Archaea; phylum Thermoproteota; class Bathyarchaeia; order Bathyarchaeales; family DTEX01; genus JAGTRI01. The sequence goes on from CAVQNT010000006.1 coordinate 220,348, forward strand.
GTAAAGGGCTTCTCGTAAACACCACCCATGAACTCAGCGTCGAAGGCACGCTTGCCTCTTGGCGAATACTCATTCTCAATGTGGTAACCGACTTTTCTAGATCCACCAATTGTTACCTTCCAACCGCCCCACATCCACAGAAGAGTCTTGACAAGACGCTCAACATAATATTGATTAGTCTTGACCATTTTGAACTGTTCAGAAAAAACGGATGTACGGAAGACCGAGGTCATGCCGTTGTTCCGCTCAATGGCGATTCCCAAAGGCTCTTTTTTTCCAGACCTGCAGACTACTTCAAGAAATGTATAGTTATAAAGCACAGATGGTCGGAAATCCCGATCAAGAGGCGGCTCTACTTTAGGCTTAATTAGTTTAGCCTCTGAACACATGCTCTTTAATTCCCTTTTCAGATGCAACATCGTAACAGAAAACATCTTACTATATGGAAATATTTTTGATTTTCTATTTATAGCATCTTGCTTTACTGGTTCAAAACTTTAAGAGGTCAGATGAGCACATTTTTACCATATCCTTTATCTTTGTATTCCTGCATGAAGTCTCTAGAAGCTTTGGGTTCACTGAGTCAAACAAGAGCGCATTATAATTCATTCTATATTCCTTGAATCATTTCACATATCTATCTATCTAAAATTTCCTTTTTTTGCTCTTATTTCCATTGATGTTTTGAGAATAGACTCTAAAAAATTTATGTAGGTATCTTTTTTTTATTAATTCTAATAATGATTTCATTGATATCTTCAAAGAAAATGCAACGACAACCTTCTTTTTCAGCTCTGTCTTTAAGCAATCCATAGTTTATTTTTTTGAATAATAGTCTTTTCGTGTTCCATAATCTTTAGGGATGTTCGAACAACGGTTAAAAGCCTTAGTAATCGCTGTTATATATTCAATTTCAAAAGCCCAAGTAATTTTCCTATCTTTAATCTCTATTAAATCAATTTGCTGGATAGAGCCTAGTTCATCTGGCAAAACTTCAAAAAAAATTACTTCACAAAATCACAATATTCTGCCAATGACTTCCTTCATATAATTCCTTTTGCACTTCTTCTACCATTAAAGACCTTTATCGAACTGTACCATATATATCCATCAAAGTCGATGATGTTGAAACTGGAAAGGTAAGCAATTATGAAGAGGAAATCAACAAACAATATGGATTATATCGTAAAACATGGTGTAAGGTAAATGAAGTTCTCGGATTTTGCGGATTTACCCGTAATCGACGGTCACGCGCATTTCGGTGGTTTCGACGCAGGGAACGTTCAATGGGCCTTTAAAGAATTACACAGGCAAAGCGAGCTCTATGCAGATGTTTTGGAGAAGGGAAAACTCAGCGGGATGTACGTAACAGGGCGAGATGCAAGCTTATACTTTAAATTGAGATTTCCACGTCGGTTCTACACTGGCGGATTTGTGCCATGGTCAGGTGAGACCGATTCCTTACCTAATGTGGATTGGAACAAGTACATTATGATGCTTAGTGAGTTAGGGTTTGACGGAGTCGGCGAGATGGGAAACAAGCCTGTTCTTAGGAATAAGCACACGCCATTAAACAGCGATTATTACAGGGGCTTCTGGGACGAATGTGAATCACTCGGGTTTCCAGTTCTTTGTCATGTCGCTGATCCTGAGGAGTTCTGGGACGAGAAGTCAGCTCCAGATTGGGCGAAGAAGCAAAAATGGGTCTACTACCTCGACGACTATCCAACGAAAGAAGAGTTATACAACGAGATGGAGGATGTCCTCAACGCTCACCCGAACCTTAAGATTGTTCTGTGCCACTTCTACTTTATTTCAGCTAACCTCGAAAAAGCCGAGGAGTTTCTGAACCATTACAGAAATGTTGGTCTCGATTTGACACTCGGCATCGAGCTCATGTACAACATTTCCCAAAGCAGAGACGACTGGAGAACCTTTTTCATCAAGCATCAGGACCGAATCTTCTTCGGCACCGACATCGCCACCTGGCAAACAATTCAGGAAACGCTTGACAGGATATGGCTGATCAGAAACTTTCTAGAGTCGGACGAAGAGTTCTATACGCCTTCAACTGCTGACAAGCTTCTAACAAGATACGAAAAGCCTTTCATCGGGCTGAAGCTGCCGAAAGAAGCCGTAAGAAAAATTTACGCAGACAACTTCCAGAGATTGTGGGGAAAGAAGCCCAGAAAAGTCAACAGGGAATTAGCGTTGAAAATCCTGAAAGAGAAAGGCGAAAAAAGCTGTTGCTGATGCTATAAAGGAAATCGCTTAAGTTTTTTTATATTTTATGTTTGCCTTTTAAGTTCAGAATCAAATCTATCGCCATTCCGATAAGCGTCCCGATGGCAGTGAAGACAAGAATAAAGTATATCTCGAGAGCGAAATTATACTGTGCTAGTGCCCAGTAACCGAATATGTCGAGAAAAAGGGCAATGTACCATGGCATGTCCCTAATGTAGGGTGTAACCCACACAGATGCGTACAAGACAACGCCAATGATTAAGCCAACACATGTGCCAATTATGGTGCCTTTCAAGTCTACCAAAAGACTTCAAGGAAAATCCCCAATAACACCTTACTATTAAACAATCAAATAAGCATTTACCATGTTTCACCATTAAAGTATAAGATAAAGGAATGAACAGAGAAACCGAAGAATTTTTGGAAATAAAGTTATGAACCTTTTTCTACTGAAAAATGTCCTTACTTGAACTCGTATTTTTCACCTTGATTAAGCAGAGTCACCTTTATTTTTGATGATTGTTCAACAAGCTTTTTGAACTGTTTTGGGTCAGAGTCCAAAGTGTGCATCGGAATAGCGACTTGAGGCTTAATTGCTAAGGTTGCCTCCGCAACTTCAGGGTTGTCCATTGTGTAGGTTCCGCCAGTCGGCAGAATGGCGAGAAATACATTTTTTAGTTCATTGATCTCTTGAACGAAATCAGTGTCTCCAGCGTAGTAAACGGTTTTTCCACTTGCAGTAATCAAGTATCCAAGCCCTGAGCCATTTGGGTGAAAGGGGGCGCCAGGCGACCTGAACCGTTTGATATTATATGCTTGAACCGCCTCGATGATAAAATCATTCATTGTTACTTTTTCACCAGCTTTCAAGACCTTAACTTTCCCTTTAATTCTGGATAAGCAGGTCGATGGTGCGATGATGATGGTTTCTTCCTTTCGGATTTTTTCGATTTTTGAAATATCACAGTGGTCGAAATGTTCGTGGGAAACGAGTATCATGTCCGCCTTGTCGACATATGTGCCTTCGTAATGGTCAACGTAAATATTAAAACCGTTCACTTTGATTTGAAAACTGGCATGTCCCAACCATTTTATTGTAAAGCCCATGTTTTACACCATTTTGGTTTTTTTACCTCATTATTTGCCCGCCAGCGACGAGTACAGCTTGACCTGTCTCATATTTCTGGTCAATCACGTAGTAAACAGCTCGCAAAATGTCTTCGACAGTGCAACCTCTGCCCATGGGAACCTTTGACTCATAGTACCTTCTGACGTCATCAACTGTCTTAGCTTCAGGAACCTTCCCCGCTTTCAGATATTGAACGAAAAGTCCGTCTTTCGGGTCAGACCACAATGGAACGTCGAAAACGTTGCCTGGACACACAGCGTTGACCTTAATGCCATCCTCCCAAAGCTCAAGAGCAAAGCTCTGAGTCAATCCTATACCTCCAAACTTGCTTCCTGCATAGGCTGAGTTTCTTTCGCTTCCCTGAAGGCCTGACTTCGAATTTATCTGAATAATGTCCATTATTCGCGACGGGTCCCGTTCGTGTTGTTCAGCCATGACTCGTGCTACATGCTTTACGCTAAGAAAGTATCCTGTGTAGTTCACGCGTGTTACGTATTCAAAGTCTTTAAGGCTGAATTCTTTCACACTACCTGACTTCACTATGCCTGCACTGTAAATGAGTATGTCGACTCCACCAAAAACCTCAACTGTTTTCTCAACCATTCTTTGTACAGCTTCTTCATCCGTCGTATTCGCTTGCACCGTAATTACCCTTTCAGATCTGTATTTCCTGTTGAGTTCATTTGCGATTTTTTCAGCCCTTTCTATTGACATGTTATAAACGATGACTACACGAGCTCCTCTTTTGGCAAAGTCTCTTACTATACCTTCACCAATGCCACTCGAGCCCCCAACTATTATAGCGACCTTTCCCGCAACTGGCTGTTCTTCCTCACTTTTTCTTTTCACTTTGACACCCAAATAAGACTTAAAAGAGTATGTGGGTAAAAATCTTGTGTTATTTCCATTTAAACTAGAATATTAGGTATGTTTTTTATAATGATGCAAGTACTTTTCCCATAAAGTCCTTTGCTTTTGAAAGTTGCTTCGCTCCCTTATCTGTGAGTTTATAATATTTTCGCCGTCCTTCAACATAGGAAACAACATACTTGTCCTTCTCAAGCAAATATAGAACTCTGTATCCCGTTACTCTTCCTGACCAAAAGCCGAACTCGGAATTGACCTTTTTTCTCAACTCGTAAGCATACTCATCGTTCTGGGCGAGGAGTTTGAACAAGAAAACCCACAGATTCTCTTTAAGTATTTTGTCTTTGAGCCTTTCAACGGGTTCTTTGACCATGGTCCTACTATTCTATGATAGTATAAAACTTTATATGTTTCATGATACCATAAAACAATCCTGTCTAAAGAAACAATATGGAGACGAAGTTCATGGGAAAAATTAAAGTCGGTGTCGTAGGAGTCGGCAACTGCTTTGCCGGGTTAGTTCAGGGAATAGAGTATTATAAAAAGAACCGAACTAAAAAAAATGGTTTGATGCACGAGACCCTTGGTGGCTACGGGATTGAGGACATAGAATTCACAAGCGCCTTTGATGTCGCAGTTGATAAGGTGGGCAAGCCACTGAGCGAGGCAATCTATGCGGACCCTAATTACGTTCGCTGGATAGACAGCGTCTCATCATGCGGTAAAACGATGGTCAAGGAATCCCCTATTCTGGACGGCGTCGGAGTGTACGTTGTCAGCATGATTAATCCGCTGAAGCAAACCAAATCCGCTAAGGAACTGCGAAAAGTAGCCATGGACGAAATCGAGAATTCAGGCACGAAAGTTTTGCTTAACTATTTGCCTGTAGGAAGCCAAAAGGCAACCGAGTTCTGGGCGGACGTTTCTTTGGAGGCGGGATGCGCCTTCGTGAACTGTATCCCAGTTTTCATCGCTTCAAACGGAACTTGGGAGAAGAAATTCCGTGAAAAGAAGCTGCCAATAGTGGGGGACGACATTAAGGCTCAGATTGGTTCAACCATAACGCACAGAACCTTGACGAAGTCTCTGCTTGGACAGAGGCGCAGTTATAGATAGAACGTACCAGATTAACGTGGGCGGCAACACAGACTTCGCTAACATGCTGGAAAGGGAAAGGCTGGCAAGCAAAAAAATATCGAAAACTGAAGCGGTCCGCAGCTTGATGCCTGACGATTCGAAGCTGCAAGATAAGGACATCTACATCGGTCCAAGCGACTTCATTCCATTCTTGGGAAACACTAAGTTGGCTTTCATTAGGATAGAGGGAAGAATGTTTGCTAACATCCCCTTCAACATGGAACTGAGGCTGGAAGTGAACGACAAGGCAAACTCAGGCGGGGTATCTATCGATGCAATAAGGTGCGTACAGATAGCTCTAGACAAAGGAGTGGGCGGCAATCTAAAATACGCGTCAGCATACTTCATGAAGCACCCGCCAGTCCAAATAGCCGACGAAGAAGCGAGAAGAAAACTGGACGAGTGGATTGTTGAAACTTCAAGTTAAAACTGTTTAATTCTCTTTTTTTGTACACAGCTGCAATTATTTGCCAATACCGAATCAAATACAAGTGCGCGCGCTTAAGGCGAACTTTATTAAGAAAAGGTTGGATTTTAGTAATTGAAGCGGAGGACTCAACATGCCAAGAAGTCCAGAGTCTAGCGAATTGGTTGACTATTTAGAAAAGATGCTTAAAATCAGGTTCTTCGAAGAGAAAGTCAGTGACCTACTCAGCCGAGACATCGTCAAAGGAGCGTCGCACCTTTACGTCGGACAAGAAGCCGTGGCGGTCGGCGCAGTAGCAGCCATCCGAGGCGACGACTACATCACCAGCACACACAGAGGTCATGGACACTGCATCGCGAAAGGCGGAGATCCCAAACTGATGCTTGCTGAACTTTGCGGTAAAGTCACGGGCTACTGTAAAGGTAAAGGAGGTTCGATGCATATTGCGGATGTCAACGCTGGAAACTTGGGTGCCACAGGAATCGTGGGTTCAAACATTCCTGTCGCCACTGGCGCTGGACTGTCTATAAGGCTCAAGAAAACTGACCAAGTTGTTCTGTGCTTCTTCGGCGACGGCGCAACGAACACAAGCGCCTTCCATGAATCCGTTAACATGGCTGCAATCTGGAACCTTCCAGTTGTCTACGTTTGCGAGAACAACCTTTATGGCATGTCCGTTGCCGTGAGTAGAGCTTTCCCGTTCACGGACCTTGCTGAAAGAGCCAAGGGCTACAACATTCCAGGCGTGATTGCAGACGGCATGGATGTTCTGGACGTGAAGAGAAAAGTCCAAGAAGCCGTTCAGAGAGCTCGGAAAGGAGAAGGTCCAACCTTCATCGAGTGCAAGACCTACAGATTCTATGGTCATTCTAAGGGTGACCCGCGGGCTTACCGAACAAGAGAAGAAGAGCAGTCGTGGAAAAGCCGTGATCCTGTAACCAACTTTGAGAAAAAACTTGTCGAAAAAGGAATTTTAACCCAAAAACAGGTTGAGGAGCTCGAAGAATCAATATCCAACGAAATTAACGAAGCTGAAAAGTTCGCCCTCAACAGCCCGTATCCGCCTGTAGAGTCTCTTTTTGATGGACTCTACACCGAAATTTACGTTGACTCAAAAACTTCCATCAAGACCCTAGCTGAAGCCAAGAAAAAGGGTGTGAAAACGAGGAAAATTAAGTACGTTCAGGCTCTGAACGAGGCGTTGAGGGAGGAGATGTTGAGGGACGAAAGGGTGTTCCTCATGGGCGAGGACATTGCGATTTATGGCGGCGCTTACCAAGTCACCCGGGGACTTTACGACGAGTTTGGGGCTGAACGGGTTAGGGACACACCTATCTCGGAAGCCGCTATAGCAGGCGCAGCGGCAGGAGCAGCCATGACGGGGACCAGGCCTGTCGCAGAGATCATGTACATCGATTTTTCGACGATTGCCACGGACCAGATAATCAACATCGCAGCTAAGAACCGCTACATGTTTGGCGGAAAATCCATTGTGCCCGTTGTTTATCGCACTCAGGGAGGCGCAGGCAGAGGCATAGCTGAACACCATTCTCAAAGCCTCGAAGCGTGGTACCAGCACATTCCCGGCATTTTCGTCGTGATGCCTTCGACACCTTTCGACGCTAAGGGGCTACTGAAGACCTGCATAAGAGACGATAATCCTGTCATGTTCATAGAACAAAAGCTGCTATACGGTACAGAAGGCGAAGTTCCCGAAGGAGAATACACTGTTCCGCTTGGAGTCGCAGACGTGAAAAGGGAAGGCACCGATGTTACAATAGTTGCCTATTCGAGGATGGTTCTCCTAGCCTTGGAAGCAGCAGAGGAACTTGCTAAAGAAGGAATCAGCGTGGAAGTGGTTGACCCGCGGACACTGAAGCCGCTTGACGCTGAAACCATAATCGGTTCAGTGAAAAAGACAAGCAGAGCTGTCGTCGTGCATGAGGGCTATCGAACTTGTGGCGTAGGAGCGGAAATAGCGGCGCAGATAATGGAGGAAGCCTTCGACTACCTCGACGCGCCAGTTCTGAGAGTTGCAGGAGAAGATGTGCCTATACCCATGAGTCCTGTGCTAGAGGAAGCCGCTGTTCCAAGTAAAACGAAAATCGTTGAAGCAATCAAGAAACTAGTCTAACCTACACCATTCTCAGAACGTACCATAAAAAAACAACTTGCCCATATTTCAAATGATCAATAAATTTTACCTAGCCAAAGTGAATAATAGGTTTATAACCTATCAAATACATCTTAAATTTGTTTTTTTTAAATGGGGAAATATGCGTGAATATACTCGGTGTAAATGGGAGTCCGCACAGATGCGGGAACACGGTTAAGCTAATAAGCGAAATCTTCCGCGGAGCAGAAACAAACGGTCACCATTGCGAAATAGTTCACTTAGTAGATTTGAACTTGGACTACTGCAACTGGTGCGAAGAATGTTACCCTGACGGCGTCTGCCCAATTGATGACGGGTTCCAAGAGCACCTAAAGAAGGTTTTCAAGGCTGATGTGCTGATTGTCGGAACGCCGTCCATAAATCGTTCAGTAACGGGGTACATGAAGAATTGGCTGGACCGACTGTGTACCAGCCAGCTCATCTATACGGTTGACGAAAAAAGGAAAGTGACGATGCAATCGCGGGTACCCGCTGGAAAGAAGGCAATCGTCGTTGTTCAGGGATGCACCAACCTGTTACAGGAAACCGTGGAATCCATAAACGTGGTGATGAACGTGCTGGGAATCCCAATCGCCGAGAGACTCATAATTCCAAAGATAGGCTTAACGAAAGAAGACACGGTTGACAAAGAACACGACGTGATGCGAAAAGCCTTCGAAATCGGAAAAAACATAAAATAACCACAAAATTCACTCCCCCAAGCCTATTCAACATGACAAAATAGCATTGTGGCGCCCTGGCCGGGATTTGAACCCGGGTCGGGCGGGCGACAGCCGCCTATACTAGACCGGACTATACTACCAGGGCTCAGTTACGAAGCGCCAGAATTTGCTTAAAATTGACGTTATACTTAAGTATATCTGGGATGGCGTATGGTTCAGATTATTTTGTGGTTTGCTTACATTGGTTTGTTTTATAGGATGTTTATATATTCATTACTGACATGCAATCTGATTTTTTCATCTTGTATGGTTAGGCACTAGGGTCACAAGCAGCTTCCCGTCTGAAAATCCAGTCGAGGTATGCTTTCATTAGTATCAGCGAATAATAGGGTCGGTAAAACAAAACCATTACTGACAGATTAGGAAATTTAAGTCCTTAAGCATTCGTTGTTTTACTTTTTTGACCGACTCTGCAAGTAAGGGGTAATGTCAAAGGCTTAAAAGGTTTGCAGAAAGACTGTGGAATCTGGGAAGATCGATTTATGAACATGTTAATGTTAGGGGAGTGAAATCAAGAACCGTTTTCTTTTTCTTATCGTGTTGCTACTCGCTTTTTTCATAGGTTTCTATCTAATGCATACAATGTCGGGGAACAGCAGCTTTTATGTATCATTTGAATTCAGTGACAGAAGTAGGAGATACATGGTTCACATCCCGCTGAGTTATAACGGGAACAATCTTACGCCATTAATTATTTCGCTGCATGGATATGGAGGAACCGCGAGAAGAAATGAAGAAGCGACGGGGTTCACTGAGAAGTCGAATAGTGAAGGCTTCATTGTCGTCTATCCTGAGGGAATAGGGCAAAGCTGGAACGTACCATACTGTTGTGGCGAGGCTTACACAAACAACATTGACGACATAGGCTTCATACGCAAACTCATAAGCAGGCTTGAACAAGAATACAAAATCGATCCAGATAGAATCTACGTGGCAGGATTCTCAAACGGTGCAATCATGGCGTACCGTCTGGCAGTCTGAACTCAGATAAAATTGCTGCTATTGCTCCAGTCGCAGGCTCAATCGGTGGTAAGTTCAACGGGAACGCTCCGCTTCAAAAAATCGCAGAGCCTTTGCATCCCGTAGCAGTGATAATCTTCCACGGTACGAATGAAACATCAGTATACTGCTATGGGGGTCTATCCTCCAACGGGTTGCTTAGCCTTTCAGTCGCTGAGTCAGCAAACTTCTAGGTTAATCATGACAGATGCTCCGAAATCCCACAGACGGAGACAAGCCCTGACGGGAACACAATAAAGGATGTCTACTCAGGCGGCAAAAACGGTGCAGAAGTCGTTTTATACACTCCTGTCGGCTTCGGTCACAATTGGCCAGCGACAGCTACTAACATAATCTGGAATTTCTTCGTCAGCCACCCCAAACAATAAGGTGTCTGTGTATCAAAAACCTTGGTCCGACATGGGTCTGCATGAGCGTGAGAAACAACATCGAAGAAGGAAGCTAGAAATATCATCAGAATAATGAAAATGATAACCTTTATTAGCACCGTCCATCGTTTACTCATTAGCTTTCAGAAAAAGCGAAAATAATCGACTTCCCATCGGGCTGGAAGGCCAACAGTCCGTTGGAGGAATAATCCTGAATAGTCCCATATGTAACCATTTAGTCGTTTCAAAACCTGAAAGGGGAATTTTCATAAATTGATTAATTCTGAAGATGCATATTTAGTACAGAAGGCCCTCTTAGAGGAGAAAGGGTTAGTTAGGCAACATCTTGATTCATACAACGAGTTCGTGGAACGCGGTCTTCAACAAGTAATAGACGAGGTCAGCGAAGTCGAAATCGAGGTTCCTGAAGGACCATACAAAATAAAGTTCGGCAGAATATTCATCGTACGCGAAATCGAAAACGACGTCATTTACGGTCCCTACGTAACCGAGGTCGACGGCACTCGACACGAAATCTATCCCATGGAAACACGGCTGAGAAACCTAGCATATTCAATGCCCCTCTCCGTCGAGATGACGCCGATAATTGACGACAAGGAAATGGAGAAAGAACTCGTTTACATCGGCGACCTGCCAACCATGCTTAAGTCGAAATACTGTCTTCTTTCAGAACTTTCCGAGGAAGAATTGATCAGACAAGGCGAAGACCCTCTTGACCCAGGCGGCTACTTCGTCGTAAACGGGTCAGAACGGGTCATCGTAGCCATTGAAGACTTGGCGCCAAACCGCATACTCGTGGACATTGACTCAAGAGGAGTAAACCCCGTTTATCAAGCAAAAGTATTCTCCACTACCGTTGGGTTTAGAGCCAGAATAGAACTCAGACTGAAGTCAAACGGTTCACTCCACATTTCGGTGCCAGGTGTCCCGTCAGAAATACCATTCATAATCATGATGAGAGCCTTGGGTTTACAGTCCGACCGAGAAATTGCAGAAGCGGTTTCTGCGGACAAGACCATTCAAAGCGAACTTGAACCGTCATTTGAGATGGCGGCTGACGTCGGAACCGCTGAAGACGCCTTGCTGTTCATTGGCAACAGGGTAGCTCACGGTCAAGTTAAAAGCTACAGGCTCATGAAGACGGAAACGATTGTTGACAGAAACTTTTTACCTCACGTCGGCAGAACGACTGACCAAAGAAAAGACAAAGCCTACTTCCTCGGCGAGATGGCTTCACGCGTAATCGAGCTGAAGCTGGGAAGACGAAAACCCGACGACAAAGACCACTTTAAAAACAAGAGGCTGAAGCTCGCAGGACCACTTCTCGCAGACCTTTTCAGGGTGGCCTTCAGAAACCTGTGCCGCGATATAAAGTACCAGCTTGAAAGAATGGGACTGAAAAGACGCATGATCAGCGTCTCAATAGCCGTAAGACCAGGCATAGTCTCAGACAAGACTTCAACACTCGTTGGCAACAGGGAACTGGGGCAGAGGACGAGTCGGAATCACACAGCTTCTCGACAGAACAAACATGATGTCAACTCACAGCCACCTAAGAAGACTGCAGTCCCCGCTTAGCCGCAGCCAACCCAACTTCGAAGCCCGAGACCTTCATGCGACGCACTGGGGAAGGCTTTGCCCAAACGAGACACCTGAAGGAGCAAACTGCGGGCTCGTTAAGAATCTGGCTTTGTCAGCGTCTATTTCTGTGGGTTTAGACCTCGAAAAAGTCAAACAGATACTTTACAGGAGAGGCGTTGTTCCCCTTACCGAAGCAAGCGAGACTATACGTACCACTGGAGCCAAAGTGTTTATTGACGGCTGCCCGATTGGGTACCACGATTCTCCCAAGGAGTTCGTGACAGAGATGAAAGATGACCGAAGAAGAGGAGAACTCTCACCCGAAATTAACTTTGCATATTTTTCAAAAGCTCACGGCATGAATGAGGAAGCCTACATAAATTGTGACCAAGGCCGAGTTCGACGGGCACTTATAATCGTCGAAGACGGTGCACCAAAACTTGGGAACGAAGAAACAGAGAGAATCCGTTCAAAAGAATGGAATTGGGAAGACCTCATAAAACGAGGTATAATCGAGTACTTGGATGCTGAAGAAGAGGAAAACGCCCTAGTTGCATTGAACCCGGACGAAATCGTACCCGGAACATACCACCCACCTCGAAATAACGTCTTACTCGATTCTTGGAACCTGCGCGTCGCTGATACCTTACGCTGAACATAACCAGTCTCCACGCAACTCTTACGAGTCCGCCATGTCTAAGCAGGCTTTAGGCATTTACGCGGTGAACTACCCGTTAAGAGTTGACTCGCGGTCGCACATACTTCACTATCCGCAAATCCCTGTAGTCCAAACTAAGCCATTAGACATCATTGGGTATAACCTTAGACCTTCCGGGCAGAACTGCGTGGTAGCAGTTCTTTCGTTCGAAGGCTACAACATGGAAGACGCCTTAATCTTCAACAAAGCATCCATCGAAAGAGGCATAGCCCGCTCATCCTTTTACAGAATCTACGACGCCGAATGCCGCCAATATCTCGGAGGCCTAAGAGACCGCCTCGTAATTCCTGAGGCTGGAACCCGCGGATACCGTGGGGAACAGTATTACCGTTTCATCGAAGAAGACGGCGTGGTCAATGTCGAAGCTGAAGTCGCAGGAGGAGACGTCCTGATTGGCAGGATAAGCCCGCCACGTTTCCTCGAAGAATACAAGGAGTTCGAAATTAAAGGACCCACCATGAGGGATTCTTCAGTTGACATGCGACCCTCCGAAAACGGTATTGTTGACGCATCGTTCATCACCGAAACCAACGAAGGAAGCAAACTCGTGAAAGTTAGGGTACGCGACGAACGTATCCCGGAGTTGGAGACAAGTTTGCTTCACGCCACGGACAGAAAGGCGTCATAGGAATGATTGTTCCACAAGAAAACATGCCCTTCAGCGTCGACGGAATTGTGCCGGACATCATGATTAATCCGCATGCGTTTCCGTCAAGGATGACGATTGGGCAGTTCCTAGAATCTCTCGCTGGGAAAGTAGCATCCGCCAAGGGAGAATTTATGGACGGAACCCCATTCATCAACAAGAAGGGCGACGAGCTCAAACAAATGCTTATCGACCTAGGTTTCAGTTACAGCGGCAGAGAAGTCCTGTACGACGGTGTCACAGGGCAAAAGTTCGTCACCGACATTTTCATGGGAGTCATCTATTACCAGAAGCTTCACCACATGGTTGCTGACAAAATCCACGCTAGGGCAAGAGGTCAAGTCCAAATGCTTACGAGACAGCCGACGGAAGGAAGAGCCAGAGGCGGCGGATTACGTTTCGGCGAAATGGAAAGAGACTGCCTAATCGGTCATGGTGCAGCGATGTTGCTTCGTGACAGGCTACTTGAGGAATCAGATAAATACGTGCTTTACGTCTGCGAAAGTTGCGGACTCATCGCGTACTACGACATAAAACAGCGGAAATATGTTTGCCAGATTTGCGGAGAGCAATCCAGGGTTTCGCCTGTTCAGGTTTCATACGCGTTCAAACTTTTGTTGCAGGAGTCTAATGAGCTTGTGCGTAACTCCTCGGTTAAGGCTTAAGGAGAGGGCATAAAATGGCTATAGAGGAAGTTTACGACAAAATAATTGGGGAAATCCGCTTCGGAGTAATCTCCCCTCAGGAAATACGCAAACTTTCGGTCGTGGAGGTTCAAACTGCGGACACCTATGACGAAGACGGCGCCGTAATACCTTCTGGACTAATGGACAACAGGCTCGGAGTTCTTGAGCCAGGGCAACGATGCAGAACCTGCGGCAACACCGCAACCAGGTGTCCAGGACATTTCGGTCACATTGAGTTGGCGGTTCCAATAGTGCATGTTGAATTTACAAAAAAGATTCATGACTTGCTTCAAGCATTCTGCAAAAACTGTGGGCGTATCATGCTTTCTGAGGCAACAACTGTACGGATCAAAAGACACACCATCCGCATAAAGAGGCTGATGGGGTCAGTTCCCGACCAGTATTATCACAAGATACTTGATCACACTAAGAAAAACAAGGAATGCCCGTATTGTGGCGCTAGGCAACATAAAATCGAGTTCGTGAAACCCACGGTATTCTATGAGCACATAGAAGAAGGCGCCCAACGGTTAACCGCAAGCATGATTCGGGAAAGGTTTGAACGGATTCTAGATGACGACCTTCAGTTGTTAGGGTTCGATCCGAAGAGCGCCCGACCGGAATGGATGATTCTGCAAGTTCTTCCTGTCCCTCCAGTTTATGTTAGACCTTCGATTACTCTCGAGTCAGGAATCAGGTCTGAAGATGACCTTACGCACAAACTTGTCGACATAATACGAATCAACGAACGCCTTAAAGAAAACATCGAAGCCGGTGCACCCACACTCATCATCCAAGACCTGTCAGAGCTTCTGGAATATCACGTTACCACTTACTTTAACAATGAATCGTCCGGGATTCCGCCTGCAAGACACAGGTCCGGAAGAGCCCTCAAGACCCTATCACAGCGGCTCAAAGGAAAGGAAGGACGGTTCAGAAGCAACTTGTCGGGAAAGAGGGTTGACTTTTCAGCCCGCACCGTGATTAGCCCAGACCCAAATCTCGATATCAGCGAGGTTGGAGTGCCCTTAATCATCGCATCCAAACTTTCGGTGCCAGAGAAGATTACTCACTGGAACCTGCAGGATATGCAGCAGACTCGTCAATAATGGACCCGACAAATATCCTGGCGCTTTATACATTATTAGACCCGACGGGAAACGGGTGCGTTTAGAGTTCGTAATAGACAGAGACAAGGTGGCTGAGGGAATAGAGCCTGGTTTCGTCGTTGAACGGCACATTCGGGATGGCGACATAGTGATTTTCAATAGGCAACCTTCACTTCATAGAATGTCCATAATGGCTCATTTTGTTAAGGTTTTGCCTTTCAAGACCTTCCGTCTGCACCTATGCGTATGCCCACCCTACAACGCGGATTTCGACGGAGACGAAATGAACCTTCACGTTCCACAAAGCGAAGAGGCTCAGACCGAAGCTCGAATCCTCATGCAGGTCCAAGACCACATACTTTCGCCAAGATTTGGAGGACCAATAATTGGCGCAATCCGAGACTTCATAAGTGGCGCTTACCTGCTTACTCGAAGTAAGCCTAAACCCACTTATCTAACGAAAAAGGACGTCTGCGAGCTTCTAGTCGCTGCCGGTTATAAAGATCCATTGCCTGAGCCAGAAATAAAGAAGCCGCAGCCCTTGTGGACTGGGAAACAAATATTCAGTCTCTTCTTACCTAAAGACTTAAACTACGCTTTGAAGGCAAGCATTTGCCAAAACTGCGATAAATGTTTGCGTAATGATTGCCCGAATGACGCCTATGTTGTCATAAAGAATGGTGTGCTAATAAGTGGCGTAATCGATAGAAACTCCATAGGCGCCGAAAAGTCGGAAAGTCTGCTTCACAGAATAATTAAAGACTACGGAACGAATGATGGGCGAGAATTTCTGAATAAGATAAGCCGCCTTCTAGTACGGTTCATATCATTGCGAGGTTTATCGTACTCCTACGACGAACTTGATCTTACGCCAAACGCTAGACAAAAAATCCGTCGAACAGTCAAACACGCAGAGAAGGAAGTGGATAAGTTAACTAAACAACTGCGTGATGGAGAGCTTGAAAGGTTGCCGGGGCAAAGCCTTGACGAATCATTCGAGATTTACGTTATGGACGAACTATCGAAGGCTAGAGAAAAGGCAGGTGAGGCAGCTGATTTGGACTTCAACATGGATAACGCCGGAGTTATCATGACGAGAAGCGGCGCCAGAGGTTCAACGATGAACATAGGCCAAATGGCTGCGTGTCTCGGTCAACAGTCTGTGCGCGGAAAACGAATCATGAGAGGCTACCTCGACAGGGCTTTACCTCACTTTAATGCAGGTGACCCTTCTCCGAAAGCAAGAGGATTTGTTAACTCTTCATACAGAGATGGCTTGGACCCGGTTGAGTTCTTCTTCCACGCTATGGGTGGACGCGAAGGTCTCGTGGATACGGCTGTTCGGACCCAGCAAAGCGGGTACATGCAGAGGCGACTGATCAACGCTATGGAGCATCTTCGTGTCGAATACGACGAGACTGTGAGGAACTCTATTGGAGACATCGTGCAATTCAAGTACGGAGAAGACGGAGTAGACCCGGCCCGAAGCGACCATGGAAAGGCAGTGAATGTCAGTAGACTTGTCGACCAAATCGAGCTGTCAGTAGAAAAAGGAGAAGCAGCATCAGACAAATTTATTGATGAGCAGCTCGAAAACGTGAAAGACCAGCTGACGCCTTTGCTCGTGAAAGAGTCGAGGATAACCTTCAAAGAGCGAAGTTGACTAAGGAAGGTGTGAAACTCGCAGTTAAACTCACGGTTGAACATTACAAGCAGGCTCTCGTTGAACCAGGCGAAGCCATAGGCATAGTTGCTGCGCAATCAATCGGCGAACCTGGCACCCAGATGACTTTGAGAACCTTCCATTATGCAGGTGTAAAAGAACAAAACGTGACAATTGGGCTTCCTCGACTGATCGAGATAGTCGACGCGAGGAGAGAGCCATCAACGCCGACGATGACGATATTTCTGGAGAAAGAGAACACCAAAAACCTAGAAAAAGCGAAGGAGGTTGCTCGACGCATCCTTTACACGACGATTCAAGATGTCGCAGAATCATCATACTTGAACCCCGAATCCGAAGGCGTAGTTGTAGAGATTGACTTAAACAAGATGAAAGACCGCGGCATAACAATGGAAATGCTAGTTCAGTCCCTCAATGTGCCAAAATACTCGGTGAAATTTGAAGACAACAGGATTTTCGTCGAGTCCAAGAAGCCGATCGCCGTAAGAAGGCTTCTAGACCATATTTCGGCACATCACCTGTTAGGTGTTTCTGGAATTAAGAGGGTTCTGGTCATGGAAGAAAAAGGTCAATGGGTCATAAGGACTGACGGATCTAACCTTACGAAAGTTCTTGAGGTTCCAGGCGTTGACCCAACAAGGACCGCTACGAACAACATTCACGAAATCTCAAAGACCTTAGGGGTGGAGGCTGCCCGAAACGCCTTAATTTCGGAAGCAACAGGCGTCCTTGAGGAGCAGGGATTAGACGTGGACTTAAGGCACATTATGCTTGTGTCTGACATCATGGCTGCAACCGGTAACGTTCGGCAGATTGGTAGACACGGAGTCAGTGGCGGAAAATCCAGCGTCCTCGCCAGGGCAGCGTTCGAAATCACGGTTCCAAACATTGTCGACGCAGCGGTTAAAGGGCAAAACGATTTGTTGAAGGGAGTAACCGAAAACGTAATAGTCGGTCAATCAATACCGATTGGGACAGGACTCGTGGAAATCTACATGACTGCAGCGTCGCCTGAAAGTAAGGAGGAGAAACCTAGTGGCTGATTTGGACACTTCGCTGGCAATCGCGGTGAAGACGGGTAAAGTCTTATTTGGAGCAAATTCCACCTTAAATAGCACCATGAGCGGAAAGGTTCAACTCGTCATCGCAGCATCCAATTGCCCCAAGAAGCTACGGGCAGAACTCGAGTACTATTGTAAACTCTCGAAGATTCCGTTTCTGGCGTACCCCAAGACAAGTGTGGAGCTGGGAAGAATGTGCAGCAGACCGTTCATTGTTTCAGCAATGGCAATCAGAGACCACGGTGACTCTGATATAGTAAAAATTGCGGAGGACCGCAATGTCTAAAGGCATAAAGTTCACTAACCGAGAAATGAGGTTCATCGCCCTATTCGAAAGCATAACAGGCGCGACGGTGAGAGACTGCATCGTAGATGAGGATTTCGATCGATTGATTTTCATAATCAAAGAGGGCGACGTCGGAATGGCTATCGGCAAGAGAGGAAAAAACATCTTGATGCTCGAAAAAATGACGGGCAAAAAACACGAAATAATCGAGTTCTCAGAAGACCCATCGCAGTTCATCAAAAATGCCCTAAAGCCAGCTAAACTTAAAGAAATACGCATCTCTGAGAGACCTGATGGCAAAACCATAGCTGTAGTGTCAGTTGATCCTCGAGACAAGGGAATAGCAATCGGCAAGAACGGCAAAAACGCTGAAAGAATCAGGTTTCTGGCGAAACGTTACTTCCAAATTAACAACGTTTCCATCATGTGACCCTCGCTCGATTAGACCGTAAACGTCTAAATTTACACAAGCTTAACAAAATGAAACAGAAACGTTTAAAACGATGAATCACGTTCGCAGTAATGAAAAACCGAGACAAAACAGGAATTTGAAACAGCAAAGGTGGAAGAATGGGAAAAGCGCCTAAGGGTAAGTTTGCCGCTAGACAGCTGCAGGCTAAACGTAAGAAGCTCCGCTGGAGTAGCATCAACTACAAACGCCGCATACTTAGGTTGGACGTTAAATCTGACCCTCTCGAAGGCGCTCCTATGGCTCGTGGCATTGTGCTCGAAAAAGTCGGTCGCGAAAGCAAACAGCCCAACAGCGCAATCAGGAAGTGCGTCCGCACACAACTCATTAAGAACGGCAAAGTCATCACGGCCTTCCTGCCTGGAGACGGAGCGTTAAACTCTGTCGACGAACACGACGAAGTCGTCGTTGAAGGCATCGGTGGCTCAAGGGGAGGAGCAATGGGCGACATTCCAGGCATCAAGTGGAAAGTCAGCACAGTTAACGGCGTTTCCCTAAAAGAATTGGTGCTAGGCAGAAAAGAGAAACCTTTACGATAAAAAAATTTTGAACAAACAGTTTTTATTTTTTTAATCATCTATGGCGAAGAAAGGGTCCAAGTCATCAATGACACTTTCTCGATTATTTTTGCTTTTTCTTTTATATTCATGTATTCGATGGGAAAATGTTTCTTGACAGGCACAATAATCAGGTGCAGTATTCTGTTGGTTGTATCGTCCCATATTTCGATCATGTCTTTCTTGATTTGAAGTTCAGAGCGTGTCTTTATCACTTCGTAGACGTTGTCGAAATCGGTACTCGTTCTGGAAAGAAGGATACGGTCGTCGAGTTTCAGGGCGTAAACGTCCATTTTTTCTGTTTCTATGAACTGCACTATCAGTTCGTAAATACGGTTTATGTCAGACTTTATGTCCGTGATGGCTCCGTAGTTACTGTCGGACCTTAAGAAACTCTTCACCAACGTTCTCACAAGGTTGGAGACATCTATGGTTTGCTCTGAAAATTCGCCTTCGACCTTCTTCTTTAGCGACGAGTCGCCCTCAGCCGTCATCTGAGGCTCACTTTGTAGAATAATTTTTATCTAGCCTAGTATAGACAATACTTGTTATTGAATAAAACATTTGCCATACCAAGGTTCCGACAGCAAATCCGCACGAAAAAAGCTGCCGTGAATAGTTGCATTTTTCTCTCTTCAGCTATGACCAGACACGATAGAAACAACATAAATATCAAAAATGATTAATGAACGAAAACAGGAAAACAATGCAGGTGAAAAAGTGGCTTTAAAAGCGCCGTTTATGGGAACGTCGGGCGGAGTCTCGTCTGAACATCCACTAGCCTCCGTCGCTGGACAAAAGGTTCTGTTAGAAGGCGGCAATGCGTTTGACGCAGCAATCGCCACAAGCCTCACGTTGTCTGTCACTCAGCCGCATCTCGGGTCTTTAGGTAGCGACTTATTCGCCTTACTCTATGAAGCTTCAAGCGGAAAAGTTCACTGCATCAACGCAAGCGGATGGGCTCCCAGAAAGTTGAGCCTGGAAACCTTACGAAGCGAAGGACGAAACAGCATACCAGCAGAGTCGCCTTATTCCGTCGTTGTACCAGGCATGATTGACGGATTAAACAAAATCCAACAAAAATTCTGCACCTTTACGTTCAGAAGACTCGCTGAGGATTCTATCATTATTGCAGAGAAAGGATTTCCTGTTTCCTTCGGTCTTCATAAGGCAATACAACGCAACTCATCCAGATTGACGGAACCGTTAGCGAAAGACCTTTTTTATAAAGGCGGTAAACCGCTTACATTAGGCGGATTGCTTGTTCAGAAATCATTAGCTGAAACCCTTAAGAGTGTAGCTTCTGACCCTCGCTTTTTCTATGAAGGACGGATACCTGAAAGAATTTGTGAATATCTCGGAGCCAAAGGTGGCGTCCATGGTGTTGACGACTTCGCAGAGTACGAAGCTGAGTATGTTGAGCCCTTAAAAGTTGCTTACAGAGATCTCGATGTCTACGAGGTGCCGCCGAACAGTCAAGGGGCAACGACTCTCATGCTCCTTAACATTCTCGAAAACTTCGACATTAACAAGCTGAGGAGCCTTTAATGATGGAAGGATTCACCTGTTCGTGGAGGCTGCTAAAAAAGCTTATGCGGACAAGAACCTTTACCTTGCTGACCCACGTTTCGTCAAGATACCGTTGGAAAAGATTCTCGCGAAAGGTCATGCTAAGGAGTTGGCAAGCAGCGTAAAATTTGATGGTATGTCCGATGGGGAGTCTCTGAAGCCTGGGGACACCACTAACTTTATAGTTTTCGACAAGTGGGGAAACGTTGTTTCAGCCATCCAGAGCATCTATTACAGTTTCGGGTCAGCCCTTATGGAGCCGAAAACGGGCATCATCCTCAATTGCAGGGGGACACACTTTACCCAGACGGGAGCGAACAAGCTTGAGCCGAGGAAGAGACCCTTACACACTCTGTCTTCAGTCATTGCCACGTCCAAAGAGGAAGAAGTGTTCGCATTTGGAGCCAGCGGCGGAGATTACAGGCCTCAACAGCACGTTTTGTTGTTAACGAACCTTGTTGACTACGGCATGAACTTGCAGGAAGCCGTTGACGCGCCAAGATTTCTTTGGAACGGAGGCAAACAGGTGATTGTTGAGGCAGGATTCAAGCGACTCCGCAGTTTGAATAAACTTGGATTTGAGCTGGTTCGTCAAAAACATCCTGGCGGAACAGGCGTCGCTCACTGCGGTATGAGAAAAGGTAAGGTTACTGTGCTTTCTGCTGACGTAAGAGGAGACGGGATTCCCATGGGACCGAATACTTAATTCTGTCTTGTCCATGATTAGGCTGTTTAGAACAACGTTTTTAAACGAACCGTGTATTAAGTTGCAGCTGGTGGAATAGAAATGCACATAGCAATTTGCGGAGAATTAGGCTCAGGATGCACCGAAGTAGGTCAGATACTTTCTGAAATGCTTGGAATAAAAGTCATTAACTCAGCTACCGTCATAAAAAGTATAGTGACTGATTTTGGAGCCGTCAATCCCGGCGAGTCTTTTGGTGAATTTGAAAGGCACGTGCTTTCAGGCGAGGTGGATTTGGACAAGATGATTGCGGGCGAAATTGATGATTTTTTGGAACAGGGCGACACAATAGTGGAAGGTCGGTCAGCGTTTATGCTCCTAAGAAAACCCGGAGTCTTGAAGGTTCTTTTAGTTTCCCCGCTTGAAACAAGAGTTGAGCACATAGCGAAGAGACGAAAAATATTCATCGACGAAGCTTAAAGAGGCTATTCGGGTAAGCGACAGTGAAAGGCAACACATGGTTGACAAACTGTTTAAAAGCAACTGGCTTGACCCGCACAATTACGATTTAATTATCAACACTGGCTTAAGAAGCCATAAGGAAGCTGCAGAACAAATATACGATGACGTAAAAAAGAAAAAGGCTGCTTCTTCAAGTCCCTTGTAACGTATAATCCCTTTTTTCAGTTAAAAACAAATATGCAATGTCCATTGATGACCAAATATGGTTTATTATGTAACTTATAGACCTCCGCTTGACCTAGAAATCCGTAGACAAGTAGAGGAACAACTCAATACCTTGGGCGGCAGGCAGATACACGGGTCTTTCTGGGCAATCAGCAAACGGGACTTGTTGGCAGTTAGAACCGTCCTCCAGAAACTTTCACCTTTACTTCTGAGAAGAACGCGCGAAATAAGGAAGCCGGACCTTGCGAACGGAAAAGAGCAGAAAGAACTTGGCAGCCTCATCATCATAGCATACAAAGCCACCAAAGACATGAAGAAGGAAAAAGTGAGAAACTGGCTTAGGAGAGCGCCATGTTTACGTTTAAGCCCCGGAGTGTATGCGTTTCCGCAGCGGCGGTTCTTTGACAAGACTGGAAGGCTTGTGAATGCTGGCAGCTTCTGGGAGCTGAGTTCGACAGTTCGATGAAGACGCAGTCATAATTCCTCGGCTGGTCGTCGTTAACACAAAGGCTGTTGACAGACTCATAGACGAAACTGGAAGGCGGGTCGTAAAGGAGACAATAAAAATCATTGAAGGATACAAAACTTTATTTAAAAAGGCAATTCAAGACGACGTTAATAGGCAACATATGGTGGAAATTGCACGAAGGATCAGAAGAAGGTTCGTGACCTTAAAAAAAGTTGCCGCCATCTACGAGGAATGGCTGAAACTGGACCTTGGTTCAACGGTGATGAAGCCTTATCCTGCAATGAGGAAAGTCCGCTTAATGCTCGAAGAGAAATACGGCACACCCAGTTGGTGAAAAGCAGCCTTGTTTTTTCATCATGCCATTTTCGTAGCAATTTCGTGTCCTTTGACTTCGTCTTTCAGGAATCGACCGATGAACATTCAACGATATAAACCTTCATACTTGGTGTGGAAGGGCTTACTTTATGGTTTATATAGTTTATTTTTTAAATTCAGTGTTAATAATACACCAATAGAAACGTTATGTAGCTACTGAATTTTGTGGGAAGGTTGCATCATGAAACATTATGACGTTGTCGTGATCGGTGCAGGAACCGGAGGGTGCATGACCGCTAAAACAGCTGCTTCAGCGGGACTCAAGGTTTGCTTGGTTGACAGAAAAGACAGAAACTCGATTGGGCAAAAAGTCTGCGGCGATGCCGTTGGGAGACACCATTTTGACAACCTAGGCTTAGCGTATCCGGCTGGGCAAGAGAAGGAAGGCGACATTTCGGGAATAAACATTTTTTCTCCCGACCAACAAACAGCGTTCAGAATTACTGGAGAAGGGCTAACGGGATTCATGATTAACCGTTACCTTTTTGGACAGAGGCTTTTAAGATACGCCTTGGACGCGGGAGCTGAACTGTTCGATTCAACTCATGTTTTGGAGCCAATCGTCGAAAAAGGATACGTTAAAGGCGTTGAGACGCGAAGCCTAAAAGACGAAACAAAAACCAAACTAACAGGCACGGTCACAGTAGACGCAAGCGGCGTATCAGCCATTGTTCGAGGCAAGCTGCCACCAGAGGTTGGGTTAGAAAACAACGTCCAAAGCGAAGACATGATAGTCTGTTACAGGGAAATACGCAAAATAAAGAAGAAAGTCGAAGAACCCGACTATTGCGAGATTTTCTTGGACCTTGAGAAGGCGCCAGGCGGCTATTACTGGATTTTCCCAGAAGGCGAAACAAAAGTTAACGTTGGACTCGGAGTCGCTGCTCTGAAGGGGCATCCAAATCCCAAAGACAAACTATACAAGCATGTTCTCACGATGCCCATGTTTGAAGGCTCCACGGTCACCCATGGCGGAGGAGGCATAGTCCCAACAAGGAGACCCCTCTATTCTCTCGTCGGAAACGGCGTAGTCCTCGTTGGCGACACGGGCTGCCAAGTCAACCCCATTCACGGCGGAGGAATCGGTCCCTCAATGATGGGCGGAAAAATCAGCTGCTGAAGTCATCACCGAAGTTCTAGAAAAAAGTCAGCCTACCTGCGAAGCTTTGTGGTTAGTTAACGTCCGTTTCATGAACGGCTACGGGAGCAAGCAGGCGGGGTTGGACGTTTTCCGTTTGTTCCTTCAGGGATTGTCCAACGATGACCTGAATTACGGAATGAGGTACCGCCTAATCAAAGAAGAAGACGTTTTAAGGGCAAGCTTGGGCGAAGAAATCAAGTTGAACGTGACGGACACAACTCGGCGAGTCTTCAATGGGCTGGGCAGGCTGTCATTCCTGAAGGCATTGTATAGTATGAAGAAGACAGTCAAGAGAGCAAAAACTCTATACAAAGAATACCCAAGTTCACCCCAAGGACTACAAAAATGGAAAACACAAGCTGCGAAGATATTCGTATAAAATTCCTTCACATACAACTGCCACCGCCTGCATATGTTTGTACCCCAAAACAACAGAATGGATACGATATAAAAAAGACAAGTCTTAGACAATATTGTTTGTTGTTTTATTGCATATTCGGATAATTAATAAATCAGAAATAGTATCAATAAAAAGTCCATAATCTAAAAAAACCTACTCAGACATTGAAAATGCAGAAAACAGAATTCTGTTATTTTTTTATATATCTATTGTGTTTATTTTTTAGGGATCCAGATTGAGGGTCAGAAGAGCTTCAGCTTGGGGATTTCACCCTTTCGACCATGAAGGAGAACGAAGTGAGGTAGAACGGTGTTTCAAGTCGAAGCAAGGCGTCGGCGAGCTGCCCAAAGCTTCCATGCATGGAGAGAGACGAATAATCGGAGCCGTGGTCCCTCACGCGGGATTAACTTACTCAGGACCGATTGCTGCACACACCTACTATGAACTGGGGAAGGACGGAACCCCAGAAACCTTCGTCATCGTTGGAGTAAACCACAGAGGCTACCCGGGCTTTAACATTATGCTTGAGGGAGTATGGCGGATGCCCATGGGCGACGTAGAAGTGGACTCGGACCTTGCGAAAGAAATAGCCCGAAATTCAGGGTTCATGGACATCAACCCGGACGCCCATGACGAGGAGCACTCCATCGAGGTTCACTGCCATTTCTCCAATACGTCTACGGCGGAAACTTCAAAATTGTCCCAATAACCGTGGGCTATGGAGATTACGAAATGTGCAAAGACGTTGGCAACGCAATAGCAAAAGCGGTCAAGAACAAACAAAAAGACGTTGTCGTGATTGGAAGCACCGACTTCATTCATTACGGACCTAACTATGGTTACGCTCCTGTCGGAATGAAGCCTTTTGAGAAAGCACTGAAATGGATGAACGACGCGGACAAATCCATCATTGACACGATACTAGCGCTTGACGCAGAGAAACTGGTCAACCTTGTCCAAGAAAAGGGCTACACGATGTGTGGTTCTCTTCCAGTCGCCACAATGATGGTCGCAACCAAGGAACTATGCGCAAAAGAAGCTAGGCTCCTCAAGTACGGAACAGACTACGACACAGGCGGAAGCACAGACCTCATCGTGGGATATGCATCCATCGTCATATTAAAGTAAAAAAAGCAAAAAGACAAAAACGCTTCAGCAGACAGGCATTTTTCCCATGGCAAGGTCCATGCAGAATTTGTCTATGTTTTCAAGCTCGTAGTCGACGACTTTTTCGGCTTCCTTCCTAATCTTTTCAAAAGCTGCACGGTTATCTGGGATTAGCTGCACAGCCGCAACTGCGGGCTGGTCAATAGGTTGCCCTATTTTGCTCAACAACCAAACATAAACTTCCTTCACGCCTGGAACCTGCTGATGAACCTCGTTCGCCATCCGATGAGTCAAAAGATTATAGATTTTCCCCACATGACTAACAGGATTCTTCCCAGCCGCAGCCTCAGAACATTGAGGTCTGTTAAGCGAAATTAATCCATTTACTCTGTTTCCTCTTCCTACTTGTCCTGAGTCGACTCCGTCTGCGCTTGTACCGAGTACAGTTAAGTAGATTCCGTCTATGCCTCTGCCGGGAGTGTCTAAGGTGTTCAGCTGCACCTGTATCTTGGCAAAGTTATTGTTTTCTTTAACGAACTGAGTTATGCGTTCGAGAATTTCGCCTTTCTTCCCGAAATATTGTTTTTCGTCATCGATGAAACGGTCAACGAAAGCTATGGAGATTATCGAGCTCCAATTCATCGTCTTTCCGGAGACCCATCACCTTAACATCCTCCCCGGACTCAGGAAACCTCTTCTTAAACTCTTTTGAGTTCACGTAATTCTCCGTTTTAAATACAGCCATCTCCGTCTTAGTCAGTGGTGCCCATCCTACAGCCGCCGAAGTATCATTCGCTTCGAGGACCTTTCCGCCTCTTCTGAAAATGTCTGTGAGCGCAGATGAACCGGGCCGAATCTCCACCTGATAAACCACGTGCTTGCTGGGGTCCACGAACCTCAGGTTTTTCTTAAGCCAGTCTTTCGCTGTCTGAACCGCGATTTCTTCAACGGGGATTTCGTCTCCGTCCACTTTATAGGTTGCTCTGTCTCCGAAAATCAGCTTCATCGGCTTCTTCATTACGCCACCTTTGAACCGTGTTTCAACCTCTCCAGCTACCAAGAGAGACTTGTCTATGTTGTGATGCAGTATGGTTCCCGCTTTTTTGAGGTATTCTTTGCTCAGGCTGACTGAAACCTCGTTCATTATGCTGTCGCACATTGTGTCTGGGTGTCCGAGTCCCTTTCGCTCAACCACCTCAATCCTCTGATTTTGTAACGGGACCTGTTTTAAAGCTGCAACGATTATGTTCCTCATTGAAGATTCACCAATCCAATTTTCCATGAGATAATAACTTCTTTAAATATATATTTTACGGAATAAAAACTTCATGAAACATGCATTATTATATATTTATCTTTCGTGTTTATCAAGAAATAGCTCTGACCAACAGAAAAGCTGATATGAACATAACGCATATACACCATATAAAATAACTGGGGGTTATTGTTTGCCCATTACTGGTTCCCTATTGAAGAAGAAACGGCTCGTATCAAATTTAACGCAAAGTCAACTGGCAAAGTTGGTCGGAGTGTCACAGGCTCACATATCGAAGATAGAAGGCGAAAAAGTTGACCCAAGACTGTCCACGGTGAACAAAATATTAGAAATTCTCGAGGGCGGAAAAGGACGAAAATGCGGAGAAATCATGACCCGAGACGTAATCACCACTCACCCAAAGGACAGGATTCAGGAAGCAAGCGAAACCATGGTTAGACACGCCGTTTCCCAATTACCAATCGTCGAAGATGGAAGAGTCGTCGGCATGATTACTGAAGAGGCAATCGTGAAAAATTTAGATCCGAACATCAGCTAATGAACATATTGAAAACATCATGGAGCCGCCTCTTCCTAGCGTACCAGAAGACACAGACATGACAATGATAAGACCTTTACTTGAAAAGAACTCCGGAGTTTTAGTAACTAAACAAGGAAAACTGGTCGGCATTATAACCCGTTCAGACCTGTTAAAGGTTATTTCAAGTATAGTTTCTGGAACTGTAACATAGTTTCAGGTTGCGTCAAGTCTATTTTTTGGTTTCACAATTACTTTTTTTTAAAATCATAATGAAGACGTCTAAATTAACCCTCGTTGTAGCTTCCTAGCCTATGTACTTGTTGACTATAGGCATCTTCCATCCGATTCCGAAAGCCTGTTTTGTGATTTTTATGCAAGGAACCGCCTGCCACCTTTTGTATTCAGTCCTTCTTATTCTTCTATAAACGTCATCGACCACGGTTTCGGGATAACCCTTCTCGACCAGTTCTTTTCTGCTTCTATGATGTTCGATTATTTCGTCAACCATGGGGCTGACAACATCAAAGTCGAAAGGATCAAACTGACTTTCTTTTAGCTCAGGCGACGGCTTTTTATTAAACACATTCTCAGGAATCACTTTTCGACCAGCCTTTTCATTAACATATTCAGCGAGTTGTAAACATCGAGCTTACTCACATCCCCAAGTGCCCCCAACCCGCCAGCCATGTCTCCGTAAAGTGTACAGTATCCCAACGCAAGTTCAGTTTTGTTTCCCGTGTTTAACACTAAAATTCTCAAAGATTTCAGACGGTTCGAAACATCCATGAGGCAGTTTCCTCTTGCCCTAGGCTGGATGTTTTCGTCTGCAATCGGGTCATCCTCTAATTTGTCAACTCCAAAATGTTTTCTAATCGCTTCAAGGGGTTCCTCAAGCGTCCTTTTATAGCTCTCAACAATAGCCTGTACTGGAAATTTGATGAAACAGATTCCCAGATTGTTCGCTAGCTTTTCCGCATCAGTCTTGCTGTGTTCACTTGAAAACTTCGACGGCATAGAAACGCCAATGACGTTTTCTCCACCCAAGGCTTCAACCGCTATACAAGTTGTCAATGACGAATCGATTCCGCCACTCATTCCCACAACGGCTTTCTTAAAACCAGTTTTTCTATAATAGTCACGAATACCCAATACTAACGCGTTGAATTTTTCTTCTTCTCCGTTGTATTTTGGAATACTTACTTCTGATGCTGTCCAGTTTTCTGGGTCAATCTGGACGGTCACTATGTCCTCTTGGAATTGTTTACCAAACGCAATAAAGTTTCCCTCAGCGTCCACAGCCAGGCTTTGCCCATCAAAAACAAGTTCGTCTTGACCGCCAACAAGGTTAACATATACTATAGGGACATGCAGTTTTTGGGCTTTTTCTTTTAACAGTTTTTCGCGTTCAAAATTTTTTCCACCGTAGAAGGGTGATGCTGAAATATTGACAATCAACTGTGCTCCACGTTCAACAAGAATGTCAGTTACTTTTATTCTGTATTCTTGGTCCCACAGGTCTTCGCAGATTTCAACACCGAGCTTGACTTTCTACCATTTATGAGTACTTCAACTGGTTTGATATCTTCTTCCTTATTAGGCGTGAAATATCTGTCCTCATCAAAAACATCATAGGTCGGTAACAATGTCTTGTAAACAACGCCAGCTAAATTATGTCCCTGAAAAACTGCTGCAGCATTGAACAAGTTTCCGTTTAGGTCTTGGTCAACAAAACCAACAATAATGATTTCATTGGAGTTTTCTGAAATAATCTTATTTACTAATTTTCTGTTCTCTTCGATAAATGTTTTTTCAAACAAGAGATCCTGAGGCGGATAACCTGTGACCGCAAGTTCAGGAAAAATAACAATGTCAGCCCCATATTTTAGAGCATTATCCAAGAATTTTTTCATTTTTTGTACGTTACCAGTCAAGTCGCCTACTGTTGAATTAATTTGAACCATTCCTACTTTCAATTGATTTTGGATTTCAGTAACCTCCATTCATCATTGCTTATTTCGATAAATAGGAGACTGCCATATTTATCAGGTTTATTAGTAGTTATTGGTTGCCTAAAATTCATGATGCGTAAACAGTCTGGATTATCAGTATTACTAAATAGATGACGAATAAAATGATTCCATGCTTTTTCGTAA
This sequence comes from Candidatus Bathyarchaeota archaeon, assembly GCA_963714275.1. Classification (GTDB taxonomy): domain Archaea; phylum Thermoproteota; class Bathyarchaeia; order Bathyarchaeales; family DTEX01; genus JAGTRI01. The sequence continues at coordinate 249,638 of CAVQNT010000006.1, forward strand.
GTTTTCTTTTTGTGTTTGCTACTAGGAAGAAAAGTGTCATAGTCATGAAAATCATCGGTACCATGGATATGAGCAGCTCTCTTGGCGAAATGTAAAATGGATTAAGTATGCCCGTTATTCCAAGTACCACAAATATTGTGAACATGTTGTCTCCTAACGAGTTGCTCACGCATATGCTTCCATGTCCTTTATGCGCAGCGACGATTGATACTGAAATTTCTGGAAGCACTGATCCTAGTGCCATGATCGTAAGTGCAACATAAAACTTCGAAATACCAAGGATCTCAGCAAAGCTTAGGGAAGACATGACGATCATTACGCAGCCTACAAGTAGAAAACTTCCTCCAAGAAGAAAGTTAAAAATTATCTCCCTGTTGCTTTTGGAGCATTTTGTTTCTTCCACAGATATTTCATCATGGTTGTTGCCCCATTTTATAACGTATACTACATAGGCAACATAGCAAATCAACAACACTGCGCCCTTCCACGCATTCATCTGTCCGTCTATGACGAGAAGGGTTGAAAACAGTTCTGCTATAAGTAATGTCAAACAGACTTTTTTGGCAAATTTTTCATAGCTTAAAACAGTGAACAATGCAGGTAAGCCAATGGCAAGTGGAATATTGTGTATGTTGGTTCCTACTAGGTTTCCAAAACCTATGCTTGCAGATTCGTAGTAAACGCTATACACAGTTGAAAAAGCTCTGGTATCGCGGTTATTAAGGAAAAGAAAATAGCGCCCACTGCTACACCAGTTAAAACAAACTTAGAGGCTATGTCGTTTCCAGAGTGTTCAGTTCTCTTGCTCCCATGGAATATCAGCAAGAGTCCAGCTACGAATAGAATAATATCCAGCGCCAACATAAACGGCTAAGTCCTCCCCTATCTTCATTTCACCGATTTTCCTCTTGGTTCCTTGCCAGGATAGGGTAATAGAGCGGAAGGTGCTGTTCTCGAGTTTATCACGAAGTAGTGTGACACCCACTATCGCCCATACTACAGTACCTGCTATTGCCACGAATGCTGCCCATTGAGTCATACCGCCACCAAGAATACCGAGCCAGATGACAGCGATCAGCATCGCTATGTTGGTTGCAGCGCCGAGGTTGGGGATTATCCTGCGAATGAAAACTGAACCGCGTTCTTTGGCTAAGGCAAAGAAAGCCACAGCATTAGTCAACCCGTAAAGCAAGAAAGTTCCAACATTTGATAAGTAGGGTGACTGCGGTTAAGTTGGCAATGGAAAGTACACCGAATCCTCCTATAACCGCTGACACGACTGTTAGCATCGCCACGCACATGTGTGGAGTGCCACGCTTGGAATGCAATTTGCCAAATGCTCGAGGTAGTTCACCTTCAAGACCCATCGCGTAGGAAACTCGAACCCCTGTGTTCGTGCAAGCAAGAGTAGTACCTAAGATTGCAGCTGCGACTGCTACGGCTACGACCAACATAAGTTCGAGACCATGACCACCTAAGAGGACATCTCCTAGGGTACGAACCATGTCCCCCATGGGAGCACTTGACCGTGCAGCTGCAGCGAATCCAGTATAAGTCTGACCGTTAACGACTACCTTGTAGCTATCGTTAATCCAAGCTTGGGATCCAAAGTACTCGAAGAGATAAAAAAGCAGTCCTTGAATGACTAATGCGAGTATCACACCGCGAGAGACATCGCTGGGTTTTTTGGCTTCCGCCATTAGAGCAGTGGCTGATTCGAATCCGACAAGGACCAGGATAGCGATGGACGCTTGAAAAAGCACATGACTGGCGTCGTGAGGTAATATGATAGCGCTAGGGTCTGAAAAAATGAAGGTCACTTGTTGCGGGTTTGCAAAACGGTAAATTAACGCTAATACTGTTACACCCACAATCATGATCCACTGCACAACATTGAGAGTCACATTCACGATGGTCGATGCGTTAATTCCACGATAGGCTATGAAGCCTGCTAAAACCGAAAATGCCACTGCAATGCCTATTTGAAGAACGGGAGAGACCGTAAAACCGAACGTTTGCAGGATGAAGGAGAGGAAAACAGCCATAAAAGCAACCATTACACCCGGATAGATCCAATAATAGAGGTGAGAAAGCCAGCCGAGAGTAAACTTCGCCATACGTGCAGTCTTACCGCTAGTACCTCTATCGAGGAACGCCTTAACAGTAAAAGTATACGAACTGCCAGTGCCAGTATCAGGGTAACGGCGTGCCAGCATCGCATATGAAGCAGCAGTCAGAAATGAAATGACCAAAGCCGCTACTAGCCCGAACCACATGTCAGGCGCCGTTGATGCTCCAGTAGGATCTGTCTGAGCTGCTTGAACTTGGTAGGTTATCCACAGAAATGCGCCTGGTGCGATTAGTGCCATAGCGTTCATGGTTACGCCTACGAGTCCTAGGGTCTTCTTCATGCCTGCGCTGGTTTCATTCTGGCTCATTCGAGGTTCACCGCATGATCATCTCTGGTCGTTAAACGTCTCAGAAATTTGGTTTGTTTCGTCTGGTTTACACTTACAACCTATTCTTCTAGATGCAGATCTTCCCTTGTTTTCTTTCTTGACAACAAGGTGTAATCAAGAAATGCTAAAGTTAATGAAGTCACGCCTACACCTATAATGAATAGAGTTGTTAGGTCAAACATTTTTTATTCACCAATCTGATTTTCCTATTTTTCTTTTCCACTGCATTCAATATTTCATTAGTTACACTGAATAATTATTCATCAATATAAACCTAATTGTGAAATTTTCATAAAGATTATGAAAAAATATGAATAAAAAAAGTTCCAAAAAAAGTGAATTACTTACTTTTAGCCGTAATTCTTATTTTTGCGATATTTTCCTTTATCTCAACCTTTAAACCCGTAACTGAAAGAAATTCCTCAATAAACATCTTAACAAATTTCCTAGTTATTTCAGATCCCAAAACCAATGTGAAATCATTTTCCGAGTTTTTGGTTAATCTGAAGAAGTTACAGGTTTCCAAGCGTTTTAAAAGATCTTCTAGGGAACTAACTTTGTGTCTGAGTTGTTCCGCATGGGACCTGGCTACTTCTCTGTGCTTTTGCCAAAAGTACTCTTTTTCGGGCGAGGATTCGACAAGATTTAGAAAGAGAAGCCAGTGATCAACATCTAAAATTACGTGTTCGCCTGAAAGAAGCATATCCATGTAACAATGAAGCTTCTCTTTGTTTTCAGGGTCAACCAGCGCTTTATTTTCCTGATAAGACCGCAGAGCTTTCCTTACCAATTCACTCTGAGAAGTTCTCATCTCCATAACCAAATTCTCGAATAGAGTGTTCGTCTCGCTGTCCAATGCGACTGTTACTCTCTTCGGGTTCCTCATTGCAAAGCACTCATAGATTGACTGAATCCGCATTTCTCTGGGTTTTTTGTAAAAACCGCCTTCTGCCTTACATTTTGTTATTTCTTTCAGACATTGGCTCTGAAATCTTCTTTAACTACATTCAGGACAACGTTCGTCACAGTTCTTTTGATGTAAGGCATCGCCAAAAGGTTCTTAACAAAGCTGTTCATGTCCACTCTGTCTTTAAATCTGACCACTACGGCAATATCAAAGTCGCCAGTGATATCATAGACACACAAAGCGTTGTCTGACTTGGCTATCTCTTTTTCGACATCAACAAGATGGGTTCCTTCAGCCTGAATCAACACAATAGCGGTCATCGTGAAGCCAAGTTTAAAAGGATCCACTAGTACTGTGTAACCCTTTAACGCGCCTTTATCCTCAAGATTTTTTATACGATTATACGCTGTTCCCACAGATATTCCTAATTTACCCGCAATTTTGTTGAAGCTCAGCCGGGAATCTTTCTGTAGAAGCCTGATGATTTCAATGTCCGTGTCATCATACTTTTCTATCGATGCTGTTGTCAAATTTCATCACGCCCGATGCATGCTATACCACGTGAATGTTTATTCAATAATTGGATGAATATTTAAATATTTTCATCATTTCGGCGAAAGATTTATATATGTTTCATGTAAATTGAGAACGCATTGAATGAAATTGAAGGTGCGTTACATGGAGGCTGAAAACACCAAAAAAGCGATCGAAATCCTAAAGAAAAACAAAGTACGTTGGATACATTCCACATTCGTTGACATCAGAGGCCTAATGCAAGACATGGTCATACCAGCAAGAGACTATACTGAAGGAAATGCCTTCACCGCAGGTATAGGCTTCGACGGTTCATCAGTCAGAGGATTCAAATCAATCGAGGAATCAGACATGATCCTCATGCCTGACCCGGAAACACTGGCAATAATTCCTTGGACTACTGAAGAGAACCAGAAAAGCGCCATCGTATTAGGCGACGCATATGAAGCTTATGGCGGTAAAGAACCTTCCGAAGTATGCCCAAGAGGATATGTGGCTAAAAGAGCAGTGAAAGCAGCGGAAGAAGCGGGATACACGGGATTCTTTGCACCAGAACTTGAATATTTTATTTTCTCTTCGATAGATCCGACGAAACTAACATGGGATCTTTGGGTAAGCCCAAAAGGAGGCGAAGGAGATTCGTGGGGAGCGCCCAGAGTCGTGCCACAATCACCAGAAATTACCCCTGGAAATTTCATCTTGAGACCTAAAGAAGCCTATTATAGGCCACCACCAGAAGACACGACAATCGAGTACCGAAACGAGGTAGCCTCAATACTCGAGGATTACTTTGGCTTCACCATTGAGAAACACCACCATGAAGTAGCTACTGCTGGCCAACTTGAAATCGACTTCCGCTTCGGTGAACTCATAAATACCGCTGACAAGACTCTCTTCTACAAGTTTGTAGCCAAAAATATTGCCAAGAAACGTGGGATGATAGCAACATTTATGCCAAAGCCTGTCTACCTGGATAATGCCAGCGGAATGCATGTTCACATCTCACTTTGGCATGACAAGAAGAACGTCATGTACGACCGAAACGACGAATACGCTGAGCTCAGCCAAACTGGAAGATACTTCATCGGAGGATTATTGGAACACGCTAAAGCTTTGACAGCTGTATGCTGTCCAACAGTAAGCTCGTACAAGCGATTGGTTCCTGGTTTTGAAGCCCCAATCTACATTATGTGGTCTCGCAGTAACAGGTCTGCTTTAGTAAGGATACCGTTGTACTATAAAGGACCGGAAGTATGCATCTCACAAGCGTGTGGAATACCGAGGAGTTGACCCATCATGCAATTCATACCTTGCCTTCTCTTCCCTGCTGATGGCTGGGCTCGATGGCGTAAAAAAGAAGTTAGACCCAGGCGATCCCATCGACGAGGATGTCTACAAGTTGACTCCTGAACGTCGGAGAGCACTTGGCATTAAAGAACTTCCGACAACCTTGCGAGATGCTCTTGATGAAATGAAGAGCGACGAGATTATTCACTCGACTCTTGGAAGCCACATATTCGACGCCTTCATCGAATACAAGACGAACGATTGGAACCAGTATTGCCTTTATGTGACGCCTTGGGAAATAATGAAGTATCTTGACTATTAAATTTGGAGGAAAAAAAAGAAAAAAGGAAATGGTGAAAAAATGAGAGCCTACATATTCCTGGAAACGAAACCTGCAACATCGCTGCAAGTCATCGAGAGAATAAAGAAAAAAGTCAAAGAAGTTGTTCAAGCGGACGCCATTTACGGGAGATACGACGCGGTTATCGTCATAGAAGTACCAAACCTCGAAAGCATCAACGAGATCCTGTACAGAGTCATCGAAAAAGACCCCAACATAATACACACGGAAACATCCTTGGTGCTTAGCAGTCTCTAGACTTAGAAAAGGTCTATGCCCGGAGGAAAGCAGAGTGTCTTCGACAAAAGATTTACGCCAGAAAGTTCTCAGAGCATTCGTAATGGTTACTGTGAAACCTGGAACATCAGAGGAGATTGTGGGATCGAGAAAAATTAAAGGCGTCAAAATGGCCAATTCAGTTATGGGAAGGTTTGACGCTGTGGTCGTTGTTGAAGCGGGAAGCCTTGACGAACTGAACCGAATCATCTACGAGATGGTGGAACAGCACACGAACGTCATTCACACTGAAACCATGATCTCAATCTTTCATCCTTCTCCATCTGGTTCATCACAGTAACCTGCCTTCTTTTTTTGAAAGCAGACTTCACTGACACAATTGAGTAGTGAACATGACTTGAATTCTAAAGAATTCGGATTCCGCATTCTTCCCTTAGACACGGACCCCATAATCGACGATACTACATTAAGGGACGGCGTTCAAATGCCGGGATTAGCGGTTACTCCGAAGGATGCTGCTGAGATTGCCCGTCTCTTGGACGAAGTTGGCGTGGAAAGAATTGAGGTTCACCATTACCAAAAAACGGACAAACAGGCAGTAAAAATCATGCAAAAAATGGGCTTACACGCAAGCATAGCTGGGTGGTGCAGAGCCATGAAAGAAGACATTGATGACGCCATAGAATGTGGATTTAAGGACATCGGAATTTCACATCCTGTTTCGAACATTCATTTCAAAGCCAAGTGGCCAGAAAAGACTCCTGATGAGCTTCTGAATAGGGTCGTTGAGGTCGTCGAGTACGCTGCGAAGGATCATGGATTAAGGGTTTTTGTTCACGGCGAAGACAGCACAAGGGCAGATTGGAACTTTGAAAAAAGGTTCATCAACGCTGTTGCTGACGCGGGAGCGGAATGCTACAGGATATGTGACACTGTTGGCATCGGATTGTCTTCTCAAGAGGCTGCTTTGCCCATTGGGATACCAGCCAAGATTAAAGCGATAAGGGCTGAAACAAGGATTAACAGTGTTGAGATTCATGCACATGACGATTTCGGGAATGCAGTTGAGAACACGTTGGCTGCTGTCAGAGCAGCTTCAGGGGTTTGGCCTAAGATTTACGTCAGCACAACCTACTTAGGCATCGGTGAAAGAGCTGGGAACGCTGAGACTGAAAAGGTCATAATGAACCTTCTGATGCACCATGGCGTCAAGAAGTTTGAGGGAAAAATCAATAAACTTAAGGAAACAGCTGATCTCATAGGGAAAGCTACGGGCTACGTGGTTCCTCCGAACAAGGCTATTGTGGGCGACTACGCCTTTGCCCATGAATCTGGAATTCACACGCACGGCGTTTTGAGTAATGCTTTAACTTATGAGCCTTACCCTCCTGAGCTCGTTGGGAACAAGCGCCGCTTAACCATTGGCAAGCAGTCGGGTAAGACCCTGGTCAAGTATTTGATTGAGGAGACAACTGGGAAGACACCGAGCAACGAAGCGGTCACAGACGTTCTTCAGAGAATTAAGGCAATGTACGTGGGCGGAAGAAAAGCGTCATTAAGGGAAGAGGAGTTTAAAAGAATTCTGAGAGAAGTCGGGTTGTTGGAGAAACCAACTAAAAACTCTCACTCGCTTAATCGGAAGCCTTAAAATTCTTTAACGCAGCGACCATGTTTCTCAGCTTACTCAACGATATTCGGTAAGCTTCCTCCGTATCCATGTTATTCCGTAGTAGTTTTCTAAATCCGCAGTCTGGAGTAAAAATTAAGGCTTCTTTATGCCCATTGAACTGTTTCATAAAATTAAGGATTTCTTTTGGGCTTTCTATTCTTGGATTTTTTGTTGACAAGCAGCCGACGGACAATACTTTTTCGTTTTCTCGAAGTTTTTCTGGCGAGTATAATGTTATGTTTTGCGGGGTGTCGAAAAATTCGTGGCTAATGAAGTCAAGTTCGGTTCTTAACAGAATTTCTGCTAGTTGGGGGAGATTCTTCCGCAGATGTGGGAACCCACAATCCTTTCTCCGCAAGCCTTCTTGAGACTATTGTACACGCCGATTATGTCTTCATCTCGGTATCCGAAAGTCTGTTCTGGCTCCCACCAACACGCTCAGGATGGGTTCGTCGATAGATATCATGCTGGCGTTTTCAGAGGCTGCTTCGCAGCTTTCGGAAAGGATTCCAGCGATCTGGTTAACCAAGTTAAAATCTGAAACAGCGGTGTTGTAGGGAAACATGCCCGGTTTTGTTTCAATGAATGAAGCGAGAGTAAACGGTCCTGTTATGGGGGCTTTCAATCTGACGTTGTTTGTTAATCCTTTTTCGTCCAGATATTTTGTTGCCCAAAAAAAGGGTTCTAAACCCAACGGAGGACCATTGTATTCGATTATTTTTCCGCTGATTCTATAACGGTTTTTTTCCTGCTGGACTCCGCTGCCATGTTTAGTTAGGTCGTTTAGGAATTGTGGACCCATTTCTGATAGCTGGGGGTAAGATGGATAATCTAAACCAACCGCTAGGAGGTCGTTTATGCACCTTTTTCTATTGGCTTCAGTGTCTTCGAGCGTGAAACTACCAATAGTTGACGTGAAAATTCCAGATATTTGCAGCTCAGCCACCTAAACAGAAAAAATACTTGCATTAAGAAAAACTTTCCGCCTAAAGGTAAAGTTAAAAGACATCGTATTTTTTAGTTTTAACTCTATTTTTCCAGATTGCTTAGCAGTTCGAAGCCTTCCAAAATTATGGTGTTATGGCACTTTTTGCAGGAAATCGTTAATGTTTTCAGTGAACCATCTGTGAATGTTTCGATGTCTATTATTTTGTAGGATTTCTCTGAGTCGTCGTCAGGCGAAATCGTGGCTCCACAGGATGGGCACGGAAACTCTCCGTCGCCTTCTATGGAATTGAGGTTTACCTTCAAATCTGCCACTTGCCTCATCACTGTTCCATCCGTTTATGGTTTTATTTAAAGTGGTGATTTAAATTGCTTTTTAAAGATAATGAATCATAAGTCCATATCCACAAAAAATGTTATAAATGAATGGAATAAGCCAAGCTCATCACTGCTTCCCTAATTTGCGTTTCAATTATATACATGATTTTAAAACGTTTCAGTCTGGTCTGTTTTGTTCATCATCTGATTTTGCTGTTTGAACAACAAATCGTATTGCCTAAGACCTGTCTGAAGTGTGTAACACCCGACTTTCAATTTTGTATAACAAATCGTTTTCCGAGAAGACCTATCTGTTTTGTGTGACAATGCTAGAGTTTATGAAAATTAAACTATTTTGTGGCACATTTGTTCTGTTATTTTAGAATGATTGGTCATTGTTTTTTGTTGGTTTCTAGTTTAATTAGAAAAAGGTTTCGTAATTAGAATTGCTGAATACATGAATTAAGCTTTGATGCTGAATCGGTCTTTTTTGACATGTCGACTATGAGATAAGCACCCCTGCTATTGTTGTATGGCGGTCCCTTTCTCGAAAAAATTGTTAAAATTTTGCTATTATGGTTGAACTTGTAGCCTTCGTCAACTGGTTCATGACCCCTAACTAAAAATTCTGCTTTAACCATTTTGAGGAAAGCGTCTGTCACGTCTTCGCCGAAAAGGCGTCCTGCGCCGCGGGGCGAAAAAAGTGTTCCTATGATACCTTCAGTCTGGGTCGCTCCACAATATTTCTTCCAAGTGGGTTTCAGCTGGATGCTTCTGATACGCGTAAGCAACGTCGTCAAGCGTTTTTGCCTTACTTGGGACTCCACCGTGCAACATTACGAAATTGTCCTCTACGAGAACCGCTGTGTAGAAACGTCTAAAAAGCGCACTGAGCTCCGTGTAAACCACTTGCCAATCAGAACCAAATTTCCTCTGCAAATGAAAAGGCAAATCGTGAGGGTCAGCCAAAAGGTCTTGTGGTCCTTCATGATTTCCCTGAAGCAAAATAACGTTTTCTGGGAACATCATTTTCAGACTCAAGACGACATAGTAGACTTCAGGCGAAAAGGGTCCTCGGTCACCATAATCTCCAAGAAAAACGAGGTATACTTGCATTCCGCTTTTGGATTTTTCATGAAAATTCGTTTTGTTTAAAATCTCATTGAGGCTGTTTATGTCGCCATGTAGGTCTCCAATGACGATTGCTTCCCCTTCTGGAGAAAGATGTATGAGCCTTCCCGTAATTCGCATCCTAGCATTACTTTTTTCTACAGAGAGTATCTGGACAACTTGGTTAACTGCTTTCATGAAAGATTTGCTGTCAACATTGGATGCTTCGTTGAATAGACCTGTAAGAGTTCCCATCTGAACCTTCAATTCAAAAATCGGAGAAGCATATATTAAAGTTTATGAGGTATCAATAAATTTCAGAATGTAAACAAATGGTGAAGGAATTGCCTCAAATACTGAAGGCGAGTTTCGAAGAAACTCTTGAAAAACATGTATTGCCTTCATTATGCATAGGGTGTGCCACTTGTGTCGCAGTGTGCCCCTTTAACTGCCTAGAGTATGTAAATGAAAAACCTATTTTGGTAAGAGAATGCAGGTCATGCGGCATTTGTGCACAAGTTTGTCCCCGATATCATTTGTCTGTTCCCGAGTTAGAACGTTTCGTGTTTGGCAGGGAAAGAAGGGACGATGAGGAATTCGGCATCTTTCGCCGTGCGGTTATTGCACAAACCGCTGACCAAAAAATAAAAAAAGTTTGCCAGGACGGCGGGGTCGTCACAACGCTTTTGGTATACGCCTTAAATGAGGGACTCATTGATGGCGCGGTTCTTTCAGGCGTAAGCGAGACTGAGCCGTTGAAGGCGGCTCCGAAACTAGCCACTACCATGAAAGAAATTGTGGATTGTGCTGGAACAAGGTACACTTATTCACCGAGTATGCTTGCTTTAAAAGAAGGCATACTACAAAAAAAGAAAAGCCTGGCGTTCGTTGGAACACCTGACCAGATACAAGCGTTTAGGAGGATTCAAGCCCTTCCCTTAAAGAAATACTCCGAAGCCGTTGCCTTCACGGTTGGCGTCTTCTGCAGCGAATGCTTCACCTATGAAGGACTGGTTAATCAGTTGATGCGAAAAGAGCTGGGAATCGATGCAGCAGAAGTGGAAAAAATCAACATCAAGGGCAAACTTCTCGTCACAACCAAGTCAGGCAAGGTTAAGGAAATCCGCCTAAAAGAAGCAAAAAAACACGTCAGAAACTGCATTACACAATGCTCAGACTTTTCCGCCGAATTGGCTGACATATCAGTGGGAGGATTAGGATTGGAAGGCTGGACCTTCACCATTCTGAGGACAGAGAAAGGCTTAGACCTCTTTCAGGAAGTCTGAAACCAAAGGCTTAATCCGAACAAGAAAAGTCTGAGGAAGAAAACCAAGTTCTGGACCTATTGGTCAAGTTATCAAAGAAAAAACGTGAAAATGCTGTAAATGTAAACCTGTGAATAAGCTTCTGAATTTGATAAAATTCTACATTCATACAACCCATTTTTGGGTAGTAACTCTTATTTAGGAAGAACCGTTTGAAGAAAGCACAAAAATGCTTCACGTTGGAATTCAAGTTGAACACAAAAAAATTGGCGGCCACAGCCGTCTTCGCCGCACTTACGGTGGCACTTAATCTGAGCCCAATAAAGTTTCCCGCGCCTTACCTTCCGTTCCTGTATTACCAAGTGTGGGAGATTCCGATAGTGGTAGCATTTCTTTTGTTCGGACCGATAACTGGATTTTCAGTGTTAATCATAAACACCGCAGCCTTGTTTGCTCTTTTTCCCGGAGCCCTGCCGACAGGCCCGATTTACAATTTGATAGCGGTCTTGAGCATGCTGACTGGAATCTACTGCGCACAGTGGCTGACAAAAAGCTTAGACAAGAAGCAAAAAGAGGTTTTTCTGATAGTCACGGTTACTTTTTTAGGGGTCGTATTAAGAGTTGTTGTAATGTCTTTCGTTAATTGGGAACTAATCAAGTATCCTCCACCAGTCGGTTTCAGCATGCCAGAAGAAGTCGTGGTCGCCATTCTGCCCTTCGTGGCTTTCTTCAATGCCACCCTCGCAGCTTACACGGTTCCAGCAGGATACTTTTTAGCCAAAACCATAAGTCACGGAATAAAAACACCCTTATGGTCGCCATAACCAGAAAAGCTTATGGATCTCGGTTCTTTTCTAACGATCCAATGTCTGCATTAAAACATCAATATTGATTTTTCCAGCAGAAAACGTTCTGCCAGACTTCATGTTTTTTATTGTCATTGCAGCTGAAGCGAAAAGACCAAAATCAATCTTGTAAAAGTCAAATTCCGCCCTTCTAAGAACCTCCGCAAAGGGTTGCCCATACTGTTTGGAAGATGAAGAAACCGATTTCTCCGCTAGCTGCCTAAGTTCATCGTCATCGTCGTAATTCACCACAACGTGAACCTCCCCACCGTAAAGTATGGCATCATTCGACCTTCCCATCGCCTCAACAGGATCTTGATGAACAGGAAGGATTGGCGCAGACCCCCATGCGCGTGTGATGAGTTTTGGGTCGAACCCCAGGTTCATGAGCTTGTAAATTCCCATCTCAACAACTCTCCCCGAAACTTGGGTAAATCCAGAGATGGACGTGATAGGCACCAGAATAATGTAGAGCCTATCCGTTGCGACACGGCAGGACTCAGCGACGCTGGAAACGACGTCTCTCGGCGGCTCTTTGTCAGTCTCAAGAACCAGCACCGTTTCATCGTAATCGTCCTTATAGGCGATTTTTTCGAAAACCGACTTCGGCTTCAAAACCAAAGCACGGGCAGGACCAGAACCCAACGCTTGAAAGCTGCCTGACTTGATCTGCCATCCCGCCAGTTGCGACCCAAGGGTTGAGATTGCTGGATAATCAGTTGAAACCGAGATTGAGGGAACACTCTGGTTTCCAAGCTGTATTGAAGAGATGGTTGCCTTGCCGAGTCCTCCGAGGCAGATTTCGGTTATGGCTTTGCCAGCTTCGATGCTTCCTTTGGCTTCTATCCCAGCGTCTATAATGGTTGCTCCCAAGTCGCTCTTCGTAACTTTGACTCCGTAATAGCCCGCCTTGCTGCATAGGTTCTTGACTAGTTCCATTGCCTTTTGGTTCACACTTACCCTTGGCATCTCATTTTCTCCTATCGTGCTTGGTTTACAGGAATTTTTCGTAGAAAGCGAGGTGCGGATTCTTGTTCTTTGCGACGAAAAGTTTGCCTTTGCCCTCGTCCACGATGTCGCCTACGAAACGGTAGAATGGACCTGCGATTTTCCCTTCATCAATTTTCACGTCAGGTCTAACGCCGTCTATCGTGAACGTTGGAAGAACCGAAGGCAAGTGCCCGCAAATTATTATTCTGCCGTCAAGCATTTCCGCGCCGGGTCTTCCTTTGCAGTCTCCTCCCACAATTATGGTTCCGTCCCTCATGTGAACGCCCACGAATTCGCCGATGTTGCCTTCTACTTTAATTAGACCGCCCTTCATGTAACATCCAACCTCGTTTCCCGCGTCCCCATGCATAAGAATTGTTCCGCTCGTCATGCCTTCGGTGGTTCCGCGGTACGATGCGCCAACGTAGTCTCCCGCTGTCCCTGTAGCCTCGATTTTTCCGCCCTTCATCGTGCAGCCGACCCAAGAGTCAACATTGCCTTTCACAAAGATTTCGCCGCCCTTCATGCCCTCGCCTAGGCGCATTCCTACGTCGCCTTCTATGAGGATTGTGCCAGAAGTCATCATGTATCCTATCATTCGGACCTTGCGTAGGTCGCCGACAAGCTGAATAACGACTTTTTCAGCGGAGTCCGCAGCTTCTTCGTTAACGTTGAAGACTTCACTAAGATTCTTTTGCTTGTTGCCTTCCCAAACCTTTAACCCACTAATTTCGTCATGTGTTTTTCCCGCAAAGCTGTCTGGCGAAATGCCCTCGGCGTAGACGGGTACTTTAAAAACGTGTTTGGGATGCAAAATTATGGTGATTTCGTCTGCACCTCCGGCTTAACCTGTATCGGCGCTGAAGATTTCAGGTAATTTTCGGGAATGACGTAATTTTCCATTTCCACCGTCCAGTATTCGCGGAACCGTTTTTTCAGGTCTCGAAGAACCTCCGGGCAAAAAGCGTCTTTGGCACATGAGGAAACTCCTGTGTCAGCCCACATAGTCTTTCCCATCACTGATTTCGTTATGACGCCATTTTTTGCCACAACTTCGCCACCCTTTATTGTGTAAGCAGTTTTCTCGAAGGCACCGCGGACAGTCCAATAATCTCTCGAACAATCAGTCATCTTCGGATTAAGGTCGTACACTGCGATGTCGGCATCAGCATCTAAACCCAGATGCCCCTTGTTCTTCATACCTAAAGCCTTCGCTTGACCTGCACGAGTCACCACCGCAACGTCATAGAGGTCGTATTCTCTGTCGATGCCTTGAAGCAAGGAGCGTTTCCTAGCTTTTTTGTTTATTTTTCCTAGCATTTTTTCTCTCGCCCTGCTGCTCATGAGCCAAGAAACGATTTTCGGGTATGTTGTGAAGGGCGCAGCGTTGGGGTGGTCGGTTGTCAAGTACACCCTCCAGGGGTCTTCCACGAGCAAGGCGAGCTCAAGCCCAATCGTCCACATGGTTGCGTGCACGAAGTTTCTTCGTCTGTAAGTGAAGGGGACAATGCCAGCTGCAGTTTCAGTCTCAACGTCGTGGTTGACCCACTTGTTTCCGCTGAGCTCATGCAAGGTGTATTGCCATGGTCCATCAGCCGTCATCGTGGTCGTGTCCGTGAAGACAACCTGCCCCATGTCTATGGTCACGTGGCTGTGGCTGTTTACGTATTTGGCTATCTCTTCCGCGCCTGACCTCAGGGTTCCCCAGCTGTCGCCCTTAAACGCGCTGAACTGGCAGTGAGTTATGTGAATCACGGGTTGATTATCGGTTGCGAGGTCCTCAACGCACTTCATTGTTTCTATTGCTGTGAGGTAGTTGCCAGGTTGCCCCAGCCTGTTAGTGTGAACGTGGATTGTGTGAGGCAAATTCAGAATCTGGTTCACCTTGCACAGTCCGCGGATGATGTCTCTCGGGGTTATACCGAAATTGGGAACGGGGTCATCGAGGTCTTTAACGTTTCTGCCGAACCCCCATGATTCGACGCCGCCGGGATTCACGATTTTTATGGCATAACCTTTCGTTGCAGCGATCAGCCAAGCCACATAGGAAGCGCATTCTTTGATTTGATCCTTGTGTAGGAGTTCGAGGACGAACCACCAATCACCCAGCAGCAGAAAAGTGGTCTTGTCAACCATCGGGGTGTCGTCAAGCTCTTCATGAGTGTGTCGGGCTTCAAGTGGAGGCATAGACGGGTTGCAGATGGTCGTGTACCCCATGCGTGAGTACCTGTAGCCCGTTGTAAAAGTGGAGGGAACAGAATGCCCCACTCCTGATCTGGTCGTAGCTGTTTTGGTTTCAGTATCGCTGTAGTGGTCTTCGGGTCTTAGGAGCCTTCCAGCGTTAACTTCTGAGCCTGCTATGTGGGTGTGGATGTCGACGCCGCCCGGCATCACAACCATGTCAGAAGCGTCGATCACCTCTGCTTTTTCTTCGTTCACTTTTTCGACGATCTTGCCGTTTTCGATGGCAACGTCCATTCTGTCGCCTTTCACACCGTTCAGGGGATCATAGACGAACCCATTCTTGATCAGCAAGACCATAAACAGCCTTCTCCGACATGGGTTGGGCAATCTAGTTTGTGAAATCTTTACTTTTTCCTCTAAGACAATATTGCTTAGTCAACCCAGAATTTACGGGTTGGGTTTATTTATCCATTATCTACAGGTTGTGACGAGAAAACAAAAATGCCCATTCATAGAATTAGACAAATAAAGATTGGGAAAAATAAAAGAATCACCGTGCTTTTTAACGAGCGTGTATGGCTATTCTTTCCATCTCGTTCCGTTTTTGCACTGCGTAACTTTTGGTGTCTCTGTTGGCTGCAGCAACTATCTCGTCAGAAAGACATTCCTCGAAAGGTTTCGGGTTGCCAAACGCTGCTTTTCTGGCGCCTTCTGTGATTAAACGTAGGGCTATGTCAACCCTTCTTTGAGGCGAAATGTCAACAGCCTGCTGATACGCGATTCCGCCGTAGCTAATCCTCGTCGTGTCTTCGCATGGTGCAGAATTCTCAACGGCATTAACAAGAATCTGAACTGGGTTCTGTTCTGTCTGCAGGTGGATGATTTCGAACGCGTTTTTCACGTTGTTGATTGCTCTGACTTTTTTTCCAGCGTTTTGGCCTGGTCTCATCATGTTGTTTATGAGCCTTTCAACGATGTTTACTCTTGACTTGTGGAACTTTCGATGCTCGTGTCTTCCCATCGAGTGCGGAATAGTGACTGGATCAACCGACACGTACCTTTGGAGCCCCAAGTCTTTAACTTCGACTGCGAAGCTCCACTTACCGAACAGTTGAGGCGCCTCTTGCTTACTCACATGCTTCACCCTGAACGTAACAGACTAAACTTGAAACCCCGCAGAATTATATAAGTATTATGAAAAACTTTGGCTTAATTAAGCAACGACCTTTGCGAGTAAAGCCTTAGCTGTGTGTAGTCGGTTTTCAGCTTGGTCCCAGACTACTGAATAAGAACCGTCCATGACTTCGTCTGTGACTTCTTCGTTGCGGTGTGCTGGCAGGCAATGCATGAACAAAGCGTCTTTTGAGGCATGTTTGAAAAGGTCTGAGGTCACTTTGTATTTTGGAAGGAACGTTTTTAGTCTTGTTTCGCGTTCAGCTTCGTCGCCCATTGAAACAAAGGTGTCCGTGTAAATAACATCCGCATTCTTAACGAGCTTCTGATGGTTCACGGAGTATTTCGACTTTTGAGATGCTGTCTTGTGCGTTTGTTTTAGCCATAATTTGCACACTATTATAAGGTTCGTAGCCTTGTGGGCATGCGACCGAAACGTTGACGCCTAGTTTGGAGCATCCGATAAGCAGAGAGTTGCACACGTTGTTTCCATCTCCTACATAGGCAACCTTTAAACCTTCCAAGGATCCAAATTTCTCCCAGACGGTGTAAAGGTCTGCGACAGACTTGGCATGGATGATGCAAATCTGACAGGGCATTGATTACCGGGATGTCTGCGTACTCAGCTATCTCCTCGAGGTCTTCATGATTATTGACCCTAGCCACCACGCAATCCACATATCGGCTTAAGACACGGGCAGTGTCCGCGGTTGACTCTCCTCGTCCCAGCTGTGACTCAGCCCACCCAAGGTAAATGGAGTGTCCGCCGAGCTGGTGGATTGCGACCTCAAAAGAGATTCGTGTACGGGTTGAAGGTTTCTGGAAAAGAAGTGCGATTGATTTGCCTTCGAGATTGTTTGCTTCTTTACCTTTAATGGTTTTCTCCTTAAATTTTTTCGTAGACTTCAATAGTTGCCATATTTCGTCTTTAGTGAACTCCTGTAACGTGAGGAAATTTTGTTTCTTCATTTTCGTCATTACCTTCTTTTTTTGTGGTTTTGATATGCTCATTGAGAATCAAATGCTTTACTTATATATTTTTTGGTCAAAATACACCAAAAAATATACATCATGACCATTTTTGGTCATTATTTTTTAATATACCGAATTTTAGAACCCAGCTTCAATGAGATCAGCTGATTTCATGAACTCTTTGAGAACAACAGTCGCATAGGAACCTTTATGCAACATGAATCGGAATTTTATGGTTTGACTGTTTTGGTCAACTTTGTTTTCATCAACACTGAAGCTAAAGTCCAGAATCGATGACAAGGCATTTCTTAAACCGCCTTCAGCGCTTGCTTCAGGCATTTCTTTTAGGCGGAAATTTTCAGCTTTGGCTCCTTCTTCCTCTAGAATGTTTGTTTCGATCTGTCCTTGAGCTCCGCCTGAAATATCCTGGTTGTACCCTATTAAGGGCAAGGCAACAGCCATTTCCTTTTTACTGATTGCTTCGTTGATTGCTGAAGCTTCGTCAGGTCCTGTTTTCCTGATACTGTTCGTAGGCGACCCTTTTTCGTCTAAACTTACCACGTAATCTCCTGGATAGGCTTCAGTAAGTGATATTCCATGTTTCATTCTCTCGCTGAGGAACCTGTTAAAAAGGAAGGACTGGTAAGCCTGCACGAAAAAGGCACGTAAGTTGCGAGGGATTCTACGGAAAGCTCCCAAGAAGTCGTTTGAATACCTTGAAAGATGCATCATCATCAGCCTTTCGTAAACAAGCCTTCTGGGAAAGAATCGCAGACAGTCCCTGTAATCTCTGGTTTCTCTCAGCCGTTCACGAGCTCTGGCAGAACGGCGATGTTCATGGACGCTTGGCTCTGAAAGAAAAATTAAAGCCGCCTCCTCAAACTCGCCTTTCACGATGCAACGCCCAACTCTATGAGTGAAAGGTCTAATTGTGCCAAATCTTTGATGCCCAAAAAAGTTCGGAACACCACCAAGAACCTTAAGCATATTCCACGTCTCTTCAATCCTTTGCCTAACAATGTCAGCAGAATAATTAACTGACCTCATGGTTATGTCGAATCGGTTCCCGAAAAGAACCTTCGAGGAAATTTTGTCAGACGAGAAACGTGTCGGAATAACACTCGCATCTTCTAAGTGAACCTTTAAAATCCTCTCAATTGAGACACCACCTAGGCTTATGTGTTGAGCTGTCAGAGCTCGAGCGTCCTTTATTCCAGCAATGCTGATTCGTTCAGGATCAACGCCTACTTTCTTTGCTATCGCCCTGACAGCTGCGAATGTGTCCCACCCCTTCTTTATCAGAACACACACGACGTATCGTCCATGACCCGAACTCAACGCCTTCATGTCTGATGGATTAACAGAAGCTTTTGAACCGTCAACAAGCATTTCTTCGACTACGAAATCTTCGGGGAAAGTCCGAATTTTGCCACCTACTCCAAGACTTTGTGAAGCGTATACCTCGATTCCGAAGACGGCCTCAAGTTCAGGAACTTTTTCCATAAATATCCTCTTGACGACTTCAGTAAAGCGGAAGGTTTCCTGTGACCTTGTCAACCAGATTCGAAGGGGCAGGACCAACCCCAAGTGCAGTCGTCGTGCCTGGAGGGAGCTCAGTTAATCCCATGTCTAAAACCAAATACGTGGGAATCCGCAGCTTCAAGGCTTTCTTTTCCAGCTCCAACAGTTCCGCTTCTGATTCCGCCTTCAAAACTATCTTCCGCTGCCCCTCTTCGATCCAGCTGCGAAACCATGATGGACGTTGTTTTTTGGCTGCTTCAGACGCAGAGACTGCTCCATGGCATGCTTGAACAGCAGCTTTGCCGCAGCTCATCTTCAAATCCGACCTTAGGACCACTGCCTGTTTAAACCCAAACGCTTGAGGCAAAATCTCGTTAACGTTGTCTTTAGTCTTCATCGTCTCGTCCCAGACAGTATATTACATAATTATAGAATATTAGGTTTCAGCCAATTTCAGAATGTTTTTTACTCATTATATGGAATAAAATTTCAAAGATACTTCATAAAGCTAACTGACTAATGCTTGACTATAAGAATATGCGATTTCATGGATGATTAATCCATTCAACGCACTAATCATGTATATACAGGCGTGTTAGAAACAAATATTTTGGTTCCTCATCGTTTCTAATTTTGAAGTAGAAGTTCAGCCAGAATGACGTCTAACAAATTCCAGAGCAGTGGATATACTTGCCAAGGCGAACCAACAGCAAAAAAGCATCGTCCAGTAAAGGTTACTGTAGTCTCTCGTGTTTAACATCAAAGGGGTGTTTCAGAATTGGACTATGAGGCTGCTTGGGAGCTTATATCTAACTTGATTGCGGAGCTGCGGAAAAGCGGAGAAACAATCCCCATGAAGGTGATGAGCGACCTTCGTGCTGCTAAGACCATGATGGAAGTATACAAGGTCGACAAGTCTCATTCTGAGAATTTTCAGAGAATCGAGGAGTACCTTACTAATCTCGAAACTTGCCTAGTGCCTATTGCAAACAGAAAATTCGGTAAAGAATATATCGACATGTGGCTGAAAAAACTCGAAGAAACTCACAGGCAATTCCCCAAGGGGGAATTAGGACCTTCAAAAAGATTTCCTGTAGGTGTTCCTCGGGAAAGTAAATGGATTAGGATTGAGGCTTCAGAAAAAATCGCAACAGAAAAGATTAAACATCTCGCGAGGCAAATTGGTTTAAAATCAAAAATCCAAACGGACGGATGTGCCCTCGTGTTCGGAGAGGAACAAAAACTAAAACAGTTCGTGAAAAACTTGGCTGAACTGCTTCGTGAAGACAATAAAAAACGTTCAAGTGCGTCGAGGTAACTGGTGGCTGAGTGATGATACATCAATCTGCTGGATGGATTTAAGGAGCATTGAAGGATGCCTTTCATAAAGAAGATCGAGGTTAACGGCTTCAAAACGTTTGGCAGAAAGACGACTCTGATGTTTGAAAAGGGATTCACAGCGATAACTGGACCGAACGGAAGCGGGAAAACCAACATTATCGACGCGGTTCTGTTTTGTTTAGGTGAGCTCAGCTCAAGAAGGCTCCGGGCGGAAAACTTTTCGAAACTCATTTTTCACGGAGGCATAGACCCAGATGTTAGAAAGAAGGGTAACGCTAAAGTCGTCATCCAGTTTGACAACACAGACAGTCGGTTGCCAACAGACACCTCTACGGTTACGCTTTCTCGGGAGATCGACGAAGATGGCCAAAGTGTCTTCAGAATCAACGGTCGCAGAGTCTCCAGAGCCTACGCTATAGAAATCCTTTCAATAGCGGGCATCAGCCCCTATGGATATAATGTTGTCCTCCAAGGAACACTTACAAGACTGGCAGAAATTTCGCCCCAAGAACGCAGGAAAATAATCGAAGACATGATAGGAATCGCCACCTATGACACAGAAAAGGAGGAAGCGGAAAAGAAGCTGCAGACAGCGGATATTTCAATAAAGACCGCGATGGGGCAAGTAAGCGAAGTCCAGAACAGGATAGAGGCTCTTGAAAAAGAAAGAAACGACCTGCTTCGTCACAATTTTATCCAAAAAGAAATTAGACGTTTTGCTGCAGTCAAAATTTCTTACGAAATTAGGAGCACCCAAGAAAAAATCGACGAACTGGAAAAGCAGATCGGTAGCCTAGAAAAAAAGATTGAAGAAATTAGAACCCAAAGAGAAAACCTCCGTTCGAAGCGTCACGAAATCGAGGCTGAATGGAGAAGACTCGGCTTCGAAGAGGTTGAGGAAAACCAAACGAGGGTTCTACAGATTCAGATAGAAATAGGGGAACTACGGTCAAGACTCGTTGAGTCTTTCGACAAAACTGACAGCAAACAAATCCAGCGTAGACGGTCTCATCAGAATAAAAGACAACTCCACACAGCAAATAGAAACCTTGAAAAATGAGATTGATGGAGTCAAGAATAGTGTCAAGCAGCTCACGCCAGTTCAGGATTCACTGAGTAAAGAAATCGCGGAGAACCAGTCAGTTTATGACGCAGTCAACGAAGAAACCATGAAAGCCAGAGCAAACGTAAACGAAATAACTAAAAAAATACGGGAAGCCGAAGTCCAGCTGGAACAACTACACCAAGAGACAATAAATCTTCGCAGCCAACGGGCAGAAACAGAGTCCAAAATTAACGTTTATTCGGAAAGGCTGAGGAACCTTAAAGAAAGAAAAAACGACCTTGGCAACGCATCGAACAGGCTCGAAGAGTCCCTTAAAAGAGCTTGAAAACATACACAAGGAAAGAACAGAA
This sequence comes from Candidatus Bathyarchaeota archaeon, assembly GCA_963714275.1. Lineage (GTDB taxonomy): Archaea > Thermoproteota > Bathyarchaeia > Bathyarchaeales > DTEX01 > JAGTRI01. The sequence continues at coordinate 271,151 of CAVQNT010000006.1, forward strand.
CGGTTAAAATTTCTGCAGGAGTCTCTTCAGAAAAAGGCTGAAAGAAAAGGAGTCTTGGAAACCGAAATCAAAGAGGCAGGAAAAATCGCTGACATAGCCAGGGAAGCTCTGGTCGAGTTTGAGACCCGCAAAGACCTCGTGGGTAAGTTCACAACCGAAGAAAACGCATTGAAACAAGTCGAGGAACTGGGTCAACTCGGCGTCATCAATGGCATTGACGGTCGCCTCAAAAACCTCATAAACGTCCGAAAAGGGTACGAACGCGCAGTGGAAGCTGCAGCTGCAGGATGGCTGAATGCGCTTGTTGTCGAAAATTTAGAAACAGCCTTCACGTGCGTCGAAACTTTACGGCAGCTTAAGCTGAGGAAGGATCAAAATTGTTCCGCTTCAAGGTTTGTCGCCAGCCAAATTGGTCAGCTTACCACAAATTAAGGGTGTAGGTGACAAGGTCCTATCCTTCGTGTCATACGGCGAGAAATATGTTTCAGCAGTAACATTTGTCCTAGGTGATACTTATCTAGCAGCTGACGAAAAAGCAGCGCTTGTTGCTTCGCACGTTGGCTTCCGTTCAGTCACGAAGACTGGTGACCTTTTTGAACTGGGGGCGGAGTTGAAAGCGGATTCTACAGGGCGCCCATTGATTTCTCTTCTTTCGTGCCAAGCGAGTCAGCACTTAAGAATCTTGACAAAGCCATAACCGTGTTGAAGGAGAACCTGACGAAAAGGGAAACCGACATCGGCGAACTGGAAAAGGAGATTGCGGACATTCAACAGGAGATTACATCTTACGCGGAGGCTTTAGGCAATCTCGAAGCTGAGACGGAAAGGACACGAAAAAGCATACATGACACGAAAGCCAACATCGAACGCGCTGAGAAGAACATATCTAGTCTACAAAGTTACCTTGAGGAAGAAAGGGCGCATATTAAATCTTACGACGATGCCAATGAGGATTTGACAGCTAGAGAGAAGAGTTTGCGTGAAGAGCGGGAAAATCTCAGGAAGAACGTTGACCTTTCAGCAACGCAAGAAAGAGAACAGAAACGAGAAGCTTTAGGAACCGAGACTATTGAGCTAAGACAGAAACTCGGTAAAGTGGAGACTGAGCTCTCAGTATTGCAGTCAAAATTGGACAATGTGTTGAATACTGGGTTGGAGAATGCTCACGTTCAGCAAGAAAAGGCGTTGAACCAGATATCCACGTTGGAACGTGAAATTAACGAATCCAACAAAGAGAAAGAGGTGGTTCAAAACAAAATCAAGGAGCTTGAAGCAAACAAGGAGAAGCTCTCTAGCACTCTGTTGAATGCAAAGGGCGAAGCGAAGAAGTACACTTCACAGATCGACGAGATAGATGGCAAACTCCGAGTTCTGGAAGGAGAATATGAACAGGCTGACATCCTGCTTGACGAGTTAAGGCTTAACCTTCAAACCCTTCGTCTTCAGATCGGGAGATATCTTGAGCAGCTCAAAATTTTAGGCTACGAAGAACCCTTGCCAGTTACATCAGGCAACATTCAAGACGTTGAGACGTCGCTTAAGATGATGAGGTTTGAACTGGAACGAATAGGGGCGGTTAACCAGCTCGCGCAGGCACAGTACGAGGACCAAATTTCGAAGTACAAGGAACTTTCGATTCGCATGAATGAGCTCGAAAAAGAAAGGATGGCGATAGTTGAGTTCATCGAAGAGATCGAAAGGAAAAAATACAACGCCTTCATGGAAGCCTTCAATAAAATAAACGAAAAGATCGACAAGTACTTCTCTAAGCTCACGGATGGAGGAAATGCGGCGTTAAAACTTGAAAACCCGGAGAGTCCATTCGCTGGGGGCGTGGATATGATCGTCCAGTTCATAGATAAACCGCCCATTCTCGTAAGCGGAGCCAGCAGCGGAGAACGTTCAATCTCAGCCGTCGCTTTTCTGTTTGCATTGCAGGAATTTACCCCAGCCTCATTCTACCTCTTAGATGAGATTGACGCTCATCTGGATGCTTTCCATGTTGAAAAGCTGGGTGAGCTGCTTGCTGAGGAGGCTGCTAAGTCTCAGTTTGTTGTGATTACACTGAAGCCTGAGATGGTCAGTAAAGCTGACAGGATTTACGGCGTCTATGGTCACGAAGGCGTCTCGCATGTGATTTCAACAACCTTTAAGGGAGTTACGCAATGACTGAAACCAGCCTTAACAAGCCGTTTTATTTTCGTCCACCGTGGAATATTCTGTTCGACCTGCAGTTGCTGGAGAGGTTGAACCCTTGGGACATCAACCTGTCTTTCCTGCTCCTGTCTTTTCTTGAAGAGATGGAAAGAAGAACCGAAGTTGATTTCAGAGCTTCGGGCATGGCGCTTAGTTCATCCGCTACTGTTCATCTCTTGAAGTCGGAGCTTTTGCTCAAACTTGAACACCCCCCTTCAATTCCTGAGCCGCCATCTGATTTTATTCCGCCTCCTTTGATTCTTCCCCTCAGATACGAGCTGACTACGACGACGATTCAGAACTTGCTTGAGGCTTTGGATAACGCATTGAAGACCGAGAAGCTTTTTGCCCTTAAGACGCCTGCTAGAACTGGGTTTCTCCCTCAAGCTGAAGTCATCCCCGCAATCAGCGTTTATTTGATAGAACTGGAGGAGCAGATGGAGAAGCTGCTTAAGAAAATGTGTTCGCTTTTCGACGAAGGTAAGGTTATCACCCTTTCAAAACTGGTTCTGGGATCGGAGAAGCTTGACCAGATACGAAACTTCATCATTTTGCTCTTTTTGGCGCAGAAAAACAGGGTGACATTGTGGCAGGAAGAGAACTCCGACGAGGTGTTCATAACCATTAATGGGGGTCAACAATGACAACCGAGGCTCAAAAGACATCTGCAGACACTGAAGAGGAAAAACAAAAAAAAGACTTAGCCATGCTGGAGGCTGCCCTTTACGTGGCGGGTCGCCCACTTGACATCAACACGTTAGGTTATGTCATTAAGACTCGGTCGAAAAAGAAAGTTCAGCAGCTAGCCAGAATGCTGATAGAAAAATATGGGCATCTGGAAACACCGCTCGAAGTTTTGGAGCTTGACGACCAAAGGTTCGTCCTCCAGTTAAAAGCGGAATACTCACCGAGGGTTAGAAAACTTGCGGTGAGACCTTTACTCACAGACGGTCCATTGAGAACTTTGGCTTACATAGCTTACAGGCAGCCTGTTACACAAAAGCAGGTTGTTGACGCAAGGGGAGCTCATGCATATGGTCACGTGCGGCAGCTGGTTGACAATGGGCTTGTTGACCGTGAAAGCAGCGGACGAAATAAAATATTACGGGTTACTGAATTTTTCGCAGACTATTTCGGTTTAAGCCACAATCCTCGAATCATGAAGCGGCAGCTGAAAAGAACATTCTCTGACGTAATGAATGTGCCACCTCCAAATCTCGAAGGAGAGCCAGAAACAGAGGAAGAATAATCATAATCCGCTAGATTTATATTAACCTGAACCTTTCCTTCTTTTCTGGCTAAGGAGAATGTGACATGTCAGGATGGCACGGCAACTTACATAAAAAGAAACCTACTGGCGGAAAAAAAAGGGCGTATCGAGGAAAACGAAGGTTTGAAAGAGGATCCTTTCCAGCAGAGACAGTCGTAGGCGAAAACAAAACTAAAACCGACCGAAGAAGAGGAGCCAATCTGAAGGTTCGGTTAGTTAGCACCAAATACGTTAACGTTTCAGACCTCTCAACCGGAGAAACCAAAAAAGTTGAAATTCTTAGGGTTCTAGAAAATCCCGCTGACGTGGACTATGACCGAAGAGGCGTAATCACGAAAGGAGCACTTCTAGAAACATCCCTAGGAACAGTCCGCGTAACCTCTAGACCCGGACAATCCGGAGTCCTCAACGCAGTCCCAGTTTCTGAAACTACATAAACACACGTAAAACCCCAGCGAATTCTTGTAAATATTAGTTTGGGGATTTAAGGCTGTGCGGAAACGGGACGAAGTCGTCTTATGGTCTGTTTATTTTGATTCAACGAGAACTAGGGCTGAAGGAAGAAAGATTCCTAGAAGGCTCGCAAAACCAGCTCCGACATTAGACATGGTTGGGAAGGCGGTCGGAAATTTAGGTCATTCGTATGAGGTTGTTTCTGAAGCTGCCCACCCTCGTTTTCATTGGAAAAAGACTGGTTTCATACTTGTTAAGAAAACGAAGCCTAAAAACCAGCTTATCTTGGAAGTTGCTCAGGAAATTTCGAGACTTGTGGTCTGAATTTCAAATAAGAAACGTTTATATAACAAGGTTGGTGTCTTTTCGTTACTTGTTTTTGTGGAGCTGACGATTTGAGGAGAATAGGGCAAGTCATTCATATCAGTCCAGGCGGAAAAGCCATTGTGAAGGCTGAGATAACTCCAAGAATCGGCGAAACAGCTTTAGACGAAAAGAACAGACAGGTGGGAAGAATTTTCGACATCATTGGACCCACTGTTTCTCCATACGTCGAACTCAACCTTAGCGTTGAGGACCCCCAAAGCATCGTTGGAAGCTTTCTTTACATTCCTTCTTCACAGAATCATAAGAAATGGAGCAAAAAAAGATGAGTGTAAAAAAGAATTTGGCTACTACTCCCGGACTCAGGGACATCCAGCGATGTTCTGAATGTGGTGGGACAAGGCTGATGAGAGACTACGAGTCAGCTGAGGTTGTGTGTATGGACTGCGGGTTCGTGCTTGACATGAAACTGACGGATCAGGGACCTGAGTGGAGAGCGTTTGACACTGAACAAAGAGAAAAGAGGGCTCGAACAGGCGCTCCAGTGACGTTCACGATTCACGACAAAGGGCTTTCAACGATGATCGACTGGCATGACCGAGACATCTATGGCAAAAAATTCTCAGCAGGCCAGAAGGCTCAGATCTACCGTTTAAGGAAGTGGCAAAGACGGATCAGGGTTTCCGACGCAATGGAGCGGAACCTTGCCTTCGCTCTTTCCGAAATCACAAAGATAGCCAACAACCTTTCATTGCCTAAGAGCATTTTTGAAACAGCCTCCGTCATTTACAGGAAAGCAGTGAAGGAAAGGCTCATTCGCGGACGGTCAATTCAGGGAATCAGCGCAGCCTCCGTGTACATCGCGTGCAGACAGTGCGGGCTTGCTAGGACTCTTGAGGAAATCTCTAAGGCGTCAAACGTCAGCAAAAGAGAAGTGGGGCGGAGCTACCGTTTCCTCGTCAAGGAGCTCGATTACTTCATCCCTCCTGTTCGGGCAAACCAGTATGTTTCAAAGTTTTCGAATCAGCTAACGATGCAGGGAAAAGTTGAGGAAATAGCCAACAAGATACTCGTGACAGCAGGAGACCTCGAGCTAACATCAGGCAGAGGACCCACAGGCATAGCTGCAGCTGCGAGCTACATTGCCTCAGTTCTGGTCGGAGAAAGAAGGACTCAAAGGGAAATTGCCGAGATTGCGAAAGTGACGGAAGTCACTATAAGAAATAGGTATAAAGAACTCGTCGAGTGTCTACTCTTCAACATGGACCTCTAACTGAATGTCTTTTTTAAAGTTTCGTTTCCATCAATATTGTTGTGTGTTTCTTCCGTATTTCTAAGTAACAAATTTTTTGTTACAAGTTTTGGCTAGTGTATCCCAAAAAAGACATTAGCCAGATTGTTCATAATTTTCGTAAACCATAAGAATTAAATACTATGTAATTAGAAAAAAACATCTACGAATATAGTAAATGAAGATCATAACGATAAAAATATATTCAAATCCAACGTAAAAGGACACTTTAATGAACGGGAAGCTGGTTGCGGTAAAGTTTGGAGATAAAAATTCGAGGCGCAAGCGAACACAACCTGAAAGACGTAGACATCGACATCGGCGACGGATTGACCGTTGTGACGGGAGTTTCAGGTTCAGGAAAAACCTCGCTCGTGTTCGACACCTTATACCATGAGGCTAGACGCCGATTCCTCGAAGTCTTCTCCAAAGGCAACTTCGCCTCGAAACTGTCGCCAGCCAACGTGCAATCCATAAATGGCATGGGACCAGCGGTCGCGGTGGGACAAAATCTCCTTAACCGTAACCCATTCTCGACTTTGGCCACAGCTTCAGGGCTGCACCCGTTCTTCAGGTTGCTTTACGCTAGATTCGGGACGCAGTACTGCCCACGTTGCGACGCTGAAATCTCTATCTTGTCTGAAGATGAGACTGTTGAACGACTATTGTCCATGGCTAAGCAGGAACAAGTCACGGTTTACGCACCTTTGGTTCGTGGTGCAAAAGGAAGCCACCGTACGCTGCTCAAGCTTCTCGCAGACCAATTCGGGAACGAGGTTCTATTTGTGGACGGGGAAAAGTGGCAGGAACAGACTCTTGATCCAAGAGAGCCTCATGGCATCGATGTAGAAGTCGGAGAGGTTAATGGTGAAACTTCTGCACAGATTGTTCGGCAAATCGTCCAGAAGGTTGCTGCACTTGGGGGAAATGTAGTAAGAGCTCATTCAGCCAGTGCCGAGGTTACGCTTTCACGGGTTTTAACTTGCTATAAATGTGGAGAATGGTTTTCCGTCCTTGAACCTGTGCATTTCCACACGCCTTGCCCGCACTGCAAAGGGAAGGGATGTCAGCATTGCGGACAAACTGGGCTGCACCCGAGGGCTGCTTCCATCCGTTGGAAAGGACTGCGGTTGCCTGAACTTCTAGATTTATCGGTCGATGAAGCGTACAATCTTTTTGCTTGTTCGGAACTGCCTTCGTCTGCCTCAAGGTTAATGTCCGAAATATCGCGTAGACTCGACGCATTGTTGACTGTGGGTTTAGGGTATGTCCAGCTCGACAGACCATCTCCGACGTTGTCGCGAGGAGAGTCGCAAAGGGTACGGCTTGCGGTTTCCTTAACCAGCCAGTTGGAGGACATCATCCATGTTCTTGACGAGCCGACCATCGGTCAACATCCAGCGGACATTGTCAGATTACTTCCAGCCTTCAGAAAGCTTCACGGACCCGTCATCTACGTTGAGCACGACAGAGTCGCAGCTGCACTGCTGATACAACCATCGACATCGGTCCCGGAGCTGGAAATGAAGGTGGCCAAATCGTTTTTACGGGAACCCCATTGGAGCTTTGGAAGGCAGACACGGCGACGGGGCGATACTTCAGTTTCAGAGACAATGTACCTGTGCCTAAAGCACGTTCCGAACCTGAAATGTTTATCGTCATTCGTGGAGCAAGTGAACATAACCTGCAAAACATTGACGCCCCGATTCCTGTTGGCAGACTCACAGTTATAACTGGGGTTTCTGGTTCTGGAAAAAGCACGTTTGTTGAGGAAGTATTGGTTCCATCGCTTAAGAACCAGAAGCCGGTGGGTTGTGTCGCTGTTGATGGTCCCAAGTTAAAACCTGTGTTGGTGGACCAAAGCCCTATTGGGAGGAATCCGCGGTCCAATCCTGCCACTTATACTAAGCTTTCTAATGTCATCAGAGACTTATTCGCCAATGCAACAGGGCTTTCAGCTTCCCATTTCTCATTCAACCGTCCTGAAGGAGCGTGCCGAAGATGCAAAGGCATAGGAGCCATAGAGGTCAGGATGAGGTTTTTACCCTCAACGTGGATTCCGTGTTCTGAATGCGAAGGCCAACGGTTCACAGACAAGGTACTGTCAGCTGGCGTCAGGTTTGAAAACGCTGAGTTGTCAATTGCGGATTTTTACAAGCCTGTCGATTTCCCAAGTCGACTCTCTGTTAAGGAAGGACCGAAGACTTTCAATAGCGGAGCACAGGACTGCTGTCCGAGTCCTTGACGCATTAGAAACGGTTGGGCTAGGATACCTGAGACTAGGACAGCCTTCTCCCACGCTTTCTGGTGGAGAGGCGCAACGTGTCAAGATGGTAAAGTTTCTCGGCAGGGGAATGCTTGCGGATCGGGTGCTTGTTCTTGATGAGCCTTCGACTGGGTTGCATCCTAAGGACCTTTCAGGTTTACTTAAGGTTCTTGACCGTCTTGTCCGAACTGGAGCCACCATTGTGGTTGTTGAACACAACACCGATGTAATTCGTGCGGCAGACTGGATTATCGATTTGGGTCCCGGAGCTGGACCGAAGGGAGGAAAAGTCATCTACGCGGGACCACCAGCCGAGCTGCCACAAGTTAATAATTCTATTACTGGCCAATTCTTGAAACAAGAAGCATCCATTTACCCTAATGCTGGTGAACAAAAAATTAAGTTTGCTGCTTCAAGGTGTATTTCTATCAGGAACGCTCAAGCAAACAACCTCAAGAACGTAGACATTGATTTCCCTAAAGATGCATTCACGGTTGTGACAGGCGTTTCAGGTTCAGGCAAGTCCAGTCTTATTCGCGACATTCTTGAAGCGGAAGCGAAACGAAGGTTTCTGGAAACCCTTTCCATGTACGAAAGGCAGGGAACTCACGAAGGACCAGAGGCTCTCGTTGACTCTGTCGCTGGACTGGGCGTCTCAGTTTTCGTTTCATCAAGCAGCGGACCTTACGGGCGCCGGTCAACTGTTGGAACAATTTCAGAAATCTTGCATCACTTGGCTATCTTGTTGGCTACGGTTGGCGAAAGGGTCTGCCTGAATTGTGGAGTCACGATGAAACGCAACGAAGAATGGGATTGCCCCGCTGCCATAGTAAAGCTCCTATAGCAAAACCTCGTCACTTCTTTTCTTCCACCTATGCTGCTGCCTGCCAAAAATGTCACGGTGTAGGAACAGTTCAGGTTCCTGTTCCAGAAAAACTCATCATCCACCCAGAGAAGCCACTTTGTAATGGCGCAATGTATTCTCCGGGCTTCTTCCCAAAAGGCTACCTCTGCAAGCCCTACAATGGTGGACACTACATTGTTCAGGCAGTGGCAAGGCGCTACGGGTTTGACCCGTCGACGACCCCGTGGAACAAGATGACCGTTGAGGCGCAAAAAGCGTTCTTGTTCGGTGACTCGGAACCTTTGAACGTGATTTTTGAGAGCCACAAGAGACCGCCTACAACGCGTAAGCTCGTTTTCCACGGCTTCTACGGTTGGGTTGGAGACTGGGATGTTGGAGGAACCTACACTAGGACAAGTCCCTGCCCGCAATGCAACGGAAGCGGGTTCAAACCTGAGTATTTGGCTGTGAAACTTGGCAGCTACAATGTTCAGGAACTTGACGCAATGTCGCTGACAAGGCTCGCTCAAGTTATCGATGAGATACCGGTTCCAGATTTTGACCCATTTCATATTGAAGGCAGCTTACATACGATACGGAAGCGTCTCCGCTTTCTTCTTCAAGTCGGGCTTGGCTATCTGAGCTTAAGCCAGGTTTTTGGCACGTTGTCCGCTGGGGAGGCGCAAAGGATTCGGCTTGCTGGTTTATTAGGCAGTGGGCTGACATCCTTGACGGTTCTTGTTGATGAGCCGACTCGTGGGATGCATCCTTCCGAGGTTGAAGCGTTAGTGGAAGCTTTGTTGGAACTGCGGAACGAAGGAAACACCGTCATCGCTGTTGAGCATGACCCGGTCGTAATTCAACGTGCTGATCAGCTGATTGACATGGGACCTGGAGCTGGCGTCAATGGCGGAAAAGTTGTGGCAGCGGGAGCTCCAAACGTGGTTTCCAGAAGCGGAACTTTGACTGCCAAGTGGTTGCTTGGCGAAAGGAGAATCAACGTGAAAAGGAAAAGGCGTTCTCCAAAGGGTTGGCTGACAATTAAAGGTGCCTGCGCGAACAACCTGAAGGGTGAAACCATCCAGATTCCGTTGGGAACGCTGGTTGGAGTTTGCGGAGTCTCGGGTTCTGGTAAGAGCACCCTTTTGATTGATACGGTTGGGCGCGTGTTGGCTCCGAGAAACATTACTACAAGCGTTGCCCATGAACCGATTGAGCCAGGCAAACATGACGCCATTGAAGGAGCGCCCTTCAAAACCATTCTTCTAGATCAGTCTCGGGGAGGAATTCGAAGTCCAGGCGAGTTTCTCAACCTTTTCCAGCCGCTTCTTCGTCTCTTTGCGGAGAGTGAGGATGCTAAGGCACTGGGACTTGATGAAAGAACGCTTTCTAGACCATGTGAAACGTGCGGAGGCGGCGGATTAATACGTTTAGACATGGGGTTCCTGCCTGACGTGTCTAACGTTTGCGAGTCCTGTCACGGAACTGGTCGACGCCCAGAAGCCAGAGAAGTACGCGTCAAAGGTGTGGCTTACTCTGAGTTAAGCGGTTTAGCGATTGACGAAGTTTATAATCTGTTTGGTGATGAAGAGTCGTTGTCAAGAAAACTGAAGGCAGCTAAAGACGTGGGCTTGGGGTATCTGGTCCTTCGTCAACCGGGATACACGTTGTCAGGTGGTGAAGCGCAACGGTTAAGGATTGCTGTGGACCTTTCCCAAAAGACAAACGATAAGATGTTGTACATTCTTGATGAGCCAACGGTTGGTCAACACATGGAGGACGTGGATAGGCTGATCGGAGTATTGCATAGGCTTGTAGACGAGGGACACAGCGTAATCGTCATTGAACACCATCCGCACCTGCTTGCTGCTTGTGACTGGCTCATTGAGCTGGGTCCAAGCGGCGGACCGGAAGGCGGACGGGTCATCGCTTGTGGGACGCCTGAGGAAGTAGCCAAAATGCATACTCCAACAGCACCCTATCTCAATGATGTGCTGGAGGGTAAACTATGAGTTGGGCTTCTCTTCTTTTGGCTGATCCTTCGCCGTGTTTACGTACTCTGGTTCTGAAGGAGTTATTGCATCGGTCTGATAGCGACCCTGAGGTTCAGGAGCTTACGGTTTTGCGTGAAACTGATCCGATTGTTACTCGGCTGTTGTCTCTGCAATCTGAAGATGGGTCTTGGGGCGAAGAAGCTTTGGGGGGAAACGTGCCGGGAGGCAGGATTCAGGCAACATCTCAAGCCTTGACTAGACTCGGTTATCTCGGGTTTGGCTCAGAACACAAGTCTGTACAGAAAGGTGCTGAGTTCCTTTTTTCAAAACAAAATAACGATGGTTCTTGGCATCGTCCCAGCGAGGTTGAAAAGGAGGAAACAGCAAAGGAAAGCTACACAATGATGCCTCTTCAGACCGCGTTGCCTTTACGTGGATTAGCAGAATGCGGATACGCAACGGATGAAAGGGCGGAACAGGCATACGATTGGCTCTTAAAACAAAGGCTTGAAGACGGGTCTTGGCCGACTGGGAAGGCAGGAAACGTTTTTGGTTATGTGGCGGGGTACCGCAGGTTGGCTCATACACGTTGGGGTTGCCGAAGCAACACTACAGCTTCGTTAATTTGCTTCGCCTTGCATCCGAAGCGCCGTTTCAGCAACGAAGCGCAGAGGGCTTTGGACCTTTTGCTGGGGCGCGAGACGCGTGAAAGGCAGAACATCGGATTCGAGATAGCGAGAATCGTCGGCGTTGAGGTTCCGAGCGGTTTTATTACATTCTTTGCGAAGTACGATTTAGCTCTTATTCTGGATATTTGCTGGAGGGTTGGTGCAGACCTAGGCGATGAACGGGTCGCTGAAATAGTTGATTACATCAAGCAGTCGCAGGGGCCTTACGGACTTTGGGACTACGTTCCTCGTCCAGAAGCCTCCCACTGGGTCACTTTTGACCTCCTCCGTTCGCTTTCTCGCCTAGACAAAGAGACAGACTGGTTGAGCTTGGAACCTCGTACACCGTTCGCTGCTTATCTTAGGCGACCCAAAAGGTTTTAGCTTCAAAAAAGGCTTCATTGTTTAAGTTTATGTTTTTCCATATTTTCTGAATAGCGCTATGCTTAGGACTAGGACGAGAATGCTGGAAACTGTGACTGTTAAGGCGTCAAACAGTATTGTTGGGCTTGATGGAGATGCGCCCATGAGAAACAGCGACATTAATGCGTCAGTGACGTAATAGCTCGGTATGAACTTTGCTACTTCCTGCATCATCGATGATGTATTGAACGAAATGTACGTTCCCAGAAGCATCTGGGGAATTATGAACAAGAAAGCAGCGCCAGTAGCTGTGCTTGAGGGTTTGACTAGGGTTGCAGCGACAAGTCCGAATCCGACGCAGTAAAATGAGAACACTGAAAGAATGATGAAAGCCATGACATAGCTTACTGGAGTGATGGCTGGTCGGAAGCCCACAAGGTAGGTTGAAATGAAGACGATTGCCACCTGTGTGACCGCTGTAACGTCGTTATATTTTTTGTCAAGTTCTCGATGATTAAGGCTTTTTCTTTTGGTGTAGGCATGTTTCTCTGAACAACTTTTGGCACGGTAATTAAATCTTTTTTGGGATTTTGTCGCTTTATAGACTATTCTGTCTAATCATTTCAACGAACTTGGCATACAATTTGTTAAAGAATTCTTTTTCTAATTGAGGTCCTTTACCAATACCGGGACATTCGTTAGTGTAGTTAAAAGCATATTTTTTGGTTCCCTGAAAATCCAACTTAAGTGGGTAGAACCTGCAGATTAAGGGTCTTGCGCCATAGATTGTGCACAGGTTGTTACTCAAAAAGACGCACTTGCCATCAGAGGTTTTCCTCATAATGAAAGCATATGGCTTTACACCTTCTTTTCTATGTGCGAAATCGGAAATTTTTTTCGAAGTTATCTGTGAAATTCTTTCAGCCTCACTTTTTAGTAACAGAATCATTCGGCGTTTGGTTTCTGTGTTTCCGCAACATATGGCACATCGGCTGCATTCGAAATGAACATCTTGTGGAAACGTGAACTTCCTAGAGTCGACGGGAATAGGCGTCACCAAGACCCTTTTTCGTCTTCAGCAAACTAGCTTCATCATTGAACAGTATATAATTTTGTGTTATGTGCAACTTTTTAGTCGTTCAAACAAGGCTTGATTCGTTGCTACCTGAGATAATGGCACGATTGCTTGGATAGGCTCTGTCTTGTTCAACATCCGAGTTTCATTTTTGAACAAAAAACAGCATTACCTAAGATCCGTCTGGTTTGTGTGACCTTCGAGTTTCAATTTTGTATGACATACCGCAACAAAAAGACTTTCTGTTTTTGTGACAATAGCCATTATCCGTTGAGTCCTGTCCTGATTTGCGGCATACCCGTTCTGTTGTTTTTGGGGCGCAAACACTGGTGACCATTTGTTAGGAACCTTTTTTAGGGTTATGTGAAGTTAACTGCATATCATTATTAACTCAGACGGAGCGCAACCAAGATGAACGTGGTGGTCATAATTCTTGATAGTTTCCGGCAAGACCACACAAGCTTCTACAACCATAAGCACCCCGTTTTCAGCGGCGTTCGTCCATGCAAGACGCCGAACATCGACGGTTTCGCGGAACAATGCATCGTCTTCGAGAACGCCTACCCAAGCGGACTGCCGACAATCCCCGTGAGAACCGAGCTCATGACGGGTCACGACACGCTTCCCTTCAAGCCATGGGAACCTCTTGGTCCCCGAGAAATAACAGCAACCGACATTCTCAGGCGCGAAGGATATATCTGCGGCATGGTTTCAGACAACTACCATTACCGGGCTCCAGGCATGAATTTCCATAGGAGCTTCCATGCTTATCGCTGGGTTCGTGGCCAAGAATACGACTCGTACGCTTCGCACGTGTCCAAACGGAGGTTGAACGATTACGTGAATGCGAACTATTCCGAGGCTTGGAGAAGTAGGATTCACCAGTTCTTGGCTAATACTGACGATTTTGGGAAAGAGGAAGACTGGTTTCCAGCCAAAGTCGTAGAAGAGTCCGTTGACTGGCTTAAAAAGAACAGAGTTCACAAAAACGTTTTCTTGTGGATCGACTCGTTTGACCCGCATGAGCCTTGGGATCCACCTCGAAGGTTCGACACGTACACTGACCCAGGCTACAGGGGGAAAAGGTTGATTATGCCAATGGGAGGAAAAGCGTCTGACTGGGCAACAGAAGCCGAAATCCGCTATATCCGTGGACTTTACGCGGGCGAAGCCTCCTTCGTTGACCACTGCTTGGGAAAATTGTTCTCTAAGCTGGAGGAGCTCGGGTACTACGACGATTCGATCATAGTATTGTTAGCTGACCACGGTCACCCGCTAGCTGACCACGGAAAGTTTCTGAAGGGAACCGACCGACTTTACAATGAGCTCCTGAAAATACCGTTCATGGTGCGGATGCCGGGTGGAGAAAAAGCCAGATGGTCGAAGGCGATTGTGCAGTTTCCAGACGTTTTGCCCACAATTTTGGACACCGTTGGGCTGGGAAACAATGCTTATTCGATGCATGGCAAAAGTTTCCTTTCCGTCCTCAACGCCGAAACGGACAAGCACCGAAAAGCCGTAATAATGGGCTACTATGAAGGCGTGGACCGCTGTGTAAGAGATAACCTGTGGAGTGACATTCAACGCCCCGAAGGCGAACCCGACGAACTCTACAACCTGAGCGAAGACCCGAAAGAAGCGGTCAACCTTGTCGACAAACGTCCCGAAGAAGCCCAGAGGTTGTCATCGCTCTTCGGTCAACACTATCGCCACTTACCAACAAAAACAATAAAGGGCGTACAAGGACGATACGAACTGGCATCAGGAACAACGGAATATACAGATAGAACCTTACAACATGTTTAGATTATTTCATAGCTTACATTGTTTCCTTCTCGATCAAGTACAATAATGTCTTGTTCTGACTTGTAAGGATAAGTCGACTGATGATCATGACTCTCCCGTAGAAGTGGTTCAAATCCGTTGTTGACGGTCTTAGTGCGCCTGAAGGATGAGAATGCATCGTGCCTACAATAGAGAAATCGATCGATAACATGTGCAACGGAAAATTGGAGAAACCTGAACCACGAACGGACAAGGGAGGAATCACAACCTCCTCGATTATGGTCTTGTCTTTCCGTAACTTTCCCCTTAGAAGCAGTATTCCCTCTTTAGGATGGCAAGCTTTGGCGTAATCTAGGACGCTTTCCATGACCTGCCTTTCTATGCGAACCAGAAGATTCAAAAAAGAAACCTCCAACAATGGACAACAAAGTTCCAACCGTAAAGATAAATATTTTCAAAAACCCCAAAAAAACCGAATAGGCGTTCAAAAAACTTTATAGAAGAATTTATGGACTGGGGGGGATTTGAACCCCCGGCCTCCGCCGTGCGAGGGCGGCATTCATCCAGGCTGAACTACCAGCCCTTATTATTTAACAGAAAAGTCGGTTGGATTTAAGCCTTTTATGGTTTATTGTCAGGGAATTCCGAAACAATAATGTTCGTTGATGTGTAGTTTCTTGTTGAGATTGGGTTGCGAATGAAACAAGTATCTCCATTAATCTTTGCGATAACAATTTTTTTAGTAGCCACCTCGATAATAGCAATGAATCGCATAATAATTAAAAACCAAACCGTGATGAAAACCCTCAGATACGGCGGAGAAAACCGTTCATACTGGATTTTCGTCCCCTCGGGCTACAACGGTTCAGATCCTGTTCCGCTGGTGGTGATGCTTCACGGTGCAGGAGGAAACGGCAGGGGAGCTGACGAAATGAGTGGCTGGTCGACCATAGCGGAATCCGAGGGCTTCATTACCGTGTTTCCTGACGGCGGCGTGTGGAATATCTACGATTGGAATGGCACAGGCAGAGATGACGACGGGTTCTTGTTGGCTATCATCAACAAGGTTCAAGAAGACTACGTGATTGATACTAGCCGAATCTACATGACGGGGCACTCGATGGGAGCAGGCATGACCATCACATTTGCATTAGAGCACGCCGACATTTTGGCAGCCATCGCACCAGCCTCTGGACCGTGGCTAATCAGCAACCGTTCGTTCAACATTGACCCACGCTCGGTTCCACAACTCAACGTCCCCATCCCAGTGTACATCTGGCGAGGAGGAAACGAGGAATGGCCGTCGGCAAATGAGAATAGGCTTCAGATTCAGTATTGGGTAAAATTAGATAAAGATAACGAGATTCCCCAAGTCATCAGAGAAGGTTTGTACATAACCGAAATCTACGCAGGCGGAGACGCGAAGGTCATGTATACAGAAATAAAGGATGGCAACCACGACTCCTACAGGCATGGGACGACCCAAAAAATATGGTACGAATTCTTCAAAAACCTTAGAAGAAACCCATAACCGTAAAAAAACCTGCACAAACCTAAAAATAACTTGGAGAACAATCTTAGCAAATAACGAAAAACATATATTCAGTCTGTCATTTTTGAAAGGATTGTCGGGCGGTAGCTCAGCTTGGCAGAGCTTCCGGCTGTAGGCGTCTACCGTGCGGTGGATGCTGCTCAGCTGCCGAGCGTACAGAAACCGGACCGTCGCAGGAGAACCGAAGCAAGCCTTCGGTTCGGTGAATTCAAAATAGGATGGCTGAAAAGCTGCCTATGAAAGTCCCGCCCGCCCGACCACTAAAATTATAGCGTATTTGCTGGTTCAACGGTTTCTTGCAGTTTCACGCCCTGCAATCTGCCTATGGCTTTTACTAGTGACGGTACAAACAGTGCGAAGATTATGGTGTTTGTGAACGTGTGGATGATGGGAGGATAAGGCATATAGATGGTAGGAATGAAGGTCAACAAGATTGCCTCCCAAACGGAACTATAATACACGGAGTAAGCCAAGTAAAAGCCCACACTTCCAAGCACATCATAGGTGAAAGTCAACAGGAACCCCAAAAAAGCCAATTCCACAATCATCCTTCGGCTCATTTTTTGGGTGCTATACCTTTTTCCAAGGATTCCGCCTACTATACCGTAGAGTGCACCAAGCCCAATCATTACTGCGAGAAGTATCGGAGTAGTAACAAAAAGAAAGGCTGCAGGACTAGTGAGTGGATAAGGAATCAACATTATAATTGCTACGGAAATGGCGCCATCCAAGGCTCCGACCACCAATCCGAACATAAGCCCGCTAACAAAAACTAGGACCGTCGTGAACTCCACAACGTTAGGAAGCGAAAACAATGACGAAACCTTAACATACCCGATAACAACACACAGGGCAGAAAAGACCGATATTAACGCCACGTCTTTTGCTTTCAATCGCATAATCGGATGGATAATCCATCCAATATATAAATTTTATCATCAAAAAAATGAACGATAAAAAAACAGTTGATCTTGAAAAGTTTTTATTTCCGCCTAAACATTTGAAAGGTCAACCAAGAGGGACCTAAAATCGTAACTTCAGAACGGACGATTGAGCAGCTGACCGGCGAGCTTCGATGCCTTAAAGGCTGAGAGGAACAAGCTGAACGATGAAGCCCGAACTTGGGCTGACAAACGTGACAAGCTTCACGAGGAAATCCAGAAGCTGAGGCTGGAGGTAAAAGGCTTCAGGGGCAAACGTGACGAACTAAACGCTGAAATCCAGTTTCTAAAAACCTTGAAAGAGGAGCGGAGGGAAAAACGGGCGGACGCCATTGAGCAGCTTAAAGGTCAAAGGCTGAAGATCAAGGCTACGTCAACAACGAAAGCAACGCGAAGCTCAAAATCGTTAGAAGATGAAATAGCTGAGATTGATTGGATTATCCAGACCGAGTCGCATTCTTTGGAAGAAGAAAAAAGCTTGTAGACCAAGTGAAGGCTCTGGAAATTCAGTTACAAGCCCATAAGAAAATTGAACAATTAAAAGGCAAAATTTATGGTTTAAGCGCTGAAGCGCAGACATTGAAAGAGGTAATTAAAACTGACAGCGACAAGATTCTTGAATTGGCAGAACAAAGCCAGAAGTTCCACGAAAAGATGATTAAGGGCTTAGAAAAAACCAAGACTCTTAGAATGGAAGCTGACGAAAACCACCGTAAATACGTGGAAAATAGGGAAAAAGCGAAAGCGTGCCACTCTAAGTTTGTGGAAAAGCTGGAGCAGGTTAAGGCTCTTTTTGCAGCAATCCGACAAAAAGAGGAAGAGGAAAAATCCAGACATCAGGCGAACCTCAAAAAACAGGTCGAAGATGAAGCCCTAGAAAAGCTGAAACAGGGCAAGAAGCTCAGCTTCGATGAGTTCAAGATTCTGGCTGAGCAAGGAAAAATCTAATATTAAAAAAGGCACAAAAGCGAGCATGTTATCACTGCTATTTGGCATCTGATGGATATATGAGTCTATAAGATTTATTGGGAAGAACCCCCATATCTTGTGCTTGAGCTCATGTGGGAAAAGGTTAATGGCGAAACCTGAAGAGCAAAAATCCGAGCGTCTCCTTATTTTGTGCGTTGACCGAGATAACGACATAGGAAAAAAAACGCACATTGTGACCCCGATTGTAGGCAAAAAAGACAACATGGACTCAGCCCTTAAACTCATTCTCGCAGATCCGGAAGAGGCAGACGCCAACGCGATGTTCGAAGCGATAAGAGTGTTCGACAACCTTCAACAGGACCGAACGACAAACGACATCTACGAAATCGCCACCATAGCTGGCTCGGAACTCGGAGGAGTCTCAGCGGACCGAAAACTCGTCTCAGAGCTTACCGATGTCCTGAAAAGGTTCCAGGCAGACGGCTTAATTCTTGTCACCGACGGGTTCTCAGACGAGGACATCATGCCTTTGATTCAGTCGAGGGTTCCTGTTTCTTCCGTGCGGAGAGTGATCGTGAAACACAGCGAGTCAATCGAGGAAACAGCCGCAGTCTTCTCGAAATACTGGAAAATGATCATGGAAGACCCACGGTACTCAAGGATTGTACTTGGATTACCCGGTATATTGCTGATTGCAGCGGGCATACTGGGTTATTTGGGCACATTCATACAATTTAACATTTACACTTGGACCGCGATCGTTGGGCTTATTATATTGGGCAGTTATCTAGTCGGTAAGGGGTATGGGCTTGACCATAAAATTTCGGAAGCTTTGTCCCGTCCGTACCATTACACGATTTCGGGTCTAGTAACAAACTTTGCGTTGATCGCAGGATTTCTTTTAGCCGGCGTTAGCCTCTATCAGGCATGGTCTTACATCAGTGCAACCTACAGCATTGGTTTTGAGTTCCCAATTGACACGGGAAAACTTTTGGAGCTTCTGCCACAAATAATCGGTTGGCTAATTGCAAAATCTGCAACTTTAGTCATCATCGGAGTCTGCGTGTCACTTGCGGGTAGGTCGGTTGGGTACATTTTGGACCATGATTCAAGGTTCTGGAGGACTACAGCTCTCGTAATCATCGCAGCATGGTCATGGACAATCCTCACCGAGGTTTCGTTAGTTATCCTGAATCCTTCGAGACCCACGGATGCACTTGTCGCCTCAACGATTGTGGGCATAATCGTCATAGTTGCTTCAGGACTTGGCACCCATTTCTTGGGCAGAAGATACCAGAACATACTCAAAGACAGAGTGAAGAACAGAAAGAAACCAACGAAAAACAAGAAAAGGTCGAACCGAAGTAACCATTGACCAAAAATATCTTATTAGGTGAATATGTCATCATAAACTATGTTATAATTCATAAGGTTTTAATGGAAGTTCCATTATATGCCTAAAGTCTGTAACATTCATTTCGTTTATTCCATAAAGGATATTGTAATCGGAGATCCAGTATAATGCTGAAAAGTCTGCTGTCAGCTTTAGGCGTTTATCGAATATACGAAAAGTGGCTTTTTGAACAAATCAAGAGCCAGCCAAAACCCGAGCATATAGCCATTATTCTGGATGGGAACCGAAGATGGGCGCAGAATCATTCCATGAACCCTAACGTTGGTCACTATTATGGTGCTGACAAAACCGAAAAAGTGTTGAGATGGTGCCTCAACCTCGGAGTGAAGACGGTAACCTTCTACGCTTTCTCCACAGAAAACTTCACACGGTCGCCTGACGAAGTCAATGAACTCATGGGTTTATTCGATGAAAAGCTTCACCAAATTCTGGAAGACGAAGACATCCACAAGTACAAAGTTCGGGTGAAAGCCATTGGAAGACTGAACCAACTGCCCGAGAACCTGCAGGACTTAATAATGAAGGTTGAGGAAGCAACCAAGGATTACGATAAACATTTTCTGAACTTAGCCATGGCTTACGGTGGAAGGGCTGAGATTGTTGACGCTGCGAAGGAAATTGCCCAACACATAGTTGACGGAACTTTATCGCCGAACGAGATAGACGAGGAAGTCTTCGAAAAACACCTTTACACATCGTACCTGCCAAAACAGGACCCAGACCTGATCATCAGAACCTCCGGAGAAGAAAGGTTAAGCGGTTTCCTCTTGTATCAATCAGCCTACAGCGAACTTTTTTTCCTCGATGTTTACTGGCCAGAGTTCAGACTCATAGACATTCTGAGAGCCATCAGAACCTTCCAGAAACGGAAAAGACGGTTCGGTCAATAGTTTTATTTTACGGTTCTGTAGATGCAACCTGTCATAATGTGTTTTACAGGAACTTCGGGGAATTGTTTCTGTATATAATGTGCGAGCATCTTCATTCCTGGTTCCTCTGACGTGGCGTGGTTAACCACAATAATGGGCACTCCTGAATCGTGGGACCACTGCCCAGACTCCCAAATCTCTGTTCCGTCGTCAGTTACCAATAATACATCAGCTCCTCAAATTGTACATCTCGCGGTAATTAGTAATAGCGCCTGTGCCAACAGTGTATCCTTGAAACAATTTTCTTTTTTGTCACCAATCACGTGAACAACATCTTGACCTAAGGGTCTTACTCGCTCCAGAATTTTTCGAGTTAACTCGTCAACTGTGATGTTTCCGACATTGTGGACTTCATAAAACATTTTCGATGCCACAGGCTTTCCACTAAAGCCTAACCATTTTGCCCACGCTCCATGTATTCCAGTATCTGGAAAATCGTCCCAGAAATCGTGGCACCTGTAAACGGTGAAGCCTTTCTCCTTGAGCCATTCGTGCTTCCTTATCCACACGTCATCCTCTTTGATGGTCATTCCTTTCAGACGTTTCAGGTGATTGTCGACGAATGGAGTGCCGCCCACTATCTTGCCTTCGTCGTCAACGGTCACAGCGCAGAGAGGCTCATGCGTTACGAACATGTTGCATCCAAAATTCAATGCCTTTTCAAGGTTAGCAAACGTCGGCATCCACGAAACCGCTATGCCCTTAACTTCCAAGTCTTTATTACCAAAAAGAAATTGGTCAACCGTGTTTTCCCAGTTAACCCATTTACCAACTTTTTGCATGTGTTTGTGTAGTTCCCAAGCCTTCATACAGCCATTCTCCTTGGTCGGTTGTGTGTACAGGGTATTGTGATACAAATAGTTTCCATAAAACATTGCTGACTGATGATACTTTAAACTGTTTTTCTTAGGCTCTTTTCTTCGCGCTAATTATGGATATTATGTCCCGGTCCTGAAGCACATGGTCTTCTCCGCGTCTCATTCTGGTTTTAGCGTCAACTGCATGAATGAAGTTTTCTCCAAGTTCAGTGTGAATTATGTACGCCAGTTCCCTCGCGGTTGTTCCTTTCGGAATAAGCCTTGCGTCAGGAAGGACCCTGCCATTGTGGTCAGACAGCCTTTCGGTGTCCTCAACGGTATAAACAACTATCATGTCAAGCAGCTCGAAAAACGCGGTGTTGATAGCTTCTTGAACGCCTGTTGTTCTGTGTTGAAGAACCTTGTCACGGACGATTTCCAAGGCTTTCTTTTGTCTGTCAACCATATTGGCTGGGTCTTTAACTTCGAAATCTCTGTCTCCTGGCAGATACCTTATCAGCCCCTTCTCGGCTGCTCTTCTTAGAGCCAGCTCAGCCTCCGCGCAGCACGGAACAACAGTGTGTCCTGTTTCCTTCAATCTTTCAACGTTTTCTTCCGATGGAGACACATCTATTTTGTTCGCAGCAATTAACATTGGCTTCGAGACAGTTCGTAAAGTATCGACAAATCCAAAGAATTCCTCGTCGTTCCACGTCGTAGGCTTGTCAGCGGGTAACCCCGTTTTGTGCAGAGCTTCCAAAATGTGTTTACGGTTTATAGAAAGCCCACTAAGCCTTTCTTCCAGAGCAGAAAAAAGGTCCGTCCGTGAGGATTCAACGGTTCTCGCGAT
This sequence comes from Candidatus Bathyarchaeota archaeon, assembly GCA_963714275.1. Classification (GTDB taxonomy): domain Archaea; phylum Thermoproteota; class Bathyarchaeia; order Bathyarchaeales; family DTEX01; genus JAGTRI01. The sequence goes on from CAVQNT010000006.1 coordinate 293,093, forward strand.
TTTGAGCCAGTCGCGCTTCAAGATTTGGACAATCCACATCGTAATCTCTCTTTCAAGAAACCTGACGTCCTCAAGAGGGTCGTGCGTTCCAGGTTTAACCAGCCTTCCCTCAAGGTCCGTTGAGCCAGCAGCGTCCACGATGTGGATGAGAGCGTCAGCTTTCCGTACCTCGTCAAGAAACTGGTTTCCCAGTCCTCTTCCCTGCCAAGCGTCAGGCACAAGCCCAGCTGTGTCGACAAGCTCAACCGGAATCAGCCTTACGCCGTCGATGCATACAGAGTTCACGGGGTTGTCTTTCACGTTGAGTTCCTTGCAGACGCATTGTGTCCTGAGGTATCCTATTCCGCGGTTAGGCTTAATCGTGGTGAATGGGTAGTTCGCTATCTCAACAGTGGCAAGGGTTGCTGCGCTGAAAAAAGTAGACTTGCCCACGTTCGGTTTCCCGACGATTCCGACAAGAAACGTTATTGCAGGTCACCCATCACAAGATTTTGTACGCAACCCAATAACTCATCCATACTAATAAAATTGCTTTACATTTAGCCATAATAAGAATAGCGTCAATGATTGGAATCAAGGTTTCATTTATGCATTTTCTTTCAAACGCATAAAGGAAATATTGCTAATTTTTTCTTGGTTATGTGCTAGGATTTTATTGGGACACTTTTTTCTCTTTTCATTATTTCCTTTGCTACTATGACGCCGCTTGCGCTTGCCTGAATCAGCCCTCGGGTTACTCCGGCTCCGTCGCCTACTGTGAAAAGGTTCCGAATCCGGGTTTCTAGGCTTTCGTTCAGTTCCAGCCGGGATGAATAGAACTTTACCTCAACGCCGTAAAGTAAAGTGTGCTTACTCGACACGCCGGGCGCAACCTTGTCTAAGGCGTCTAGCATCTCACGAATATCCGCCAAATAACGGTAGGGCAAGACGAAGCTGAGGTCTCCAGGCACCGCGTTCTTCAAGGTTGGCTTCACGACGCTTCTGCCGATGCGTTCTTCTGTTGACCTTCTGCCCAAGTCCAAGTCACCGAGTCTTTGTATGATGACGCATCCACTCAGCAGGTTCGCGAGACGCGCGATATACTCGCCGTACGCGATGGGCTCCCTGAACGGATACGTAAAGGATGTGCTGACCAGAATAGCGAAGTTCGTGTTCTCGGTTTTCCTTTCAGCGTAGCTTTGCCCGTTCACGCTGATTACTCCACCGTAGGATTCAGTTATAACCTCGCCATATGGTGCCACGCAGAACGTTCTAACTTGGTCGTCGAAAGCCTTTGAATAATAGATGAACTTAGGCTCGTAAAGAATGTCGGTAAGCTTCTCCATGACGGACGAAAGCGTTTCAACCCTGACTCCGACGTCAACCGGGTTGTTGAGGGTTCTCAAACCTAACGATTGGGCTTCGCACTTCAGCCATTCTGCACCGACACGTCCCGGCGCCACTATAACGTATTTTCCGACCAGCTTTTCGCTGTCTGCAGTTTCGACGCCTTGAGCCTTCTTGTCTTTAACTAGTAAGCTTTTCACCTCGGTTCTCGTCCGAACCTCCACACGGTCGTTGAGTTCCCGGCGCATTTTCTGTAGAATCTCGGCGCATTTATCTGTCCCAAGATGCCTTATTCTCTGACGAATAAGCTTTAACCCAGCTAACGCGCCCTCCCTTTCGATTCTTTCAACCTCATCCTGATCGTTGCCATAGACGGTCGGAGAATTGCCGTATTTCGTGTAGGTTTTATCAACGTAGTCGAGTAAGCCTGCCAGCGCGTCTTGACCGATATATTCGTCCAGCCAGCCACCTACAGAAGTGGAAAGCGTAAGCTTACCGTCACTGAAAGCACCTGCGCCGCCCCAACCTGAAAGAAGCATGCATGGATTGCATTTTACGCAGCCTAATCCCCTGCTCGCGGGGCATTTGCGTTTGTCGATGTCTGGTCCCTGGTCAAGCATGAGTATGCTGAGGTCTGTGTTTTTGGCCACTCAAGAGCCGAAAAGATTCCCGCTGGACCGGCACCAACAATTATTACGTCATACGCCAAAACCGATTCTTCCCAGAGTAGATACAACATTGTGGATATATGCTTTTTCTTTTGTTTCACAGTTCAGTTCATTGCGTTATGTTCGGTTTCGTTGCTGAATCGATTTTTTTTGAGACAATGTGATAACTGTAATATACTTGGCGTGGAATATTCCTTGTCAGTGCATCGTAATGCAGGAAAATAGTTCAGGCATCATCGTTTTCCGAACTGTTCTCGGACAAAGGCTGTACCTTCTTTTACATTACCATTACAAAGGCGACTACTGGGATTTCCCTCGCGGTAACATCAGGGAACCCGAGACCCCCAGAATGGCAGCTGATAAGAGAAACAGAAGAAGAAACTGGGCTTTCAGCCAACCAGTCTCAGAATCGTCGAAGGATTCGAAGAAAACGTCAAATGGTTCTACAGGCTCAACGAGAAAACAGTCCATAAACAGGTCACCTATTTTCTGGCTGAAACCGAAAACGAAGATGTAAAAATTTCTGAGGAACATGTGGGCGCAAGGTGGCTAAGCTTCGAGGACGCCTTAAGCCTTCTAAAGTACAGAAACTCGAAGAAACTACTGAAAAAAGCCGAAAATTACCTAAGGAAACTCGAAGAGCTCTAGTTTGTGCTATTTCCAGTCCAGCAGCCTTTTTTCGCCTTCGATTTTTTTGATGTCAGTGATATCCTGTGTAACTTCTAGGCAACCCAAATATGCACCCTTTCTATCTCTGACTGCAAAGTACCGGATGAGAACAAGCCTGTTTTTAAGGTTTAACCAGAATTCAGCTATGTCCCGGTTACCTTTTTTGAAAGCATCCAGAATCTGGTTGACTATATGTATACTTTTCTGGGGATGGCATTGCTGAACCTTGCGTCCCACGATGGCTTTTGTTCTCACAAAGATTCTTTCTTTGCCTTGACTGAAGTAGCGCACGGTGTCATCCTTGTCCCACGAATGTCAAGTCCATGGGCAACGTGTTAATCATATCTTCCAGCTCCGCCATCGAAAACGACCCAGTCTCCAATTGGATGGAACCCGCTAACGCCTGCACAGGAGCTGAAGATTCAGGCTCTTTCATTCCGAAGGTAATCGGTTGAGGAGTAAGACAGCAGTAACCTATCTCGTCAAACTGTCTTCTTATGTCGATCCACTCGTCCGCGGCAATCACGTTCAATGTTGTTGGGAAAAGAATGTTGTTTTCCTTGTAGAAGTGGTTTGAAAGCATCTCGCCCAAGGCAAGGGCTGTCTCTTCAAGATTAACCGCAAAATCCTGAAAATTTGACTCATTTCTCGTCTTGACTGTTGCGAATAATCCTTTTTCGATTTGCCTAATCCCGTCATGATCCATCCACATAATCGCTGGTGGCTGTGTAACGCCATGCTTCTCCAAGTGCGGGAAAAGAACGTTCTCTTCCCGCATGTAATGGCTCTCCGACTCCTTCAGATGTTCAACAATGTGGTTCAGATGTTCCATCTCATCTTCTGAGGCTTGGTAATTACCAGATTTCTTCACTGTTTTTGTAACTTTGTTGAGGTCACCAGCGAACCCTAAAAGGATTTTGTGCTCCTCCATCAGAATCCGTATCGGGTGACCCTCAGGAGCCTGAATTTTTTCTTTTTCTATTACGTCCTTGAACAGTGCAAGGTGAACCTCGCACAGCCCATGGATTTCCTCGCGGAGCATACCCTCAGCCACAGCTCTCCTTCTATATGCGCAATTTCGGTGGACGTGACTCCTCCAGTATTTTTTTGAGTTTAGCCTTAGTTACCTCTGGGTCTGCACCTTCATGTAAACCTCTAATCAGTTTTTTCAACGCTTCCTTTTTGTCTGCTAACACAAAAAATCCTTCCTTATTCTGCAGAATGATTGCGTGGTCTATTCTTATGTTATAAGTCATTGGATTCAGATAAATATTTACTGAAAAATTTTTTAGTGAATTTATAGGTCGACAATGCCTTCGAAGGCTTTCTCAGCCGTTCCAGTCATAAGGATTCTGTTGTCCCGAAGTTCTATTTTCAAGTCGCCGCCCAAAAGGTGAACAACGCACAAATTGTCAACCTTTCCAAGAATGTTCGCAGCAACTACCGTCGCACACGCCCCGGTTCCGCATGCCAACGTTTCCCCGACTCCACGTTCCCACACGCGTAATTTAATTTCGTTCCGGTTTAAGATTTGTGCGAACTCAGCGTTTATTCTTGCAGGAAACATTTTGTGGTTCTCGATTTGGGATCCGACTGTGCCGACAGGGAAGTTTTCTGTGTTGTCGACGAAGATTACGCAGTGCGGGTTTCCGACTGAAACGCACGTCATTTTGTAGTTGGCGCCTTCCACTTGGAGGTCTTCGTTGACGCATTTCCCGTTTCCGACGACGGGTATCCGCGACCTTTCAAGGATAGGTTCACCCATGTCAACCGTTACGGAGGAAACTTTGCCTTTTTCTGTGTCCAGCCAGACGGTTTTTACTCCAGCTAAAGTCTCAATTTTTTGCTCTTTACTGTTGGCTACACCGTTTTCGTAGCAGTATTTGGCGAAGCACCTGACGCCATTTCCAGAGGTTTCGGCTTCGCTTCCGTCGGCGTTGAATATCCGCATTTTCGCGTCCGCAACCGACGAGTTGCTTACGACGAGTATTCCGTCTGCGCCTATCGAGAAGTACCTTTTACACAGTTTCTCCGCTGTTTTGCGGAGCTCTTTTTCTGGAATCTGTCTGTTCCTATTGTCTACGACGACGAAGTCGTTGCCCAGCCCATGCATCTTCCAGAAGCCTATCTTAACCAATCAATGTCACACACCAGAAAAAATATGACCTTGATTAACTACTTTTCGGTTCAAGCCTTTCTCAACCGCAAATTTCGGTTTTACGGCTTTTGTATCATGAATAGATTGCTGTCAGACCTGTTTCAAGAGAATCTTAACATCAAAGGAACTCAAATCTATACATCCCTTAATGTTATCGCTTGATAGGAGGTCTCTGAACTCTGTTCCGTTGCAGGGCACACGCTGACTTCATTATTGTTGTGGTTCAGTGCAAATATAACGCGATGTTCTGAGCTCACTCTTTCTGTCGCTTCAAACCCAGCAACGGAAGGCAAAATTGGCCTAGCTTTTCCTTGGTTAATGAGCCAATCCACTAAGTCTAGGAGGAAACCTCTTTCAGCGAAGGTTCCCACATAAATCGCTGTTCCTTTACCGAAGCTGTTGGAAGTGACGGCTGGTTTACCCTTGTAGTTCCCTGTCTTATAGTAAGCAACTGCTCTTGCCTCCTGAGGCGCGAGAATTTCAGCCCAGTTCCTGCATTCATGAACGTTCTGTTTGCCGAGCTCGGTTTCCACTGTTTCCAGCTTGGCCTTTTCTTCGCCTGGTAGCCCCGTGTATTCTTCTATGGTTGTTCCGAAAACGTCGGACAGGCATCCGGGCAACGTTTCTTCGGTTATGTTGTTGTTCCAGTTCTTCGCGCCTGTTCTCGGCGTGGCTATTAGGGTGCCCCCGTCTTTTACGTAGGCTCTCAGTTTCTCCTCGGCCCTCTTGCACAACAGCATCAGCGACGGAACGAACACAACCTTGTATTGTCTTACGTCCTCGAACGTTGGCTCCACAAAATCGACCAGTATGTTCCTCGCATAAAGGGCGCTGAAGCAGTCCAGCGTCGGCTCCCAGGATGTTTCGCCATAATAGTTTCTGTCTCCGAGCGGAACTTCTAGGTCCCAAGCCCAGATGTTGTCGTACACGAGCGTTACTGCGACTTCAGGCTTAACCGTTGACCGTTCAATGTAGGGCGTAATCATCTGTAGTTCTTTCGACGCTTTTTTGACTTCTGCGTACCTTCTTCGTGGGACTCCGTCGTGGTCAAGGATTCCGTGCCAGTATTCTTCAGCTCCCGAACCTGCATGTTCGCCACCTGAAATAGACTACGCCGTCCGCTCCTCTAGCAACCGACTGGTGTGTCCAAAGCCTAATCTGTCCAGGTAATGGAATGGGTGCCTGATTGGAAACAACAGCTCCTGACTGAAGACTCCATAATCCAGTAGGGCTTCTTCTTTAGGCTCCGCATAATGTCGTGGCACATCGCCAAAGGAGCAAGGTCCAACTGTGCCCCCCACTTCGGGTAATAGTCAAAGCAGACAAGGTCAAGCGGTTCAGCGAGCCTAAAGTAGTCCAAGCTTTTGTACATGCCCATGAAATTGTGCGTCACAAACTGGTTAGATGTATATTTGCGGATTACGTCGACCTGCATTTTTTGGTATTTTACCCAAGAATCACTCGTGAAACGCCGCCACTCAAGGTTGAGGCTTGGGCTCTGCATCGTTGTAGGCGGTCGGGGCGGGTAAATCTCGTCCCATTCTCCGTACTGTTGCCCCCAAAACGTGAGCCCGCACTCCTCGTTCAACTTCTCTAGAGAACCGTACTTGGCTTTCAACCAGTCTCTGAAGGCATCTACACAATTTTTGCAGTAACAGGGGTCGCCCATGAACTCGTTGTCTACTTGCCAGCCTACGACGTTCGGGTTGTCCTTGTAATGAAGGACCATGGCTTCTGCGATTCGTCTCGAAAGCTGGTTGTAGGCAGGATTGTTGGGACAATAGTTCTTCCTTGTTCCTTCAGGCGCTCTTCTGCCATAACCGTCAACCCGCAGAATGTCGGGATGAGCCTTAATTATCCAAGGAGGAGGAGCAGCCGTAGGAGTGCCCAGAACCGCTTTGATGCCTTTTCCTGAAAGAGTTTCTATGGCTTTGTCTAACCATTCAAAACTGTATTCGCCTTTTCTCAGCTCCATTTTGCTCCACGCGAACTCAGCGAGCCGAACAACGTTGAATCCAGCCTCATTCATCATGGCAGCGTCTTTTGGCCACCTTTTTTCTGACCAATGTTCAGGATAATAGTCTATTCCAAATGGGAAAGACAACGGAATTTCGCTCCAAACTTGTTCTTTGACAACTCATAAGCAACCAACCCAAATAATACTTTTCACCAATAATCAGCATTAACCAAAATGGCGAACAGGTTTAAGTGTAAAAAAGGTCCTAGTTTTCCTACAATGCCATTTGTTGTTCTTTGATAAGTGGCTCGAACCGCCACGAATCCTTGTTGACGACCATATCGGTCAAGATTTCTTTTGAAACATTCAACGGCAACGAAAGGAAGACTCTCACGACATGTTTGCAGATTCGTTTTTCTTGGCATTGTTTCGTCCAGTCTTCGCAATTGTGCCTGATTGTCCTGCTTACAGGATCGACGTGGACCTCATATTCTTTCACGTTCGCAGAAACCATCTTTTCCGTCGCCTTCTGGAAGGACACACTGGTCTGCCTGATTGTTTCCGCCCTGTCAATTCTGCCTGCGTCCGCGAATTCACGGAGAAGCTGCGACAGCCCAAGCTTCATGACCTCTTTAGGGGATGTTTTAACCATTTCAACTGGGAGTTCAACCTGTTTCCCCGCGATGTAGTCCTGAATCGTCTTCCGAACCTTGGTTTGGAGGCGCGTTGCCTTGCCAAGCTTCTCCAGAATTTGGATGCAGTTTTCAGGCGCATAACCATGAAAGTGGTTGTTGAAGTAACCATAAACCTTCTTCGTCTTCTCTGCGGCTTCCTTCACCTTCGGAACCCACTCGTCCAGCTCCTTCTCGCTGTATCTATAATCAAACCACGGTTGGCTGTGTCTCCCGTGCCACCTAAAGTACGCGAAGTCCGCTGTAAAAACCAGTTTGGGCGGAAGAAGCGGCTCATCCACAATCGTGTAAGCAACATTGTGTTTTCTGAGAAGAGCCCAAGTCTCATCCCGAAGCCAAGAAACGTTCCTGAACTCGACAGCAAACCTGTAACTTTCAGGCAGCAAAGCCAAAAATCTGCTGAGAGTCTCTATTTCACTAAAACTAAACTCCGGTGGCAGCTGAATCAGAAGGGGACCAAGCTTGCCAGCTTCGTTCATGGGCTTCATTAATTCTAGAAACCTTTCAAGGTCAGCCTGCACGCCTTTCTCGAGGACAAGCTTTTTTGTGTGGGTTATCAGCTTCGGCAGCTTCGCAGCGAAAACGAAGTCTTTTGGCGAACCTCGGGTGAGCCCGTAAATCATGCCTGGGTTTGGGTAGACGTAGAAGGTTGAGTTAATTTCTGAGGTTTTGAAGACCCTCGCGTATTCGCTGAACATCTTTTTTCGTTCAACATAGAACGGTCCGATCCACTCCTCGTCAGCTCCAGCCTGAAGTGCCAAGGACAACATTGTCTCGGTTGGATTCATCCTCGTCTGAGCTCAAGAAACACACCTGCTGATGATTATCTATATACTTTGAACCAAATTAAGCCTATTCTGTAGGTCGCAGGATATAATTTTTCCTCAAAGACTGTAAAACATCAAAGAAATAGACTTTCACGATTGCATTATTAGATTTTCAACCTTGTGTTGAGGGCACAATCATCGTTCAGCAATCGGCTTGTTTTTTAAGTTAAAATATGCGTGTTGTCTTTATATTGTGTTCAGAGACAAGGAATGATGATGGAATCCGTTGATGTCTTTCAGGAAAATCCTCCTTCGGTTCCAATGTTGCTGTTTCCTTCGAGGATACGCAAATATGTGCGGCTGACAGGACCGCAGGCTCACGAAAGCATAAATAGCCTTGTCACTGAAGTTCCTGGCTCAAAAATACTGTCATCGAGCCAAGGAGAGACCTTGACGACCAAGATGAGGCTAGACGGGATTTTTGGAGCATCCGTAACCATCAACGTTCTCTCAGAGGGAGAGGTGAGCGCTTTAGACTTCGTTTTCAGCTACAAAAGGGCAATGTCCATCGCGTTTATAATTGGTACAATTATAATATCGTTAGGACTACTTGTCTTCAGAAACATTCTCACGGTCGTAGGCTTCGCCCTTGTCATACCTTTGATTTTTAACGCCAACAATTCAGCGGTCAATTTTTTGGACATACTGAACAAAACCTTGCCCTTCATCGAAAAAGAGGTTGCCCAAAAAGCCTTATCGGCAGACCGCGAAAGATGGAAAGCCCAACCAAAAGACACTGAGGACCTTTACAGGAGATTAAGCGAAAAACACATCAAAACATGGGGCAACACGAAGGTCTTAGAGTACAAAATCGCCGAATACAAGATTCAAGGCTTGACCCTTGACGAGGCAATCAGGAAGACCACTGAAGAAGAAGGCATAAATTAAAATCAAAAAACATAGCAAAAAAGACGCTTCAGACCACAATTTAGAGGTTACGGATAGACTCTGTTGATGAGTCTCGGGAAAGCAACAGCGTCTCTTATGTGTTCGAGTTTGCACATCCACGCGATGACCCGTTCAACGCCTAATCCGAATCCTGAATGGGGCACTGAACCGTACCGCCTAAGGTCTACGTACCACCCGTAATCCTTCGGATTAAGGTTCTCCTCCTCCATCCTTTTCAGCAGTTCGTTTAGATCGTGAATTCTTTGTCCTCCGCCAGTGATTTCCCCGTAGCCTTCGGGAGCTAAAAGGTCAGCTGACAACGTGACTTCGGGATTTTCGGGGTCAGGTTTATGGTAAAAAGCTTTTATGCCCTTCGGGAAATGCGTAACAAAGAACGGCTTGCTGTATTCTTCGGTTAACTGTTTTTCCTCAAGCCAGCCAAGGTCGTCTCCGTATTTAATTTGAACCCCCTTCTTTACGAGGATTTCGACAACTTCATCGTAACGGATCCTCTGGAAAGGAGGCATCATCCTAGAAAGCTCTTCGGGAGGTCTCCCCAAAGCCTTAAGCTCCTTAGACGCCTTTTCAGCTAAGACTTTGAAGACGTGTTCCAGAAGGCTTTCCTGAACCTTCATCACGCAATCCAAGTCGCACCACGGCGCTTCAGCCTCAAGGTGCCAGTATTCAGTTAGGTGCCTGCGGGTTCTGGACTTCTCCGCCCTGAACGATGGAGCAAGGGTGTAAATTTTGCCTAAACTCGCTATCGCTGCCTCCGCGTACAGCTGCCAGCTTTGACTTAGGTAGGCTTCTTGCTCGAAATATTTCACAGAGAAAAGGGTTGAGCCGCCCTCGCAAGCAGCAGTAATCAGCGTCGGAGAGTGGAACTCGGTATACCCGTTTTTTTGGAACCATTCTCTGGCTGCTTCGAGGAACTTCGCCCTCACGCGGAGAATTGTCTGCATCTTCGGGTTTCTAATCCACAAGTGCCTATTGTCAAGAAGGAACTCTGGACCGTGAAACTTCTTAGCAATCGGGTAGCTCTCCTCAGCTGACTGTACGACGTTCATGTTTTCGATTCTAAGTTCGTACCCGCCAGGGGCTCGGTGGTCCTCGTAGACTTCGCCTGTGGACTCCAACGACGATTCCTGGGTCACGTTTTTTGTGGCTTCGAACTTTTCGTCGTCCACTTTACCCTTCTTCATTGTGCACTGGATTAAGCCTGTTCCGTCGCGTATCATAAAGAAGTGGATGCCACCGCTTGACCGCATGTTGTCAAGCCAGCCGTGGATTTGCACCTTCTCTCCAGTGTGTTGACCAGAAAGAATGGACGAAACATCGACGAACCCGTTCATGACAGACCCTCAAGACCGCAAATTAACAAAATGTATCTCAAGGGCTTCTAAAAGATTTTTCTAATACAGTCTCAGTTCTTAACCATGTTTCTTCTCGAAGTTAAGCTGTTTCGTCAGGCTTCTTCGCTGCCTTGTACAACTTTTTTTCGTAGGCGCTTTTTGGCTTGAACTTGCCCCTGTAAGTTCTTGGAGCAGACCTTTGTTTTTCAATGTTTTTGTACCGTGCCAGATTCTTAGCCACCTTCGTCTTAGACGGAGCCAACGGCTTTCGTGGTCGACGTTTAAGGGCTAAAGCCTTGAAAGCAGGTGAAATGGGTTTACGTCTTTGCCGTTTCTTCGGAACATCAGATGACGTTGGCTTCTCCTTCCTGAAGGATGCCTCCTTTATTGCTAAATTAACTTTTTCAACTTTCCAGCCAACTGTCAACCACGCTTCGGATGGCGAACGGTTCAAGCTGTTGTTCCACCAGCGTTCGTTGTCGTAGGCAGAATAGGGCAGCTTGTCACCGAGTATGTCCTCAATATACTTGAACGAAAGAGTCACGAAATTCGAATATTGTGCCCTTCGGACGAAAAATTTACTTAGCGGGGCGTATTTGCTTCGTGGAGCTGCGGGCATAAGCCTTCGTTTGGCGCATCCTAGGCACGTTGGCTTCCCTTCCTCGTCATAGATGAGGCAGTTCCTGCAATACAGCCTTCTGCATCTGTTGCATCGGGAGAGGGCATAGTACGGGAATGTTACGCCGCAAAGTGAACAGTCTTCTTCAATCACAACCATGACAACGACACGAAGCCTTTCTGCAATCCATAAAAAGATTGCGCAGCAACGAGATAAAGGTTCAGTTACTAATGCCTCTTGAAAACAATTGGATTAAGGCAGCGGAAGACCTTCTCGGTTCCAGTCATAATAGGAAATAAAGGTTCAAATCTATGTGTTTGAAGGAAAACTGTTAAATTGTAAAAATATGAAACTGTTGAACGATTGTCTGGAGAGGGTCTGATTTGGAAAAGGTTGTAACTTTTGGAGAAGTCATGCTTAGGCTCACGCCGCCCAATTTTCTAAGGTTCGTTCAGGCGAGGTCTTTCGACGCAATCTATGGCGGAGGAGAAGCCAACGTTGCCATGGCTTTAGCCCAATTCGGCGTTCCCGTGGACTACGTAACAAGGCTTCCAGCCAACGCGGTTGGAGACGCCTGCCTAAACTACATGAGGCAATACGATGTTGGAACAGGCAAAATAGTGCGTGGAGGAGAAAGACTCGGTATATACTTCATGGAGATGGGTGCAGCTCAGCGGGGAAGCGAAGTAATCTACGACCGCGCAAACTCGTCTCTAGCGACCATCGAACCCGGAATGGTGAACTGGGACGCAATTTTCTCCGACGCGTGCTGGTTCCATTGGACTGGAATCACACCCGCAATTAGCAAAGGTGCAGCGGAAACGTGCCTCGAAGCCGCCAAAAAAGCTAAGGAGAAGGGTCTAACGGTTTCCTGCGACCTGAACTACCGGGCAAAGCTTTGGAAGTGGGGAAAGACCGCGACTGAAGTTATGACTGAGCTCGTAAAATATGCTGACATAGCGGTATGCAACGAGGAAGACGCGGAGAAAGTGTTCGGCATCAAGGCGGCGGGCGTTGACGTTTTGAAGGGCAAGGTTGAGGCTGAAAAATACCTTTACGTTGCACAAAAGTTGATGGAGGGTTTCCCTAACCTCAGCAAAGTTGCCATCACGCTGCGGGGAAGCATCAGCGCAAGCCACAACACGTGGTCAGGCTTACTTTACGACGGAAAAGCCTTCCTTTTAGCCCCAACTTACGACATAACCAACATCGTTGACAGAGTAGGAGGCGGAGACTCCTTCGCAGCTGGCTTAATCTACGGAATCCTCAAGTTTGGTGGCGACCTTCAGAAGGCTCTGAACTTCGCTGTGGCTGCCTCGTGCCTCAAACACACGGTTTTCGGGGACTCAAACATTGCCTCGATTGTTGAGGTTGAGAAGATAATGTCCGGAATAGTTTCGGGCAGGGTTTCAAGGTAACAGAAAAATTGAAGGTGGTTTTGTGGCGAAATTCATGAAACATGTTGTCGTTGGAAAAATATTGGAGCTCGGTTTAGTGCCTGTTTTCTACCAAGATGATTTGGAAACAGCGAAAAAAATCGTTCAGGCGTGCGTGGACAGCGGACAGAAAGTCGTCGAATTCACTAACAGAGGAGATTTTGCCTACCAGGTCTTCGCAGAGCTAGCAAAATGGGTCAACACGCAATTCAAAGACATCATCATAGGCGTGGGTTCAGTCATCGACCCCGTCACAGCTGTACTTTACATCAACAGCGGAGCTAACTTCGTTGTCGGACCAGTTTTTAACCCAGAAATCGCAAAGGTCTGCAACCGCCGTAAAGTGCCGTACTCGCCAGGATGCGGAAGTGCATCAGAAATTTCGGAGGCTGAGGAGATGGGAAGCGACATAGTCAAGGTTTTCCCAGGTGAGGAAGTTGGCGGTCCAGCCTTCATCAAAAACCTGCTTGCCCCATGCCCGTGGGTTAAGCTGATGCCGACTGGAGGAGTAGACACTACGCGTGAAAGCATTTCGGAATGGATCAAAGCCGGAGCAGCTGCCCTAGGCATAGGGTCGAAACTGATTTCTAAGGAGCTCGTCGCCGCAGGCGATTTCGAAGCCATATCAAAGAAGACTGAACAGTGCCTCTGGTGGATAAAGGAAGCGAGAGGAACCCCGCTGTTTCTGGGAATCGAGCATCCAGGTCTCTACCCCGACAAAGTGTCCGCTGAAGAAATTACGAACTGGTATGCAGAAATCTTTAAGTTCAATAAGACAGAGGGAAACTCATCCTTCTTCCTTTCTGGTCAAGGAACAGGAAGAATCGAAATCATGAAGAAACCTGAGCCCATTAAATGCCACATTGCAGTGCGAGTTTCAAATTTCGAAGAAGCCTGCAAACAACTGCGGGACAAAGGCGTCGAACTCGAAGAACCCAAAATCAGCAAAACAGCCAAAGCCATATACCTAAAAGAACCGGACCCAGCGGGAAACAGAGTCCACTTGCTCTATATGGCTCCATAAAATTCCAAAATTTTCCTTTTTTGTGAATTAACAACCTAAAACTAACAGTTTGTCTTCGATGTCTCCACAAATTTCTTTCAGGGCTACGCTGAATTTTGTTTCCAACAGTCCTTCAATGTTTCCGATGTTTTCCTCAAGTCCAGAATCATAGGGAACAGCACCCAAATAGCAGATGCCCTTAAGTTCGACTTGTTGCTTTATCCATGACGAATCATTTACCTGCATGTTCTCTACGACACCAAGCACTGGAACTTTGGATTCTTTCAGCAGGTCGACGAGTTTTCTGACCGTTTCGAAAGCGAGCTTAGAGGGAGTCGTGACCACAAGGAACTTTACGTTTTTAACGAACCGAAGCAGGTCCAACGTGACATCGCCTAATCCGGGCGGCATGTCTAAGACGAGAAAGTCCAGTTTCCCCCACTTTATCACTGCCAATAACTCAATCAAAACATCGGTTGTTTCGAAGCCTCTTAATGGTGAGGCGTGTTCAGCGGAATAGTATACAACCGACATGTAATGTAGACCGTGAACATTCGGAGGAACAATGCCTTTTTTCTCTTTCGGTTTTTTTTCCCCAATGTCTAGAACGATGTGCGACGATGGGCTTGTAAAGTCAAGGTCCAAAAATCCAATCTTGTAGCCTTTGCGAGCAAGAGTCAAGGCTAGGACTGATGCAACGAGGCTTTTTCCTACGCCTCCTTTCCCGCTTAAGACTGCGATTATGTTCTTGATACTCTTTAAACGCTTGTCAATAATTGCTGTTCTGGGGTCGCTCAATGTTGTTTTTCGCCTTTTACGCTTTGTATCCAGACTCCTCGTCCACGTTCAACCTCGAAATCTGGGCTGCTGCAAACTGGGCATCTAACGTATGCGTGGGCAATTTCTGGAACAAAATGGATAGCCTCCTTCGCGGATTCGTCCAACCCAGTTTTACTGAAGGACCACTTGTGTCCGCAATTCCTGCATTTCAGCCTTGCACGCGTCTTTGTGACATTGACCCTTGCGTTCTTTAGTTTACCCGAGAAAAGCTGCGAAAGGGCAAACTTGAAAATCCCAAGGTCTACCTGCTGGAGCTCCCCAAGCTTGAGGTTGATGGCTGAAACCATTTTAAGCCCTTCTTTCTCAGCCAGGTTAGAGACTGCGGAAACGACTGCTTCAGCGAGAGCCCACTCGTGCATATGGGAGAATTGGGTCCACTTTATTTAAGGATATGCCGTCGATGTGTTGCGGATTTTCAGGTGTTCTTCTTCGCCTTTTTGGCTTCGACGACTATTTTCTCCGCTTCCTTTTTTATTGTCCCGCTTTCTTCTCGGTGTTTACCCAGTGCAAGCTGCCTTCTCACGACTTCCCGTTCGATCAGCCTTTCTTTGATGGTTACTTCCATGATGCTCGCTGTTTTTGTTTGTGCCCATTGAACAGGAACAACAATCGACACAGGCTTCTCCCCCTCTGTGCGAGTAGGCTTAGCTAATGGAAGGAACGGTTCCTTGATGAATGGTTTGACTGCTTTGGCTTTTCGCGCCTTCTTTCTTGCGACCGCTTTCTTTGACGGCTTCACAGGGGCTTTGGTCGGTTTCCTTTTTTTGGTTTTCTTTGTCGCCTTATTTATTAATCCGATTTTTTCAGCATGTTTTTTGACTTTTTGGTTAGATAGAACCTTGAGTACTTTGACAATGTCTTTCTTTTTGATTACCTTCTTGACCCAAAATAAAGTGGACTTTTCTAGGAGGACTCCGGTTTCCTTCGCCAATTGTTGCAGTTGACGGGTGCTCATTATGTAAAGCAGCTCTTCTTTCGTAAGCCGATTTATGCCCAGCAGTTCGATGATGTCGGATTCTCTGAACTCTGAAGCGACAAGAACGTCTTTGGCTTCCTCTTTTGACCTTGCCTTCTGAACATTGCCGTAGGCGTCCTCTTTCTGAAGCATAATACCGTTCCATTGGGCAAGAAGTCTAAGATCATCTAAGCTCAATCTACTCAGTAGTTCCCATGTTGATTCAAAATCTGCCAGTTTAGCTGAAACGGACAACAACTATCCCCAAACAGAATTATTAGAATCTATAGATACAAAAGCCTTATGGATTTCGGTTAGTTCCATATTGTTGAGAAAAACAGCTTAAAACTTCGGAGGTAACGGACAAAATGGTCGCAAAAGGTGAACAAATAACGATGCTGCATGGAGCAGGCGGCTCCGTCATGCATGACCTAATTCTAAATTATGTCGTAAAATATCTAGGAAAAACAAAGGCTCCAAGGTTCGCTGAGGTGCCTTTGAGTGCTTTGGCTGACGCAGCGGTCGTAGACGGCATTGTGTTGAAAAGCGATTCTCACGCGGTTAAGCCTATCTTTTTTCCCGGCGGAGACATTGGACGGTTAGCTGTTTCGGGCACAGTGAACGACATCTCGGTTCTGGGAGCTGAACCTGTCGCGTTGGCTTGCGGTCTCATCTTGGAGGAGGGTCTCCGTTTGGCTGACCTTGAACGAATCCTAGCAAGCATGAGAGACGCCTGTGTTGAGGCTGGGGTTGGAATTGTTACAGGCGACACTAAGGTCGTTGAGAAGGGTAGTCTCGGAGGATGCGTAATCAATGTTTCGGGGTTTGGTAGACGAAGCGACGCCCTCGAAAAGAACATGGCGGTCGTGAAAAGGTTCAAAAAAACCTTCAACAGCCGATGGATTCTTGACCAAAACCTTTCAGCTGGCGACAAAATAATCGTTTCAGGCACCATAGGCGACCACGGATTAGCTGTTTTTTCAGCTCAGGAAGGCTTAAGCTTCGGAAGCGGAATAAAGTCTGACGTTAAACCGCTGAACCGTCTGATTAAACGTTTGCTTGGAGAAGTAGGCGGCGTCGTTTCAATGAAGGACCCGACCCGTGGGGGACTGGCTGATGCACTAAACGAGTTCAGCGACAAATCAGGCGTCGGTATACTCCTCGAAGAAGGGAAGGTTCCGATTCGGGAAGACGTCAAGGCAGCCTGCGAAATGCTGGGTCTGGACCCATTCGAGGTGGGCAATGAAGGAAAAATCATAATTGGCGTGGTCAAAGAAAAAGCGGAGAACCTTTTAGACTTGTTGCGGTCAACCGAGGAAGGAAAAGGCGCCGAGATCATCGGTGAAGCAACAGCACAATTCAAAGGCGTCGCCATGCAAACCGCGGTAGGCGGAAAAAGAATTGTTGCGAGGCCAGTTGGGGACCCTGTTCCTCGAATATGCTAGCTTTTATAATATTTGATTGTCAAGAGCAAAAGTCTTATTTGAACTATGATAGAGCAATCATAGAACAAGTGGTGATATCTCCCGCACCCCCCCTTTTTTTGTTTTCTTCGTTGTGAAGGTCTTTTCTGTTTCTGGTAGGGCAGATTCTTCCGTAGCCACTGAGATCAACAATTCTCAGGAGGGGAGATGGTATGAAAAATGACTGAAGCTATTGTCAGACTTGTTGTCAGACGGACTTATCGAGGCGTCCCCTATAACGTTAATGCGTGCCTGCAAAGCCTAACCAGCGTTGAGCCCGTGATGGCTGTTGTTGGCCAGATTGAAGCATTCATCGACCACGCAATCCAGAAACAAAGTATGGAAGAGAAGGGCTTCCAGGCGGAGTATGTAACATAATAGGGTGGGAAGCATGGAAACATCAATCGAAAACGAAGACAAGATTACAAACAAAAATCTGGATGTAAGTACTTACTTACTTACTTACTTACATAAGGAAAAACCTAATGACCGTTACCATCTTACAACGAATATTTCTCGAAGTCTCTACCGCCAGTTTGACGTGACCTGTAGAAAGTTAGGCTTAACAAGTAAAGGAGCAATTAATTCCGCGCTGGAAGGTCTCATAGCCTATTTTGTGGAGCAGTACCGGGACAGGCCAACGGTTGTTCAGCAGACTTTAACTAACATTTTCGTCAAAGCTGAACCAAACAGCGAAGTAATCATAGACCTTTCGCAGAAGCTGGAAGCAAAACTCGTAAGAAAAAATTTAGCGTTCTTTCTTGACAGACTGGAAAACAAGAAGGGTCAACCAGACATAATGATTCACGATTTCAGGAAAACCCTGTCTGAAGCAATCAACATTTACAAAAAAACGTTCGACCCGGACCTTGAAAAGCTACTGAAACAGTCAGAAAAGTGGGTATGATCTATGAATAAAGCACACAAATCCTTAAAACCACGTTATAATGGGCACACAAATCAGGTTGAACGCTGCAGCAACCCCTGGAAGCCAGGTTGCGAATACACTGACATAGCTGTCGACATTGAACATAAGGGGAAGCGGCGTCCAGTCTGCCGAAAATGCTGGGAAAGAATCAGCAGGAGTCGACGCCAATGGTGACTAGAGGGTTTTGTGCTGATATATCTACCCTTGGCGGTTTACGAATCCCGAGGGTACGGAAAGATACTTTTTCGTCATTGATTTTAGGGCTGAAAAATGGTGCTGAAAAGGGTCTAAAAAACTCGTCTAGAAGAGAGTTGAAAGGGCTTGGAATGTGGTTCACGGAAAGGTATGTTAACATTACTGGTTTGTATCCAGAGTCGGTTTTTGTGGTGATTCAGTATTTTGTGGAGGCGAATGTTGTTGAAGAGGAAAAAAGACCAAATTGTTGAGATTAAGCGTATAGAAGTTGAAATTAAGGATATTCAAGGCTGTTTTCCAGCCCAGATTATAGCACGCGGAAGCAAGCTTTTACGTCCGTTTGGATCCCTCTTTCATCAGATTCTACGAGTTGCAGCCGGGAGACGAGATCCTAGTCACAATCACGGAAGCAAAACGTGAAAAAAGAGAGGAAACAAAATGAGGATAAACATTGTCATCAACGGATGGCGTGACCTTGCTAAGATGATATTGCGGGTTGCTAGTGAGCTTATTCAAGTCCGTTCGAAGGCCAAAAATAGCATTCCACAACTCGGTAAAAGGGGTTCCGTTAGGCGTTGCCTAGCTAGCTAGAGAAGGCTTGGCTCCCTACATCTTCTCGAAGCTTTATATCCGACATGGCATAGTTAAGAACAGACAGTTTAGAAGGTAAAATTGGATGTCAGAGGGAAATATTGAGAGTATTATACGTGATTTTCGTGAAGCGATTGAAAAAGGGAACGTGGAGAAGACGCTCTCCTTCCTTACAGAAGATGTTGTCTGGGTCGTACCTGAGGGTACATTCAGAGGAAAGGAAGAAGTGAAGCGTTTATTAAATTGGTGGGCTCAAGTCGGTAAGACACACTTCAAGGATACAGGGATTGGAATTATGGTGAAAGGGAATAAGGCTGTCTACGAGTACATCGCAGAGGCTGAATCAAGGGAAGGAGCAAAGTATGAGATGCCTGGAATATGCATCTACGAGTTTAAGAATGAAAAGATCCAGAGTCACAGGGTCCTTTATGATAGACTCTCAGCTGCCAAGCAGTCGGCTTAAAGGGACAGTAGCCAAAAGAGTGGTAAACACCGTTGTGAACAGATGGGAGAAGGGATTACACTAGAACATGTTAGTTTCATTTTTTTGTCAAATCTTAGCTCAGCTAGTATTTTTTGCTAGTTAGAGCTCAGGGTGTTTTAAAATTTTTTCTTCTATTGCAAGTTCAATGTAACTCTTTAGATTGCTTAATTCCTACCTGGTAATTATGAGGTTCTGTTTGTAAAAGGTTCTTTATTCTTTCTAGTGTTGCTTGGATTTGGTTTAGGGTTTTTTGGTGGCTTAGGAGGATGGACATGAACATGGCGTCGGACACTATTGGCCTTGTTGCTGCTCCGAGCTGCTGAAGCGTGGCACCTGCACTCGTTCATCATTTCTTCGAAGGCTTTCTTGTCGTCGCTTCGTAAAGCATTAAGGAATCCCTGCCATTTTTGGATCTCCCGCTCCAGAATCATCCTGTAAGAAGGAACAGTCTTTCCCAACAGCCATCCACCGCAAAAGCACATTCGCCCCAGCCCAGCATTTAAAGCATCAGTGAAGAAGAAGGGAGGGGGATCTCTTCATCTTGTGGTTTAGTTGAGGGTAGCTGATTGAGGTGTTTTTAGAGAATTATTTGTACATAGTCTGATCGTGATCTGTGAGCCTTTCTGCTTTCTTCATCTAACGTTTTTATGAGGTCTTTTGTGAGGGCTATGGTAATTAGCTCAGCTTAGCAATACTGAGTTTAGATAAATTAATAGCAGACAAAAACGTTGACAGATACGTGAACTAGTCGCGTTAGCACACTTATGTAATTTAGTAAGGAAGCGACCAGCTAAATGAACGACCATGATCATACGTTGGATGTAGGCACTGACACTGTAAGTGGTCTCAATATGGATGAGGCTAAGAAAAGATTAGCCGAGTATGGATATAACGAGGTGCCTGAAAAGAAGACTAACCCGATTCTGAAATTTGCAACTAAGTTTTGGGGTTTGACCTCTTGGATGCTTGAGTTCACGGTCATCATGGAGTGGGTTCTCGGAAAATATCTCGAAGCCTACGTGATAGTGGTCCTGCTTATCTTCAATGCCGTGGTGAGCTTCATACAGGAGGAGAAGGCAAGCAGCGCAGTCGACCTTCTCAGGCAGAAGCTTGCCGTCAAGACGCGGGTCAAGAGAGGCGGAGCATGGATCCTCCTACCCGCTAGGGAACTGGTCCCCGGCGACATAGTGCGTCTCAGAGCTGGTGATCTAACCCCCGCCGATGTTCAGGTTGTCGAAGGTCATGTGGATGTAGATCAATCCGCTCTCACAGGAGAGTCGCTGACCATTGAGAAGAAGATTGGTGACGTCCCTCTACTCAGGTTCCACGGTAAGTAGTGGCGAGATCACTGGCGTCGTCACAGCTACGGGGTTGAAGACGTATTTTGGGCGGACGGCTGAGCTTGTGCAGATTGCGAGGCCGAAGATGCATATTGAGGAAACGATAGCGAAGGTCGTAAGATGGCTTCTAGTCATGGTCGTCGCCTCAGTCGCGGTTGGTATGGGTCTTGCTTTGTTTAGAGGGATTGACCTTGCTGAGATAGCGCCCCTAATCGTAATTTTGCTGGTGTCCGCTATTCCTGTTGCTCTGCCCACGATGTTCACTATCAGTATGGCTCTTGGCTCATTGGAGCTGTCGAGGAAAGGGGCGATAGTGACGCGGCTCGATGCTGTAGAGGATGCGGCGTCTATGGATGTTCTCTGCGCCGACAAGACAGGGACGATTACCATGAACCGGCTCACCCTGGCCGACGCCCTTCCAGTGGGGCAGCACACGAAGGAGGAGGTGGTGCTCTATGGAGCCTTGGCGTCCCAGGAAGCGAACCAGGACCCAATCGACCTCGCCTTCATCTCTAAAGCTAGGGAGATGCAACTGCCAGTAGCGAGCTATGGTCAGGTCAGCTTTACGCCGTTTGATCCTTCAACACGTAGAACGGAGGCTTCCGTCAAGTTCGAGAATGAGCAGCTCTACGTTGTTAAAGGGGCTGTTAAAACAATCATAGAACTCTGCAGAGACTGTCACGATGAACTCGGCAAGATAGAGCAAGACATCGACGGGTTTGTGGCGAAAGGCTATAGGATCCTCGCTGTAGCCAAGGGAGTTTCCAGAGAAGAAGTGGAGCTCATCGGAATAGCCGCTCTCTATGATAAGCCTAGGGAGGACTCGCCTCACCTCATAAGCGAGCTGAAAAAGCTCGGTATCTCGGTCAAGATGCTGACTGGAGATGCTCTCCCTATCGCAAAGGAGGTTGCTAGCCAAGCTGGGCTCGGAGATAAAATTAGCCGTATAACCGACCTGAAGAACAACCTTGACAATGAGAACACCTTAAAGACCATGGAGGAGAGCGACGGTTTTGCCGAGATCTATCCTGAGGACAAGTACCTGATAGTGAAGAGCTTGCAAGCTGGCGGTCACGTTGTTGGAATGACTGGGGATGGCGTTAACGATGCGCCAGCCCTTAAGCAGGCAGAGGTTGGCATAGCAGTTAGCAACGCTACAGATATCGCGAAGAAGTCTTCAAGCGTCGTCCTATCCCTCGAGGGCTTCGAAGGGATTTTCGCATGGTCGTAATCGGGAGGATGGTCTACCAGAGGATATCCTCTTGGACGATCAACAAGATCATAAGAACCTTCAAGCGGGTCGTCTTCATCGTCCTCGCCTTCATACTCACCGGCAGGTTCGTCGTCTCAACCTTCAACATGATTCTGCTGCTCTTCCTAAGCGACTATGTAACCCTCTCAATCTCAACAGACAAGGTCAGATACTCTGAGAAGCCCGAGAAAGAGAACACCATTGGCCTCGTCAAATTAGGCGTGTCATATGGGTCATTGATAGTCGTAGAATCCTTGCTAATCCTGTACATTGGGATGGGATATTTCGGTCTGGATTCTAATATCGAGAAGCTGCGGACCTTCATCTTCGTCTGGCTGACGCTGTCGGGATACTACACCGTTCTATCAATACGGGAGAGGAAGCACTTCTGGGATTCGAAGCCAAGTCTATGGCTTACTTTAGCACTTGTCATCAACACAGTGATAGTATATATAATCTCTACGATAGGTTTACCCGGGTTGGCTTCAATAACCGTCTTAGAGTTCGTCTTTCTGCTGGCTTACGGGTTCGTGTCTTGCCTTCTGATAAACGACTTGGTTAAGGTGCCCCTTACGAAGATATTCGATGTAGCGCTTTAATATTGCTAGCTCACTAATTATGGACGATTTGGAAAATAATAAGGTAATGTATCATATGATGAAGGTTCTGTTCCTTTATCCCTAACCCTTCGCTCTTCTCTATATTTACGTTTGGTAACTCTGATGACCTCTCCTTCTTCAATTACCCTGTAAGCCTCTGATAAGCCTCTTTGATGCAGAAACCTTTTTACAAATGCTTTTACACTCTTTGTCAACAATCTTTCTTCTCCTGCACCTAAAACTAAAGATTCACCCTTAACAGCAATTGAAACTCGAATTCTTGACTCAAGAAAGTCAGAAAGATAATCCCGTTCTTCTTTTATTTCACTCACGTCAATCGTTATCAATGCTAATCTATTCCATAATAATTGAAATCTAAATATGTTAATATTTGCCTTTTGAAAAAACCGTAAAGCGGCAAGAAAAAAATCATTTCAATTAGAAATGGATATCAACAAAAGATAGACAATCTCTGTGCTGAAAAAAAGGAAATTATGTTTAAGAATTGCCTAGGAAGATCACTTAAAGGCAAAAAGGATAACTAATATATGTTCTAGCGTCTTTTAAAAAAATGAAACAAAACGTCAATGTATTAGTCTTCGTAAAATGATAATGAAGGAAAAGAAAGGAACGTGCAATCTTTTTCTTATACGATTGAGACTGAAATTCCGTCTAACTATCGAAGTAAATTACTTGATTTCATTTATCAAAAATACATCCTTCCTCAAGAAAAACGATTTACAAACATTTTAAGAACACAAGTAGATGGTTATCCTTCACTTTCTTTCACTACACTAGACCCGAACGGCAGGCAGGACCTTAAAGTTAAGATCAAAACAAGCGAGCCAATAAACGTGGAAATTGTCTTACTTGAAGAAACAGTGTCAGAGAAGCGTATCAGCCAAATGAAAGAAGACATAATCATCAGCATCGAACTGTTTGAAGAACAGATTAGGAAGAGCACGATTTACTTTGCGTGGAGAGAAGGCGAGGAGATAGTCCCAGAGCGGATCCATGGAAAAGAAAGTAAACTAACTAACAGGATGTTTCTTGAAACGCAAATTCTTTTCTTTATGGTATTTATTGCCCTTAGCATGGTTTTATTTGTCATTTTGAATTGGCTAACACCTATTGTTTTGATGGCAATACAGTTTGTTTTTGTCTTCTACTCTAACAGGATTATTGCAAAATCGGGAGATTGGCGAATAACCGAAAAAAATTCTAAAATACACCTGCTTGAATATCACACGCCATTAGAAGATCATAACGAGTTTAAGCGGTTATATTCCGGTAACAAATTGGTGGAGCTGAAGAGGGAGGTATATGAACAAACAATAGCTGAAGAAAGGAAGGATTGACTGCACATCTGTTCATGAAATATTCACAAAATTTGGGTTGAAATGTGAACCAGAAGATTTTTCCACGAAAACCATAAACGTGTATCAATTAGTGAAAAGCACTGCAGACAAGTTCGGCTTCCCAATGCCTGATGTCGTCGTATCCAACACTATGCTCCCAAATGCTGCAGCCTCTGGACCTAGCCCCAGTTGCGGCGTAGTTCTTATTACAACAGGCCTTCTTGTTCAACTTGAGGAAGACGAAATACTCACCGTTTTAGGCCACGAATTCGGTCATTTAAAAGGTCATGACCCTTTACTTCTTTACGGTCTGACTGCGGGTGAATTCCTTCTCCGATTCTACGTGTTCTTTTTCCTCTTTCCTTACATTTTCAGCTCTTATCTTTTCTTCTTTTACTTCTGGGGCGTTATGACAGTCATATACTTTATAGCAAAGTTTTTCGAGGCTAGAGCTGACCTCACTTCCGCCATGGTTATAGGTCAACCTCAGGTCTTAGCCAACGCGCTAACGAAAATAGGCTTTAGAAGACTTATAGTTGAACAGTTGCCTTCTTATCGCGTCCAAGAATGGATAAGCATGGACCCTCACCCACCCATCTACTTCAGAGTCAATAGACTGGAGAAACTTAAGGTTCCTGTAGAAGTGAAACATCCTTTAATTCAATCCGCCAAAGAAGTAATAAACGGATTCCTTACAAGCATTTAATCTTAACTCTGACATATACTCGCATATTGGGGAAATCTCACTTTTTATGCAGCACTGTCATTTTCTCATCATCTTCGGGTGTGCATGGGAAGCAGGCGGCAAATTGTTTTGTAGATCGATAAGTGAGAGCTCCTCCAGGGAGTGCAAATTATTTAATATCCTTTATTCACATCTATTTTGTTGAGAGATTGCTCTTCTAATGTGGGTGAAATAGTCAGCTAGCTAGCTTGATGGTTACAGAGTGTCCTCCGAACTGTTCTCTCAGTGCGGAAAGTATTTTTCCAGTGTACGAAGGGTTGTCTTGGGATTCGATTCTGAAATTTACTGCTTCCTCAATAATTTTCGTCTTTAGACCCATTTCACGCGCTGTTTTTACAGTCCATTCTCCCTCGCCAGTGTGGGCTACCGTGCCAGAGACATCCTTTAAGTCTGCGCCATGGACTTCGAACGCCTTTCCCAGCCACTCCATGAGCCTCGACTCGATCACGCTGCCGTGGTTATACACTTCCGCCACATCCTCAAGGTTAAGCGAGTAATCCGCATTCCTCAACACAGCAAAGCCTTCAGCTATTGCCTGCATTATTCCGTATTCTATGCCGTTGTGGACCATTTTCACGAAATGACCCGCACCTGAGCCTTCGAAGAACTGGACTCCCTGAAAAACAGCAACATCAAGATACAGTGGCAGCAGTCTTTCATAGGCTTCTGTTGTTCCTCCAACCATTAGGCAAGCTCCGCTTCTTGCGCCTTTAGGTCCGCCCGAAATGCCTATGTCCACAAACATTATACCTTTTTCCTTTAGCCTTCTTGCCCGTTTGACTGAATCCTTGTAGAAGGAGTTTCCACCATCGATGACGGTGTCTCCCTTTTCAAGATGGTTCACTAAGCCTTCCTTCCCAAACAACACCTCATCAACAGCGTCTCCAGCCTTAACCATCAACCAAACCACTCGGGGCGTCTCAAGCAACCTCGCCATTTCTTTCAGCGTAACAGCTCCGACTATGCCCCTTTCCATCAGACCTCTGGTAACCTCGATTGTTCTGTTGAACCCCACGACCTTCCATCCCTTGTCCACAAGGTTGAACGCAAGGTTCGAACCCATCTTCCCTAATCCAACGATACCGAGTTCTTTTTTAAGCCCAGTTGACTCCCGCAGGTTTCTCTCTACGACCTTGGACTCGGATAAAACCAAGTCCTTTCCAGGTTCATATTGTACTAGAGGAACTAGCCCTTTTTTCCAGGCTTTCAGAATCGGATCAACGAATCTCCAAGCAGCTTCAACCTCCTCTATGCTTACGAAGAAGGTTTGGTCGCCACTACGCAGTCAAAAAGGAGCTTCTCGTATTCCTCAACGTACTGGGTTTTCCTCGATTCGTCCTTAAAGACACATCTAAACTTTTTTTCTCCAACTTCTGTTATGAATCCGGGTTCCTTCAACTGAAGATACATCTCGACCGACTCTTTCGGTTCAACAGAAAAAACTATGCGACTACCTAAGTGCCCTCTTAGTTCCTTCGGGCAAAGGCAATGACTAGGATGCTTCAGGTACACAACAACCTCCTTCTTTCGTGTCCCCAGCCTCTTTCCGCTTTCAAACAAAATCGGGACGCCTTGCCACCTCGGAGAATCGAGAAAAGCCACGGTCTTGAAATAGGTTTCAGTGCTTGAGTTAGGTTGGACTCCTTCGACGTCCTTGTATCCGCTGTATTGCGCTCTGAAGGTAAGCTGGCAGATTTCCTTGTCCGTTGGTGTTCTCAGCCTTTGCAGAATCTTCGCACGGTTTGTTCTTACGGTTTCAGGTTCGAACCTGACTGGGTTGTCCATTGTTGTTAAAGCCAGCATCTGCAGGAGATGGTTTTGTCCCACGTCCCTTAGGGCTCCGACTGAATCGTAGAATTTGCCTCTTCCCTCAACTCCTATGTCTTCCAGCAGCCTAACCTCAATGTGGTCGACGAACTTATTGTTCCAAAAGCCCTCGAAAAAGCTGTTGGCAAACCTGAAAAACAGAATGTTCTGAACCATCTCTTTCCCGAGATAGTGGTCAACAATGTAGAGTTGTTCCCGCTTGAATAAACTGCATAGAATCCCGCAAAGTTTTCTTGCGGATTTTAGGTCGCTGCCAAAGGGTTTTTCGATTATGACTCTTGTCCAGCCTTCCTTTAGTCCGCAAGGTTTCGTTAACCCAGACTTGGCGAGGTTCCTGAACGTCGGTTCATAAAGGTTTGGCGGAACGCCCAGATAGAAGAGCTTGTTGGAGCAAGTTTTCCATTCATCGTCCACTTTTCCAAGCCTAGACGCTAGGGTTTTGTAGCCCCCAAGTTTCGTTACGAACCCCTTGTGATAGAAAAAGAGTTCAGAAAATGGCTTCGTCCGCGAGGAGGCTGTCTCTATAATATCTTTGTGCTCTTTGAGGACTTGCATCACGAAATTTCTGTAGTCAACATCGGAAAGCTCTTTTCGGGCAACGCCAATGACCCTGAAAAACGCAGGCAGTTTGTTCTTCTCAAAAAGGTGAAAAAGGGCAGGTAGAACCTTTTTTGCCATGAGGTCTCCGGTTCCGCCCAAAATGACTAAGACGGTCGGAAGGTTTTTTGATTTATAATCTTGTTTTTTAGTTCCAAGTTTAGAAGTCTGCATTCCAGACAATGCCTCCTTAATACTCTTTTTTTAACGTTATTCTATGTTAATTTTTTCCTTAATTCATTATCCATAACAATTTTTGCTTCTTTGCCCAAGCCTTCATTCTTCGATTAAGCGTCTATAACACTTTCTCGATTCAATCAAGGATGAACATTTGAATCCAAGTCATCAGGGTCGACGAGTGTTTTCGAGCCCGTGCAGTTCACCAGTTCGCTAGCTAGCTGTTATGAACTTCTATAAGGGTCTTAAGGGTATCCCTTAAGGGGTCTCCAAAAAACCGTCATAAATTTTTTTACCTTCGTTATACTTTTCATATATCGAGATTTCTAGACCCTTCACATTCTATAGATTTAGACCCATATAGCCAAAAGCTTTATGAACGGGTCTAAAACCCTTGCTAGCTAGATAATTCTTAGTAAAATCCATCGTAAGAGTACAATCAATCGCGAGACCCTGACATTAATCCAAGTTTATGTTCTCTCTCATGTAGCGTTGGCTGTTGGGTCCCTTGCTTTATTTCTGGCATTTTCTCTGGCCAGCCTATAGCCTTCAGCTCCATCAACATTTTATCTGCTTCGGTGAAATTTTTTCTGGCAGCCTTTAGGGAGGCGTAGACTGTTGGCGGATCTATTTCGAGTTCTCGGGCGATGCGATAGGCTGAATATCCTTTTAAATGAAGCTTAAGAATTGATAGCATCTGATTTGTGAGTCGCACATTACGTCTATTGTCACTATTGTTTTTATGGCTTATTATTAGTTCATTTCAATAAAAGGAACTCCTAACAACCTTCTTTTACCGTTTCAACATTATTTTTTAGATTGATTGATTTGGGTTTAAGAAAGAAATTTGTGGATGGCTTGAAGGTTTTTGTAGGACATAAAATCGCCACAGACGCCACTGAAACCATCGGCATCAGGGGGGCTGGAGCACAGAGCCAAGCAACTTTCGGCGACCCGATAAGTGACGCTGATCTTCTTTTCGCTGTTAAGAGGGAGCCTGTTGCTCACAGAATCGTCTTTATGGTTGCGCACGACATTTTTGACAACTGGTTCAGCGTTAACGTCGTAGGCGAAAAGCAGGACACAAAATTTAATGATCAGATCCAAGCGGTTTTGGAGGATGAGGACCTTAATGCGAAAGCGGTCTTCACGGAGATGGCTGTTTACGAAAGGCTTTTCGGAGAAGCAATAATCGTCGTTGGATTCTCTGATTATGGGAAAGACCTGTCGAAGCCTGTTAAGGATCCTCAAAGCATCGAGGACCTTGTTGCTTACAGTCCCCTCGAGTTCACTGTGCAATCTGCTGATGTAGACCAAGATCCGTAAAAGTCCTCGTTTTGGGCTTCCAGAATTTTACACGCTTTACCAGGGCAGCCAAAGGGTTAGGGTGCATTACAGCCGTGTGATCCATTTTGCCACAAGACTGTTAGATCATCCTTACAGGGGTCTCAGCGTCCTTGAGCCCGTGTATGATGACCTCACCGTCTTGCGGAACATCCGCTGGGGTCTTGGGCAAACAATTGTTCGTTATGGTAGCGGTTTCCCAGACATTTTGTTGAAGGGTAAAGACGCAGACAAGATTGATGAGTTTATTCTCAGTAAACAGATGGAGACCGTTAACGCCAGGACATATTTTGTGCATAACGAAAATCAAGAAGCTTGAGTTTAAGGGCGTAGGCGGAGTTACGCTTGACCCTGAAAAGTATTATGTGCCCATAATGGAAAGCATCAGCGCAGGCTCAGGGATTCCGCTGGCCATTCTACGAGGTGCCCAGGCTGGAGCATTAACGGGGTCAGAGGTTAACGAACGGGAATATTTCAAGATTGTTAGTGACGCTCAAAGCCGTTACGAGCCTGGAGTCCGAGCCTTAATTGACATGCTTATTGAGTGTGGACAGATCCGCTGGTTCTACAATGTGCCTAAAAAGTATCGGATCAGTTGGGGAGGAGGCTTCGAGGTTAACGAGAAGGACCGGGCTGCAACTCAACTCTCAATTGCACAGGCTTTGAGTGTCCGCTCGAACTGGATGACCTTGAACGAGATCAGGGCGTCCATGGATCCTCCGCTTGAGCCATTACCAGGACCACAGGGAGAAATCGTCCTTGGATTAGAGAAGTTACAGTCACAAAAATTGTTGTCGCCTGCTTGAGGAAACCGAAAAATGATGAAGATTGGAACAGTCTCTTGTTGAGTTGGATTCGACAAAGATCCTGAAGGAAGACGAAGACGAATTAGTCCTTCCTGGCATCCTTGCTCGTGAAGGCGTTTTCCCTTATCCTGAAGGACGAGCGTTTAGGCCTCGGAAAGAGTTGGAGAAAGAGCATGATAACTTTTGAGGGTGCAGAAGTGGTCGGTAAGAAGCACCCTGAAACCATGATTGTAACCGATCCTGACCTCATCATCGGCAAGGTTTACCATGCAAACATTGACGAGAAGGGTTCGGTTCACGGAGAAGTTCACCTCTATCAAAAAATTGATTTCTGACGATTTAATAGCGGGGATTAAGTCAGGCGTTTTCTCGAAAAACAGCATGGGATTCCTTTACATGGAAGATGCGACGAAAGGCGAATTTAACGGTCAAGCGTATGATTATGTGCAGCGGAAGATCAAGGTTGACCATATTGCTGTTGGGGTGCCCTATCCGAGAGACCCGGGCTGCGTCCTTGGCGTCGACGACTTTTCGAGCGAAATTAAGATTGGGCTGGATCCCTGGGAGGAAACTGAGGACTTTATTCGTAGCGGTCACAAGGAGCCCAGCGACACTTGCAGGACGATTGTTATAAGCGAAGATCAAGGCATCAAGGCTGTTTACTGCAAATACGGGGACAGCTGGGACATTCAGAGCTTCCTTTTCGCTAAGGCAAAGAACTGGAGTATGGAGAAGGCGAAGGCTTGGTTTAGAGAACATAAAGATGCTGTTGACAGCAAGATCAAGGCTGAAATTTGTGGGATAAATGTGGATTGCTGTCTCATCGCCTTTTCAGAGATTGAGAGGTCAAAAGGGCTTGTTTCATAGTCACTAGATTTCAACAATTTAGGGATAGAATTGCATCGAGATGATGATGCTGAGACTCACGACGGGTCTTTAAACTAGCAAAAAAATGGAAAAAAGAAAATGTCAAATCAGGACGGGTCAGGTGCGGAACAAAACAAAGCCATAAAGGTTACTATTGACCAGGTGATGGCGGAAAACCTAAGTTTGAAGCAGATAGTTCAAGATCTGGACCAAACTGTGAAGGATCTTACTTCTCAGCTTAAGGCTGCGAATGACATGCTTGAAGCGCAAGCGAGGGCGAAGTTGATTGCGGAAATCAAACCCCGCAGCAGATATTCTGATGAGGACTTAACGAAACTTTCGCTTGACGAACTTAACAAACATCAAGGTTACGCTTGACAACGCTAAGATGCCGAATTTCAAGAACATCCACTTCGGTCCACTTGGGATTGCGGAAGCGAAGGACGAGGGACTAACCGTAGGAGACCTATCGGTTGTCGCGGAAGCTAAACGCAAACAGGGAGGAACTAGTTATGCCACAATTTCTCGTTAAACCCGCGAACCAAGTAGTGGTTCAGGGCAACCCCATAAAGGTTGAATATGAAATCGGTGCTAATGCTACTAGTGATTGTGTTCCTGGAGCCCTTGTAATCTATGACACTGTTGCCCACGCCGTTCAAGAGGCTGGAGCCGAAGCTGACAATGTCTTAGGATTTCTCGACGTCGCAGCGGAATATCTTGAAGCTACACACTACGAGGTAGGCGACCAAGTCCTAGTTGTCATGGGTGAATGTATCGCTAAGCTAACTTTGTTAGCAAGCGAAAGCGTCGCCCCTGGAGACTGGCTGGTGGCTGCTGGAGACGGAAAGGTCAAGAAACGCGCTGTTGGTGCTATGGGAAGCCAGGGAAGTCCGATCGGACAAGCTTTGGAAATTAGCAACGTTACTGTTGACGCTGAGATATTGGTTCATTGGATTCCGTGCGCTGAGCCTGCTGCTGCAAGTTAAGGTGATATGAAATGAAACCACTTATCAAGAGTTGGGTTAGAAACAGGTTCCTTAACTGATGAAGAACTCCGTTACCTTGATAGCAGAGTTGTCCAGACAGTGAGACCTCTGCTTGTTGGTAGGCGGTTGTATCCAGTGTTCAGGCTTCCAAACGCAGGCGTAAAAACCGTGCGTGGATGGAAAGAAACGGATATGAGCCAAGCGACGATTGACATGAATGGACAAGTTGACGCTTTTGACAGGATTGAACTCGCAGAATTCGACATTAAAGTGCCAGTGATCAGTAAAGGCTTCAGGCTTAACTGGAGAGACATTCTTGCTTCCCGCAACGGAGGGATTCCGATTGACGCTCGAAGCATGGAGAATGCTGCTCGACAGTGCGCTGAAGAAGAAGATAAACTACTGTTGACAGGAGAAACCGCAGCTTGGAAGGCTCTGGGAATCGAAGGATTAGCTACTGCTACGGGCAAAGAAACTCAGGGTTCAGGTGGAGCTTGGGGAGCAAGCAGCATCGTTGACGTTAGTGATTGCATTGCTAAGCTCGAGGCAGGTGGACACTACGGTCCTTACGCTTTAGTCTTAAGGTCAGCGTGGTATGCGAAGCTGAGAGCATTGATTGCTAACACAGGCATCTTTTATCTTGAAAAGGTGGCTGAGCTCGTGAAGGCTGGAATCTTCGTGAGCGACAACCTCTATTCAAGCGCTGACGCGACAAACAATCGCTTTAGTTGTTGAGCCCATCAGGAAAACTTTGAGCTCGTAGTCGGACAAGACATGAACACTTGGACTGTGCAAGACGAAAACATGAACACTAAAGGTAAAGTCTACGAAGTCGTGGCGCCCCGCATCAAAAGACCTGCATCAATCTGTATTCTTACAGGATTATCTTAGGGCGCCAGGTAATCCTTCACGTTCTTTCCCCCGTTTTTTAGGGGCAACATCGTAAAAAACAAAAATAATGGAGAAAAAAGGATTGCCAGAACTAATAGCGTATGCGGGACCGATAGAGACGACAGATGATTACGCAACAGCATTGAAAGTTAAGCTTCCACCACAAATCGACAAGGCGATGGTTCACATCAAGGAGCTTGACGTCAACGATATCAAATGGAAGATTCTCGGCAGCATCGACGACAGCATCTATTTCGAGCAGATGGCTGAGGCAACTGTAAGCCAAGATGATTCTGACGTCGACGAAGTAACAAAAGCGTGGATCTATCTTGACGTTCAAGTGAAGTCTGCTGTATCTAACACTTCAGGCGAGATTTCGGTTGCAGTTTCAGGAGCCTAGAGCGATGAAGTTCAGGATCTTACCGAAAACTAAAAGCTTCAGTGATGCTCACGGTAACATATTTTATCCTGGTGACGTCGTGGATCTCCCTGTTTCTTACCTTGGAGAGACATGGCTTGAGCCCGTGGACAAGGTTGACGTCAAAAAGCCTGAGTCCAAGACTGAACCCTATGTTCGGACATTGGTTGTCCCTTTAGAGACCTCGAAGACGCAGAAGAAGGTAAAAAAAAAGTTAAAGTCCTAATCGGCGTTCCATGCCTAAATGATAAGGACAGGTATGCAGGATACAGGAATCAAAGCTTAAGTGCTGCTTTACTGTCGATCGGAGACGTAGAACACAGCGTTTATGTTTCTCAAAATTCCAGGGCAATCGAGGTTAACGGGATCGTTGAATGCGACAACGATATTGTCTCTTATTTTTTGAGCAAAGATTTCTCGCATCTCTGGATGGTTGAGCTTGACACCATTGTCCCCAAGGATGCTTTCCCCAAACTTTTTGGTTTAGACGTTGACATCGCTCTCGGCTTTTACCCTAGCCACCGTGACTTTTATAGGCTGATCGCTGGGTGGATCGGTGAGGATGCAAAGGTCTATTATCTTCCACGTTTTGCGTTGAAGGGTCAGGTCCTTAAGGGCTGGGTGTTTGCTGGGACCGGATGTATGCTCGTTAAGAGAAGGGTGTTCGAGAATGGGGGAGTCCGTTTCAAATATAATCCTGACGTCGGAGGACCTGACGTTACCTTCATGTTTGAAAGCCTGAGAAGAGGGTTTACTGCAGCCCTCCATGGAGACGTTGAATGCGGACACCTGCCTGAGTGGCCATTGAAGGAAGGTTGAAGACGTGGGTTCGAATAATGCACAATCTGGAACCTCTTCGAAAAAATTAGTTGATAAACATAGAATTGTTGAAAAAAAGATTTTGTTCACTCTTTTGAATGGTCCTGTGAGACTTCGTGACATTTTGAAACATGCTTACAGAGACTCTGCACCCGTTTACAGTGGCACCCAGGTTGTTTATTGGTTAAGAGATAACGGTTACATCCAAAAAACGGGCAAAGGTCATAACGACCCTTACATGATCACTGAACGGGGACGGAGATATTATGATTGCACCTGACTCCAATAAAAAAGAAGATTTTAAAAGAGCACTATTGAGTGGGAAACAAAACATAGCATACTCGTCGTAAGGGAAGACGGGAAATTCTTTCAAGTTTTTAGGATCCTGAAATTACGAGGGAAAATTAGTCCTTGGACCTGCTGGAAACAAAACCGCATCTGCAAAAAGACACTGCACAGACCGCACTTAACCTGCCTCAATTGCAGAATCAGAAAATACGTGAACAGCGAAATACCTCAGACATTACAGGTTATCCCCTACATCTTGCTAGTTCAAACTAACCGTAAAAGATGGAAAAAAGCAGTCTGCAAGAAGCTGCTTTCAATCATAGAATTTCTAAGTTAAAAGTTATGAAAATTTAAGATAAAATCCAAACTTCTCTCCGTAAAAAATAAAGAAAACACACAATGCAATAACATTTTAAATATCAAAAAAGAGTAATTCGGATTAATCAAAGTAAAAGAGTGAATTGGAATGTTTATAAATATTGTTAGATGGCGTGTTCCTAAAGCGAATAGTAAAAAGCAATTTGAGGTCTGGCGTGAAATTATGGACTATCAGAGGTCTCATCCAGAGAAGGTTTACTACACTAGGTCTCGGTTCTTCACCTTTTCTGAAGAAGGGTCGTCTGAGGAAAACTGGATGTTTCTAGATGAGTATGAGGACCGTGAAGATTACGACAAATGGATGAAGGCTGTGCGTGAAGACCCAGAACTAATGAAACTCATGGACGATTGGTTCCCCAAATGGGACGCTTTGATTGTTCCTGGGTCTAGGAAAGGAGAAGTCTGGACTGAAGTTGAGAAGCTCAGGGTCGAGTTCAAGTAAGTATGTGCGTTAAAAGTTAGCTGACTCCCGAAATTATTAATCATGATTATCTCTTTTTTGCATTAAAGTTGTGTTGCGTGGTAAGTTATTTAGGTTTAGTTCAATAAAATTTTTATTTTTCAATACTGAATAAATATTTATGCCTTCAGTTAAGAGGATGTTTCTGGTTTGGCAAGGAAACTATCGTTTCACAGCGAAAAATGAAAAGGGGCTTTCTGTTAATTTTGATGCTCCCTTACCAAATGGTGGAGAAGAAACTGCACTATCACCAATGGAGAATGTACTAGCAAGTTTAGCTGCATGCAGCAGTTATCATGTTGTATCGATATTGAGAAAGAAGAGGCAAGATTTTTCAGGTTATTCAGTAGAAATGACAGCGGATAGAAGAGATGAACCACCGAGAATATTTACCAACATTCAGCTCAAGTACATCATTAAAGGAAAAAACATTAGTAAAGAGGCTGTTGAAAGCGCAATAAGACTTTCTGAAGAAAAATATTGCTCAGTCGGTGGAATGTTGAAGAACGCAGTAAAAATAACATCTTCATATGAGATATCTAAAGAATAATAAGCCGACTAAAATATTGACTGCGAGAGCTACAGTTTTCCAAATTACAGGAAGTATCTAGTTAAACAATAAGAACTTTCTTCCTTTGTACATCTTGTTCTTAAGCTTTGTTTCGAAGATATTCAAGTACATAATTGACATACTGGGTGGGGGAGTAACAGTTATATATATAACAATGTTACATATATGGCAATTAGGAGGAGATTAACAAAATGTGCAGTTCGAATCGTTGCCATTGTTGGCATGATTACCCTGAACGAGGTTGGATACAGTTTCTCATGCTCAGAATTCTGTATGAGAAGCCGATGCACGGTTATCAGCTCATGGAAGAAATTGTGGAAAAAAGTTGTGGTTGCCACAAGATAAAAACAGGATCCATTTACACGCTTCTGAGAAGGATGGAAGAAAGAGGTCTGCTTGAGTCCAGATGGGAAAAGGTCGAAGGAGGACCGGACAAAAGAGTCTACACTGTAACGGGGAACGGTGTTGAAGCGCTTAGAATGGGTCTCAAGTCGATTGTGAAGAGGAAAATGCTCTTCGACGATTTGGCAAGGTTCTACGTAGAACATTTCGAGAATAGTGAGGGAGGTGAAAAACCAGATGTGTAGAGAAGAAGAAGATTGTTGTTGCGGTGGGGAAGCCCATGAGGGCCATCACGGAGGGTTCAGCGGTCATCACGGTCGTCACATGGGCTACGGCTTTCCTTTGATGAGCATTGAGGAAGAGGTTAAGGTTCTGGAAAAGATGAAGACGACCTTTGAGGAACGCTTGGATATCGTGAACAAGCGGCTAGAGATTCTGAAGCGCTAAAACTTAACGCTTCAAATTTCCCCCGTTTTTTTGGGGATTAGCATAAGATCAGGAAGTGATGGTAAAGGTGCAAACAGAATATGCTGTTGAGGTTTCGAACTTAACAAAGAAGTATGGTGATCTAGTAGCTGTCGATCACGTAAATTTCAGTGTAAGGAAGGGAGAGATTTTTGGGTTCCTAGGTCCAAATGGAGCAGGAAAGACGACTACGATACGGATGTTGACGGGAGTTTCAATCCCGACAGAGGGGACAGCAATAATCATGGGATATGACATCCAACGTCAACCCATTGAGGCCAAGGAGCAGATGGGAATAGTCCCCGATATCAGCAATGTCTATAATGAGCTCTCCGCTTGGGACAATCTCGTTTTCACTGGCAAACTCTACGACATGCCCAAGACATATCGGGAGAGTCGCGCCGAAGAACTACTCAAAATGTTCGGCCTTTATGAACGGAGGACAGAAAAAGTGCAAGGCTTTTCAAGAGGAATGAAGAGACGAATCTGCATTGCTATGGCTCTTATGAATAAGGCAAGCATCCTCTTCTTAGACGAGCCTACATCGGGCCTTGATGTACAGAGCGTCCTAATAATTCGAGATTTGATTAGAAGCTAAACCAGAAGGGGCTAGCAATCTTTGTCACAACTCATAATATTGAGGAGGCAAACCAGATGTGCGACCGCGTAGCAATCATCAACCACGGTAAAATAGCAGCCATCGACACTCCTGAGAAGCTTAAAAGGACGATGGAAAGCCTTCAGTCTGTTGAAGTCGCCTTCGAAACCACACCGCCAAGTGCCTTGAAGGAACTTGGTGAACTACAAAAAGTCAGCGAGGTGATGAAGGAAGGCGACAAGTTCAGACTCTTCACCCAAGAACCACCTAGCGTTCTGACCGAAATATGGCAATACTCCCAAAGTAACAACCTTAAGCTCGTTACCCTCAATACTCTCGGTCCGAGTTTGGAAGACGTTTTCGTGAAGCTAACAGGTATTGGACCTGCGACGGCAAAAGAGGAAACGGAAAAAACGGGTCCGAGCGACATACAAAGAAAGACTCAGAGAAGGGGAGATCAATAATGGACAGACATTCAAGCCACTATGGCAGGGAGATACGAGTAGCATGGGCAATCACTGTCAAGGACATGCGTACCTACTACACGCGGCCACCATCCCTTATGTTCGGGATACTTTTTCCATTCAGCCTTTTCCTGTCGTTCAGCATCGGAAGGAACGTGCCTTTAGCTGCACAGATACCGATCCTTATTTCTCAGACACTCTTCTTTGCTTCATCTTCCATAGGTCCCGTGGTAATACCCAGCGAACGTGCCAACCAGACCTTTGACAGGTTCTTAACCTCGCCAGTTTCCCTTCTCTCCATCCTAATTGGAAAGACTCTTGCTGGAATCATCTACGGCGCTGGAATATCCGTCATTCCCGTCTTAGTTGGTATAGTCTTCTTCGGATCTCAGATAACCAACTTTGGAGCCTTGATTGCTTGCTTTGCGCTGTCCTCTCTCGCCTTCTCAGCATTAGGAATCATGTTTGCCTCAATTCCAGGTCAAACTCCAGGTCAGGTGATGATGCCTCTCAACTTCGTTCGCATACCCCTACTCTTCATAAGCGGTGTCTACTCACCTATCCGAGAGCTGCCAACATGGATGCAGGTGGTCTCTATGCTTTCGCCTCTGACTCACACCGTTGAACTCGCGAGATATGCCTCAGGCGGAGAGACCTTCTTCGGTCCAATCCTCAACACAGTAATTCTAACAATATATGCTGCGGCTTTCCTCTTCATAGGTATTCGTTTCCACATTATGAATCAGCGTAAGGAGTAACGTGAAAATCTGTAGGAAGGTGGAGAAGGCATTTGGGATTAGAGGTCTGGGATTTAATTAAATTAGCAGAATTTTCAAAGACTCAAAGAGTTAAGAAAGAACTTTGTAAGACAAAGTGGTTCAATATTGTCCTTGTTTGTCTTGAAACTGGTCAGGAGATTCCTCCTCGTCCAGAACCTTATGAGGTTTGCTTCTATGTTATAGAAGGCCAAGGCACTTTTACGGTAGGCGACAAACAAGCAGAACTGAACGCAGGTTCAATGATTTTTGCTCCTGCCAATGTTGCACGCGGAATAAAAAGCGCAAAACGTTTAAGCGTCCTTGGAATACAGCAGGCACACTAATCTCTGGATTGTGGAAAAATAAATAGAAAGACATCCACAACTCTAATGTAACCTCGAATATGTTACGCTTGGGCATTATATCTTTTAGTTAGATGGTCCAGTAAGAATGAAGCTTCAAGTCTTTACTTTTCACTTCGGCTCTCACAAATTCCACGACGTCTTCGTCCCTTATGTAAAGGTTTCCTGACTTGTCAGTGTGCAACGGTATGCCTGTCTTTCTAAGGCGATTCCCAACTGCGTTATCAATAAAAACATATTGTTTTTCGACAGCTGGCAAGATAAGCCTGAGACCTGTAAGGTGTCTAGCTGATACTCCCCGTTCAATATTGTAAGCAATGCTTTTGGGAGCATGCTCGATAATTAGTCGCTTGAACTCATCCCACGAATTCACCCTAACAACTCTATCGTTCAAACACGTGATTCCCTCATTCTATCGCAATCACAGACCGTATACAAGTCAGGTATGACTGTAAGTCGAGTCAACTAGCTAGACCCTTAAAATAGCATCTTCGAGATTTTTCTCGTCAAAATCTGAAGGTATCTTGATTTTTCCATTTACAACCACGCACGTGTCTTGTACTCCGTATTTCGACGCTTCAGATGACTTGATTGACTTTGTTTGAACTTCTACCGAATCTTTGAACTTCAACGTTACATGTACCACTTTTTCCATGAGCGGCGCGAAATTGCAGACACAAGAGCCTAGAGGCACAAAGACTTCGACCTTGATTTTATTATTCTTCATCTTTCACCATCCTTCCAACATATAAACAATCATGATTATGCCAATTAAAATAAAGGCTATTCCAAAAATCTTTGTTAACCATTCACCTGCTTCAGAAATTTTTTGGCTTACTGCCTTGCGTGCAGTCGCCATCAAGACACTTAAGAAGACAACTGGTAAGGCATGACCCAGCCCAAACATCAAGAGTAGCAGACCACCGTGAAAGGGTGTCGGTGCACTGAACATGGTTAATAATATGGCAGGCAAAACCAGTGATAGGGAACATGGACCTAAAGCGAAGGAGATGACTACCCCGAAAAGAAATGAACCCATTACATAGTTATATCTGGAAAATCGCGTCAACGAATTCCACCTCAAAGTATTTACTCGCTCAGTCAAAGAACTAGATTTTGAATGACGAATTTTTTTAAGTAAACCCAGATTGTTAATTCCAAAAAGAACAAGAAAAGCCCCTGAAATGCCAAGAAAAGTCGGTAGTTGGCTGCGTTTATTGGAATAAGAGAAGACACAGCGTAACCGAGAAAAAAGAAAACTAGACACATGGCTAAGGCAAGCTGACAGCCAACCACAAATCCCTTCCTTATATTCTTACTCATTCCAGTGGCATAGGTCAGATACACGGAAATGAGAGCGATGGAACAGGGTGAAAGAAAAGTTGTAATGCCTAAAAGGAACAAACCCGCATATTCACCTAACATATTTATCAAACTCCAGAAGTTTATAGATTTTCGACGACAATGTCTCAGCTGCTGTTTCGTCGGTATACACCTGTACCACATTGAATTCTTTATCTATAAGAACAATGGTTCCATCATAGATCGAGTATATTACATAAGCATCGATGATGTCCAATGTTCTCATCAGCATAGTCATTTCCCAAGTACCAAGTGATACCGTAATCTGTCGCGAATGAGTGCAAGGTCGGTAGTTGGGCATGTTGACACCACGACGGTTACTATAGTAACAGAATTATTCCACAATAAGTATTACATACAGTTTTTAATTGCTTAAGTTGATTGTAATTTATAACTTGATATTGTCCATAGCAGCCTAAAGTCATGAAATGAATCAGCGATTACATTTCCACTATATTGATTGAGCGAAAATTGAGTTCCGTTTATGTCTTTCAGAGAGAAGTTTGGAGCCGAGCCTGTTAGCGAGGATTGCTATTCGTTTCACCTCCAATTATTGGAGGAAGCTGAACTTGGTATTGCCAGTACTCATACGCCTATGAATATTAAGGCTAAACAGACAAATTCCGACAATTATTTTGCCTTTAGGCCAACTTTTCGGTTTTTTCTTCTTTGATATTTTTCTTTTAAGCATAATTTTTGTTCCTCAGCTATTAGCGCGCGCCCTAAGCCTTCTCGTCGTTATCTCCATTCATGTCATTACTTTTCGAACAATCGATTTTCCTATATTCATCCCAGTTATTGATTCGATAAATACCCAAGGCTCATATCACATAATTCGATTTATATGACTCGTATCTCAGGTTCAATTACTAATTCAGCTTTGATTGATTGGGCTACAAGACTGAACTTTTCTGCTAACTTTAAAGCACGTCTAACCGCCTCTTCTCTGCAGTTACGAACTTTTATCTTTGGTCTAAGCATCATCTTTTTGAAAACTGAAGTGCGGTCCAGTAGATCCTCAACAAGCCTTCAGCCTCACACTCGTAGGAAACCAAGTCAATCTTCAATTTCTCAACACTCCAGATGAACATCAACTGGAAACACATATTCAAAGCACCTACAAAGGCATCCTCAGGGGTAAGCACATTGGGTTGGCCATATAATGCTGCTGGAGCTGAGAAATCCATTCGTGCGCCGTTGCTACACGTTATCTCCCCTATGTGACCTCCCTTCCAAATGGCTGTCGTCTTGTATGATGGCATGTCTCCTCATCTACCTCTTGTGAAGATATCATCCATAGCAGTCAGCAATCTCTTCAGCCACTTTTGAGGCTGCTTCTATTCCCTCTTCGTTTAGTTCTCGCCTTGGACTAGGATTCTTCACACCCCATTTTTTCAGCAGATCGGAAACCACTATTGAACATGCTGTCTTCCCACTGTATTTCTCGATGGCTTTCTTAGCACATCTCTTCTCGCAGCCATCAACCGCTATGGTTGGGAAGTACTTGGCGAACATCCTCTCGCCCTTCTCTCCAATTGAGAAGAGAGGAAGACAGATCGTTACAGTATTATCAGGTCTCAATTTTTCTAAGACAAAGCGGGTGGCTATCCTAGAGATAGTTCCCTCGACACAGCATTCGCCACTGCAGGAGACAACTCCAATCTTAGGTGTGCTCATGAAACAACACCTTTATGGTTCAATTCATCTACCTTCAATGCAATCTTCTCAGCCAATATTCTAGATAATTTTCGTCCATCCTCGTCAAGAAAGGTTACACCATTAGGTTTTAGGTTTCTGTTTTCCCTAAGAATGTCGACAACTCTGAAACTTGCGACTAATTTGGCGTCTGAGAGTTCAAGGTTTTTCTTTGCGCATTCATTAGGACAGCCGTCCACGGCGATGCATCGATGAGATTTAACTGAGCGTCTGGCATCTTCATCGCCCATTACGAGTAGGGAGAGACAGAGGGTGTCTGTTTCATCTTTCTTCAGGTCTTCGACAACACAGTATGTTGCATCTCTACTGATGGTACCGAAGGACTTCCCTATGCCGCTGCAGGGAATAATTAAGACTGGATCAGACATGTTCTATACCTCCTTCTTACTACTCTTCCTCAGTTCATCCTTAATCTTTGATTTCATCAACTCAAAGTATTTCTCTGCTGTCATGAGATGCTGCTTATCTTCTTCAAGATTGGAGGGAGAGATTAGGACAAGCCAGCCTTCTCCATAGGGATCCTCGTTAATTAATTCAGGCTTATCATTCAGTGTTGCATTGACTTCTGTAATGGTGCCGTCGAAAGGAGAGACTATTGACACGACTGCCTTTATTGTTTCGAAACTCGAAATTTCATCTCCTCGTCTTACAGTCTTTCCTTTTTGTGGAAGTTCCACGAATACGGCGTCTCCTCCTCGTCTTTGGAGAAAGTCAGTTATGCCGATTTTGGCTTTGCCATTTCTCAATCTCAATCCAGACATCATTCTCCGTGTAGAGAAGACCTTTTTTTACCGTGAAGATGAACTTGTCAGCTACTTCCTGATAAAAATCATCACTCATACTGGTCACTTCAAAACATTATTTGGGATTAAGACTGTTTTTTCTTTGCTTGACAATCGAAGCAGTAATCACTGTCAGAGTTTGTCCAGAAGACTTTACCGCAGTCTGGGCAGGTTGCTTTTCTTAGTAAGTCGTTCTTTGGAGGACAGCTGCTCGAAGTAGGTCTTGTAGGTTTTGTGTGCAGGCGCATCCTTTTTGTGTCTCGTTTTTAGACATCTCTCTTAGCCTCTTTGGCGTTAGGAGATTATAGATATTAATATATTTAAATTTATCGAATTATTGCATTGAATCAAAATATTTAAATATATTGTACAAGGCAAGATAGTATTGAAGAATTTTACTGATGTGCAACGAAATGCAGACTAATGGAGAAGCAAAAGGAGCACTAAAAGGCTTGAGAGGCTTGTCTGCTCAGGTTTACGACCAGAAGAGGACCTGGAGAAATACGCGATTGAACTGAAGACTATGGCTGATGAAGCAACAGATGAGAAAACGATTGATACTAAGACACGACTCTTAAAGGCGCTGGCCAATGAAACGAGACTGAAGATGTTGAAACTCCTCAGCAAGAGGGAAATGTGCGTCTGTGAGTTGACAGTCGCCTTAGACTTAACCCAGCCAACTGCATCCCATCATCTCAATATACTGGAAAATATGGGGTTGATAAAGGACAAGAAGAAGGGAAAGTGGGTATTCTACAGTGTTACCAACCCTGAATTAACCCAACACTTCTTCGACTTCCTAGGATTAAAAAGTAAATCCAAAAAAAGATTCTAGTTTTTCATAGCTCAATAGTAGAAATCAATAGATTTAAATATTTAGATATGATAAGTCTAGCTAAATCCATGATTGTAAG
Source organism: Candidatus Bathyarchaeota archaeon (assembly GCA_963714275.1). GTDB lineage: Archaea > Thermoproteota > Bathyarchaeia > Bathyarchaeales > DTEX01 > JAGTRI01. The sequence continues at coordinate 335,630 of CAVQNT010000006.1, forward strand.
AGGAATCTTAGTGAATGGCATCCGCAACTCAAGAAACTGAAGAAGTAACTCTCGGTATTTTCGAAAAATATCTCACGCTATGGATAGCAATATGCATCGTCGTTGGTCTACTCTTAGGCAGGTTCTTACCCCAGTTTGGTCAGTACTTAGACTCTCTGAAGTTCGGTCAGATATCGATCCCCATCGGCATACTTCTCTTCCTCATGATGTATCCGACCGTTGTCGGCATCAGCTTCAGCGACGTCAAGAAGGCGACCAAGTTCCCAAAGCCCATGCTAATCACAATAATCGCCAACTGGGTTATAGCCCCACCACTAATGGCACTCTACGCAAACTTTTTCCTCAAAGGAAACCCACAATTCATCGCAGGCGCAATTCTTCTAGGGATTTCGCCATGCACCGCCATGGTCCTCTGGTGGATAAAGATGGCTCGAGGCGACCTCGGCCAAGGCCTAGTAAACACGGCAATCAACGCCCTTCTTATGATTGCACTCTACGGCACCGAAGCTGCCTTCTACTTGGGGGTCAGCAGTATACCTGTCCCTTGGGACCTTATCGTTTGGAGCGTCATACTCTTCATAGCTGTCCCAGTAAGCCTCGCAGCACTCACCAGAAGGACTCTTCTACTTAGCAAAGGCGAGGCTTGGTTCGAAGGACGATTCAGACCAATACTTAGGAAAAATCTCGATCATAGCCCTACTCACAACCCTCATAGTCATGTTTTCACTGCAAGGAGAGATAATTCTCACCCAACCTCTCACAGTCGCTCTAATCGCCGTTCCCCTCCTGGTCCACTACGCATCGATGATAGCTATCACTTATGGTGCATGCTGGTTTACGAATCTTGACTATAAATCCGCAGCACCCACCGTTCTCATTGGCTCAAGCAGCCATTTTGAGGTTGCGATCGCTGTCGCTACAACCCTCTTCGGTCTAGGATCTGGTGCTGCTCTAGCCACCGTAATAGGCCCTTTGATGGAGGTACCCCTTATGATTTCACTAACGAAGTTCTCTGGCATACCAGAGGCAAATTTCCCAAATCTAAACTAGGAAAATAATTAAAATTTAAATAGAAGGGAGAAAAAGGTGAGAATTTATGGATAAAAAGAAAACAAAAAATGTTGTTAAAGAGAGATATGCATCAATTGCTCAAACTAAAGGTTCCTGTTGCTCATCCTCCTGCTGCGATACTAGAGATCTCACTGAAATCGGGAAAAAAGTAGGATACACTGAAGCCGATTTGAGAAACGTGCCTGAGGCTGCGAACATGGGTCTTGGCTGTGGTAACCCAGTTGCATTGCGTCTCTTAAGAAAGGAGAAGACTGTCCTAGACCTGGGTTCTGGAGGCGGAATCGATGTCTTTCTTGCAGCCAAGAAAGTCGGGTCCAAGGGAAAGGTCATCGGTGTGGACATGACGGATGCGATGGTTAAACGAGCTAAATTGAATGCTGTCAAGAACGGTTATAAAAACGTCGAGTTCAGACTGGGCGAGATTGAGAAGCTTCCCATTGACGATGAATCAATAGATGTTATCATCAGCAACTGCGTCATCAACCTCTCAACAGATAAAGATCAGGTATTCAGAGAAGCTTATCGCGTCCTGAAGACGGGTGGTAGGCTCATGGTCTCAGATTTGGTGACTGAGGGTGAGCTTCCAGAAGAGGTACGGAAAAGCTTCGACGCATGGGCATGCTGCATCGGTGGCGCCCTAGAGAAGCAACAGTATCTGGAAAGTATCAGGAAAGCAGGTTTCAAAGACGTTCAAATACTCTCAGAGGTAGCCTACGATATTGATGTATCTAGAGAGTTGAATGGAAAGATAACGAGCGTTCATGTTGAAGCCTACAAGAAGTAGATGGCAACAAAAAACGTGCGTAATAGACGAGTTATACGCTACTAACATCGTCTTTCACAATAGCTTGCTAACCGTTAATTGAGCCTTTTTACTAGCTCACTACAGATTTTATGACTCTTACTTTAAGATAAAGACTTTAAGATGCAGAATCATAGAGTCCTGATTATAGATTATTTCGCCAAAATAAGTTAAATATAGTCTTATTTACATAGTTTGTTATGCCCTACTGCGACAGTGACGATGTCCGCCTAGTTTGTGGCGTCGCAGAGAACGTTATCAGCAGCGGAGACATCGGTGGACTGATTGTTTACAGCGATCAGGAAATCGATGACATTATAGGCAGTAGTTTCGGGGAGTCTGTGCCTACACGGATTAACCGTTTGTCGGCTCTTTTGACGTCTATCCAGATTTATAGTCGCCCTGACCTTCGTTTCCGTCTTGGACAAGCTGGCATAAACGAGCAGCAATTAGAGAAGAATCTTGAACGTTGGCAGGCTGAAGCTGACGAGATTTTCGAGTTTTACAGTGATGATGAAGGTTCTGGAGAGTTCAGGGTGGCTCAGGCATGACGGACCTTTCAGAGGTAAAACAGAAAATCGTCGACATCCTCCTGGAAGATGATACTCTCAGCACACTTCTCAGCGTGGATCCTGCTGGAGACGTGCCTATCTATTACGGTTGGCAGCAGGGCAAACACCCCGTTGTTCCAAGCGTAACCGTGACTGACATTGCTGAGTCTGGAGAGGTCTCAGGCCTTAATGATGGTTTTGACGGGACAACCCGTTATGAATGGTCTTACGTGGTAGTCCAGATTGACGTCTGGGCGCCTGATGAAGCCTCGAGAGACGCTTTATCAGCTCAGGTCCGTAAGGCTATGCTTTTAGCGGTCGTCGAATTCACAGGCCTAGGAATGTCTTTTCTTTCTTCAGGCATCGCTGTCTTGAATGAGCCTAACGAGCTTGTTTTCCGTCATAGTATCCGCTACACTATTTTTTATCAATTGGAGGCTTCAGTTTGAGAAGACTTATTCGAGCTTCACTGCTTGGCGGTTTGATTCTTTTGGACGCTCGAGTTGCTTTAATCGCAACAGTCGGCGTGTCGTCAGGGTTATTGATTAAAAAATGGAGGAGGGAGATACGTGCAAACAAAAAATAAAGTTGTGACTACACTTGTCTTAATTGCTTTATGCTCTTGTGTTGCGGTAGGCGTTTATGCTGCAGTTCAATATCAAATTTCGATTACTGGAACAGGCAAAATAGTTTCATTAAGTATCGAAATTTACAGCGACCAAGCCTGCACCACGAAGCTATCAACAATTGATTGGGGAAGCTTCACTCCTGGACAAACAAAAACTGTAACCTGTTATTTGAAAAGCACGTCGACAATTGATTCTACTCTTTCAATGTCGACAGGAAGTTGGAGTCCGTCTTCTGCAGTCGAGTTACATCACTCTTTCGTGGAACCGTGCTAGTTACAAGATTACGTCAGGCGAGGTTGTTTCTGCAACTTTGACCCTAACAGTTAGCCAGTCAATCACGGGCATCTCGAGCTTCAGTTTCACAATCACAATCACGGCGACGGAGGCATGATGAAGTGTTAGCATCCTTAGAATCTCCTCAGACTATTGCTGCGATCCTTGGCTTCAGCTTCGGCTTCCTTTACGGAGAAGCCTTCAGCAAGTTTGACCAGGCAGTCAAATACGAGAACACTTGGTATGAGAACCTTAACCCTTTACTCAAGTGGTTCATAGCTAGCCTGCTTGACGCTAACCACCACTTCCAATACGGGCTTGTCTTGATGTTGCTCACCTACCTTTACACTTTGCCTCCCTTATGGCCATTGGTTCTGTGGTGGGCTGGAGCCGGTCTCGTAGTCTCTGATTGGAAAGACTACCAGTATGTCCTGAAGCGGATGGGGGTTAGATTCAAATTCACAGTCATCAAAGTTCAAGATGATCAAGATAAAAAAAATTAATGGAGGAAAAAAAGAAAATGCCAGTCTATGTCGGAAAAAACGTTGCGGTATACATAACTGAAGACAGTAGCGGAGACATGGGCGCCTTCGTTGCTCAGGAAGTAACGATTGAGCCTAAACAGGCAGTTGAAGGCCTGGATGCTCTCGGAAGCGACACAATCGAAGAGTGGGCTGCTGGACTCAAAACCTACGAAGGAACAATCAAAGAGCCATTGATGAAGTCGGAGAAGACGGAGAAACTCAGTTCGAAAGAATGTCAGCCTTGCAGGAAGACCTCGTGGAATATGAGATGCAGCTGAAATTCAGTAACCCAAGCGGAGACATCAGCATCAGCTTCACAGGCGTAATCTTCCCAGACGTGTCTGTTTCAAGTCCTAAGAACAAGCCCGCAATGGTTACGACAAGGTTCAGAGCGAAAACCGCAGCGGTCGACGAGCAGCTTAGGAGAATTCTCTCTTGGAGAAACAACTATCCTTCACTGACGTCTTAGCCAAAACTGAAGTTATGCGGAAACATAGCGTCTATGTTGAGGAGCTAGGCGGATCCATCCCCTACTGCGACCTGACAGTTGAGGACTTCGTGGAAATCGCTAAAAACAAAAATGAGGATCCGCTTGAACTAACAATAAAACTCTTCTTTAAAGCTTGGCATCACGCAGACCCTAAAGTTACTTTGGAAGCTGTGAGAACCAAGATTCCCTTACCAGTCATCCTGAAAATCGTTAAGGAAATTGTGCCAGGACTCGTTCAAACAGTCCCTTTAGGGAATTCGCCCGCTCCGAAGTAGGAAGACGAATCTACCAACTGAAGCGTCTCGGCTTCACCGTCCCCCAGATCCTAAAGATGCCGTGGAGTCAAGCGACGTTCTGGATGGAAGCAATAGCCTACGAAAACGAACTTTGGACTTCCAGAGACGTCTCTGGAAGCCAAGAGAATTCTGAAGAAGGCTACGATCTAAACAGCTTCGCAAGGACTTTACGGAAAACAAAGGTGAAAAAATGAGCTTGAAACTCGAGATAACAGGTGTCGACAAACTGGTTGAAGCTCTTAATCAGATGCAAGACTTGAAAGAACCCGTAGCTGACGCTATGGAGCTGTATCTCGAAAAGGTAGTTTCTGACGCTAAGTCCATTGTGCCCGTGAGAACTGGCACCCTTCAGCGAAGCATCATGTTCTCAGGCGGACGAGGAGAATACACTGTCGGCAGCCGAGTTAACTATGCGTCTTACGTTGAGTATGGGACTTCGAGGATGCGTCCTCAACCCTTCCTTACTCCTGCTCTTTTATGGAATATTCCAGCGTTGAAAGATGCCCTGATGAATATTGTTAGCGAGTGGTTAAGGAGGAGGGGCGAATGAGCGTCCAACTTCCAGAACTTGTTACTGTCGCTCGTTGTCTCGATGAAGCTTCAGGCGTTTTGAAGCAGATTGCTTCTAACGCACAGGGTTCTATGGGTGAGGTTCAAACTGCTGCTAATAAGGTTGAAGACGCCCACAAAAAGATGAATTCTGGGCTTAAAGACGTAGTCACGGGGTTCAGTGGAGTTGCGACGTCAGACTTTTGCCCTTTACAACGCTTATGATCGTGTCCAAGATATGCAGGTCTCTGTCGACAAAGCGAACCTTTCTGTTAAGGTGAGCCTGAATTCCGTTGAGGATGCTCAGACAAGGCTTAACACAGCAGTTGAAAAATATGGTCCTGACAGCGCTCAAGCTCAGTCAGCAACTAAGGATCTTGCTCTTGCTCAGGAACGTTATCAGGTGGCGACTGAACGTGCTGAGATGGTTCAGGGTAACATGAACGAGACGATGGTTTCATCTGCATTATCTGTCATGCCGATCGCTATAACCATGATTACGAGTGTAAGCACAGCTATCTCAGGAATGAGCGCTGCAACTGGAGACTTTAAGTGGCGCAATGACTTTTCTCTCAGCTAATCCGATTGTGTTAGTTATCGCTGCAATTGCAGCGTTAGTCGTTGGTTTGATCTGGGCATATAATAATGTTAAGCCTTTTCACGATGCTGTTAACCAGCTCGGCGAAGCTTTAAGCAACGCCCTTAAGCCTGCGATTGACGCTGTGATGAATGCTCTTACATGGCTGTGGAACAACGTAATATCTCCCCTTATCGGAGTCTTCAAGACTCTATGGGACACAATCACGAATAACCCGATTTTAGCGGTGTTGTTCGGTCCAATAACGACAATTACATTTCTACTTACGCATTGGGCGGAAGTAACTCAGGTTCTCGGTCAAGTCTGGAACTCAATCTGCAGCGGGTTGAAGACTGTTTGGGATAGCACCGCTGGCTTCATAATTAATAGCTTAACAACTTTTGTTAACTCTATTCAAAGCATATTCAACTTCTTGTTTGGATGGCTTGTTGGCGGAAGCCTTTGGACAAACCTTTGTAACAGCCTTTCCTCTGTCTGGACGAATGCTCTTCAGGGCATCCTGAATTTTGGACAAACCATAACAAGCGGTTTGATGAGTGCTTTTCAAGGTTTAGCGTCTGGGCTTAGCGGTGTCTGGAGTTCGATTGTCGGCGGAGCGCAGAGTGCGGTAAGCAGCATAGGGACTGCTTTGTCAAACATCGGCTCCTCTGTTAACTCTGCTTGGAATAGTCTGCAAAGCTTGGCGTCTAATGCGGTCTCAACAGTTAGTAGCACGATCTCTAACGCTGTTTCCACGGTTTCTAATGCAGTTTCATCCTTAATTAATCCAGCCAAGACTCCAACCGTGACGACAACGACGTCTCCCGCTGTTGTGGTGAACACGATGTCGACGACGTCGCCTATATCGTCTATTATTGCTCAAGGCGGAGGCATAGCGAAGGGCGCTCTTATGGTGATGCAGGAAGGTGGCTACGGCGTTGTCGATAGGCCTACCCTGTTTTTGGCTGGAGAACATGAGCCTGAAGCTTACTCTTTCCGTCCCGCAAGTAAAGGTTCTGAGCCTGTTGAAAGGTCTTTAACGATTAATTTTAGTCCAAACATTCAGGCAGGTCCCGTTTACGGTGTCAGGGGAGTCCGTGAGCTTGCAGACCTCTTGTATGAAGAATTCAACAAGAGGATCCGTAACGAACTGAAAAGCAGAACATTGTATTTGGAGAGGTAGAAAAGTTGACTGTAACCCTAAAGGCTGGAGCGAATAGTCTCGAGTTAGGTGTTGTCCGAGGGCTTCCCTTCACTCATGTAGGCCGTATTGCAGAGGTTGACCTTCCTGGCGCACGTGGATCAGGCAGGCAGGACCTTGGCAAAGAACCTATGAGAATAACGCTTTCAGGCGCCTTGACTGGTGATGACCGCTACGAAAACTTTGATCAGCTCGAAAGGTATAGAGGCCTTGGTTACGGCTTAAAGCTTAAAAGTCCATATCTCAACACGGTTGCTTTTTTGGATAGCGTTAACCTTGCGGGCATCAGGAAAACGGTATTGGACTATAGTCTCAGGTTAACTGAAAGCAAGTTTAAAAGTCTTGACACCTGCGACACAAAGGATCAGTGGCATTCGGACGACGGTGGAGATCAGACTATTGAGAACGCTGATCCCTTGCCGAAGGAAGGCGAATACTGCTTCAAACACACGGAGACCGCTGACCAGTTCTGGATTTACGATGATTTCGACATTGTAGATTTATCGAATTATGATTACGTTGCGTTCTGGTTCTACGTGAACCGCATAGACATGACTTCTCTCGAATTACGGCTTTATAATGACGAGAATAACACTTGGCTGAGTTACGATTTTCTGCCTTTAATCACGGAAGCTAACAAGTGGTATCGAATCCTTCTTCACAAGTCCGAATTCACGGTTCATTATGGTGGAGAACCTCCAGAAGAGGTCCCGTTCGACTGGAGCGCCCTAGAGGAATTCTTTTTTGAGTTTACTAGAGCGGGTTCTCAAGAGATGGTTTTCTGTTTTGACGATTTGGGAGCGTATGAGTAGGTTTCATGGTGATTAAAAATGACAAGATATGTAAATGAAGATGCTGAAACGAAGGTTCAAGTTCTGGATAGTAATGGAAACCCAGCGACTGGAGCAACGGTTCTCTACAAAATATATGATGAGGCAGACGTGCTTTTCGATTCTGGTTCGATGAGCCATATTGCAGACGGCATTTTTACTTTACAGTGGACACCCGATGCTGTTGGCGAGTGGACTTTCGAAGCTTACAGTAATAATCCTAAGTTCAGAGATTCAAAGGTTTACAAGATTGAGTCTATCTTAGCTTTCAAGCATAAACCAGACATCTGGGACACTCACGAACCACCAGACCAAAATACATGGTATACCCCGCTCGACGTTAGTGGCGGAGCAAGAGTTAAACTGATAGCGATGGAGCAAACAAACGATGAATCCAGCGACCAAAAATATTGAGTGGGAGTTTACAATAGACGGCGTGGTTGTCACTGACACTTTAGCATCGGAACATGGCAAGTATTACTCGTTTGTTACAACTTATCACGGTGGCATAGAGCCTATTGAGGGATATGAACAAGTGGCTGACGTTCGGAGTTCAAAAAAGAGATTGGGTATCTTCTGAACCCTACGAAATTGAGTCTTCAGAAGGATTTTCAGAAATGCACGCATTCAAATTTAGATACCGTATGACTTCAGCACCAGGCACAAACCAAGAGATGCACTGCGTAATTGTCTATGATAAATTGGAGAGGGAAAGCTAAATGGTGAGATATGCACACGCCGATATTACTACAAAGATTCAAGTCTTAGATTCTGATGGAACCCCAGCTAACGATGCAACGGTGAACTGGAAAATTTACGATCCAAGTAACGAACTGTGGGACGATGGCGCAATGACATACATCACGGGTTCTAACGGGTTATATAGGCAATTATGGCATCCTAACTCGGCAGGAGAATGGATTTTCGAAGCTTACAGTAATAACCCAAAATTCCACCAAAGCTTCGCTTACCACGTAACAAATTTTGACGCTCTCGTATGGACATTCCACAAAAACGAAGAATGGGAAGTCCAGATGTGGCCACCACCGAGCAATTGGGCGAACCTTTTGGAAGGCGAAGGAGGCATTAGACCTTACATCATTCAATTCTGGTGGGACAATGATGAACACGGTCCAGCCCGAACTTTCAGCATTAGCGTCATCATTGACGGCATAGAACAGGGGAATCAGCAAGACCTTGAAACAAACACTCCACAACACACTTATTACCTGAAATTGAACGCTAACTTTCAGCCCCAGTTTGTATGTGACGCTGACGACGAATTCACGACATTTGGTCCAACAGCGGGATACGGTAGTCCAGGCGGCGGCATACACGTTTCTGATAACCCGTTTGAATGCCATACTATTGTAATCAAAATTTGCTTTGACGACCCTGAAGGCGCTGGAACTAATCCTGTTGCTTATGCAAGTGTCTTCTATCAAACTTTAGACCCCGTTACCTATGGCGAAGGTTATCAAGATTAATGTCGCACATAACCGCTATCGAAGAAGATGAAGCGGACATTACTGTCCAAGCGTTAACCAAGTTTACGACCTCTTTAGTTGTGCCGAGAGGAATCTTCACTGACAACTTTGAGGGCGAAAACGATCATCCGCCTGACCACGGAAAATGGATCAGGTTCATTTCTGGCGACCAGTTAAGCGGACAGGGTTACGGAGAGAAACGCTGCGACATCCAAGGTGGAAGGCTTCGGATGGCAATGAACGGTGACGGAGAAGGAGAAGGGTATTTCTGGCTTAACTGCATGACCCGTGCGGAGTTTAAGACGCCTTTTAGCCTTTCATTTCAGGTAACGATTGAGCATAACGAGGGTCAATGCGGAAACCACTTTATGTTTTCTTTCGTGGATCCAGACCCAAACCGTGGATTCTTGTTAATAAGCAAACTTTACGGAGAAGTCGCAACTGCACTGTGGGCTTTCGACGAATATGACGGGACTGATTACTGCTGGGTGCTTAATTGTTCTGGTGGCATGATTATTAGCGGAGAGAACGCTTGGGAGCCTGACCGCGTTTACAACGTTTCCCTCGTTCCCGACCCTACTGATTCTCATTCGACAATTCTCACTATTACAGACAACGAAACTGGCGACGTGAAGTTTTCGACAAATCAAAACTTGGTGGATCCGCAAGTCAAATATTTACGGGCGATGTTCAGCGTTTACGAGTGGGCTGAAACCTTCACGGCGTTCACAGTGTTTTATGTTGACAATTTTAGCGTTGTGAGAGCAACAAGCAAAAAGGCGAAGGCTGTTGTCAGCATCTCGCATTCTGTCCCGGAAGGCGGTGGAGACGTTGGAAACATTCAGGAAAATAATGATGAGCTTGCAGCTATTTCGTTTTATGGTCAAAGGTTCACTCAGCCAGAGGATGGAAATTTTGTTTCAATCAATTTTTGGTCTACTGGCGGTCAGGATGTTCGTGTTGCATTGTATAGTAGCGCTGGAAACATACCTGGTTCTGCCTTAACTGACGTTTATGAAATTGAAGGCACAGCTGTAGGTTGGAACCAGCTTGTAATTGACGGGGTTGGATTAGATGAAGGCATTGATTACTGGATTGTTTTTGATATGAGTGCTGGAGGCGGAGTCTGCTTTAGTGGTGATGGTGGAAATCGGGCTTTCATTGAGGACGGCTGGCATTATGGTGATCCGTTTCCTGACCCTTGGGCTGGAGGAGACTTTGACACTGGCTATCAAGCTGAGGTTTTCTGGAGTTACGAGATTGAAGCTCACACGGACACTTTCATTGGAAGTGATGATGTTAACGATATTACCGTGAATCTTCGGGATGGCTGTTATCCCTCAGCTTCAGTTGTCTTGGATAACAAACACGGGCAATACGACGACGTCAATATCATGGACGAGATTGAGATCCGAGCTGGCTGGGATCATATTTTGTGGCTGCTTTTCAGGGGCTACGTTGACATTCCAGAATTCAGTTTTCCTCCTGCAACCATAGAGATCTCGAGCAGCAAAGGGTATGCTTCAGTCTCTCGAGTTTAGGGAAACAGATGAGGAATCTTGGCCAGATACTAACTCTGCGTCTATCGTGCGGAACCTGATAGATTATTATAGTAGTTCTCATTTTTCGCCTGACTGGATTAATGAAGGTATAGAGATCAGCCTTGACAGCGACGATGAGCCAGTCAGCGATGTCTTGAAGAAAGTTGCGGAAATGAATGGCTACATCGTTTACGTGGACTTTAACAAAGCAGTCAATTTTGTTGACCCTAACGATGATACTACACAGAGTAATCTCCGAATTTCTAAAGCAGAGGACATTGTGAGCATAAAGAACAGGCTTGTTGACTCAATTGTGAACAGGGTTACGGTGAAGGGCGCAGAAGACAATGTTACGGTTGATGATGAGGATAGTGAAGATACTTATTGGCGCCGGGATAGGACCTTCACTGATGAGAAGCTAACAAGCCAAGCAGCAGTCAACGCAAGGGCTGATGAGCTTCTCGACAAAATGAAAGACCCATACAGAGAAGTCCCGATTGTTCTCCCCGAATTCTATCTGCTGGAACTGAACGATATTTTGACTGTTTATTGTGATGCAGTCGGCTTCACCGACCCTGATGAAGGCGAACTGATAACGGTGAAGGGTGTAACCTACAATTATAATCCTTCTGGGCTTCGGACACAGATTAATGGGTTAAACAGGGGCTTCGTTGTCTCTGATGTTCTTAGTGATCATGACAAAAAATTGAGAGGGGATCTCCTAAATGGTTGGTAGGATGCAGCACGGGACGATTCATTACACGGCGACGGAGATCCAAGCGATGGCTGGAGGAGGTCCAGGCGGTGGAGCTGTGCCGATCGGCGCGATTTTCATGTGGAGCGGGACTTTGCTTACAATTCCGTCAGGTTATCAACTGTGCGACGGCACAAATAGCACTCCTGACCTGAGAAGCAAGTTTGTTAAGGGAGCTGCTGCAGCCCAGAACCCAGGAGGGACAGGGGGAGGCACAACTTACGGTCATTCTAACGGAGCAGTCACAAGGGGGACGGCTGGAGTAACCGTCAACAATGAATCTTCTCACACTCACAGTATGCCCGCTAACACGGGCGCTGGGACTGCTCATACTCACGCAAAAGGAACGAGCTGCTGTAACGCCTACTACGCATAGCAGCCAGGGCGGACATACCCATGATAACCACACGGGAACTTCAAGCAAGCTTGGTTCGTCCTCAGGGACTCCTTGGACAGCTCCAACGACCCACAACAATCAGGGGAGCTCACACTCACGACAACCACGGTTTAACTTGGGGACCTGCTGACGAATCTTCTCACACGCACCCAATAGGCGGAAGCACGTGGCGCAGGATCCGCTCACAGTCACGGTGTAACTGAGCCTAACGCTGGACGCTGGGCATGATCACGGTTTTACTCAGCCAAGCGACCATACGGGCGTTGAGCCTTCGTATTATGCTGTCGCATTCATTATGAGGTTGACCTAAAAATGTCTGAGACGATTGAGGAACATGAAGCTGAAATTATCAGGGGATTCTTAGAGGAAGCTCGGGAGATTCAAAGGAAATACGGGGTTAACAAGTCTGAAGCCTTAGAAATAATGATCATTTTTGAGCTCGAAAAAGATTCATAGCCACCTTGACGATTCGGAGGGTTCTAAAATGACTGCTTGGGGAAGCAAGAGAAGCAGGCTTGAAATTTACTTGGACATCCTGAAGGTTTTGCGGAAGGGAGAATCAAGGCCTACGCGGATAATGTATCAGTCAAACTTATCATGGAAGCCATTGATGAAGATTCTGGACAGTTTAATAAAGCAGGAAATTGTCGAAGCAACTCAAGATCAACTTTCACAATGTTTACCGCTTAACCAAAAAAGGCTTTGACGTTCTCGAATATTTCAAAAATGCAGAACTGGAGACTAACTGAAAATGAAACATATTGACCTCAGTGAACTCGTGAAGGGAGACCTTATCAGTGTTGACTGGTTTGACGCAAGCAGGGGACAGGCTCTTAACGATCCGTGGAAGGCTGGATATCCCCGTTTACAGTTGGGGAATCTATCTTGGAATCCTTGGACAAAAAAGAAGGCATATTGTTCTCGCTCAAAACAGCTTCAAACTTAACAACGAATTCTACGATGTCGATTACACCTGCATTCCTGTGAGCTTCCTTGACGGTGTAACGGTAATCCACAAAGCTGAGATTACGCCTGACGTCGCTGAGCTGCTGTTGTTGAGTTTCACTTCTGGCCGTAGGCGCATAATCAAGAGGAGAACCCTAAATGCCTAAACCTGAGAAAGAGCCACGGATAACAATTAAGAATCTCGGCATCAAGGTAGGGACTGCTGACTACCGTTTCCTTATTGCCCTGATCCTTGTGTTAGGCCTTGTAATTGTTCTCGTTAGGGGAGACGTGCAAAGCGCTCAAGTCCTTGTGCCCTTGGTTCTTCTTGCGGTTGAATGGTATTTCAAGGACAAACTGAAAAGGTGATTGATGTATGCCGAAGGGTAAGCCTTGGACTAATGAGGAAGAAAAGCACTTCGGGAATTAGTTGAACAAGGTAAGTCTATTAATGTAATTGCTGGAGTTCTGGAAAATCGAAAGATAGCTATCAGGGTGAAACTGAATCGATTAGGTTAATAAAAGTAGTAGATCACACCGAATTCACGCAAGATCAACTACTTCTCGTTTAAGTATCCCTGATGACCTGCCAAGCGTTGAGGAAGCTTTACAGACTTTGTGTGATGCTTTAGACGCTCTTGACAGCCAGGGTCTTGACCAAACTGAAGTTTTACGGTTACGAACTATCATTCAAGGCATTAAGATCTACAAGGAGCTTTTTGCGGACTACGTCAACTACCGTGAGATTGAAGCGAAAATTGATGAAGATGGAGGAAGATTATGAGCGTCTCGCAGCCGCAAGCCAAAAGCTTGGCGCCAAAACCAGCTGTTCCAAGGTGGTTCAAGGCTTCAAACAAAGCGGACAATGTTGAAGAATCTAAGATCGCACAGGCTGAAGAAGCTCAGCAACGACCCTATAATCTTTTTTGAGCAAGTCGTGGGATTCAAACCCACGTCTTACCAGGTTGACTTCATTAAGATGTTTCAAGAGAAACAGTTTATTGCAGCCCGGTGGTGTCGACAGTCAGGCAAAAGCTGGATAATCTCAGCGTTGCTTTTGTGGTATGCTCTTACTCATGATGATAGTTACATCGCTGTTGTTGGTCCTTCGTGGAGACAGACGAAGCTCATCATCAGGCGCATAACCTATTTTCTGCGTAAAGTCCCTCCTGGAATGTTCACGAAGCCCCTGAAGACAGTGATCAGGTTCACGAATGGAAGCTGCATAGAAGCTTTCCCGAATAACCCTGACACTATCAGAGGTCCTACGCTTCAAATCGTGTATTGCGATGAAATGAATTTTATCCGTGATGATGAAGAGCTCTATGATGCTTGCCTGTTTACTCTTGGCACGACTAACGGAAAGTTTGTGTGCAGCAGCACACCATGGAACACTGACAGCATTTTTTACAAGATTTTTAACCACAAAGACTACGAAGACTTTGCTAAAAGCCATGTTACCTGGCATGATGCTGAGGAGCCTAATGGACCTTTAAAGAAGAACATTCTGGACAAGATCCGTAAACAGTTCGCTGAGGATCCTTGGCGTTGGAAGCGAGAGATGGAGGCAGATTGGGCTGAAGACGAAAATGTTTGGCTACCTCAATCTTTGATAACAAAATGTATAGGCACAGAACGGTCTTGCGGTGAAGATCTTGACCTTGCTAATCCTGACGTCGGGTTACAAGGGGACGGTATTACGGTGGGCTGGACTTCGGTAAACATGGAGACTACACAGCCTTCACAGTTATCGATAGCGTAGGCGACAAATTCTTGCTTAGATTTCTGAAGATATGGCCACTTGAGACGCCTTACGCTTCAGTCATCGGCTTCGTTAAGCAGATTCAGGACCGCTGGAGCAACTTCATAACGATTCGTGCAGACCAAACAGGAATAGGCGACTACATCGTTGAGGACATGAAGAACGGCGGAATCCAGAATGTTGAAGGAGTCACCTTTAGCCTTCCACGTAAACAGGAGATGGCGAGCCTTCTCAAACAGAGGATGATGGACGCAAATTCTATTATCCCTATTTCACTTGGGACAAGCCTTACCGCAGCGAATATGTTGCGGAGTTGAATGTTGAAAGGTTCAGCCTAAGGAAAGACGGAACTATCGTTCTTAATCATCCTCAAGGCACCCATGACGACGTCTTTTGGTCGACAGCTCTCGCTTTGTATGCTACTGTTGAGATGAAGCCTATTGATCCTGACGGTTTCAGGTTCGGAGGATAACGGTAAAGGAGTATAACGGTAGATGGTTGAGCGACTTCACAATTACGAGATTCAAAATGTTATCACGGGTTTCTGGGCGCTTGAGAGACCTCACGGCAAATACCGCTGGGTTTACCCTAACAGTTTACTGCAACGTCTTTCAAGCCTCATAGACTTCGATGACAAACAGATCTTGCACCTTTTTTGTGGGTCCTCAACTTTCGGAACCGTTAGAGTAGACATTAATCCTGATGTGAAGCCTGATCTCAATCGTTAGATTTAAGCAAAGAAGAACTACCTTTCTCAGATGATTCATTCGACGTCGTAATTGCGGATCCTCCCTACGTGGATTTTAAGCCTTACTGTTTTGTTGATGAAGCAGTCCGAGTTTTGAAACCACAAGGATTCCTAATTATCCTGCATTGGCTTGCCTACAAGACACCTGATAAGACGTGAAACGGTGGGCTTGCATCGGCATATCTTCAGGTCCTAACATGCGAGTTCGCTGCTGCAACATTTTCCGCAAAATGAAGGGTGAAGATGAAAGATCTAAGAATCCACAAATTCAGGCGCCTTTATGACAGGTCAACGGGCAAGTTTACGGTTGACATCAGATATTCAACACGAGCTGACATCACTCCTAGGACTATCGGGGTTGCTGAAGCCTTCGGACTGGGCATTGACGAAGCAAAACTGCACGTCATCTACGATAACGCCGAATTCCAGATTAGAACATCAGACATCGTTTACATCACTGGCGAAAGCGGATCTGGAAAGTCTGTTCTGCTTAGAGCTTTTGAAAAGGACCTGGGAGACGAAGCTCTTAACATTGACAGCCTCACGGTGGATCCTGACAAGCCCCTTATTGAAACGGTTGGCAGGGACCTGAATGAAGGTCTCGAGCTTTTGAGCCGAGTAGGACTTAACGACGCTTACCTGTTTCTCAGGAAATACCGTGAGGCTCAGCGATGGACAGAGATACCGTTACCGAATTGCTAAGCTCATCGAGTCAGAAAAACAGTTCTGGATAATGGACGAGTTCTGTGCAACCTTAGACCGTGAGACTGCGAAGATCGTAGCCTTCAACGTTCAGAAACAAGCCAGGAAGACAGGAAAGGCTGTTATTGTGGCAACTACGCACACGGATCTCTTTGAGGACCTTGCACCTTCCGTTCACATTCATAAGGGCTGGGGGAAACGTCTCGAAGTCAACTATTATCCTAACAAGATTAACGCTGTCTGCAGTGTCACGAAAAACCTTAGAATAGAACAGGGGTCCATGGAAGATTACAAGGCCTTAGCGGAATTCCATTACCGCAACGTAACCGCTCATCCGGCGCCAATCAAGATTTTCGCTTTGAAACGGACTGATGATGAGCTTGCTGGAGTCATCGTTTATTCTTATGCTCCTCCTCAAGTTTTCGGGCGTAGATTAGCTCTTGGTAAAGTCCTTTCTATTTACGAGCTGAACAAGGAAGTTGCGAACATCAGCAGGGTTGTCTTGCATCCGAAATATCGTAGCATAGGCCTGGGTGCATATCTTGTCAGGGAAACTCTGCCTCTTTGTGGAAGACATTACGTTGAGACTATGGCAGTTATGGCGCAATACAACCCGTTCTTTGAGAAGGCTGGAATGAAGAAGATCACGGAAAGGCAACCTGATGAATCAGTCCTCGAGGCGATACGAAGCCTTGAGCAGCTAGGCTTCAAACCCTACCTCTTATCCAGCCAACAAGCAAACCTCAACAAACTGAGAAACATTAAGCGAAGCTGAATTGCGGAAAGTGCAAGAAATAATCTTGCAAATCAAGACGGTTTACATCAAAAGGTTGCGGTCAACAGCTGATAATGTTCCTTAAAAAAGAAGAATTCAAAAAATGGATACAAACAGCCCCAAATGACATTCTTGCTAAAGTTCTAGCACGGATAGCAGTTCTCGCTGAAACAAAAATTTATCTTTTCTGGGAAATCAAAATATAAAAAATATCTCAAAATGAATAGCGTCAATAAATTCGTTAGATGGAGTGGGTAAAATAATTGACAACACCGGAAGAAGATTCATGACGATTGATCCTCAAGAAGCTTATTCAGAGAAGCACGAAGCGCTTCTGGACTGCGATTAATATCCATCACTCCGATTCTCGATACTGTACTCCCATATTTTCTCAGCAATTCTCAATGTAAAGAGAGTCCAGTCTACAGACTCTTTTCCAACTTTCGAGCTCCTCTATTCTCATACTTGGAACATTGTTGAAGTCGAAGCACAATCCAAAGGTTTTATTTTCATGCTTAAAATTCCAGAGAACTGAAGGTTTTCTGGCAATTTCGCACGCCCAGAATATCTTTTCTTTATGAAGGCGACGATCTTTTCCTGTTCTTCTTTTTCTTCACGTTTTCTGGCAACTTCAGGATCAACTATATTTGGTGGATATTCTGGATCAGTAAATTTTTCTTCATCTATCCTAAAGGCAAAGCACATAAGTACTTTTCCAACTTTACTTTTAGAGCTAAGTGCATCTTGGAGTAAGTACCATGGCATACTCATCAAATTTACCTGTGCCGCTTGTTTTATATATATCGCCTGTCCATGCTCTCTCTTTTAGTCCCGGCTCATACAACATTAGTCTATTGTAAACCAAAAGATCCTCATCTGATGGATATTCGGCAGGCTTTAGAAGTCCTTTGTTAAGTTCTTTGATAAGGATGACAAGGTTGTCATAGTCTTTATACTTTCCGACTTACGTGAAATAAGTCTCATCATTATATTGACAGTTCCAGCTGCGGGTTCTTCGCCCATTTCTTTACAAAGAGACTTGACTAATGCTATGACTGTGTTCTCAACTTCACTTTCTACAAGGTCGCTTAAAGCCTCATCTTTTGCCTTATCAACTCACCCTCCCACAAGAGTATTAGATTGAGGATCTTATTTCCACTTATTGAAGAGATGATTAGTTCTTGCAGAAGAATGGATCCTCACTATCCTCTCTTTTGTTAAACCCTTATGTGCGATAAAGCCACATAATGGAATATCATATGTCTTCTCATAGGCTGATTTCAGAATGTCAGGATCATCTTCTTCGAAATTGGTGCCAATATGATGACAATGAATGGTCCCGGAATCTTATGCAAAGCCTCCACAGCAAGATCATAAGTTTTGGTTCAAGACCAGCTAAGTCCAAATCGAGTATGACAACTCTAATGTTGCACATTATGTCCGGCGGGTCTCCCTTGGCGTCCCAGTACTGTACTGGTATGCCCTTTTCTACAAGTTTAATAAGGGCCCTTTGGATGTCATCATCATATTTGTCATCAACAAACAATATTCTTCCAGTGCATGATATTGCCATATAGAATCACCTCCCAGCAATTGGTAAGATTACAGCAATATTGGCTCCTGACAAAAGACTGGGATTGCTGTCTTGGCTAAGTAGTTTCAATTTGCCTCCATTCATTCTTGCAATCCGGTCAGCTATCTACAGACCTAAACCCATACCATTTGGCTTTCTCGTGAAAAATGGTAAAGTCAAAACATTAATATCATTGTCTTGAAATCCTGGACCACTATCACTAACTGCAATCATTGAGTTCTTATCATCAAATGGGGATATAACAATCTTGATCTCTCGGTTTTCTGCTCTTGCGAAGAAGCCAATAGAAGCTATTGTCAAGAAAATTTAGCAACATTATAATAATGAGTCTTTCAGAACCTTTTACATTTATCGAATCAGGTCCTTCTATTCCAAATCTGATATTATTACGTTCAAATTTGAAGCGCATAAGATCAAGTGCCCTTTCTGCCGCCCTTTTAAGTTCAAATGTCTCTTCTTCACGAGTTTGTCGCATCAATCTTCCTATGCCGCCAACTACAGAATATGCCTGATTGAGGAGTTGAACTACAGAATTGATTTTTACTAAATCTACCTCCTCCGATTTACGCATTTGCCCAAGAATCTTTAGGGATTCATGTATGTCTCGTTGTACCTCATGGGTGGGCATCATATATGTAATGCCGAAAGAAGCCTGCAACAAGAAGCGGTTGCTCCTTTTCTGTGAGTATGCTTTCCAGAGCTTCACGTGCTTCTGAGATTAACTTACTGATTTGATATTTGGTCTCGCCATCTATGCTGGCCTGATCCATAACCATCTTTGACAAAGCTGCAAGATTACGAGTAAAAACAGCTTTGTCAGTTACCTCAGGTCTGATTTGCCCGGTTGCCTCTTTTAGTGGCTGCCGATCTCTGATTCTCTCTGCTTCGAATTGTATGATAGCACTTTTAACCAGACTCCAAAAATCCCGGAAAGCATCATTATCAATCAATCCTTCCCGTCAGTCTTGTCAAGGAGGTTAGGATTTGTCACGGAGGATATTTCTATCGCACCTATAATCTGATTTCTGCTTAAGTGCAGTTCGAATCTTCTGACTCTTTCTAAATCCATGCTTAACCAATCATTATCAGGATTTCCATACGGTAGAACACGAAATCCATCTCTAAAAACCTTTACACCACTATTTGGTCGTATCATAACTTTATAAGTTGACATATCACCAAAAACTGCCCTTTGATCTTGTACACTTAGATCCCAAGAATAAAATCTCAAATCAAAGGGTCCACAAACTGGTTCTCTGTCACCACTGAATTCCTCAGGATCTCGAATGTCAAATTCCTTATTTGAACTCTGATTCAAATCAGGCAGATCTGGTCTTTTGAATCTATAATGGTATTTCATCTTTCCTGAGCGATTAATTTCACCAGTAAAAGTGTACGTTGCTTTGTTAATTATTTCATTCCAATCTGGAATGGAGACTGGAGGAGAAACTTCATCTTCGATTTTCATCTGTATATCAAAGTCTGAAAGGTCCTTAAACGGCGATTTCAAGGCTAAAATGTTTCTTTGGATACTTTCGATCATTTTAGGACTCCATGCCCTTTGCAGTTTCTTCACAATAATCATAGTTCCGCTTAAGTTAGTCCCGATAAAACTCGAGGCTCTGTTACTTCCCATTCGACCGGAACATCTTCCAAGAAACCTTCTTGTCTGAAAGCAGTCCAATCAAGAATAAGTCTTATCTCCTGGTTCGTGTTGGCACATCTTACGACGCCAGTTAAATAACCGAGTTTGTGAACTGCAAGGCGCCCAAGTCCTTTCTCACCTAAGCATATTCTCCTCCCACTTTGAGTCAATCGAGGTTTGAGATCTGGTCCTCGAGTGTTCAGATAGTGTTCCTAACTCAAGCCAGGAAGAAAGGACAGTCTCAAGGGACATGCCATGACCATTGTCCTTCACTGTTATGTAGCCAATTGAAGGCTCGCTTATATGAAACAGAGTCACGATTGCTTCTGTAGCATCCGCATCATAGGCGTTTTTTACCAGCTCTAAAACAGCTGCGACTTCGTCAGTAATTAGTTGTTCGCCTAACAAAAGCATTAATCTGGCACGCGTAGCGACTCTCGCTTGACCCTTCTTTAGAACGCTCATTAAACCTGCTTCCTTACCGATTTCATAGTCTGCAAAATATTAGGACAATACGAATCTGAATTGTCATTCGGGAAGAAGCTACTTCGCAGCCTAATACCTTAAGACGTTCGAGCGAGCATTTGCACGCGTTCATTGATATATCTGAACCTATCCATTTTCGAGATGATTTGAAACACACGACTCCCGATGTTCCCGAACCTGCAAATGGATCATAGATAACCTGACCAGGGTAGAAGAACAAGTCACAATCCTATCTAACAGTGCTTCGGGTTTTTGCGTCGGATACACCATTTTCTTACTGTGGACTGGTTTTATATCGATCCAAATATCTTGAAGTTGTTTTCCACTCATCTCATCGAGATAACGCTTGAGATATGGAAGTTCTCCTTTCTTTTGCTCAATCCTA
Source organism: Candidatus Bathyarchaeota archaeon (assembly GCA_963714275.1). Classification (GTDB taxonomy): domain Archaea; phylum Thermoproteota; class Bathyarchaeia; order Bathyarchaeales; family DTEX01; genus JAGTRI01. Next base: position 356,644 of record CAVQNT010000006.1, read on the forward strand.
CCATTTTTGAGTAATTCGAGCATCTTGGGTTTGTTATAACGCCAGTACCGTTCTACGCCAAAGAATTCATATATTGGGTTGCCTTTGACTGATGCTTCCGGCCTGTTAATCTCCCAAAGCATACCTACGTTTCGTAAAAGACTCTACGTATCGATATGCTCCTTCAATATAATATTCGTCATATGGAACATACTGTTGATTCGACATAATCTGATGATTTGGTATAGATTAAAATCGTGTCATGGATACGCCCAAAATGACGGCTTCCTTGTCCCGAATCATTGTGAGAACTCTGGCGTTTCCAAATCTATTCATTTAGGAAGTTGCTTCTTTCAAATATATCGTAGGCTAAAACCTTCAGGTTGTGGGAACTATGCCAGTCACAGTGAATATATATCGACGCAGTATACTTCATTATTCTTTTGAATTCCAGCAATCGTTGCTCAATCCAATCAAGATATTCACATAATCCGTTCCATTTGTCCTCATAGTGATAGTTGCCTATTTGATATGTTCGATTTGAAAAGAATGGAGGATCAACATATATTAAGTCCACAGAGGAATCAGGAAGCCTTCTACATGTTTCCAAACAATCCTCATGAAAGAGGGAGTACTCTCCTAATTCTGTAACACGTGTGATTTTTTCCATTTTCGAGCGCCTTGAGTTGAAAAATGGTATATTATATATCGCCAAAAGACAGTTGAGGAAATCCGCATACTTATAACATATGTAAGCTGCACTAGCAATGTCTGCTGAGACTGCTCAGTTTCTGGCATATCACGAACCAGCACTCCCTGGAATGCTTTGGACATTAGAGAATTAAATAGTTTAGTAATTTCTTGAGTAGATTGTTTTTGTCTATTTCTAAGAGCTTCAACTTGTTCTACAATAGAAGCAAATTTCTCTTGAAGCTCTTTGGGTGGAATTGGAACTTGAATCCGCTTTACATCTTTCACGATAATCCTTCTTATTGCGCTGCCTGACTTCATGTCAGTTGCTTGTTTCAAAATGGACTTATTCTTAAGAAGGTATTCAAGAAACTTTTGGTTGATTGCTCTTGGATCGGGACGTATAATTGCAAGTGAAGATAGGACAATAAATTCCTTATTGAAATCGATTGAAACAACTTTTCCGACAGTGCCATCTTTCGAAAATAATACATCCCCTGGTTTTGGATTACAATTCTTTTTTAGTCTTTCATAGTCATCATTCGAAATGAAACTGCAATCACTGAAATCAATCCCGTCATCTTTAACATGTTTCACAGTGATAAACGGAAGCCCAGTTTCAAAGAAGGGAGGAGTAAAATGGCTACCATCGGACAGATATAGACAGACATTCTCAAGAGAGCGTATGGGATAATTGTTAGGATTAACCGAAGGATCTCCAAACATCTGCAAAAAAACAACTTGAAGAATCCTGTTAGTCATCTGATTTGCTTGATCTCGTTTTTGTCGTAAACCTGTAGTTCTATTTAGAATGTTTACGATGTTTTTCTGAACCACCAAAGGCGGAAGAGCCACCTTGAATTTATTCAGACTTGAGATTGTAATATGTGGGAATGATGTCTTGCCAGCAATTTTCTCTAATTACTCTTTGTGAGCAAGCAAATAATATGCCAGATAATCAGGGATGACATCAACTAAACATTTGAAGGAATTGAACTGTTGATTGGTACAAAGTTTAATTCTATTTATTGCAACTTTGCCAACCGTGGCGGTACATGTCAATAAAACAGAATTAGTCGGAATCAGGATAGCAGAACTTTTTCGAAGACCTTCCTCTGTAATTTTTCGTTCAGTATTCTAAAACATAGTTTATATAATTCTCTTGAAGTTCGGAATTTGAAAGCCAGTGTATCGTACCTTGCTCCCAATACTCACGCTTTGCCTTGCTCGGGGTACCACCACTAAATCTTTGAAAATATTTAGTATCCCCAAGTTCGACTATTTTCCAATTTTGTGGAGAATTTATATCTTCAATCATTCTAAAAATTCTCTCAGATTCTTCAATTCTCCAGAGATTTGTTCCTCTAACTCCATGATGTTATTGATCAATATCTTTGGATCTTCGTATTCAACATCTTCTCGTTCAACATTTCTTGTATCTTGAAATGGATAGATTGTAATCATTCTGCTTTATCTTCTCAAAAGGCACCAAGACACTTTGGTTTGATTCCTCTCGTTTCTCGAAATTTTTGAATGATGTCGGGGATGTCACCTTTGCCATCGATGAATTCACGTTTTTGGTCAAGGCTGTATCCGTCTTTTCGCATTTCATAGAACCAAACTTTGTCAGTCTTACCACCTTTCACGAAAACAAGGACTGCAGTACCAACACCGGAGTAGGGTTGGAAAACTCCTGAAGGCATGGATATTACTGCTTCAAGTTGACAATTTTCTAACAGAAGTTTTCTGGCTTTGACATGAGCATTTGATGAACCAAATAAGACACCATTTGGAACGATAACTGCAGCTCTTCCACCGATTCTTAGTAAGTTGTAGAACAGTTCCAGAAATAGAAGTTCAGTCTTTGTGGTGTCTATTTTGAAAGCGTCATTAATGTCGCTCTTATCGATTGACCCAGCAAATGGTGGATTAGCAAAGACAATATCATATCGTGCTTTTTGTTCAAATCTTCTTTGAGAGTGTATCAGCATAACGAATGTTTGGTCTTTCAATTCCGTGGAGAATCATGTTCATAAGCCCAATGCGAACCATCGTTGTGTCAAAATCAAATCCGTAGAATGTTTCTCGTTTCAGAAGGTTCCAATGAGATTTTTCAACTATTTTATCTCCAATCAAGATTGTGCAGTGAACCATCTTCATGGATATTTATGATATCATCACTTGTGTATTTTCTCAAAATATGTTCATAGGCAGCAATCAGAAAGCCAGCTGTGCCACAAGCAGGGTCACAAATAGTCTGCCCAATATCTGGATCAACAAGTTCAATCATCATCCGAATGATATGTCTTGGCGTTCTGAATTGTCCATTCTTCCCAGCAGTCTTCAGCTCAGCAAGTAGATGCTCATAGATGTCTCCTTGAGTGTCTTGATTCCGTTCAGTAATGTTCATCTCATCGATAATTGCTACTGCTTCTTGCAGAAGCGAAGCCTTTGGAATAACAAACACGGCATCCTTCATGTACTGCGAATACAGAACATCATCGCCATTTGTCAGATTCTTGATGAAGGGAAAAACGACTTCTTGAACATGCTTCAGCATCGCTTCAGCGTTTAGATGCTTCCACTGTGACCATCTACAATTTTCATGTCCTTCAAAAATGGATATGTGTTTCTCGTTTCTCGCTGCTGCCCTTCTTGCATGAATACTATCCAGATCTTCCAGTCGTTTCATGAAAATCAGATAAGACATCTGCTCAATTGCAGTGAGTGGATTGGCTATTCCACCAGACCAAAACCTATCCCAGAGTTTGTTAATCTGCGATTTTAATTCAGGCGCTAGCACGAATAACTTCTACCTCCAATTTGTCGCATAGCTGAATCACTTCTTTAAGTTCATCGTTATTGAAAAGTGGAATAGGGGCGTTAACACCGAAGTTAGTGAATGGCGGCTCAAACAGATCACTATACTCTATATGATGTTTTTTTAAGAATACGGTTTGAATTGTGCGGAGGAAATTCACTTGGTCAGAGTTAAGGTAGTTCTTCTCTATTATAAAGGCTTTGAATGCTTCCTCAATTCTCTTCTTTGCATCGGGAAATTCGTAGAGACCTAGAATTTTCTTGATAAACTGGACGAGAGTTCCCTTGTGTTGTCTGTATGCTTTCTGCAGAATTTCTTCAGTGATGTAGAGTTCTGGGCCATTCAAGGTCTTCTCCAAGTTTTTCAGATCTTCTTCTGTGAGAACTCTCGTCATGTTTAATTTTCTTAATCGTGGGATGCTGTTCAGCGAGTTGTTTGATTCTCTTCTCAACCTTGTCAATGTATGTCGTAGCATATTCTTGAGTTGGAACAGGCCCATACTCAATAAACTCTCTCTTCTGTACAACATCATCAATGTCAAGGATTATCGTAGGTCTAGGTTCTGGCTGTTTATATTTCATTAACGGTGTGAACTCTTTGAGAAGAATTTGGGCATCATCGAAGGACACGTTTTTCCAGTATTGTGGGCGTAAGACTTTATCAAGCAGTTCCTGTTTATCCTTCACTTCATTAATTGTAGTCGGTAATGCGTAAAGCCACTCACCTATGTCATCCTTCAACCTATCAATCTCGTCTCTATTATTCCGTAAAATCGCAAGATTCAACTGTTCAATTTTCAAAGCCCAAGACGCTTCATTTGGGTTAACATCCTTCTGGTAACGCATCAAAGGCGCAATCTTCGTCTTCAAAAAGACTGGAGCATCTATTCCAACTGTGTCCCACAACCTCGGCGAGACCGCCTTCTCAATATCCCGTTCATGTTCCCTTATCGTAATAGAATCATAAGGCAACAATTTGATGTCTTGAATAAGTTTCTCCTTTACAAGTTCAGCTCGGTTGTCCTTTGTTTCAAGTAAATAATTCAATTGTTGAAGTCTAGTTAGGAAGATTCTTGTAGGAACAGCTTCACTCGGTTTAGCTTCCTTGCCCTCGGGGTGCATGTTATGCCATTCGAAGTTATTCCAAAAATCAAAAATCAGGAAATTCTCTTTCCTTCCATCCGGTAACCAATCCCTATGTTCACATATTCTATCGTGCCTTGTTCCCCGCCCTATCATCTGCCAAAATCGTATTTTGGAAAATACAGGTTTCGCGAAGACAAGATTGCAGACTTCTGGAATGTCCACACCAGTATCAAGCATACCAACAGAAATAGCAACACGTGGAAAGCTCTCTTTCTTGAATTCTTTGAGAAGCTCGTCCGCTCTCTGATCCTCTGAGACTATTCGTCTCGCTATTCGCCCTTTATACTCAGGATATAATTTTTCAAATGCTTCCCATAACCGTGTTGCATGCTTCTGCGAGACTGCAAAAATAATTGTTTTCGCTGGCAGTGTTCCCGTAAAATCCATTAGACATTCATCCATAAACTCCTTGACGATCGCCTCATTTGTTCCCAGTACAGCGACTTTCTTCTCGATATCTGTCCCTTCAAAATTGATCTCTTCCTCTGAAATTGCCTGCTCCTCAAGCAATTTCTTTTTTATCGCGTCTGGAACATCACTTGGCCTAATACCTTCAATTTGAAAATGAGTTTGAGCCACATATATTTGGTAGTCAGCGAGCCAACCGTCCTTAACCGCTTCTTCATAAGTGTAGAGATAAGTTGGAATACTATTCTCACAATTGAAGAATCTAAAAGTGTCACGTTCGATTAGGTCCGACGGTGTTGCTGTGAGTCCTATCTCAATTGCATCAAAATACGTGAAAACTTCCTTCCACTTATTGTAGATAGAACGATGGGCTTCATCAGAAATGATTACATCAAAATCTCCTGGGGAGAATTCTTGATAACATTCCATAAAAGTCTGAATTGTAGAGGCGTAAAGCCGCGGTGTCTTGTCAACTTTTCCCGAGAACACTTTAACTTTCGATTCGTTAGGGAAGAAAGTTTTGAACCCGTTATCTCCGTATGCTTGGTCTCTCAACTCCTTTCTATCAGCCAGAAATAGAATCCTTTGGGCGCGATTCGCTCTCAACAGAACATCAATAAGCGCCATTGCGACGCGAGTCTTTCCTGATCCCGTTGCTTGAACGATCAAGAATTTCCTTTTACCCTTATCTATTCCCTCAAGTACTCTTTTAACTGATTCAATTTGATATGGTCGGTCAATGATGTCTTTGCTGATAGGAACCTCTGAGAAATCCTTCTTCGAATAATTCTGGAATCGAATGCGCTCAAGTGAGGCTCTATCATGATAACCGCTAACCGCTCGTGGTGCTTCGAAGGGTTTATTACAAAACCATATTTCATAACCGTTCGTCAGGAAAATGAAAACATCCTTCCCAGTCTGCTTCTTGATATCATTGGCATAATCTTCAGCCTGTTTTTGTCCAGAGAGATAATCTTTTTCTGTTCGTTTTGCTTCGATAACAGCCAAGGGTAATCCATATGAATCTAGTAGAAGATAATCTGCGTACGCCTTTTCTTCTGGGCTCTTTAGAGTTTGAGCCACTGTCTTGTAGTTTCCAGCTTTGAAATCCGATTGTTTAGTATCAACTTCTTGGATGACTTTGCTTCTATCATTAACGTCCCAACCCGTTTTCTTCAATAAAACATCTATTTTTTCTCTGCGTGTTCTGTACTCGGATGCTTTAGCCATAATTATCCCACTGATCTCCCCTTTCTTCTGACTAGATCATTATACTTCCTAAAAGATAGTATATTATATTCTATATAACTTAATCCTAGATTCTCTTTTTATCTCCTCCAAGTATATTACGAAATCTCTTATAGATGTTCCAAAGAATTTAAAGGAAAAAATTACTTATAAGATCTTATATTGTAAAATTTTCATTTATTTAATTTCGATGAGTTGCATGGCTTCGTGGAAGTAGTTGAGCACGTTCAAGCCTTTCTCTGTGATCTTGTAGGTTATGTGGCATCCCAACTCTTCAGAAGTAATCCACTTTTGCTCCATCATTGTGTCGAGAACCTGCATAAGAGGCTTCCAGGAAAGGTTAGTACTGTACATGATTCGTGTAGGCTTGTTGACGCCTTTCTTTATTGCCTGTAAGATGTCGAGGTAAATTTCGATCCGTGAACGTTTAGAGCTCAATTTAAACACCTAAGAGATACAAATATTAAAAATACATAATAAAAGACAATGTGCGTCTCTCAACCCAACACAAAAAACATTCTTTTTCTTCAGTTACGAATTATACAGCTGCTCACTGGAGTAGAAAAAACGTACTAAACATTTAAATATTATGGCGTTATGTTGGGGGAGTCCATGTGGTGATTGAAACAATGAAAAGTGAAACAAAAGATTATTTGGAGATGGCTGTGTTAACTGTCTTCGGTAATACTGCTGCATACGCCATTATTCTATACCTGCTTAGGGTAATCTGAAAGCCTAAGCGCGTATACTATTAATTAAAAACTTATTATAACATTGATTATCAGTATAGGTCGTTCTGCGACCAATCTCTTTTTGGATCTCTTCTGCTTTTCCATTCTTATTTAACTCACTGCCAGCATAGTATCTTCGATTTTTAGGACTTAATGACTTTAAAGAGAGGTTTTTTGGTTTAAAAATCTCAATTTGGTTTCTTTAACATGTTATGTTTTCTTCTGTACAATTATTTCTCAAGCTTTTTTATACTATATCTTCAATTTTGTTTGGTGTTTTGGGTTGGTGGACCCTTGATTGAAGAGGTTATTAGGCTACTCGAGGATAGAGCATGGCATAGTTTTTCAGAAATTCAAGAGAAACTAAATCTACCCAAGGATTTGTTTTATAAAAGTGTACAATTCTTTAAAGAGTTCGATTTAGCGGAAATAGATGAAAAACAGGAAAGAGTAAAAATGTCATCCTCTTTTTTAAACCTCACAGTTTCATAGGTTTAACCATTAATTATAAAAGAATGCTTGGCACAGCGATGGAACTGTTGCGGAATAAGGATGGATAAAGATGGACTTAAAAAATGAGAAAGTGTTGACTGATGAGGAATTAATGAACCTGATCCAGGAATATTTGGAGAAGGATTTTGACGAGTTGTGGTTTGATTTAACTTCGAAAGAAAGAAAAAAAGTGTTCTCGAAACTCCTCACTGAATACATGGTCTCATTGATTAAGAGGAAGGCTAAAGAGTACAATAAACAAGGATGAATAGTCAAGATTTAACTGAGCTTTTATTATGGTAAGATGTGTCTTTAAATGTTTATTTAGGGTGCGGATTTTCCCGCCCAACTTTTAGATGGCTTTCATAGTTAACTCGGAGCGGAAAACCAGTTTTGAATGGCTTTTTGGTTAATTATGGGAATCGGGATCCGCACTCTAAATTTATGAAGAGGTTTAAAGCCTCTCAGCTAGAACCAGTTAAGACTCAAGTTGAATAGGCTCTAAACCTTTCCAGAGAAAGGAAGGGTCCTCTTTTCTTTATATAATTTTCCAAAGTTAAAAGCGAGTGCATTAAATTTTAACCCCCCAACCCTAAACTAACTTTTCCGTTCCTTCTCTTTTCCTATTAGCAATGTATCTAATGCAAGAGAGTAAGCTTCTTAACTAGCCTTTTTTTTGTCTTAATACTTCTATTTTCGCTCTAGCTTGAAGATTACTGGTCTTAATCCGTCTGGGCAACATGCTACTGCAACTCCAGGTTCCTCATACCACTCAGGATACCAGGGATTGCCACCAAACCTGAGCGTCATAATCATCGCGAACATTGCCTCCCAAGCCCAGGTGCAAAACTCGCTTGGCCTACAACAGTATTCATCAACCTGGAATACCTGTCCTTCTTTGAAGACGGGACATGGACCACTATACTTTGCCTTGATTGGAAGATCTTTGAATACCTCTTTGGTGTCAAAACGCTTGAGCACTGTAATCTCTAAGTAACTTGCCTTCCTCTCCAAATAAACACCTCACCCATTGTCTAACCCGCGCACTTTTATGGCTTATGGAAGGACCTTCGTTTGGGTTTGGTGTTAAATTTTAATTAAAAAATAATAATAAGCCTTACGAAATAATGCCCTCTCTCCCCTTAGCTTCACGGATTCTTTAAGTAGGTTTTGAGCTAGCTAAAGCCCTTAAGGGATGGGTGTGTTTTGGGTAAGACTGTTCCTTCTTTCCATATGATGCTTGAGTCGGAGATTGCTAAGTGGAAAGAATTCGTGAAGGCTCTTCCAGGCAATTCAGACAAAAAAGCGTTTGAAGAGTTGATGAACCACTGCCGCAGGCACACCATGGCTGCAGGAGCCTCCGTTAGACCAATCGTATCAGATGCCATGTTCATGTCCATTCTTCTAGCTCACGAAAAAGAACTGAGAGAAATCAAGGCTTCACTAAAAAAACTTAACGGTGCCACGAGTAATGACGAACGATAGTTACCACTAGTCTACTCTCCTTTCTATTTTCAAATTGCATTTCCTAAGCGCGCACCTGAAGCTCAAGCCAAGGAAATCAAGTTTAAAGTCACTAGTAAAAAGAATAAAACAGCATAAAATTTATTACGTGGAAAAGGAGATGATAACTCTCTGGGAGATCCAACCTGTCTAAACATATATTTTCTCATCTCCCCGGCAGTTTGGGTTTCCCAGAAATCCTTTGAAGATGGAGTAGTGAAGATAGTAAGTTACAATATAATTCTGAAGTAAACTTGAAACTTTCATAGGGACGGTTTGCGTAGATTAAATAATATTCAGAGAATAGAAAATTCTAAGATAAGATCCCCCTCTCCCTCTGTCTTCACAGACTGCTTAAATGGATTTAGTAGTGTCTCTAAATTGTTATGTTGATAACTGACCAAAGGCGACCAAGGACCATCTGGGGTGAACTTGAGGCTGGGTTAGGAACCGGACCCAGGTTCAGAGTGTTGCTGCATTTAGCGTTGCATCCGGAGGAATCCTTCACAAAATACGCATTAGTCAAAGCAACTGGGCTGAGGACTCCAGCTGTAACGGAGCAGATAGAAAGGCTTTCAGAGCTTGGGTGGATCAAAAGGCATGAGTTATTTCCAGCCAAGCATCAAATATGCCTAAACAACATAGTTGCCAGACTCGTTCATGACCTTTTTTGCAGTTTTAGAGGTGTCAAAGCATAACAAGCCAGAAAGAAAATGGAGGAAGTGTGTTTGAGGATTTATCACCGTGTTTTGAAGCAGCAGTACCGTAAGAAAGGATTTTATGAGTATGAACTGGTCGCTGTGCCCATTCCAAAAAAGTATAATGAATTCATGAAGCCCTTTCTTGACAAGAACCTCGAAATATCCGTCCAAGTTCTCCCGCCCCCACAAGAAGGATTCATGATGGTTTTGAAGCCCAAAAAGAGCTCTAAACCCCCGTAAAAACGTTTCTACATGTAGAAAAATGCCCTTCTAAAACCAGAAAAAACCATGCCTTGCAAGCTGGAACAGCAACAGTTTAAACATAAAAATGATTAATCTCCTTATATAGCTGGAATTTTCTACATGTAGAAAAAGTTTGCCTTATAGTGTTTTTCTACGCGTAGAAACGAATTCACCGCAGCTTGCACGAAAAATATGATACATAAACCTGTGTAAAAAGCTCAAAAACCCCAAGCCAGAGAATTCCTCACTCAGGCAGCCTTGATGTCTTAAGACAGTCTGCTTAAGGGCTTGTGGGGGACATGACAGGAAATGGGAAACCACGACTATCCGTCTTCAAGGGTATAGAAGCAAGACTGAACAGAATTATCCTTCTTATTCTTGGCAGGGAATGTTGTTTGAACATCTGGCAAGTTTACAAGAGAGTAAGAGAAACCCGAGGTTTTCGGCACCTCAGATACCATGTTATTAACAGACGCATAAGGGATCTGGAGCAGGAAGGATTCATAGAAGTAACGATGGTAAAAGAGACACCGCAAGGACAAAAAGTAAAATATTATCAGCCAACCACGAAAACCTACCTTGCTTTCCTCCTGGATGCCATTAACCTTGACCAACTCATACAATCAGCAAACAACACAGACATCATCACATTACTCGCAGCCCTATCAGCCACAGCAATGTCTTAGCGAGCTCAGCTATTGGATTAAATCGATTTTTCACAAGTTTTTTGGATTGAATCGAGTAAGGCATTATTAGTGAGCTAGCGATAATTTCTTATTTCTAACCAAACATACAATTAATAGAGGAATGAATTATAATGGTTAAATGTTCGAAGTGTGGGTTTGACATCTTCGCTAAGAGTGCAGCTTTCTGCGTTAATTGTGGGGCACCCATTGAAAGGAAGACGACTGATGCTGATGTATCGAAGCTTAGCGCGCTACCGAATAAGCAGGGAAAAAATGCAAAATCTAGGATTATTGAAGAGTTATCAAATAATCTAATCTCCTATAACAAAGAAATTGCTGAAATTGAGAAGTTTTCTGGAGAGAGTCTGAAAATATTCGCAAAAAATATTGAAGGAGACAAGAAGGATCAAAAAGAGCTTAAGCAATTCCAGCCACAATGCAAAGATTATAAGGACCCAGAAGGATATGAGCGGGATTACAGGAAATACAAACTTATGATAGAAGAGTTCATCAAAGATGCAGAAAAATTAGAGCAAGAATTGAAAACAGAAGTTAAAAAGGCTAATGTGTCCGCAGAGAATTATAAAAAACTTTACAACAATATCTCGGATGATAAAAAATTACTAGATTGGGTAAAGAAGTTAGAGCCAACAAGCATACTTCAAGACCTAGAAGGGAACTATACTAATCTAGTGCAAGAAGCGAATAGGAAAAAGGAAAAACCTTGTGAACTCTGCGACGAAGCAAACAAATTGATGGAAGACTTAAAAAAATGTATAGAAGATTTTCAGCTATTGAGCAATGATACCCATGAATGGCGCGAGGATACCCAAATGGTGGAGAAAAAAGGAATGATACCAGACACACCGAGAAGAGAGGAAGTAAGAACAGGCCGGTATAGATGTGAAAACTGTGGTCAGGTTAGTTTCAAGCCAGATTGAATACCGTTAGATATTTTTAGGTCGCGCGCTAATCGATTGAGTTAATGTTTCATTTCCTTTTCTTAAGTCAGTGTAGAAGAAGAGAAACAAAAATCCATTTGAAGGGATATTTGAGGAAAAAGCCAATGTAACTAATCCTTAGACATTGGATTAGTATCTGTTTAAACCTAAGAATCTGTCTTGGAATCAGAACATTAAAACCCGATGTACACATCAAAAAAGCATTGGAAGAACTAGGACATGGAAAGAACGTCGAAGTATGTGAACTAATTTCCGAGTTAATCGGGTATTCTCCTCTGGAATTGGATCAGATATTCTGGTAAACGTGCCTACTCTATGATGAAAACGTGAACGATGAAAACCTTCTTTTTCTTCGAAGGTTTCCAGAATGTAGTATATTATCAAATTGTAAATTTTCTGTGTTGGATGTTAATTTTCAATGTGGACTTTCATTGTTCTTCCTAATAGTAAAGTTGTAACTTGATACTGTCCTTTGCAGACCCCGACAAAGGACAGTGTCCTTTGTTGGCGCCAGAAATGTCTTATAGTTTTGTTTCAACAAACATTCAAGGTGACATAATTGGTCAGTTTAGTGGAGTCATGGGAAGACCTAGAAGAATACGCAAAGTGGTGCAGAACCGGCGCCTACCAGACACGGGAAACCGTTGAAGGCATCGAGCTTCGGGTCTTCACTGGCAGGTTTGGCTTTGTAAAATGTTTCAGGGAAACACAGGATCCCCTGTTCAATCACATCCTGGAGTTCTGCAAAACGGAAGGCTTCATAAAAGTCCTGGGCAACGTGCCAGACGACCTCTTCTTTTCGGTGCACAGAGAATCTTAAGTCTTTCAGTAATGAATGGGCAGGGGAGTGGCTGGCTTCCACAGCTCCGTCAACGCATTCTTTTCACCAAAGCAGGTTCAAACCCCAGATGGGAAGTCCGACATGCATAGCGTCGGCCTGCACCAGCCCCCCATATGCCCAGAATGTGGCTCATCCAAAGCCTGGAAAGATGGGTTTAGACATGCAGATCAAGGTCTAGTGCAAAGATGGCTCTGCAGAAGCTGCGGAAAAAGGTTTAGCCAATCAAGCCTAACCAATAAAAAGGAGGACCAGCACACTTTAATGTACCAAGTATGCGTTGCTGACGGAGCTACGAAAAACTTGGACACAGTAGAAACCCGAGAAGATGAGGCTAAGCGGGAAGCCACACCAACTTTAGAATTTGCATGGAAACAAAAGAAACGTGGATTATCTGATTCGACTATAATGACAAGAACATATAGACTTAAAGTGTTAATGCAAAAAGGAGCAGACCTTTACAATCCTGATAGTGTAGAAACAGTTTTAGCGACGAGCTCATGGACACAAGCAAATAAACAATTCTTCATCATGGCTTATCATTCGTTCTGTAAAACTATGAACATATCTTGGATACCTGTTAAAGTCAAATATGAACCGAAACAGCCATTCATACCTTTAGAAACAGAGATAGATCAATTAATAGCAGGTTGCGGAAAGAGAACAGCCACATTCTTACAAACATTGAAAGAAACAGGTGCAAGAAGCGGAGAGGTCGCTAAGCTCAAGTGGACTGACGTAAACGAAAAAAACAACACCATAGCCATAAACGATCCAGAGAAAAACAGTAACTCCAGAACCCTAAAAGTTTCAAGTAAATTAATAGCCATGTTAAACGCCATGCCAAAAAGCAGTATCTTCGTATTCTGCACACACGTAAGATCAATTTACGGCGCATTCTCAAGACAGAGAAATAAACTGTCAAGAACCCTTCAGAATCCAAGAATCAAGCAAATACACTTTCATACCTTAAGGCATTGGAAAGCCACAATGGAATACCACAGAACCCGAGACATACTTTACGTGAAACATCTATTAGGACATAAACGATTAGAGAACACAGAAGGTTATACACACTTAATAGACTTTGAATCTGATGAATATTGCGTATCACACGCTAAAACCTTAAAAGAAGAAAATACACTCTTAGAAACAGGCTTTGAGTTTATACGATATTCTCAAGAGGATAAAGTAGCCATATACCGAAAGAGAAAGTAGGAAAAGACGTGTTGATAACGAAAAAAGCATGCTACAAGAGCATTCATGCGTGATGAGACATGGCGTTGATTGATTTACGAAGCCAAAAAGTGGCAAAAACCAAGGATGAAATGATTAAACATCTGAAAAGTTTCCGTCTGGAACCCCGTTTCTCAGCAGGAGTGTGGTTCTTTTTTCCGGGAGGAAGCAGGTTCCACGAAGCATTCATAGAGAAAGGCTCAATCCAAGACATACTAGATAAAGTTGCAGCTCTCTACGACCGTGGCGTGGTTGATTCCAGCTTTGGTCTGGAAGCCCATTTCCCAAACGAAGTAAACGATGAGCTCATTGACAAGTACAAGAGTCTCCAGAAAGAAACGGGCATAAAGCTCGATTACCATAGTTCCCAACCTTTTCTATGAGAAGACGTTTGAGTTTGGTTCCCTCTCCAACCCGAACCCGAAGGTCAGAAGGAAAGCCATCGACAGAACCATCAAGTCTCTTGAACTCAACAAAGAACTGAATACAGAATTCAGTATTGTTTGGCCTGGCGGGGATGGCTATGAAAATCCAGCGGGAACCGAGTTCTACCTCATGTGGGACAACTTCGAAAAAGGATTAGCGGAAGCCATGGACGCCGTTCCTGGTGTAAGGGTCGCCATTGAACCTAAGCCCTACGAACCCAGAGGAAACAACATCTACCGAAACACGGCGAACGGAATCCTCATGACCAGAAACGTCGAAGCCCTATTTTCATCCAAGGAAAATAAAAGATTACTCAGTGAAGGTCATGCATTAGTTGGATTGAATCCGGAAGTCGGTCACGTCCTGATGGGGCACGAGGAACTGGCGTATTCCTTCGCGTCCATCCTCCGGGAAGGCAGACTAGCCCACACGCACTGGAACAGCCAGCCTTTAGGCAATTACGATCAGGACTTAAACGTCGGAGTCTTAGGGCTTGACCAAATGTTTGCCACGTTGTTTGTCCTGAGAATGTACGGGTATAGGTGCAGGTTTGGAATAGACATCAATCCGGAAAGGATGCCTGTGGAAAAGGCTTTGGTCCTGAACATCAATGCGCTTAGAGCTGCCTGCGACCGTGTGAACGAGGTGGACTGCGACAGACTCGTTGAAGCCATGCATAGTCCTGAACAGAACAGAGGCGTAGTTGAAGACGTGATGACGAGAGCCCTAGCTCCGCAGTCGACGCGCCTCATTAACCTCGACAATGTAGACTAGCTAAGACTTTTTCTGCAACCTGAAAATCATTCTTTGCTTCATCCACGGAGCCAACTCCGACCATGCAGGCGTCCACTTCGACTTTTTTGAAAACGTAGGTTAGTGCTTCCTCAGGCGGGATTCTGCCCCCAGCAAACGGTTTGATGGCGACTACGAGTTTTCCCTGTTTTTTCGCATCTTTAATGGACGTTTCCGCTATTTTCTGCGTTGGAAACATCATGGCGCCAAGTTTGTTAACTGGCGTAATGAATCCATCATACCCCTTAACGAATCTTTTAGAGATTAATTGATGGGACGCTCCAATATGGTGTGAACCTAATAAGACGTGATGTCCCGTTTGACTGGTCTTATCAAGGAGCTCCTCAAGTAAGTCTATCCGCGAGATTGCTAGGAAATCGGTTCCTGAGCCGGGTTCAATCCAGCCTACATTGTAGTCATTGAATTCATTAATCGATGCTTCCCAAACTTTCCAGTTGACCTTCAAATCATTTACGAGCTTATCGTGTTTATACGATTTTGCTGAATTGAGTCCTTCCTTCCATCCTTGTCGGTAGTTCAGGATTGGGTCTTCGAGGTATCTTTGCGTAATTATATTTCCGTATTGCCTAGCCTCATGTTCCAAATGGGTTTTCCATCTTCGGTAGTCGTCTACTCTTTTTCCTTTGAACCTGAACGGCACGTCGATGCATGGTATGAGCCAAATCTGCTTTTCGTCCTCAGCCTCGATTTCTTTTACTGCGTCAAGGTAGTTTGGGGCAAGAGGGTTGAAGGTTCGGCTTGAGGCAGCAAAGAACTTCACGTCGTGGTTCAGGGCGGTTCTGATGACTTTCTTCGTTTCAGCCTTGTTTCGGAATCTTTCATTGTATTCGCTGTCTTTAGTTGTGCCTTGGTAGCCTGACTCCAAGCATAGGAAGGTTGCCTAGAATTATCCTGTGCTTCCTCAGAATTTCGGTGGATGCTAAGGTCATGTTTCTTCAACCTGTTAGCTTATGGTTCTTTAGGCGTTCGTAACAACATCTATGTATAACGTAAAATGTAGGAAGACGTTTTTTTTATGCCAGCCTTATTTGTTGTTTGCTTGTTTGGGGAGAACCTTGAAGTGCGGTTGAAGCCTGTCGGAGCTCAGCAACGCGTTCATGGAAAAGTAGGTGTCAGAGAACTTTTGTTTAACCATTTCTTCGAGGTCCTGCGCGGAATAGATTTTTCCGACTTCCAGCTTCAGCTGCTCATCGATCATCGCGTCCACGATGCTGGTTTGTTCGATCACGGTGCCGCAGTCGCCGCAGAAGGTTGCCTCAGTGTCTCTCAGGATGGTCCCTGAACCGCATTTAGGGCATTTTATGCCTTTAACTTGAAAAAGGTCTTTTTCGACCATCACCGCCCACGAATATAGAATGTGCAGACAAGATTAATACAACTTTCTATCATTGTTGAGAAAGTGATGTTAGAGTTATATGAGTGCCCTCTAGAAATGACTAATATAATTGAAGATGTTTATTGCAGTAAACCAAGACAAAAATGGAAGGAGAAAACAAGCAGTGAAGAAAGTTAAGTATGAAGAAATGTTTCCACACGAAATTGAGGAAATAATGCATGAAACACCCATCGCCTACCTCGCTTTAGGAACCTTGGAATGGCATGGACCGCATCTCGCACTGGGAAATGACGCCGTCAAAGCCTACGAGTCTGTGCCTACGCATAGCCACGAAAACGGGTGGCATCGTTGTGCCGCCTACGTTCTGGGCGATTGGCGGAATGCCCCAGCCGTGGACGACAAGGTTTACTGAAGAATTGATTGGACAGCTATTTTACGGAATTTTTGAACAACTGTCACATGTCGGCTTCAAAGTAATCGTTGCTGTAACTGGGCATTATGGGCATGAACAAGTGCTGACACTAAAGCAGGAAGCCCTCAAGTTCATGTTGAGAAACAACACAGTGATTTTTCCCATAGCTGAATACGAAGTCACGACGGACAAGGGCTACCGTGGGGACCACGCCGCGAGATGGGAGACCTCTATTTTGTGGTATCTTCGCCCAGAACTTGTTGACATAAACCGACTACCCAAGACCGAAAAGATCCTGAACGTTTACGACCACGGAATAATGGGGGAAGACCCGAGAGCCAACGCGTCGCAGGAACTGGGAAAAGATATAGTCACCATAATAGTTAATCGCCTTGCTGAAACGTCGTTGCAGCTGTTAAAAAATACCTCGCAGTTCCAGCGTTCAATGTACATTACAGCCCTCTCTAGGCAAGTGCAAATATTGAACAAGAACATTCTAGCGAAGTTAAGGAAGGAGGGAGACGAAGCGAAGCTTGAAACTTATTATCAGTTCCTTGACCTCGTCTGGAAAGGAAACTATATTGAAGCAATAAAGACAGCAGATATTCTACTTGCAGAAGAGTAGAAATGCCCAAAATTAAAAGAATTAACGATACGGGTATCTTCCGTATTTTTGCCCCGTTTTCGACAAGGTTACCGCGTTGACGGGCGGGACTCCCTTGTAGATGCAGTTGCTTGTGGTCAGAAAGTATCCTCCTCCGGGAGATGCATCTCTTATGCATTGTTTTGCTTCTTCCGCGACCTGTTCAGGTGTCCCGTAAGCCATCGTCGTGGCTGCGTCCACATTTCCGCAGAGAGCCAACTTGTCGCCATAATGTTGTTTAACCTCAGCCAGCTTCATGCCTGCGCTCGGGTCCACGCTGTGCAGCGCGTCTATTCCGGTTGCCACAAGGTCGTTGATGATGGACCAGATGTAGCCGTCCGTGTGCTTCACAAAGTAGATGCCTTTACTGTGAGCAGCCTCAACCATCTGCCTAAGGTACGGAAAAACCAAGTCGCGGTAAACCCACAAGGAATAGAAGGGACCCTCCTTAAGGCAGTAGTCTGTGCAGTCGAACACGAGCTCAACCCCAGCGTCCGCCTGCTCCTTAATGTTTTCGACTGACACTTTGATCATCTCGTCCATCATCTTCCTTAACTCGGTGGATTTCGAATAAATTTGGTGCACGAGGCTAGCCATGTTTTTGCCATCTGGAATGCCAATGGTTCCCGAGGCTGACCCAGCGATCATGTGGTCAGGCGCGATTTTCCTGAGAATTTTAACCGCCTTGATTGGATCTGGAACGAACCCGACTCTTATGATGTCATAGCCCATTTTTTTGCAGGTTTCAGCCAAAACGTGCGCGTTGTGTTCTGTGATATCTAAGCCTTTTCCCCGTTCGGTCATTTCTGCGTCTTGTTTAAGGAAGTCTTTGAAAACCGTTTTTGTCCATTCGTCCGGTTCCGAGCTGATGGCGTAGCCTTCGCCGATTATTTCCTCGGGATACTGGAACTCGAGCTCAAACATCGGCACACGGTCAGGCTCTTCGAGACTCCAAGGCGCAAATTGCCCTTTCACGCGACTTCATCCAAGACCCTCAAATGTTGAAGACCCAATAATTGAACTCCGACTATTTTAGTGTTAAGCCATCCAATCAACTATATTGTTAGCTGAAATCCAAAAAAAAGTTTTCTGGGTTCATGACTATATCTTAAACCTTAACTGAAAAATCCCTTCAAAATCCTTAGAGCATTCAATGTGATCCATTTACTTTGTTTACCTCTTTGTTCGAGGTTCGTGCCGAAGTTTTTGTAAAAAGTTCCTTGAGGAGAAGGAAGGCTTTCCTGTTTCCACCTGCCGTTTTCGTCCTGCTTAGAAATCACTAAATCTATGGCTTCCTGCATACGTTCATCTCTGTAGCCAAGTTCGGTCAATACCAATAGAACCTCCAACGCATCCGTCTGCCATAAGAGGGGAAAGCCGAATTTCAGCCAGCTTAGGATTAGATATACGACTTAGATCGTGGCTTCTTTTGTGGACGTGATGCTTGAGCAGGTATTCCGCCCCTTTCTTTATGGTTTTTTTCATGTCCTTGGACCTTTTATTTGGGGGAATTTCTGCCAACGCCTTCAATGCTTTAACTACGCCCATGTGGCATGTATGTATGGAATGCATCCGAGTGTATCCCCAGCAATGTGGGTGACCTTGCCTGTCGTAAGGCCAACCCTTAAGCTCCTCGTCGATTCCGTCGTCGAACCGTTGATACGCAACGATCCATTCGATTCCACGTTGAACTCTAGGATCTCCCAAATAACCGAATCTGATTAAGCTCCAAACCATGTTGCCTGTTAAGCAGGGCAACACTCCATCATGTGATCCACCACCTGTTTTAGACTTAGATTCAGAAAAACCGCCACTTTCTCTGTCTTGAGAATTTTCGAGAATAAATTCGCAGGCTTTTCTGATGCGTTCGTCCTTTCCTTCCGCTCCCAATTCTGCAAGAACAATGAGCTGCCAAATTGTCCCCCTGTACTTGGCTGTGTAGAAGTTTTCAGGAGTTTCCCAATGACTGTCGTTCCGTTGCTTAGCCAAAATTTTGGGCACAACACCTGTTAACATGATTTCCCGTTTTGCTTCTGTTACTTCAGGATCGTTCTCAGGCTTTTCTAGAATGTTGGTTAAAGCGAAATAACGCACGGACGGATTGTCTCTTTCTAGCAGCCACCCCGTTGAATCTCCCTTCAACGCAGACCTCCATTCGCCCATGTTTTTTGGCACATCCAAGCCTTAGACCACGACAAATAAATGGACACTATTAAATATAGAATAAATAGTTATACACGATTTCTCGCCGAGAAAATTTTTTTTTCAATCATTTGACAAGAACTGTAATCTTGAGGATACCATAAACGTTTCAGAAAAGAATTTTGTTCAAGATTTTTGATTTTTTTGATGAACTAGATTTCGTTTTTTATATCTAGAGTGCTTAAGATTCAGGATTAGTTTGGTATGAAACCAATGCATAATGAGAATAGCAATTGCATCTATTATTTTATTTGAACAACATTTTTGATGCCTTCAAAGTGGGGGTCTCCTGTCAGGATTTTTGACTCAGTAATTTTTGACACAGCTGATACGTAAGCGTACGACAGTCCGAAATCCTTCTTGGTCTTCCCCACATTAGCATGTAATGTACCTGCATCCCCTGAGACTTCGATGTCAATATCCACGATAACCGAGTTGCCTGTTTGAATATTATAGGCTGTTTCAGCGTTCCGCCCTTCTCGAATGGTCTAGCTCGACTGCTGGCTAGCAAATGATCCTAAAAAAACAGGTTGAGCTAACGGTGGGCGATTTGTCAATCGCGAAAGAAAGACAACGCCATAGAGACCTCGAATGGATCAAGAAGCCAATTAACAATGATTCAGACGTCACTATCGGAGACCTCTCTATCGCACAAAAAGATAACAGGGGCTTAGACGAGTCTCACGAGGATCCAAAAGCAAGCGACATAAAACCGTGTACGTCGGAATCTCAGAGACTTCAATGGGAACTTAATAAAGATTGGCGAGAGAAGCAACAAAAAGTTCAAGGGATAAAAGTCGGCAACAGATAGACCCTTGAAATCCTGATTAACGAAGACTCTCTTATCCGCTAAATACCTTAGAGGCGAACGACAGACTTGGATTCTTAGAATAGTAGAGCCTTTTGCTAGTGTTAGAAATAAACTAATAAATCATAATATATAGTCAATTCAAATTTATAATAGGGAAGATTATGTTAAAAAATACCTCCATCTACAATTTTAAAAGCATACAAAAAATAGAAACCTTGGAGCTTAAACCTTTAACTATACTAACGGGTGTCAACTCGTCAGGAAAAAGCAACATATTAGAAGCTTTATCTTTTTTTGCTCAAGCATCGCGATTTCGTGAAGTTTTTCCCGATCGTAGACCAACCATGGAAGCTGTTTTTGTGGATAGTGAAATGAAAAGGTATCCGATCGAGATAGGAAAATTCATTGTCTTCAAGGGGAATGCAAATAACTCGGTGACACTGGAAATTTCCACTGGATTGATTGATCCACTTGCTGACTATATTGGAGAGAAATTAGAAACAATCAAGAAAGCAGTTATTGTTTTCCCTAAAGGAATTACTAGAATAATTCAAAAATCATTACTCGAGACAGTCGGCTATTCTATCTCATTTAAACTATCTACCCCAATATCTTATTCACAAAGAATTTTAATTAATGGAGATACATTAATCGAAATAAATCAAATCTTGGGGGAAACTCCTGCCAGAGTAATTTTTCCTAAGGGTTTTGAGCAAACACAAGTTTTGTCTCAATTGAATGAGGTTTTCAATACTGAAGTATTTAGGCTACAAAAAGCTGATCCTCAAATTGATTTATTTGAGCTCACTGTTCTTTTTGATATTGCTCGTTCAATCCTTGAATATATCAAAAGTATTGCAGAAAAAATCTATTTCATATCTGGAGAAAGAGGTCAAATAAACGCAGAGGAGCGTATTAGGGATGACCAACGAGGGTTTCCACCATCTTGGATAGGTTTTAAAGGTCAACACTTAATGGAAATTCTATCTCGTTGTCATATACGCGACCCTGAGAAGTTCAGAAGAATTCAAGAATGGGGAGAGAAATTTCAGCTCTCTAATATCAGAGCAGGCTATACGGAAAGGAACATACTCGAATCCCAGTTTCTTGACGATACTATAGGAGTTAGCTTAAATTCTGCTTTGGCAGGACTTGGCTCTAGACAAATTTTATCAGTAATCACTCAGATCTTTTGGTCTGAACCAGATAGTCTTATCATGATAGAAGAACCCGAAATTAGTCTTCATCCGAAGAACCAAGTATTGCTACACGAATTGTTTGCTGAAGCAATCTCAGAAGGAAAACAGATCATTTGTTCAACACATAGCCCATTCTTTATACTAGCCTTATCGAAGATAATTAAGAAAAAGCTACTGAATCTTGATGACGTTGCTGTATATCATATAAAGAAGGATTCCAAAGGAACATGTGTCGAACCAATGTCATTAAACAAACATGGATTCATAAAAAAGGGAGTACCT
The DNA here is from genome assembly GCA_963714275.1 of Candidatus Bathyarchaeota archaeon. GTDB lineage: Archaea > Thermoproteota > Bathyarchaeia > Bathyarchaeales > DTEX01 > JAGTRI01. The sequence continues at coordinate 378,451 of CAVQNT010000006.1, forward strand.
AACTTCATGGAAGTTGAAGAGGATTTATTCAAGGATTGGTCTGAAACTCTAGAGGAAAAGTAACTTGTCCTATATTCTAATTGATACTTGTGTCTTCCTAAGATTGCCAGCTGATTATAGACAAGCGTTCGAATGTTTCATGGTAACTTCCGATGTGATTGCTATAACGAAGGGGATTCTTAATGAGTATAAGTCTCGAGCATATACAAGCAAAATAATCCTACAAGCGTTTTTTCAAGCATTGGAGGCAAAGGACAAACTGAAATTCTTCAATCGAAGCTATATTGAATCTCGTATAAATCGATATCATAGAACCGTAAATTATCCTGTCCATAAACGCGATAAAAAATGGATCAATGTAGCCATTGCAATTAAAAGCTACTTACATCATAAGTACTAACAGTCATCTACTAGATATTTCTCCAATTAAGATTAATGAAAAATTCGTGGAGACAGTTTTGCCTTCTCAATATACTGAAATACGTTGTCCTAGCTCCTAACTTGTCTACATACACAAAGTTGGGTATCTTATATTCTCGTGTATGTGTCTGTCTCTCTCTGTGTGCACTGTGTGTCACTCTGTATAGTGTGAGAGAGAGCGCGATAGCGCGTGAGAACGTTATTGCGTGCGTGTGCGGGAGCAAGGGGAAAAAGGTTAAAATTTAATCCCTAAGCCTAAACTCTCTACAAAACCAGCGAAGCATAAATCATGTGATTTTACGGTTGTATGTCCATCAGCTATAAAAATCTAAAAACACAAAATTCTCTTCAGTCATTTTTATGGGTCAAACATTCTGAACCTATTTGAAGAGTTCATATGTTGAAATTAAATAGTTTCCAGATTGTATATACACTGTATATACAGTTTAAGGAGAAACAAAAAAATAAGGCAGGTTTTCAGCATAAGAATCAACCCGGAAGTGTGGATGGCAGCCCATAAAAAAGGCTTAAATATCAGCCAGATTTGTGAACAGACCCTGAAAACAGCAGTTCAAAAGGGAGGAAACCTCGGAACCGTAGGTTCTGGATGGTGGACTGGGGGGGATTTGAACCCCCGACCTCCTGAGTGCAAGTCAGGCGTTCATGCCAGGCTGAACTACCAGCCCAGTGCGTGTAACAGTTTCTGTCATTAAAGGCTGAAACGGGCTATTTTAGGTTTTATGATGGTGTGCGCGAAAAGTTTTTTATGCTACATTAGACAGTCTCGTTCTTGGTGTTTAGTGTGAAGGCGAAGAAGATTTTTTTCCCACAGCCCCAACGGGCGGAAATCGTTGAGTACGAACTGGACGAGGCTCCGGGCGAGTATGAGCTGCTTGTGCAAACCTTGTATTCGATTGTGAGCTCTGGAACGGAAGGAGCAAACTTCGCTAGATACGACCTTGAAAGCATAGACAGCAACTCGTGGATGAAGAATCCTGGCTACGGAAACGTGGGCAAAGTCTTAGCCATCGGAAAAAAAGTTAAGGATTTCAAGGTAGGCGACCTCGTGTTCAGCACCGAAAGACACTGTTCCAACTACATGATTGACACGCGATACGATCCTTCGAGGTATTCACTTTTCATGACAAAGGTTCCCGAACAGTTGGACCCCCTGAAGGCTGTTTTTGCCCGTATCGTGGATGTTTCCATGAGTGCAATCCGCCAAGCAGACCTCGGGATGGGAGACACCGTTCTCGTAATAGGACTCGGTATGGTCGGGAACTTCGCCACCCAACTGTTTCAGCTGGCTGGAGCAGACGTTTTAGCCGTTGACCTCGTTGATTTTCGCATTGAATGTGCAAAACAGTGCAGCATAAAAAAGACCATGAATTCGCGGAATTGGGACGATCTGAAAAAGGCGGTGATGGAGTGGACGGACGGTAAGGGAGCCCAAATCGTGGTCGAAGCCATAGGCTACTCGCCTGTTATCGCTAAGGCAGTGGGTTTCGCACGTTCTCATGGTGAAGTCATACTTCTCGGCAGCCCACGAGGCGAAGCGGTGATGGATGTGACTCCAATGCTTTCCGACGTTCACCTTCGGCACGTGACGATTAAGGGCGGGTTGGAGTGGCTGTGGTCGGTTCCTGAAAGTCCGCTTTATCATCCAAGCCGATTTACGAAAATGGGCAACTTGAAGCTGATTTTCTCTTACCTCAAGTCTGGAGCTCTCGTCACGGAACCTCTTTTGACCCACATTGTTCCACCTGAAAAGTGCCAAGAAGTCTATGAAGGATTAGCGGGAGGCATAAAAGGAACCCTGAAAACCACGTACCTAGGCGTGGTCTACGATTGGACTTAGGTTTCAACTCATTGCCCACATTTTTTTTGGAGAAAACAAGCTGAAAATGTCGCAAAGTTCAACAGACAAAGAGCTAACAGCTTGTCTGAAAAAGGTTTTTTCGAGCATCAATTGGGACATGGATAGTTTAGAGCCTTTCCTCAAAGCCGTAGGCATAATGAATCCAAACGGAAAGCTGTATGCGGAACGGGAAAAAAAGTTATACGAAGTCATCTACTTTTCAAGCCACATTGCCTTATGCGTTGACAAAATTTCGCGAAAGCGAGACACGGTTATGTTGGACTGCGGCTGCGGACGCTCATACCTTCCGTTCTTCCTGAATTATGTTCTAAAGGAAAAACGGAGAAACGTATCGTACATGGGTGTCGACGCAAACGCAAAGCTTGTTGAAAAGTCGGTTCAAACAGCAAAAGTCCTAGGCTATATAAATATGGAATTTTTTAAAAGCAGCATAATCGGGTTCGAACCGAAACAAGAACCAAACATCGTGTGTGCACTTCACGCGTGCGACACTGCTACTGACGAAGCTATAACTAAAGGCGTAGAACTGAACGCAAGGTTCATCGTCGCCGCGCCTTGTTGTCAACGCCAAATCGTTAGGCAGCTGAAATAATGTCTCAGAAAAGGTTCCGCAAATAAAACCGTTTGTCGACTCAAAGATTTCTAAAGAGTACGTTGGCGTCGCTCTCACCGAAACATTAAGGAAACTCGCGCTTGAAGGCTTCGGCTACAAAGTGGACATGTTCGAATTCGTGTCCATGCAGTACACTCCCAAAAATATCATGCTTCGCGCAGAAAAAATCCGAGGATGGAACGCTGCAGTTTTAAAAGAATTCCAAGACCTTAGAGACTACTTCAACCTTAAACCAAAAATCCAAGAATATCTGCCCCAACTAAAATAAATAGAGACCATTTCGATGGAGGCCGCTGCTGGGATTTGAACCCAGCCTCCAGGCTCCACAGGCCTGTTCGCTACCAGGTTCCGTGGAATTTTGCTTAAGATTTTCCTCTACGTTACAGCGGCCACATACTACTTTCAGTTTAACTTGGTTGTGTATTCCAGATGTTAGCCTTTAATATCAATGTTGATTATATAGGTTTGGCGGTTTTGGATGAGCGAGGTTTCCGAGGCTGAGATTGAGTCCCAGCTTAAGGGAAAAACCCTTCTAGTCTACTGGTTTCTGCTTAAATCTCATGAGTCGCCGGTCGGCGTCCGCGAGATTCAGCGTGGACTTGGGTTTTCGAGCCCCAGCGTTTCCGCTCATCATTTGAACAAGCTTCATTCTTTAGGATTGGTCGAAAAGACGATTCAGGGAGAGTACATTCTGGCACGCGAGGTAAAAGTCGGCGTGTTAAGATTTTTTACGAGATTTGGGAAGTTCATGGTTCCCCGTTACCTTTTCTACTCAGTGTGGTTCTCCACGATGTTTCTGGTTTATCTGATTCTCTGTTTCACATTGTACGGTTACAGCGGCAGCATACATAACCTCGTAGCCATCATTTTCGGATTTGCTGCGTGCGCTATATTGTGGTACGAGACGGTCAGGCTGTGGAAAGAAAAACCTGCGTAAAACTAATCCGAAACATTATATCTTTAGATTCCCATTTTGCTGTCAGAACGAAAAGAAGGTTGATTTGAATGAAGTTGTCTGTTCAAGAAAACCTTGTTCCCGGAAAAACCATTCCTGAAAAACTCCGCAGCATCGAAAAGTATGGATACGAAGGAGTCGAAGTTAGCTGCGGCGTGATGCCCCAAAAATTCGATGAAATAAAAAAATCGTTGCCTTCCTCAAAGATTAAGTTCTCAACTGTGTGCGGAACACCAAACGGTCTCCTCGGACCGGACAGAAAAACGCGTGAAGCAGCGATAGAAGGAACGAAAAGTCTGCTAAAAATGTGCGCTGACCTTGACGGCGTAGGTGTCATATGCGCCCCGATTTTTGGAGGTCCCCAAATATCGGACTTGTATCCTTGGCAGCCCGATGTTAGGCAGCTCGAGAAAAACATTCTCGTGGAAGAGTTCAAGATTCTAGGCAAGACCGCTGACGACTTAGGCGTCTACTTGATGTTGGAGCCGCTCAACCGTTACGAAACCCACCTCGTCAACAGGCTTGAACAGGCAGTCGAAATAATCGGAGAAGTTAACAGGGAACATGTCCAGATTATGGCGGACTTCTTTCACATGAGCATCGAGGAAGCGGACATCACCTCCAGCATAGAAGCAACCTCAAACCACATTATCCACATTCACCTCGCGGACAGCAACAGGCTGCTTCCAGGACACGGACATACAGATTTCGAAAAACCGTTTCAAGCCCTCAAGAAGGCTGAATTCAAATATTATATGGCTTTGGAATGCGGTGTCCCCGGAGACCCTAATATAACTTTGCCTGAATGCACAAAATTCCTTAGGCGCTTCATGTAAAGTTATGGAGGAATGACGTGGTGGCTGACAAACTTCGAGTCGGATTCGTGGGTTGCGGAGGAATCGCTGAATCTCATCTCAAAGGACTCGTCAACAACCCGTTTGTGATGCTTTCAGCGTTTTGCGACGTTAACCTTGAACGAGCTAAAACCGTGGCACAAAAATACGACCAAGGAGCATCAGTCTACAATAACGCAGAAGCCATGTTCAACGCAGTCGAGCTTGATGTTGCATATTTCTGTGTGCCACCCTTCGCTCACGGCGTAGAATATAAGGCGATTGAACGCAGCATTCCGTTTTTTGTTGAGAAACCCCTTCACTTGGACCTTAATCAGGCGAAACTCATCGCTTCCGCGGCAGCAAAAAAAGGGATTCTTACAAGCGTTGGCTACATGAACCGTTACCGAAAAGGCGTGCAGAGAGTCCGAGATGTGCTTAAAGAGGACCCACCGATTCTTCTGCTCGGGGGCTGGATAAGCGGTTCACCAAAATTCGATTCTTCTGCTCCAATTTTTGGCTGGTGGGTCGAAAAAACCAAAAGCGGAGGACAAATTCACGAGCAGGTGACGCACACGTTTGACCTTGCACGTTTCTTCTGCGGAGAAGTCTCGGAGGTTCATGCCTTTCCCGCTAAGGGCTTCAACAAGGGAACGCCACCAAACTACACAATCGAGGACGCAAGTGTGGTTAACCTGAAATTCCGCAACGGAGCAGTCGGCAACCTTTGGGCTTCATGCTCAACCAACGCTGGAGACGGCGAAATTAGTTTAAGGATTTTCGCTTTTAGGACGACTGCTTTGTTTACGAAGTGGGAGCACAACCTGAGGCTGCTTCAGGTGGACAAGTGGCACGAAGAGTATCCGGGCGAACCAAACATCTTCGAAATTGAGGACAACAGTTTCATAGATGCCGTCCGCTTAAACGATGCCTCAAAGATACTATGTCCATACTCCGACGGATTGAAGACACTTGAAGTCACATTAGCAGTCAACACTTCGATGGAAACGGGACAGCCAGTCAAAATATCTTAAAAGAATTTCAACAAAAATTTTTACTATTCTTAATAAAGTGAAAGTTAAGGTGCAAAGCTTGGAAAAAGTAAGGTTTGGCGTTATCGGAGCGAAGGGCATCGGCAGAACCCACATGGAAGGCATCGGTTCCTGCGGGAAAGCAAAGCTTGTGGCTGTGGCTGACATAAATGAGGCTGAAGGAAGGGTGGCAGCTTCAAAGTACGGCGCCAAATGGTACATGGACTACGAAAAAATGCTTGAACGGAAAGACTTGGACGCAGTTTCTATTTGCACTCCACACTTCCTGCATTGCCCAATGACGCTGAAGGCTCTGGAGCACGGCAAACACGTTTTGGTCGAGAAGCCCATGGCGATTTCGGTCAGCGAAGCCGACAGGATGGTTGATAAAGCCAGAAGCGTAGGGTTAAAGCTGGGTGTGGTCTTTCAATATAGGACTTTTCCTGTTTACAGGGAGATTAAGCAGCTCATAGAATACGGTGAAATCGGCAAAATCTACAGAGTCAACATGGAAGCCTGCACTTTCCGAACCCAAACCTACTACGAAAGCGACTCTTGGAGGGGCAAATGGGCAACCGAAGGCGGCGGGGCTTTGATTAACCAGACGATTCACAACATCGATTTGCTTCAATGGCTCGTCGGAAAACCCTCGAGGCTCATGGGGCAAATAGACACGATGTACCACAACGTTGAGGTTGAGGACATAGCCTCCGCAGCGATAAAGTTTGAGAACGGAGCCCACGGAACACTACAAGCGAGCATCGTCGATGTCGTCGAAGCGACGAGGCTCGAAATCTGTGGCGAAAAAGGAAAAATCGAATCCGACGGAGACGCCAAACGGGCGGTCATGAGTAAAACCCTCAAGGAATGCATCGCTGACAAAAAGGTTTGGGGCGGAAGACCTGAATGCCAGTGGCACGAAGTCAAGCCAAAAACGGAGGATAAGGGAGGACATACAGCCGTTATAAAGGAATATTGCGAAGCTTTGATCGAGGGCAGAGAGCCACCTATTCCCGGAGAAGACGGACGAAATTCCATAGAAATCATAAATGCCATTATCCTCTCGTCGTTCGAAGGACGGGCAGTCACTTTCCCAGTGGACAGAAACGCCTACGACAACCTAATGCAAAAACTATCGAAAAAATCTAGGACAATTTGAGCTGCTTTTGACTTTTTTGTGTTAATAAGGCTTTAATATATAGTCAGCTTTTACTTTTTTTATGCAATATGTAGCAAGGGTTGAAGTTGGTCTTAAGCCAGGCCATTCTGACCCTGAAGGCGAAACGACGAAGGACTCTCTTGTGGAACTGAATTATGCAGTTGATTCCGTTAAGGTCAGCAAGGTCTACGAGCTGCACATCGAGGCTTCGTCTCTTGAGGCTGCGAAGAAACTGGTTGACGAAATGTGCCGTAGGCTTCTCGCTAACCCCGTGAAGGACAATTACATTATTCGTGTAGAGGAAAACCGATGAGCCAACATCCGTATGTAAAGAAAGAGGTTCCGTTCGAGCTGTACGAAGTTAAGATCACAAAATCTGATAAACGTCAGCTCACCCAAATCAGCGAAGAAATGGGTCTGGCTCTTAACCTCAACGAAATGGTGGCTGTACAAAAATATTTTGCCCAAAAAAATAGGAATCCGACGGACGTTGAGCTCCAGACTTTAGGTCAAACGTGGTCTGAACACTGTTTCCACAAAACCTTCAAGGGAACAGTTGTAACGCCTGAAGGCAAGGAGATAAAATCTCTTTTCAAGACGTACATCGCCAAAGCCACGCGTGAGCTGAACAAGCCGTGGTGTATCTCAGTTTTTGAGGACAACGCGGGCATAGTTCAATTCCAAGGCGACATAGCCATTGCAGCGAAGGTCGAAACCCACAACCACCCGTCAGCCATTGAGCCTTTCGGCGGAGCTGCAACTGGGACAGGCGGAGTAATCCGTGACATACTCGGTGTGTGGGCTGACCCCATAGCCTGCACCGACGTTCTCGGGTTTGGCCCGCTTGACTACGATTTCAACAAGTTGCCCCAAGGCGTCAAGCATCCTAAGTACGTTTATAGAGGCGTCGTCGCTGGAATTGGGAGTTACGGGAACAACATGGGCATCCCAACAGTCAATGGAGCCATCTACTTTGACGAGAGCTACATGGGAAACGTGGTCGTCTACTGCGGATGCATAGGAACGCTGCCAGTAAAGAAGTACGTAAAGGACGCTAAGCCGGGGCACCGCCTCGTCTTGGCTGGGGGAAGAACGGGAAGAGACGGAATCCACGGTGTAACCTTCGCCTCGTTGGAGCTCACCGAAAAATCAGAGGAAGTTTCTAGACCAGCTGTCCAGATTGCCAACCCTATAGAGGAGGAGAAGCTTAAACGAGCAATCGTAAAAATCAGGGACATGGAGATGGCTTCGTCCATTACTGACCTTGGAGGTGGAGGACTGTCCAGCGCCCTAGGCGAGGCTGCTCACAGATTTGAGTGTGGAGCAAACGTCGAGCTTGAGAGGGTTTCACTGAAGTACCCGAACATTCCGCCTTGGGAGATCTACATCTCCGAATCTCAGGAAAGAATGCTTATCACCGTGCCCGAGAAGAATCTGAAGAAAGTCTTGGAGATTTTCGCATCCGAAGACGTTGAAGCCACCAACATAGGATTTTTATCATCTGAGCAAGTTTTGATGTTAAGTTACGATGGGAATGTAGTTGCTGAAATAGACATGGGATTCCTCTTTAACCCTCCGAAGGTTCAGAGAAGGGCTGAATGGGAAAAACCCAAGCATGTTGAGCCAAGTTTTGATGAACCCGAAGGCTTAACGGATGTTTTGGTTGATTTGTTGTCTTCACCGAACATCGCCAGCAAAGAGGCAGTGATAAGGTCCTACGACCATGAAGTTAAGGGAAACACGGTCCTGAAGCCTCTGTGCGGAAAATGTGCGGGTCCAAGCGACGCTGCGGTCATTAAACCATTGGATGATTCCTATCGGGGGCTCGTGATTTCGTGCGGGATGAACCCGCAATACGGGAAAATCGACGCTTACTGGATGGCGGCTTCAAACATTGACGAAGCCATACGGAACAACGTTGCGGTAGGTGGGCAGAGAATCGCGCTTCTAGACAACTTCGTTTGGGGCAGCCCCGAAAAACCCGACAGAATTGGCTCACTCGTCAAAGCCTGTGAAGCCTGCTACGATTTCACCAAGGGCTTCGAAACCCCGTTCATCTCGGGCAAAGACAGCCTATACAATGAGTCGCCTTTGGGACCGGTTACGCCGACGCTTTTGATAACTGCAATTGGCATAATCTCTGATGTTAAGAAAACGGTTTCGATGGACCTGAAGACGCCGGGAGACCTTGTTTACCTTTTTGGGCAGACGTATCCGGAGCTAGGCGGCTCAGAATACTACAGGACGAAAGGTTTCATTGGACGCTCAGTTCCATTGGTCAGACTGAACGAAGCTAAACGGACAATGGATTTTATCTCAAAAGCCATCGAGGCTGGCTACGTAAGAGCTTGCCACGACTTGTCTGAGGGTGGATTGGCTGTAGCAGCAGCTGAGATGGCATTCTCAAGCGGTTTTGGATTGGATGTTTGGTTAAACAAGTTTCCTCAATCTGAACCTGTAAGAAGAAATGATTATGTCCTGTTCTCTGAGTCGAACAGCCGGTTTCTAATTGAAGTCTCCGAAAAAATGATAGGCGATTTCGAGGCTACAATGAAAGGCGCAAACTTTGCTCAAATCGGTAAAATCAAGAAAGAAAAATGCTTGTCGATTCACGGTTTAGGCGAAGAAACAGTCATCGAGGCTGATTTGGACGACTTGAGAGACGCTTGGAAGAAAACTTTTGGAGGATGACTGATGAAAAAGGAAGACATAAAAGTATGCATTATTAGGGTGGGCGGAACTAACTGCGACGCTGAAACAAGACGGTCCTTCGAAGACCTCGACGTCAGGGCGGAAGTCCTCCATCTGAACGAGATTGTAAAGAAAAAATGCCTGCTTAAATACGATGTTTTGGTGTTTCCGGGGGGTTTCTCCTTCGGCGACTATGTAAGGGCTGGAGCCATTCTGGCAAAAGACTTCTCTGCCAAGCTTGGAAAGTGCTTGAGAGCCTTTATTGAGGAAGGTAAACCTGTTCTAGGCATATGCAACGGTTTCCAAGTTCTCGTTGAGTCCGGTCTTCTGCCAGCATTCAACGGAGTCAGTAAATATCCAGAGGCTGTCCTTGCCACGAATGTGCCAATCGGTTATAGGTGCAGGTGGGTCTACTTAAGACACGAAAATTTAGGCAACTGTCTTTTTACGAGAAAAATTCCAAAAGGTAAGGTTCTGAGAATCCCCGTTGCTCATGGTGAGGGCAGGTTTATTTTCCCCAAAGACGCTGAAGACGAGTGTCTTAAAAAACTCAAAGACAATGATCAGCTTGTCTTCAGGTACTGCGACGAGACGGGACAAGAGGCGCAAGGAAAATATCCAGATAATCCGAACGGATCATTCAGCGACATTGCAGGAATCTGCAGCCCAGATGGAACTGTTTTCGGGTTGATGCCTCATCCTGAAAGAGCCTTTTATGGCTGGCAGCTACCAGACTGGACAAGAGACGGAAAGCCAACGGAATATGGCGACGGAAAACTCATCTTTGAATCCATTGTCGAATATGTTACGAAGAAATTTTAGTCAAATTTGCAGTTTCCTTCTTCCTCAAGCATTATTAGTTTCTATCGGCATACTAAGAAAGCCAAATTCGCGTTCAAACATGTTGAGGTCGGAGTGTAAACAAAAGTTGATGAAGGACGGCAAACTTTACGGAAAACCGAAACTGAAAGTGGTCCTCTACGGCGCAGGATGGATAGGCAGCAGCATAACACAATTACTAACAAAGAAAAAGGGAGTAGAAATCGTCGGAGCAGTTGACTCTTCGCCAAGCAAAATTGGACGTGACTTAGGCTCAATTATAGGAACCGACAAACCCTTAGGTGTCGTCGTAACGAATGACATAGCGAAATTGCTGTCCGAAGTAAAACCCGATGTTGTCGTTCACGCTACATCTTCTTTTCTCAAGGACGTTTATCCGCAGTTCGAAGAAATCGTCAAACACGGCGTAAACGTGGTTTCAACGTGCGAGGAGCTTTCATACCCCTATGTCTCAAGTAGCGATTTGACGGCTAAACTTGACAAACTGGCAAAAAAACACAGGGTCACAGTTTTGGGCACAGGAATCAATCCCGGATTCGTCATGGACGCTCTGCCGATTACTTTAACAAGCGTCTGCCAAGAAATTAGGCGCATTCAAGTTGAAAGGGTCATGGACGCGGCGGGTCGAAGGGCGCCTTTCCAGAAAAAGATCGGTGCTGGGCTTTCGGTTGACGAATTCAAAGAAAAAATCGCGGACAAACAGATTACGGGTCACATTGGCTTGGAGCAGTCGGTCGCCATGATAGACTGATGCGTTGAGGTGGAAGCTTCAAGCCGTCGAAATAGGCGCTGTTGAACCCATCGTCGCTGAGAAACCTGTTGAAAGCAATGCTGTGAAGGTTGAACGTGGAAAAGTTGCTGGTCTAAGGCAATCCGTTCGCGGCATAATGGATGGCAAGCCCGTCATAACGTTGTTGTTCAAGGCGTACATTGGCGCGGAAGAGGAATACGATTCAATTACGATCGAGGGCACGCCCAACATACACGAAAAGATCAGCCCATGCGTACACGGCGACCTCGCGACAGCAGCCATGATCGTCAATTCAATTCCCAAAGTCATCAACGCGGAGCCTGGCTTGAAAACGATGAAGGACTTGCCTATGCCATCCGCTGTTCTTGAGGACATTAGGCTTTACGTGGATTCGTTTATATCCAAAAATGCGTAAAAACTGAAAAAACCAAGAGAATTACGTTTAACGATCTTTTTAGATTGGCGGCAGCGCACGTTTTCTTTCCTGTAACGGAATCTTCGTCCATTTCATGAATTCTTGGGAAGGCGGCTCAGTTTTGTAAAGGATTTTTCTATGTGCCTCCAAAAGTTTGTTTGTTTGCCCAGTGTACTCAGCAGCTGTCAATATTTGATGCCCAAGACCAGACGCCTTGTCGATGGCGGATTGCGTGGTTTTCGTCCAGTTTTCGTCTCTGAGGATGTGGTGGTCCAGAATTGTTTCTGGCACGTTTTCCCCGATGGTTTCAAGGTTCAACATTGCTGCCTCGATTTTTTGTGGGCTAACCTTATACTGGGCAAGGTAAACTGGAGGACCACCCACAATTGCCAGCATAGGCTTTTCTTCTAGGATGATTTTGGCTGTTCTGTCAGACATGGGTCCTTGAACATCAGGCGCGAAAAGCACCTTTTCCTCTTTATGTTCAATTGCCGTCATTAGTACCCAGCCCAGCTCTGAACCTTCTTCGCCATGGCAAACTGGGACAGAAAACCTCATAGACGTTTCTCCGAACCTGAATGTTCTGCCATCAACGAACTCGAGCCTTGAAGCCTTTTTTCCAGACGTTTTATGGAACATCCAACCCCGCTGCCTTTGGCTGGGATTAATGTTCGACTTGTAACTCTTCACGAAAACAATTTTACCCGCATAAATCTTCTCGGCAATCTCAGCCGAAGACCAGTGGTTCACCCAGTCAGTGAACGAAGGCGTGTGATGGTCAAAATGGTAATGGCTGATGGTCACAACGTCCGCTTTTTTAGCTAGATCTAGCATCCTATTTCGGCACTCCCTCAAAGCCACGTACTCCTTGGGATGAGGAGTCAGTCCATAACGGTTCGGACACAACGAGACACCAGCATCCAAAAGAATGTTAATATCAGGAGTTTCAACATAGGTACACATGGAACGGACGCCTAAGCTTTCGAAGGCTACGGGAACAATCTTGATGAAGCTAAGGTTTCTCATCTAAACACCATATGCGTTGCTGTCCGTGTCGATGTATTGTTTAAAGAATCGGTTTTCGCTTCTTATCTCAGTTCCTATAACAAAAGAAGCCTAACTATGATGGTGGCAATTTAATGTGTGGGTTCCACACTCAAGATCTACATCATGCCTTATGAATCAGTAGGGTCAGAGCTGTCATCACCCACAAACATGGAATTGCATATGAACAATATTTAAGTTAACACCTGTTTCAGCTCAGACTGGAATTCATACCCATTTAGTCAAGCTTTTACCGAATTAACATGAATCAGACCCTTTATCATACAAACGGAAAATTCTATTGTCACACAAAACAGGACAGGTCTAAGACAGCACTGTTCGTTACACAAAATTGAAAATCGAATGTTACACAAATCAGATAGGTCTTAGACGATATTGTTTGTTGTTCAAAATGCAAATTCAGTTGATGAACAAATCAGACCAGACAGATCCGCATAAATCGAATAATAGAATAGTATAAACTTTTTTTTAAAAAAAATGAAATTGTTTCTTTACATGAAATAGAACTTTTGCAGAGTCAAACATACTAAGAATTATTGGATTACCTTATTGTGGATTTTTCTTCTTTCTGGTAGTAGTCTGTCCATTTGAGTTTTCGTGCGTCTCGCTTCAGTTTCACAGCGCTTTTCCTACATTTGCTTGAACAGAACCACAGGATTGCGCCATCGCCTCTAATGTACATCATTCCTGTGCCCCGCGGAAACTCGTGACCGCAGAACGCGCATTTTTGGGATTTAGGCATTTTCAGTTTCTCCGAATGTTAACTGCAAATAATCATCCAAGGTGGCTGATGCGAGGTTCAGTTGGTTTGCTACCTAATTTTTCGGGCTTCCCTTTCTGTCTCTCTCAACATAAGGATGTCTTCCAACCGAATTGGTCCCTTAATGTTCCTTGTTATAATGCGTCCTTTGTCGGGACCTTCGAGGATTCTGACCCTAACCTGAATGATTTCGCCTGTTGATCCCGTTCTGCCGACAATTTGAATGACTTGCGCAGGAGTTTGGGCTACCTCGCTTTCTTTCTGGCTCATTAACTGGAACCTTCCTTGATCCTCCGTATCCGAGTCACAATTTCTGCGACTAGGTCGGATGCTTCTCCAGTCTCAACGATGCACACAGCGGCAGATTGAACATCGATTCCCACAGAATTTCCAAGTTTAACTTTACTTGGGACAAAAACGAAAGTGATCTTCCTTTCGTCGCATAGTATTGGAAGATGGGCAACCACTTCAGGCGGATCAACGTCCTCAGCTATGATGACAAGCTTCGCCTGTCCCCTTTCTATCGCTTTGGTTGTTTCATTGGTACCTTTACGTATGCTACCCGTTCGCGTTGCTATTTGAAGCGCCTCGTACGCAGCGTTGGCTACTTCTGCTGGTGTCTCAAACTTTATGAAGAATGGTTTCGACATGTTCATTCACCGAAACTTCATCAACACATGTTTCAGTTTACGTTTAACCCTAACTGTGAACGTCTCCCTATATATGTTACGGTTTTAATGTCAACATTGTAACCTAGAGATCAATAGGATATTAAAACAAAATGGCGAAAAATACTATTATAGGAAAAACGTAGACTCTACGGCTTAAACGCTTATGACTTTTTTGACTTGGGGAACCTTGCTTTTCAGGTATCGTTCAACGCCTAACTGCAGAGTCATCTGAGACATGGGGCATCCTGCGCATGCACCCTTCAGCTTAACCTTGACGGTTCCTTCCTTGTCAACATCAACGAGTTCGATGTCTCCGCCGTCCGCCACAAGGTGCGGTCTAATCTCATTGATTATTTTCTCAACCTCGTCTTTCAACACCCATTCGCTCCTGACCTGATTGACTTTGTTGTGATACCTTTCCGAAAATATAAACGTTCCTTATCTATGGGCATAAACCACCCCGATTTTTTCGTTCTTCTGATCAACCCTCACGAACCCAAAACGTTCAAACTGAACAATCTGACCGACCGAAACGTTACGGAACGCATCTTCCGCCAAACCTTTCACTGATGAGCCGTCGGGTATCAAAACCTCGCATGAGACTCCTTCATCCACTGGCAACCAGTGAACCAATGGCACCCTTAGCCGTCTCGCATCATCGTAGGCTTCGCTGAAATAAGTAGCAGAGAATCCTGTTTCGGTTGCATCTTGAACTTTAACGTTGAAGATCTCCATCAACCGAATGACAGAACCATTCGCAAACAAAGCTTTATCCCTGCTTGAAACAAGAATCTCCGCTTCATCATTCCGAGGTTTAACGATAAGAGTTCGGTGTCCCCGTTCAGGATGGTCAGGAAGAAAGGGAATATGAGCCGCATACGGTTTTTTGACTCCTTTTACAGTAAGTTTTAACGGTTCTTGAACGAAGAAGAACCTGTCTGCTGTCGGATCAATAATTTTTTTATTGTAAGCGTAAAGGTTCTCCCAACTGAGGGTAATGTCAACGGGTCTCGGACCAATGTCCAGTATGAGATGCCTTAGGGCGCCAGGCTGTATTCCCCTGCGACTCAAAGCCCTGAAAGTTGCAAGCCTAGGATCATCCCAACCCGTGTAGGTTCCATCCTGAACGCCGTGGACAATCTTCGACTTGCTCAATGTGGCTCCAACAATCTTGAGCCTGCCGTAATGGATTGCTTCCGGATACTTCCACCCAAGATATGCGTAAAGGTACTCCTGCCTTCTCTGGTTTGCCAAGTGTTCTTTGCCACGAATAACATGGGTGATGTCGTTAAGGTGATCGTCGACGCCGTTCGCAAAAGCAAAAAGCGGCCAGACACGATACTTCCTGCCTACCCTTGGATGAGGATACTTCTTGGGATCAACAATTCTGAAAGCTGGCCACTCTCGGATTGCGGGGTTCGGATGATCAAGGTCCGTTTTGACTCGTACGACAGCTTCACCTTCGCCGTATTCTCCGCTAAGCATGGCTTGCCAACGGTTCATGCTCTCTTCAGGGCTAAGGATTCTGCATGGACACGGTTCTCTGACGGTTACTTTTTCGTGGAAATCCTCACGTTTGCATGTGCAGACGTAGGCGTGTCCGTCTTTCAGCAACTTCTCCGCATGCTTGTAGTAAATTTCGATGCGGTCGCTTTGTATGTATTCAGCATCCCATTCGCACCCAAGCCACCTTAGGTCTTCTCTGATTAAATCGTAAAATTTCAGGGCAGATTTCTTTAAGCGTGTATCTGTGTCTTCGAACCTCAAAATAAACAAGCCATCATACATATGTGCGTACTCGTGACTCAAAATCACAGCACGAGTCGACCCGATGTGAAGAACCGCGTCAGGGTTAGGAGCAAAACGCGTGACAACCTGCTTGTACTTTTCGACATTCGGCAACAGCGGAAGTCCTTTCTTCTCTTCAATTTTTCCCTTCTCCTCTAAGAGTGTTGGCCAAAGCTTTCTAACAATTTCCTTCTGTTTTTCCAAGGTGAAAGAGTTAACTTCGTGAACAACAGTGTCCACTAAAGAAGTGGCTTCTGCGACTTTCCCTCTTAACTCAGGATTTTCAGCCAGCAACCTCCCGAGAATAGGTTTCGGTTGTGCCTTTCCTTCATGCTCGATGGCGTTTGTTAGGGCTATTTTGCGAATGGTTTCTTTGATTTCTAAATGTTTCCCGGAGTCTCTTGAACATACCATTCTTTCTTGCCACCGAGGTCATGTAGATTGTTTACGTGTTTCTTTCTATAAGATAGTCGGCGAGTGCCTTCAAAACATTCTTTGAATCAGAAGGCAGAAGAATTTTATCAACTTCATCCCAGCTCTCACGAACCAACGTTGATGCACATTTCTTAGCGTACTCTATTGAGCCATATTTGTTGAATAACTGGATTGCTTTTCTCCTCAACGTTACGTCGGTTGTGTGCAGGCTGAGAATCTGCGTTAACTCTTTTTTGTCCGCAGAAGACGATTTTCTGAAAGTATGAATGACAATTAACGTCAGCTTTCCTTCAGTGATGTCCATTCCCAATCCGCCTTTTCCTTTGGCAAACTGTTCGCCAACAAGGTCCAAAACGTCGTCCTGAATTTGGAAAGCCACACCGACGGACTCAGCGAACTTCCCCATCTTCTCAACTGTGTCATCGTCAGCAGCTGCAAGCACTGCTGCCATTCTTGCTGCCATTCTCGCGAGGGTTCCAGTTTTGTAGGAACACATTTGTAGGTATTGTTCCTCAGAAACCTCGTTTATTGGTGATAAGCCGTTGTGCCACGCTATGTCGATTGCTTGCCCGAAGTTAATGTTAACCATCTCTTGGACGTAAATTTCGTACAGTCTCTTCGCCCGTTTAGACGTAAGGCAACCAGCGTTCTCGTTCAATGCGAGCATAGGCAGGAAGTACATCACGTTTGAAAGGTTAATTGCAACATCAACCCCAAACAGTTCGTAGGTGCACGGCTTTCCCCGCCTCATCTTTGAGGAATCCTCAATGTCGTCCGCAATCAAGGTTCCGTTATGAATGATTTCAGGAATCGTGGCAAAGTCCAAAAATCTCTCAGAATCCCCACCTAAAGCGTCGCAAACTAGAACAAAAAGTGCTGGTCTCCAACGTTTGCCCCCTCGGTCCATGAAGTCCCAAAAAGGCTTAGCCACTGTCTTGTTTAAGGCACTCAAGTCAAGATTGTTTCTTGGAAGGCAGATTTTCAGGATTAAGGAGTCATCTTTGAATTCCCTAGGCACGTACTTCTCGATATAGCGGTCGATTAATTCCGCCTTCTGCCTTAGTATTCGTTCTATTGTGTCATCGACGCTCATCCCGACTGGTCAACCTCCTCGTCCCGCATAGCTCACCAAGTTGAAACCTCTTGCCCGTAGCCATTCCGCAGTTTTTCCGCTTACTATAACTGGAACAGCCTTTAACCCTTCAATCGAAGAAGCCCCAACAAGAAACATGATGGTTCGCAGTTGGCGAATGACGAGGTCAAGTTTCATCTTAACTTCTTCGCTGTCCTTCAAAGATGGACCTAAAACAGGAAGCGCAAATCCCGCCAAAGATGCCCCTAAAGTTAAAGACTTCGCGACGTCGCTGCCTGTGCGGACGCCGCCAGATGCAATTACGGGCACACTGACTGACTGAACCGCCTCAATAAGCGTGACAACAGTCGGTATCCCCCAATCCCACAGGTCCTTGCCAATTTCCTGCCCCAAAATGTCACCGCGTTGTTTGGCTCTGTAATATTCAACTGCTGCCCAGCTCGGTTCCCCCTGCTCCTGCAACGTCGATGCCTGAGACTCCAGCATCCACAAGTTTCTTAGTGTCTTCAGTCGATATACCCGCGCCTGTCTCCTTAACGATAACTGGAACATCAAGGCTTTTCGCAAGTTCCCCTATTTTCTGTAGAATTCCTGTATAATTGGTTTCTCCTTCTGGCTGCACGGCTTCCTGAAGAGGATTAAGGTGGACTGCCAAAGCGTCAGCGTTCACCATGTCTACTGCTTTTTTGATTTGGCCTAAGCTGTATCCCTTCTTAATCTGTGGAGCACCAATGTTAGTGAGAATGAAGGCGTTTGGTGCTTTTTTCCTGACGATTGAGTAGGTTCGTTCAAGTTTCAGGTTTTCAAGGGCTGCTCTTTGGCTCCCGACTCCCATGCCGAGTCCAAGTTCCTCAACAGCTTCAGCGATAGCTGCATTAATCTGGAATGCCTTTTCGGTTCCTCCAGTTATTCCGGTGATTATCAAAGGCGCTGAGAACTTGTGACCGAAGACTTGCGTTGAAAGGTCAACGTCTTTTTGGTTGATTTCGGGAAGTGCCCTGTGAATCAGAAAGACATCCTCGAAGCCTGTTGATGTTTTCTTTGCCTTTACATCTTCCTCTAGGCATATACATATGTGTTCAGTTTTCCTTTCCTCTGTCTGCTTAGCTTGGGATTTACGGTTCAATTTTTGTGCCAACAACCTTCTCTCCTTTAAGGACTTTGTATATATTACCTGATTTGGAAGCATTCACTATCATAGTCTCGATACCTTTCGTGACTAGTAAAGTGAGCTCTGAAACTTTGCCCAACATTCCGCCTGTAACATCAGTAACTCCTGTTCCGCTAATTCTATTTTTTGGGTTTTTAAGCTCAGCTAACGTTAAGTGCTGAATCAAACGGGCTGAGGGATTCTTTTTTGGGTCATCTGTGAAAATTCCGTCAACATCAACTCCCATTATGAGCCTTTGAGCCTTCATTTTTTCCGCTAGAAAAGACGCTAATTGGTCTCCTGAAAGAACTGTGAAACCCATGTTCAAGTCTAGAACAACATCTCCATATAAAACTGGAACAAGACCCATCTTAACTGCCTGTTTTAGAGTTTCCTTATTAAAAACGTGGATTCGACCCGACTTCGTGATTATAAAAGATGAAGGAGCCATCCCGAAAGCTGGAACTCCCTTCCTAAGTAGGCTTTCCAGTATTATCTTGTTCAAAGAAACCATAGCCTCATGGGTCTCCGAAAATCCCGCGAGCTGAGACTTGTCTTTAAACCCGTCTGCGATGCCATATTTTTCGGCAATCGGGTGACCGAAGCTTCCTCCCCCATGAACCAAAATGAGCTTTGATGGCTGTGCTTGGAAGATTTCGTCTGCAAGCCTTTTTATAGCTGGAAAATTAGGCGTTAAGGGTCTAGCCTTTTCCGTGATGACGGAGCCTCCGAGCTTCAACACCAAAAGTTTATTCCTCAATCCTCACTCCTTCCATGGTCATCTTTGTTACGAAGGCTTCTTCTCCCGCCTGTTTTATGGCTTCCGCCACATCCTGAACGCGTTCAGGCTTCGAAAGGGCAACAATGCATCCTCCTCCGCCACCTCCCGTAAGCTTTGCGCCAAAAGCACCAGCTTTCGTGCTGCGTAGACCATTTTGTCAATGGATTCGTTTGAGACGCCTACTGCGCAGAGAAGAGCATGGTTAATGTTCATCATTTCGCCCAACGTTTCGAGGTCACCTTGGTCCAAAGCCTCGATGCTTCGGGCAACGATTTCACCACCAGCTCCAATAATTTTGTCAATGACAGATTGATATTGGTTTCTTAACTCGCCCACGTGGGCAACCATCTCTCCCATTGACCGCTCAATGCCGGTGTTCCCAACCACAAGAGGCAAGTCAGTGCCAACATTCAGTTTCTGAATATTCTCGCCTTTACGATAACATAAGACGCCACCGTATGTCGAGATGGCTGGATCGAGGCCTGAAGAGTTTCCATGGGCAATCTTTTCCGCATCAAAGTCTACCTGAAAAATGTCTTTCTCATTTAAGCCTGCATCAAAGAGATGGTTTAATGCAGCAGCAGAAGCAACAGCCACAGCAGCAGAGGAACCTAGCCCAGCTGCCACAGGAATTGGTGAATCAACCTTAAGACTAACGTCGACATCTCTGCCCGAGAAATTCAAAACGCTTTTAACAACTATATAAATTGGGTCAAGTCTCTTTTTTATTAAATGCTCATCGCCTTTTTTACTGTAAAACTTATCATTTTCGAAGTAGCCCGAACATTTCATTGCTTTGGATTTTATCCATACCTTCCTGTCTTTTCGTGGTTCTGCAGTAACTGTTGCCCTTCGGTCAATAGCTAAGACTACCGCTGGCTCTCCGTGTACCACAAAGTGTTCGCCTAACAGTATCACCTTTGCTGGAGCTGAAGCCTTGGCTTGAGTTTTCAGACCATTACCTCCAATGCAGATTAGTCTTGGACGTAGTCAATACCGAGAGATTTTAACCGTTTGGGTTTATCAGATAATCTGTCGAATCTTCGATATAAAACACTTTGATTTTCGAAACGTTAAGAAAGAAACCGAAAAATGCTTCCGCTATTGAGTCTGCTGGCTTTTTTCGACTAGCTTAACCTCAAAGTCCTCGAGTGAGACAGATAATTCCCCGTCAGGAGCAATTTCGCCTCTTTCGCGTATAACCTGCCTTGCCAGAAGCCAATAGATCACTGCGAGTGCTCTCCTGCCTTTATTGTTTGTGGGTATAACTAAGTCCGCGTAAGCTAAAATCATTGTCCGTGCTGCATAGAGCGATTATGGGGATTCCCAAGCTTGAAGCTTCTTTCACTGCTTGAAAATCAGCCCTAGGATCAGACACAAAAATCACATCTGGTTCTATCCTATGGAGATAAATGGGATTTAGAAGCATGCCGGGAACAAACCGTCCGGTGATGGGAGTAGCGCCTACTATCTCGCAGAACTTCATGACTGGTTCACGGGCATAAAGTCTAGCTGCTGCAACAGCAATTTTTGTTGGTTCAAAGCGTGCAAGAAATTTCGCGGTGACTCTTATCCGCTCGTCGGTCTTCTTTAGGTCCAAGACGAAGAGTCCGTCACCTCTGATGCGGTAGATGAAGGGCTCCATGTCTTTGGTTTTGATTTTTGTGCCTATGTGGATGCCTGTTGAAAGCAGCGAATCTTGGGATAAAAGCAAACCTTCCATCGGAGCAACAGTTGTTTCATCAACAACCTCTTCTTTTTTGACTTCTTCTTCCTCTTTGATTTCTTCTGACACACACATCAACTCCTCAAATCTTCAGTATTGCCATTCGAGCCTTTTCACCTAAACTTTCCTCGATGCGTATAAGCTCATTCAGCTTTGCAATTCTTTCTCCACCAACTACGCCAGTCTTGATAACAGGGGCTTTGAACGCCACAGCAAGATGAGCTATGTGAGTTGACGCGGTTTCGCCAGACCTGTGCGACACAACCGGAACATAACCGTTTTCCAGCGCCAACCTTGTTGTATACCAGGTTTCCGTTAAGGTTCCAACCTGGTTCATTTTAATGATTATGGCGTTTCCAGCGTGAACCTTTATGCCTTGGCTAAGCCTTTTCACGTTTGTGACGAAAAGGTCGTCGCCACAGATTAGGCATCTGCTGGACTTTTGGGTGAGATCCTTGAAGCCTTGATAATCGTCTTCGTGAACTGGGTCCTCGACATAAACAAGTCTTGTATTTCCCAATAAGATCAAGAATATAGTCTAACTGTTCACCTGAGTCTCGGCTTATGCCGTCTCTTGTGTAGACGTAGCTTTTCTTTTTTGGTTCCCACAATGACGAGGCTGCCACATCTAATCCGGGTCTGCAGTCGAACCCAAGTTCTGTTGAAGCTTCTTTGCAAGTGTTAAACACTGCTTCGAGGGCCTGATCGTTGGTTACGTTTGGCGCCCACGCTCCTTCATCTCCTCTTCCGCCAGTAAAGGACGAATCAACTTTCTTGAGGATATCCTTCAATTTCTTATGTATTTTCGTGTTAGACTTCCATTGCAGCTGAGAAGGAGGGAGCACCGACTGGTAGAACGAGAAACTCCTGAATGTCAGTAGCCTTGCCCAAAGCGTGTTTTCCCCCACCAACAACGTTGCCTAGAGGATACGGAAGATCGGAGGCAAGAGAACCACCTAAATATTGGTACAGAGGAAGATCATACGAGTTTGATGCAGCGTCAGCCACAGCCAACGAAACAGCGAACGCAGTGTTTCCACCGATGTTTTGGAAGTTTTCTGTTCCGTCAAGCTCTCGGAGAAGCCTGTCAACTTCCTCTTGTTCATCTGCGTAGAGCCCAATTATTTCGGGAGCCACAAGCTCCTCAACCTTCCTTACGGCTTCTTCTACTCCGCCTTCAGGAAAGGGGATTGCTTCTGCTTTTCCTGTGCTTGCTCCACTTGGTGCTGAGGCGTTTCCGAATCCGTCGATTGTGGTCACGTCGACTTCTATTGTTGAGTCTCCGCGGCTGTTGATGATCTTTCGGGCTGTCACGTCCTCTATGAGAGCTGACAAGTTACGTTGTTTCCTCCTCTTTTTCCATGGATGGTCTTTCGTAAAACTTTATGATCTCGTCTATTATCTCAACGTGCGACAAAAGCATGCGTCGGCAACAATAACGAGTGATACCCAAATCGTCCAAGACTTTCCCCGAATTTTCTCCCGCCTTAACTCTCTTAGCGAACTCTTCCCACTTGTCGCCGACGAGTTTTCCGCATGTGAAACACCTAACAGGTATAATCGTCTTTGTTCCCTTCCTTCACATCATTATTTTATGCTGTTTATCTGTAACTTTTCTGGTCCTTCGCTCTGGCGCCGGGTCCGCCGAACTTTTTCGGTTCCTTACGCCGAGGGTCTCCGGCTACCATTGTCCTGTCATATTTGAGAAACACGCTTCGCAGGTGCGAACTCTTTGTCCACTTCAAAAGAGCGTTGGCAAGAGTCATCCTGCTAGCTTCGGCTTGACCCATGAATCCGCCGCCCTTTACTTTGATGCTGATGTCTAACTGTTTCCAGACATCTTCGCCAGCTTGGATAAGGGGTTCTCGGATTTTTTCGCGAGCTACTTCGGGTTCAAAAATTTCTAGAGGGATATTGTTAACGCGTATTCTACCCGCGCCTGTTCTCACGGTTGCTTTTGCAATTGCTGTTTTGCGTTTTCCGCTGACTACCAGAACCTTTTTTGTGCTTGACATGTCATGCACCTAATCTTTCCATCCGATGTTGCGTGCTAAATCTGAGACTTTTATGTAAGGACCTCTTAAATTGCTAGCGTCCGCGTTTGAAAGCATGATTTTTCCTTTGTCCCTAAGCCCTTCTGGAGAGCCAGTATAGACTTTGAGTCTCTTTAGAGCCTCAATTCCGCATGGTTTTGTTCGTGGAAGCATGCCTCTGACAACCTTTTTCACGATTCTTTCTGGATTTCGGAAGTGCAGTGGTCCTTTTCTATGATGACCTACTTGGAGGAATTCTTCAGCGTTTCGAAAGATGCTTAGTCTCTTGCCTGAGATAACGGCTTCTTCAGCGTTAATAATCATTATACTTTCGCCATTCAGTAACCGTTTGGCGACTTCGCTTGCCATTCTTCCGAGTACTAGGCCTTTCGCGTCGACGATTATTGATTTTAGTTCACTGCTTTTGCTCATTGCTTTCACCGTATTATCCTTAAATTAGCGCCTTTAGGATTCACTTCGAGGACCTCTGGTAAAGTCAGGCATTTTCCCTTAGCACTAACTATCTTGGATGAAGCTTCGTCCGAAAAATCTAAAGCCGCGACTGTTGCTGGATGGTTCATTATTCCAGAGCCAAGAACCTTTCCAGAAACTACGACTTCTTCGTTTTCTTTCGTGTGTCTATTAATTTTGCTTATGTTTACTGCTATGCGTTTGCTTTTTGGTTGAGACAGCTTTTCACTACATCTCGCCATATGGCAGCGTTGTTTTCTCTAGACTTCTTTTTCAATAACCGAATGAGGTTTACGAAGTTTTGGTTAGTGCTTTTAATCAGTCTTTTCGGGCACATTTAATACCGCCACCATCTGGTTCATGAAGTCTGAGCATTTTTCATCATATATTTTTAGTGCTTCAGAGAATATACGTTCAACGGGAAGGGCGCCTGTGGATTCTATGTAAAAAATGAAAGCGTTCTCCTTCTTGTCTACCTTTATGGCTGAAGGATTTTTATCACAGGCTTCGACGCAATCCTCGCATAATATGCATTCTATCTCGTTGGCTACCTTCACTTTGTTTCCGTTTTTCTCAAAAACTTTTTTGGGGCAAATGTCGACGCATTTACCGCAGCCGTCGCATTTGGTTTGATCTATCTTGACAACGGGCACATACCTGTAGATGCAGGAGGATACGGGCTGCCACTTTGCGTGAGCCATGCCCTTACCTAGTTTTGCATATGCTTCCAGTCTTACCTTTTGTCCTGTCGCTAATTTTACTAACGGGATCTTTTCGCTGACTGGAGCGATGTGAGGATCTTCTGGAACCATGTCTCCTGAATAGACGGTTCGTTGTCCATCTTTGGCTTCAACGTCCAATGTTAAGACGGTTCTGCACAGATGGCATCCGAGTTCGCTTTTGCAGTTGCATTTTTCTGGAAGGTTGTAAGCGTCAAGGTCGGTTTTAAGTGGAACCAAGCCTAACCTTAAGGAAAGTATTTCGTCATGTATAACCGAGGAGTTTTCAATCATTACAACATCGTCGACCGCCATCACTGGAACTTCGGAAAGAACAATGCGCCTAAGCGTGTTAGCCATAGGAGTGTCTATACCCTCCACCATGAAACGCATCGAATCCTCGTTTTTGTTAAGGAAGTTTATGTTCATGTTTTAATCCTCTTAGTAAAATCGATAAATGTTCGAACAATATTCCCTCATAAGAATCAAATACTTTCCTATACCCTTCTTCCCCTACGTCCGCCTTTACGTCTTGTTCCATCATGGGGAAGCGGCGTAACCTCCTCTATACGACCTATGGACCTGAATCCAGCACGCGCAAGAGCTCTGATTGCTGCCTGTGCCCCTGGTCCCGGCGTGCGTGGACCTGATCCGCCTGGAGCACGGACTTTTATGTGTATTGCTGTTATGCCTTTGTCTTGGGCGATTGTTGCAACGTGTGACGCTGCTCTCATTGCGGCGTAAGGTGAGGACTGTAGCCTGTCCGCTTTAACGAACATGCCTCCGCACGCTGTGGATATTGTTTCTGCTCCTGAAAGGTCTGTTATGTGGACTATGGTGTTGTTGTATG
Organism: Candidatus Bathyarchaeota archaeon; assembly: GCA_963714275.1. Taxonomy (GTDB): domain Archaea; phylum Thermoproteota; class Bathyarchaeia; order Bathyarchaeales; family DTEX01; genus JAGTRI01. The sequence continues at coordinate 403,580 of CAVQNT010000006.1, forward strand.
AGCTGAAAATGTGGACGACTCCCCATCTCTCGTCTTTCTTACTCATTCGTTTCACTCCGTTAACTCTAGGTTCTATTGCCTGCCTGATTGGATGCTCTGGATTGTTCAGAAGGCTTCTTGATGCGTAGGAAATACTGTTTTCTTTTCTGCTGGGCACGAGGAAACTTGGAGAAGAAACTTTTCGGTCGCCTAAGGCTATGTGCCCATGCGTTATTAGTTGACGGGCTTGATACATGGATTTGGCTAGTCCTTTTCTCTGAACAAGCGTCTGAAGTCGACGTTCCAGTATCGATTCCATACCTAAGTCCAAGACATTGTCCAAAACAGACTGACTCTGGCAGTATGCCCAGATTCTTCAGCCGACCTAGAAGCTGGGACTCAAGTTCAGCTCTGTCAGAAGTCGACATGCTTAAAAGAGACCTTGCCATGCTTCGGAACTTTGAAAGCATTGTTCTGTGTTGCCAAAGTTCACGTTTGTTCCTTAAACCGTACCCACCGAGCAACCTGAGACTCGCTGTCGAGAATGTCTGACCGCCAAGGAAACCTTGGGGTTTCATACTTCTTTTTCTGTTTCCTAGGGTCCCCCAACAGGTTTCACCAACGCCTTTTTCTTTACACCGGTAACTTTTCCTTTTCTGCCACTTGTTCTAGTTCTTTGTCCCCGAGTTTTAAGACCGTAGGAATGCCTGTAACCTCGCCAAGACCTCATCGTTGTCATCCTTTCAACATCCTGCTTCATTTGAAGGTCAAGGTCAGAGGTTGTAAGGTGGATGTCTTTCCCGGTTTCTACATCTTTTCGGCGATTCAACAGCCAAGAAGGTAAACTTTGTCCTTCAATGTTGCCAAGGATTTCTACGAGCCTTCTAACTTCAACATCAGAAAGGAAACCTAACCTTTTTTCTTGCGGAATATTGGCTTTCTTTACCAAGACATTTGCTAATCGTATGTTTATGCCCTTTATTACAGTTAGGGCGAAGACTACGTTTATTGTTCCGTCCAAGTCTTTGCCTAATAGGCGAACTATGTGTTTAAACTCAGAGGACATTACGGTTTATGCAGCTCCTCACGAATTAGGTAACTTTGAAGACGCCATTCCTTTTTTAAGCTATGCCTAACCTGTATCTTCTGGTGGTTAGACGCTTTTTACCTTGTATTTATTGCGTGTTTATGAAGACAACTTGCGGAATATTTAAAGGTTTTTCCATTCGTGCAGCCAACTTTCGTATTCATTTAACAACCTTATTCGTGATTTCCTTGAAGGAATTTTACAAAATAATATGAATTTTAATTTAACTCGGTCCGATCTTAAAGCGGAAAAAGGCTAATGATAGAACCACAAGAATCAACATGAAATAAATGAAAATAAATCTAACTGAATCCAGTTATAGAACTTGGTCTTTTTTTTGGTTTAGCGTTTCTCACTACTTTACGTTATTCTTGATTATGGTTTTAACATGATTTTAAGGGTCTTTCCCTTCTTTTCATGCATCAGTTCGAAGCCTTCTTGCGTTTTTTCCAGAGGCAATATGTTCGTTATTAAGGGTTTCACATCGATCTTGCGGTTTACTATGTAACTAAAGCCTCTTCTGAAATCGTCCGAAGCGTAGGCGTAAGAGCCTCTAATCTGAAGTTCTCTAGACACAATAGACAAAACATTCAAAGTCATGGTTTTCGACATCATTCCCACAACAGTCAGCTTTCCCCCAATCGCTAACATATTTATTCCTTGCTGAACCGTTGCTTCTAAGCCTACAGCTTCGAAAACGACCTCCGCTCCTGAACCGTTAGTTAATTCAATTATTCTTGAGACAGGGTCTTCAGTCATTGAGTTAATTGTTATGTCTGCGCCTAAGGTTTTGGCAAAATCTAACCTGTAATCAACAACGTCTGTTACAATGAGTCGTCCTGCGCCTGCTGCCTTTGCTGCTTGCAGAATCGACAACCCGATTATGCCTGCTCCGATGACGACGACGGTGTCCCCAAGTTTAACATCCGTGTTGTTAACCGCGCGTAAAGCCACAGAAAGCGGCTCAGTCATTGCTCCTTCCTCGTAAGTCACATGGTCTGGCAGCACATAACAATTCAACGCTGGGACAGACTACATACTCAGCGAAAGCCCCGCCTGTGTGCAACCCAAACAGCTTTACGTTGCGGCAAACGTTGCCCTGACCGCGGACGCAAGGTGTGCATACGCCGCACCGTTTAAGTGGGTCAACGGTAATCCTTTCGCCCAACTTGAGGTCTTTCACGTCTTTCCCGATTTCTGCCACTTCACCTGTGAATTCGTGGCCCATGACAAGCGGCGGCGTCCTTCTTTGGGAGACTCCTTCGTATGCGTGGAGTTCCGAACCGCATATTCCCACAGCCTGAACCTTGACTAAAACTTCGTTGTTTCTTATTTTTGGCTTAGGCATGTCTTCGATTCTGATGTCTTTTCCGCCGTACCAAACAGTCTGCTTTCATCGTCATTCGCCATATCCATCTACTGTGTTTTGTGCATTTATTTTTTATTAGTCTAAGTTAAGGTGTAATAAGTGTTTATCAAAAACAATATCAGCACACAATGTACTAAAAACAATCGTTAAGACACTACTACCATGGGGAAAGGAAATGAAGTCCGTTGCCAGAACTCTTTTAAAGAAAATTCGTGAACACAATCCGCAACCTAACGTTGAACGGTTGAACGCTGCTCTTTCAAGGTCAAGGATTCCGGACCGCGTGCCGTTCATGGAGATTTTCGCCGACAACGAGGTGATGGCTGCGGTTTTGGGCAAACGTCTGAACTATTTTGGTAAAAAGATGCGAAGCCGAAGACAGTGGGAGGAACGGACGCTTGCTCTGATGGAGTTTCATGAAATGTTGGGTTATGACTATGTCCGCGCTGACACACAAGATTACGAAGCTGCAGTCAAGCAGTCCAAGATTGACGAGAAACTTTTGGCAGCAGGCGAAGTTGGCACCAGAGCCTACAGGTACAAAACTGCAGACAAAGCTGCTGAGCTCAACCGTGGAGAAAGGACGTGGGCAAACGAGGCTACGGGCGTAATCGCAGACTGGAAAGACTTTAATTCGTATCCCTGGGAGGAGCCTGAACAGATTGCTGAGGAAGGAAACGCTGGGTTGGAATGGGTATGCGACCACGTTCCTTCAGGCATGGGTGTTGTCACGGGTGCCGGTGCGGTTCTTGAGCCTGTGATGTGGATGATGGGCATAAAGAACTTCTACGTTAGCCTTTACAAGCAGAAAGACCTCGTTGAAGCCATGTTTAGGAAGGCTACTGAAATAAATGTTGCCCGTTTCAAGCTCTGCAGCTGACACAAGCAGAAAAATTGTGGCTTTCTGGGGGTCCGACGATTGGGGTTACAAGAACGGGCTTATGATTTCGCCTTCAATGATGAGACGGTGGGTCTTTCCGGTTCATAAGAAAATGGCTGAGATGGCGCATTCCAAAGGCTCGCTTTACGTTTTGCATTCATGTGGCGATCTTAAGGTTGTAATGGACAACATAATAAACGATGTTAAAGTGGACGCCAAGCACTCGTTTGAGGACACTTACCTTCCAGTGACCGAAGCCAAGAAAATCTATGGACACCGAATTGGCTTAATCGGAGGCATCGACATGGACGTGTTTTCTAGGTGTAAACCGAAAGAAGTCCAAGAGTACGTAAGCCGAGTTTTGAAAGCATGCAAAATAGGTGGAGGGTATTGCCTAGGAAGCGGAAACACGGTTGCCAATTATGTTCCATTAGAAAACTTTTTGACGATGCTCAATGTTGGATTGAACGAAGGCTGGTACACCTAAAAAAAGTCGTAAACCGTTTTTTGTGTAAACACCTGTTGCATGCCTTTAAGATATGATAGCTGAGCTGAGTTAACTACATATGTAATAACATGGGACAAATGGAAATGATACTGCTTTCTTTGTAATATTATGGATTACTTGCTAGCTGACTAAAATAGGTTGGTTAGAAAACATTCATCTCAGTTATAAAAATAAGTCTGTAAAAACTTTGTTATAAGAGAATTTCCATTTAATTGACTGTTGTGTTGGTTTAATAAAGTTTTGATTTTTTGTTCTCCTTTTTTAGCCGCTGCAGACGTATTGTTCTTGTCCCGTTTTTAGGGGGCAGCCTCCTCCACAGATGTTTAGGGTTGGGCAGTCGTGGCATTTTTCTGGGACGTACTTTCGGGCTCTGATCTCAACGCATAAAGGATTTCGCCAAATCTTCTTCCAACTGTCTTTCAGGATGTTGCCCAATGGCGCGAAGTAGCTTTGGCATGGAATAACCGTTCCATCAGGTTCGATGCACATGCTTATGCGGCAGGCGCTGCAGCTCTTTATTCCCAGCTCGACCTGAAGCGGATTGAGGACACAGTACTCCGTGGGCGTGTACCACGTGAACTCCATGCCCAGCCTTCGGGCGTGGTTTCTGATTTTTGTCAGAATAGGCTCCAACAAAGCTTCGTCTAAGGCAAACTCTTTCGCGACTTCTGGAGCTTTCCCTGAGTAGATGAGGCTATTGCAGGCGAACTGTTTCAGCCCAAGGCTGCTGAGGAAGTCAATCGTCTTCAAGATGTCTCGGACGTTGTATTGGTTCAGAGTCGTGTTGCTAAGCGTGTAGATTGGCGAGGCGATGGCGTTCTTGAGCCCTTGAACTGTTTCTTCCCAGCTTCCCTTGACTCCCGTGATCTTGTCGTGAACCTTTGGGTCGTAGGACTCAACCGTCACTTGAACGTGGTCCAAGCCAGCATCAACGAGAGAATTGAAGTAGGACTCTTCCCTGAGTCTGCGACCGTTCGTGACGAGTCCGCTGACTAACCCGATCTCTTGGGTGTAGGCGACGAGCTTAGGGAGGTCGTCTCTCAACGTCGGTTCGCCGCCTGTGAAGACCACGTGAGGGATGCCAAGCTTCAAAAGTTTGTCCATCACTTTTCGCCATTCTTCGGTTGTCAGCTCCTTGGTCTCTCTTGGTCCCCCAGCATAACAATGAAGACACTTATTGTTGCAGTGGTAGGTTATGGCTAAGTCCATTCTATAGGGCGCGCTTAACTCCTTCTGGAAGGGTTCCATCTTGTCAACGCCGAGGTAAGAGACGGGGCACACGTCAGGCGTCTTCGCGAAAGTGTTAACAACAAACAAGACATCTTGGTAATCCTTGAGCGCGGTTTCAGCGTCAACCTTGTACCGTTTTTGGACTTTTCTGATTACTTCTTCTTCTGTCTCGTTCTCTATGAAGGAGTGGACGTATTCTGCTGCTGTGCGGTTGAGGAAAAGGACACGGGACCCGTTGATGATGAGTACGCCGTCGCCATCCTCTTCAAAGCGAAGATGAAGACGAAGCCCCCGATAGTCGCCGTTCTCAACCTTAAGGTGATGTAGAGAAACCTTCCGTTTCGAACCTAAAATCTTTCCCAGTTTACTCAACTACCTTGCACCTCCATGGGCACAGGCGCACGCACAACTCACGCAGGCACATGCGCACGCGCAGTGAGCACAGGCACACACGCAACTTGGGGAGCCTCTAACTGAACCTTGGCTTACTGGCGTTGGAGCCTGAACTATGCGGTTTGTGAAGGCTTGAACGTTTTTCACCATACTGTTCGCGGATGTTTGTAAGCCTTTGACGATGTTGTTAGCAAAGTCTTGTCCAGGTATGGGTTGGCTCGGAGTCTTAGCAGGAACAGGGATTCCTGCTGGGACTGCTACTGGACCAGATGGGTTTTGAGGACCATGCCAGTACCACCACCATCCGGGGCTGGGAACAATGACAATGTTTGATGGGAAGGCGTCTTTGAACTTGTTGTCGAACCTGTCATCTGCGAGGAGCCACTCTATGTTTTGGTCCAGAGCATCCCCCTTTAATTCAGGTGTGCCAGCCTGCGTAACTTGGTCCCAAGCCTTGTTGACCACGGATTGATAGTAGTTCACTGTGTCGTTCCTCGAGTAACCTCGCATCTTCTGGTCAACATTGTCCCTTAGGTCCAAGAAGGTCCGTGCGAGCTTCACTTCGTCTAGGCTTCCATCTGGCTGTAAAGCTTCTAAATATTCAATTTCGTAATATCGCAGATCGGGAGGAGACTCAACAACGCTCTTTAGCCTTTGAATCTTGATAAGAGGGTCAGTTTCAGTGACCATGACAACCCGTTTATAGAGAAGCCCAAAAAGAACCATTGAAAGAACGCGAACAGGCTTCAAGTCGAGGACAACAGCTGCCTCAACAGATGTGAGATTCCGCGCCGCACCAAGCGCCTCAACAGTCTATCAGTGGCTTTACATAATCGACTTTTCTGAAGTTCGAAACGATCACCATTACAACGCCAACTGCAGTCAATATTGCTGCTCCAATAATAACATAAGTCAGAGTGTCGGGGCCTGGAAGATTTATGTAATTTTCCGGGAAAGAAACTCCTACCAAAAATTCTTGACCAGGCGACCAATTATTTCTTTCCCAATAGACAACAAGGTTGCTATCCTGTGAATAGACATTATCAAAGGTCACGTTGTCGAAGTACATTACTTCGTTACTGTTGACCCCACTTGGAAGCACTATTGCCACGCGAATATTGCCTATTGTGCCCTGAGCATCAGGAAAGGTTGTGGGGTAAAATTGCATTCCATAATATCCTTGGTTCGTCTGATCTGGGGAAAGCATTTCGGGAACCATGGCATATACTAGAAAAGTGTTAGGTTGGTTCAAAACTGGTCGGGAGTTTAAGGTCACATCAATAACGAAGTTATCGCCACTTGAAACATCTGTGTAGTCGAGGGTATTGCCTGAAAGGTCCTGAACTGAAGTGATTTGGAACCCTCCTTTAGGCATTCCCACAGTAACGATTCCTTGAGGATTTCCACCCATATAGGTCATTGTAATGTTATACATGAGGTTGATGGAACGATCCGTGTTTACCGTGATTTGAACCCATACTTTGTCTACAGTATACGTTATGGGATTCTGAGCTTTATTTACAGACAAAGGAACACAGAGAACAAGTGCGACAAGAAAGACTAAGACTAGGCTGAAGGACCGATTCTTTGTTACCATGTCGGCTCCTCTGTTAACTCGAACTTGCTATTGCAGTAGCTGCAGGTGAGATACGGTTTTCCAGTTATTATTTCAACTTTGGTTGGGTCCACAACTGCGTTACATGTCGGGCAACGAACTTCTTTCACAGCCACGGGTCCTGTTACGATTAGGGTTTGCTTGATTTCTATCGGCTTCTTTTCTCTTGTGAAGATTATGATCAGGATTGCGACTCCGAGGAAGACTAGTCCTTCGAAGAAATATGTTATCCCGAGGTTCGAGGACATTATGAAAATGATTGCCAAAAAAATGAGGATGACAGAAGCGGCGTAGTAAGATATTTCAGTGGTCCTTTGGCCATCTTTCGTCAACCCGCCAGTAACAACGCCTGCTGTTGTTCGAATGCTTCTGCTTCAATTTCTTCTCTGAGGATTATGCGAACTTTTCTCCGCATTCAGGGCAGAACTTGGAGCTCGTAGGAATTGAGTGACCGCATTTGGGGCATTTCATTATGGCGGCTGAGGGAGGCGTAAGAGAGGTTCCGCATTCAGGACAGAACTTTGATGTAGCTGGAACATGTGCGTTGCATTTGGGGCATATCACTAGTACGGCAGTGAGCGCTTGTGTCTGACCCTGAGGGGTCATAATTTGAGGTATGAGCACCATGCCCGTTCCCAAGGCTGCTCCGCCACCACCGGACTTCCCAAGCTCTGCAGCAGCTGTTTTCACCGTTTCCATGCGTAGGACCGTGTCCGCTGAAGTTCCACCAGTTTTAAGCCAAAATAGCCGTTCACGATACTCAGGTGTGGTGTCGATGCCTTCGAAACGTAGATCGGTTAGTTCGATGCCTAAGCGTTGGAAGTAGTCTAAGACCGAATTTTTAACAATCACAGACGTCTCGTTAAGCCTAGTGAAGACAGTGACCAAGTCGTAGTGGGAAAGTTCTCCGATTATCTTTTCGTTTAGGAAGCCTCGGAGGAAGTTGTTGACATCTTCTGTTGTGTAGACGTTTTGTCCGCCGACGACTTCGTTCACGAACAGCGATGCGTTTTCGATTTTGAACAGGAACTGCCCAAATATTTGAAGCGGAGCCAACTCAGTAGTTTGTGCGCGTGTACCCCATTTGCCATTAAAAACTTTAGTGCTGATGTAGATGACTGCTGCTTTAAATGGCTTGTTGCTGCCGAACCCTGCAAGACGCGTCAGCAAACCTGTAAGCAAAGGCAGATTCAACGTTGTCAGTGTATGCCTGCCAGCATTGAAAACATCGTAGGATTTGCCATCCCTAAAGAACACTGCCATTTCGTACTCATGCACGATAAGTTGGGCGCCCCATGTAATATCTTCGTTTGGGTACCTCCAAATTATATCGTCTGGACCAGCATTTGTCCATTCTATAACTTGTGGCATGTTAATTCACTCCTAAGATTACTTCTTCACGTTTATCAAACGTGTCCTCTAAACTTTCAAGTTTGTCAGTAACATTCTGAAGCCGAGTCTTCAGGTTCGCAGTTACGCCGCTGGCTAATTCTGCTTTCAAAGCGTCGATTTCAGTAGCCAATGCATTTATGCCTTCTAGAAGCTGGTTATCGAAATCTATCATACGATCAAGGTTTTTCTCTCTGACTTTGACAGCGTCAAAAAAGCCGCTATACCCGTAAGACGCATGATTAACTTTCTCAACGAGACGATCCATCTTAGCTAATAGGCGGTCCATTTCAGTCAGGACGTCGAAGTAACGGCGGTCAGCCAACTTCTGCGAAATTTCCCTGAGGTTAGTCTTAGCCGTGGACAGTTTCAGATATAGGTGATTCCTGATTAGCCTGTCGGATTCTCTGCGGAGTTCCTTCTCTTTGTAGCCTTTGAACCCCGGAACCTTATCCATAACCTTTTCTGAAAGCCGCATTTCTTCCTTGGCTTTCCCGTAAACGTCTTTTCTTTCGCTCAAAGATTTTCCCTCTCCAATATCTGTTAAAGTCGAGAGATTTAAAGTATAACCCTGTTTTTGGGCATTTTTAATAATTTTCCCGAGCAGCCATACCATTTCGCGTCATTAAACCATCTTCTGACTGGTCTGATTTGTGTAATATCCAACTTTCAATTTTGTGTAACATACGGTGCTGTCTTCGACCTGTCTGTTTTGTGTGACATTTGAATTTTCCGTTTGTATAACAATAGCCTATCTATCTATTTGCAGTGTTAGCTAGCTATAGCCAAATCTTCTAAGATACTCAGGATGAGACATCACATCAATAACATGGGGATAAATGCCTTCTTTCAGCCATTTATGTTTTGTTCAATGTTAAACATCAATTTTTTAGTAGCTAGATAATAATAACCGTCGTCTGTGAGCTAGCTGAGCTGAAGTTTATGAAAGCTAGCTGACTTTTCGTCTTTTTCGCTTTTTTCTTGACGAGATAAGCTTAATATATCTTGGTTTCTTTATCAAGGTGAAGTAGGATGGGTCTAAAGTAAGAAGAATTCAGAAAGTTCAAGTTGCTTTAACTTCTTTTTGTCTTCTCCTATACTTTGTCGCGATCTTACTTCTCGTTGACCAGAAGCGAGGTGAAACATATGGCATACAGAGATAGAGGTAGCGGTTTTCGGAGCAACAGACTTCAGCTACAAGGCTCCAGTGGAGCTGGGAAAAGTCTACGAAGCTGATATTGTAGAGATGAGTCAAAGGGGAGACGCGGGAGTAGCTAAGGTTCAGGGCTTCGTGGTCTTCGTCTCGGAGGCTAAACCTGGTGATCACGTCAAGATTAAGATTACCAAGATTGGCAGACGATATGCTACAGCTGAAGTTGTTAAAACTGAAGATGAAAAGTAGGTTCGAGCGAAAATAAGCGTATGTAAAGTAAGGTAATACAGTTTAGGGAACGAATGCGATGCGAAAAGAGTTCTGGAATTATAGTAGTAGGGGGAGGCGTCCCGGCAGCGACAACTCATACAAAGACAGAAAAGCGATTGAGTATCTTTCCATTATCGCGTTGAAGTACAACGTTAAATCGAGCGAGTTCTTTGATTGTGTCGTGAAAGCTTGGAATCAGGAGAAAACAAAATGTAACAAACTTGACATCGTCTGTCGGCAAAAAACGAAAGACTCAGCGACGTTCCTCTTTACGTCGAACCAGGATGTTGTGTCCCAATTTTCTATTCCAACTTCGATTTTTCAAAGGAAGGATCCGCTTAAGGATTGCATACGGATGATTTCTGATAGGACGTCGACGGAGGATGTTGCGAATCCTAAGATTGAGGATTTGAAAGCTGGGATGAAACGGATCAATCTTTCGGCGAAGGTTCTTGAGGTTCCTGAACCGAACAGGGTCTACACGAGGTCTGGCACAGAAGCATACGTTTCAAACGTTCTCATCGGCGACGAAACCGGGAAAATCAGGATGAGCTTATGGAACCAGCAGATTAACGCGATATCTAAAGGTGTAACGGTCAGGGTTCAGAATGGCGCGGTGACTAGGTTCCGAGGCGACCTTCAGTTGAGGATTGGAAAGAACGGAAGACTAAACGTCATCGGATAAAGCATATACGAAGATATTCTGTCTTAAGATGACCAAATCCAGAATAGATTCTTAATTGTGCAGTAACAACTGGCAATCAATCTAACTAAGAAGGTTTAGTTCAGCCATCAAGTTTACTCTAGAGAATAATATTTTGTAAGCAAAAATATTATGCAGTTTTGGATGGAGATGCCTTTTTTTCTTCTTTTTTCGGGGGGTGCGCTTTTTGGGTGTGTGCGTCAAGTTCTTTCTTGCTTGCGAAGGCTCTTCCGCAGACGGTGCACTTATAATTTTTTGCCATTTGTATCCACAGTTTGTATGTGTTCAGCCGTCCATATTAAACTTTCTAGTTTTGTCTTAGATAAGTTTAAAAGGAAGGTCAACTGTTTTGTGGGCAGCGCAGGAAGCAAAGATTCTAGAATTAGACTTTATTCTTGCAAGCAAAATGAACAGGAGTGAAAGTAGTATGGAAAGACGTGAAATGCACAAAGCAGTTTGCGCTGATTGTGGTCAGGAATGCGAAGTTCCCTTCAAACCCGACGGCACAAGACCAGTATACTGCAAAGAGTGCTTTGCTAAGAGAAGGCCAGCAAGATCAGATCGTTCTTATAGGCGATACTAAACATTGAACGTACTGGTTAACAGCAGATTTTAGTTTCAATTAATTTTTTTTCTTTTTTATTTTTTTCGTTTTCTCGCAGTCTGTTTTATTATCGTTTTTGATTAGGTTTAAGTGTCGGTCTCAACATTTCTGTCGGTATGGATAAAGAGAATGTTTTTGTCGTTTTTGTTAAGCCGAACACGGTTGCCCTTGAACGTGGACCTGTGCCTCAGGCTAAAGAGGGACAGGTGTTAATCAGGACCCGGAAGACGCTCATCAGCACGGGCACGGAGACTCACCATTTTAAGTGGCGAATTTCCCAAGGATTCTGTTTGGGCAAAGTACGGCGTGTTTCCGTTTCAGGCTGGGTACGACAACATCGGCACGGTTGTTGATGTCGGAAAAAATGTCAATAGTGAACTTTTTGGAAAGAGGGTGGCAACGTACAGTGTACACGCAAAGTATGTTACATCAGGTCAGGATGAGTTAAGGCTTGTGAGGGACGAGGTCTCGGATGAGGAGGCTGTTTTCTTCACGATTGCTGAAATAGTTTTGAACGGCGTGAGGCGGGCAAATGTTAGACTCGGTGACTCGGTCGTCATTTATGGCGCTGGGCTGCTGGGGCAGCTTGCTGCAAGGTTTTGTAGGCTTTGCGGCGCAAGACCTGTGATGGTCGTCGACGTTTCAGACGAGAGGCTGAAGATGCTTCCTCAAGACTCTGCGGTTATCAGGGTTAATCCTAAGGATTGTGATGTAGAAAAAACAGTTTTTACGCATACTAAGGGAAGGAAGGCTAACGTAGTCTTTGAGGTCACGGGGAATCCGAGTTTGATTCCTTCCGAGTTTAAGGCTCTCGGCATGCAGGGACGCTTCGTTGTCTTAAGCAGCCCCAGAGGTCCCACGTTGTTCGATTTTCATGACTTGTGCAATTCGCCGAGCTTCACGATTATTGGCACCCACAATAGTTCGCATCCGCCTGTTGAATCGCCTGACAACCCGTGGACCAAGAAGAGGAACGACGAGTTTTTCTTCGACCTGATCGCTTCAGACGAAATTAACGTTAAGGGACTCATTTCGCACCGCGAATCCTACAAGAAAGCGTCTGAACTGTACCAAATGCTGCTGAAGGACAGAACCCAAGCAATGGGCGTAATACTGGATTGGACATAATCAATTATTCAAATTATTTTTTTTGTGCTTACGAGCTGAAGCTTCTCGTCTAGTCTGATTTGTGTAACATCCGACTTTCAATTATGCATAACAAACGGAATCGTCCTAGACCTGTCTGTTTTGTGTGACATTAGAATTTTCCGTTTGCATGACAATACTTAATCCGTGAAGGCAGTCCTGTTTTGCGGCTTATTATTTCCATTGTTTTGGGGTTTTTTAGAGGGTTGTGTCGAGATAAACTTGTTCCGTAAGCTCTGCAACATTTCCAATGCTTTCGACAGCAGCACAATTTACGGTGTGTGTTCCATCACCATACCCTGCGAGCGTAAAAGAACCCGTATATTCTTGCCATTCCCCGCTGTCTATTCTGTACATGGTTGCCAGTATCCCGCTCGCATCGTATGCTGAAATGGTGAAGGTCGTTTGGTAATTGACGTGCTTCTCAGCGCCCTCCGAACTGTATGAAAGCGCTAAATCGGGGGGAGTCTTATCGGTACCGTAGCTCAACACCAAGCTTTCTATCCCCGCCATGAACGCGTTCGAAGGGTTCATATCTGACCCTTCCACCTCGAAATATCTCGCCCTTGCGGTCCACCCCATTCTTCCGAGCCATTCTGTTCCCGTCTGAGTTGTTGCTATGCCTTGATCTATGAAGTACCAGTCTTGTATGCTTTCTCCCAGCAGGTTTTGGAAGCGGCTGGTCATTGCGTAGGCGTATTCGCCAGAATACCAAATCTGCGTGGGGAAGTTTGTGGCAAAAGTTGTCACGAGAGCTTCTTTCCATTCTGTTTGGTTAAACCAGCCGTCTGCTGTTCCTCGCTCGTAAACCGTTTGCCATGCGTAGCTCGGCTCCGACCACATGACCTTCTTCCCCATCTTCCATGCTTCGTGTATGCAGTCGTTTACATAGTCCCAATCGGTGTTGTTTATTGCGGTGTTCCAGTTCCAACCATTTTGGGAAGCCACGTATGTCATTAATTCGTGTATGTACAATCCTGCGCACCATGGTCTGTTTAGGGCGTTCTTGACTTGATCTAGATTTTTGTCCAAGTATATGTCCTTCCCGTCGTAACTGACGAAGTCTGATGAGATGGCAGTGTAGTAGTACATTACTTTGTTGTTCTCCGCAAACAGCATGTCCGACGTTGGGACGCTTACGCTGCTTCTCGTCTTGAAGAACGCGCAACTCCAGCTTTTGTAGGCATTGTACCAGCTTGGATTACTGCCATACGCATGCAACGAATAAATGAAGCGTGCGCTGTCGGCGGGAGGCAAAGGCGGAAAAGACTCTGAAGCGATTATGTTCTGAAGGAAGTTTATTTGGGAATTCAAGAAGTCTATTTGAGAATTTAGACTACTGATTATTGAGGCGTAATTTATTATCGCCCCCACTAAACTGGCTACCAGCATTACGCATATTATCATTAAGATGATGGCTACATTTCTGAATACAGCTTTCTTCTCACTCACTGTTGATAACCTTACACTGTTTTTTTATGTTGTTCAACTTGACGCGGTAAATAGTTTCTGGAACAAAAAGAGAGTTGAACTTCCTAAAATAGGCATTTCTGAATGCTTACGAGCTAAAACTAATTATCCGGTCTGTTTTGTGTAACAAATGGCAACTAAAAAAAGATAGGTCTGATTTGTTCGACAACCAAAAAACAATAATGAACAATAAATTATGATCCAAATACATTTTTTGTTAAAAAAAATTTCGGTTCAGTTTGGGAAGCCTAGTCTAGTGTGCGATTTTCAAGAGCTGTACCGTTACCTCATGGACGATTTTCTAATCCAATACTGCCAGAATCTCAAGGTTAGAGACTTTACGGTTAAATCTGAAAGGCTTTCTAGAAACAAGATGGCGAAGAGGGAATACTTGAATGATCCTAAAACCTCAGACTTGATGAAGAAGCTTAACCTGTATTTTGAAGGCAAGGTTGAAATTCCCAGAATAAAATATGGTAGAAGGCAGTCTCTTGAGACCTTGATTAACGAAGAAGCCTTACTATTCGCCAAGTTTCTAAGAGATGAAAGAGAAGCATGGAATCCTAGAATCGCAAGTCTCTTGGTGTACGTCTACCTCTACGTCTAGGGGGGTATATATAATAAGGAGGGAAGGGGAGGGGAAGGATATAGGGAAGGATAAGAGTTAGTTTGGGGTTTGGGTTTGGGGATTAAATTTTAATATCAAAACATGAATGTTTAATATTTTTTGTCAGCCTGACTTTTTTGGGTATTTTCCATGTTTGGTTCCGATTTTTAGCATTGCTTTGTAGTTTTCGATTTTCATGTAGTTCGTTATCGAGTTTCCTGAGCCTAAGGCGTAGCCTCCTCCGGGCATGCACTTTTCGAGAATCACGCGCGTGTATGCTTCCAATTCAGCCACAGGGAGGCGGGAAAGCTTGTCCACGTCCACTCCCCCGAGCAGTGCGACTCTGTGCCCGTATTTTTCTTTGGCTTCCGTAACGGGCATGATGTTGTCCTGAAAAGAGTGCCAAGCATCTATCCCAACATAGTCAATCAAGTCGTCAATGACCCTTCTCAAGTTGCCGCACGAATGAAGAATAAATGGCTTCCTATGACTATGGGCTATCTCGACACACCGTTTTTGCCAAGGGAAAACGTACTTGCGGAGGTTCTCAGGAGAAATCATGGTTCCAGACTTATACGCCATGTCGTCCCCCATCCTCATCGCACCGACCCTATTGTTTTCAGTGATGCGCTTGTCCACCTCCACGATCATAGAACCAATCCTGTCGAACATACTTTCAATCAGCTTCGGGTCTCTGAAAAGGGCTATCGAGAAAGGGCGGAGACCCATCAGCCACAAAGCATGCTCCAAGACCCCCCCAGCTACCCCCGAAACCGAGCTTCATGTTTTCAGGCAGAATCTTGCACATCCTTTCAAGCACATCGTATTCGACAAGATCTTCACTGTCTGGCCACGGATAACTTTCAAAGTCTTCCCGCTTTTCGATTGTCCCACGGTTCTCGTCAACCCACATCCTCGTTCCTCTCGAAAGGGGAGCTGGGTCCTTGCCCAGTCTGATGTTCGTCCGTGGAAGGTTAAGAGGCAACTCCAAAGGAACATAGTCGTACCCCAAACCCTTGTAGAACCTAAGAAGACAGTTCACGAAGCCCTCTTTAACCGAGTCCGCCTTGGAAGCTTCACCTGAACGTGGCACGCCAGGCTCCAGAAGGGCGGGAACGGGTTCACCGATTATGGCTTCTATCACTTCGTTGTCTACCAAATGCTCGTAGAACGGAACATGGTCAGGCTCCTCGCCCCACAAAACCTTAACAAACCTTTCAAAATCGGGCTCCATGTCAAATCACTATATAGAGTAAGAAAATTATTTTTAAGCCTTAGTTTCCCGTGTTCAGAAAAATAATATAAGTAAAGAGTGTCTATTAAAGAGGAAACAAGGAGTGTATAGTTATGCAGTTTAATAACAGCTTAACACTCAAAAAGCGCGTACTAATTTTGTCCATGATCATAATCTTCATCACTTTCCCAGCATTAGCATCCGTCCAACAGACCAAAGCGATAGATGAAAACTACACATACTACGGTGTCGTGCCCTCTAAAATCTATAGATACACACTCGCTGATGGAAACAACCGCAACTCAGGTTGGTCACTCGGAACTGACGACACCACTCTCCTATCAGGAGCCATCAGCCTCAACGGGCACCTCGTCGCCATAGAGTCTTTGCTAGCGATTGTAGCTTATGAGGACGACACAAATGTAGAAGTTCGCGATTTGACACTTGGGATGTTGCTGGCTGAAGGCAACTTAGCAAGCATGGAAAAGAAGCTCGTGTTGCTGCCCAATGGCACTCACTTTAAGGTAGTTTCAGACAAGATGGTCTCTATCCTTCTTCTCAACTACCAACAAGAGCCATCTGCGACTGTCAGTGAAGGACCGCTTCCACACACCTTCTACACGTCAGTTGACGGCTTATACGTCGGAAAAAGGTTTGTTTTCATGGCATCTGAACAGACAAACGTAATACCGACTCAGTCTACATAATACTCGCCTTGGAAAAGTCCACAATAACCGTGACCGATGAGGATGGAGGACAGGACAGTTACAGTCTAGAAGTGAACTCGTATCAAGACATGGCATTAACGCCCTTCAAGGTCTACGAGATCGAGTCGACGGGCAACATCATGGTCCAATCAATGTTCCTAAGACACGACATATCAGATCCCGCTTCAAGTATCGTCCCATGCTATCCCGTTCCATCCGCTCAAGGAGGCTTCGTGGGAACCTTCTTCATCGCAAGATGTATCACAGGCTGGGACGCCAGCAAAGACTACGGATACCGAATAGCAACCTCAGAAGACGCCCACGTGCTGGTGTACGACCTTGAAACACAACAAGTCAAAAACGACCTCACTGTGACAGGAGGAAGCGGAATATCCATCAAACCCTCAGCGAACGCGATAATCGTACAAAGCGACAAGCCGATCACGTTGACGCTGATCCACAACGCCAGCATCGAACAGAGACGTACCGAACAGGTGGGAGGTTTGAATGGAGAATTCCAGGGATACGGTCACGGAGTTATGTTCATGGGCATCCAACCAAACCAGGATACAATGATTCACCTACCAGTTGACGCGAACGTCGAAGCGTACTTCTTCGCCAGCGAGGAAACCCAGCTAACGATTGATGACAACACCCAAACGATTCAAGCAAACACGGGCTTTCTGTACACTGTTCTGGGAACCCACACAGTACGATCCGACCACAACGTTGTTCTACAGATCAACTTCTGGCCGCTTGAACCAGAAAACCAAGGACTCTGGTACACTGGAGCAGTAATACCATGCATCGAAACAGTAAATAATAACCCAACTGTCACAATAACCTCGATTGGAGGAGGCTTCCCAATCATGTATGTGATAGTTGGTGCAGGTGCTGCTGCGGTCGCTGTTATCGTCGTTTTTTTGGTAATGAAAAAACGCAGTAGTAACCCTAGCTAGAGTACTACAGATTTGCATAGTTAGGTCCTGTTAGTAGGCACGAAGTTACCTTTTTTATAAGCAAAGGAAATTAGTCATGAATTTAAATTTGAGAATTACGTGTTTAAAAACATCTTACAGTATATATGAAGAGAATGCTGGAGAAACCTTGATTGTCAAAAGTTGAGGTATTCCCGGTTACCAACCTTCCGATCATCAAAACAGGAGACGACCTCGGAGAACTGATTTGCAGAGCTGCGAAGAAACAGGACACACCCATTCAGGGAGGAGACATAATCGTAGTCACGCACATCGTGGTTTCGCGGGCTGAAGGGAACATAATAAACCTTGACGACATAGTTCCTTCACCAACCGCCAAAGCCATAGCCAAAGACATGGACAAAGACCCAGCCTTAATCGAAGTTATCCTCAGAGAAACAAAATCAATCATCCGAATTGGAGACGGACACCTAATCACCGAAACTAAGCATGGCCTAATTTGCGCTAACGCAGGAGTCGACAGGTCAAACATTCCAGGAGAAAGAAACGTTGCTCCACTACCAAAAGACCCAGACCTCTCGGCACGTCGAATCAGACAAAGAATAATGGACTTCGCGGGAAAAGAAGTACGCTGTTTTAATTTCAGACACTCATGGACGTGCATTGCGAAGTGGCCAAATCAACGTTGCGGTGGGAATCGCTGGAATGAAACCGATGCGGGACCGAAGAGGCGAAAACGACCTTTTTGGCTACACCCTCCGAGTTAAACAGACCGCCATAGCAGACGAGTTATGTTCAGCTGCTGAGCTGGTAATCGGACAGGCAAACGAGGGAATACCCGTTGCCATCATAAGGGGATACCCATATCAAAAATCCGAAGAAGCATCCCTGAACGAATTGTTGTGGCCTAGGGAAAAAGCTCTTTTCTATTGAGCATACAGCCACGATCCAATCGATATTATGTAACTGTTCCTTTCTTCATCATCTCTTCGGCTCTAACCAAATCCAATGGCGTGTTAACGTTGAAAAATGTCATCAATTGAGGGTCCAGCTGCTGGATGACCAACGTCGAAAGGTACCTCATTCTCCTCAGGAGACGAATCATGTTTAAAGGCCTTTTTTCCTCATGCTTTAAGGCTTGCCTCGTAGCATCAAGAGCGGAACTCGTCCTGTAAACTGCCTGCAAAGGTTCAATGTAATCATTTGGCCACCTCGGAACAGCAGCGTCAACGCCTACACATGTCTCGAACAGCAGTTCAATAACCTTTCCTGAGATAAAGGGCGTATCACATGGCAACAAAAGCGAATATTCAGCACATGTATTGGTTAAACCAGTTAGGGCACCGATAAGGGGGTTTTGAATGTTCTCGTTGTCAACAAATATCTTGTTTTTGTTCGGAACAACCAAGGAATAAGCTTCCCTTTGACTTTCTGAGCTTACGACAACCAGAACCTCATCCACAACTTCACTTGCCCTTTCAAGCACATGTGTCACGAGAGGTTTACCCGCAAGTTTCACAAGACCCTTGTCCTGCCCGAGCCTTTTCGAAAAACCGCCAGCAAGGACAACAGCTGCTCTTTCCATTCTGCTTTTTCACCTAACTTTTTATTTTGTTAAGGATGTGGCGCACAATCTCGTCCGCAATGTTAACCTCGGTCACGGACTGCAGCCCTTTCCAGCCTGGTTGACTGTTGAGCTCAATTAACAAGGGACCCTTCTCCATTTCCAAAATATCTACGCCAGCAACCTCGCAGTCGACCGTTTCTGCAGCCTTAATAGCCAACTTCTCAACCTCTTTTGAAGGATTATAAGGTTCAGGTTTTGCACCTCGACTTACATTGGTCTTCCAGTTTTCAGCAATCCTCCGCATCGAAGCCAACACTTTTCCGCCAAGAACAAAAATTCGGAAATCACAGTTTCCGTGAGGAACAAACTCCTGAATGTACACAACTTGGTGATGGAACTCTAACGCGCGAAAAACCCTTTCAGCCACATCAGCATCCGAAATTCGGGTGGAGCCGATGCCGCGTGAACCAAAAATGGGCTTGACAACAACGTCTCCACCGAGTTCACAAAAACCACGTAAAGCAGCATCAGCATTTTCAGCGACAACAGTTCGGGGAACAGGAAGCCCAGCCTCCTCCAACAAGGCTAAGGCATAGTATTTGTCAATGGACCTTTCGATTGCAGGAGGCGAATTCAGAACATACATACCAAGCCTAACAAGCCTGTGCAGAAGGTCCATACGAAAGATAATTTCCTCAAGTGAACCTCGCCCAACAGGGCGGACAATGACGGCTTTAAGTTCACCGAGGACGTCGTGTGCATTAACCGTTAATTGAGGCTTGAATCCGACACGTGCAACTAACCTTCGGAAATCGAAACACACGGGAAAGGCACCGTGCTTGAGGATTGAGGTTTTAAGTCGACTGAACACCAAGATTCCTCGTTCCGTGTCAGGATTCCGATCTTCAAATATCCAGCCTCCCTTATTATGTTCAGCCTTAGATACTATTGGAATTGTCTCCTGAAGTTGGCTTGTTACAGGTTATTCTTTTTGTTGTTTCAGCCAATTTGCTACCTTCCGAATTAAGGAATTGGACGAAAGGTCGATGATTGGGATCATGATTTTCTCTTTGGTCTCAATCATTGGCTGATACTTAGGCATCAAGGCGTAGCCGACGAGCGTCCAGTAGACTCTTCCACTCTCCATCAAGGCTTTAGCAGCAGTCTCCGTTGACGCTGGAAGAACGAAATTTAAAAACACTACACCTTCAGCCCAGTTTAATCCTGCTACTTTTCCTCCTGAAACTATCGAGGCAAACCTTGCCAAGTCATCTGATGAATCAAAATGGTTTCTATCCAAAATCACAATTTCCTTTATTGGCTCATATTTTATGTCAACTTCTCTGTCATCCATGGAAAACCCACCACCACACGAACAAAACCAAAACCTACATTGACCTTCACATTTTATTCAGCAGTCGATCGTATTTAAGGGTATTACCTGAAACTCAAATCTTATTAAGAAGTGGAACCATTTTTCTCAGAACAACCCAAAAATCAGTGGTTGAAGGTGTCAGAGAAACCAATGACCAAACTGGAAAGCAAGGTGCTGGCTGAAATCGAAAAGATTGTTGACTTAGAAACTGAGCTCACGATCGGAGAAATGAAGATGATACGGTTGGTGAAAGAAACCGAGCCCGGCGTAATCAGGGTGGACTTTACACCCACAAGCCCGGTTTGCCCGATGGCTGTTAAACTGGCTATCGAAATAAGGGACAAGGCTGAAAACATCGAAGGCGTAGAAAGAGCAGTCGTCTACGTTCGTGGACACATCATGGAACAAGAAATTAACAAAAGAGTCAACAACCCAGCTTAAAGTCGCAACCAAAAATACTTTTTGATCGTTTGCCTTAACTACTCAACTGTTTCAGCTTCCAAATACGTCGATAATGCCCTCGTTATTCTAATATTCATGAACCTTCCGAGAAGACCGTTATTGTCTTTAATGACGATGGGTTTGTAGGCAAAGTTCCTTCCAATCCACGATTGACCCTTACCCTTTTCGTCGACAAGTATCTCGCCCGTCCACCCGACCCATTTTCCGTTTTTTTCCAAAGCCAATTTTTTAACTAGGCTTGTTAATACTCGGCTTCTGCTCTTTACCTCTTCAACATCGACCTGTTCCATTCTTTCAGCAGGCGTGCTAGGGCGAGGAAAGAACCTTGAAATGTTAACAATGTCAGGTTTCACCTCCTCAACAAGATCAAGAGTTCCCTTGAAAGCTTCTTGGGTCTCGCCTGGAAACCCGCAAATAACGTCGGTTGAAAGAGTTAAATCTAGACACTCCTTCCTGAATTTGTTTATTATGGTCTTATAGTCACTAACAGAGTATCTACGGTTCATCCGTTTCAGGGTGTCATCGTCTCCGCTTTGAACTGGAAGGTGCAGGAACTTGAAAACCTTGTCATCCTTGTAGTCATCTATCAGTTCATCCAGAATGGGCAGAACATGATCAGGATTCATCATCCCAACCCTAATCCAAAATTTGCCCTCAACCTTACAGCATTCCCTGATAAGATCAGCAAGGTTTGTCCCAATCTCCATTCCGTAAGCCCCTGTATCCTGCGAGGTCAGCCAAATCTCCTTTGCGCCGTTTTGGACTGCTTGATCCAAACTTTTTACAACTGATTCCTTAGGAAACGAAGAAAGAGTTCCTCGAGCGAACCTGACGCAGCAAAAAGCGCATACTCCAGCGCAACCCTCTGAAATGGCGATTATATCGATGGGTAGTTTGAGATTGATTTTTGGCTGCTCAAGCTTAACAACGGGCTTCTCTGAAAAGAAAATCTGCCCAGCTTCACTGTTCTCCGTACACTTTATGGCTTCAAGTATCTTGTCAACACTTCGCGGGTCAAGAGCTGCCGAGAAATTTGGAGCAGCCTTCAAGATTGCCTTAAAGTTTATTTTTGGAAGACAACCCGTGATTATAAGCGGCTTTCGGGTTTGGCTCAGTTTACGTAACCTTCCGATTATTCGGTCCTCGGTCGGCTTCTTCACTCCACATGTGTTCACCAAAATAATGTCAGCTGAGCCGATATCGTTTGTAGGATGGTAATTTAAGCTAGCCAAGTGACCTAATAGGACTTCGAAGTCGAATGTGTTAGCAGCACAACCATAGTTTTCCGCATAAACCATTTTATTGCTGCATTGAAAAGCGGTTTGTTTTGTTTTTGGGGATTCATGAACCTCTGGAACGAGTCTAGACGCCAAAGCAATCAAGGACATCCTCGCGGAAAATGAATATAAGTGTAACTATCCTTAGCAGTGAGAGAGCGACAATGACCCTTAGCATTATTACCGTTAAAAATATATAATTAGAACTCGAATATTGACATAAACTCGCCACAGGCATTACGAGAGATAGAGAAAGTTTTATAAGATGATGTAACGTTCATGTATGAATCATGTTTGAATCATGTTATACACGTATTTATGACAAAATATGTCTCCTATAGTTTCGGTGAAAAAATTGAAACTTATTACGCTGTATCTTCCCGAACCATACTTGGAAGCGTTGGACGAGCTGGTGTCTAAGCGGTATTATCCGCACAGAGCTGAAGCCATTCGGGTGGCAATACGAGACCTAATCTCTACGGAGTTGTGGGGAAGAGAAAAAGATGCCAAAGATAGCTGATAAAGCCCTGCAGTACACGTGGGACGAAACCATTCCTGAGGGAGTCCGAGACCCAGGATACTGCCGCATAATGGTCATGGGAGTCGGAGGGGCAGGAAACAACACCATCAATCGGCTGATGGAAGCAGGTAATGTAGCCGCCGAATGCGTTGCCCTAAACACGGATATGCAGCACCTGAAAGTTACTCACGCGAAAATTAAGCTTCTGATAGGCGAGAAACTTACCCGCGGTTTAGGTTCAGGCGGCGACCCGGAGGTTGGCAAAGCAGCCATCGAGGAATCTACTGAACAGGTGTCAAAAATCCTTGAAGGCGTCGACATAAGCTTTTGTTACAGCAGGCATGGGAGGCGGAACAGGCACAGGCGCAGCTCCTGTCGTGGCGAAACTAGCTCGAGAAAAAGGAGCCATCGTTGTAGGCGTGGTAACGATGCCTTTCAAGATTGAAAAAGGACGGATCGCCTATGCTATCAAGGGCTTAACTGAAATTCGGAGAGAATGTGACACCGTTATCGTCATAGACAACAACAAGTTGATGAGGCTGGTTCCCCAGCTACCCATAAACGAAGCGTTCAAGGTCGGAGACAGCGTCCTAGACTAACATGATAAGCGGAATAACTGAAACAATTTCCCTGCCTGAGCTTGATTAACCTTGACTTTGCAGACTTCAGGACAATCATAAAGAAAGGTGGCGTTGCTGTGGCAGGCGTCGGACAGTCTGACGCTCCGAACCGTGCTGAAGAGGCGGTGCAGAAAGCCTTGAGGATGCCATTGTTGGACGTTGATTACGCAGGGGCAAAGGGCGCATTGATCCATGTTGCTGGCGACGACCAGATGACGATTGACGAAGCCAACAGGGTAGGCGAGATTGTGACGCAGATGATGAGCGACGACGCTCTGGTAATCTGGGGAGCAAGAATCGACCCAGCTCTGGGAGGAACACTGAAAGTAACACTCGTGATGACTGGAGTTCACTCGCAGTACCTCTTAAACGGATACGGGTCAGGGATGCCCGAAATATTCAAGTTGGACCAAAACGGAGAAACCGCGAAACCCCACAACGTTAACCTAGGTTTATATCAAATCTAGAGTTAACATTTTTCATTTTTTTCTTTTAGCTTATTTCTGCGCCATTTTTTAAGGGTTTTTCTGGTTGAAGCAGTACGACGTTCTTTTCGTCTTGGGCAGCTAGAATCATCACTTCGGATTCTATGCCGTAGATTTTTCGGGGTTCAAGGTTCACTATGATTGCGAGCTGCTGACCTACAAGCTGTTCAGGCGAGTAGTATTTGGCTATTCCTGCCACCGCGGGTTTCACTTGGTTGTCGCCTATGTCGATTGAAAGTTTCAGTAGATTGCTTGAGCCCTGAACTTGTTCTGCCTTAACAATTTTTCCAATACGCAGGTTCATCTTGGAAAATTCTTCGTATGAAACTTTCTGGGACGTTGCTCTCACTTTCTCCAACTTCTCCTGAATCTTTTCTTCTGAGTCTTCAATCTTGCTAAATAAAGGTTCAGGTTCATTAATCTTGTGACCTGTCAGGAGAGGCTTAACCGCGTCTTCCCATTTTAGGTTGGGGGGCAGATTCAGGAATTCTCGAAGTTTCTCGCATGTGAAGGGAATAATGGGTTCCAACAAGACAGACAGAGCCTTGACGATCTGAACAGAAACGTAAAGCGTGTTTGCTGTTAACTGGATGTCTTCTTTGATGGTTTTCCAGGGCTTTTTGTCATTCAGGTACTTGTTTCCTTCTCGGCTTAAATCGAGGATTTCGCGCGTTGCATCTTGCAGTTGAAACTTTTCAAAACCATTGTCTACTTTCTCGAACGTTTTTTGGATCAGTTGAAGTACCTTTTTGTCTATTTCATCTAAGTCTTTTGAGGTTGGAACCTGCCCAGCGTAATATCTGGTTATGAACGTAAGAGTGCGGTGGACAAAGTTGCCCAGAGTGTCGTTGAGGTCCGCGTTCACTTTTTCAAGAAAAATTGCCCAGCTAAAATTGGTGTCTTTCGTTTCAGGTCGGTTGGCGATTAACGTGTACCTCCAGTAATCTGCGGGAAATAGTTCAAGGGCTTCGTCTATCCAGATGCCGATTTTTCGGCTCTTCGACGATTTCTGTCCTTCGAAATTCAGGAATTCGTTTGTGCTTACGTTCCATGGTAGGTTGTAGCCCTCATGGGTGGCTAACAATAATGCGGGAAGAATGAGAGTGTGGAATGGGATGTTGTCTTTACCTATAAAACAGAGAACCTTCGAGTCTTCGTTGAACCAGAATTCCTTGTATTTTTCTTCATCGCCATGTTGCCTAAAATACTCAATCGTCGCTGAAACGTAGCCTAAAACGTTCTCGAACCAAACATAAAGTATTTTATCTTCAGCATCTTTGTAGGGTGCAGGAATGCCCCATTCACTGTCCCTTGTCAGCGGCCTCGGCTTAAGTCCCTCTTTGATATAGTTTAGGCTGAAGTTTCGGGCATTATCTGGCAGCTGCTTATTATTTTGAATATAGTTCAGGAGTTGCTCCGAAAATTTTGGGAGGTCGAAGTACCAATGTTTCACTTTCTGGAAAACAGGCGTTTTTCCACATATAGAACAGCGAATTTCAAGAAGTGCTATTGGGTCAATTAATCTTCCACATTGTTCGCATTGGTCTCCCCTGGCACCTTCATAACCGCAATATGGACATTTTCCTTCAACAAACCTGTCAGGAAGGAAACGGTTGCACTCTGGGCAATAAGGCAATTCGGCTTCTTGCGTGAAAACGTAGCCGTTTTTGTCTATTTTTCGGTGGATGTCTGTGACAATTTCTTTGTGAACGGGACTTTCAGTCGTGGTATAATTGTCGAATGAGATGGTCCATTTTTTGAAAAGGTCAGAAACAAGCGCGTGGTTTCTTTCCGTCAGCTCCTTTGGCGAGATTCCCTGTTTTATGGCTTCCACCTCAACTGGCGTCCCATGCACGTCTGAACCGCTTACGAACAGAACCTCGTCTCCCTTAAGCCTGTGATACCTTGCAAAAACGTCGGCGGAAAGTATGGGTAGAAGGTTGCCTAAATGAAGCACATGTTGGATGTAAGGCCAAGCTGAAGTAACCAAAACTTTAACGAGCGCGGTCAACCTCCAAACAACAGCAATAAAAGTCATATACTAATACTTAAGTAACACGGAGAAGCAGCCAGTTTATGCCTGTGCCTTGTTCTTCATATTCTGGACTTGAACAAGAATGCGCTTCAGTATTTCTTCGTCAGAAAGGCAACCCGTGGGCGGGTTAACAATTTTTCTTAAAGGCAAAGGCACGTGGTCCATGCGGTAAGCTGTTCCTTCCACCTCGATGCCTGCAAAAGCTGAAGGAATCACAACGTCCGCCATTAACGCTGTTGGCGAAAGATGTGGATCAACAACGACCAACGGATTCTTAACCAATACGTTGACGGATTCTCGGGGGAAGCTGGACACAGGGTCAGCAGCTACCACAAGCGCAGCGTCGCAGTCTCCTCGGCGTAATACGTCCACGGCTGAGGTTTCTCCTGGATTGTAACGTGGGTAACCGTGAGAGAAGTCCACCGCATACGGGAATCCTGTTTGCCACGTGAAGACTGCGTCAGCCCCAGTAACGTTGTAGTGCCCCCTCATGGGCATTATGAGAAATTTTGTCCATCTGTTCAGGTCTTGCGTCAGCTTAATCGCTGCTTCAACGTTTCTGTGTTTTCCTTCGCTCATTGTGAGACCTAATCCAAAGAAGATGACCCCAAATTTAGAGTTTAACATGATGTCAGAGATTTCTTCAAGGTCCGCTATGGGCACTCCGCCAACCACGTCGATGTCTAGTTCCTCGTCACGTACCAAGGCTCGAAGCGCCTGCAAAACATCATAGTCCTTGCCAGGTTCGACCTGTACAAAGTAGTCAGCTATGTCGGCTGAACGTGTCCTGCGAACATCAACGACTATGACTTTGCGTTCTTCGCCATGAAACATTTCAGACTTAGCCGTGCGTTCTTCTTTGACAGCAGAGGAACTGGCTTGTTTTTCGGTTAATCCAGACTATCCTCGCTACCTTCTTTCTAATGGAATCAGCGTTGAATCGTTGCCAAAAACATTTCCAGATGCTCTTTTGGAACCTTCCCTCTGAAAGGGCTGTGTAACGTTCAATGTGGCGGGGATGGGCGCTCCACGGGTTGCTTCCCCAATAGATGATGAGGTCTGCACGGTGCCTTATCTGACCCAAGGTGGCCCCGACGAGTCCAACATCTTGAACTGCGAGTGTCGAAGGTCCGTGGCAAATTGTAGAAGTGTTGTCGATGGTTCCACCTACCTCTTCAGCTAGTTCAAGTCCGACCTTGATGGCTTCGCAACTGGTGCAGCTCCAACCATAAAGCAGCGGATATTGCGAATTTACGAGGATTTCCGCGCTTTTCCTGATTGCTTCGTCCATTGATGTTTCTACGAGTTTTCCGTCTTTCCTTATCATGGAGCTTGTGTTTCTGTGTTCATTGAATTTTTCGAATTTTGCAGCGCTTAGGGCGCATGCGTTCTTTACTTCTATTATTTTGTTACCTTCGATTATGACCTCTATGTCGTCGCAGCAGCACCCACAAACTGGGCAAACGACATTCAAGACCACAGGCAACTTTGTTTCCTTCTTACATTACTTTTCCTTGGACGTTCAATAAAAGTTCATGAATGCTTTGAATCTCAGAATCGGAAGGTTCAACGGTCGCCTTGATACCCTTCAGCGACGGCATTCCAGTTCCATCCGTGTTCGATGTTAAGACTTGGTTTACCCACGGACCATAAGGAATGAACGCCATGCTAGGTGTTTTAATTCTTCGTGACTTCTTTGCTTTAAGCACAACTGAACCAAACTCGGTTGTCACCTTTACGTTGCTGTTATCTTTGATTCCGAGCTTTTTCATGTCTTCCGCGTTCATCTCGCAGACTGCAACGTTTTCCACATATTCTTCAGAGAATTTGCCTGCTTCTTTTCCGCAACCCTGGTCTATCGTTCTACCCGTCAGCAGCGTGACTTCCAATCCCAATCATCAACTACCGTATTGTTTACTTTGTATTCGCTTCCGCGTTAATCAACTTACCGTTGAACAATATTAGCGACTTTGTGTCATAAAAGAAATCTACATACAATCATTATGAAATTTCTATTAAGCCTTAATATGGCTGAGACGTATATTCCTAAATTAAGACACCACAAAAAAGAGTCGATGATCATACGACAAGAAGCGGAGAAATGATGAATGCCTAAACTGAACGGAGTTGAAATTGAGGACACTTTTGCAGAGCTTTTCGAAATGTGGGCTGGCAGAATCATAATCACAGCTGAAAATGGGAAGTGGGCTCTCACTGCAGCTAATGTCGCAACAGGATACGCTTCCTCGATTATTGGTTCACCCGCTGAAGCTGGCATAGAATCCAACGTTGCATTAAATGAAACTCCTGACGGCAGACCTGGCGCGATCATTCAGATTTATCACCAAACGAGGAGTGACCTTAAAAAACAGATGATTGGCAGAATAGGGCAGTGCGTCATGACGTGTCCCACAACAGCTGCTTTCGACGGTTTACCTTCAGCAGTCAGAAAGCTCAGGGTTGGCAGAAGCCTCCGGTTCTTTGGCGATGGCTTCCAGAAAAAAGAAGAGTTTGAAGGCAGAAAAATTTGGCATATTCCGGTTATGGAAGGTGAGTTCGTTGTTGAAAGCAGCTTCGGCGCTGCGAAGGCTGTGGCTGGGGGCAACTTTCTCATCTTTGCATCCGACTTTAGAAGTGGTCTCAGAGCAGCTGAGGAAGCTGTTGATTCTATTCGTCGCAACGCGAAACATGTGATTATGCCTTTTCCGGGAGGAATATGCAGGTCCGGCTCCAAAGTTGGCTCCTTGAAGTATAAGCTTCCAGCATCGACTAATCATCTGTTCTGTCCAACATTAATAGACTATGTTCCAGACACACAGGTTCCGAAGAACGTAAAAAGCATATACGAAATTGTGATCAACGGTCTCGACTTGGAATCCGTAAAGAAGGCAATGAGCGAAGGAATAAAGGCAGCCGATAAAGTTGAAGGCGTAGTTAAAATTTCCGCAGGCAACTATGGCGGAAAAATTGGTCCTATGAGAATATTCTTACGCGACATTGTATAATAGAAGCTTTTATTGGTCCATGTCTTGGCTGAAGCGTTCTTCCCCATGTTTTATGTGCAAAATTTCCTTAAATATTAGTTTATTATGAACAGAAACCAGAAGCGAAGACTTACATCGATGTTAGTTCAACTTTTTCGTGCGGGACTTACATGACCAAATGTTCAGTTTGTAAACGGAACAAAGCTTTTTATGTTCGGGTTCACTCAGGGGAGAAACTTTGCAGGAAATGTTTTCTCAGTTCAGTCGAAAACAAGGTTCGGGTCACAATTGGCAAACATCGAATGTTCGACATAAATGACCGAATCGCCGTTGCGGTTTCAGGAGGAAAAGACAGCGTCAGCCTCCTGCATGTACTTTCAAAGATCGAGGCGGACTTTCCACAATCAACTTTACAGGCAATAACCGTCGACGAAGGCATAAAGGGATACAGAGACGAAGCAGTAAAAAATGCAGAGGAAAACTGCAGCCAACTCGGAGTCAAACACTTAACGGTGTCTTTCAAGGAGACTTTTGGCTACACCTTGGACGAGATTGTAAAAAAGACCTGCAATGAAAAGATGACGCCGTGCGCCTATTGCGGAGTTCTGAGAAGAAGAGCCCTGAATGTCGCAGCGAAGCAGGTTGAAGCATACAAGATTGCCACAGCGCACACTTTGGACGACGAGATTCAGACTTTCCTCCTCAACATTGTGCACGGTGACCCATCAAGAATAGCCCGTTCAAATCCTGTTTTCAGACTCGAAACATTCGAGGCTGGTGCCAAGGGTGAAGCCTTTCTGCGAAATTACGGAACGAGAATCCGCGTTATACGCTTTTACGATACGTATACCGTTTCAGGAGATGCCTTGCCCTTACGCAGGTGAAGCCCTAAGGAATGACGTTCGTAACACGCTTAACAGGCTTGAGGAAAAACATCCTAGCATGAAATACACCATTTATGGGTCTATGGAGAAAGTTCAACATGCATTCGAAGCAACAGCTGAAGAAACAATTTTGAAAGAATGCCAAGAATGTGGAGAACCGACAACCACAAACCTATGCCGAACTTGCCAAATCCTGCAAAAACTTGCATAACTATAAAGACTGTGAAGCAGGCAGAACAAGAGAAAATGGCGGGCCACTGAGGTTGGACGCACAGTTTTCACCGGGTTCCATCGGACTCTTCACTCGTACCCGCACCCCTCTGAGCGCCGAACGTCCAAGCCTAGGTTGCTCCCTCCCGGGCCTAGCCAGGTTCACCTGGCAAACACAGTAACGGCCTCCTTACAGAGGACGCTCCGCGACCGCCAGCCCCAGAGGACGGATACTCATAGATGGACGACCGAGGTTCCCTGTGATCTTTTACGCCTCGCCTCAGCTGTCAGTCCGTCGTGAAGGGGGTTTACGGTCAAGGCTTTGAAGCCTCTCAAGGGACCCCTAGCCCCCCACTTGAGACCCGCCAAGAAAAACTAACGCTTAAGGATGTTAATAAAAGCTTTTGGAAATCTAACTTAACCTCTCTTCAGAATCTGCATCAGCATGGGCATTAGTTCGGTTCCGTGTTCTAATATGTCTAGGCTTCCTTTTCGGCAGCTTTTTCGGAGAATTCTTTTATGCCGTCTGGTATGAGTTTGGCGCTTGCTATCAGTAATGGCACAGGGTCGTCGCTGTGGGCTTTCAGTTCGCACGGTGTCGAATGGTCAGCTGTTACGCAAATAAGTGTTTCTTTGAGGTTGATTTTTTGCATGATCCGCCCAAAGAAGTGTTTGTCGATGCCTGCGATTATCTGGGTCTTGTGTAGGTAGTCGCCGTCGTGCCCAGGTTCGTCGGGTCCTTTCAAGTGAATGTAGAAACAGTCGTATGACGGAAGGAGGTTCAGGAGGTTTTCGACCCTCATTTTCATGTCAGCCTCAATGTCGGGAGAAGGAGGAGGAAGCTCAACCAAATCCATCCCCGCCAGCCTCGAGATTCCTCTTTCAACAGGCATGTCAGCTAAACAGGCAAAACGGACTCCGTAACGCTCATTGATGTCAAAGAATTTAGGCAACTCGTCACCTGCATCCCTTGACAATACAACGTTTGCCTTCAATTTTCCCTCAACTGCCCGCATCAGGTTCACCTCGTGCTTGTCCAGAACCTTGTGGCTTTTCTCGGTGAACTCGTTCACGAGCTGCGCCGAAATCTTCGCGGACTTCGTGTCAGCCATGGGCAAACATTCAGCTAGAACCATCTCAACATCTTTTTTGGCAACTCCGAGACCCGGACACTCTTTCATATGCGGGGTCTGTGTTCGAAATTTTGCCCGAAAGAAGAGTCTTCTTGCTTTTTATGACTAAGACGCCTCGGTGCCCAAGCGTGCTTTTAAAATATAATTCTGCAGGATGGGATTCCAGCTTCACCTTTTGGTTCATTTCTTCAGCAAGTATCGCTGCTTCTTCGGTTGACAGGTTTCTACCCGCTCTCCGGTCGATCAGTCTATTATTTTCGCCGAGGGTGGCAAAGTTGCATCTTAAGGCTAGGTCGCCGTTTTTCATGTCTAATCCAGCACCGTAGGCTTCCAGAGGTCCTCGTCCAACGTGGTACCTGTAAGGATCATAGCCTAGAATCGAGATGACTGCCACGTCGCTTTCGGGCGCAATGCCTCTCCCAACAGTGTACATTAGACCGAGTTTTCCTTTGGTTGCCAAAAAATTCATGTTAAGGGCGTCAGCGAACTCAAGGGGCGTTTTGTTGCCAAGCTCCGGGATAGGAAGGTCGCCCATGCCGTCTATAACCACATAAATGAGTTTCAGGGGTTGTTCCGCTCCTATAATTTGTTTGTATAGTTGCATCAATATGCTGTTGGGAATCTATAAAACCTTATAGTTGCCATATTGAGGAAAGGAAGAATTTACTTTAGGCACAGACAGACTTATTAGAAAAAAAAGGCAAATCTAACACAGCATCATGGAGGGAAAGACGGATTATGCCAGTTTTCACGGCTGAACAGTTAGGGAATGTTGGAACCAAAATTTTTTTGGCTGCAGGTGCACCGCACGAGGATGCTGAATGGGTTTCGAAGCTCCTCGTTAAAGCGAATCTCGTAGGGCATGACTCTCACGGCGTCATACGAATCATGCAGTACGTGAGGGCAATCCAGAAGGGAGACATTAACCCGAACGCAAAAACTGAGGTTGTGAAAGAAACTCGTGCCTCAGCGTTAGTGAACGGAAATTGGGGATTTGGACAAATAGTTGCTAGAAAAGCTATGGAAATCGCCATCAGCAAGGCACGGGAGAACACATGTGCCACCGTCTGTGCCTATGATTGTTATCACATTGGTAGGCTGGCGGACTATTCGGAGATGGCTGCCGAGAACGGCATGATTGGATTAGTAATGGCGAACTCTCCCAGAAGCGTAGCAGTCTACGGAGGATTGGACCGTTTGCTCAGCACTGGACCGTTGAGCTACGCTTTTCCAACCAGCGGCAAAGTTCCGTTCGTTCTGGACATTGCTACGAGCGTTATCGCGGAAGGGAAAGTCAGGGTCACGCTTCACAAGGGAGGCAAACTTCCAGAAGGCTGCATAATCGACAAAAACGGGAATCCGTCCACGAATCCCTCTGACCTCTACGACGGTGGAGCCTTGTTGCCTTTAGGTGGCGACTCTTTTGGGTACAAAGGGTTCGGGATTGGGCTCGTAGTCGAGGTTTTAAGTGGCATCCTTTCAAAGTCAGGCTTCTCGTACCTGCCTGAAAAAAGGGGGAACGGCTTGTTCTTTCAAGACTATTGACATTGAAAGCTTCATGCCTGTTAACGAATTCAAGGAACAGGTTGATGCCCTCGTCCAAAAAATCAAATCATCGAAGCTCAGACCCGGATTCACGGAGATTCTGATACCCGGGGAACCTGAATTCAGGACTGAAAAGGAACGGTTGAAGAACGGAATCTCAATACCCGACAGGACTTTGGAAGAGATCAGGGCTACGGCGACAACATTAGGTTTGAACGTGGACACCTTAATTTGACAATGATTGCCTTGGGTTTGGCGTGATGATAAAAAAATTTTAATAATGATTTTTTTTCATTGTTTGATGCATTTTCCGTTATTGTTTTACGAATTTTTTACAGTTAAATGTTAACCATTGTGGTTAGCCTTGAAGAACGGGATATTATTTTCTGATATACACGCATGATGGAAAGATGTTTAACCATACATTGTTATTATGAAACGGGCTAGGCGGGCATATGGGTCTCACCGATCTTATTGCGGATCTCGATTCTTACCTCAAAACGGGAGAAAAAGAACTGGAAGCTCTACATAATCTACTGCTTAATGGCAGGATTTCTCGATCAACTTTCGATCTGGTGGAAAAGAAGGTTAACCGAAAAAAGTCGCTTGTCTCGGAACTGAAAGAAGCCCTCAAAGCGGAAGAAGACTACTGGCAGAACAGCCTTTCGGACGCAACTCGGATTTTAGAGTGTCTTCTCGTAGAGTCTGAACACAGGCATCTTCTGGGCGAAATCAGCGAAGACGAACTAAAACAGAAAGGCAGCATCATAAGCCTTGGGCTTGCATCTCTTACGAACAAAGATATTTCAGTAAATACCGTGATACAGGAGCCTGCCCAGCCCTTACAGATGACCCTTGAGCGGCACACGATCCCAGAGAATGCGCCAAAGCAAGAGATAATGGCAGTAGAAGAACCAGTAGTAGTGAAAGAAGAGCTAAATCACTGAAAAGCCAATAGCAGATGAACCTGTTGCACCACCAACCTTAGCTGAAGAGAAAGTGGACATCGAATCTGTTCAACCCAAAAAGTCGCCTAACGGAGGACAGGCACCCAGCAAACGCAGAAAACCTCTAGCCAAGGAGCCGCCTGAAGTTGACTCTTCAGTTGGCTCGTCGGTTCACTGCATGAACCCGTGGAAGCCGGATTGCCGAAACACCGACATCGAGCTAAGCATTTACTATAAGGGACGTTCAATACCCATTTGCCGTAAATGCTGGGAAGAAATCTCCGACAAGAACATCGAATGGTAAACTCGTAAATAATGGAACATTTTACACGCAATTCTTGCATATACAAAATCTATAGACGCATTTTAGAACTGAAGTTTCAAGCGTTTCCGTCTGGTCTGATTTGTTCAACATCCGAATTTGGTGTTTGAACAACAAATACTATCTTCAGGAGGCTATCTGATTTGTGTGACATTAGAGTTTTTTGTTTTTTTGTTACAATTGGTGTCTTTTATCTTTTATGAATGGTTCCTGAGACATTCGTTGAAGCGTCTACTTAATCATTTCGTCCAGTTGGCAGTAACCTGCGTTCACTCTTTTCTGCATTTCTTTGACCCAGTTGTCGACTCCTGCAACCTTGATTCGCTTCAAATTCTCTAATGTGCCCACTAGATGTAGCAGTTTTTCGCAGGTGTCCATTTCGGTGCATTCTACGCAAGTTACGTAACTTTTTTGTCTGCAACACTGACGAACAACGCAGCTTGGGTCTCCGCCACCGTCAACGCATCCTTGGCACTCACCAAAGAGCTTAACGAATCCGTCTAGAACCTTCTCGAATTCTGCGTAATGTTGGAATGCTGGTTCATATTTTGCCAGTTCTGGAGCGAACTTGTTGAAGCCGTAAGCGTATATTGTTTTTCGCAGGTTTTCAGCTGCCTGTTTTATTCGACCTTGTTGTATTCCGCAGGCTCCGCAGTATAAGCCGCAATAGCCCACCAATTTCATATTGTTGCCACTCAACAACAGACACCTTCCACATAATGCTAACATATTCTAGAATATAATACAATTATGTATAGATGGAAATGAATAAATGCGAAACTTAGTGGCGTCATCAACGGTTTCTCCCTTCGATGGCTCTTTGGCTTTGCAGACTTTTTGTACAAAAGCTCAACGGTTTTGCGGTCGACGTAGCCCTTGTGGGGACGGAAGCCTCCGGAGAAGCCTTTTGGGATGTGAAGAAGCTCATGGATTAACGTTTTTTCTTTTTCCTCCTCAGGCAATGGGTCGTAGTTTTCGGAGATAACCTCAATAATGTAGGCTGGTGGACGGCGAAGTGCCTCCTGCCATATTCTGCCTAAGCCATGTATTCGTGCAAGAATCCGGCGGGACTGGGAGCCTTTGCTTCTTACGCAATAGACGAACTGGGGAACCACGTGGAATAACCCTAAGATTTCGGCAATGTTGTCAACCTTTTCTTTGATGTCAGCTGCCTCAAAATACTCTATCGGCATGGTCAACGCACCTTTTTGTCACATGTTCTACATGCTTTAATCCTTATTCAGCGGACTTTAAAATTCAATAACGCTTTCTCATAGAATGAAGCGTCCTTTCTTAATTAGGTTTATAGAAAAAACAAATCAAACGTCAAACGCTGAAAATGGCTTCTAACCTAAAAAATGGCAATTGCTCAGTCAGTCTTCCACATTGAAATCTGGCTTCGGTTCGAAAACCCAAGACGACGTGTTTCCTACCTGCTGGAAGCCTCTATCCTGTAAAATTTTTATTACGTGCTTTTTGGCTATGTGGTTGACGTCGCTTCCGTACCTCACTCGGATTTTGAAGGGTTTTCCGTCTATAGATGAAGTTTTCAGGATTCCGCTTTTTTCGAGGACGTCCAAGACGTCAAAGGCGTTAACTGCCATCTTCTATCACTCAGAGCTTAAGCTGCCCAAAAATGCATTTAAGCAATCTGTGAAATCTTGGGGGGAGGGGTATCTCATCATACCATGTTAACAAAAAACAAGATCAGAACTGAGGAATAAGCGCAGTTTTTTCAATGACTTTGTTGGTTTACATGTAATGGAACGCTTAATAGAATGTTACTTCATTAATCTAACTAGCATTCACGTGGAGCCGTGCTCGAAATGAAAAAAGAGCAATTGGTGCTGCCTTTCGCAATCGTCATCACAGGCATTTTTCTTTTCTGGTACTCAAAGCTCGGCGGCGAATCGCTTGTTGCCCCCTTCGAGTACACTCAGCAACTTATTATTTTTGTCCTCGTTGTTGCCAGCCTTATGATTCTTTACAAGATAGGCGCGTTTTTCCTCAAGTCGCTGATGCTGAAAATGGGGGGAAAAGAAGGCGAGGTTGGCATGATTCAGGGAGTCTACAAGTTCATCATAATAACGGTCGGAATACTTACACTATTATCAAGTTGGTTTTCGTTAGGAAGCCTCGGAGCCATCTTCGCAGCCTTCGGCGGAATGTTCCTCGGATGGTCTCTGCAGGGTCCCATCAGCGGTCTCGCAGCGTGGTTTCTGGTTTCAGTAATCAGACCATTCAGCGTCGGAGACAGGGTGCAGCTTCCCTCTTACAGTCTGGTCGGTGACATCGTCCACATTACACCCTTGTACACGATATTAAATCAGGTGGGAGGAAGCGTAGGAAGCGAGGAGCCTGCGAACAGAACCATTTTAATCCCGAACGCCATGCTGTTCAGTGCGCTTGTAATCAATTACACTCCGAAAGATCAAGGCGAACTCATTGAACTGTCAAACAAACGGAAGGCAATGGCTGGGTCACCCCAATCCGCCTACATGCTTGATGAGTTCGTGTTGCGGCTGAGCTTCGACTCAGACTGGGATGAAGCAGAAAAAATCCTACTCGACGCAGCGAAAGAGGTAACGGCGGACGTCATCAAAAAAACGGGTCAGGAACCCTACATACGAGCGGACATGACTGACTGGTATGGCGTCTACATGAGACTTAGGTTCATGACCATAGCCACAGACAGACCTATAGTAATACACGAAATCTCAAAAAAGGTCTACAAAGCAATACAAGCAAGCAAAAACGTAGACCTCGCCATACCCTACATCTACTCTTACAAGAAAGGCTTCCAATGGGCGCCCCCATTCTCTATGGATAATGTGGACACGACGAGAAGGATTGCACCAAACAACACGATGCTGATTTGTTCAAACTGCGGAACAGAAAACGCAGGCAACTCAGCATACTGCAACAAATGCGGCAACAAATTATCGTCAGAAGCAGTTAGCTCACTAATTCGTGGCTGATTCTTGCCAACTTTTTTGTTCTCGCTATGAATGATCGCAGAAAACTATGTTTATAAGCCAAAACCAGTATTTTTGGAGAAGCGATGAGCAATGTTCAAAGAGGTCTCTCCGACTGTAAATTTTCCTGAACTTGAACGCCAAATCCTGAAATTCTGGGCTGAAACGAATGCTTTCAAGAAACGCGTCGAACTGAACAATGGCAAACCACGTTGGTCTTTCATGGACGGTCCGATTACGGCTAACAATCCTATGGGCGTGCATCACGCTTGGGGACGCACCTACAAGGACCTTTTCCAACGTTTCAAGGCGATGCAGGGGCACGAACTCCGCTACCAGAACGGGTTCGACTGCCAAGGACTCTGGATAGAGGTTGAGGTGGAGAAGGCGCTGGGCTTCAAATCCAAACGTGACATCGAAACCTACGGAGTCGCCAAGTTCATCAAAGACTGCAAACAACGGGCACTCCGCTTTGCTGCGAGACAGGTTGAACAATCAATTCGTCTGGGATATTGGATGCAGTGGGACAATCCAGAAACGCTTCGGTTTCTTGCAGACAGTCTCGAGAATCCAGAGCAAGCAGTTGTGATTAATGGCATAAATGGGACTGTCAGTGATTCAGCGGAAAGGCTGGTTGGGAGACTCGGAACTCCGGACATTGGAGGTTCCTATTTTACTTTTTCGGACGAGAACAACTATACGATCTGGGCTGCGCTGAAAAAATGCTTCGAGAACGGCTGGGTCTACAAGGGAAGAGACGTCATGCCGTGGTGTCCCAGATGCTCCACAGCCCTTTCTCAACACGAGATCGTGACTGAAGGATACCGGGAGATGACCCATCCGGGCGTCACGCTGAAGTTTCCGTTGAAAGGTAAACCTAAAGAATCATTGTTGGTTTGGACGACAACTCCGTGGACCCTCACGTCGAACGTCGCTGCGGCTGTGCATCCAAACCTCACGTACGTCAAGGTTAAACACGGAGACGAATTTTTCTTTCTGGGCAAATTTGCGCTTGAAAGAAGCCTTCCGAAAGAAAAATATGAGGTTGTAAAAGAATTCGGAGGCAGCGAAATGGAAGGCTGGTCCTACGACGGACCTTATGATGATCTTCCAGCCCAAAAGGATTCGAGAGCTGTTGAATCCCACATAGTCATACTTTGGACCGAGGTCACGGAGGAGGAAGGCACAGGCATCGTTCACATCGCCCCGGGCTGCGGAAAAGAAGACTTGGAGCTCAGCAAAATCTACGGTTTGCCTGCGTTGGCTCCACTCGACGAGTTCGGCGTCTTCATAAAAGGCTATCGGGATGTTCACGGGCGTCCACGTTTACGATTCAGCACCAAAAGTCATCGAAGACCTGAGAAAAAGGGGAATCCTCTTCAAATCCGAGAAATACACTCACCGTTACCCCGTTTGCTGGCGGTGCCGCAGCGAACTCGTTTTCAGGCTTGTCGACGAATGGTTCATCATCATGGGCGAGAAGCTGGACAAGCCGATTGAAGAAATAACTGAAGAAGAAAAGGCAAGAAACCTGCGTTACCAGATAATCGACGTTACTAAAAAGGTGAGGTGGATACCCGAGTTCGGACTCCAACAGGAGCTGAGATTGGCTGCACAACATGGAAGACTGGATGATCTCCAAAAAAAGGTTCTGGGGACTAGCCCTTCCGATCTGGGTGTGCCAAGAATGCGGCAGCTTCGAAGTCATAGGCAGCAAACAGGAGCTCAAGTCCCGAGCAGTCGAAGGGTGGGACATTTTCGAAGGGCACACTCCGCACCGACCCTGGATCGACACTGTCAAAATAAGATGCCCAAAGTGCGGAGGACTCGCACAACGCATTCAGGACGTTGGAAACCCGTGGCTGGACGCAGGCATAGTCTCGTATTCCACGCTCAATTATCGGCACAACCGCGAATACTGGGAGAAATGGTTCCCAGCTGAGCTTAATCACCGAATGTTTGCCTGGGCAGTTCCGAAACTGGTTCTACGCGATGTTAGCGATGAGCACAATAATGGAAAGGCGCAGCCCGTTCGAGGTCTGCTTCGGGCACGGCACGGTTCTCGCTGAAGACGGGCGTGAGATGCACAAGTCTTGGGGGAACGCCATAGAGTTCGATGAAGCAGCAGAGAATATGGGAGCAGACGTCATGCGTTGGATGTACTGCACAAAAAAGCCTGAAACCGACCTGCTTTTCGGATACGCAAAAGCCGAAGAAATTAAACGTCAGTTCCTGATTCCGTTGTGGAACATTTACAGCTTCTTCATGACTTATGCCAGTTTGGATAAATGGGCACCAGAAAACACTGTTGGACACGGTTCGCTTACGCTTATGGACCGTTGGGTACTATCCAAGCTAAACAAGCTACTTGTGAACGTAACAGCATGCTTGGAGGATTTCAACCCGTACGACGCTTCGCTTGCCATTGAAAAGTTTGTTGAAGAACTGTCCACGTGGTACGTAAGGCGTTCAAGACGAAGGTTCTGGAAAAGCGAAAAAGATGAAGACAAAAACGCAGCTTACACCACGCTGTATACTTGTTTGACCACGCTTACTAAGCTCTTGGCTCCATTCATCCCGTTCGTCTCCGAGGAAATGTACCAGAATTTGGTTCGCAGCGTGGACAAGTCTGCTCCCGAAAGCGTGCACCACAATGACTGGCCTGTGGCTGACGAAAAAGCGGTCGACAGCGAACTTATGATAGATATGGACCTAATCATCAAAGTTTGTAGCCTCGGTCGCTCGGCACGTAATAAATCTGGAATTAAGCTCAGGCAACCTCTTTCAACCGCTAAGGTTTTTGCTGACAAGGTTTCGCTGAAACGGATCAGAAAGTTTGAAGACGTAATCGTGAACGAACTTAACGTAAAAAAGATTTTTTTTGCGACACAGAAAGACGAAATCGTGGAATATACGGTGAAGCTTCTGCCTCAAGCCTTAGGCAAAAAGTACGGTAAGCTCTATCCCAAAATAAGAGAAGCAATAACCAAGCTTGATGCAAAAACGATAGCACATGCCCTAAGTAAAGGAAAAAGCGTTCGCCTAAAAGTCGAAGGAAAAACCATAGAGATACTGCCAGATGAAGCCGAGGTGACCACGGGACCTAAACAGGGATACTCCTTGTCCGAAGAAGAAGGCTTGTCGGTTGCTGTAGACGTTATGATGCAGACGGACCTCAAGGAGGAAGGACTGGCTCGAGACATTGTCCGCCGAATACAGAACCAACGGAAGGAGGCAGGCTTCAACATTGCTGACCTGATCGAAACCTACTATATGGCAGGACCAAATCTTTCAAAAGTGTTCGAAGACTTTAGAGAATACATAGCTGCAGAAACATTGACTGCGACCTTGCATGAAGGCAATCCTCCCAAAGAAACACATAAAGCAACATACAAGATCGAGGGCGAATCACTGACAATAGGGCTTAAACAAGTAAAAAAGTAGCATAACGATGTTTGTTAGCTGTGAATGAGAGAATTCTTTCAATGTGATTTAGGTTTTCGTAATATTTGTGACGTATATTTGGCGATGTTCGTAAAGATTAAGTGTTAACGCTTATAGATTGGGTTTCGTGAGGGAGATGCCTGGACAAATCGGATTTACCCTTCTGAAAGACGAGAAAGTCGAACTGGTTTCCAGACCGCATCCGCTCGCATTCATGAAATATCACTTGTTCAACATTTACCTTATTGCAGTCGCCTTTCTTCTGGGATGGTTATACACTTACTTGCAGTCCGATCAGCAGCTTTTGGCTTCACTTCAGCTTCATAGAAACGTTCTTCACGAACGTCGGAGTTCAAACCGCTGATGCTGTAATCCTAATTCTTTTTTGGTTAATCCTCATTCTCAGTGGCTATGTGGTGGGGGTGCTGTGGATCACCAAGAAGCCTTTAGTCTACATGCTGCTGGTGGGAGTATCCGGTACAATCTTGGAGCTATATTTTCTGGCGTCTTACGATGTTGTTTTAGGCGTGGTTCAAAAGTCCATGGTCAGACTCGTATTGTTAAGTGTCGCTGCGGGCTTGGCGGCGGTTCTTATCGAAATCTATCGAAGAGGGCATACTTACACTGTCACGAACTACCGCGTAATCACAAAAAAAGATTTCATACGCAAAGAAGAAAGGGAGATAACGTACGATAAGATTACAGACATTTACGTGAACCAAGGGATTCTAGGAAGAATCTTCAATTTTGGAACCATAATCCTCGTATCAGCCTCCGGTTTAGGTCTCGGCGTAGATTCAGCTCAAGCATTCGCGGCTACCTCAGTCCCAGTGAAAGGGATAAAGGTTATTGGTGGATTTTCGGGAGCAAAGGGCATCCAGATGCCTAGGGCTGCCACGTATTTTTCGCTTTACGGGATACCAGACCCTAAGAAGGCGCGTGTAATCATTGGTAACAGGCAACTGGAAGAAAAGGAGTCCCCGATTCTGAGAAGAATCGAAAGCCTACTCAAAGAAAAAAACGAAAAATGAATAAAGGTTCCATGATTTTTACATCTTTACATCTAGCTGACTAGGTAAAAATTTTAAGAGCCATTTTTTCATATTTCTACAAAGAAAGATTGTGATATTCATGTCCTGCTGTGGCGGAAAGAAGAAAGAAAAAAAGAAGTAAGGAGCTAGCTCACTAAACAGTTAACCTAAACTAATCTTCCTTCTCCCATTTTTTGTTACACTGAAATTTTGGCTGCAACCGAGTCGTTGAGATTCATCACGTCTTTTGTTCTCAGCTCAACAAGCCTGTCCCTAGACCCGCCGCCGCAGTAAATGGTCTCAAACTTCAGCAAATCTTCGTCAATCACCGACCGCATTCTGTTCTTGTGCCCGATTGAAGGGGTTCCGCCAGGCGGATATCCGCTTATCTCCTCAGCTTTGTTGAACGGCACCAAGCGGACATTGCTGACTTTCAGTGCCTTGGCGGCTGCTTTAAGGTCCACCTTCATGTCGCCAGAAATGATGAGAAGCACATGTTCACCTTGGTCTGTTTCCGAAACCAGATTCTTGGTGAGCCTGTGAAGATCGACCCCTGTGGCTTTCGCTGCGTCCGCCGTGTGAACTGTTTCTTGTTTGAGAATGAAGTTGTGCCAGATGTTGTTTTGTATTAAGTATTTTTCGAGATCAATGTTGCTGTTCATTAGGGTTCACGCTTTTTAGGCTTATATTAGAATTTTTTCTCCCTTATAATCACGTTTAAGCTTGCCCAGTTCATTCTCGACCTCTTTCAGCTGAGTTTGGTCGAAAACTGGTCCATCCTTGCATACTCGGTACTTTCCTATGACGCAGCTTCCGCATATTCCTATCGCGCAGAACATGAAGCGTTCGAGGCTCGCTTGCAGGGGAGCGTTGTATTTTTCTGTGAGCCTGTAAACCTTGTACGTCATGGCTTCATTTCCGCAAGTGTAAACAGCATCAACTTGTCCTGTTGAAAGGATTTTTTCAGCAGCGTCCGTTGCGAGTCCCTTCGTGCCATAGCTCGCCATCGTCTGTTGTGAAAACGACCTTAAGGTTGGCTTGCTCCCGCATTTTTGTTAGCTGTTTCACGAAAAGAAGGTCGCTTCGGGTTTTGGCGCCCTCAACAACCGTGGTTTTTACTTTCTGTTTTAGAAGATTCGAAGTCAACAACATCAACGGTACGGTCCCGATGCCGCCACCGACCACCAAGGCAGTTTTACCAGCGATTTTGTAGTGGGTGCCGAAGGGTCCGCGAACTCCGACGACTTCGCCTTGCTTCATCCTGTTAAGAGCCTTGGTGCCTTCTCCGACCTCCTTCACGGTTACGGAGACCAAATTGTTGTTGACCGACGAAAGACTCAGGGGAATCTCGTCGACGCCGGGTATCCAAAGCATGATGAACTGTCCGGGTTCAGCGGACGAACAAATTTTATCTTCGAAGTAGAATGACTTGGCATGTTCGGTTTCGGACTTGACTTTCCGAATTTTTGTTGTTCTTATCTCTTTATCGTCTGTGTGCCATCCCGACAATCTCTTTCACGCTCTTAAAGCCCTTTTCCTTGAGATATCCTGCTATGCCAGTTGTTACAGACTTGAAGACAGCAAGGTCTTCGTAGGCGACCGCTGACCCAATCTGGACCGCTGAAGCCCCAGCGAACAGAAATTCCACAGCGTCTCGCCATGTTCTGATGCCTCCGCAGCCGATTACGGGCACATCCACGGCTTCAAAGATTTCGTAGACGCACCTAACTGCGACTGGCTTTAAGGCTCCCCCGGAAAGCCCGCCCGTTTTGTTGCTTAATATTGGTCGTGCCGTTTCGACGTCTATCGCCATAGCCTTGATCGTGTTGATTGCCGTCACAGCGTCGACCCCAGCTGAAACTGCAACCTTGGCCAGTTCAGTTATGTCAGCGACGCTCGAAGTTAATTTGGCGAACACAGGAACTTCAACATTTGCCTTTACCTCTTTCACGACTTCCCCGATTTTTTTTGGGTCTTGCCCAATCTCCGCCCCGACTCCCTTCGCGTGAGGGCAGGAAAGGTTCAACTCTATCGCGTCAGCTCCGGAATCAGCTGCGAATCTTAGCAACCTTACCGCATTCTTCGGCTGAATAACCGTAGACGCTGACAATCAGCGGAACCTCCAAGTCTCCGAGTTCCCTGATTTCTTCAGAAAACTTTTTTATTCCAGGGTTCGGCAGACCCAAAGCGTTGAGAAGCCCGCATTCGACCTGAATGACCGTTGGGTTCACGTAGCCTTCGCGGGGTTTAAGCCCAACCGATTTTGTGGTAACTGCGCCAGCTCCTGAGCGGGCAACTTCTCTTAGACTTTCAGCTGAGATTCCAAGTATTCCCGATGCTAGAATCGTTGGGTTACGCAGGTGAAGCCCAGCTCACCTCAACCTTAAGCCTATCCACGTCAAGCATGACTATTCATAAAGCCTTCATCAATTAAGATATATTAAACTTTAAGTTTTCTCTTTTGCACTTCTAGTGTTCGCGCACGCAACGAATTTGGCAGCGCAAGGAGAATTTAGGAGGATTTTTTCAAAAATATTTTTTGGTGTACATGCCTTAAATACTCCGATGGTTTCGAGCAATATTTATGCACCGAAATTGTGAAGCTTAGTTTTTTCGAGTCCTTTTTTTTCCTCAGCATCAGGATTTCACAAGAATGTCAATTTTGATGGTGTAACTAATTGTATTAAAGGATCATATATGCGGATAATGCTATTCGTGTGTTCCTCCCTATTAGCAAAGATGATATTTCTCGTCTAACAGTAAACCGTTCCACACCTAATCAAGGAGGAAGAGGAATTTTGGAAATAAGAGAACATGAGATATATCGGTACTTACTGGGGAACGGTGAGAAAATGAGAATAGCAGATGCATGCAAAGCCCTAGGAAAGGATGAAGAAACAAGAAAAACCGTAAAAGAGAGGCTAGCGATGATGGCTAGGTTTGGCATACTAGACATCAATGGAGATTATGTTTCAATCAAAATGAAGAGGAAATAGCAATATGAGGAATAGATGAAAGATTATTTTCCCTCTTTTTTCGCTATCAATATCGCAAGATAACTCAAACTAGGACCATTTAGTCCCAAACCCCATTTTTTTAATTTGCCCGCTTTTGTTACATAGTCCTCCAACGATAAAAAGCAAGTAATCGATCAATCGGGTGGATATCCAGAATAAAGCATAGATTCCTAAGAGTGATTCTAAGCAAGAATAATTCCAGAGTGATACAGAAATTAAAGCAAAGGGGAATTTTTTGTGTGTACCTATAATTTTAAAATGAAAGTACTGTAATTCCAAAGTCATTAGCCTTAACCGCTCCAACTTTAGAACGTTATCTATCCAAAAGCAGAAATGGGACATAGACGATTAATAATAACCTTGATTTATTCTCAACTCGTTGACAACGGGTAAGGCGAGTTAACAGTTAAGACGGCACGCACAGTTGAAAAGGCCTACAGCATGGTTGAAGCTGGATTCGAATTTGTTACCGAGATGGAAGGCGTGAAAATATTCAGAAAAAGAAAATAAGCAGATAATTAGAGAGTCTTATGGGAGACTTGGAAATGATTAATGTAAGACTAACTTATCCTCCACAAGATTTGGCTTCTTTATT
The DNA here is from genome assembly GCA_963714275.1 of Candidatus Bathyarchaeota archaeon. GTDB lineage: Archaea > Thermoproteota > Bathyarchaeia > Bathyarchaeales > DTEX01 > JAGTRI01. The sequence continues at coordinate 448,290 of CAVQNT010000006.1, forward strand.
TTCTGAATCCGAGAGAAAATTCTATTTAAATTATTCAGAATTTGTTTCATCTGAGCGTATCTGAAACTGATGTTCAAGATTTTTTGCATTTTGTTATCGAAAAGGAAGAGATTTCACTATCTGAAGTAGAGGACATTAGAGTTATGCGATTTCCCTTTGAAGATTCTGAGGCAAAAAGAGAGCATGCTAACCGCCCGCCACGCTTCGAGGGGGTAGTTTATTTTAGTCAATATATACCATCGATAAAAAGAATCGACATATATCCGCCCAGATTTAACTCAGAACATATTAGGAACATGGCAGCGAAACAGATCTGGAATGACGAAGAAATGCGTTATTATCTCTTTTGTTACGAACCAGTTAAGACACTTTTGCATGAGACTTCTCCACATAAAACGTAGAGAGAATGAGGGCGCTATCAAGAAATTGTCCCAAAAATATATGATCTACTTTGAAATAAAGACCAAGGGCAAAGTCAAATATTCTAATATGGCATCATTTCTACTTCCTCACAGAAAAGGATGGGATCAAGATTTTCAGAAAAATAAACGACGTGCACAGTCTAGTGGATGTTACTAATTCACAATGTATTGCTGATGAGTTTATCGTGCTATGCATTAGGATTATCTCTAATACTTAGACACTTAAACACTTAAATCAATACCCTTATAAGCAGGCAAGCACACAATATACTATGTGAATAAGCAAATTGAAGGTGTATGGAAAATGATGACAAAACAACAACAAACGAAAGCAGCGCTTGATGGCATGTGGCAGTTTGCTTATTGGAAAAGCATATAGCATGCGCGAATCGTGCATAAAAAACTAACATTGGTTGGTAATTAAAATGGGTCGAATTAGCGTGGATCTGCCAGATGAACTGGAAAAGAAGCTCAGGTTCAAGACCATCGAGATATTTGGCGGGAAAAAAGGCGACTTATCTAGAGCCGTTGAAGAAGCCATAAAAACATGGGTCGCTAAAGAAAAATAAATGCGTGAACTTAATCATCCTTCCCCCGCCCTTTTTAGTGCAGCTTATTAAACTTTTTATCAACAACAGATACAACCATTCAACCTTGAGTGTCGGGACTTTCTGTGCAAGAGTAAAAGCTAAGGATTCCACAGCTATTATCAGTCGTCCCAGCATGCCTAAAGACAGACAACCTGCAAATCATCAATCACTTTCTTCGTACACGCTAATGCAATCTTCTATTAGGACTTATTACTTTTCCCTAGTGTGAATATCCAGACTGGTGAACGTAACACGGAGTATGAATAATTGAAGAAAACCAAGATCATTTGTACGATTGGTCCAGCCAGTCTTTCTCGAGACACGCTTGAGAAGATGTATCGCGCGGGAATGAATGGGGCCAGAATAAACACGGCTTATGGGACACTTGACCAGTACAGGGTTATCATCAGCAGCCTTCGAGAAGTGGCAGATATTCCGATAATTATCGATGTAAAGGGGCCTGAAATAAGGCTCAAAGCAAAAGGCAGGAGAACTATCAATAAAGGCGACGTTCTTGAAGTAGGCAAAAACGAGGAAATAAGCTTCAACAACAACATTTATGACGATGTTGATATCGGTCAGAACGTTCTTATTGACAATGGTAGGCTTAGAACACAAGTCATAGAAAAACAGAAAGGCGTATTGAAACTGCTTGCAACAACAAGCGGCGAAATAGATGACGGAAAAGGAGTCAACATCCCGAATAAGAAGACTCGCAGTTCCAACCCTCTCAAGTAAAGATCTGGAAATAGTAGATTTTGCGAAGGAGAATGATATTGAGTTCATAGCTCTTTCATTTACCAGAAATGCTCAGGACGTAAATAACCTGAAGAAAAAGGCTTACGGGTTCAAGGGCGCAATCATTGCAAAAATCGAGAATTCTGAAGGCGTCGACAAATTCAATGAGATCCTTAAAGCTGCAGACGGAATCATGGTGGCAAGAGGCGATTTAAGCGTCGAAATAGAACCTGAAAAGGTCCCTCTTGTCCAGAAATCAATAATCAGAAAATGCAATCAAAGAGGAAAGACCGCTGTAACGGCAACAGAAATGCTTGAATCAATGACATACCAACCAATACCCACTAGAGCTGAAGTCAGCGATGTTGCCAATGCAATACTGGATGGAACAGAAGTAACAATGCTCTCGGGAGAAACAGCAATAGGACAGTATCCTGTAGAATCTGTCTTGATGATGTCTAGAATAGCGAACGAAACTGAAAAGGCAGTAGAAAATCACATCGAAGACGAAGGATTCATCAACATCTCAGACACCATAAGTAAGGCAGTCCAAAGGATATGCCAAGAAATGCCTGTGGACAAAGTCGTGACATTGACTAGGTCAGGCTATACAGCTCGAATGATCTCAAGATTCAAGATTCTTCAACCAATAATCGCCGTTACACCTAATAAACGCGTCAAGAAACAACTGGAACTGTCGTTTGGTGTTTACCCTGTGCACATTGACTACATTAAAGAGGATGACCATATTCTCGCAACTGCAAATAAGCTTCATTCAATAGGCCTCATCCGCGACCAAGACACAATTCTTTTCACCGCAGCTTTCAGAACCTCTAAGCCACATTCGAGCAATCTAATTGAGATACACAACATCAGAGAACTTATACAGCTGACAGGAACATGACAAACTACCTTTGGGAACGGACTCTCCATAGTATCTTAACAGGGGAATATATGCTAGCTGACAAAAAACCACCTCATAGTAGCTACAGGTACTACTGATTTTGGAGATAAATCTTTTACTCGTGATATTCTGCAGGTGCACAAGTGCGATAAGAGTAATTAGGCAAGAGACGCTAATTATTGACAAGATCGTAATTATTGTCGTCTTCAGGAGTGCTCGATTCTTTGAGTGTGAAAGATCCTGTGTGTGGAATGCCCTTAGATCCTGAAAAAACTGAGTTCAAAACGGAGTTTTTGACTAAACAGTATTATTTTGACAGTGAATATTGCATGCAAAGCTTTATTGAAGGCCCTAAGGTCGCCTATTTTTCCATGGAAGTCGGCATAAAGAGTGATATGCCAACCTATAGCGGTGGACTGGGGATTTTGGCAGGTGATGTGATTAGATCAAGCGCGGACTTGAGAATTCCATTGGTTGCAGTCACTTTGGTCAGTAAGAAGGGCTATCTGAAACAGAAGATAATGTCCGACGGAAGGCAATTGGAATACCCAGAGGAGTGGGAGCCTTCAAAATTTATGAAATTGTTGCCAGCAACTGTGACAGTTAAAATCGGAGGAAGGGATGTCAAGGTCGGAGTTTGGGTTTATGAACAAGAGAGTCTGACCGGTGGAATTGTTCCAGTTTTGTTTCTTACGACCGATGTTGAAGGAAATGTCCAAGAAGATAGAGAAATAACAGATTTTCTTTATGGGGGCGACGAGATATATCGGCTGAAACAAGAGATAGTCTTGGGTATGGGCGGTGTGAAAACCCTTGAAGCGTTAAACATCAACGTGAAAAAGTATCACATGAACGAGGGTCATTCCAGCCTTCTCACTCTCGAACTTTTGAAAAATAATGAGATGAACGCCGATAAAGTGAAAAATCTGTGCGTTTTCACCACTCACACGCCTGTTGAAGCTGCATTTGACAAATTCCCTTACGATCTGGTCTTGGAAGTGCTTGGACCTGAAGTGCCGCAGGAGGTCTTGAGGAAGTATGGTGGATCGGACCGATTGAATATGACGCTTTTAGCTTTGAACTTGAGCAAATATACAAATGGCGTGACAGAGGCGCATATGGAGTACTCGAGGAGGCTATTTCCCGGATACCACATACAAGAAATAACAAATGGCGTTCACTCCTATACATGGACCTGCCCATACTTCAGACAACTTTTCGACACGTATATTCGAGGATGGGCAAACGAACCAGAACTTCTCGTAAGAGTTGACGCAATTTCAAATGAGGAATTGTGGGAAGCTCACATGAAAGCCAAGAAAGAACTACTTGATTTTATAAGGCAGAGAACGGGCTTAAAAATGGATATTGACGCATTGACACTCGGTTTTGCAAGGCGGGCTACGGAATACAAGAGAGCAACTCTAATCTTTTCAGACATGAAGAGGCTCAGAGAAGCGAAAAGGCAAGGCAAAATTCAGTTAGTGTTTGCTGGGAAGTCGCACCCCAAGGATGAGGCGGGTAAGAAATTGATTAAAGACATCTACAGCTATATTGACAGATTGAAGAATGAGATTGAAATAGTCTATCTTGAAAACTACGATATGGAAATGTCAGCGAAACAAACATCAGGCGTTGATGTTTGGTTAAATACGCCCCTGCCGCCTTACGAGGCTTCCGGGACAAGTGGTATGAAAGCCGCGCACAATGGCGTAATAAACTTCAGTGTCCTAGATGGCTGGTGGATTGAAGGTTGTATTGAGGGCGTTACAGGCTGGGCAATAGGTCCATCACCCAATCAAGCAGTCAGCGAAGAGGAGAAAAGAAACAGAGAATTAACGGATCTCTACAGTAAGCTGGAATATCTCATAATTCCAAGATTCTACGAGGAGCGAGACAATTGGATAAGCATGATGAGAAACTCAATAGGAAAAGTTGCATATTATTATAATAGTCATCGGATGATGCGAAGTTATGCGACATATGCCTACCTCTGAACATGAACGAGAGAAGACAAGGACCTATATGAAGGAGCAAATCTTATCTTCTTGAGATCCTCCTTGAGCAAGGAGTTCAATGGAAGCGACCGAATTTAGACAAAAAAGCTTTAACTAGTCCTCTTCTGCGTCTCCGCTCTCTTCGTCCTCTTCTTCCTCTTCTTCTTCAGATTCGACTTTCTCTCTTTCCGTTAACTCTTTCTTTTCCTCTTTCTCAAGCTCTTCCTCTAAATACTTCCTAAAAACAGCTTCTTTATCTAAAGTCCATTCAACCATCTCGTTCATCATGTCACTGAAAGAGATTTCATACTCGCTAGCCAATTTCCTAACTTTCCGCTCATACTTTTCGAGGAGAGATATCCTAACTTGAACCATCCTTTAGGCATCACCTCAAACTTAGAAATGTCTCTAGTTAAGATATTTTTATTGAGGTTAGTTATTTATAATATTGTTGTATAAAATTGAGTCAGCTAGTAAAACTCTAAATAGTTTTAATATTTATTTCAGGAATGACCCTGAGCTCATCAGATTAATTAAAGTAAAAGTTTCGAAATATCTTAATCAAGATTATAATGGGGATAAACAAAATGAATTTAAAATCACTTACGGAAGAAAATATCGAAAAGGTTTTAAATGAGCTTAACAAAAAAATCGCTATAGGTTTATCTAAAGAAGACCGAAAACAGGAGTTACTTAATTAGCTCAGCTAGCCACTCATGTCATGACAAATAAGTTAACAGTGCCTTCAATTGGGATTCTGGTCAAGATAAATGTGGTCAAAATGTTTTGGTCAAAACAGTTTGGTGATTATAATTTTAAATATTCGGATGGGCATTTGTGCTAGTAGTGGTGTGATATGGAACATTTAGAAATAGAAACTCTAAACACGAGCATCGTTGACTGGGTTCAGAAGAACTTCGTAGAAGCCATGATTCCGTTTCACATTGATAAAAAAGATTTTAAGTTTTACAGAGTCCTTAACATACCGAAGGTTTGGAAAGAAAACGACTATTGGATTGTAGAAGCAAAAATAGAATTTAGTTAAGAACTCAAAAAACGACTACCATCGTTTTTCAAGTTGATGGTAAAGGAAATGTCATTGGATACAACGTCCCACAATTGACTGATATATGATAGCCAAGATTTGTGAGCATTACCTCAAGCTTAGTGAGCTTACTAGTTTCTATAGTTCTTCTTTATCTCGATGATCTCTGACTAAGAGATAATAAAACTGTAATCTTTCTAAGCTCAGCTAGCAGAAAATTATATGGATTTTTTCTAATAAAATATGGCTTTAAAGAGTAATAGAAAGGAGAATAGAAAGAAGAAAAGAAAAAGATTAAAATTTAAGCCTCAAATCTTAATCTTTCTTATCAGCAGTTTCTTGTTTTTTTCTTTGGATAAGTGCGTTCACTGCGTTGGCAAGAGATTCGCATGCGGCTTCTCTGTCTTCAAGCGAGAAATCGAACTCTTGGTTCTCACCTTCTTTCTGGAGGTCTCGTGTCTGCCCTGTAACCAGCTGTTTCAGCTTCTCGTATTCGTATCTTAGCTGTTCTTGTTCAGCAGCGAAATTCGTCTCAGCTAGTCTGAGATTCCTTTGTGCATGATTCAGTTTCTCAGATGCTTCCGCCTCTTTCGGTCTCTCGGTCTTTTTCAAGAAAATTCCAAAAATGCCCTTTTTCGTTTGGGTTATGCGGCCCAGTTCTTCTCTGAGATTGTCAACATCGCGGGATAGTTTGCTGGTATCACGGTTTTTGCGCTCCTCAATCTCTTTTGACTTGGCAGCGTATTCTTTCTCGATTCGTCCAAGAAGGTTTCTGTTTTCCGAGAATCTTTTGGCAGCCCCCTCGCGAGAAGCCTCATTGTGCCGTACTTTTTCAAGATGGACCTTGATGTTCGAGACTATTTTCGAACGCTCCTTCATGTAATGTTCATCAACATTTATGGTGGGACTGGACTCAAACTCGGACAGAACGTCTCCTAGGCTGGCTAGCCAGCGGTCAAAGTGTTCGTAGAACGGTGGAAGGGCAAACCTCTGGCTCCCCAAGATGCGTAGGCTGTTGAAGGTTCTACCCGCAACCTCTTCCGGAGTCGGAACATGTTTCTCCTCCGAAAAGTAACTGCGGCTGGACCGTTGCCTCTTTTTTTTGGCTTTAGCTTTAGCCTTTTCATGCCCCGACCTTTCGTGCCGTCGACCATAGTCTTGGGGTGCACTTGCCCGCGGTTGGTATCCCATAAACAAAATCGTCTACGATTAACGTATTTAATGCTTTGTTTCCATATTTTGCCATATTTTTTGGCATCACACATAAATTGCGAAAAATGTATTATTTCATGAATGTTGGGTGAGGTGCCTGAATTGACAGATTTGATAATCACAAGCCCCATTTTTGCACACAACAGCTTAATTCCAGCAAAGTATACGTGCGATGGCGAAAACGTGAATCCTCCACTAAACATCAATGGAATTCCAGAAGGGACAAGGAGCCTCGTTCTGATAGTTGATGACCCAGATGCCCCAATTGGAACATGGGTTCATTGGGTTGTCTGGAGCCTTCCGCCAAAAGCAACAATCGAGGAAAACATGATTTCAGAAACTGAAGGATTAAACGATTTCAGGAGGCAACAGTATGGTGGACCGTGCCCTCCTTCTGGGACGCACAGGTATTTCTTTAAGGTCTATGCTTTGGACACTGTGCTTGAAGCTGAAGTCCAAATTCGAGAAAGAAAGACGTCGAAAAGGCAATGTCTGGACACACATTAGCAAAAGGAGAGATTGTAGGACTTTATCGAAGAAGATGACTTGTAGTGACTTACAAGTTTTTCAATGCCCCAAATGTTGACAATAACACAATGAATCGTGGATTAAAAAAATGGAAAAGGTTATTCAGAGGTGAAACAATAAGGGTAAAGATGTGCGGTGAAAGATTTTGAAGGCAACCATTATCGCTTCCGTAATGGGAGTTTTGGGCTTCAGCGAAGACGGGAAGGTCGCAGCAAGCAGGCTTTTCCCTAAGGAGGCGTCGAAAATGGCCTCGAAACTCGTGGACATCGAAACAGGAAAGGTCACTGACGACGTATCCGCTGTGGTTCAGGAACTGAAGCAAAAAGGCTACACGACATATATTTTTGAAAATAGCGTGTTAGGGCAGTCAGTTAAAATCCGACTTGGCGTAGACATTGAGGTAGCTGCCCCGTCGGAAATGGGCGAAAACCTCCGAAAAAAAATGGGCGAATACGCAGTAACGTTAGGGTTCGTTGGCGATGCTTCAGAGTTGGCACAGTGGGTACACAACGTTTCGATGGAAGTGTCCCAATTAAAGGTCAGGAAAGCAACCGAAAAAAGGGACCTCATGATCGTGCAGGCTGTTCAGGCTCTTGACGACATGGATAAAACCTTGAACCTTCTGTCAGAACGAATGCGCGAGTGGTACGGGCTGCATTTTCCAGAGCTCGACAGGATTGTTGATAACCACGATGTTTACGCTCAGCTCGTAAGCAATCTGGGCAAAAAAGAAGAATTCACCCAAGAAAACCTTGAGAAGCTTGATGTTTCAAAAAACAAATCTTCACAACTCGCGAAAGCAGCCAAATCGTCGATGGGCGGAACCCTCAGAGATCCGGACGTGAAACAGATTCAAGATTTGTGCCGTTACATATTAGGGTTGTTTGAAGAAAGGGGAAATCTTGAGAAGTACATTGGGGAATTAATGGAGGAAGTTGCACCCAACACCTCAGTCCTAGCAGGAGCAACATTAGGCGCTCGGCTCATTGCCATAGTTGGCGGATTAATGAACTTGGCGAAGATGCCTTCAAGCACAATTCAGGTGTTAGGAGCTGAAAAGCTCTGTTCAGGTCATTAACTACAGGTGCCCGTCCGCCGAAGCACGGCATAATCTTCCAGCACACCTCCATACACGGGTCGGAACGTTGGCTAAGAGGAAAAATTTCTAGAGTCTTCGCTGGAAGACTTGCCATCGCCGTAAGAACCGACGCGTTCAGTGGAAGACTTCATAGGCGAAAAGTTGAAGGCGGACCTTGAAAAAAGAATCGCGGAACTCCAAAAGAAGTACCCGGAACCTAAACCAAGATCGTCAGAAAGAAGACCCATGCAGTTTAGAGGTAAATCTGGACCACCGCAAAGAAGGAAAAAGTATGGACGTAGGGGTTAAACCTCACCCCTCTTTTCTAGGTGTTTACCAAGTTACGCTTGAAGATCGGTCACACAAAACTGCGACTTTAAACCTGTCCCCGGGCAGAAACGTTTACGGCGAACGACTAATAAAAATCGACAACACCGAGTATAGGCTTTGGGACCCCTTCCGCAGCAAACTGGCAGGCGCTATTCTGAAAGGCTTAAAAAATCAACCCATTAGACCAGACTGCAAGGTTTTGTATTTAGGCGCAGCTTCAGGGACCACCGCAAGCCACGTGTCAGACATCGTTGGAGACAAAGGCTACGTGTACTGCGTGGAGTTTGCCCCAAGGTCAATACGGGACCTAATAGACAATGTTTGCAGGTTCCGAACCAACATGGCTCCAATTCTTGCTGACGCCCGATTTCCAACTCAATACATGTCGATGGTTGAAACTGTTGATGTAGTTTACTGCGACATCGCTCAACCTGAACAGGCTAAAATTCTCGCGAACAACGCTAAAGTCTTCCTTCAAAGAAGCGGGTGGGTATTGTTTGCAGTGAAAGCCCGAAGCATCGACGTAACCAAGGAGCCTTCAGAAGTCTATAAACATGAAATCGGAGTGCTCAAAGAAAATGGGTTCGCAATTTACGAAGTGATCCACCTTGAACCCTACGACAAAGACCACGCCATGATAACAGCAAAATACACATCAAACTGATTTTTATGGTCTATTCCAAAAAAATGCACTAACAATATTTTTTCGTGCTTATTTTAATCAGCTTTATTTAATTTTGAATCGACAATTAATGTAGACTTGGAGAGGCATTACCGTTGACCACACAAATGACGTCAAAAGAAAGAATGCTGACAGCTTTTCGAAACAAACAACCAGATAGGGTTCCTGCTTCACCTGACATTTCGAACATGATTCCAGCCAAACTTACTGGCAAACCTTTCTGGGACATCTACTTGAATGGGAATCCGCCATTATGGAAGGCGTACATCGAGGCTGTAAAATATTACAAAATTGACGGTTGGCAATATGCTGGTCAGCTTGGACCTTTAATCGATTCGAATAAGGCTTTAAGACCCGTTAATGAGAATGATAAAAGAAAGTTCAAAAACGAGTTAGTTAACAAGACCGACGATGTCATCGTGGTTCGGACGTATTGTAGAACTCCTAAAGGCGAACTGTGGTCAGAAACACACTATTACAGGAACCAGCCGCCGTGGACAACGAGGAAATACTTTAAAGACTTCGAGAAAGAATTCGAGCATCTACAATACTTTTACCCCGACCCATCCAACCTGAGCGGAGAAGCCTACTGGACAATAACAAAAGCCATGGGAGACTTGGGAACAACGGGATTATCCATCGGGCTGCCTGGGTTCCAAAACCTCTTCGAACTGATTGACGGCGGCTTACCTGAAATCTGCAGACTCTACATGCAGAAACGTCACCTCATTGAAGAATATCGCCGAATGTTCCACGACTACACAGTCAGCTACGCTGAAAGGGGGCTTCAGATTCAGCCCGAGTTCCTGATGATAGGCGCCTCTGGTCTGCTAACGTTGCAGTCACCCAAAATTTTCAGGGAACTCAGCCTTCCAACATTAAAGGAAGCCACCAAAATGGCTAAAGAAGCTGACATTCCTTCGCATCTGCATTCCTGCGGCAAAGAAACGTACGTAATCGAAACAGTGGTCAACGAAACTGACCTATCATCCATCGAACCGTTGGAGCCTCCACCCGGAGGAGACTGCGACTTGGCTGAAATAAAGAAGCTTTATGGCGATAAAATAGCCTTAAAAGGCAACATTCATACAACAAGGTTGCTTATGGCTTCACCGAAACAGGTCGACATGATGGCCAAAGAATGCATAGAAGCAGCCAAAGAAGGCGGCGGATACGTACTTTCAACAGGAGACCAGGTTGGAAGAGACACGCCTGACGAAAACATTTTAGCCATAGTTAAGGCAGCAAAAAAATACGGAAAATACTAAGACATCATTTCATATATTGTTGTAGGCTATGTGAGCCAAGGCGGAATCTTCTGTCCGACCAAAAGCGTTTCCAACGATTCTCTTTCCCTTACCAAGGCACATTTTCCGTCTTTAACTAAGACTTCGGTGCATCTTGGCCTTGAATTATACTGGGAGCTCATTGAAAACCCGTAAGCCCCAGCGTTTAAGACAGCCAGCAAGTCGCCTTCTTCGATTCTGGGGAGTTTTCTGTCGCGAGCTAAAAAGTCTCCTGACTCGCACAAGGGTCCAGCTACATCGTATGTTTCTGTTTCAGGTTCATTCAGCTTGTTCGCCACAATTATTGGGTGGTATGAACCATACATTGCTGGTCGGATGAGCGTGTTGAAGCCTGCGTCTACTCCTACAAACTTTTTGTAAGGCGTAACCTTAACGGTGTTTACAGACTGTTAACAGAACCACAGCGTCACAGATTATGTAACGTCCAGGCTCAATGTAGAACCAAGGTTCACCCAATCTATATTCTCTGGTTTTTTCCTTGAAAAGGTTTAGAACCTTCTCGGCAAACTCGTCTATGTCCAATGGCTTCTCTTCTGGTTTGTAGGGTACTCCGATACCTCCTCCGACGTCGATGAACTCGAACTCTATGCCTGTTTCCCCATGAACTTGGTCAGCTATCTTCAGAAGCTTCTCTAAGGCCAGCAGAATAGGCTCAACACGTAAAAATCCGGAGCCTATGTGCATGTGGATGCCAAACTTTTTTGCACCTGCTTTCTTGGCAATTTTGTAGGCGTCAACAACATCGTTTTCACAGATTCCGAACTTCGAGTCTTTTCCACCAGTAACAACATGTTCATGGTGTCCAGCGCCAACCTCAGGGTTCACTCTTATGGACAACAAAGAAGGCGCAGAAAATTTTAGTAATCTCCTTAATTGTGAAAGTGAGTCGACATTGATTGTTGCACCTGATTCTGCGATGAATTTTCACTCATCATTCCTTACGTTTGTACCTGTAAACAGTATTTTCTTAGGTGGAAAGCCAGCTTTTAATGCGAGGAAAACCTCACCGGGACTAACAGCGTCTAACCAAGCGTCTTCAGTCTGAAGAATCTTTAAGACCGAAAGGTTCGTGTTTGCCTTGGCAGAGAAGAAAATCCTAATTTTATCGTAGTGTTTGGTTAAGGCTTCCTTGACACGACAGAAGTTATTCCTGATTCTGCGTTCGCTCATGACATACAAAGGTGTATCGAACTCTTTGGCCAGCCTAGAAGCTGACACGCCATCAATGTAGAGGACTCCGTTCTTGTTTTCGAATTCTTCGTTTGCAATTGTCGCCATAAGTTATGCCAGCTTTCCATTAATTGCTGTAGATTTTTATCAAAGGATTTTTCTGGCTGCCATGAGACTCAGCGCTTAGTATGCCTGCTCCTGCTGCGCCTCTGATTGTGTTGTGCCCCAGACAAAGATACTTTGCAGTCATGATCGAGTCGCTTCTGACACGCCCAACCACGATGCTCATACCTTTACCTGCGTCACGGTCGAAACGTGGCTGAGGCCTGTCAACCTCTTCTCTGACAATTATTGGTCTTTCAGGCGCTGTTGGCAGCTTCAGTTTTTGTGGTTCTCCCGCGAAGTTTCGGAAGGCTTTCTTGATTTCGTCTATGCTCGGTTTCTGTTCCAGCTCCACGTACACTGCTTCCAGGTGACCATCCTTCACGTCCACACGGTTGCAGACTAGCGCTTATGGTCATGTTTGCAGGCTGAACCTGTTTGCCGTCAAACGTTCCCAAGAGTTTTCTGGTTTCGCTTTCCATCTTTTCTTCTTCGCCCGAAATGTACGGAACCACGTTGTCCACAATGTCAAGCGAAGGCACACCTGGATACCCGGCGCCGCTTAAAGCCTGCATCGTCGAAACAATAAGTCTTTTCACGCCAAAACCTGTCAGAGCCTTTAGCGTAATTGCGAGCTGAATTGTGCTGCAGTTCGGGTCAGTAGAGATGAAGCCGTTCCAGCCTCGGTTTTTCTTCTGAATTGGAATCAAACCCAAATGCCCGGGATTTACCTCGGGAATTAATAGTGGAACGTCGGTTTCCATTCTGTGTGCGCTGGCTTTGCTGACCACTGGGTACTCGGTTGCGAACTCTGTTTCCACGGGTCCAGCTATGTTTCCTGGCAGCGCGGAAAAGACGAAGTCTATATCGCCTGCTTCCTTGACTTCTTTCAAGACTGTGTTGACTACTGGCATTTCGCCTATTCCTTTAGGCATCTCCGATTCCAGCCGCCATTTGCAGGCTTCTCTGTATTTTTTGCCTGCTGACCTTTCTGATGCAGCAAGCACGGCTATGTCAAACCATGGGTGTCCTTGGAGGAGCTCTATGAACCTTTGTCCAACTGCTCCTGTGGCTCCCAATATTGCGACTTTACGGTTCAAATTACGTCCCTCACAACCTTTAAAGCGTCCTCAATAACTTTTTCGTCAACGAATATGCTTATTGTGGCTTTACTACTCGTGACTTCAATTATATTAATGTTCTTTGACGCCAAAGCCCCCGAAACCTTGGCAACCGAACCCGGCGAATCAATAAAAGATGGGTGAGTAGAGCTCAATCAGTCCAACGTTGGCTCTTAAACTCAGGGCTTTACACACATCAAGACCGTGCAGCTCGTTAACAAGCGTTTTCGGGTCCTCAGACGAAGTGAACACTGTAAGTGAGGCTTTCCCTGTGCTGATTCCGTAGATAGGCTTGTTCCCAAACGCAGCGAGAATCTTGCTTACATTCACTGGCTTGATGTTGCATATGATGCTGATGGCTGAGAGCCCTCTTTTCTCGTCGATTTCGCAAGAGTTAGAAGTAAAGACGCCAGAAATTTCCGTTCCGCCAGACAAATTTCCGTTCAAATAGTTCACGACCCTCAGCGTCTGGTCTGGACGTTTATACTTGAGCGCCTCAGCCTTAATGATTTTTGCGCCTCCGTGAGAAAGGGCAAACATCTCATGGATGGTCAGGTTTCTTAGCAGTTTTGCTTCCTGAACAACTTTGGGGTCCGCAGACATGACGCCTTCGGTTTCTTTAACCATCACAACCTCGTCGGCTTTAAGGCAGTTTCCAAGCACCATAGCTGTCGTGTCGCTTCCTCCTCTCCCGAGAGTTGTAACATTGCCATTCTTATCTCGACCGAGAAAGCCACAGAATACCACAATTTTTGTGCCAAGAAGAGGTTCCACAAACCGTCTGACAAGTTCACATGTCTTGCCCATGTTCGGTAAGGCGTCTTTAAAATTCGAATCCGTGATTATAGGCCAACTTTCTTGGCTCGGATCAAAGTATTCGGCTTGGGCGCCCATTGATCGTAATGCTGAACAGAAGATTCGGGCACTCGTCCTTTCGCCCATAGACACAATTTCAGCGTAGTCCTTGGCGTCTGAGCTGCCTACTTCAAAAATGGTTTTTGTCAGGCTGTCTGTGGCTCCAGCCATCGCTGAAACTACGACGACGATTTCGCGGTATCCTGACTCGAGAATCATCCTCGCTGCCTTTCGGATTTTTTCTCCAGTCGCAAGGTCCGCTCCGCCGAACTTGATGACAGCTCTACCAGCCATAACTCATTGATGTCTCCTTTTTGTGCGAAGATAAAGGCATTTTAGCCTAACACGTCGTCCATGCTATAGATTCCCGGTTTCGTTTGTTTACAGATCCATTCTGCAGCGAAAAGTGCTCCCTGCGCGAAGACACTTCGTGAAAAAGCCGTGTGTTCGATGCGGATCATCTCGTATGGACCAGCCACTAACAGATCGTGGATTCCCGCTACTCCGCCAGCCCTAACTGAAAGAATCTCTAGTTCCCCAGGTTTCCTCGGGTTGATGCCTTCTCTTCCGTAAACCGTGGTTGAGTATTTTCGGGCTTCGGAGACAAGCGTGCCCAGTTTCTTGGCTGTTCCGCTCGGTGCATCCTTTTTCCCTGTGTGGTGAACCTCAGTTATGCTGAAGTCGTAGTCTGCTGGCAGACGTGTCAAGGCTTTTGTGAGATTGAACATGATGTTGACTCCAATGGCGTAATTTGGCGAAATGACTGCAGGAACCTTTTGGGAAACTGCTTCCCTGATTTTTCCCATTTGCTCGTCCGTTAAACCCGTTGTTCCCATCACTATCCTCTTGCCTAAATTGGCGACGACTGGGAGGTTTGCTGCCTCAGCCTCCGGTGTGGTGAAAGATAGGTAGACATCGGCTTCTTTCACAGCCTTCTCCATGTTAGAAGGATCAACGATTTTAATGTCTGAATCGCATATTCCGATTTCTCGTAAAGTCTTGCCGATGTTTGGGTTACCTCTTGCCTCGATTGCTCCGACGATGGCGAATCCTCGGGCTACTGCTTCCTTGATGAGGGTGCTTCCCATCCTGCCAGTTGCGCCTGCAACGCATATTTTAGTCATAAGACAACCCTTTCAAGAATCTTTCCTTGTAAAGCCTTTTGCTCAAGTCGACATCGAAGAAGGATTCAACGGGATCCAGTATTTCAGGAGTCTTCTCATACACGGACCTTGCGACATTAAGAACCGCCTGCAATCCCTTTTTAGTCATTTTTCCCAACGGCTGCCTTGAAGAACCAGAGGGCATACCGAGAACGTTCATTAGGGTCTTGTATGGAAGCGGGTTTCTTGCTTTGCACGCGATTGTACCATAAGGCGTGTCTTCATCCGTTTTTACTGTGACCATTCCGAAAAGTGGCTTAAGAGCCTCGTACAGCTTTTGGTAATTCGAGGAGTCTCTTTTCAGTATTGCTTGGACAAACTGTTGAATTGGTCCTGGCGCAACGTTTGACGCGACTGAAATGACGCCGCTTGCTGCAATCTGCGGGTCCATCATCATGTCAAATGTCTTATCGTCGTCCCCGGAGAGGATGTCAAAGTCTGGTCCACATAGACGGCGCGTCAACCTCATGTTGTCAAGGTTGCCCGTTGCTTCTTTGACGGCTCTAAGGGTTTTGAACTGAGAATGGAGAATCGCCAGATCTTGTGGGAGAAGCTGGGTTCCAGTCCTGCCCGGAATCACGTATGGGATGATTTGGATTTCGGGGAACTTTCGAGCCACGGGTTCAACGTATTCTCTTCTTATTTCCATTGAGCTCGGACCGTTGTAGTAGGGGTCAACGAGCAGTATGCAGTTTATCCCGTGTTCGGAGACTTCGTGGGTGGCTTCCAAGGTTTCTTCAGTGTTGTTGCTTCCTGTTCCGCCGATGGTTAGGCATTTGCCATTGACATCGTCAAAAACTTTCTCGATGACTTTGAGGTGCTCGTTCCAGGTGAGGGTTGGGCTTTCACCCGTCGTTCCTACGGCTAGTATGCCGCTTATGTCTTGTTTCACTTGGAAATCGACTAAACTTTTTAGTCCTTCATAATCAACTTTTCCACTTTTCTTCAAGGGCGTTATTGACGCAGTGTAGCATCCACTGAACTTACGCATCCTAATTATCACCTAATAACGCATTTTTTTCAATGTGCTATATTTATGTTTTTCGTTTTTTGATTCCGATTTTCGTAAAATATAATTTTTATACTTTATTTATGATTTATATTGTTGAGCATCTCCTGAGTCAAGCTGTTACCGCGTTTGTTTCAATATTTATGTTGTAAACTGATTCGGGGTTCGAACCCCTTGTTCATCTAACCATTAAGAATCAAACGAAGTTAACTAGCTGACTAAATGGCTCATGTTGGTTACGATTTTCGCAAAAGGCATATATTTTTCGAATTCTAAATAAGTGTCATGGATGATGTGGACCTTGAAATTCTGAAGATTCTGAAAAGAGACGCCAGAACAAAATACGTTAAAGTGGCGAAACTGGTCGGCTTGACAGAGGGCGCAGTTAGAAGGCGGATAAAGAAGCTCGTCAAGCAAGGCATTATTAAAGGATTTACTGTTGAAACAATGGCGGAGTTCGAAGGCATAGTCCTTGTGGAGACAAGCCCAAGTGGGACAAAAGAAGTCATAAAAAATATCGGCAAGATAGCCTCAAGGGTCTTTGAGGTTTCAGGAGACTACGATATCGCAGCCTTGATCCAAGCGTACACTATGGATGACTTGAACAGAAAAATTGACGGGATAAGGAAACTTGTTGGAGTGAAAAACACAAATACTCTGGTTAAGCTCACTGGCTAAACCTGATGCTCTAGGTTATAATTTCGGGTAAGTAGAAATAACCTCAAATGGCTTCAAGGGCTTTGTACATTTTTTCGTAGGCAATGCCAAAGTCGCTATCCTTCGTTAACGATGTCTGGGTGTCCGCATAGAACTGCAGGAAGCCTTTAAGGTCTCCTTCTTTGACGTGCCGTTTGAGTGTCTCAGCGTTCGAAATGAATTTTTCGAGGATTTGCGCCGAAAATTTATTGTCCATCTGGATTGATGCATACAACGACGGGTCTTCGGTCATCACTCCTTCGCTCAAAATCAACTGCAACGCGAATGTTGTGCCACCAAGTTTCTTCAGGATGTTAAGGTCCTCTTGCCCAATCACAGAAGCGAAAATTATGTTCAAGAAATGTGGAAGCGAAAGCGCCGCAGCCATGGCTTTGTCGTGTTCCTCAACGTCGACAACGACCAGTTCCACGTTCGGAAACAATGTCTTCGCCACCCTAAACTCCGAGGATGGGTCTGACACTGGAACAAGCGCGATTTTTTCTCCAGCAGTTTTCGTGACGCCGGGTCCAAAAAGAGGATGAATCGAGACTGTTCTTGTTCCTTGAGCTGCCACTTTTTCTAGGACAGGGAAAACTTGGGATTTAAGCGACGAAATCTCCACGATTGTGGCGGAACTTTTAATTTTGGATGAAATTTCCTTTAAAACTTTTGGGGTAATATCAATGGGAGTCGAAAGTACGATTATCTCAGCGTCTTTCGCAGCTTCGACGTTGTTCTGTGCGAGTCTAGCGCCTGTGTACTGGGCTATGGTTTTCGCTTCCTCGCGTCTTGTGTCCGAAATCGTGACATCGTGTCCACTTTTAATGAAATAGTTTACGAGCCACTTTCCCATTCTGCCTGCTCCGCCAATAATGGCTACTTTCATTCGGTTGTCCTCCAAAACATGCATTTTCTTCTAACGTTGCGTCTTTATTGTGTCTCTCTGGACCTGCTTGGACTCTTCGAGGAGAAGCTGCAAAATCTTCAAACAAAAACCTTCGTCCAAATTGTGCTTTTTGCATTGCCCCAAAACCTTTGCCCCTAGTTTCTGTTCAATTTTCGCATTCTTAACGGGAATTCCTTCGCTGGCTTTGATTTCTCCAATCTGCTTAGCTAGCTGAAGGCGTTCTCCGCATAAGTCGAAAATTTCCAGCGTGACCCTTTCAATGCGTTTCCGCAATTCATCCAAACTATCGGTTTTCTCACTCAAAGACAATCCCACGGAAAGTCCAGAAGCTTCCAAAATAATATGCAGGCTTCAGTTTATAAGAATGAAACTATTGTTTAAGGCGAGGGTCATTCTTTTTTTGCTAGGAACCTGACGACGTCATTGATGTTGTCAATAATTGGGTAATCAGAGCTCTTGAACCTTTTCGATGTCTTGCCCATGACTGACGAAAACAAACTTTAATCCTGCTTGTTTTGCGCATTCAGCGTCTGACCAGTGGTCTCCGACAAAAAGTGTCTCCTGCGCCTTTACTCCCAAAAGCTTTAGCAGGTGAAACGCGTGTTCTGGATTCGGTTTTGGCTGGTCAACGTCGTCTCTGGCTGCGACGGTGTCAAAATATCGATTTAGACTAAACTTGGCAAGTATCTTATGCGTGTATTCGCGGCATCCTCTTGTCATGACTCCGAGCTTCAACCCTTGCTCTTTGAGAACATACAACGTTTGTGGCACGCCCTCAATTACTGTTGCGTTCTCTGTTGATTGCAGTTCAACCTCGTTCATTATGTTCGACACTTGAGCGAGAACATCCGAAACCCGATTCTCAGAGAAACCTTTCTGCTGAAGGCAGTCTAACAGCCAAATTTATGATCTCGGTGCTCAGCATGTCTTCGTTCAACAGCCTTTCCTTCACTCCGTTGGCTTGAAGAAACGTTATGACCTTCCTTTTCATCTCCTTAAATGGAATAGCGGAATTTATCAAAGTCCCATCCAAATCGAAGATAACAGCCTTTAAAGGAAGACTCAACCCAAACACGCCAAATTTAACAAGAAACCTTCTACACTAATATCATATAGAGCTGAGCTAGCTGTTTAAGCTGGTTTACGCGTCTTTCAATTATTGCCTGTAGTGTTTTCCTCAACTCTTCACTGTGAGTTGACTTGTCAATTTTGCTTATTCTGTCTGCGAGATGAGTGTCACCTAGAGTCCCTTTAATCCATTTCGCAAAATCTTCGCGACCGAAATGAAATTCGATCGCCTTTATTGATGTTTTCTTCAGTTTTTCAAGGAAACTTTCCAGCGATGATGCCATTTCGCCTGTATACTGTCCGACATCTGTGAAGAATAGAAAAGATTCAGGCATAGGAACGGTTCTAAGAATTCTTAAGGCGAACTCTTGATATACTTCGCTTTGAGTTCTTTTCTTAACCAATATATTTACCTTCTAACCATGTTCAAGCACTATTCAGCTAGCTAGATATTAGCTTAACGATTCATTATATACTATACGCATACTGTTTAATTAAATCGCTTTTATGTCAAATATACATGAGTTATTCTAAACTGAGCAAGATTCGCGTGTTTTTTTAGAGAGTAGAGAGTATACAACACATAATAGAAGAGAAGAGAGAAAGATTAAATTTTAACCCCCCACACACACTTAGGACAGCTATCTATAAACCAAACAAAGGGGAATGTTACTTTTTTGAAGCACAATAGTAAAGAAACAAAGGCTATGAGATTTCACCTATTATCCTTTTAAGAGAGAACGCGCGTTTTCAATGAAAATAGAAGCTCTCTCTTCTGAAACACCAATTGTTTTTGCTATTTCTCAGGACTAGAAGCTGCTAGTTCATTAACGTCCTTAATGCCTGCTTTCATTAGCTTCTCTGACAGCTTTGACCGATACCTTTCACCTTAGCAAGGTCCAAAGTGGCCTCAGGGGTTGTGGCTTCAGCTTTTTGCTTTCTACCTTCTGGAAGGGTTTTTGTCGTGTCAATGCTTAGATATGTTTTGAGAGTTTTTACATTTTCGTCGTGTTTAGTTGATCTTCTAATGTCGATCGGTATTCCCATCTTTAATGCTTGTATAAAGCTTAAACCTTTTTCTTTCAATTCCTCTCGGCTGAAACCTTTTCCTCTTTTTGATTTTCCTTTCCTCTTAACAATCGCCTGAATAGTCATTATTCGTCATCAATAGATAATTATCAATACGCTCAAATTTAAGGTTTGATGGTCTAGAAAGATCCTTTTCAAGCGAGTGCCAAGACTAGCTAGCGCGCGCGAGCTAGCCTACTTTAAATGGCATTCTATATCCTTTCGCCACCAACCTTTTGTGGATGGAATTCTTCAAAGCGCCCAGTCCTTCTCCTGTCTTTGCGCTCACTGGGAATACATGCTCTCCAACAGCAAATGGATAACCTTTGCCTATTTGATGTATGAACTCTTCAAGGTTAACCTCTAACTCCTTCTTATCCGCCTTATCTATCTTGTTAGCCGCAACTAAAGGAAACTCCCCTAAAATCTCTGTCAAAAACTGAACCATCTCCACGTCCACTGAGATAAACCCCTTCTTCTCCAAACGCCACGTTACCTCCGAGAACGTGGATATGTCTAAAACATGGACGGCTAAAACTATGTTCTGAGCATAGGACTCTAGGAACTTGATGATCTGATCATTTTTCTTATCCTCCAAACGTTTAGAAGCTCCCAGAATCCTACCAAACCCTGGCATATCTACAAGCACCAAATCGCCACTCAATGGATATTTTGAAATCCGTCGCGTAGTTCCTGGTCGTTTACCGATTGCCACATCCAAGCCTACGACTTCTCTGATGATGCTACTCTTGCCCGCATTAGGCCTACCAGTGAAAATCAAATACCTCTCGTGCATACTTAATATTACATAAGATGCGGTATACTTGAATGTATTCTAACTGTTCCTCATATAAATTCCTAAATGACAAGAAATGCTATGATATCAGGCACTTCATCAGAGTCATACCCATAGTGTGCGGGTGAGAATCCAAGCAAATTGAACAGAAGCACAGCGATTCGAGCCGCTAGCTGAGCTATTTCAAAAATATGAGGACATCTGACAAATGCGCGTTACCTCCCATAAACATAGAACCTATTTACCCTTAGATTTCTGAAGATTCTTATACTCGTCCTCAGTCAGAATGAACCACTTAGCATAGAAGTTAGGTTTAACCCATACTCCAGCACCATAGAAGACCTTAAGATACCCCTTTAGGGTGTGCATGCCTAAACCAGATTCCAAAGCATACACAGACATCAACTTATACTCATTCATGCTTTTACGGTTCTTTTCAATAAAACTCTTGAAATCCTCAAGCCTCTGCCGTCGCCCTTTGATAGCAGGTACGTCATGCGTAACCTCAGCCATTCCATTTAAACCTCCTTAAACAAGATATACACATAAACATATGAAACCTTTTTATCTATAGGGGTACTCTCGCTCTATATTATATAATTAAGGGTTCACTCTGGACAAATTATTTAATCTCAGATGATAAGACTTAGAATTAATAACCTAAACCCTAGACACCAAGAACATTAAGCAAAGAACCTAAAGGATAGCTGAGCTAGCGTGCGTGTGCGTGTGGGTTTTTAATACGAAGAGTAAGAGTAAGGATTTGGGTTTGGGGGTTAAAATTTAACACTTACTATGGTTTTACTTGTTCTTGTTCAGCTTTTCTCCTTACTAGATCTAGAGAAATTCTCTTATTCTTTAGACTCTTCGTTAACCAACTTCTTTTCTTCCATCTTTTAAGAGCCCTTTCCCTTCTTTTTCTTTCCTTTGCTGATTTCTTCATTTTTCTTTTCTCCTTTCTATTACTCTATATATTACCCCCTTCACGAACGCCCATATGTGTGACTCATACAAAAAACCTAAACGATAATGTAAATGCTTAAGCTTCTTTCTGTGATAGTATTCAGCGAACCACCAAATCCATCCACATATTTGCCAAGAATTGCTTAAACTATTGTCTCGTCATAACGACTTCTTCTTTAAGAGTCTTCCTTTCTTTTTGCCATAGTTCCCCTTTTAACAGGTCTAGGACGGCGAATCGGATAGCCGCACTCCTAGATGAGTATATGCCCTTCCCAATCAGCTCATTCAGCCCCTCCAAGCAGGCTTCGGGCAACAAGAACGTCACCAACTCCAATTATAATCGCCTCCGTGTATAGGAAATCGATCAATCGCCATATGAAAACCTTTCAGGCTCCTAAAAAGGATGTTAGGTGTCAGCGATATCTCAGCATAATATAGTATGCTTTCAGCGTAGGCTCATACTGCTGCTAGCTCAGCTACCAGTATACTGCAGAGAGTGCTTTGCCAAGAGAAGGCCCGCAAGATCAGATTTTGGCAGAAGAAGATACTAGAAACCGTATACGCTAGTTATCAGCAAACTGAAGATTCATTTTATTTTTTTTCGTTTTCTCTTTTTAATATATTAATGCACAGCTCATCCAGAAGCTGACTAGATATCAAAGGCTAATCTCTAACTGGGCGGTTGCAAACGGTATTCAACGAATCTCTGTATAACTTAAGCCTGATCTTTTCATCATCTTAAATAAGCTACTTCGATGGTGATGGCTGGATTCTACCTTTTCGGAGAAGCTCACTGACTTCATATCAAAAACCATTTGGTTAGCTACATTAATATTCGTGGTCCTTCATTGTAACCTCGGCAGTTAGGATTTGGCAAGTGAAAAGGCCGGACGCCACAAAACGTTTGGTCGTTTTCAGTTCTATAATCCGACTGAGCGAGAGTTGGCGAGGAAAGCAGTCTTGAGAAGACAAATGGGGAGCGCGCGAAAACCGTATTGGAGAGGTAGGGGAAGAATTCCCGGTAGGGGAAGCGCGTACAAACATGTCAAGGCTCTCGAATACCTTGCCATACTAGCTGTAAAAAACAGTGTTGATGCAGTCGAGTTTTTTGACAGCATTGTGGAAGCTTGGAAGAAAGATGAGTCACAATGCAAACAGCTAACGGTTAGGTGCCGAGAGAGGGCAAGAGACTCAGCGGTCTTTTTATTCATCGCGACTCACAACACTATGGCTCAATTTTCCGTGCCGACTGCTGTCTTACAAGGAGATAAGAGTCAGCTTGAACCTTACGTGAAAACCCTTGCCTCGAGAGCTCCGTCGACCGAAGAGAATGCGAAACCCCAGATTAAGGATTTGATAGCGGGAATGAAAAAGGTCAACCTGAAGGTTAAGGTGCTTGAGATTCCAGAACCGAATGCGATCTATACAAGATATGGCATAGAATCTCATGTCACAAACGTACTTGTAGGGGACCAAACTGGAACAATAAGAATGTGTTTGTGGAACGAATATATCAAAACTGTTTCTAAGCACGACATAATTGAGATCGAAAACGGCGAAGTAGCCAATTACAGAGGCGAACTACAGCTAAGAATCAGGAGAAACGGAAACCTAAACGTTATCAAAAGAACTAGCTCACTCAGCTAGAATCAGATAAAGATTTTTCATAAAATAATAGCTCAGCTTGCCTTTGTCAAACAAGTCTTAAAGAGGTGTCTTATTATTGTGTCAAGGTTATTTCGATCGTTGATATGTTCCTGCTTTTACTTTCGCCTTCTCTCGGCGGCATCTCCTCCGTTCCTATGCTGATTTTGCTTACATTCAGTTCTTTCATGAATCTATGCCTCACTATTTCGGCTGCGTCAACAGCGGTGTTTATTGCTTGTCCTCTCGCCTTCAACGTAACTTCCTTAACGTTTGGTCCAGCGAAACTCGCCATGATCCCCAAAACATAACTCATTGGCGGTTTCATGCCCACAAACATAACTTTTGGCTCACTAGACATGACTCTGACTTCCCAACCTGTCACTCTGATAATACAGCAGACGGCTCCGCTTTTTAAGCCTTCGCAAAGTTAGTTAGCTCACTTAACATTAGATTGCTCTGGTTCTTTTTTGGGTGTGGCAGATTATTCATTTAGTTCGTTCCTAAGTTGCTTGGTCTTCTCGGATAGGAACTCAACGATCTTCTTGTTGTCAAAGTGCGCTAGAGGTTTACCGCATTTGGGGCATCGGAAAACGTGGTTTATTGCTTCCTCAAAGGGAAGGCGTCTACAACCAAGCGTGTAACAACTGTAGAAGTCGTGGTTCTTTTCGTATTCCAGTCTTGTCTCAAGCTTTTCAAGAATGTGTTTCTTTTGGTTTGTCAAGAAGCCTTCGATTTGGTCTGGTTGGAGCCTCCAACGAAAATTGAACCATCCTGTGTTCTTGTCTCGGGTTCTTTGTAGGACTACGAGGGAATGATCATAAAGCTTGTAAAGGATCTTGCGAACCGTATTCAGTTTGACGCCGCTTTTAGCTGTAATTTCCATGTCTGTAGTTTCGTCTACATGGCTGAGTACCTCAACTATTTTGACGGCTTCTTCACCACCCAGAACTCTTGCCACTTTCATTACAGTATCATGGTTCACAAGGTTTTGTCGCCAGCTCCTCCAACCTGTCTTTACAAGTTTCTCCCTGATTTTGGGTGCTTCAGCGACCCATTCTAGGAGTGTCCAGAAACGTCTTTCGTCTTTCAGCCTTTCCGGTGGTACGCCTGCTTCCACACACCATTTTATGTAGCCTTTCTCAACTCTCGTTCGGAGTTCGCCTGTGCTTTCCACTTCTGCCACACTGAATCCTCTATCCTTCAAGTATCTACGTAAGCCAAATAGAATGTGTCCAGAAAGAGCATGTGCCACTTTGAAATGCGTTTCCCCATCAGCCTGCATCGCATCAACGATCTCTTCAGCAATTTTGACAGCGTCATCCAGATACCGTTTATTCTCGAAATCTGGGGGCTGAAAGGATGAAGATGGAATCCTGCGTTCCATATATTCGTGGTCTGGGAGTTTTAGAGCTCCAATCACTACACCTAAGATTAGGTCTCCCCACCCAGCGCCATCTATTAAAATCTCGTTTTCTGACATAAGCAAATCCAAGTCCGAGACCTAAACTGCCAGAATTCTAGCTAGGTCCTTACCTTTCAATCGTGTTCGCTGCTTTACTAAATAATTGGGAACAAATCTGAAAAACCTTTCCTTTCTGACTTTGCAACTTCATTCAACACTAGAAGAAAAAATGAGTAGTTAGCTAGGGAAGGCATTGTTTCAGCACTGAGCTAGCAGTAGCCAACCCACCATTTAAAAGAGATGACCGATGGGCTTCTTCCTTCTGACTACCAACGATAGCCGACCCGCCAGAAACCTCTTGATATGTTTCCCTGAGTAATTCCATTTGTTCCAAAATGTCTTTAACTAATTCAGAAACTTCTTCTTCAGTTAGTTCTATGGTGGAGAACGAGATTTCATTTGCATTAATGGAGACATCGAAAAGTCTTCCGTCTTCACTTGAAACATAGGGTTGGACTTTCATGTTGTTGTCTCCTCAACTTCCCATTCATTTACAATATAGTTAATGTCTTGGTCTGTAATATCGTTAGGGTCTCTATAATGTTGATGTTCCTCTGCAAATTTATCCGCAGCATCCTTAGAAGCAAATATTTTCACAAGGTTTCTCGCATATCCCCGTCCTAAAGGACAATTACACCAAACAAGATATATTCTCACTTATCAAACACTTCCTCGACTTTTAGAATTGCTAAATTTCTGAATTATGTAGCTAGCTGCTTCTTTGTTCTTATGGTGTTCCATGAGACAGATGGGATCACCAATCTTAAACAGCTTGTTGCATCCGTCGCATTGCTTGATTTTATCCTCGAGTTCTGTGTAGATGGAGCAGTGAATATAGTTCGTTACGATAAATTCTCTGATTTCAGAGCAGATATTGTACCCGTCACACTTCTTCTTTGCCTCATCAGCTTCAGGTTTTTTGGACTCAATGTACTCTATCCTCCCAAGTTTTTCTTAAATCTCTTTAATATCTTTCGCGTATTTAATAATCAGAAGCGCGCTAAATTAAATTTACTAGAAGTCTTAATCTTGCTTTTAGTGGTTATTATGACCGAGATATCAGAAAGGAACAGGGAATGCGCACTCAAAGTTTTGGAAGAGTTAGGCTATGAAAAGGTGTCCATACCCAATTCTCCAATAATAGGGGCATGCTGTGACATAAGTATCAAAAAGGAAAGGAGTCTGGAGTTTTGTGTAATGTGCGAATATCCATATAAAGAATTTAAGAAATGGATGGGAAAAGGATCGCCAGAAATAAGTCTACAGGAAGTGCAAGAGCGATTAGGTAAATTGAATGGTCTCCTCAAAAAATGCATTGAACATGGTGGCAGCCAAAAAAAGAAAAAGGTTGAACAAACAAGACGGTTTCAAAAGGGTAAACAACCAAGATGGTTTCAACCCAAACTTCCCAAAGGTTTATAGTTTTTTTCATAAAAAAATGAACTGGTAAAAACAAAAAACACGCGCAATCTTTCGGAATCAACGATATTTTCATGTTAACCCAGTAACTTTCGAGAACGTCGTAAAAACCACGATTAAGTTTGACCCTGACATTCTCGCTCCCTTCGAACTTGAAGTAGAACCAAAGATGGATAGTCTACAAGACCCTGACACGCGAGTAGCGAGGTGTACATTCTTCTCTTTTTATCACTACGTTCTATAGAGTCTAATATGCAGACTGTATTAACTGCAGCGACATCAGGTCTGTGATTTTAGGATCGTTCAGGTATTCCCTTTTCGCTTTCTATATTCTGGAAAGACTTTCAGTATTTAATTTTAATGCACACACACAAAATTGCATCCCGCATCTTTTCTTCTTATGATGATCTTGGATGCTAAAGCGTTAAGTAGGTTTGTTAGGATAGATAGGAGAGAACAAGTTCTAGTCAAGCGAGAACCACCAAGAAATATAGAAAAAAAGAGAAAAGAAAAATGAAGAAATCAGCAAAGGAAAGAAAAAGAAGGGAAAGGGCTCTTAAAAGATGGAAGAAAAGAAGTTGGTTAACGAAGAGTCTAAAGAATAAGAGAATTTCTCTAGATCTAGTAAGGAGAAAAGCTGAACAAGAACAAGTAAAACCATAGTAAGTGTTAAATTTTAACCCCCAAACCCACACAGTACACTTGAAATTCTTTGCCATTGTATCCAAAATTAGCAAGTTTTCAGCTAACCATATTAAGTTTTTTAACTTCGTCATGGATAAGTTTAAAAGAGAGGGCAACGTCTCTCTGAGATTACGCAGGAAGCAAAGCTTCTAGAATTAGACTTTATTCTTGCAAACAAAAAATAGGAGTGAAAACAACATGGAAAGTCGTGAAATGCACAAAGCAGTTTGCGCCGAGTGCGGTAAAGAATGCGAAGTTCCCTTCAAACCCGACGGCACAAGACCAGTATACTGCAGAGAGTGCTTTGCAAGAGAAGGCCCGCAAGATCAGATTTTGGCAGAAGAAGATACTAGACACCGTATACGCTAGTTATCAGCAAACTGAAGATTCATTTTATTTTTTTTCGTTTTCTCTTTTTTATATATTAAATGCACAGCTCATCCAGAAAGCTAAGCTTACTACAGGTATCACATAATTAATAACAGTGGGTAAATATTAAATATGTTTTGTACATTTGTTGGACAGATCTATGAGGGGATAAAGTATGTCGAAGGTTTCTAGCGGTGTAGTTATTAGTCATAGTAGAGGCCCAAAAACTCAGAAGCCGAAAGAATATTTGATACAGTTGTCTGGTGTTAAATCAGTTGGTGAAGCAGGGCAGTTAATTGGGCGAAAGGTAGCTTGGCCACTTGGAGAAAGAAAATGCTTAGGAAAGATCGTTTCTTTGCATGGGAAGAACGGACTCGTTAGGGCTCGTTTCAGAAAAGGTGTGCCGGGTCAAGCATTGGGAAGTCTAGTGGAAATAATCGGTTAGTGAGCTAAGTCAGCTAAAATTTAATCCCCAAACCCAAAAAAATACGCCATTAGGATAAGCTCCCTATTTTATATACTATTGCAAAGTACATTTAATACAGTTAATGTGAGGGGGCTTGAAGCAGGGCGTGCTGAAACGCTTAAGATTTTCGCGAAGAGCTATAGGCATTGCTAGCTAGTTTTCCGCTTTGAAGAATATAATTGGACATCATAAATTTTAAGAATCCCTTGTTCAGATAAACCAACCAGTGATGCATGTTGAAAAACTTGGAAATTAAGGTATTGACTCCAAAAAACTTTAAGAAATATGGACGAATCCTCTTTCCGACTGAAGAAGAAAATAAAACAATACATGACCATTCAGTGGCCTACATAGTGCTCGAAAAAGCCGTCTCAAAAGGCTGGCTGATGTCCCATTATTCAGTGTCAAAAAGGTTCACGGACATCATGGAAAACCATCCCAACACCAAAGAAACTTTTGAGCCACTTTGCGGAGCATCCATCATAATCTTAGCCCACGGTCCAACGCCCGAAAACCCCGAAGCTTTTCTGCTCGATAAGCCCGTTGTGCTGTACGAAGGCGTGTGGCACGATGTTCTGGCGCTTTCGGAAAACGCAACAATGCGGATAAACGAGAACACTGAAGTTCAAAGTGTTCGCCAAAAACTCTCGTTCACAATCAAAGCTAAACTATGCACGGAAACAAACAAAAAAAGATAAACTTCAAACACCAATACGAGGCTACCTACAGAGTCTCATCATTTCTTTATGGAGACTCAGCACTCTTTCGGCTGAAGGATGGTCTTCGCCCAGCCTATTTTTTAGCTTCTGAACCGTCTGCCTAATCGGAACCCTTGTCTCACCTTCGACAAGTTTGTCCGCATAAGTCACAATTTTCTCCTCCAAAGTATGCGGAATATACGTTCCTTCAGGCCAACCGAACTCGCGGGCTTCGTCGTCGCTGATGCCACCGCCGAGATGTCTTTCGATGATGTTAGCCAAACTGTCAGGTAAATCCTGTGAACGTGCAATTTTGGCTCCAACAATCGGATGGTTGATGCCGTGAGTTTTAGCCCGACCTAAGTCATGCAGAAGCGCACCGATATGAACCAAATCAACATCGACACGAGCTCCGTTATTAGCACATTTCTTTACCATCTGGACAGCAACCTTCGCCACAGCTTCACAGTGACGAACAACATTCGGTGAACAACCACTTTCCTCAAGAATCCTAATGGCTTCCTCCGGAGAAGGAAGGGACTTACTCACCTAATTCGCTCCTTATCTGTTCGACCTTTTTGGATAGAAACTCTATTATTTTGCTGTTGTCGAAATGCATCAAGTGATTGTCGCATTTTGGGCAACGGAAAACGTATTCGGTTGCTTCTTCGAACGGAAGCCGTTTGCACCCCACTGTTTGGCAGAAATAGAAATCATGGTTCTTCTCGTAGTTCAGCCTAACCTCGAAGCTTCTCCAAAATGTGTTTTTTCTGGTTTGTTAGGAAACCGTCGATCTGGTCAGGCTGAAGTCGCCAGTGGAATATGAACCATCCCGTGTTTTTGTCTCTTGTCCTTCTCAGCCCCACAATAGAGTGGTCGTACAGTTTGTAAAGAATCTTACGAACCATGTTAAGTTTAATTTCAGTTTTGGCTACAATCTCCTCGTCCATGATCTCGTTAACTTGGCTGAGAACCTCAACAATTTTTACTGCTTCGTCGCCACCAAGGATTTTGGCAACCCTAATCAACGTTTCATGGTTCACAAGGGCCAACAGAATCACCGATGCTCTTGCCTAATGACATCGTACAATAATGGATCTTTACAAACTTAAACTAATCGCCAAAAAACACAAAATTACCAAACTATAGGCTCGTTTTAACGACCTTTTTCCCTTTAGCTTGAGGAACAATCTTATTCTCAGCACTTTCATGTTGTTTCAAAAGTTCTTTTCCTTCGAATAATTCATGCAAAAAAACACCCAATGCGCTTACCTCAGAGTGGGGTTGAGAAGTCACCGAAACATTCCAGTCTGCCAGGCTCATAAGCAGATCCGGGAACTTTGGCACCTCCAACAACAATGAACTTGTTCTTCAGGGAAACCTTTATTTCGTCAATGACTTCCTGCACTGGCAACCCATACATCGTCAAATGTATAATGTCTCCGCCACCGTGTTTCCATTCCTTAACTGTCTGCTTCCAATTATGACAAAATTTAACCTCGAAGCATCCGCCCCAAGACTTGTTCACTTTCTCGACGCTTCTTTCAACTTTTTCGTCGCGTTCTCCACTGTAAAATACGCCGTCCGCCCCAAAGGCTCTAGCTGCAAGAAACAAATGCGTCGTTACCCGTTTGTCGCGTTCAGACCTGTGGTTTAACCTGAGAACCCAGATTTTCGGTTTGTCCAAGTCTAAAAACTCCGCCTAGCTTTTCCGTGTCGTATCTAATTTTTTCCGTTATTTGAGGAGACGCGCCAAACGCGACATTCACGAAGCCTTCCTCATACTCTACGTTCTGCACTTTAGCATGGTCGTAAATCCAAGACAAAAGTGAAAGCGACTTCTCTGTTGTTGGCAATGTGACGAAAGAATACATGTAATGAATCAAGTTTTTGTTCATTTCATTTTCCAAAAAGTCCAAATTTGTTCTGTAAAGCGCGGAAATTGGCACAATGCTTGTCAAGCGGTCTTTCAGATTTTCCGTTCTTTCATTCAAAGTCTCAGCCGAGATCAAGTCAATCTTGTTCAACACAGTGATAATTGGGACGCTGCCTGCGCCTATCTCCCGAATCGTGTCGAGGCAGCAAGACAATTTTCTTTCAATCTCGTCCTGAGGCTCGCTAACATCGACGACTAACAGTATCAAGTCGGACAAGATCGTCTCCTCCAGAGTCGAATAGAAGGCTTCCACAAGCGTTAACGGAAGGTTGTCGATGAACCCAACCGTGTCTGTTAACAATATTTTCTTATCATGGACGTTGATGGCTCGGGTCGTGGTGGAAAGAGTCGTAAACAAACCCACATTCACGGGCACATTCTCCACAGCAAGGGCGTTGAACAAGGTGCTTTTCCCAGAACTCGTGTAGCCCGCCAGAGAAGCAGATTGAAAACCTTGCTTTTGCCTTCTGGTTCTGTGCAGTCTTCTAGTTTTTCGTATGTCTCGAAGTTTTTCCTCGATGTTCAGAACTTGGCGTTTAACGCTATCGTGGTAAACGTCCACCTCGTATTTGCCTAAACCATGGAAGCCCGGCTGTTCGCCTAACCTTGTCAGCCTCACCTTTTGCCTTGCGTGGGCAAGCTCATGTCGCCATCTTGCTAGTCTCAATTTGGAGGTTAGCCTCTTCTGTTGAAGCCCTTTTCTGGAAAATCTCGAGGATCAGTTGAAGCCTGTCTATTACCTCGACGCCGACAGCTTTGGCGAGGTTGTAAACCTGAATAATCTTCAGTTCGTTGCCAAAGACTATTTTTTCAGCGTTAAGCTCTTTAGCCATTTCTGCAAGTTCTTCTACTTTTCCGCTGCCTATTTGAAAACGTGAACTGGGACGGGTGACCTGTTCAAGTGACCCAACTACCTCGTATCCTGCTGCTTCTGCGAGGGTCTTTAGTTCGTCCATGTGGGATTTTTCAGATTGGTCTCTACGGTTAACTATGATTGCCCTCGTTACTTTTGGCTCCTCCTCTTAGCTTCCTTCAACTTCACTATTTCACCTAAAGTCACGCCTTTGCTTGTCAGAACAGAAGGAAGAGGAACCTTAGGCACAACAAGCGGAACCAGCAGCTTAATTCCCAAAGTGTGCTCCATGCTTCTCTGAGACCTTTTGGTCCGGCACCATTTTCTCGTTTTCAATCTTCTTTAACACAGAAACTTTTTCAGCGATCTTTCTGCCTAAATCTTCGTGACTTAAACCCATCTTTTCTCTAGTTCGTCTGATGAGCGACCCATAGCCCTCAACTACAATGATGTCTTCAGAAACTGTTACGGTTCCTCTCTTTTTTATGAATGCGGTTTTTGCAGCAGAAACGTTCCCTGTTGCCACTGACCAACCGCGACTGGCGGGTTCAAGTTTCCATTCTCCTGAGCCTAGCTCGGCACATTTGTGACATGTTATCATTTTTGCTCTTTCGATGATTACTCTGTGAGGTTCTCCGAGTATTTGGCGTCCACAAACCTCGCATTGCATGCTGGCACCACCATTGTTTTATTATCTCTCGTGTCTAACTTAAGCGTGACGCATGAAAAAGAATACACTAAAATTTTAAGAGCGATTCCGTAAAAATGGTTAATATTAAAACATTTGTGAAAGGTTCATTTTGAATGTCTGAAAAAAAGTGCGAAATGTTGTGTAAGGTAAAAGCAATAGCTGACTACCAGTTCGGAAAAGGGGCAGGTGAAAGTCTCTTTCCTGAAGAAGTGTCCGTCATTATTTCCAAAAGAACCAAGAGAATTAGGCACGTGTATCTTGATAATAAACTTCTGGTTACGTTAAGACCTACAGTCGGTCTTTTTTCGTTGACGATTGAAGGAGCCCGAAGGCTTGCCTGTGACATGAAGCCCCTTCGACAATGGGTTCAGGTGCAAGATGACGTAGCATCTTTCATCAAGAAGGGAGGAGACGTGTTCGCCAAACACGTAACAGACAATGATAACGAGATTCGACCGATGGAGGAAATAATAATTTTAGACGGAAAGCAAAGGGTCATCGCTGTTGGTAAAGCAGTGCTTTCGGGAGACGAGATGAATGCATTCAAAAAGGGGGTCGCAGTTAAAGTACGTAGAGGAGACTTGGAGAAAGTTAAAAAGCCTACGAAAAAATAGTATGTGGCAAGAGGAGTGTGTGAATTGAGGAAATTCAATCCTCGTGAAACAAGACGAATGATGCAACGTATGGGTTTAAACATGAACCAGTGGAAGTTGAGGAAGTCGTCTTTCGGACAAAAGACAAGGAAATACGGCTCGAAAACCCAGAAGTCGCTGTTCTCGAAATGCAGGGACAAAAAATCTTCCAAGTCACAGGCGGACACATGACTGAGACATCTTTAGAAAAGAAACCCGCAATTCCCGATGAGGATGTGCAGCTTGTCGCCCAGCAAGCAAAAGTAACTCTTGAACGCGCACAAACCGCTCTTGAACAGACAAACGGCGATTTGGCGCAAGCAATTCTACTGTTAAGTCAAGGTTAATGAAGAAAGCATTGAGGACTTTTATTTATTCAGGATGCTAGTCGCAATGATTTATGTTCTTTTGACCTTAACGGTTTTGTAATGTTCTCCAGTTATTCTGTATACGCTGAGTAGCCAGCCTTCCTTTTTCCTGCAACTTCCCGTAGCCCAAAAGTCTTTTTTCAATTTCGTCCAGACCTTAGCATTTTATGTATCTTTGGTCTGAACCGAAGGTTAATTGGCTTGTGAACCCTAGGTCCATACCTAAAATCCTAAAAAAATAATCCAAATCTGCGTGTGTTTTCAGTAAGATTTAATAAATGCAGTCTTGTGAATTGTTTTTGAAAAATTACTATGATTGAATGTGTATGAGGAGGAAGTGAAAAGTGGCATATTTGACATCAACTCCTGAAGGACAACCTGTCCTCATTCTGAAGGAAGGGACTTCTAGAAGCAGAGGAAAAGAAGCCCAAAAAAACAACATCACAGCTGCGTTGGCGGTTGCTGACACAATCAAAACTACTCTTGGTCCACGCGGAATGGATAAGATGCTCATCGACAGCATGGGCGACATAACTATAACCAATGATGGCGCCACGATACTGGACGAGATCGACGTGGGGCATCCAGCTGCAAAAATGATGGTTGAAATTGCTAAGACCCAGGACGACATGGTCGGAGACGGCACAACAACAGTAGTAGTACTGTCAGGTGAACTGTTAAGGAAAGCGGAGGAACTTTTAGAACAGAACATTCATCCCACAGTGATAGTCAGCGGCTATCGAAAAGCCGTTAAAAAGGCTATAGAGGTTCTTGAAAAAGTTGCCATTCCCGTAGATTTGGGTGACCGAGAGACTCTTAAGAAGGTTGCCATGACCTCGATGCGGAGCAAAGCTGTTAGCCCAGCCAGAGACTTTCTGGCAGAAATAGCGATCGACGCAGTGAATCACGTATCAGAGAAACGGGGAGACAGTATGCTGGCGGACATAGACAACATTCAGGTAGTGAAGAAAGAGGGCAAAAGCATTCTCGACACTATGCTGGTTATGGGAGTGATCCTCGACAAAGAGGTCGTTCACGCTGGTATGCCTAAACGCGTCGAAAAAGCAAAGATCGCATTGCTTAATGCCGCGTTAGAGATTAAAAAAACCGAGTTAAGTGCTGAAATAAGGATTCGTGACCCCACCCAGATGAAAGCTTTTCTCGACAAGGAGACGAGTATGCTCAGTGGAATGGTTGAGAAGATCGCTGCAGCAGGGACAAACGTGCTAGTGTGCCAGAAGGGAATCGATGACATGGCTCAGCACTTCTTAGCGAAACACGGAGTTCTGGCTGTTCGAAGGGCAAAAGAATCTGATATGGAGAAACTTTCGAGGGCTACTGGAGGAAAAGTGGTCACAAACATTGATGACCTTAAACCTGGAGACCTTGGACACGCTGTCCTTGTTGAGGAACGAAAAATTGGCGACGACAAGATGGTCTTTGTGGAAGGATGCAAGGACCCGAAGTCTGTTTCTTTGCTTATTCGCGCAGGGCTCGAAAGGATGGTCGACGAAGCTGAAAGAGCCATGAAAGACGCGTTGTCCGTAGTCGCTGATGTGGTCGAAAAGAACAAAATTGTGGCTGGCGGCGGAGCAGTCGAAGCAGAGATCGCGAAAGAACTGCACAGGTACGCCTCGAAGGTTGGAGGAAGAGAACAGATGGCTATCTCAGCCTTTGCAGACGCAATGGAAGTTATCCCGAAAGCCCTTTCAGACAATGCTGGCTTAGAATCCATAGATGTTCTAGTCAACTTGAGGGCAGCACATGAAAAACCTAAGGGACAGTTCATGGGGGTCGACGTGTTCTCAGGCAAGATCGTAGACATGTACGAGGAAGGCGTGCTTGAACCTCTCAGCGTGAAAGAACATGCGGTGAAGTCCGCTGCTGAGGTAGACTTCGGTGATTCTCAGAATTGACGACATTGTGGCAGCTTCGAAGCCAAAGGAAAAGGGTCCAAGTAGTCTCCCAGAAGGAGAATACTAGACAGCCACAACCTCTACTATTTTTATATCATCCATCATATTTTTAGCGACGTAGGAATCCTGAATGGTTGAGATCAAGGAAGTACTAACCGCAAAGACATAATTTGAAAGAATCGGGGCGCATAAACATGTCAAATGACTAGGCTTAAATAGCAAATTAGCGAGTGAGCTAAAACTCATGTACCATTAGTGTCTGGATTTATATTATTTGAATATAATTTGGAAATAAATCAATAATTTATTGAATTATTACGAGCATAGTTCATAGACTAAAAGCCAATCATGATAATTCTCCTTAGGGATTTTTTTCTTACTGGGTAAAAAATTTAAATCCGTGCTCAGAAACAGTGTAATTACATATTATGAGCATACGCTGTAAGGAGTGGTTTGTGAACATGAAGGCACGTATTGCCACAATTTGTCATGGAGGAAACTTCCACAATACCTTTGAGGAAAATCGCAAGCACGTTATGGG
The DNA here is from genome assembly GCA_963714275.1 of Candidatus Bathyarchaeota archaeon. GTDB lineage: Archaea > Thermoproteota > Bathyarchaeia > Bathyarchaeales > DTEX01 > JAGTRI01. Next base: position 483,723 of record CAVQNT010000006.1, read on the forward strand.
AGTCTTGGATCTCGCGCTTCGCCTGAAACCTGACTTGGTTTGTCTCCCTGAAGCCTTCACAACAGCCTCCGTGAGTGACAAGTCACTTACCGAATTTTTCGAGCCCGTCCCTGGTCCGACAACCGATGCTGTCGCGGAGAGAGCAAAGGAACACGGTTGTTACGTCATTTGTCCCATCAAGGTACGGCGCGACTCGAAACTGTGGAACTCGGCGATTGTCATAGGCAGGTCAGGCGAGATTGTCGGCACATACGACAAGGTTCATCCAGTCACCAGTTCAAGCGACTACACGGTGTTTGAAGAAAGGATAACACCGGGAAGAGAGTTCCCCATTTTCGACTTGGACTTTGGACGAGTTGGAATCCAGATTTGCTTCGACATCGGTTTCCCGGAGGGTTGGAACGAATTAGCCCAGAAGGGAGCCAAACTGGTTTTTTGGCCATCAGCGTATAATGGAGGGTTTCCGCTTCAGGTTTATGCGTGGCTGCACCACTATTATGTCGTGTCTTCGGTTTCCTCCGATAAATCCAGAATCATTGACCCTTGCGGAGTGATTCTTGCCGAAACGGATCAGCACGTGAACGTCGTCTGCCGCGACATTAACCTGGACTACGCCGTTTCGCATTATGATTTCAACTATAGCATCCCAGACAGAATCATGAAGGCTTATCCAGACCGCGTGGAGGTGCGGTCTCATCTGGATGAAGGTCACTTTCTGTTGGAACCTGTCGATGACGCCATAACGACAAAGCAGCTTCAACAGGAATTTGGTTTCGAGTCCGTTTTCCAGTATTTTCAGCGGCACCGAGAAGCATACGAGTCAATTCACCGAGGAAAATTGCCTGTTCCTCAAAGGGCGCTGCACGGGGACAGACCTCAGTACTCAAAAGAAGACGAGTAGCTACGAAACGTGTAAAACTGATAAATTGATTGAAGGAAGCAAAGAACCTTTAACGACAACAATAAAATATATTGCATATTACGTGACTAAATCCGTGTGAATGGTATGAAGACAATCGTTGAGGAAAGAAAGGAAACCGAGGTCGCTGCTGAAGTTGACGTGGTGGTAGCTGGCGGAGGACCAGCTGGCTTAGCAGCAGCAGTCGCAGCTGCCAGAAACGGGGCTGACACTATTCTGGTTGAACGTTACGGGTACCTCGGCGGACTGGCTACAGGAGGACTCGTCATATGTTTGGTCGAAACAGACAGGTATGGCTACGGGATATGCCAAGAAGTGATTGACGGTCTTTGCGATTTGAAAGCTGCAAAGTTGAACAGAGCCAGTGGCGAAACGCCTCGTTGGGTGGAAGGAGCTAGTTTCAGTGGCGAGGAATCTTGGAGCTTTGACCCTCAAGCTTTAAAATACGTGGCAGACAAGATGGTGACCGAATCTGGTGCAGACCTTCTGTTTCATTCATATGTTGCTACTTCTGTCGTGAAGGAGAAGAAGGTTCAAGGATTAATTGTTGAAGGGAAATCTGGAAGACAGGCTATTTTAGGCAAGGTTGTAGTAGACACAACTGGAGACGCTGATGTAGCAGCAGCCTCTGGTGCCCCCTTCAATCTGGACAGGCATCCATGGGGGATAAACCTCGAATGTAGAATCGGTAATGTCGATATTGAAAAAGCCCTTGAATGGAAAAGAGAGAACCAAAAGACTTTCGAAAAGCTCATGAAGGAACTTGGAAAGGACGTCGGAATCATAGGCTGGGGAGGAGATGTCAACAGGGGCATTGTTTGGAGTCACGGTCCACACTCCTATGAAGCTGATGGATTGAATACTAAGCACCTATCAAAGATCGAAATAGATTCAAGAAAGAAGATTATTGAAGCCCTAAAGTTTTACAGAAAAAATGTGTCTGGATTCGAAGCAGACTTTCGTGTTAGAGTTTGCTCCCCAAATCGGCGTACGCGAAACACGTCGCATAATGGGAGAGTATACTCTAACTAAAGAAGATGCGGTTGCTGGAAGAATATTCGACGATGCGGTCGCAAACGGACCATTCGGCATTCCTTACCGATGCTTGGTTCCCAGAGAAGTTGACGGACTCCTAGTGGCAGGAAGGTGCATATCCACAACGCATGAAGCCCAAGGTATCATAAGGAACATCCCACCTTGCCTCATAACTGGCCAAGCAGCAGGCACAGCCGCAGCCCTCGCAGCTAAAAAAGGTGTCAAACCCCGAAAACTGGATGTCCGCCTTTTGAGAGAAGCCCTTAAAAAACAGGGCGTTAAGATAAAGGCTTCATGAAATACGTATGTTTGATTCCCCGATTGTTATTGTTTATATGATCTCTTATGCTCATTGAAAGTCATGCCAGCATTCGATAAACGCAAAAAAGCTGCCATCAGTTGGGCTTTAAGCAGGCTCGAATCGACCGAATACAGAATTTAGTGTTTGGGCTTTGTTGAAGACGCCTACGAGAAGGGTGCAGGCGTAGAATTCGCAGGATTCTACTTTGCTAAGGAGGCAGCAGACAAACTCGACGCTGGACGAAACACGGGTATTCCCACTCTTGGAGCCTTTGTTTTCTACGATTGTTGGGGAACCATAAACGGAAAATACCGTAACTGGGGGCATGTTGGACTGTCGATTGGTGAAGGAAAGGTGGTTCACGCTTGGGACAAGGTTCGTGTCGACAATTACTTAGATGTTCAGAACCTGCAAGCAGCAGAAGGATGGACAAATCCCCAGTATGTTGGGTGGGCTCCAGTAGAGGAGTATCCACGCGCCAAAAAACATGACAAAAATTCAAACAAGTAATACGAGTTTCTACAGGTTTTTCTTTAGTGGGCAGTTCATTGTCACTCTCAGCATTTCCGCGTAATAGTCTTTTCCGGACTTTGCTTTGAGCGGACGTTCGAGCCTGAAGTCTGCTTCGACGTTTGCTTCTCTGCAGACTTCTCGTAAGGGACAGACATGGCAACGAACGACCCGTGAAACCTGCGTGCTAGTTATGACGGGAATGGGCTTCGCAGGCGCAGCAAGCATTGTTTCTTCTTGGGTATTGAAGGACTTTAGAAGGAATATGAGTATGGTTAAGCCCATGAGGAAGTCGCCTACTTTAACATAAAAAGTCGATGCCGTCACAAGAAACCAATTGCTGAGCGTCGCCCCTTGAAGATAGGCTAACACAAAACTAGCAACGAAAAAAGTCAGTAATGCAAATGACGCGAACTTAAAAATTTTTTCACGGAGTCTCCAAATGCTGAATAATGCTATGAGCCCAAGGACCATCAAGCCCAGATTAATGATTGCCCCAAGAATGCTGGGTAATGAAGCCGAGGTGAGACTTAAAATCTGCTGGACAATTGTAGAGACTCTAAATCCCGTTGAGGTTGCCCTAACTGTGCCCCAGTATCCGCCAAAAGCGAACGTTTGGGTTCCAGCTTGGTTTATCTGAAACCACCCAACTGCTAAGGCGACAACGAGGAGAATGGCCCCTATCTTAAGCCACATGTTTAACTTTTTTTCCTGCAAGGGCATTGTTGACCTGTGGGCGAATTGTTCGCTCAATTTTACTGCTCCTTTTATGGTTTGTATTTTAGGTAGCATTCGGATTTAAGCCTAATGAGTTTCCCGAAAAACATTAAATATTGTGCGGTCCTATCTTCCTTTTGTTTCCCGTTAAAGGCACAGTCTGGTGTTCAGCGAGCATTGAAAACATGCATTACGTATCATGAAAAGTTTCAGCAGTATGACCTAGGAGCCAACCATCCCTTCAGAGGTGACCGTTTTGTCAAGGCGAAGGTTTTTTTTGACGAAAAAGGATTGATGCAGTCACCGGACACCATGCTCATTCATCCCAACCCGATAGAACGAACAGGATTACTTAAGGTGCACACGGAGGAATACGTGGACCTCATTTACCGTCTGGCTGAACTGGGCAAACCATACGACATTGACACTCCTGTCTCCAAAAACATCGTTGAGGGACTAACTTACATCATCGGCGGAGTAGTCGAGGCGGGAACAGTTCTTTTTGAAGGCAAAGCTGACCGAGCTGTTGCTTTAGGAGGAGGCTTTCACCATGCGGGCAAGGATTATGGTGGCGGATTCTGCCTTTTCAACGATATCGCAGTTTTGGTTGAGCATCTCCGCGAAAAATTTAATCTACGCCGTTTTCTCGTCTTGGATTATGATGTGCATTTCGGGAACGGCACAAGCGACATTTACTATAAAGATCCATGCGTGCTTTTCATCTCGTTGCATCAGGACCCTCACACGATCTTTCCGGGAAGAGGATTCGTCAATGAAATCGGCGAAGGAGAAGGAGAGGGCTTCAACGTCAATGTCCCACTTCCCATGAGGACAGGTGAACAGGCATACCTCTACGCGCTGAGAGACGTTTTTCCTCTGCTTGCTGAGGAGTTTAAGCCCGACATCATCATAGCGAATGGTGGAAGCGATGCTCACTTCGCTGACCACTTGGGCAGTCTCGGATTGACAGCTAAGGGATTCTTCGAGATATCCAGAATCATATCTGAAGTCTCAAAAAAGGTATGCAGCGGGAAAACCATTCTACTAATTACGAGTGGCTACAACATCTCAGTTTTGCCATATTCTTGGTATGCTTTAGCATCTGGGATCGCTGAATACGAGCTTAATAAAGATGCGATTGAGGACTATTACCCTGCACCTCGTGACCCGTACCAGAACCAACGCGAGGTCGAAGCGATAGTGAAGGAGCTTAAAGGGATTTTGAAACAGTATTGGAACTGTTTTCGGTGAAGCACAATCAATCATTGCCTATAAATATTTCACCAGTTTCAATGTCTCTCTGAATTCTGGTGTTCCCGCCTTCTTGAGTAATTCGTAAATGAGCATCTCGGCTGAAACGACCGTTACTCCGCTTTGTCTCATCCGCTGGATTGCTGTGGCTTTGTCTTCTAGTTTCCTCGAAGACGTCGCATCCTCGACAATGCACATTCTGAAGCCATTTTCTAATCCCTCAATAGCAGTCTGGGTTACGCAAATGTGTGTCTCTATTCCCGATAGTATGAGCGTCTTAACTTGGATTCTTGTAAAGGTTTCTCTGAATTTCTGTGAGCCGAAGCAGCTGAACTCTAGTTTCTCTATGGGCTGAAGATTTGGGACAAGTCCCTTAATTTGGGGTATCGTCTGCCCTAAGCCCTTTGGGTATTGTTCAGTCAAAATTACGGGAATTTTCATGATATGTGCAAACTGTATGAGCTTAACCAGATTCTCTGTGAGTTTTTCTTTTTCAGCCATATGAGCGAAAAGTTTTTCTTGGACATCAATTACGACTAGGGCTGCTGCTTCCTTAGAAACCAATCCTGTCCTCATTTTCGCCTTCACCAATAATCAGCATATACATAATTATCTACTACAATTGTCTCATTAAAGCCTATTCAACACTTCATCATTCTTTTTCAAATACTCAAAAATTCCGTGTGCATAAAGAATGGCACCCATTCAAGACACAGTGGCACGATGTAAAATGACTTGTTTAGAAAACTTATATACTCATGTTCTCCACGAGTCTTTTGTGAGATAGATGGATTTAGACCAAGCGCTCAGGGGAAGAAGAAGCGTTCGGGACTACCTTGACAAAAGCGTCCTAGAAAATCTTGTAAGACAAATAATCGAGGCTGCCACCTTGGCTCCTTCAGCGAAGAACGGTCAGCAATGGCGGTTCATGGTGCTCACGGACAACGCGAAAAAGGAGTTAACTGACCTCTTCAGGCGTGAACTGGAAAAGGTTTCAGAAAGAATCGGACGCGAAAAGATGGGTTCTTCTTTCTCGTCATGCAGCATAATGGAAAAGGCGCCAGTCGTGATAATGGTTTGGAACGCTGGAGAAAAAGGCTGGGAAACCGAAGTTCACAGCGTAGCAGCCGCAATTCAGAACATGCTGCTTAAAGCCCATGATTTAGGATTAGGCACAGTATGGATCGGCGGCATCTTCTACACGATCAAAGCCTTAGAACGTCAAATCCGAAAGCATTGGAAGCTGACAGCAGCTGTAGCACTCGGATGGCCAGCCAAAAGTCCGAAGATGCCCTTAAGAAAAACAGTTGACGAAGTCGCCGAGTTTCTAAGCTAACATCCATCCTATTTCTATATGAATGTATGGTCAAGCGTTCCTGTTAAGTATGTTCTGTTCATCAACTGAATCTGCATTTTAAATAACACACAACATTGCCCAGACTCGTTCTATTTCATGGCGCACTTGCTCTGTTGTTTTAGGCACAAACATAGATAACATGTCTATTTCGTAACTTGCAAAGATTTTTATTTATACAGCAATATTTTATTAGAAAAAATCTATATAATTTTCTGTCTCATTCGCTTCATTTCCGAATGTGATGATCTCTTTCAAAAGAAGTTTAGGGAGTGAGAGTTAAAGAATGATAGTAGAGAAAAGACAGTCAATTGAAATCTTAATTAATGAAGAAGCTCTTATTATTCGCTAGGTATCTAAGAAACGAAAAAAATATATGGCTTCCTAGAATTCCATAGGACATTAGCACACGCTAATTAGAACATGGGGCTGGATTTGATTTAATGAAAAAAGAGAAACTACTCGAAAAAATAACCAATCAATATCTCGGATCCAGAGATTTCAATGGATTACCTCTTTCTGTTTTCAAATCTGAGAAGGAGAACATTATAGCCCTAGTACGCGAGGGTAAGATCGAAATCATTTCGGGACAAGCATCCTAATCCACATATAAAAGCCTTTGAACTGGACGACAAGGATGCACAAATCCTCAAAATCGAGAGCATCGGGTTCGAATATGCCTGCGCATATCCAACAAAAGAGCATCTTAAAAGAGTGGTTAACATCGACGAATTCAAAGACAGACCGTTCACTTTAAAAATTGCGTTGGGAGAACCCGTGCTAAACTACGCTGTCTTTGATCTGAGCATCCTAAGAATCTTACAGAAACGATCCCCGTTACATCTATTCTATTGATGACATACAAGGGTGGATTTCCGTTTCCGATGAGTATTACCAATCTTTGAAGATGAAACCTTCAGACAAGATTGTGCTCCAGTCTTTCGGCTTCTGCTTCGAGAAAGGTACTATGAATCGTGCTGTCGCTGTTTTTTACAGATATTTGGCGAATTTGACCCCAGAACACCAACAAATATGGAGTAGCAAAATCCTAACAGGAGAATATTTCTTGCATCCTGATTACGCAAGGAGTTCGGGGGGAATTTCTATGAAAAAGAGTCTATATTTGTTGCCTTTGTTGAAGAACTGCATACAATCAACGAGTTTTCGAAATTGATGGGATCGTCCTATCCTTTTCCATGAGAGTTACAGAGAAAATAAACCAAAGGAATTTGGCTTCTTGATTCGCCCCACTCTCAAAGAGTTCAACTCGTTTATTCATTTGCTAGACAAGATGATTTCTGAGAATGTTAACAAGGATTTCTTCCAACATGAAATACCTTACGAGACAGAAACAAAAAGATCTGATGGCAGAATAATTGTCAAAGAAAAAGGAACAATTGCCTTGCTTAAAGAATGGCTAGGGATTAAAGTCAAAACACCAGACCCAAAACCTATAGATGAAATGATTCAGACTTTTCTAAAGATTAGAAAAATGAGAATGAAGCCAGCTCACAAAGTGGATGAGGATAGATTTGAACAAGAATATTTGAAAGAACAAAGAAAACTCATAATTGAAGCATATTATGCAATTAGAACGCTGAGACTTATTTTTGCAAATCATCCTAAAACGAAATCTTATGTAATGCCAGAATGGCTATTCAAAGGATGATAGTTTTGGCTTATCTAGTTCTATTTGTTATTGTGCGCGTGATTGTTTATTTGGATTGATAAGAGAGAGAGTATGTATGTGAGTGAATGAGAGAACGGAAAATAAAAGTAAATTAGTGTTTGGGTGATTAAATTTTAATGCACACATAAAAAAAACTGCAGAACAACAAAAAACAACAAAAAGTCACTAAAAGTGACCAATTTTAATTTCAATACTAATTTTTTTTGGTGGCTTGGCGCACCCCTTCTTTGTTCAGCCCCTTTTTGGTTTCTTAGGAGGTGATCCGGCCGCAGGTTCCCCTACGGCCACCTTGTTACGACTTCTCCCTCCTTACGAAATCTAGATTCGACACAGCCCAAAGGACTATGCCTCATCCAGACTTCACTCGGATGGAGCGACGGGCGGTGTGTGCAAGGAGCGGGGACGTATTCACCGCGCGCTGATGACGCGCGATTACTAGGGATTCCATGATTCACGAGGACGGGTTACAGCCCTCGATTCCAACCGAGGCAGGGTTTAAGGATTACCTTCCCCTTTCGAGGTCGGATCCCACTGTCCCTGCCATTGCAGCTCGCGTGTGGCCCGGGGAATTCGGGGCATACTGACCTGCCGTGGCCCACTCCTTCCTCCGCCTTATCGGCGGCGGTCCCTCTAGTGTGCCCGACCTTCTTCCGAAGTGCCGATGGCAACTAAAAGTGTGGGTCTCGATCGTTGCCTGACTTAACAGGACACCTCACGGCACGAACTGGCGACGGCCATGCGCCTCCTCTCAGCTTGTCTGGCAAGACCTTTAATCTGGCCTTCAACCTGCTGTCTCCCCCGGTAAGTTTCCCGGCGTTGACTCCAATTGAACCGCAAGCTTCACCCCTTGTGGTGCTCCCCCGCCAATTCCTTTAAGTTTCAGTCTTGCGACCGTACTTCCCAGGCGGCAGGCTTAACGGCTTCCCTGCGGCACTATCGTGACGCGTAGTCACGATAACACCTAGCCTGCATCGTTTACAGCTGGGACTACCCGGGTATCTAATCCGGATCGCTCCCCCAGCTTTCGTCCCTCACCGTCGAGCGCGTTCTAGCCGACCGCCTTCGCCACTGGTGGTCCTCTTGGGATTATAGGATTTTACCCCTACCCCAAGAGTACCGTCGGCTTCTTCCGCCTCCTAGTCCTGCAGTATCTCCCGCAGTCCAACGATTGAATCGTTGGATTTAACAAGAGACTTGCTGAACCAGCTACGGACGCTTTAGGCCAAATAATAGTCCTCACCACTCGGGGAGCTGGTATTACCGCGGCGGCTGACACCAGAAACTTGCCCTCCCCTTATTCCTCCGGCTCATTACACCGGAGAAAAGCCATCCTCAGCGGACAGCACTCGGGATAGCCCTGTCGCGCTTTCGCACATTTCAGAGTTTTCGTAGCTGCTGCGCCCCGTAGGGCCTGGGTCCTTGTCTCAGTACCCATCTCCGGGCTCCCGCTTTCACGGCCCGTACCGGTTATAGGCTTGGTGAGCCATTACCTCACCAACTACCTGATCGGTCGCAGCCCCATCCTTGGGCGATGCTGAAAGCATGGTTCCAGCGTCTTTTGGGCGAGAAACCGTTCCAGGCCTTCTCACCTATCGGTTGTTGGCCCCAGTTTCCCGGGGTTATCTCCGTCCCAAGGGCAGGTTGGCCACGTGTTACTGAGCCGTTCGCTGCGTCTTAACCGTGGCTAAAAGACGCAAACTAGCATGCCTTAGTCCTATCCCGATAGCAGTGGGGTCCGGCAGGATCAACCGGAGTTGTATGGTCGCTTTTGTAAGGCTGAATTTTTGGGGTGCGCCAAGCCTATCTTGGATCTAAGTCCAATGCTCAGATCTGCATTTTTTGTTTCCGCAACTGGAGGTCAACTCTTCATTCTGAGGCTTGTTGCCTCGATGGTCTGAGTTGACGCCGCATTCGCGTATTGCGGTTTTGAGTCTGTTCGCTCAAGTTAGCATCTATACGAACAACTTAATAAACTTTCTTTTAGGGATTTTTGCTGTGTAAATGTAGGTTTAAACGTTTTTGCTTGGTCTGTTTTGCGGCGCACCTATGTTGTTTTGGGGCGTAAACGTGAAGAAACATCTAAGTTCATGTATATACTATTTCTGAGTTTAGTGGTTTCGTTTGGCGAAGGTTCAGAAAAGAAGTCTTGTGTTCCGCTCATTCAGCGCTTTTTTATTACTGTTCTTTCTATCGGTTTTGGTCGTCGGGTCCTTTGTTCCCCCTATTGTCTACGAGCCAGCGGACGATGATTCAGCGAACAGATTCTTCACGATTGCCACCACCGTGACCTATGAGAACAGGAACAGCCGAGGAGATGTCTGGCATTTCGCCGACGAAGACAGGGAGTTAGGCTTGTTCATGAACAACAGTTGGCAGACTGTTTACTTGCTTAACGTTTCGTTTCCTATAGCAAGGTTCGAGGCTGATCATGACGGTAACCCTACGGCTTACATTGATTTTCCTGAATCAGAAATTGGTCCACGCGAGAACTTGACTTACGAGGTTTTTTACAGGATCGTCCTTAAGCCTCGGGTTTTGCCACAGATTATTGTGAATGGTTCAGGTAGTTTAGCGGACATACCTGAAGGTTTGAAGGCTTTATATTGTTCTTCTTCGGGTTCTTGGCAGTCAGACATATCCCTGATTCGTGATTTGGCTTTCAGGATAGTGGGAAACGACACACAGGTTCTATCAATACTGTCCGATTATATTTTGTGGATCACGCAGAACATTGAATATGGAAGCCTCGATGTTCCCCGTTTCCCTAATGAGACGTTGTTGGGACGCACAGGCGATTGTGACGACCAAGCTAACCTTTTGGTTGGGTTATGCTGCACGGTGGGAATCCCCGCTTATCTGCAGATTGGATGCATCTATTTACCGGGCAGAACCAGTACAAGCAATTATTGGGACGGTTTGTGGACAAACACGTTAACTGACATTGGTTGGCATGGCTGGGCGGTCGTGTACGTGCCTCCTTGGGGTTGGCTGCCGGTCGACCTGACTTATTCTAGGGGGAACAATTCAGATCCCCTGAGTCACATCACCTCATCGGCGATCATAACAGATCTGACTGTGCAGTACGCGAATGTGACAGTGACTGATTATGTTTCGGACTCACGCCGTGTGAAGAACGTCGTAATTTCCGAGATGCGCAGGATCATTACAAGCGACGTCATGGTTGAGGAGGTTCAGGAAAACGAAACGTTGGAGTTTTCTGTTGGGGCGCCTTCACGGTTTAACGTCTACTTCGTAGTTTTCGTGTACGCAACGTGCGTGGTTATGCCATTTTTTGTGTTTTCCAGGTATGTTCGGGTTCGCAAAAGGGCGAATGCTTAATAATGGAGTCTTCGTTCATTACGTTCCGAATCTAATGGCTGTTTCGGAGCGAGTGTCTCAAGATGGCAAAGTTTAAAGTTATAGTCTCAGACCCTGAGGATGGAAAGTCCAGCGTGGTTGAACTTGAGGAAAGCCGAGCTGCGCCTTTTGTGGGCAGAAAAATCGGTGAAACAGTTGATGGCACCGTGCTTGGGCTTTCGGGACACACGGTCATCATAACGGGCGGAAGCGACAAGTCTGGGTTTCCGATGAGACCTGACGTTCACGGCGGAATCAAGAAAAAAATACTGCTTGGCCGAGGAGTGGGATTTAAGCCTTCACAAAAAAGTATCAGACGCAGAAAGACGATACGTGGAAACATAATTACGGACGACATAGCCCAGATTAACGTGAGGATTGCTGAGAAACCAGCAAAGAAGCCCAAGAAGACTGAGGAAAAGTCTGAGCCAGCAAAAGAACCAGCATAGACCAAATCTAGCTGCGCGTGCTGTATGAGCATTATTCTCTATATTAAATGTGGAATGTTAGAGACTTTATATTAGCACTAATAAATTAAAATAGTCATCGTTTCCAGTCTGGTCTGATTTGTTTTGCTTTTAAGTTTTTGTTTTGTGTGACAAACCAGAGTTTATTAAAAAACAAACCGTTTAAAAATACATTTGTCCCGTGGTTTCAGAACATTTGCTCATTGATTTGAATTGGTTTCTGGGCTGCACGGATTTTCAAAAAATAATAGTTATAAAGTCTTTGGTTCTTGTTTTCAAGGTTTTTTTAGATGTATTATTAATATATTTTTTTGCTATTTAATTGACATTCAAACCTTTTTTATAGTCTGCATACTTTCCATGAAAAGAAGGAGTGATGCCACAGATGAGTGTAAATCAAGTAAGTAGAATACCATCTATTCCTGAAAAAATCAAAGGCACATTTTCCTTCTTTAACAGTAATAATAAATGTATGTTTTCTAAAGACCGAATTTACATTTGAAAAACTCTGGAGCATGGAGGAAAAAATGAAAAGAGTTATCGGCAAGATACCTTCGTTGATGCCACCTATCGAGATAGTTCAGGTTAAGAAGGAAGATCCGCAAGCTAAGGCCTTCGCTGAGCTAGAAGCATTATTTTCTGCGGCAGCAAGCATCGATGCGATAAAAATTTTCTATGCTGCAAAAGATGGCATAAAGAGCTCCACTCAAGCCATAATAAAGCTGGACTTAACTCAGAAGAAATATTACACCAATCTCAAAAGACTCATCGATACGGGCTTGGTAGAAAGGGATAATGGAGCATATAAGCACACAACACTAGGTAAAATAGGCTTCAAACTTACAGAAGAATTAATGATTGCCATTAATCAAAAAGACCGCTTAGATTTGGTTGACAAGTTATCTAAGGCAAAGAACATAACATTCGAAGAAACTGAGGAAATCATGCGCGCAATCCTGAAAGATACAAATCTGATATCAGGAGAAAGGATAACGAATCTTTTAGGACCAGTCAGAATGGCAGATACTTGGGATAAAGTCGTCAATGATGTTTTGGATTTAATAAATAATGCTGAAAAAGAGATCTATTTTGTCACGCAATATTTGGATATGAAAGTTGTTGAATCCCTACTTAAAGCTGCTCAAAGGAATGTTAAAATGAAATTCTTGGTTGGTGAAGAAAAAAATATCACTGACGCGGTTCATTTACTTCTAAGATCATTGTTAACTGATCCAAAGTCACTAATGTCTCTTTTCGGATCTGTAAAATCTCCTGATCTCCGCTATACGGAATTACCTTATACTTTCATAGTGGTTGACGGAAAATATTCAATGGTTGAGGTTCCCAAGCCGCATACCAAATCTTTTTCACTTGCCTTCTTCTTCCACAACGAAAAGCTCTCAGAAAGGCTCAAGGAATCCTTTAAAGCCCTCTGGGAAAATGCTTCAGAAATATTGATTCTAGAAAAATTCCCAAAATAGGTTTCTTATCTCTAATTATAATGTAAGGGGTAGAGATATTAGAATAAGAGCTATTTGTGAAGTCACAAATAGGCTAAACATTGACTTACATGCTTTCTCATATAGTTTTTCTTCAAAGCTGTTTAGTAGCGGAAAAAGAAACGCGGCGCAATGGTTAAGAGTATTTTTAAGTCTTCTCCAAGGCCTACATCCTACCATGGTCGATCCTATTCTTCCTCTATTGACCTCCACTATTTCATGCATCAATACGGATTTTTCTCAGGACTAAAAAGTTGGTTGAGCATCTTCTGAGCCAACATATTCTTACCAGACTAGTAGAAAGCATTCCCGAAATGAGCTATTATATTTTTTTCTCATACCTTAGAATCCGATAAATGAATCATAAAACCCATATTCTAATTCCCAAATTACTGTTAAGCTTTCCCATTTGAGGCGGCAAAACCTCGTCCGCTTTTTTTGTTCTACAAGATATTTTTACCATGAAGGTGGTTCCCTCCCCAACAACACTTTCAACAGTTATGCTGCCATTTAAAGCCTCCACCAACCGCTTACACACAGCCAACCCAAGCCCTTGGCCCTTAGCCTTCGTGGTGAACAAAGGCTGGAACATCTTATTTAAGTTCTCCTCAGGAATTCCCACACCCGTATCTTTAAACCTGAAAAACACCTCCTCAGATGTTCCAGAAACCTTTATCGACAAACGACCACCATCAGGCATAGCCTGCACGGCGTTCAGAATCAAATTCGTGAAGACCCGCTTCAACAAATAAGAATCAGCCAAAAATACGGTAGCGTTTTCCTCAACATCAATAGAAACTTTGATTGTCTCAGGAACCTTTATCGCTAACAAGGTTTCATTAAGCAACCTCTTCGATTCAACCTCAACAAACTCAGGCTTCACCGGCCTAGCATAATCCTGCAAGTCTGAAACAATCTTATTCATGTATTCAACCTGCTCCTCAATAACATCAAGCGATTCCTCAAGTTCCCCCTTCGATAAAGACCCCAGCTGCATCCTAGCAAGGTAAAGAACATTTACAATAGCCTGCAACGGATTACGAAGATCATGACCCACCATAGCAGCTGCCTCCCCAATAGCAGCAAGCCTCTGAGACTTCAAGAGGTTTTCTTGTACCTCTTTCAGTTCTCTAGTTTTCTCATCAATCAACTCTTCCAAGTAATCTGAGTATAACTCATAAATCTGGGTTTTAGGCACCTTTGTCGCTAATGTTCCTAGCAATCTCGGGTAAACCCCGAGAGAAATAGCAACATCTTTATTCAGTAATAGGACTAACCTCAGTTTATTCAGTATCTCATCAATTTCGTTCTTTGAATCTGTCTGTAGCCAGTCATAAACGGAACTTAAGAAATTGTTGATTGTCTCGATGACTAACTGCATTCGTTGGTCTGAATATATCCTTTGAATCTGCTCTTTGAATTCCTTGAGCGACACCTCACCATATCCAGTAATTTTTATCGCATTAATTAAACTAGTTCTGCCAGGAATTTCCATGTTTTGAATCATGCCTGCAATTGGCAACAATATTCTTTTATAGATTCTCAGGCAAGCATCAATTTCGTCCAAATCATCCAAACTTTCGTCGCGATCAATACTTTCAAGAAATCTCCCTTGAGAGACACCGTATACAAGGTCAGTTTTTTTCAAGATATCCAGGTTATATTGTATTAAATCGTACGACTTCCACCTAAGCCTATAATCCGCTGCATTGAGAACTCGTAAATAATAGTCAGTTACCTCGTCAGGGGTTTGATATTTCTCGAAATACGCCAAATTTTTATTAATCAAATTAATTATATCAAACTTCTCAGGCTCTGTAAACGTAACACCTCCTTTATTAAAGGAAACATAGCCATCAATCTTTGAGTTTATTAAGAAATCCTTGAACTCGTGGAATTCTTCACCAAGATAGCCTACTGGCAGTATATTGATAATAGACTTTTAAAAATGACGAATAGATTTCAGAGAAATCCACTAGTTTCTCAACTGATGTGGAAGGCATCTTTTCTTTTAAAGACAGTGCGTACCAAATTGTCAAAAATGCTAGGAACTGCATTATTCCTCCCATTTGGAAAATCGGATCTAGGGAGCCTGTTGCTTGTAACGCGTTTACTACGGTCGTTCCAAGAATCTGGAAAGATATAAAACTTCCAAGAAGAATAGTGTACTTTCTTCTGAGTAATTGAGCCCGTGTATTTCTGATTAGAATAAGTAAAGCTAAAACGACCCCGAACAGATATGACACAAAGATGACGCCGACAAAAATCAAAATGGGTTGAAAGCTATTAACTTTATATACCCAACCAAGTTCGTTCTGAAAGAATTCATAACTCATTATATAACTGTCTTGAAATATTAAGATGCTTTGCACTATCGCAGGTAGTAAAATAATCAGAAGAAATCTGAAATCTCTTCTCTCACGAATATTAAAAACAGTGAAGAGGAAAATGGGATAGCACAGATGGCTACTTAATATCATTATTCTAAAGAACGTCATGGCTGCCGATACATCAGGTGCTGTCCTATAAAGAAAGGTGGTGCATTCCCAAACTGTGACTATCAAACCGAATATCAACAAACACTTCGAAGCTAGAGTCCTAGGTCCCTTAACCAAAACGTATATCGAAACAAGAAGTGAGAGAGCTCCACCTATCAAATATTGGATTTCATTCATACTTAGTAACTCTTCCAATGTTTTCATGTAGTCAAGGCTTTATTGAAATTATGAACCCTTAGTAAATATCATAAAACTGTAAGCTAAAACTTAATAGCCTATGATACTGTTAAATATCATCTAGCTAAGTGTAGATATTGCGTTAGCTAGTATCAGTGAATTCTTGATGAAGAACGTAAATCTCTGGGATAAATACTGCCGATTTTATGAGAAGGACTTTACAGAACAATTAGAGTTTAACAGGAATCGACTGAAATCATACTTCTCAGCTTGGAAGAAGACCGACCTTGTAAAAGAACTTTGCCAAACTATCCCAGAACGGCACAAAGATGTTCCCATTACAACATATTCAAGCTACCCTATGTTAAGCGAATTCGGCAGAAAAATAACACAAACATCAGAAACAAGCCCCAGAAAACAAGGCGAATTATTCAAAACATATTATGATCACGTCAGTCGCGAAATTGGTTCTTCACTTAACCATTTCATGGTTGAGCCTTACTATATGTGCGCAAAAACCACAGGCACCACAGGTCAATATAAATGGATCGTTTATGGCGAAACTTTCTGGAAAAACTTTCAACAAGCGTCCATCGCAACTGCAGTAATTGCCTGTAGCGAAAGCTGGGGAGAAACCAGCCTCAATCATGGAGACAAATCTCTAAATCTAAATGCTGCCGTACCATTGATCTCAGGCTGGGGAGCTTGGGCGACCAAAGATATATTGAGTTTAGTCCCTCCCATCGAAATAGCGGATAATCTTCGAGACATGAAGGAAAAATTTAGTCTCATACTCAAGCTAATACAGAAAGGCGAAAAAATATTAGTAGCAGGCGGGATTGGCTCAATCTTCTTTATGATATGCAAATATTTCCAGAAGCCCGAAGATTTCTACAGGGAGTACTACAAATCAATGAACATGGACCTGAAAAAACTTCTCCTATATCTAAAAATCCTATCAATCAAACTAGGTCAAAAAAAGAAAATAAGAATAACCGAGGTCATGCCACTCAAAGGAGTCCTTGTCGCAGGAGTAGAAGGACGACTTTATCTAGACTTTTTCAGAGAAGAGTTTAACCTAAGCCCACTTCACATTTATGGATCAACAGAAGCCGGACCACTAATGAGAGGAGACCCAGATAGAAAAGAAGACCTAGTTCCCGAACTTAAAACCAGCTACTTGGAATTCCTAACAGAGGATGGAGAAATCAGAGAACTAGACGAAGTCAAAAAGGGAGAAGTATACGAACTGGTTGTAACCCCCTTTGGCTCGTTAATTTACCGCTACAACATGGAAGACCTTTTAAGAGTCATAGATTTCAGGGATGACGGTATGCCAATATTTACTTTTGAAAGCAGAAAGAAAACCATACTAGAGCTGTATAGCCGTTACAGAATAACTCCAAACATCATTGTACAAGCCCTTTCCAAGGCAGGCTTAAGAGCATCTGACAAATGGGCAGTTGCTAAGCCCTTAAAGCCTAAAGAACATCTTCATTTTCTAATGGAAAAGGAATGGCCGTACTCTGAAGTTGAAGCAGAGAAAATCATCTTTAATTACCTTCAAGAAACATATCGCACAATTCCGCATGGCGGAGATGTCCTCACTGACTATATAGCCCATTATAAAATTAAGAATCCTTCAGAAGTAGTTAAAGTGGAATATTTAAAACCCGGCGCTTTTACTAGATACTCAATGAAGAAAGCAAAAGAAGGGGCTCCAATGGGTCAATATAAACCGCCACAAATCATTACAGCTGACAAGATGGATGTTTTCGATACCTTAAGGAAAATATAGCCCGTGTCTCTAAAATTGGGACCACGAAAGACTGAGTATCTTGCCCGCTATTTCAAAAGACACCTTGTTGGCAGCAATACCTAGGCAGATTAAGACAGCAAAACCGTACAATGGAACGTAGATCAAATTTAGGCTCGAAGACCACATAATAAAGGCGAATGACTCAAGTAGAACCCTGAATAAATAGACCCCAGACAATATTAAATACAGAACGTAGTTGTCCCTCGCCACTATAAGGATAGGCAATACTAAAAATATGGCAACCGAGACTAAATTCAATGCCCAGAAGCCGAGAGGGTCTGGAAAAACAGGCTCATTAACGCCTAATATACCCAAAACAGCAACAATGTTAGCGAAAGCAAGCAACACCAAATACGTTTTCATCTGTCGCCCCAATTGACACTAGATTCCAACCTCCTTTCTTAAAAGCCGCAGGTAGTCTGCGAATGCGTAATCCTTTCTCCACTTCAGTTCCGCATTTAACCTGGAAAATAGATTTTCAAGAATCAAGTCCTCAACAATTGTCGCTCCATTTCCTAGAATTTTGTGTAGAGAATCGGAAAAACACTGGACCCGAGTATCTAATTTCCCTTTATCATTTTCACCTATAAACTGAAGAAGAGTCAAAGCTGTACGATTATCAAAAACATTTTCCAATACTTCCCTTATTGTCTTTACTAGAATATCATCGAAATTGATTGTTTTTTGCATTATGCTTCGCCGGTCTTCAGCTTCATCACACGGTTTTCTATCCAATTCCTTACTTTCTCTTCACTCATCTTCTCTACTTCTTCTTGTTCACCTAGTTTTTCTTTTACCTCCTTCAACAACATTTTCGGGTTAACGGGTTTCATTAGGTACGCGTCTGCGCCCAAGTTCAGAGATTGCACAGCATTATCGAGCTCTGGGTAACCCGTCACCATAATCTTCATCATTTTAGGCTCAGTCTGATGAATCTTTGAAAGCAGTTTCGTCCCATCCATGTCTGGAAGCTTAATATCCAGCAGAACAAGATTGTAGAAGTTAGCCTGAAATTTCTTTATGGCTTCTTGACCAGTCCCCGCTGTGTCAACACGATAACCCTCCATATTCAGTACACCCTCAAGACTCTTGAGGATAACTTGATCATCATCAACAATAAGAATGCTTTTTCCTTTCATTTTACAGCTCACGTCTTGTAGGCTTTTAATCAAGACATGCAAATCTATTTTATATATGAATTATGAATCTAGGATACAGTTTTTAAAAGACAAAAAAAGCTGCTAGATCTGACCATAGAAGAACCTTTTGTAACTCCAACAATAACGGATTTCGTAGGAATCAGTATACCAGCTTTCTCATTACCAAAAAAACTTAATATAATTTAGAATCTTATTTGCTCTAGAATTCTTTTTCTTAGATGGAGATGCAAATGTTATTTTCATTTAGGTGTTGCTCTTCATTACATTCAAGACAGATGAATGTTGCGTCCAAGATTAAAAGAAAAACATACTGATTGAGAAGTGGTAATAGAGTCAACATGCCAATTCATGGATGATTCAATATTGGATGAAAAAAATAAAGGATATTCCCCTTCCCATAAAAGCAGAAACTGCTTATTTATCTTTATTAAACAAAATTAGGACAGTAACTTTTCATGGAACAATCGGAAAGGTTCTTGCTATACCTCTCTCAGACCATCCATCTATTTGGAGTGCTCCAATCCTTGATTTTTACTTCACTAGACATCATCGAATTGCTGTTTAGACATAACTAGATAACCAGTCCTGAGTATAGTCCTAGGATTACGAGTATGTTGTTTATTGTACCTATGTATGATGCAATTGCAAGCCCATTGATACCAAGTGTCCAAGGCTTTTTTCTCGGTAATGTCAATGTGAGTATAGTTATAGCTGTCCAGAAGATTAATAATGCAAAAACTGGGCTGTATTGCATTTGAGTTTCGTAAAGACCCGTATAAAAGTTCAGACCTATTGTCGTAGTTGTATAGTCAGATATGATGCCTCCTAGTGCCAGAAAGAAGGGCAGCATCCAAGATTTCAGTATCACGCTTGTTTTCACCAAAAGTCGTTTATAAATATGTATTTTCAATATATATTTGTGAAATATAAAATTAACTAACTTAAAAAAGGTGCGAAAGCATCTTAAGAAGGGAAAATCTATAACTCACATTAGCTACTTTTTTCTAAAATTTTACAATATTGCTCTCTTTATTATTCTTGAAGTCTTTTTGTAAAATTTTTTTATACCTCTTCTTCTACCTTTTATGCTCCCCCTTTACTCTCTCACACGTGTGTATAAAAAATGTAAATATATTTTTTTAGGATACTATCTGAAGAGAAATATTTTGGAAGAAATAGAATTAATGAAGAACCAAATTCAGAGAACGAACTAAAAAATAAATTTAAGAGAAAATGAAATTGACGTCAAAAAGGCTTTAGACAATTACATGATTAAGCAAGACGAGATTTAGGATGAAATTGAAGAATCAAATAGACAAGACTGAAAATATAGGCGAAAAGTTTTTTAAAGAAGACTTGAAAGGATTCGGTGAAATCGAGTCCGGTGTTGTTTATAAAGTAAGAACAGATTTACCAAAAATAATAACACAAGAACTTTTCATTGTGTTCAAAGGATTTATGGAGTGTAAGGAAAGAATTAGGTGGTAATTGCACCTAAAACGAAAAGAGCAATAAAAAGATTGATCGTTTCCATTTTAATCCATCTTAATCATATAAAGTAACTGGCTAATTTAATCAATTCCGAATTCTTGTAGACTATAGAACTGCTGAAGGTATTCTATGCCTTTTTCAGTGGTTTTAATTAAACCGCCGTTGCCTTCAGAGTTTGCGATTAATCCTGCTTTTTTGAGTTTTTCAAGGTACTCGTCCAGCATTTTGAAGTTCATGTTCACTCCATATACTATTCTGGTTTTTTTGGCGCCTTTTCTCGCAATCTTCAGAATCTCAGCAACAATTTCTAGGTTACTTCTTCTTTGAGACATAGACATTTTCGTTAACATCGTTTTTTACCTCGCTTTTGAATTATGGTTCAATGTTTCTGACTAACACAAGGTTGGACTTCCTAAACTGAACCTAATGTAAATTCAGTCACTTGCGCAGTCATCGCATTAAATGGCTAGAAGACTCCTTTGCCTTTTCAAGGATGTCTTCAGACGGGTTTTTCAAGGGAGTAATAGGCTCTAGAGGAGTCTCTATCATAGTGTTTTGTATTGCTAAGGCTTGCCTCGACTCTTTAAGTCCTTCCTTTGCCCTTTCAAAAATATCTTCAGACGGTTTTATCAAGAGAGTAATAGGTTCTTGAGGAGTTTCTATCATAATGTTTTGTGTTGCCAAGGCTTGCTTAGATTCTTTAAGTCCTTTCAGATAGAGTCTTGCTCCAAGTTCTATTTCATCAATTTCTTCTCTTTTGTTGAACATTGTTTCTTACCTCGCTTTCTAATTATAGTTCTATGTTTACCAGTAACTGACTAAGCCTATTTTAAGGTTTTCTAACAAAAAAAGACAGTTTTTACCAATATTAAACAAAAGAAAACGTTTTTTACCACATAAAGAAAAACGATCATATTATTTCTGGTTTATGGAAAAAATAATTCAATTTGTCCAATTTTGGGAAAAAATTTTAAAATGATCAAAAATCTAATTTAACCGATCACTCTGCCTTCCACAATTTTGTTTTCGGGGATACCTATTTCAGCGGAAAGCCACCGTCTTGCCGTCTTCGAATTGATGACAGTCTTGTAAGCAGCGTCTCCATCAACCGACATATTTCCTTCAGACGCAAGCATCTGATCCTCGTCTGATTCAGGGCTTCTTTCTATCCAGCGCCTTACGCCTTTATTCACAGGCATCATCGTTTCGTTGAGCTCTACAGAAAAAGTGAACATGTACAGGTCCGAAACAGAGTAAAAGAATGCTTGTTCGCCAATCACCTCGTAGGCTACGAGCAAAGACTCCTTGACTGGCGCCCTTGAAAGACTGCCAGCTTTTGCAGTTAACCGTTACCAGAGGACCCTTTGTCCCTGTGGCTCCGATAATGTTTCGTATTTTTTGTCCTCCCAGATGTTCGAGTACCCGGTCGAGGACTGCCGCCTTCTCTTCAAAAGTCGAAAGATCATTACACACGGCATCGAACCTATCGGCAATTTTTGAAAGCGACTCCTCATGGTCCCTAAGAATGCTTATTAGTATGTCTAAAACGTCGACTTTTTCCTGAAATTCCTTAGGAGAAGGCATACACGCAAACCTCAGTACAGCATTTCAACATCTAAGAACTTATTAAGAGATGCGAAAGCCGATTAAGAACATAAAATCTATAAATCACTATGAGATTTTCATACGTATCTAAAAAATAAAACATAAAAATAAATAAATCCAGTTTATTAAGACAAGTCATCTAAGCCTTAAACCATAGTGGCTATGGATCTTAACCTTAAAACCTCAGTTTGGTCAAGACCTCCCTGTTGTAGAGCGTCTAAAGCAGCATACAGGACCCTGAGAGCTTCCTCAACGCTTGGAAGATCATCTGGAATACTTAATCTCGTTGTAGTAGTCCCGTGAATTCCGTGGGCTACTACTTTTAGATCAAGTCTGTCAATTTTCTTCTGTATTGCTTGAGGAGTCTTATTCATCGTTGTAGCTATGAGATTAACAGGCTTCTCTTGTTCACACAATTCCCGTAGTTGCTTTTCCTCCTCAGTCTGTCCAAGGCTTACCTTTCAGCAAATCAATCACCTTTTCAGTTTGTCCTTGAAATACCATTCAACCGCAAGTAAGACCAAAGGCACAAGGACTTTGCCGCTTTCCGCATCTCCCCTGATGAGAATGATAACAAGCCCAAGGACGAGAATTAAAGCGATTAAGAAACGGTAGTCAGCCATCCCGACTTTGATGCCAAGATTCTTAATTGTTATCCGTGGCTCTTTTCGGGGCTCAGGCATTAAAGGTTCTCCTCTTAATTATGCGCCTACGACCAGAAGTAAAGCTCAACAATAGAAGCTCGGCGACGTCAGGCGGAATCTCAGTTTTGTGGATAACCGTTACGCCGTCAAGGAAGCTACAGGGATGCAAGTGTAATCGACTTCGTAAAAGTCGTTGTTAAGTTTGAAACTATTTTGGGCGAGAACAATATGTCTCCGTTTCTGTCCAAGGACTCTCAGGTATATCCCCCAAGCGCGCGCTATGAAAAAACGAATACTAGACTCTCAGAAAATCCGTTATTTTACCCTAAGCCTTAAACCATTTATTATGGACATACTGTTTGAGGTATTGTATTTCTCTTTATTTATCTTAAATATTTCCTACTCTTTATTTATATTGAGGTGAGAAACTGTTGGAAAAAAGATTAGAATCTCTAATAATTGATACTTACGATACAGTTATGAGAATAGAAAAAAACTTAAGGAAATTGAGGTTAAACTTAACTGAATAGAAAGTAAAACAAAAATGATTTAGATTAACTCTATGAAGATTTTATTATATGTATGACTTTGAAACTTCCCTAAGATAATCAATGTATAAGGGACTTAATTCAAAGCAAACATATGGTTCAAAGATCATGTGATTCATATTCAACCAGAAGCATTTTAGAATAGACAGATTCAATCATATCTGAAGGGATATGTTCCAAAATTTTTAAATTATGAGTCTTTGGAACATTGATTATTTCTAAAAGTCGTCTGAGTTCTCTCTTATCATTTTCCTTTAATCCATTAATAAGGTTCGCATATGTTAGAACTTCACTTAATAATCCCAATTCCACGTGTGATGGAGCCCATGTAATAAGATATCGCTCGTTTTTAATAATATCTGGAATTTCATTTTGTGCTTTTTCCTTAATTAAATATGAAATGAAGTCTCTTCGTTCACGAAAAGTTTTAAAGGTTGTGTCAAAAACCTTGATTGTGTGTGTTCGGAGAAGTTCGTCTTTAATTTTGCCGATTTCCAATCTAAGATTGGGCTTGGAAAAATCATCAAGCAAATAAAATATGACTAAAAAAGTTTTGGTATTTTCGTGCCAATTCCAACGAACATATATAGGCAATTCAACACCTAACCGTTTGACTGTAATATCTTGGTTAGTTCTTCAAGACTGTTTGTGCACAGATTTAAAATTTTAAGCCAACCTTCATTCCAATTTGTTAATGGATATCTATCAATACCCAAATTTCTTAAAACCATTAGAATCTCGGATGAAGTACAATGAACAGGATACATCTTGTTCCTAAGTGTTATCAAATTTCTTAAATTCGAGGTAGCATGGCGAGGAAGATTATTATAATTTTCCTTTAGAATATGCTCGAGTATGTTTATCGAACCCTGTAATGTTTTACGCTTTTCTGGATCTTTTATTATGTCTTTTCAGCTCATTCTCATTAATTCTATCAAAGACACCTGCTAAGGCTTGTATCTTATAAGAAAAATTCTCACAATCTGTACAAGGCTTTGTGAAATCAACAACAGCAAGCATGTCATCTAGAACAGGCTTGAAAAAGTTTCTACCAAACTTGTCTTTAAAATTGGTATCAAAATAGTTCCTATTCTCAACAAATAATTGAATTGGTGGCATGACAAGTGAGGTTCCATAAAGTTCTTTCATTTCTTCCATAACTTTTTCATCAAGTAGAGGAATTAAGTCTGTTTTATTTTGTGATGTATTGAACTCACAGGAATCGCAGTTCTTTGACAAATTTAAGTATTTTAAGACTTGACCATAAGTCTGATAAGGACCCACTTTTTCTATCTTCTCGGATCTCTTACAGAAGGCATACCATGCTATTTCTCCAGTTTTGTAATGCTTACCAGACATTACAAAGCATCTTTTACATCGTGGAATTGTCTCGTCTGTATAAACGTGCATACCATTAAAGTATTTACCCGTATCTCTAACTGATTTGGGAATGCTCATATTCACTTTTACCAAAAAATCTCCCTCGTTGTAGATTGTATATTCTCATTATTAAAAATTATTGTATAACTTTTGAAAAATTACTAACTTTTCGCTCCCGCATTAATACTTGTGTTTTCAGGGTTATTTTTGTTGTTTCTAATACAAAATGACCCACAAAACATATATGGGACATACCCCCTCTTAACGGGGTTTTTACCCCATGAAAACACCGAAAATATGGTCATGGAGGTTTGATAAAAATGCTTACTGGACAACATGGAAATCCGTTTGGAACAGACATAAAGAATGTCAGAATCTTCTTTAGAGACAACAAACCGCATTCACTAAGAGAATTAAACCACTTGCCTAATGCTCATCCCTATATTCGCAAACTGTTTCACCAGAGAAATTGCTTAGAACAAGAGATTTACTAAATTACGATTACATTGAGAAACATGGTAAGAAATCAAAATGGTGTCGTATCAGAGGTTACATGTACATTAGGAAAAAAAGTCCAAAATTGTCTGAGAACAACACATTACAATGGGAGTTCAAATATACAGAAAGCCTTACAATGAAAGCAAACTCAGAAAAGGTAACGCTACAGTTCATAACATATGAAGAAAGTAAAAAAATGCAGACAGACAACTACAAACAAGTCATATCACAAAATGAAATACTGGAATATTTCAAACAACGAGGCATAGGTGCAACATTGTCGATTATATCAACCGATTTGAATGTAGACCCAAAATTAGTGAAAACACATGTTTACAAAATGGTCAGAAATGGAAAACTAACAAAGAAAGGAAAATGGAATCAATCATTTGGTCGAGAAACAATATTTAGAGGCAAATTACACGGATACGTCTATGGATTAACACCTGAACAATGCGACCTTTTCATTAAATCTGGAGAGGTTTTAAGTCCTGAGACCAATGCCATACTAAAAGAGGTAATTAAAAACTCAAACGAACACAGAGTTACAGCAACACATCTCTTCGAACATCCGCCATACAATTATGACCCAGCAGGTGTTAAATATGATGCTGAAGTTCTAACAAATACCTTCCCAAACATTGTAAAAATTGCAGTAGCAGGATATGTATTAATCTATGATAAAGACAAACTCACAGAAGAAGATGTTGAAAAAGAAAAAACCTATTGGACAAACCAAGCAAGTAAGGACAAATCGCTGGGACATACTATTGGAGAAACACATGAAAAAGTTGTGCAGATATGCTTAGACCAAATGGGTAAAGACGCAGATATTAAGTGGCTATTTCAATCTGTTATTCGTAGTAAAAAAATTAGTTATCAAATACGCCTCAGTAACGGTCGTGAAATAGACAGAATACTGCAAGTAAATATCGAACCATTTGGAATTAAGCATTACTATCCAATAGAAGCCAAGTATCAAAGGACAGATGTAATGATTGCAGATGTATTTCAATTTTACGATACACTTTGCAATTCATACGAATACGGTTGTTCTATCAAATACAATGGACAAGATGTAAAAACATTGAAGTTCAATGTGACACCTATATTTATCGCTCCAAAAATAACTAAAGACGCAAGGAATTGGGCATTATCACATGGTATGATGGTAATTCCAACATGGGTAATGACACAATATTATCGGAAAAAACACAACCTAAAAACTATCGTAATAAAGGATCTTTCAACTGAATTTCTTAACCGAACAAACAAGAAGCAAACAATTGATGAATTTCTAAAGGAAAAAATAGGCAGGTGAACCAATAATGGTCATACGCAGGGCAACCATCACCAATGTGCCTGCGTTGACCAAGATACATCGTGAAGTGTTTAGCGGAAGATGGAATTTATCAGAACAAGATATGACATGGCTTGTAAAACATTGTCTAACGTATTGGATTAAGGACATTGGTTACATATCTGTTTGTTCAACCAACGGTTATCAAAGAATCGAGTCTCTTGTAGTTATACCCAAATATCAAAGAAAGGGCTACGGAACACGTTTAGTACGACATGCTCTAATGAAAAGTAAGTGAAGAACAACAGTTATGTGCAGCACAAGAAAAGTGAAGTTCTACGAGAAATTCGGTTTTAGAAAAACCAGAGTGTATAAACATCACGATTGTTGGAATGGACAAACTGCGATACTCATGGTAAAAGAATTCTGAGACTAATGGATTAAAATTTATAGCCCAACACATCCGCAGCATTACACAAGTTCACCTATAAATCGCCAAGGTTATCCTTCAATGGCTTTAGTGTGTGTGCGGTGGGTTAAAATTTAATCCCAAACCCAAACCCAAACTGTGGACCGTATGTTCACATAATTTATATGTTGTAGTGATATAATTCAAATATAGTTTATGAAGGGTGAGAGATCATGTCTTCTTGCGAAAACATATTAGCGAGCGAGAAAAATCGAGGTGGATTTACTCTCTCAGTAGTCGCAGAGTTCAATGACTATGGTCCTGTTAAGTATACTATTCGTATTGAAAAACCGAATGGGGAATGTGCGGACTTTGTTAGTAGCTTGGATGGATTCAGGAAATTTGGAGAGTTGTTATTAGATTTGCATTCGTTTACAGAAGAAAAACTCTATGCTACAGACAAAGAAAAACTGAAAGAAATCTTGACTGCTGAAAACATCAAGACTTATGTTACTTTCAAGAAAGTAGGGACATTTAAGAAGTAATTCAAGCTAGCGTTGCACTGAGCAATAAGCTTAGCATTAGACATCAGTCAACTCTCTTTCAACGTAAAAAAAATTTGGTTGGTTGGTTGGATCAAAATTTAACCGTAACACAGAGGTGTTGATTTTAACCCATTTCTGTGTTGAGGGTTCTGATGGATTTGTTATTTTATGACAAGAACCTTACAACATTAATTTTAGTTACAAAAAACATGAAACAAGATTATGCCAACACCAAAAGAAATCCTACATGAATTTTACCTATTACTTAACCAATATGTAATTCTGGGAAGTTCCTATATCAAATGTAGCGTGATTGGTTTTTTCCACATTAATATTTTCCCGTAATTTGCTGTTTTCTACAAGAAACCTTATTAAAACCAAGTCATAGTGTGCACTCTTTGTTTGTTTAAACATTTTAGAAGAAAATCTAAACATGATGCAAGTTGCTTGTTACAAAATCCGTAACAATATTGTAGAATATTGTGGAATAACAACAAGTGGAAGAATCCACATAATTTCTGGTTCGTTTTGTAACATTTTTTACATTGAATCCAATGTGTTATTATGGAAAACATTAATTACGTATGTGAATTTGGTGTTTTAGTTTTTCAGACCATCTATATGTGTTTACTCTTGTAATAGTGGTTTACCCACACTCACAACCCATTTTTAAAAAACGTATTGTATTTTTATGTAAAATCCTTTGGATGTTAGGCACCACTTTTGAAACATACAATGAAAACAACAAGATTCTCCCAATCAAACCACAAAAAGGTGGATTTACTGTATTGTCGGACAGTTAGTAACACAAAACCCAAAGAAAATGGGTTTTCAATGTCCGTTTCCAATACCTTTTACTAAACCCTCTTGGTTTTTTAGTTACAAAGACCGAACTTGTTGTATTTTTTATCCACACAATTAGTTACAAAACAATGTCTTTTAGGTTTTTAGTGAGTGAGATTCAAACGTACAGACAATGAAATATTTTGAGGATGTAAAGGAGACAGAGAAGGCAACGAGGCTTATTGAAACTGAAAATTCAAAATCGAAGGGCAAGGTTGAAAGCATGGGTCTCGAACAAGCCGAGTTCCAAAAGAAGATGAATACGCTCGAGTCACATCAGAGGACTGTTGACCACGTTTTGGGGTTGCTAGACCTTAAGGAAGAGGATGCTAAAGTCATCAGTGAAATGATTATGGACTATCGGGAGAGGAAGAGACTAAAAGTGAGGTTGAAATATTGGAGGCTAACCAAAAAAGTAGAGATGAGATACTGGAAGAGCTTAGGAAAGAAAAAAAGGTTAGTCTATTTCTAATCTAATCAAAAAATTAATCGTGAAATCTGATAGAAACT
This sequence comes from Candidatus Bathyarchaeota archaeon, assembly GCA_963714275.1. Taxonomy (GTDB): domain Archaea; phylum Thermoproteota; class Bathyarchaeia; order Bathyarchaeales; family DTEX01; genus JAGTRI01. The sequence goes on from CAVQNT010000006.1 coordinate 512,250, forward strand.
AATACTTTTTTAATAGATTCAGGGGTTCTGCTCTTTTCACCAATATTCTTAGCGATAGAATAGCAAAAAACATTAAAGCCCATTACAATACCTTTCTCCACAAGTATTTTTTGATAAAATTTCCCCAGAATTGTTTTACCATTAAATTTTGTAAATGCCATCTTTGATGATACCATGTTCTTTAATTCTTCTATTATTTTTTGAATCTTTTCTAAAATTTTCTTATTTTCATCAGGGTCCGTGAAGTCACTATTTAATTTCTTTATTGTATCATCTCTTTCAATGACTAACTCGTTCAGATTTCTTCCTTTAAAGTTGAATTTAAAAGGTGGAATTAGTGTCGCTAATCTCTTATCAATTTCATCCTGCAAACTTTCTTCGCATATAGTGAACATTTCCTTCTCAACATCTTCTGGACAAGATATTCCTGTTTTTTCTTTGTATGGCTCTAGCACTTCAAATATCGAAACTGGATTTATTAGTGCGTTTTCAATTGTACAGAATTCCCATGTAAATATTGAGGGAGAAGGTTCTCTAAAAAAGAAATCAGCATCTACGACTGCGTAAGCAGGAAAACCAATTAGCTTGTCCGTAATGATTTGATTTAGTATCATTGTAGTCTTTCTTGACTTCTCCTTTACCGCCCATTGGTATGAATATAAATTGTTTGGCCTCGGAGCAAAGTAATTCTAATATTCTCTGATCACTTGGGCTAGTCTTTATGTCTTGAGGACTCTTTCCTTCTATAAACACTATAGGTCGTCCTAGTGTAAGAATGGCAATGTCTCCGCACACATTTCTGAGAAGGTCAAGTTTTTCTTGGCTTGAAACAACTCTACGTCAGGCTGGTTCTCGTTTCCTGCTCTACTTTTTTCTACGAGCACGAAAGTCTCTTCAGAAGATGCTTCATTAATTATGACCGGAGAGTGTGTTGCGATTATAAACTGGACATTATCCTGATTTGCTCTTTCTCTCATATATTCAATCATTCTCTTTTGAAGTACAGAATGTATATGCAAATCTGGTTCATCAATTACCATTATCGTGTCTGGTGTTACATTCAAATCTGGCGGTTTACCCTTTTTCTATTCTTCGTAGAAATGCATTAATTTCCCTCTCGATTAAAGGCATAAACAACGCAATGATCTCTTTTTCTCCCAGACTTAAGGTCATCTATGTCGATAGGTTCATTTGACCCCCCAATATTCAAAAGACATGTTACATTACCCCGATTCTTTTAATCAATACCTACAAACTTCAAATGAGGAAGAAGTAAATCCAGAAGATCCTTAAGTGGTTTATAAACATCAGGTGCATGTCCTTCAGGATACTTTAAATCGTTTTTGTCGATTTCAGACACGATCGCAGTCAGACGTCTAATTTCTATCTGAGCAAGAGTATACTTAATGAATCCTAAAGATTCATCAGCACTATCTGCTCTTCTAGACCGATCTGATAATATTGGCATTCCTTCAATATTGGGTATGGAATCCGCTTCTAATATACTTGAATATTCCAATTCTTGCGTCCATAACGTTGTTGTTCTAATAGTTCTTCTCCGCCAAGTGCGATGCGGAGCTGACGTAAAGAATTTTACCGGAACCTTTAACCTTATCTCCTGATAACTTCCTTAGTTCATATAGTAAGGTAGACTTTCCTACGCCATTAGGACCAGCAATAATCATTAATTTTGGAACTGACTCACAGAATACTTTTTGAATGATTTTTACATCTGTTACTTTAAATGATTGTATTGGCATGATAGCTCCTCCTATTTTTCCTTGTATGATTCATCGTTTCTTTCGCTCATCTCTATTTACTGATATATCTTTAATAAACATCTTTTTCTATTTAACATACATAAACAGTGACTTAAAAATATGATGAAAAATATATATCAATCGATCGAACGAACCATGCCTGAGCTCAAGTTATACACAGAAAAGAAGAACTGCAACATATCTCACAGAGAGACATATCTATCAAAAGACAATATATGGCAAGTAGAGATATTATTGTGGGGATAGTAATTGGATAAAGAAAAAATTTCAATCTTATTCAAAAGTTTAAATGAAAATGAGAGAAAGCCTCTTGAGAAAATATTGACCATAAAAGAAATAGAACTTTGGAATGAAATACAAAATGAATGGGTTGAAAAACTAAAGTTCTTTGTGAGTATTGATTCTGTTAGAGAAAAACTTGGTTTGAAACATGATAAAAACAAAATAAAAGAATTCTATACTAAAGAAGACATCATTTGGTTAATTCATAAATATTGGAAAAAACCCAAAAATTATCTCCAAGAAAGACTAACTTTAGCACGTGATGCCCAACTTTGGCTTCTAAATATATATTCAGCCATCTTAACTGTTGGGTTACTAGGTACATGGCTTCTTTTTCTATCATATTGCTTCCAATCACAAGATATTGTACTTTTTCTTATTATCTTAATTCCAGGAATTATATCCATGAAAATTAATCGTATAAGAAGGTGGATCAGCATTGTTTATTAGTGATAAATTCATTCGAGGGAATCTAAACCACTATGATATCGAAAGCTATGTGATTGCTAAGATTCTTGATAAAAAAGAAAAGCCTGAAAAGAAAAATGGACAATAGTTTACGCGCGCGCTAAAAGTGATAAGATTGAGGAATTAGAACTCACCTAGTAATTGGTGAAGCAGTCTTGAAAAGGGTTCTATACAATTCATCTGAAATTAGAAAGGAAATAATAAGAATATTCAAATCTTATAATGAGCGTCGTGTCGCGATTTCTGCTTTTATTGGAGAAGGTGCTGATGCATACTTACCCACACCACAAGGTTTACAACTTATTTGCTGGCCAAAAGCGGGAAGTACTAATCCGGATATGTTAAGAGAACTCATTAAACGCGGGGTTGATGTTTTCTTTGCTGATGACCTGCATATGAAACTATATTGGAGCGAAAGTCAAGGAGCAGTTTTAACTTCTGCAAATCTATCAACCAACGCTCTTGGTTCGGGAAATCAGAAGGAGATAGGTATTCTAGTATCATCCAAAGATATTGACATTGACCATTTAATAGCCTCAATACAAACGCGGCACGCATCTAAAAACGAGCTTCAGGAATTAGACCGTTTATACAAATCCTATGTCGTTAGAAATCCGCACGAGTTCAAATATAGGCATAGAGCAATGTCTTTTGCAGAATGGTACGAATCGCCTTTTCGAAAAGAATGGAAACTGGGCTGGTATGGTGAATATGGACCAATATCATCTATTGCTAAGGAAAGAGCAATGAGAGAATATGGAGTTAATGAACCTAAGGATTGGCTAAACGCCTGCGAAGGAGAATTTAAAGAAGGTGATTGGATTCTTTCATTCAAGTTAATACGGCTTCCAAGGCAACTTCAATGGATATCGGTGGATGATGTCGTTAGTGTCCCCAAGTCTGATAAGGCATACGAAAAAGAGTACCCTTACCAAGTTGTGCAGACTCATCCAAATAATTGTTATCCACAACCTCCATTTAGAATTAATAATAAGAAATTTATGAAAGCCTTCTCGAATGCAGTCCAGAAGTTCGGAGTAGATAAAGTAAAGAAAGTAATCACTCCCCCTAATGATTTAATTAAGTTTATTTTAACTAACATGTAGCCATATCAAGATTAATCACTTTTTCAACAGAAAACCAGCTAACCAGGATATTTTTGTCCTTTTAGAAGCTTCCATTGACTTTTATAATCGTCCAAAGGAAAGACTTCGTGTCTTGGATGAGGGAAGCCACGTATTGAACTTTTCTTGATTCGACCTCACTCTTTAGACCTTATTATTGCTCTCTCATTTTCTCTTTTAATATAATCAGCAACTTTATTGGATGATATTAGCTGAGCTAACTTATGGTATTGCTGGAAATATGTCCGAGTTGTTGTCTCTTAAGTTTAAAATAGGCGATACTTTCTGCCGTTGTCTCCATTATTCTACCTCCACTTGTTTCACTGCTACCTTTGGTGTTCTTTTTTGTTTTATTCCGAGCTTCTTTCATCTTAGCGGCTAATAGTTGCATTAACCGAGTTGTGTCTTTGCTTTGGTTTGTTTGTTTCATGACATACATGTTTGAAGCATAGGCAACCCAGAAAATAGGTTCTTCTTCTTTGGTTACAACAAAAATGCTTTCTGGATTGAATCTTTTTGGTATGTCTGATCTCATTTCTTTCGGTATTCTAGAGGATGTTTGTATTTCTGCATCTAAACCATTGGCATCGAAGAAATCTTCTAAGACTTCTGTTATTTTCATTTTTTCAACCTCCTATTATCTTCATCATATTCTTCTACGAAAGTTCCACAACTTGGGCAGACGAAGCCTCTCTTTCCTTCCCTAACGCACCACTTTCTGTAATAATTAAGTTCTTTAACCGAAGTCTCGAACCAGCACTTACTACACTTTAAACTTTTATCCACCACTCGTTTTGTGTGCGCCATGGCGATTCTCCTCCTCCTTTTTAATTTTTGATGTAAATCCCATTACCCTTCACGTCAAAGACATTTAGTCCAAGAAATGCTGAATATTGTGGTGTTACGAGAATTACCTTACGAGCAAACTTTCTGGACTCATAAACAAAACTCAAGAACGATTGAATGTTTTGGTATCGGTGCGCTTCTTCTACAATGATAATCCAATTTTTAAGATATTTGCGTTTGTCATTCAATCGTTCAAATATCCACTCGATGTCTCTTTCAGCCTTACGCACTTCTTTATCTGGTCTGAACCGCACACGGATCAAATCACCTTTGAATTGAAAATCATCAGATACATGTCTCAAAATGCCATACTCATGTGCAGTATCGACCACATAAATATTATATCGCATTACCTTTTGCTTTTTGATCCAATTTAAGATCTTGTTTTTAACGAAATATGTCTTCCCACTTAGCGGTTTCCCTGTAATAACTATTGGTTCAGTCCCACGCATTGCTGTGGTGACGTCAACAGGATCACCATATTTTTGGCTTACAAGGTTTGTTTCATGTGCGATTACAGAACCTAAACTTGGAAGATTCATTGTTTTCGTTAATTCTCTTAGTTTTGTGTGAATATCAAGTGGCACTTTCACCGTCTTTACGGGCTGATCACGGTAAAGTTCCCACAAAGGAGCAACTTCTTGCACTTTATTGTTCTCTGTTTTTATCACAGAACACTCACCTTCTAATAGAACAACAGGCAAAAATCAGAATAATTTACAACTTGTTTCTTCTACCAAACTGCAACAATCTTTTGCCTCTTCTCGGCATCTTTTTGCGTTTCTTTTTCTGCTTTCTTACCTTTGTCATCGCCACTGCTCCATTACTAGCTTTTCTGTTTCTTTGTACTCTTTTCTGAATTTAACAAGTTTTACCTTTGTCTTATCCAGTGACAGTAAAATGTAACCACGAGAAAATAACAGATCTACAAATTCTTGATATTCTTTATGTTCGCTTATGTCAATCCAACCGTCAAATGATGGCGAGTTCCTTGATAGTTTTTTGTCAATACATAGCAACATGACATAAAATTCTCCCACTCCCATTTTTTTTCCCAGCTTTTTTACCATTACAATTCGATCATGTGGATGTTTTTAACAAGTGGTCTTTTTGTGTTGTTTGGTATAGGTTTTTTACTAAACGTTTATTAAATCAATTTTTTGTCACATAGGATTCGTGTTAGACAAAATTTGTCTAATAAGGTGACATACGATTCCTATTGTGACAAAACGACAATAATTTTGGTTGTTAAAATGGTTGCAAGTTTTGTAGGACATACAACACCATTTCTGACAGCCCATCAAGTGTGTAAGTGAAAAGTATGCCACAAATTAAGAGTAAGATTCCACTAAAATAGAGATCATAATCAAAAGTTACCACCAGCAAAGCCATTAAAATCCCAAGTGCTCCGAGAATGATGCAAATGTGCATCATTGTAGAGAAATCTCTGGCATCATTTATTGTGAACATCATTCCCTTTTCTTCTTAAAACTAAACTGGCTCCTTTCGTTTTTCATCTTGATACCAAAACAGCATTCCCTCTACATGCTGGAAAACATGATTTAGAAATTTATTTTTATTATGTAACAAAAATACGATAGACAACTTTACCATATAAAAGGTTTGTGGTATGTACTTGTATTGAAAAATACACTGCCTTCCGTTGTGATCAGTTAAGATAATGGTGTAAAAGTCAATATTGGTTACAACTTGTTATTTTTTTTTACAACAACCTATTATCAAACAGCTTTTTACTCTTGTGCTTTCTCAAATATTCTAATTCTATCACCATTGGCATGTATTCGAATTTTGTTTTGATCACGTAATTTGCAAACCAAATCCCAAAACTACGACAAATTTTTTCAAATCGTCTTCCCAGATGACATGCAATTCGTATCCACGTTTCTTGAAATATTGGATACGTGCTTTTTCTGTTAATTTTCTACAATGAATCTTGCCACTCATGTCGTAGATAATGAGATTTAATATCATCCCACCACTGAGAAACAGGTGTTCTCTCGTAATTTGCATATGGGTTGCATTCCTCTAGAAATGCATCTACCACATATCCATAGACTTTTCTTTTGAGAAAAGCTATAATTGCATCTCTTTTCTCCGAAGAAAGAAACCCACTATACCAATCGAAATTCAAACTATAGAAAGCTCTAAGAATTTTCACTCCCTCTTTGTTCCCTGCTTCATCTTCTAACGCTATTAGAGTCTTTCCAGTACTTAATTTCTTCCCACTCTTCAAGACCTTTCAGTTCTTCTTTAGTTGGCTTCATTGCATCTTCATATTCCATTGCCATTTTTTGTAAGCTTTTCTTGTAGCTTTATTGTTGGGTCGTAAAAAGTGTAGTTACAGTGTTTGCAATGATAACGCTGAATTTTATGTGGGCGTCGTTTTACTTTGTGAAACCCTGTTTTTATGATATTACGTGAACTGCACTTGGGACATATATGCGACTCTTTGACCATACAACCAACTACACGTTTAACAACACAAAAATGCCCTCTATATATATTTTTGCAAAAAGACACCATGTTTTGTTTGGTTCAAAACAAACCAGAAATTTCAAAAAAGATACTCTAGAGCCAAAAACGTGTAGCTGGACGTGTAGTTTTAACAACTACACGATTAACGACACAAAAAAATGATGTATCATATCTTAATTCAAAACACTTTTACGCTATCTCCATTAACATGTATCTGACATTTGTGTTGGTCTTTTAGCTGTAATATCAGGTTCATGACCACTTTATCAGAAGCTTCTAGCCTGTCTGCGATGTCAATAATTGGTATCCAACCCTCTTGTTTCTGATATTTTCTCTTCTTTTTAAGCGAAGATAACCATGTGTATAGCATCTTAAGTGTTTCCTCTTCATCATCTAAGAATTGGGTTATTGCCTTTTGATCTATTGGTTTATCTTGTTCTATTTCTTCAGCGTGTCTTTCAGTTGTTTCTGCATCTGTTGGCTGTGTTTTTTGTGGAAAGAATTTGTCCTTAATCCGTTTAAACATCTTCCAACCCTTTCTCGATTTCTTCTTTTATGTTCTCAGGCAACAGCTTAAATATTTGTTCCATATCTGTTGCAAAATCTTCTTCTGACATCATATTTCGCCTCCAATGTACTTTATTATGGCTTGACATCTTCCCTTGGCTTCGATTTCCACTATTTCCCATCCACCAGCAATCAATTTCTCAAGTTGCTTGTAGACAGTTTTAAGCGGTCTTCTATCCAAGTCAAGAATACGCTCCATAAAATGCATCCCCTTTGAAACTTTACGTGTCTGTTGACAACTTCCAAACACTACTACGTTTCATCTTTCCAGCGAGTACTTTCCAAAAACTTTGAATCCCTATGAAATATGGACTATTGGGTAAATCACCAATAACAAGCACAATGCTTCTTTTACCCAATGTTGCCTTTCCACACCGTATGTATGTGTTGTTGACTAAATTAAAAATCGGGATGTCAGAATCTTTGTGTCTTATTAAATTTTTTACATCTAACACATAAATGAAAAATTGCCGAAGGTTTGAATAATCTTGCGGTTGAGAACCACCATTTGGTGTCATATAAATTACTCGTGGCGGTTTTGGTCCTATTCCAATCCAAACCAATAATGTATTTCGATTTTTTGATAACCGAAATACGCCACTGCGTGTTGCATCAGGATATAAGTTAAGCAAATCTCTGTTTATTTCTTCTAACGCTTTTTGAATTTCTATCCTTTTCCTTTCTTTATTACTTAGTTCTGATTCTGACATACATACACACCATTTATTTATGCTACCTTTTTGTATGTTCGTGGCTGTTTTGGTATCAATTTTAATTTGCCACTTGTTCTCATCTTTTTCAATACAAAATTTAGCGTGCCTATGCCATCATTACCATATTTCGTAGTGACAATCTGTTTGATGCTTTCATACGTAAATTTTTCAGAAAAAACATTGATGATATTCTTGATGCCAGTAATTGATACACTTGGTTGTTCGTAAAATGTTTTGCCACATTTCTGACATTGAAAGCGTTGTTTCTTATGAAGTTGTGGCTTCATAACTATGCGAAAACCAATCTTAGATGTTTTATCTGAACCGCATGCTGGACATGATACCATTTTACATACACACACTATAAGATTACAATAATATTTTTATAATTTGTCGTTTGAAAATTACCCATCTGTTCCAAGACGATGCACAAAACTAAAAAAATTTTAACACGTTTGTGTTAAATTCGGGTAGCTGTAAACAATTTACAACAATGTCAAAACTGTGCAACCAATTGATCCATGTTAAAAAATAGTGTGTATGTAATTCAATGTCGAAAATATGAATACATGTACCAGAATCCATGCTTCCATAATACAACAGACATACAAGTCCCAATATAACCCAAAAAAGTTTTTAATACAAAACTGTAAATTCACCATTAAAACCCTATTGTTTACGATACTCTAACGATTATCGTTATCGTAGATTAGTATAGACAAGTATTATCGTAGATCGTAGATTACTCTATAGATCTGTTCTTTTTTAGAAAGTCTGAAAACCTTTTTTTAAGGTTTAAACACAATTTAACAATTTGGTCACACACAGAAAAAAGACATGGAAAACACATGTCGAAAAAAATCTTAACAACCTATTTTACGTTAAAAAATGTAAATTTTCCATGATTTCTAATTACTTTGTATTAGTGTTTTTTATGTAAATTTCCACATACAACAATTTTCCAACACCATTGTCTTAAAAAAAACGAAAGTATTAACCAATAAGATATTAAACATTGAGTGTCAGTAAAAAACAACGAGTGAAATTGCATCTGTAAGTAGTGTAATCTGAACACTCTCTCTGAGTGAAAAATTACCCTGAATATTTAAGATCGAAGGTAAGCTTATAAAACATTTATAAAGAATACAATACCTCATAGAAAACCAAAATTAACCACATCTGGGCTTTCCAATACAAACCAATAAACCCAAAAACGTGTCCAAAAACCAAAATCCTATCAGAAAACCCCTCGATTTACCCCTAAGCCTTAAACCATTTATAGATGAAGTATTGAATCTTGTTTTTTTCTAGGTCGGGTACTGCTATTATGAAGCGTTTCCTTACTGTGGTTGCTAGTCTGCCTGCTTTTACAATTTCAGTTGCTGTGATGATGTCTTTTTGGCTTTTCACCGAAACCATGTAGGGCGCGTGGTCGATGCCTGGTCCCTGCTTGTAAACAGCGAAGTCGCATCCATACTTAACTCCGGGTGTAACCACTAAACTTTTTTCTCTCAAGTCCCGGTACACCGCATACATAGCGTCGAACGCGTCAAACGTTTTTTGGGCTCTACCTTTAAGAGTCCGAAGATTTACCCCTTTCTTTTCGGGTCCCTCAACAACGTGGACCAAGCCCTTCTCCGCGAGGTACAACCCCTCCATCAAGTCGAGAACAAGGGGCACGTCGAACTCTGAGCTTTTAGGCTTAGGAATACCGAGGGGCTTGCCGTAGAATCCGAGTTCAAAAAGATCTGAACCCTTTTTGGAATCCCAAACAACGAGGAAATTCTCAACAAACTCAGCCTCAGTTTCCTCTGGCAAAAAACGTTCAGTCCCCCTTTATACCGCGAACGCCAGTATCCGAGCTGCGTCAGACGCGTCCTCAATCTTGTCAGCAATGTCTTCTAGAAGCTGAATGATGTCCCTCATTAAAAGAAGCGTGTTAATGTCAAGTTTGCTTTCGAGAATCGCGATTTCAAGGTCACGGTACTTGTCGTCGACTTTTCTCTCCGAAACCTCCACATCCTTGGCTTTCTCCAACACCTTAGGCGACCCGTAATTCAACATGAGGAAAGTGTCCCTAAGCATCGAGGCAGTGTCAGACACGGCACCCGCAAGGTCAACAATGCCCTTCTTGATGTCAGAAGGAACATCCCACCCTCGCTCCACCATCTGAGACAGCCTGAAAGCAATGCCCTTGCAGAAGTCCGCAATCTCGCTTGTAACGTCAGTGAACCTAAGGAAATCTTCACGGCTAATCAGTATGGTGCCAATCTCGACCAGTTCTTGGGCGACTGCCCTTTTCGAATCGTCCACCCCGTCCCCGAGTTCCTGGACTTCACTGTAAAGCTGCTGAAGGGACGACTTGTCGTTCTCCATGAAGGCGTCAATCACCTGAGCCGTCTTCCGGTTAACGTTCATGACCTTTCGAAGATGGTCTTGGCACAAACGTAGGGCTCTCCTCTTTGCCCTGTGCTCTGCTTCAATGGGAAAAACCAAACAGTTTCCGCCTCATGCACAAATAACTAGCTAACACTATCTAAATGGGTGACAACCTTAAAAAACCTAGCTAGTCAACCACAACACACATTACTCGACAAATCAATCTCAAGACTTTATGGGAGACCCCAAATCCTCAAAGCCAATTTTACCGCGGAAAAAGTCGCACAGAAGCCCGGGCAAAATGTCAACTTTCGTCCTAACCTGCTTCCACGATGCTCTGTCACGGATCGTCACAGTTCCATCCTCAACCGTTTTATAGTCCACTGTAACGCATAGAGAGGTACCAATTTCGTCGAAACGCGCGTATCTTCTTCCGATTGAACCCCCATCATCATATTCAACCGAGAATCCCTCGTCAACGAGTAGGTCACACAAATGCATAGCATTTTCGGGCAAGCCACCTTTACTTACAAGCGGAAGAACAGCCAACTGCAAAGGAGCAACATCGCGCGGAAAATTCAGAACCGTCCTTCCCTTTCTCACCTTATAGGCATATTCTAACGCGACGTAGGCTAGGCGATCTGACCCGAAGCTCGGCTCAATAGCGTGAGGAATGAATCTACGTCCTGTCTCCTCGACCTTTTTCTGAACGAACGCTACGTGTTTTGGAAGAATTTTGAATTTTCCAGCCAAATAATGTCCTTGTTCTTTAAGCGAAGCTTCAATCTTCTTCGGATCAGCCTTTAATAATAGTTCAATCACTTTCGGCGTGTCTTCCTTGAAGGCTGGACCCAACTCCGAGTGGACAGGTCTAATAACAAGTTCGGTTTTTACCCTTTTTATTCCATCCGCCTTAAAAACGGTCATGTCGACTCCGCTTTCCTGCATGTGCCCCCGGAGGTCGTAGTCCGTTCGGTAGTTGAAGCCCGAAACCTCAACCCACCCCCAACGGTCAAGATAAACCTCCTGATCAAATCCCTGAACAGAATAATGAGCCCTTTCCCAAGCAAACTTCTCGATGAACCGCTGCTTGTCCTCAGGGACCCCCAAATCCTTCAGGAACCGTTTAGCCAAAGCCATAAAGTACGCCTGCCACTCCGTCTTAATGTAACCTTTGGCTATGGATTCCTTTACGGAAACCTCGACAGGAACATCCAAACCCTTTGACCTTTTATCTGTAAGCAGAAGCCTCAACGTTTCATCCTCAACTTCACCTAAACGTGGGCATTCGGGACGTTCCGGATCAATGAAAAATTCAAGGTCTATTATGGTGAACTCTCTCAGGCGGATTGGTCCCTGACGGGGAGAAATCTCGTTCCGAAGGGCATGACCGATAGTGAAAAAGCCAACAGGCAACTTTTCTCTTGTCTGCTCGTATAGACGCTTGAATTCCACGAAAACTCCCTGTGCAGCCTCAGGACGACCATAACCCACAGCGTCAGAGTACGGTCCAATGGTCGTCTTAAACATTGTAAGGAATTGTTCTGGCGGTCCGAGGCTTCCCCCGCAGTCTGGACACTTGATTCCGTATTTTTCAACAGCTTCTCTGATTTCGTTGAGCTGCATCTTATCCGTTTCTTGCGAGCTCAGCTTCGCATTTTCCTGCAGAAGATGGTCCGCCCTGAACCATTTTTGGCATTCGCCACATTTAACCATGGGTTCCTTGAAGCTTTTAACGTGACCCGAAGCAATGAAGACCCTTTCCGGCATGATGATGGGGGACTCAAGTCTCGTATAACCCTAATCTGCGCAGAAACTGGTCTCTGAGTTTTTCCTCAATCTTCCTCTTCATCACTGAACCCAAGGGACCCCAATTAATGAACCCGCCTGTGCCACCATAAATTTCATAGGAAGGCCAAAAGAAACCTCGGCGTCGTGCCAGTTCGCTGACTTTTTCGTATTTGTCCACTTTTTTCAAAGGCTCAAACCATCCATCCTAGAGGCTTCAAATACTCAAGCCCACCATCGATATTAGCATTACCTAATATGAACATAGTTTAATTTAAAAATACAGTATTCTGGTCTACAATTTTTTGCTCACGTAAGACCCATCGTATCTGTAACCGAGTCTCTTGTAGTACCTTTTGGTACCCAAAGCACTCGTAACCATAATTTTTTTGTAGCCCTGCTCTCTGCTAAGTTGCTCAGCCTTCTCCAGAAGCCGTTTCCCGCAGCCTCTATGCTGATGAGCTCCTCGGATACGCTTCCCGACGGGAACAACTTGACCGCAAACACGTAACTCCCGAACTATCGAGGCTTCTTTTCCCAGGATTTCTGGTCTGTGCGGCTTATCGGATGGAAACCGAAGCCTTAAGTAGCCTATCAGAACATCGTTCGTTTGGTCCTCTAATGAAAAAAAATGCTCTGCTCCACCAGAAGCCTCGTACGTTTTCATCAACATCTCAACCTGCTTGTAATCGGGAACAACCTTGTCCTTCAGCCATCTGTGCCCAACCTCGCGGCATCGAATGCACCTGCACATTCGACCTTCTTCTTTGAGTTTGTTTTGAACAAGTTCTCGGAGGTTGCTTTTTTTCACGCCCTTTTCAATCAGGTACGCAGGGATGTCTCTTTGGACACGCATTATTCTGACCCATTCTGGAACAAATTTTTTGATTTCAGATATCAGCTCTACAGTTTCATCAGTCGTGTAAGGTTCATACTTGCCCTGTTTCCACCAATCATACAGCCTGGTTCCTTCGATGACGAGGCAAGGATAAATCTTCAACATATCAGGTTTGAAGCTGAGAGTCAGAAAAAATCGTTTTAAAGCCCTCAACATCTCTTTCAAAATTTGAACCGGGAAGCCCAGGCATCACGTGATAAACGACCTTGAGCCCAGAGTCCTTCAAAACACGGGTCGCATCAACCACGTCCATAAGGGTGTGACCGCGATTAACGAGCTCATAGATATCGTCGTAAACATTTTGCACACCGATTTCGACCCTTGTCACGCCCAACGAAAGCATCTGGTCAACGTCTTTTTCCTTAGCCCAGTCCGGACGGGTCTCAACCGTGACTCCCACGTTTCGGACTCGACTTGACTCAGCAAACCGTTTAGCTTCATCAATCGTGTTAGAGGATTGTCCGTTGATTGCATCCAAGCATCCCTTAACAAATTCCTCTTGATAGCTTTGAGGAGTGCTTGGAAAAGTTCCCCCCATAATTATGAGCTCAACCTTGTCAACCGAATGTCCAATAGATTCGTACTGTTCTATCCTGTGCCTGACCTGCTTGTACGCGTCGTAGGCGTTCTGCGACCCCCTCATGGAGGCTGGCTCAACTCCCGTGTAGCTCTGCGGAACACCCTTAGAAGGTCCGCCTGGGCAATACGCGCATGGCTGTCCTTGAGGGCACGGCCAAGGCTTCGTCATCACCGCGACAACGGTGACTCCTGAGGCTGCGCGGACTGGTTTTCTGCACAAAACTTTAAGGATTTTTTTTCGTTCGTTCGGTTTTAGAAACTCTATTATTTCCGAGTTTTTCGGAACTTGAGTTAGACCATATTTTTGTGCAATTCTGGTTTTGACTCGGTTTACGTCGTCTCTGGATGGGTTCTGAAGCCGTATTAGGCTGTCTATGGCTTCTCGGGCTGCAACTTTATTCATCAATGGTCGATAAAGAGTTGAGAGCTGCCGAATAAAAACGCTTTCTCACAATAGTTCAAAAAATAACAATTTAGATGAACAGCAACAAGTATCTATTATGCGACATGTCGAGTCAAAAATTTTCTATGTTTGGCAAACGTTTTCCTTAAAGCCAAGCTAACGTTGTCCTGGATTTCCTGCAGCTCATGGTAGACTTCGACATTTGTGGGCTTTGGATGAGCAAGAGTTTCTTCGTCCACCCTGACGTAACGGTTAGTAATCTCTTGGATGCTTGTTCTTTCTCCGAAGCCATTTTCGTAGGTCCACATCGCCTGCAACGCAGCCCCGTAAGCAGCGCCTTCATCTGTTTCGAGGCACACAACCTCAGCGTCAAACACGTCAGCCGCTATCTGCCTCCAAGCAGCGTTCTTTGAGCCGCCGCCAGTAAGCCTAATCTGCGAAGGCTTGATGCCTAGGCTCCTCATTCTGTTGAGACCATAATTCATGCCTAAAGTGACGCCTTCCATAGATGCCCTTGCGAAATGTTCCTTGTAAAAGGTTTCTTTGTTAAGGCCGTAGAAAAGCCCAGTTCCATCTGGAACGTTAGGCGTCCTTTCGCCCTCGAAGTACGGAAGAAGAATCAAACCATCTGAACCCGGCGGAGTCTTTTCCACAACATTACTTCAGCTCATCGTGAGAAAGCTTAAACATGTTCCTAACGAACTCCGTGGCAACCGTGACGTTCATCGTGCAAAGCAGGGGAAGCCAAGCGTTCGTCGAGTCGCAGAAGGCTGCGATTTCTCCCTCAGGATCAACTACAGGCTTACCAGAGTAGGCATAGATGGTGCCTGAGGTGCCGAGGCTAGCTGTAACTATTCCTTCTCGCGTGTTTCCGGTCCCTATTGCGCCCATCATGTTGTCTCCACCACCTGCGCTAACAAGAACGTCGTTGCGGAACCCAAATTTCTCAGCGATTCCTTCTTGGATTGTTCCTACTGGTTTGTTGGAACCCTGCAGCGGAGGAAGTTTCTCTATTAGATTCGGGTCGATTGCGTCCAAAACCTCTTTACACCATTTTCTTGTTAGAACATTCATGAGGGCGGTGCCTGAACCGTCGCCATACTCCATCACCTTTTTGCCCGTCAGGTAAAAGTTCAAGTAGTCATGCGGCAGCAAAATCGTGCTCAGTTTATCATAGTTCGCTGGTTCATGCCTTTTGAGCCAAAGAACCTTTGAAGCTGTGAACCCAGGCGGAATTGTAAGCCCCAAATATTCTATGACTGCCTTTTTTCCTCCAAGCTTCCGGGTGAGGATGTTGCATTCATCAAGCGTGCTTGTATCGTTCCACAGCTTAACTGGCCTAATCACTTTTCCTTTTTCGTCAAGAGGAACAAAACCGTGCTGTTGCCCAGAAACGCCTATCGCCTTAACGTTTCGAGGGTCTGTCTTCGCCTCATGCAAAGCTTGGTTCATCGTTTCGTGCAGGGCGTCGATCCAGACGGTTGGGTCTTGTTCTTTGTGGCCAGGCGGAAGCCCTTCTACGAGCCCGTATCCTTTTGCTGCTTTGGCTACGACTTGCCCTGTTTCGCCATCCACGATAATGGTTTTGGTGCTTTGGGTGCCGTTGTCGACTCCAAGGAAATATTGTTTTTCAACCATTTCCCTCGCCCACCTTTTTGTGGTGCAAATGTTATGTATATCTTTGCATTCTTATAATTTGTATTATGATGTTGATTTCTCTGTCGATTCTTGATTACGAGCCTGAACTTGCTACCCATGTCAATGACATTTTAGAATCCAAAGCCATAGCAACCATACTCAGTTTAATCAAGACAGGCAAGTTTCACCGCGTCCACATAGATATCATGAAACCACCGATGATACCAAATAGAACAACATTCAAAATCAATCTGATACGTGCTTTATATCAAGGCTTGATTGATAAGATTCCTTTGGCTACTCACCTCATGGTTGACGACCCATACCCAATCATTGAGGAAATGAACATATTCATGCCCAGAAAGGAAAGAAACGATTTCGAAATTTTCGTCCAAAGAGAATCCTTCAGTTCCGAAGCTAACACAATTAAGGCTCTTAATTTTCTGAAAGAGTGCAACTATTTATCTGGGATTTGCCTAAACCTGCCAACATCAACCGAGGTTCTCAGTGCAAAAATCGTCGAATCTTCTGACATAATCCTTCTCATGACGGTGCCGATGGGGGCGGGCGGACAAGGATACAACATGGAAGGTTCGAAAAGGATTTCCCTTTTTTCAAAGAGATTCCCAAAAAAGACGATAGCGGTTGATGGCGGGATGAACCCGAAAACGATAGTTGAGGCAGAAAAAGCGGGAGCCGAGATAGCCATTGTTGGCTCGTTCATTACTCGCAATAAACACCCAATCAATGCTGTTTTTGAGCTTGAACAAAGCCTAAAAAAAGGCAAAAAGTAAAGTTTACCATTTTTCACAATTTGCAAATCTTAATTTTGCGAAAGGATTCTTCTGGTCTCTTTTTTGTAACTTTCTACGCTGGGTTGTCCGAACGGGTTCACGCCCAGTAAGTATCCTAGGTAGATTGTTTCGAGCATCTTGAACTGTAGAAACTGCCCAGCGGAACATTCGGATTTGTCTGGAAGAACAATCTCGGAGTACGGTCTCACATGTTCCCTGAAGGCTGCCTTCGTTCCCTCAAGTATGGCGTCCATGACTGTTTTCAGGCTCTTACCCCGAACTCCAGCCACTAATTCATCATAGTCGCCTGTTTTTGGCACCTTCAATGATGAGAAACCGTTTTGGACAGAAACAAACGTCGTAAACTTGTCGAATGGACCACCAAGGTAAAGCTGAGCTATCGAATGCAGGTCTGTTGACCCAACCGAAACGGTCGGCGTAAGCCCAGAATTCACTTTTTCGCCCTTTTTTGTTAAGTTCCCTGCCTAGACTTTCTGCCACAAGTTGCCTGTTCCATTTGCCCATGGACTCCAGATCGTTCGAGAACAGGAACAGGTCGAAAATGTTCACCCCTTGCCTAAAATGCTGGAACTGCATCGACGCGGATTCCGCAGCGGGGTTCCTCTCAACATCGTCACCGATGCACTTGTCTCTGGCAGATTTGGCACCAGCAAGCAATTCATCAATGTTTATTCCTAAGAGTCCGAGCGGAAACAAACCGACGGGTGAAAGAACAGAGTATCTTCCGCCTACTTTTTCGGGAATTTCGAGTGCGTCGAAGCCTTCTTTTTGTCCGAGCTTCCACAGTTTGGAATCCTTGTCCGAGGTTATTACGACATATTTTTTGTAGTCACGTTTGTGCTTGCGGACGACGTCAATTAGCACTTCGAAGTTCACTGCGGTCTCAGTCGTTGTCCCAGACTTGCTTATGCAGTTAATAATGACGTTTCTTCCTTTCTTTAATGCTGGTTCAATCAACTTGACAATGCTGTTGATGTAATCTGTGTCCACGGTGTCAGCGAACAAAACCTTGGTTGCGGGATTAAGTTGATTGTGCAGCTTCCCCAGAACTGCTTCCTGAACAGCCACGGTGCCAAGGTTGCTTCCGCCTATTCCGACGACTACAATATACTCCGGGTTTAGGCGTTTCTTTTCCTGCACGAGTTCCTTGACTTTTCTATGCATGTCCTTGTCGTCGGGCAGGTTGATGCAAGCTTTGTCATCATCGTAACCCTTGGACGTGGCTTGCACGCAGTTTTCGATTTCAGGCAAAAGTATTTTCGCGGTCTCAACTATTTTTTCTGAAGAAATGAGACAGTTTTCGAAAGCGAATTCCACGTTTTTCATCTTTTGGTCGCTGTTAACTACTGTTTAAAATCAGTAAATAACCTTTTTGAACCTACACAAAAATGGTTGGTTCCACTATGATCTTTTCTTCGCATCAGCCTTTTTTAAGGTTACAGAGTGTCCTCCGAACTGTTCTCTCAGCGCAGAAAGCATCTTTCCAGTGTACGAAGGGTTGTCTTGGGATTCGATTCTGAAATTAACCACTTCCTCAATAATTTTCGTCTTTAGACCCATTTCACGCGCCATTTTTACGGTCCATTCTCCCTGCCTGTATGGGCTACCCTTCCCGGGACATCCTTTAAGTCGGCGCTGTGGACTTCGAACGCCTTTCCCAGCCGCTCCATGAGCCTCGACTCGATCACGCTGCTGTGGTTATACACTTCCGCCACATCCTCAAGGTTAAGCGAGTAATCCACATTCCTTAACAATTTTTGCTTCTTTGCCCAAGCCTTCAGTCTTCGATTAAGCGTCAATAACACTTTCTCGGTTCAATCATGGATGAACATTTGAATTCAAGTCGTCAGGGTCAACGAGCGTTTTCGAGCCCGTGCAGTCCACCAGTTCGAAAAAGTTAGCCCCATAGCCGTCGCCATCTTCGTCAAGGCATACTTTGGCGCCTTCCGCGTAGTTTACAATCATGTATGCTGAGTGAGGTTTGAGGGTCATGTTGTAGTTGTTTGTGAAGTTGTATACCAGTGTGTAGTTTAGGTGCAAGTCCTCAGACGATTCGTCGTTGTAAGCATATGGGCTGTCACCAGTCAATGAAACAATCAGCGACCTGTTTGAAGGCATGTAAGGTAAGCTCGAGCTGTACATCTACACTTTTCTCTAAGTCCCTATTAATCAACAGAATGGAATACCTGTCACCATACTTGAATGGGTATACAGCGATGTCTGGCACATTAATGGGGTACCTGTGGACTTCGAGGTTATAGCTCTGAAAGTTTTCCCACATTATGAAGTTGTTGGCTGCGTCGCCTAATGGGTCAAACGTACCTGAAGTGAAGGAGCAATCGAGGAGCTGCCCCCTTTGGAATTCGCCGTACATTTGCAGGGCGTAGTAAACGGGTCTTTTCTTGACGTAGGCATAATCCTCCATGAAGCCCCACGTCCACCCGAAGCCTTGAACATAAAAAGCGTTAATGGGGTCTAACCCGTTCTTCCTTAGGCTTAAGCTTTGGTCAAGTACCGCTATCGCTGCGCCAAGGCTTGTTTCCATGTTTGCCAGCTCGTGGTTGAAGGGTTCTCTTTTAAAGACGCCTGTCATTCCATATTCGTAAATTCCAACATCGATGGACGTTGGGTAGTTCTCTTCAACCATCTCCTTAAGGTACGAAGCGTACTCATCTATGTATGCGGCTTCGCCTAACGCTCTCCGGTACCACACTGCCCTGTTCAGCTTCGGAGCCCGTTAAGCTGCCTTCGCTGTACGTAGTTTGCCTATTGGCATAATAGTTCGTGAAGTCGTGTCCAGGAAAATACTCAGCCACTAATATGAAGTCGAAGTCTCCTTCGCCCGCATTGTTGCTTTCGTCAGTTAAAAATTGAACGTTAAGCCCAACGTCCGAGTACCACAGCCCGACGCCTATCTTGTTCAGGCTTGAGTTCCAGTACGGCGAAGACTTGGCGACTCTAACCGCCTCTGTAACGTAATCCGCATACTCTCTTTGGGTCCAGGTTGGTCCATTGCCGTTCTGCAGGACCTCGTTTCCCAACTCGAAGTAGACCTTGTCGAACTTGCCCTTCCACGATTCAAACCCCGCCTTTTCCCTCATCGCTCCGTAAGCTGTCGCGTTGTCTCCGTACATGTATTCCAGCAAGTCCGAAATTAAGGATGGCTCCATAATCAAAAACTGCGAAATAACGTAGTCTGGGCACGCTCCCGTCAGCTCGCACAGTTTCAGAAACTGGTTAAAGTCGAACACGTCACCTCCAACATTGCCGTCCCAGTCAGCATAATTCTGCAAATCAAACCTGTCTCCAAAGATACTCTCGGGTCGTAGCGAGTTACATCCAAGCCCACCGTACCGAAGGGTCGAAGGCCTAAGATTCCTTACTTCATCAATGAAACGTGTGGACAGCCCCCAAGCGTTTATGCCCTCGGAATCGTAGAACTGGGCATCGTCAATCCAAAGGGTGCCTGACGAAAAAACTTCGATTCTCTCGGAGTTAGACTGTCCATAGTAAGGATCAATTGGCGTACAATTGACCGGAAGAACAAAATCCATCTCGTAATAGCGCCACTCTGTACTCACCGTGAAGCTCTGAGACTGGTCAAACCTATCGTCTCCACTCCAGAATCTGACTCTTAACCTAACATCCTGTGTTAGACCACTCTGTTTCATCCAGCACCCAAACTTGTAGGTTCTGTTCGCTAAGAATTCCCTGCCAGACTGATATTGCCCAAGCCTAACGGGTTCAGAACAACTTGTAATCATTATTTTTTGGGCGTACCGTCCGTGGACAAAATTGCCTTGGGTCCCATCTTTACTGAAGGTCACAGTGCTGCTTGTGTTGTCAGCTGCGAAGTCTTCGTTGGTCCATAGCAGCCAGTCGTCCGCCATTTCACCAAAAGGGGTGGTTCGGTAGGCTTCGAAACCGTAAGTTCCCAGAAAATTCATGTTTGGCGATGAACTGTACCGGGTTGAGGTTTCAGGAATCTGCAGCCCCACACGCATATCGGGCGACTGCCCATAATAGGTTGATGATGAAATGGTTACTTGAACAAGCTTGGGCTCTTCAGACGGTTTTTCGCCGCTGGGACTGAAGTATTCGAGTGCTTTGGGAATGGCAAATGTAGCAACTATGACGAACAATATGAGGGACGCCATAGCTTTACGTTTCGTCAGAGACAGAAAGGGATTGAACGGGGCAATACTAGATAGGCACGAAATAAAGCGTGGTTTCCAATCCAAATTTGTCATCCCATGAATATTTGGTTAAAGATTTTATTTATCAATTGTGAGCTTAACAGCAATGTCTTTGCTAAGGGTTTCGATTAGAAGCGGGATTTTTCCTCCTACTGCTTGAAGAGATTCTCTTTTGATAACGATACCTGTGTAAGTGTCCCACCACTCAACAGTGTACGTTTCCGTCTTTGAAGCCGAGAAGCTCGAGCTCCACCGACTCCAAGGGTTCAATAGGCATTTGGTTGACCACGTTCCACCATGTGTGTTCTTTATTCTGTATCCAAACCATCGCGAAAGTGCCGTTGGATAAACCCATGACCCTTGCTTTGCTGCTTTTCAGCACCGCTTTTGTGAATATCACGTAGTCTATCGTGAACCAGTCGTTGCCGCCGTTGTCGAGCTTGACTTGTGTCTGCCAGCTAGAACAGGAACTGATACGTCAAGGTTATACTCGTTAACGAAGCCGTCGTTTTTCCTGTCAATGTCGGTCAGGTTGACTGTTTTCACGAGTGAACCGTCAATAAAGATTTTGAGAACCGCGCCTGAGTTTGCTACCGAATTCACGTGGACCACGACTTCGCCTCCGTACGTAAAATTGACGATGAACGTGGGGTTGTTCCTGAGTCAGGGTGGAATGCGCCGTGAATGTAACCACTGAGCTGAGAAGCATTGCCAATATTGCCATACAGGTCAACCTCGAAAACATTCGCTTCAGGCATACTCCAGCCTAAGCTTGGGTACACCGTTAAATTGCACAGGTCATAGACATTAATCTGCGCAGGCTCAACAAATTGCACTTCTAAAGCTCTTAGCCCAGCTTCGTCTGGCTTGATTCCTTCAAGGTATCGGCTTAGAGCCTTAAAATGGTAGTAAAGATTGTTTTGGGTGGATGTAGTTGTCCCACCACCACAACATTGCTGACGATGCTGACCCAGAATGAACCGAAGACCAGATGCCATTGTGAATCTGTACTCCATCAACGTCTTTTGTCGTGTATGAGTCATCTGACCACCTCCAGTCCGCACCGAACTCAGCTAAAATCACAGGCTTATGGTATTGCTGTATTAGGTCGCTGATCAAGTCAAGAACTGCGCCACCAATGTCAAGAAAGCCCGTTGGACCATACCTGTGCACTGTCAGCAGATCCAAGGATTGCAGACTACCGAAACTGCAGTCAGAGCTCGTGGTTATCAGGTGTCCGTATGGATCATTGTTTCTGATAAATTCAGCCATATTGTTGTGCCATTCGCTGACCTTCACGAAATCATAATTGTCGGTTAGCTCAACCTCGTTCCACAGTTCCCAAGCCAAAATGTTTGTGCTGTATCCCCATCTGGAAACAATGTACTTTAACCGTTTCTTGAAAAGTTCAATTGCCTCCCCGTTGGTCCAAAAATCTTCAGGCTTCTCAAGTGGACCGCCGTTTCCCTTGTTATACGGGTTGTCTTTCCACTGTGCTGTTGACTCTGCGGCTTGAAGTTGGCCGTGGTTCATGAAACACAGGAGAACGTAGATGCCTTTTTCTTGCGCCTTTTTCAGCACGTAGTCCAGCCGCCACGCTTCAGCCAGATTGTAGTTGCTGAGTTCTATCCATTCGATGCCAAAGACCCACGGTGCCATCCAGATTCTGGTGATTGTCTCGCTGCTTTGGTTCATGGACGAGAACCACTCATCATAATCGAACGTTCCCCTTGACCCCGACCAGCAAACATCGTGACCAACAAAAAAGAAGGAGCTGCCGTCATCGAACCGGAAGAACCTGCGATCAATGCTGCTTACTCTTACGAACCCTCGGTTACTGGAGGAAGCAACGTCGAACGTGAAAGAGTCAGTCGTTTCTGTCTGTGCTTCTTTCTCAAACTTAGCGTAGAAAGAGTATTCCCCGACCTCTGTGGGTGTGAACCTAACTTTCCAAAAAGGCGCACCTATTGGAGTAAGGGTTTCTCGATTCCCATTTAAGTCTACGGTCATATTCCTGATAATAGAAAGCAGGAACCTCTATTGTTTGGCTGCTTGGAGTGGTAAATACAACCGAAACGTTTGCTTCGCTTGGGTCGAATGGATTGTCGATAACTGCAGTAACATTGATGTTGACTTCCATTGTCCCATAAAGAGGGATTGTTTCCTGACTAAAACCGAAGATTGATATTGAGGAATTCGTTCGGGAGCCCCCTATAATTATTTGGTAAATGAGCGCTGATGAGGCTATTATCGCTATTGCCATGAATGCCATGAGGATTTTACTCAACTTTAAAGGGTTATTCCTGTGATCTTTAACCATAACAGTAACTTTACTTGCATAAGTCTTAAATTTTATTTGATATTTCAAGAAAAACATGCTAGTCAGCTAAAAGTAATACTAAATTTTTTGCCCATTTTTATTGTTGAATTAGGTTTTTGGCTCCATCAACGATGTATTGTACAGCTATTGCGGCTATGAACATCGCCATCAACCTGGTGACCGCCAAAGTGCCGTTTCTTCCAAGGATTTTATAAATTGGATTAATGAACCTCAGTACCAACCAGACGATAACAAACGTTATCAGCACCGAAACTACCGTCACAAAAATCCCTGACGACTGAAGAATCAGTATATCTAGATATATTCTAGAATGGAGAAAAAAATAAAAAAAATTGGGGGCTGTTCTTGTCTTTTGAAACCAGCCAACTTTAAACCGAATACAGTTTATCCGTGGTTTTCTAGCTTGGTTTGCCGCCACGTCTTCTCATTACTAAGAGTCCAACAATCACAGCGACCGCTGCAACAGCTGCCCCAACGATAACGTACATCATCGGGAAACCCCCGATAGGCGTCAACGTAACAGTCGGGTTATCGTTCACAGTTTCAATGCATGGGATTGCTGCTCCATCGAACCAGAGTCCTTGGTTTTCAGGTACGAGAGGCCAGAAGTTAATTTGAACGACAACGTTATGATCGGATTGAATTTTATGGGTCCCCGGCACAGTGTACAGGAAGCCCGTGTTGGCCTGAATCGTTTGGGTGTTGCCGTCAATAGTCAGTTGGGTTGCCTCGCTTGCGAAGAAGTATGCCCCTATATTGGCATCAGTGGGCAAATGAATCATGGTATCCTGGTTTGGTTGAATGCCTATAAACATCACTCCAGTACCGTATCCCGCGTATGTTCCTCCCCCACCCGTAGGTGATTGTTCGATACTGCCATTGTGAAATTCCGTTAAAGTGATTGGTTTGTCGCTCAATACAGTGATTGCAAATGCTTCCGTTTGGATTGCAGTTCCGCTTCCTCCACTCACTTTAAGTTCTTTTATCAATTGTTGGGTTTCAAGATCATACACTTTTACATTTGTATCCTCTGAAGCTGTTATTCGGAATCCGTAATCCCTTCCAGGATCCCATGACCATTCTTGGCTTTTTAATGATCTTGTATAGAAGGCTGTTCCAACGAATCCTCCTTCAACAGAGGGAACGGCAAAACATGGGGAGGTTGTTGATCCTTTGCCTGTAATTGTACCTGATTGTACCATAATATTGCCTGTCGAAGACTCAATTTTATAGACTCCAAAAGAATTCAATGTTATGAATTTATATGAGTTGGGATCAAGAGAAAATGTAGTTAGAACGGTACCATCGTCTCCAGTCACTGTAACTGCAGCCTTTTCTAATGCCAGTACAGCATAAAATGCACCTACTTGTGAACTAGATGCCCCACTAACGACACCTGGTTGCTCAGAAGCCATGAGAACGAATTTTTTGCCGACGTATAAACCGTTAACATCCGTGTAGAAAGTACGTGGTATTGGTCCATCTATAGCAGTGGCAGAAGGAATTTGTTGATAGTTTAGAAGTAAAACTGAAACCATCTTATTGGACATTACTTTGAATTGTGTACCATTTGCTAGTAACACAAGGTGCTTTTCCATGCTGTTTATATGACCCTCGTCCAGCAGATTGCCATTTGTCAAGTCGTAAACCTTTACGTCTGTGCCGTCCTCTGCAGCAACGATTGCAAGTAAGGATTTCGTTGCTATCTGGAGGTCATTAAGAGCTGAATGACCCTCCTAAATAATTAGAACTACTAGTTGCGATTGACCAGCCTGAGGAGAGGTTGGTCCACGCGTTACCGCCTCCTTCGTTCCAATCGTTGAGAATGTATCTGTAGATTTTATCGGGAACAACGCCGTAATATGTGTAATTTTGTGTTATTTGTCCCACTGTTAAATAGGCAGGTGTAAATGATGGTAAAATAAGGCAAACTATGAATGCGGGAACGATTAGATGCAATATTTTATTTTTTTGGCTTCTTGTTAAGTACATTTACGTATGCTCCTTTAGTGTCATGATTTATAGTTTTTCATTTATATGATTTTAAACTAGTAGTTAATATTTAAAATTTAAGTTACATTCCGGTTTTTTATAAAACGAATATAGTAAAAAAGTGTTTCACTTGTCTAAAGCCAGAACCTTAGCTTCTTTATAACAAAATAAAGTGATAGCCAAAAATAGAGGAATTTATAAAAGAGTATTAATTGATTACACTAAATGAAATTCCAACTTAATTTAATCAATGACACTACTATTTGTGAATAACCATAATTGGGTTTATCGTGGATTACAAAACAACGAGCATTCAGTTATGATAAAAGAGGATATTTCAACCGCAATCCAATGCTTCCAGAATCTTTAGAACAATAGGTAACTATTTGAAATGGAGCTTCTGGTTTTTAGGTCGCTTAGGTTAAGATTTGACTTAACAATAAGCTCGTAGAGACATAATCTTAAATACTGAGATAGAGAGCCGAAACAAAAAACAGGGAAGGAAGTATACAATGGGCAAGTCGAAGACGCATGTTAAACCAGCTCGTATTGTACTTGAAGGTGTACCCAAAATTAATTTTTTTGATGGGAGGAACCGATGCCCAGAAGACTTTCCTTTCCCCTCTTCGCTTAGGGCGTGCCTAGAATACATGGGCGAAAGCTATGGTTGCGACCACCTAACCACACCTCAACCGACCTGGCAGCTCTGCTGCACATACGCGTATATCATGAGTGCCTGCGGCTATGCCTTTTGGCTTGCATGGAAACCAGGTTGGCACATGGACAACAACTCAATCTTGTCGATGTCCGCTGACACGGCTGAACCCTTCCGTCACGCGTTCAAAGCCATTGGTCACGAACACGAGTTCATCCTGAAGGACGAGAAACGTGTTAATGAGGCTTACTTCCGACGCCGCACCACCGAAAGCATCCGAGACAAAGGTCGCCCCGTACTGGCTTTTGGCGTGATTGGACCGCCCGAATGTTGCATTATCACGGGTTATGATGAACATGGCGATGTGCTCCTCGGCTGGAACTTTTTCCAAGACTTTCCAGAATTCAACGTTGGATCTCAAGGATTACCTCAACAAACGCCACCTGAACCGTTAGGCTACTTCCGTAAACGAGACTGGTTTAAGGACACCCGCAGCCTCATCGTCATCGGCGAAAAGCAGCAGCTACCGCCACGGAACGTACTCCACCGCGAAATCTTGAAGTGGGCACTAGAGGTGGCTCGCACTCCAATGGTGAATGGTCGCCACAGCGGTCTTGCAGCATACACAGCTTGGGCTGAAAACCTCTTACGCGATGAGGATTTCCCCGCAGGAGATAAAACCGTGCTTCAGAACCGGCACATGGTTCATGACGACGCAGTTGGGATGGTAGCAGAAGCCCGTTGGTACGCGTCCCTGTTCTTGCCGCAGATTGCACGACAAGAGGCAAGCATGGCAGAGGAGCTCTTAGCTGCGGCTTCATGTTACGCAGCAGAACATGACTTAATGTGGAAAATATGGGGACTTGTCGGAGGAATCGGCCACGAGGAAGCAAAGACGCTAAAGCTGAGCTGAACCCAGCGTTCGCCGTCAAATAGTCCCCGTTATTCTTCAAGCACAGGAAAAGGATAAAGAAGCTGCCGACCACATTGAACGTGCGTTAAAAAAGTAAATTCTTAGACTTCTCCCTTCTCCGCAAGTATGATGATTACATCCCCCAGCGATTTCAGGTTGATTTCAACTTATTCCTCAGAATAGAAGTATGATTTTTCCTTGAATTATTTTTTTAAAACAAACGAATTGAAAATTCATCTCATAACCAACGCTTGATAAAATCCAAAATTTCAGCTCTCATCGCTGCAGTTTCAAAGTGACCTGTTTCAAAACGGAGAAGTTTCCATCGTTCTGCCGCGCCTTCAGAACCATAAATTTGCTGTAATTCTCGGTCGATCTTGTCAAGTCCTGAAGGTGGAGTAAGTAAGTCATAATTGCCAGCTAGGCTGAGGTGCGCCCGAGGTACTATTAAAGCATTGATTTGTGCTGTAGTGAAATGTTTGAGTAAACCCGGCACATAATAATAAATGCCATGCCCATCGAGTCCACGAGACTCAATTAAGGCTTGAAAGTCCGTCAAACAGCAAATGTCAATACATACCTTGATACGCGTGTCAAGTGCTGCCACCCACCAAGCCATAGTGCTCCCCATCGACATTCCTATCGTCCCGAGATGGCTAACATCCACATCTGAACGGGACTCCAAATAGTCGACCGCACGTAAGCTATCATAAACCATCATTCCCCACATGACCTTGCCTTCCCAAAGCATCTGCTTGAAAATTTCGTGCTCAGACCGTCCCCGTCTTTCACCGAATCCCCAAGTGTCAACGCATAAAGCGGAACAGCCTATTCGCGCCAGTTCTTCCGCGTATGCTGGTTTCTGAAACCCGCTACGACCTAATATTAGTTCGTCTTTGCCAATTGCGTAATCTCCGCCATGCGCATGATTATACAACAAAGTAGGTGTTCTTCCTTCCTGCTTCTTTGGATGTATAAAATATGCTGGGACAGGCTCAATTCCGTTCAAATCAAGTGTTAGTTTCTCTAATATGTAGGATTCGTGTTCCTCAATTTTGATCTTTGATGCCGATATTTTGCGCGAACGGTCAGGTAAATCGCCAAAAAGACTGTAAAGCTGCTTTCTACGTGCCTCTTTATTTACATCCAATTACATTTCACCCATATGATTATTCTGAGAATACTATGATTAGCCTTATCATTGCATATATATAAACTGGCATCGTCCATCAGATAACAAACATTATTTTATTTAAGAAGGGAACCTCATGTCGTGAATGAACTTTTTCAAGTTATTACTGACAAGTTTTCGTAAAGTTAAGCTAACTGGAAGAAGGAACCGCTTTTCTATTTTGTGATGCCATAATTACTGTTTGTTGAATTCTCCTTAACCTTGTTTCTGGCTTTTTAGCATTTTCAATCCACCAAAGAGTTTGCTTTTTTAAAGAAT
This sequence comes from Candidatus Bathyarchaeota archaeon, assembly GCA_963714275.1. GTDB lineage: Archaea > Thermoproteota > Bathyarchaeia > Bathyarchaeales > DTEX01 > JAGTRI01. The sequence continues at coordinate 540,574 of CAVQNT010000006.1, forward strand.
TATTGAAAGCCTCAAAATTCTTTTGCGCATTTTTGTCAGCTGCCAGAGCTTTTCCGAAATCTTCTGGGAGTTTAAATTCTTCAATCTCGTCTAACTTGTTCCATGAACCATCTTTTTTAGCAGCCTCAATTTTTCCCAGCCCCGTTGCTGTCATCAATCCTTGCTGTATGAGTTTTTCGGCACTTGCTTGTTTTGTTTTGACCAGATACTTTTTGATTTTCGGTGAGTTAACAATAATTTGAAACGTTTTTCATCAACAACATTTAATTTACTGTCGATCCAGCCGAAACAGAGCGCTTCCTCAATGACATCTTCGAGGGTGACTCCTATCTTACCGCTGTTCTTTTTTTGTATAATTAACCAAACACTTGATATAGAATCGTGATTTTTATCAAGCCATTCGCGCCATGCTTTACGGTCTTTGAAGTCAAAAGTTTCAAGCTTATTATGAGTTTTTAATATCGCCATTTCTTTTTAGTTTCCTTTCATGTTTTGGATGTTATATGAGCCCTTAACTCCTTTCTTAAATAAAACAGCAATAGTAGGGCGATGATTCCGACAATAAGCATTCCTTGTGTATTGTCAGGCCTGCTTTTGTCAAGTTCCTGTAACGGTGTCAGCATTATCAAGAAAGCTAATGCGCCTGCAACTAACGAAAACTTGTGATACAATGTTTTTTCGTTCCAATCGAACCGTTTGATGAAACTAAATACAGCTAACACAAAAACAACGCCTGTTGCCATGAGAACGATCGGTTGACTTACGATGTATGGTCCAACCATGAAAAGTAAGAAGAACGCCATGACAGACGTAAAACCTAAAAATAATAACTGTTTGGGGCTCCATGGTTTAAGCCTCCCATTTTTTCCCGTTCCAGATGGAGTTTTCCAAGCTAGAAACGTGAGAAGCACTACTATTACTGCTGATGAGAAGTATTGTGGCAATGGAGGACGGTAGACAGTTAAAAAGAAGTAGCCAAAAGTTACCACTGAAGCTAACAGAATTATCACTCCACAAAATTTTTTGTTACTTAACCATCTGTCACTCCTTCTTTCAGGATAAGCGAGTTCAACCAATGTTATGGGAATGGCGATACTGAATATCGCATGGTAAATTGTAAGCCATTCAGCCCACACCCAATTTACCTCTAACCATCTTCCATAAATGCCCAGAATTCCAAGGTCCATCCATTTCGGGTCAAAGAAGCTCTTCACCATCAAACCTTCTTCAATCACGCCATAGGCTGCACCCAGCACAAACATCGAGACAAAGCCCTTGTTCCACCTAACTTTCAGTTCACGAACTATCAAAGCGCCACTTCCGTACAGGGAGCAAAGCAGCAGCAAGCTGAATGGATTAAAAAACTCAGAGGGAGGTGACGAACCTAATAAAAGCTCAGCTATTGCAGGCGAAAGGAAGAACAATAGCAGAGCTGGTGAGACCTTCATCTGAAAATCCTTGGTCATAGAACGATGAACCCTCATAAATAACTTTTATGACGAATCCAAATCACTTGTTGAAGTTGCTTCGAATTCGTAACAACCTACCAAGACTCAACGATGTTCCGAAAATGCAAGTGACGAACTGAAATATTATCCTAAAGAACCATTATAGGAACCACTTCAATTTTCTGAATCGGACAATAGAAAAATCCTTAAGCAATCTACAAACTCCCCACCATTTTTATATAACATTGCATAATACGTTAATTTGTAGGGAATTCTTTTTGGTTGGATGAAAGCATGTATTATCAAAAAGAAGGCAAAATGTATTTTCTAAAAGAAGTAACAATTGGAAAAATGGAGAAAGGTTACATAATAATCCTAAGAACCAAAAAAAATCCAGAGTTTCCAGATGAAGATGTATATATTACTCTCGATGAGGTTTTAAAAAGAGTAAAAGAGTTTTTAGAAGAATAAAACCTCTAAAGGGTCTTTGATAATTTAGACGAAAATTTTTTTAACAACTCCAAACAAAAGACCAAATTTATTAGTATATCTTAGTATTCCAAGGTACTTGCCAGTTTAGTCACTTAACTTAAACAGATTTATCCCTTCCAAACTAAAAAATTAAATTTCCTAGCTAGCTAAAACAAACTATGTCTGGTAAATCAAAGATATTTTACCTCATAGGAACAACATAAACCTCAATATAGCAAAATATTAAGCTAGTCGTACGGAATTAAACAGATAAAACGTAGTGTCTTTTTCCCATTGTTTCTGAAATAGTGCGCAGCGTTAGGTGGCACGAAAACTACATATCCTGGTCTTAACTGTTTCTCAGAACCCTCGCAAAAAACAATTCCATCGCCTTCGAGCACATAAACCTCATGTTCCCAATCATGTGAATGCTCAGGAGTATGCCCACTAGGCATAATCTCGAATAGCCTCATGGCAAAATTTTTTGCACCATCATTCTCTTTATTGATCAGCCACCTTACCCGGACACCCTCTGCACCGACTTCCTTCACTTGGCTGACTGAAACCTGCTCGTAGTGAATAGCTTTAAACTCCAAAAAGCGACCCTCTAAAGTATCCTATTATCATATGAATACCTAAAAGAATCTTCCTTCTAATAATAGTAATCAAAGCTCAAATAAGAGAATTATCCAAAGAAGGATTGCTGGAACTAGGATTGAGATTAAAACATCAAGTCTCCTATTATTGGTTAGCTGACTCTTAGAGCTTCAAGCCTTCAGCTACGGATTTTCCTAATTTTGAGTCAGTCTTAATCAAATTCTCAATCACGCATTGTTGGATTGATTTCTCTATGTGCATAAGATCTGTAGTGATATTACCCACTAGATGTTCTTGGTCTATTTTATTTAGGGAACGATATTTCTCTCCAGCTTGTTGAAAATCGTTGGTTTTACTAATTTTCTTACGAGTTACTTCTCCATCAACCCGATTTATAGATGGGGTGCCTGCTGGAGCCTCCTTTGGAGAACCTCCTGCCAGACTACTGGGCTCGTAATTTACCGGTCCACTGAATTCACCCAACTGCATTGCTCCATCACGCTGACTGTTGTTAACCTCCGTTATGGGACGGTTTATTGAAAGTTCTAAGTAATTTGCTCCCAAACGATGGCGCTGGGTATCCGCATAAGAGAATGTTCTACCTTGAAGCAACTTATCAGCGGAAAACTCTACGCCTGGAACAATGCTGGCTGGACAGAAAGCAGCTTGCTCAACTTCAGCGAAAAAGTTATTAGGATTGCGATTCAACACCATCTTACCCACTGGCATCAGCGGAAATTTGTCTTCGGGCCAGGTTTTTGTGGGATCAAGTGGATCGAAATCCTGTTTTAATTCATCCTTTATTTCCATTAGCTGGACACAGAGTTCATACTCAACCTCTCCACCATTCAGCAATCGTATCACAGAGATCGCGAGTAAGGTAGTCCGGGTCTACACCCGCCAATCTTGTTGCTTCATGACGGTCAAGGCTATGTACTCCTAATTTCGGTTTCCAATGGTATTTCACATAAACTCTCTTTCCTTCAGAGTTTACCCACACATAGGTGTTGACACCGAAGCCCTCCATCATCCTGTAACTTTTCGGAGTTCCCCGGTCAGAGAAGAGCCAGATGATCATGTGGGTTGATTCTGGCGTTAGAGAGATGAAATCCCAGAAGCTGTCGTGGGCAGATGAAGCAGATGGAATGTTATTATCTGGTGCACCTTTGAAGGCGTGAACCATATCTGGAAATTTTATCGCGTCCCTAATGAAGAACACCGGAAGATTGTTGCCGACAAGGTCATAGTTGCCTTCTTCAGTGTAGAACTTGACGGCAAAGCCCCGTGGATCTCTCACTGTATCGGCAGAACCTCGTCCTCCAGTAACAGTTGAAAATCTTACGAATACAGGCGTTTTTTTCTTCGGATCTTGAAGGAAATTGGCCTTCGTGAAAGGTGCCATACTCTTGTAAACCTGAAAGTAGCCGTGTGCTCCTGCCCCTTTTGCGTGGACAACTCTTTCGGGGATGCGCTCTCTGTCAAAGTGAGCCATCTTCTCAATAAATTGGACGTCTTGTAGCAAAACGGGACCACGTTCACCGACTGTCAACGAGTTCTGGTTATCAGTAATAGGGACTCCTTGGTTCGTAGTTAGGTATTTCTTTTTTTCCATATCTTATCACTTGTTATTAGGTTGGTGAAACTTATAAATTTGTTTAGGATTGAAATTAAAAATTGATGCACACAAAAAAATCTAAA
>CAVQNT010000007.1:0-221446 GCA_963714275.1 Candidatus Bathyarchaeota archaeon
TGTTCAAAATGTTCGTGCGCGACACGTTCTTTTTCGCATACCAAAAATACGCTTTCGCCACATTCGGCGTCACCATTACAGTGATTGGCGTAGGCATTCTGCTCAGCAAAAAAACGTCTACACACACATGCAACAAAGCGTGCGCAGACCTAAACATCCAAGGGGAAATGAACCAGAAATTCGATTTTCGCGCCTTTCTAATGGGTTTCACTAGGGGATTAGTTTTGTGTCCTCCTCTTGTTGGGTTTCTTTTGTATTCTGCGACACTTTCCGGTCCATGTGACAGCGTAATTCTAATGCCTTATTCGGCGTGGGAACAACATTATCGCCAATGTTGTTACTGGGAGGAGCCACGGGTTGGCTGCTCAACAAAGCGCCACTTTTCAGCGAGTGGATTTCGAAGATTGCAGCGGTGGTCATGATTCTACTCGGATTTAACATGTTGCTAAGTGCCATGGTGGGATGATAATTGTTCAGTCATAAAAGGAGGAGTAAAAGGGCATGATGGGAATAATCGCTGAAATGCTTCAGGCAACAATCGTAGCAGGAATCATAATCGCAGGGATACTGATAATAATCATAGGCGTAAAAGACCGAACCAAAAAAATTAGCTGCCTGAGAGTTTTCATCCAAACAATTTCGCTGGGCGTTATTTTTCTCGGCTTAATCATAGGTCCATTCGGTTTAATGCAGTATCCGCCTATCGGTAACGCCCCACGCGACACTTTATTTGGAACAAGCATCCTCGGAGCACCATTCCCAGATGGATTGTCTATACCCACTATGGCGTGCTACTATCCGTCGGGAAGAACGATGACGTGCGCCCTCTGGCAGATTCAAAAGCTACATTTTCCCTTTTTGGGCTGCCGGGAAAGGTTGGGGAGTTAACTACGTCTCCTCTGGTCTTGAAAGGTTAGCGATAGTCCTCGGCTTATTGATCGCAATGTCTGTCATTTTAGGCAGGTTCTTCTGCGGGTGGATTTGCCCGTTCGGATTCTACATGGATCTGATCACTCGCGCCCGAAAGTTCCTGAAAGTTAGGCACTACAATCTTTCTGAAGGACTTAACGATGGGCTGCGTCAACTCAGATACTTGATTATAGCTGCAATTTTGTTGTTAAGCTTCGTTTTTGGCGCAGAAGCAATTGTTGGGACTCAGCTTGTTTCAGGAACGGAATACAAAGGATTTGTCTACCAATATTTTAGCGCACCCTTCTGTCAGGTTTGCCCTATGCGTCCCCTGTGCGTCCTGATAGAAGGAGCCTTGGGATACATGAACCTGCAGTACGTTTTTTCACAGACGGCAGGACAGTTCTACGAAATTGGATACTACATTACCTCACTTAACGTGCTTGTTCTAGTTCTAGTCACGATAGGAGCATTCGCACTGAGGCGTTTCTGGTGCCGCATTTGTCCTTTAGGCGGATTAATCGCTGTCTTCAACAGGTTTGTTCCTTTCAAATGGGCGTCCGTCGTTCGATTAAACAAAGAGGAAGAAAAATGCACGAAATGCGGAATCTGCAAAAGGGTTTGCCCACCGCAAGTCACCGAGGTGTACGAAGAAAAAAGCGGAGATGTGACAGCTTCCGGATGCATACTTTGTTTCCGATGCATCGAGATGTGCCCCTACGAAGATTGCTTGAAGATTGATGTGGCGGGAAAAACGGTTTTCGGGTCCAAAAACTGGCTGGACACAGTAAAATAACGGTGAAACCTTGATGACAAGCAAAGACGAGACTGGAATGAAATATTTTCCCGAAATTCCCCAGAAGGAAATTGAGGAAATACGAAATTCGATCAAAGCCACCTCCATAAAAGTGACATCTGAAAACATCGAAAGGATGAAAAAAACCGCGCCTAACCGTCCGGAAACCATGACTTATTTTGACGAGATTTCAGACTTTTTTGGTCAACGCGAACACGAAATTCGAGCTGCAAAAAAAGAAGGAAAAAAAGTCATCGGCTACAATTGCATGTTCGCGCCCATAGAATTAATTTTGGCTGCTGATGCCATTCCAGTTCGGGTGAATTCAGGCTGGTATGATGCCTCGAAACTTGGGGACAGAATCGTGCCAGTGGAAGTTTGCCCCGTCATACGGTCCACGATTGGCGCGAAAATGGTAGGCTTGTCTCCGTACCTTGAGTTAAGCGACGCTGTAATAAATGCCCTCACATGCGACGGAATGACGAAACTGGGCGAAATCCTGTCGGACTATAAACCGATTTGGACGATGTGCCCTCCGCGCGTAAAGGATTCACCGCAATCTATGGTTTTCTGGAGAGAAGAACTTAAGACGATAAAGCAGAAAATTGAGGATTTAACAGAAAATAAAATAACTGAGAAAAAATTGAGGTCCACCATAGAGCTCTTCAAAGGGCAACAAAGGCTTTCCGAAGGTTACAGGACATAAGGAAAGGTTCTCCCGTCATAATGGGAAGAGACGCCATGCTCGTTAACCAAACTAGCGCGTGGGACAACATTAAAAGGTGGACCCAAAAAACCGAAGAACTGTGTGACGAGCTCGAAAAAAGAGTCCGCCAAAAAACGTGGGCATGCCCGCTTGACACACCGAGAGTAATGGTCACGGGTACTCCAATGGTTTGGCCTGACAATTGGAAGCTTCCTAACCTAGTTGAAGAGTCTAACCCTCAAGGGGTCCTTGTCGTTGATGAGCTCTGCTCCAGCGATTGGCTTCTGTATGACCCCGTGGGGGTCGATGAGTGGACGATGGACGATATGTTCAACGCTGTGGCTGAAAGGTACCTGCTTACCTCCACATGCCCATGTTTCACGTCGAAGGACGGTAACGAGGACAGAATAAACTGGCTGCTGGACAAGCTGAAAGAGTTCAAGGTCGACGGTGTAATCTATTACGTTGTCCGCGGCTGCATGCTGTACGCGATGGAGTACACCCGTATCAAGCGAATCTTGGACCGTAGAAATGTGCCAATATACTATTTGGACACTGAGTATACGCGGGAAGATGTCGGACAAATGAAGACAAGGGTCGAAGCTTTCCTGGAGATGCTGAGGGCAAGAGTTGAAATTTGAGAAGTGAAATGGCATGATAATCGCAGGAATAGACATGGGCACCCAAAGCATCAAAGTAGTCATCCTAAAAGACAACGAAACCTTGTCTCAAGAACTGGTTTTCTCCGGATTCGAACCAACCAAAGCCGCTGAGCAAGCTTTCGAGAGAGTATTGAAAAGGGTCAAATTAACTCGCGACGATGTTGAGCACATCTCAGCCACTGGCGCCGGAGCTGAAATGGCTCCTTTCTTCGACAGTACAATCAGCATGGTGGGAGCAGATGCTAAGGCAGGAGCATACTCGTTTCCAACAGCAAAGACAGTGATAGACATAGGCGCAGAGGAAGCGCGGGCAGTAAGGTGCGACGAGAAAGGAAAATTGTTAAATTTTGTCGTAAACGAGAGGTGTGCTGCAGGCGCTGGCACCTTCATAGAAGCAATGGCGAGGGCGCTGGAGGTAAAGTTGGAGGAGATGGGTTCACTGTCTCTCAAAGCGGAAAAAGCGAGCCAAATTAATGCTACGTGCGTTATTTTCGGCGAGTCCGACGTGGTGACCCTCATTCATCGTCAAGAGCCCAAACCTGAAATTGCCAGAGCAATCTATGACGCTATGGCTGACAGGATTTCGTCCATGGTTTACAGGTTGGGAGTAAACCCAGATGTCGTGCTAATTGGAGGTGTCGCCAAAGACGTTGGTTTTGTCGCTTCTTTGAAGAGAAAGCTTGGGACAGACGTTTTGATACCCGAAAATCCAGAATTCGCTGGTGCATTGGGAGCTGCTCTTTTTGCTGCTAAACGGGTTGGAGAGTCGAAGGGATGAAAGAGGACGGAAGTAAAGAAAAAGTAGAATACTGGAGATGGCGTGAATACAGGAAAACCGTGTCAAGCCAGAACTGGAAAGACGCGAACATTGTTACAGCAGGAGTCGACGTGGGCTCAGTGAGCTCCAAGGCAGTGATTATGACAGATGGTAAAATTTTCTCATATGGTATCATGCGAACGGGGTCGAACAGCCCTGACAGCGCTGTAAAGGTGATGGATTGGGCGATGGAAGGAACTGGATTAACGTTAAACGACATAAAACACGTCGTGGGAACGGGTTACGGAAGAATAAACGTTCCAATGGCAAATAAGGCAGTCACCGAGATTGCTTGCCACGCAAAGGGTGCGAACTACATTTGGGGTCCCACGGTGAGAACCATACTGGACGTGGGTGGCCAAGACATTAAAGCCATCCGCTGCGACGAGAAAGGGCGAGTAACATCATTCCTGATGAACGACAAGTGCGCAGGCTGGCACGGGAAGAGGCATGGAAGTGTTTGCTGACCTGCTGAAGATTCCCATCGAGGAAATCGGTGAAGAGTCGCTGAAGGTTGATGCGGAGCCAGACCCTGTTCACTGCACCTGCGTGGTATTCGCCAAGACGGAGGCTGTTGGGCTGTTGCGTAAGGGATGGCCTAAAGAAAAGGTTCTCGCTGCCTACACGCGGGCGATGGCTATGAGAATGAGCAAGCTGCTGGAAAAAGTGGGCTGCGAAAAAGACTTTGTTGTAACTGGCGGACAATCCAAAAACATCGGCATAGTGACAAGGATAGAGAACATTATAGGCCTTAAGCGTCTTCCGATGCCCAACTACGAAGAAAACGGGCTTGACCCTATGGTTGCAGGAGCCATCGGAGCCGCCCTTTACGCCAAGGCTTTGAATGAAAAGTCGCTGGCAGCCTGAAAGGATGGGGGCAGACTAAAATAATCGTTTATTACGGTTACAGGGATAGCTCAGGAGAATACTACATCATCATTGACTCTGAAAAATGCGATGGCTGCGGCAAATGCGTGGAACTTTGTCCCCAAAATGCCTTGGAATTAGTGACTGTGATGATTGACCTCGAAGACAAAATCGTAGCCGCAGTGACGGAAGAACACAGAAAAAAAATAAAATACACCTGTTCCCCATGTAAACCCGAAATCAATATAACACCATGCGTGTCAGTATGCAAAAAGAAAGCCATAATGTGCACTTGGAACCCTGAAAAGTAAAAAAGCTGAAAACAGCAGATTAGAGAATAGTTGTTATGTCATTGTGCAGGCAGACGAATGGTAAGAGAACTTGCGCTTTTCCTTGGAACTAACAGTGTGCCCAATGTATCTGCTTCGGCAATACCTCCTTCGACCGATTGGACGGAACCGACACCCCTTAGCAGCACCGACCAAGATTTTTGTTCACCTTGGACTTGAACACGAACCAGCTGCCCTTTATGGCTTGCCTTAACCGTCATGGCTTCCTCGCCTTTACTTGTGGGTACACACGCAGTTGTTGTTGCGCCATCCTGCATCTCAAAGAGATGAAAAGTCACTCCGTCACCAAGGTTATAGTCAGGTCGGTGTTCATTTGCTCCAACTGGGATGATTGTGTTCGGTTTAACCATCAACGGAAGGCTCATGTAACTATGCTTCTCATGCACCCATCCTCCGCCCTCAGTCACTTGACCCGTTATGAAGTTTGTCCATCGCCCTTTTGGCAAATAGTAATCCACTTTTCCGTTAGGCGAAAAGATGGGTGCCACCAGCAGCGAATCGCCCAACATATACTGCCTGTCAAGGTAATCGCAGGCTGGGTCGTCTGGAAACTCGAGCATCATCGCCCGCATCACTGGAACGCCAAGTTCATGCGCCTCACAAGCGGCACCAAAAAGATAAGGCATTAATCGGCACTTGAGTTTAGTGAAAAAGCGCAGGACGTCCACGGCTTCTTCGTCGTACAGCCAAGGCACACGATATGAGCCGCTGCCATGCAACCTACTGTGCGAAGAAAGAAGCCCAAAGGCGCACCAACGCTTGTAAACATCTGCTGAAGCCGTCTGCTCGAATCCGCCGATGTCGTGGCTCCAGAACCCGAATCCCGACAGGCACAGCGACAGTCCTCCGCGCAGGCTTTCAGCCATGGACTCAAAGGTGGCAACGCAGTCTCCTCCCCAGTGAACGGGGAACTGTTGGCATCCTGTTGTGGCTGAACGCGCGAAGAGGGCTACTTCTCCCTTACCCAACTTGTCTTCCAGCACTTCATACACGGTCTTGTTGTAAAGGTACGAATAGTAGTTGTGCATCTTTACTGGGTCTGAACCGTCACAATAGGCAATGTCCGTGGGAATGCGTTCCCCAAAGTCGGTTTTGAAGCAGTCCACGCCCATGTCCACAAGCGCACGAAGTTTGTCGCCAAACCAGCGGCAAGCGTCAGGATTAGTGAAGTCAACGATGCCCATTCCTGCCTGCCACCTGTCCCACTGCCACACGTCTCCGTTCGGTCGTTTAAGCAGAAAGCCGTGTTTCACCCCCTCGTCGAAAAGCGCCGACCGTTGGGCAATGTATGGATTTATCCAGACGCAGATGTGTAGACCGCGAGACTTCAGCCGTTTCAGCATCGCCTGAGGGTCAGGAAAGACGCGTTTGTCCCACTCGAAATTGCACCAGTGGAACTCCTTCATCCAGAAACAGTCGAAATGGAACACGTGCAACGGAATGTCGCGGTCAGCCACGCCTTGAATGAAGCTGGTCACGGTTTCCTCATCATAACTGGTCGTGAACGAGGTGCTCAGCCAAAGACCAAACGACCACGCGGGAGGCAAAGCTGGTCGACCAGTAAGCACCGTGTATCGGCTTAAAATCTCTTTGGGCGACGGTCCATAAATGACGAAATATTCAAGGTATTCTCCTGGAACGCTGAATTGGATACGTTCGACGTTTTCGGATGCGACTTCGAATGAAACCCGTTCGGGGTGGTTGACGAACACGCCGTAACCTCTGTTGGTTATGTAGAAAGGTACGTTCTTGTAAGCCTGTTCGGTGCCAGTTCCGCCATCCTCGTTCCACATCTCCACTGTTTGACCGTTCTTCACAAAAGGCGTGAACCGTTCACCTAGGCCATAAACGCATTCGCCGACACCCAAAGCAAGCTGCCCGAAAGCGTATCGTCCCGTACTTGTGTCCATAACGCCCATGCCCCGCAAACCACTGCTGGCGACGACCCGGTCGCCGTCCTTGAACGTTATCTGCCAGCCGCCAGCTTTTTCGACACGTACCGTCAAGCGTCCGCTGGTCAAAGTTGCAGCTTGCGCATCGTTGTGAACCTCAATTTTTGGTGCTGGTTGCGGTTTCAGTTGAAATTCTGGTTTTTTGTGAAGCTTCCCTTTGTGATGGCAGATTTGGACTCTTACGACGTTAGGTATTGGAGAAGAGAAACGAATAGTCAAAAGGGGAAGATCCAAGGTGTCAGCACGGTGAGCCAAACGTCTTGGTGAACCATACACGGTTAAGGCATCCGGTTCAACTTCTACCTCATGAACTTGAACAGGAAAAATGGGCGTCACTCCCGGCCGCATCAGCCAGAATCCGTCAGTGAACTTCGTCTAAATAGCCTCCTTAGACATTATTTATACAGGAATAATTTATAAAAGTCTGATTGATTTCTTACAGGTTCATACAAGCAGTTTTTTCGTCTGGTTCGTTAGGCTTTTTTTGTGGAAAAACTGAAGCCTGTAAACCTGAGGTTTTCAGCACGGCAAGACTTCAAAGGTAACAATTATTATGCTGTATTATTACATCGCATAACAGGTTCATTAATGGCTGAGGGTTGCTGATGAAAAATCTGAATTTTTGCTGTGCATGTTGCCAAAAGCTCGAGTCCAAGACTCTTCTTGATGGAAGCGTCGAAAAGTATTGTTCACAATGCGACCGAGTGTTTTTTGATGCGCCTTCGCCCGCTGCGATTGTTGCAGTCATAAATGGCGACAAAATCCTTTTGACGCGAAGCGTCGGTTGGAACCATCCTTACTGGGGGCTGGTCGCAGGGCACGTGAAAACTGGCGAAACAGCTGAAGAAGCAGCTATCCGAGAAGTTAAGGAAGAAGTTGGCTTGGACATCAAGAACCTGAACATCATCGGGACCTTCGCTTCCAAGGATCTTGACCTTTTAATGGTCGGGTTTAGAGCAGACTCAAAAAACATGGACATCAATATGTCTCAAGAACTGGAAAAGGCAGAATGGTTCAATCTTGGCAATGATTTGCCTGTCCGTCCTTGTTCAATCGCAAGCCAAGTTATATCAAGGATTATGTCAAGTCCCTAACCAAATACTCCCACTAGAATCGCCATCGTTTTGGGCTGTTGGCACGAATTGACTTAGTGGATGAAAAACTCAACAGTATAAGGACATAAAGTAACTCTTAAATACGTGGGAAGATTCCATGCTAAAACAAGCTCTGAAGTAGGAGGTTAACATATGTCCCTGAAGAATGACAGGCGCCTACTTATGCTTGATAAGTTCACGATGCAGCATCAACATCGGAAAGACGCTCTTCTCGAGATTTTGCATTATGCTCAGGAACAATACGGTTACCTCGATAAGGACGTTCTTGCGCACATCTCTGATTCGCTGAACCTTCCCCCAAGCCACGTCTACGGGGTGGCTACCTTCTATAACTTTTTTAAGTTGAAGAAGCCCGGAAGCCACATAGTCACTTTTTGCTTGGGAACAGCTTGTTTTGTCAAAAGCGTCGAGGAAATTATTTCAGCGGTCGAAAGCGAGTTCAACATCAAACGCGGGGAAACCAGAGCGGACAGAAAACTTTCCCTTTTCATCACCCGTTGTATAGGCGCGTGCGCCATGGCTCCAAACGCAATCGTCGACAACGCGGTCGTCGGAAAAGCCACGCCAGAATCAGTGGTTAACAGAATAAAATCGGTGCTTGGAGAGGAAAAAGTTGAAGCCGATTGACATAATTAGGCTGGCAGAAAGGGACCTTGACCTCCGAAGGTCCTACAAATACAGAATAAACGTCTGCTGCTCCAGCGGCTGCTTACCCTTCGGCGCAGAAGATGTGCTGAAGGCTTTTGACGAAGCTGTAAAGGAGCTGGGGGTCGAAAAAGTCTGCAAGGTCGCCAGAACAGGCTGTTTTGGAACCTGCAGCGTTGGTCCAGCGGTTGTGGTGGAGCCGGGAGATTTTCTTTACCAAAACGTGACTCCTGAAAACGCTCGGGAAATAGTGAAAGAACACATCGTGAAGGGGACGCCCGTAAAGAGCCTGCTATACACGAATGAAGTGTTCTTCAAGAAACAGCATAGGCTTATTCTAAAGTATGCTGGAAAAATCGACCCATTCAACATTGAAGACTACATAGCCATGGGTGGCTATTCTGCGCTAATAAAGTGTCTAACAAAAATGACCCAGAAAGAAGTCATAGACGAGGTGATAGCCAGCGGCTTAAGAGGTCGAGGAGGCGCAGGGTTCCTTACTGGACAAAAATGGAGTTTTGTCGCAAGAGCCACTGGAAACCCAAAGTACGCCATAGCCAACTTGGACGAGGGTGACCCAGGTGTATTCGCAAACCGAACACTCGCGGAGGCTGATCCGCACGCCATCATTGAGGGTTTGCTGATCGCTGCGTATGTAACTGGAATTGAACAAGCCTACATTTACATCAGGTCAGAATACCCGCTTGCAATCACAACCCTGAAGAAGGCGCTTGAACAGGCAAAATCGCTGAATCTCGTTGGCGAAAACATTCTTGAAACTCCTTTCAAGTTAGCTATTGATTTGAGGCTTGGAGCTGGCGCCTTCGTGGCAGGCGAGGAAACAGCCATATTAGCCTCTGTTGAGGGGGAAAGGGCTATGCCTCGTCCGCGTCCGCCGTATCCTGCAACCTCAGGCTTGTGGGCGAAACCGACCCTTATACAGAACGTTGAAACCTTAGCTAACATCCCCCCTATAGTTTTGAACGGAGGAGCGTGGTTCAGCAGGATTGGAACCCCCAAATGCAGCGGGACCAAGTGTTTCTCTTTAACTGGGAAAGTTAACAGCCCTGGGCTCATCGAGGTGCCTATGGGCATAACTCTGAGGGAAGTCGTGTTTGACATAGGCGGAGGTGTTCTTAACAACAGGAAATTTAAAGCCGTTCTGGTGGGTGGACCTTCAGGCGGATGTTTGCCTGAGAGTCTTCTGGACCTGCCTGTTGATTACGAGTCTCTTACGAAGGCTGGCGCCATCATGGGTTCAGGGGGCATAGTCGTGATTGATGACAAGTCGTGCATGGTTGATACTGCAAAGTTCTTCACCGACTTCTGCATTGACGAGTCCTGCGGCAAATGCGTCCCATGCAGAGCGGGTCTTGCCAAGGTTCAGGGGATTTTTAAACGTATCATGCAGGGCGAAGGCAGGCTGGACGACATGAACGTGCTGGAGGAAGCTGGCAACTACATAAGAGAAGCCAGCCTGTGCGGGCTTGGGCAGACAGCTCCGAACCCAGTTTTGACGACTCTGCGGTACTTCAAAGACGAATATGTTCAGCACATCGTTCACAAGCAGTGTTCAGCGGGAAAATGCTTCAAAAAAGGATAAAAGAGGTAAGAAAACCATGAGCGTAGGAACCATTAATTTGAAGATTAACGGGCAAGATGTTGTTTCCAAAGATGGCGAAACTATCCTTAAGGCAGCGAAGGAACATGGCATAAACATTCCAACGTTATGCGAATTTGACGGCTTAACAAGCCTAGGGGGCTGTCGACTCTGCCTCGTGGAAGTTAAGGGGTCGCCGAAGCTTTTCCCTGCATGCACAACGCCCGTCAGCAACGGAATGGAAGTCACAACAGACTCTGACAGGCTGAAGCTTTATCGTAAAATGGCTCTGGAGCTTACTCTTTCTGAAAGGATTCATGTTTGTTCTGTCTGCGTGGCGAATAACAACTGTGAACTTCAGGACTTAGCCAACAAGTTGGGAGTCGACCATGTCAGGTTCGAACGTAACTGGGAATCGCGTAACGTGGATTCGACTCATGAGTTTCTCGTCTTCGACCGAAACCGATGCATACTTTGCAGCCGATGCGTAAAGGTCTGCGACCAAATTGAGGGAGTTCACGTTCTTGACCTGAAAATGAGGGGAAAAGACTCAGAAGTCATCGTTGACCTCGATGACACGTGGGGCTCCTCAAAATCCTGCACTTCATGCAGAAAGTGCGCCAAAGTCTGCCCCGTGGGTTCCATCTACGTCGAAGGTCAACCCATCATTCAGACTAGAGACAAGAAGATAGCGGAGTTCGTGTTGGAAAGGAGACGCAAATAGATGAACGCAGCAAACAAGACTCGAGTTGCTACCGTCTGGCTCAGCGGATGTTCAGGATGCCACATGTCATTCTTAGATCAGGACGAACGCCTCGTTGAGCTGGCTGAAAAAATACAGCTAGTCTACAGCCCAATAATGGACGTTAAGGTTTTTCCCGAAAACGTTGATGTTACGCTTGTCGAAGGCGCAGTGGCAAACGAGGAACAGTTGGAAACGCTCAGGATAGTTAGGGAACGAACGAAGGTCCTCATATCGCTGGGAGACTGCGCAGTCACCGGGAATGTCACAGGATTAAGGAACACGGTGTCGAACAGCGCGGAATCAGCACTCAAGAGGGCTTTTGTGGAAACCGCGGACGTGAATGGTCAGATTCCGAACGAGGTTCCAAAGCTTCTGAAGCAGACAAGTCCGCTGCACGAAGTAGTCAAAGTGGACTATTACATACCGGGCTGCCCTCCGTCGGCTGACCTCATAAACTACGTTGTGACGGAACTGCTAGCGGGAAGGACGCCAAACATGGAGAACAGGTCGAAATATGGTTAATGGAGTTGGCTGAAAAGATGGACAAAATTGAGGTTTCTCCCGTAACCCGAATAGAGGGACATGGCAAGGTAACAATTTTCCTCAATAAAGACGGTACCGTTAAAGAGGCACGGTTCCAAGTTACCGATTTCAGAGGGTTCGAAAAGTTCTGCGAAGGACGCCCGTTCTACGAGATGCCCTCAATAACGTCGAGGACATGCGGAATCTGCCCCGTGAGCCACCTGCTTGCCTCTGCTAAGGCGTGCGATGAAATAGTAGCTGTTAACATTCCAAGGTCAGCTGAATTGCTGCGCCGCTTGATGCACATGGGTCAGATAGTTCAGTCTCACGCGTTGAGCTTTTTCCACCTGTCCTCGCCTGACTTGCTTCTCGGAATGGACGCAGACCCTTCCGTAAGAAACGTTTTCGGTTTGATCGGAAGCCACCCTGAACTGGCAAAAAAAGGAATTAAACTGAGAAAGTTTGGGCAGGAAGTCATTGAGCAGGCTCGCAGGCAAGAGGATTCATTCAAGCGACTGGCTTGTGCCCGGCGGCGTGAAAACTCCGCTTTCGAAAGAAAAGGCTGAAAAGATGCTTGCCAATCTGCCTGAAGCCTTGAACATTACGCTTGAAACGCTGTCCATGTTTAAGGATAAACTGGACGGTCTGGAAGAGGAAATAGAGAACTTTGGCAACTTCCCAACTTACTATCTAGGTCTCGTTACCCCGGATGGCGGACTTGAACACTACGATGGCAAAATAAGGGTGGTTGACCCGAAAGGCAAGATTGTCGTGGACAATCTAGACCCCAAGAAATATTTTGAGTACATCGGCGAGGCTGTCGAACCGTGGAGTTACATGAAGTTCCCGTTCTATAAATCCCTAGGATATCCGAATGGCGCTTACAGGGTAGGCCCGTTGGCTAGGCTTAACATCGTTTCACACTGCGGCACCCCGTTGGCTGACGAAGAACTGAAAGATTTCAGGAAATTTGGCAAAAACGGAATCGTGCAAAGCACCTTCCTCTATCACTATGCACGTTTGGTGGAGGCTCTTTTCTGTCTCGAAAAAACCAAGGAAATTCTTGAAGACCCGGAGGCTTACGCGGACAATGTTTGGGCTAAGGCTTCGGTTAACCGTGGCGAAGGCGTGGGAGTTGCTGAGGCTCCAAGGGGCACCTTGATCCACCACTACAAGGTTGACAGGGAAGGCTTGATAACGTGGGTGAACATGATTATCGCGACGGAAAACAACAACCTCGCCTACAATATGGCTGTCACGCAGGTCGCAAAGAAGTACGTCAAAGGGAAACATTTAAGCGAAGGCGTCTTGAACAGGGTCGAAGCCGTCGTCCGAGCATTTGACCCTTGCCTGAGCTGCGCAACACACGAACTGGGAAAAATGGCTCTCGACGTGCAACTCTACGATTCAGAAAAAAGGCTCGTAGACAGACTAACTCGTTGACAACGAAGCTTATTTTTCGGATATGCCGTTTTTCAATTCAGTAGAAATAATCTCGTTTGATAATTCGTTCAACACACAAGAATATCATATTAAAGAGATGGTCGTTTTTCTTGCCGCATGGAATATTTTACTACAAATAGCTAGCTAGCTGTCAACAACGACTTGTCACTAAAAACAGGAATTCTTCTCATACCTAAACCTAGATAAGTTTGAGTCTTTGGTGGGGCTGGTCGGATTTGAACCGGCGACCTTTGCCCGGAGACAAGGCGTTGCTTGTTCCTACGGGTTTCTCCGTGCTCCAGAACTTCTTCATCCCATGTTCTGGTCCGCAAACCCGCTTGCTGCTTTCTGGAGCCCTTAACGGTTAGGCCGTTCGCGACCAACTGTCGTCATACCGTTCCAGCAACCGCCTTAATGGCGAGCTGTTACTAGACTACAGCCCCACAAACCAAACTTTTTTAGAGGATTAGCATATATGCATTACGTTCAATGTTCGTTGAGTGAAACGAAAGGTTAAAAAACAACAACCATTCAAATATCACGGGTTGCCGGCCACAGGGCGTGGGACCCACCCGAACCCATTCCGAACTCGGAAGTTAAACCACGCTCCGTCCATGGTGTTAGTGCAGTCTTAGGCTGCGTGAAGCCAAGGAAGCTGGCAATCCACTCATTCTAAAGTCTTCAAACAAAAATAGAATCCCCCTTTCTGTGCGGTGGCTTAACTATGGTGTGATGCCAAGTTTTTGTGAAAATTGTTGTCGTATCGTCGATTTTTCATTTTTTAGAATAGTTAATGTTAAAATCATTAATTCGTATTACATTCTATCCAATTCCAACAGTCTTGGAGAACAAAGAAACATGAGCATTGTTGAATATCTGGAAACCAAAGCGAACATTCTTAGGTTACACAGTATAAGAGCCACAACAAAGGCGGGATCAGGTCACCCTACGAGCTGCATGTCTTCCGCAGAAATTGTGGCGACACTGTTCTTTAAAGAAATGAACATTGACCCCTTAAACCTTGATTGCATAGACAATGACGAGTTCATATTGTCAAAAGGCCACGCTGCGCCAATTTTGTACGCTGCCCTCAGCTGAAGTAGGCGTTATTCCGAAAGAGAAAATCATGACCCTGAGAGAGTTCGCTTCTGAGCTGGAAGGGCACCCAGTTCCGAGGTTGAAAGGCGTAAGGGTTGGAACAGGCTCCCTAGGTCAAGGCTTGGCGACTGGCATAGGGATGGCGTACGCGAAGAAGCTGCATGGAGTCAATCATCGGGTCTACGTTCTTCTCGGCGATGGCGAAATGGCTGAGGGTTCAGTGTGGGAGGCAATCAACTTCGCGGGACGACTTGGGCTCTCAAACCTGACCGCGATAACTGACATGAACCGTCTTGGCCAAAGTGGACCCACAATGTACGAGTGGGAAGCCGAAGCTTACGCTGAAAGGATTGCAGCCTTCAATTGGGACGTTTATGTCTGCGACGGGCACGATGTCAAAGAGCTTCTGGAAGTCTTCAGCAAGACGAAAAGGTCGAAAAAACCGTCCTTCATAGTAGCGAAGACCGTGAAGGGTAAAGGTGTCAGCTTCCTCGAAAACGTTGACGGCAGACACGGGAGACCCTTGACAAAG
Source organism: Candidatus Bathyarchaeota archaeon (assembly GCA_963714275.1). Taxonomy (GTDB): domain Archaea; phylum Thermoproteota; class Bathyarchaeia; order Bathyarchaeales; family DTEX01; genus JAGTRI01. The sequence goes on from CAVQNT010000007.1 coordinate 14,760, forward strand.
GAAGAACAGGAAAAAGCCATCAACGAAATAACGCCGAGAATCCGTAACATTGTTTATCAACCAAAAAATTTTATCAAGGCAACAGTTCCAGCGAAGATTTCAGCAACCGAATACTCATTTGAGACAGACTATAAGTTGGGCGAAAAGGTCGCGACGAGATTAGCCTACGGTAAAGCCTTGCAGAAACTTGGAAGAATGAACAAGAACATGGTTGTCCTCGACGGCGACGTCCAGAACTCCACGTATACGATTAACTTTTTCGAGGAGTTCCCTGAACGGAGCCTACAATGTTTTATAGCGGAACAGAACATGGTCAGCACGGCAGTCGGTCTGCAGACCCACGGGTTCGACGTGTTTTTTTCAGACTTCGCTTGTTTTCTGACAAGAGCCTACGACCAGATAAGGATGGCTGCGTACTCCAGAGCTAACTTGAAAGTAACCGGGTCGCATGCAGGCATATCAATAGGCGAAGACGGTCCCTCGCAGATGGGCTTGGAAGACTTAGGCATGTTCCGCTCCTTAATGAACAGCATCGTCCTTTACCCCTCCGACGCCGTGAGCAGCGAGAAACTTACGTGTTTGATGGCAAACTACAGAGGCATATCCTACCTTAGGACCACCCGACCAGCGACACCAGTAATATACGACAACAAAGAAGAATTAACCATAGGCGGTTCAAAGATTCTCAAGCAAGCCAGAAACGACAAAGCAACGATTGTGGCTGCCGGAGTGACAACGCACGAAGCCTTGAAAGCCTACGACAAACTGAAACAAGACAACATTACCATTAGAATCATAGACTGCTATTCTGTAAAGCCCCTAGACGAGGCGACGTTGAGGAAGGCAGCCAAGGAAACGGGGCACCTCATAACGGTTGAGGACCATTATGCAGAAGGAGGACTCGGTGAAGCCATAGCTTCGTTGGGTCTGCAGCCCCACATACTTGCGGTGAGGAAGATGCCTCATTCAGGACCACCTGAAATGCTTATGGCTGAGCAAGGAATCGACGCCGAGGGCATAATCAAAGAGGTCAAGAAGATTCTGGGCTAAGAAATCGTTGCTCTCCTCTAAACTATTTTCGTGTTCTTGAAAAGGTTAATGTATGCCTCAAACAATAGGATGGTTGGTTGCAGAGATCATTTTAAAGTGACACTTACATGGCCGTCATGTACGTGAGGTATTACGGGAAACTGCGCGAACTGCTGGGCTTCAGGAAAGAAGAATACGCTGTTGACGAGGGAACAACCCTAATGGACTTGCTCGTAAACCACATACCCCAAAGGCACCCAGAAGTCTCCGAAGCTTGGGCTGAAACCCTTTTTAAGAAAGTGAAAGGTGAGGTTGCGCAGAACAAAAATGGCGTTCCAGTCCTAGGCAACTATCTCGTTACATTGAACGGTAAAACAGCAAGTCTCGGAGAAAAATTGAAAGAAGGAGACGAAGTGGCGATAATGCCTCCTTTTGGCGGAGGATAACCCAAAAAAACATTGGCGAAGTGATTGGTGGTTAAGGTGAAAGTTAAGGTTTTGCAGAAGCTTGACCCTTTGGATTCTCTGGTTGAGGAATTGAAGAAGTCATCAAACGAAGTAGGCGCAGTAACAGTTTTTGTAGGAATCGTTCGAGGGACTCGCGAAAAAGAAAAGGTCCTCAGGCTTGAGTACGAGGCGCACGAAGCCTTGGCGCCACAGACAATAAAAACCATCGTTGAAGAACAGAAAACGAAACATGGCATAATCGACGCAATCGTTGAACACAGAGTGGGAACGGTTCAGGTCGGTGAAGAAGTCATGTACGTTCTCGTGGCGTCCAAGCACCGAAGGGAGGGACGGAAAGCCCTAGCGGAGCTCGTTGATAGAATTAAGCATGAGGTTCCAATCTGGAAAAAAGAAGTAACAGAAAAAGATACTTACTGGGTCGAGAATCCCTAAAGCTCATTGAATTGCGTGTGCCTTTTTATTTTGGTTTTGCTCTTTCGGATACTATTTTCTCTTGGTAACCAGATTTAACGTAGCCTTCCACCGGGTCAATCGGCAACCCCTTTTCTTGCCTAGCCACGTAAAGAATCGGTCTAACGTCGGTCAGATAGGCGTCCAGCAACGTTCTGTTCGCAAGCATGATTTCGTTTATGTTCTGAAGCTTAAGGAGATTGGCTTCATCAATAATCAAAGCCTTAGCATACGAGACCATAAGCGAATCAACCGAATGCAGAACCGCGTGAATTCGGTTTTCAAGCGCTGAACTCTGGTCAATAACGTATGTCCAGTTCTTTTCGGGCACAGGATTGCCAATTACTGCTCCAAGAACTAGCTCGTGGTAGATGCCGAAGAGCTGCATGTTCGGTTCAACCGCGTGGTCGTCGTCCGCAGCGTACCGGGTGTTAAAATGGAACCCGCCAGGCATCTTTTCTTCTATGAGTCTGGCTACAATGTGTTCAACGTTTACGCCGTGCGGATGATGCCCCAAGTCGATGAGGACTCCCGCCCTGTTTCCGAGGCTCCGCGCAAAATCTGAGGCTACACAGTAATCGGAGACAACCGTGTGATAAGTTCCAGGCTCAAACAGCTTATACTCAATAAGCATACGAACCGAGCTCGGCATCTCTCTGTAAATGTCCAGTAAACAGTTTTTGAGGTTACGTTCAACAGTACGCATGTTCACTTGTCCCGGATACAATGACCCGTCTGGAACCCAAACTGTGATCAGTCCAGTGCCATATTTTGCTGCTGTTTCTGCACTGATTACACTGTGTTCAACAAGGCGTCGCCTAGTTTCAGCGTCATTCGCTGTTAAGCTGCCGAAATGTGTGCCCTCCATAAAGTAGGTCGGATTGATAGCGCCAATCCCTAAGCCTAGCTTGTCTGCGTAGCTTTTCAGTTTCTTGAACGAGTCAGCTTTGATCTCATAAAACTGGGCATCGTCAGGATCGTCCCATCCCATTTGGAGGCTGACTTTAGGCGTGGCTCCGGTTAATTTGTTTACGAGGGCCGCGTCGTCGAACTTCTCAAAAATGTCCCTAGCTGCTCCGGGAGCTAGGTATCCGCTGAATCGTCCGCCTCCGAAGGCTCCAAAAATCCAAGAAGGCACCTCAACCGTGAACTGCTTGATTTTTTCTTTAACCTGCTCTATGTCGATGTTTTTATTCGCAAGGTCTTTCCCTAAAAGCTCATATTTTATATCCAAGTCTTTTTCTTTACTTTTAGACATGACTCGTCTCACTTCCAAGCAGCAACGAACATTGAATGACTACTTAATGCCAATACAAACAACGTCTTTATAAAAATAACATCATAATAAAAAACAAACCTCACCTAAAAAAATTTCATCTAGTAAAGAAAAATTATTATTACGGTCTTTTCTCTAGATTTAATAAGCGGTTCCCAAAAATATTAGGGTCAAGCCAGATTGTTGTGGGAGGATCAATGCCAAATGAGTTTGTCGAAGTCAGAACTTGAACAGTACAACCGCCAGATGTTGATTGACGGTTGGGGAAAAGAAGGACAAACGAAACTCAAAAATTCCTCAGTTGCGGTTGTAGGCGTCGGCGGCTTAGGATGCGTGTCGTCAACGTATCTGGCAGCTGCAGGCGTTGGAAAGCTAATTTTGGTTGACAAGGACAAAACGAGCATGAGCGACCTGAACCGCCAAGTCCTCTATACACTGAAGGACATCGGACAATTTAAAGCTGAAACAGCCAAAAAAAGGCTGGAAGCTTTGAATCCAGAAGTTAAGGTTGCAGCCATTCTGGAAGAGGTCTCAGAGGAAAATGTTACAAAAATTATTAGTAATGTGGATGCGGTCGTCGATGGGCTTGACAACTGGAAAACAAGGTTCATAATCAACGACTACTGCGTAAAAAGGCAGGTCCCATTCGTCCACGCAGGCGTCTCCCAGTTCTACGGGCAAATAACCACCGTGATTCCGGGGAAGGGACCATGCCTCAGATGCATCTTCCCGAAAGAACCATCCGAAACAAAGACCAACCCGATCTTCGGAGGTACCCCCTCAGCCTTAGCCTCACTCCAAGTCATGGAGGTTATTAAATGCCTGACAGGAATCGGGAACCCGCTGGTCGGAAGAATGCTGTTCATCGACGGAGAAGAAATGGCGATCGAAACAGCAGAAATAAAGAAAAATCCAAAATGCCCAGCCTGTGGCTCTATTTAAATTTCATTATTCATATGAAGTGGTGCTCCGGCCGGGATTTGAACCCGGGTTTGCGACTTTCTTCTGTCTTATGTGGACATCGAGAGGCCGCCATACTTGACCGAACTATACTACCGGAGCGTTGAACTAGACTACTTTTTTCATTTGCGTTTGCGGTATAAAGCGATATCGTCTTTCTCACTGTCTGCAAGTTCATGTTTTTTCGCTTGCTACGCATAGTCTAAGATTTTTACTTCCAGATATTGTCTTGTGTCTTCCCGATGGTTTATTTCTTTTTGGGCTTCCACTATAGTCAAGTTTTTCGCTTACTTTCCGTCAGCGCATACTTGATAACATAAAGTGTACTGGTTCTCCTTTTTATTATTTAGTTCTGACCATAGCTAGCTTTGGTTTGTAAGTTAAATTATCTTTAGTAAAATTTGCTTCAGTAACTACTTTAAAAGCCATTTTTACCTTATAAAAAAATGGTGGCATGTTACATGGCCAAAAACACCATCGGAAAGGCACAAGAGGAAAGTTTAGAAGAATCCATTTTTAAAACATTGAACCACCAGAAAAGGCGAGACATCTTACGTTTCATAGGCGAATGGAAAGAAGCTACATTTCCCGAAATTAAGAATTCAATAGGAATTGAAGACAGCCCCAGCTTGTCCTATCATCTAAACGCGTTAGACCATCTTGCGGTTCAAAAGGAAGGGAGATACAAGCTGTCCGAATTGGGACGTACTGCTTACAATTTTATGTGTAAGACCGCAACATACACAGCATCAACATCCATTATAAGCTCTTTGAGAAAGGAAATTCCAGCAATAATAATCGCTAATGCTATTCTCTTGGCTGTTGCCATATTCTCAGTCTTTCAATTTGAAGGAAGACTTCACCAGATGACTACCTACAGTTTTGCTGTTCTCTGGTTTATCAGCAACATAATTCTCTATTCTATTCTAAAAAGAATAAGAAAGTGACAATCTTAGTTATTAATAAAACTGGAAGTAAGCCAAAGTAGAAAGGCTTTTAAAAAACGATAATGTATGTATAAAAGTTATGATACCAACAAAAATGTTTTTCACGCAGGGTGTAGGAGTTCACAAAGACAAGCTGGCCTCGTTCGAACTTGCATTAAGACAAGCTGGCATTGAAAAATGCAATCTTGTGCGAGTGTCAAGTATATTTCCTCCCAACTGTAAGTTGATTTCAAAGGAAGAAGGCCTGAGTCTTCTAAAGCCTGGCCAAATAACCTTTGTTATTATGGCAAAAAATGAAACTAACGAACCGAATCATCATGTTTCTGCAGCAATAGGACTAGCTAGGCGAAAAGAAGACGATGGATATGGTTATCTTGCAGAATATAGTTCGTTTGAAGAGACTGCCTCAAAAGCCGGAGACTACGCTGAGAATTTAGCAGCAACAATGCTGGCAATGACGTTTGGTATAGAATTAGATTCAGAAGCCACAAGCAGCAAGATTTCCAAAACTTCTGTCTGCCAGTCTGCCAAAGGGAATAAGGACAAGTTGTGGACAACAGTAGTTGCTGCAGCAGTTTTTATTATGTAGTTGATTCTTCTCTAAGGTTCCTTCATGAATTCTAAAAATTCATTAAGTGAACGTTTTTCGAGGATGTAGTTTGTTTTCTTTTCCTCTTCTATTGTTGAGTGAGGTCTTGAACCATAATCGTGACCTGGATAGACTTCAACATCGTCGTCAAGCTTCATTAATTTATTGAAAAGGCTGTTAAACATTTCCACCGAACTACCTCCAGGCAAATCCGTCCTACCGCATTCTCCTACAAACAATGTATCGCCCGTTATGAGTTTATTTTCAATTAGTAAACATATGCTGTCTGGTGTATGTCCAGGCGTGTGGATCACTTTTATGATTAGTTCACCTACTTTTAGAATGTCTCCTTCGCCTACTTCAATGTCTTTCTCGGTTTTCGACAGTTTATGGGCTACAATTTCTGAGTTAAAGCGTGATTTGATTTTAGAATTATCCATAATGTGATCGCTGTGTTGATGAGTGTTAATGACATATCTTATGCACAACCCGTTTTTCGTTGCCAATAGAACAATAACATCACCGTTGAAGCTTGGGTCGACAACAGACTGCTTCATTTGTACCTTCGTCTGCTATGATATAGGAAAAGTTATCGCCAACATGTTTAATCTGTCTGAAGAACAATTCAAAAAACAACCTTTCATTTATCTAGCATATTCGTATTGTGAAAGACATTCGACCCTCATGCCCAATTTAGCTAAATCCTCAAATTTTTCAACTGAGCCTATACTTGTATCTATGGTTCTATATATCGGGTGAACCCACATATTTTCCGGTATAAGATTAAATTGAAGAGGAACCCTTTTCGTAATTCCATATTTTTCCAATCCTCTAATCATAGCATATTTCGTACATGCAAGGCGTACCGATGTGTAACTCTTTACCAACTGCGCCGCCCCAGATTCGCCAATTCCATGCCAAATGGCTGCATCTTCTGGGGAACCTAAAGAGTATAAGACGAATTGGGGTGAAGATGGTGTTTCTTTATAATCATAGTTTGTTAGTTTGTCTCCATCAATTGTAAACTGATCCTCAGCCACCGCGATGCTGAAATCTTTTGGGTCAATATCGTTCGGGTAAAGTGGAGTCGTCTGATAGGTCACTTGAATGTTTTTCAGTTTTGTTCCGTCGAAGTATATTTTTCCTTTAGCTGCTCTTTTTGAGCCGAACCCTTTCTTTGAATGTGGAACCGTGAGAAGTGTTGTCCGGTTCTTCATGCTTCTCCCCATACAATTGTAAACATGCTCAATTGTCTCGTAGTCTCTATGTGTCTCCCTTATTATATGGTGTAACAAGCCATTAGTAGTTTCCTCATTAAGAATCTTTAAAGGCATTCGTATGATGGGAAAACAGAGGTCGATTCCGAATGACTCAGAGAGCTTTTTCAAACACTCTTGTTTTACACTGTCTACCATGTTCACATAACTGTTTCCCGAATTTGTTAGGTAGTATTCAATTAGTTCTCCCTCAGATTTCGAAATGAGTGATCCTTCATATTTTTTCATGAACTTTTCATCTAACTTAAGACCTTCTGTTTTGACAAATGCAGATGGAAATGCGCTTTGTCCACTTTCCACTAATGACTTTCTCAAAGGGTTCGCTGAATACCTATCAGGCTCAATATCGTCCGTGTTCAACAAGAAAGGGACAATCCTTCCTCTAGGAGGTTCCTCTAGCATCTCACAGATGCTAATAACATCTTCCTTGTTTATTTCATGAAAATCATGAAGGTAAAAGTAATTTCCACATACCTCTAATAATCTTGCAGCAATTATGCCTTGAACTTCCTCAAGGGTTAGATGTGGATATGAATATTCGACAGAAGATCTTAGAAAGAAGTGATCCTCATCAAGAATGATTTCCTTCACTTGATTTTTATTCACATCAAGTAAATGGACTTTTTTATTTTTATATGCCTTGAAATGGCGTAATTCCTCTACAATGGTTTGTATAGCTGGTCTAGAATATTCAAGGAAATCAAGTATCATTTTGCCCAGATTTGCCAATAAAAAAAGTTACCCCCTTTCCAATGACTCTACGACATAAATATAATCATTAATCATCGGAGGTCCACGATACAATCTTACCAAGCTAAAGTCCTCTCTAAATCCGTTTCGCTTTAATAGATTAAGGATTTTAGATTCTTTTTCAGGAACACACAAAGAAACCTCGCCACGATTCAGTTTTTTAAGAGTTGTCTTTAAGAGGTCCATGGCTACATCATCATATCCTCCTCTGCAAACCAAGGGTCCTATTTCGGATTCTTCATCAAATACTTTTACCACAATAAATCCGAGTATCCAATCATCATCTGTGCATACATGACAAAGGTTGGTTGGGTCATGTAGAACGGGTTCCAATAACCTTCTTCGAGATCCGCCAAAACATAGCCTATCTAGATCAAATATTTGTTGCATATCATCGTTTTGGGCTATTCTTATATCACTTCTGGTTGATGCGGAAAACCCTTTTCCCTTCAATACTATGAATCTTGAATCAGATTGAAAATTTTGCTTTGCATAAAAAGGGACTCGATCAACATAACTGTATAAGCCAATGGTTTCGACACCCTTGTTTGTTAAGTATTCGATTGCGTTTTTGACTATTAGCGATCCGCCTCCCTTTCCACGATAGTTTTCGTTGACTATGATGTTTCCCAACCAGCCTACTCGATTGTAACTTATTGTTGTCGCAATGCCGACTCTTTCAGAGTTAAAAAATAAAACAAAACATCCATTTGGCTCTAAGCTCATCATGTATTCGAAGTCCTCTTCAACAGAATTCCAGTTCATGGTGTCAGATAGACGAACAGCAAATTCCAAGTCTCCCAATGTCATCTTTTCGACATGAAACATATATCGTACCCTTACAAAATTTATCGCATTAAATGAAATTAACCATAATGTAATTCAAAATTTCAATTTAAGCCTACTTCTCTTATCGAGGTTCCTGCATCTTTCAAGTGTTGCCTTAACAATGAGAGGAAAAGCAATAGTTGCGTCGCAGTAGCATGTTGCATATTTACCTCCAGGCTTCTCCTTCCCCCAGCTAATGCCTTCCCTAAATGTGCATCCAGATAATCCCCCCCATTGAGGACTATCTGTTGTTATCTGGAAGCCATAATCATGTTCCGAATCGGGTGTTCCGAAATGCCTTTCAAGGAAAGCTGTCTGCTGAACATAGTTCTTTGGCACACCCCCTCCAACAAATATAACTCCCGTCTTAGACGCTGCCTTCTTAATTGATAGTATTTCGTAGTTATCCTTTATCTGATCAATTGTAAGTGGACTTTGACCCTTTTTTACGAAATGGATATAGTGTTCTGTTACTGCAAGTCCTAAAGAACTATCATTAAAAGCTGGTACAAAGATGGGGACATCATTTTTCCAGCAGTTCCAAATCACAGAATCTTTTTTATCCTCACTAGGGGCTTTCTCGTCAATTAACTTTCCAAGATCATTTAAAAATTGTCTCGATGAAATGTTACTTATTTTTTCATTTGCCATCTTGTCTGCAAGATAAATTATCATGTTTTCAATTGTTCCGAATTTTGATGCATCTCCCCCGAACAAAAACGTGTCATATATCCTATCAATTCCTTCCTTGCGTAGCAGTACATCGTCAGCATCCGGTGAACCAATATAGTGATGCTCCCCCAACGCCTCCACGAAATCATGGTACATGTTAGCCCCTGTGCTCACGATGACGTCGACCATGTTCCTTCTCACGGCGGTCGATATTACACCTTTCATCCCGGCTGGAACCATTGCCCCGGCGATGCCAAGAAAAATAGTCGGTCTCTCCGTATCCTCCAGCATGTCTAAGTAAATATTTGCACACATTGCTAAGGTACGGGATTGAAAGGAGGTTCGGTTGAACGCGTCCAATAATTCTGAAATAGTCTGTATCTTTTCTAAATCTAATGGCTTGATTGTTTCCTTTAAGTATTCATTCTTTGAATTTGTTTCTACTGAATTAGGTGTCATGCTTCAATAAATATAATTATGATTTTATAAATTAAATGTTTGATATATATTCAGTTACGGTTTTCATTTGAAACAAAATTACGAAAAACTTTATAGAAAGTGTGGGTATTACCTTAGTAATAATTCGTAAAATAATATAAATAATAATGATAACTGGAAGTTCAGTAATTATGGAATCAAAACTGAATGTTAAAATTTTGCGTAATGCCAAGGTTGCCATGTTTCCCTTCATTGATTACTTCAAGGGATTCGAGAAAGTTGAGGCTGTTAAGCGTATATTTGGGGATAAGACAGAAAGTGTACTCGATAATCTTAAGATAGAATTTGGTGGAAGGCGTGGCTACATGGGAGTAAGCAATATGGATGGGCACCTAATGATAAGCGCGGAATATTTGAATAGTGGCGACATTATGGACATATACCTCGATATAATCCACGAGTTGACCCATGTTAAGCAGTTTTTGGACGGAAAGGAACTCTTTGACCGTCGTTACAACTATGTCGAGAACCCTACAGAAATTGAGGCTCACTACAACGCTGTTGAGGAGGCGCGTAGATTAGGATTAAGCGACGAGAAAATTTGTAACTACCTTCAGACTGAGTGGATAACAGATGAAGATTTATTGGTCTTAGCGAAGGCTCTTAACGTGAAATGTAAACCGACTTAATAGTTACATAAAACATCATCTCTAAATCTTATTTAAAGGTTGATTTCTGTCGACAAATTTCTAAATGTTAAAAACATCTATATACTTTTGATTTGTTAGCTTAGACCTATGAAAAAAGGGAAATTTTTAGGTTGGTCTAACAGTCATATTCCTTTGAGAGACGCAGATGTTGTGATTTTTGGTGTGCCTTTAGGGAAAAATTCTATAAAAATGGTTAATTTTCTTAGAGATGCGAGCTGGTTTATTGAAAGTCTTGATCCGAATAGAGAAAGAGATTTGCTTGAAAGTATAAAAATTTTTGACATAGGTAATATATCATTAACAAGCCTTGACGATATTTCTCGACAAACAAAAAGGATTATTGACCTGAATAAAATTCCATTAATTCTAGGTAAATCCCATTTACTGACTTTATATGCTTTGATGGCTTTTGATGATGTAAAGTTAGTTAGCTTCGATGCTCATGCTGACATTAAAGATTATTACATGGACAAGAGAGTTGCTTGTTCTGTTGAGCCCTTGAGCCTGCAAGAGCCTGCAAGGTACAACTGTGCGACTTGGTTGAGAAGGTTTTGCGAGCTTGGCAATGAGAGAAAAGTTTGTTTGGTTGGCATGAGATCCTGTGGTGAAGAGGATTACAATTATTTAAAAGAGAATAGAATCCTGCATTTTACACCTAATGATATTAAAAAGAATTTGCCATGTGTGAAAGGAAAGTTAGCAAGTTTTTGTCGAAACTCTAAGATCTACGTAAGCGTAGACATGGATTTTTTTGATCCTTCTATAGCCCCTTCTGTTGAACACCCAGAGCATAATGGACTATCTTTCATAGAATTTGCGGAATTGGTAAAGGAACTCTGTGAAGAAAAGATTGTTGGTTTAGATCTGGTAGAAATACAATATCTACCAGAAAAAATTAGGGAAGTCACGGATTCTTTAGCAGTGAGAATTATTTTGGAAATACTTTCAGGAATTAAATTTAATAAACCACAATAAAATGGCGTGAAATTTCAAGTTAATTATATATTCAGGATGTTTTTATATGACTGAATGATAGTCATGAAGTTTATATTTTCGTATGTTGGAATAAGAGTGACGAATTTACAGAAATCTATCGATTTCTATACAAAATTACTTGGTATGAAGGTTGTGGATCAGGGTAAAATTGAGCAAACTAAGGGGGAAACTGTTGCCCTAGTAAGCGAGAAAAGCGATTTCGTTTTGGAACTAAACTATTATGAAGAAAACAGCCCTTACAACACTAAATACACTGCAGGAGAAGGATTGGATCATCTTGGTTTCAAGGTTGATAATCTTGAAAAGGCTCTGGAAGAAGCCAAGTTAGCAGGATACCGAATCATCTTAGAAATGAAAGCAGATAACAATAGATGGGTATATATAGAGGACCCAGATGGGATCTGGATTGAACTATACTAATCGTTATGACTAATGCACATCGAAGAGATAGCTTTTCCAACGACAAGTGTAAGGTTTTCGCATACCAATAATTTTTTTGACTCTCTTGGCGGATTGTTTAATTTATATTAGGAAGAATTGTTATATTTTTTATAGGTGATAATGTTGGATATTAAGGATCTATTCAATTACAATTGGTACTGTCGAAGTAAGTTTCTGAAGAGCATGGCTGAGATTCCTTGGGAAACTGTTACCGAAAACTGTGGGGCTAGCTTCGACTCTATCCGAGACATATATGTACATAGCCTTCAAGCTGAACATGCGTGGATCAGACGTTTGACTGCAAAAAGTACGGAGGGAATCTATGAGACTCCGTTCAGCAAGTTCGTCAGCATAAAGGATATTCAAGATTACGCTGACAAGGTTGAGACCGAAACAAACGGCTACTTGAGCAGTTTGTCGGATAAAAGGCTGGAAAGTATCTTTGAGTTTGAAGGATGGGATAAAAAGACACATAGGTACAAGATTGAGGATGTCTTGATGCACATAATTGAGGAAGAGATTCATCACCGTGGAGAACTTTTATGCATCTTCTGGCAACACGACCTTCAACCGCCATACACCAGCTATACTGCCTTCAAGGGTGAATCCTAACAAAATTCCTTCTGTGACCCAAAAAAATAATACATATTTACTCTATCTACAGACTTGGAACAATTAGTATTCAACAATTTTCGGCTACACTAGCGCTAGTTTTCTCTCTATGGCCAATAAGATATTCTTTCCATAATCCATCGGGCGTATTTGGAACAAGGTTTTACTCTCGATTTATTGCTAGCTAGCACTTAAAATTAAGACAGAAGAAAGTATGTATTGAAACAATTGCCTTTCCCAAGCCTTAATTAATCAGCTCTAGTTCAAAGTTTCAGAATCATGTGCTAGGACATATTGACGATGTTGTTTTTATATTCTATCTCGGACTCATATGTTTAATTTATTAAATAAGTTATCAATTAAACGTGATTAGGGAAGGGAAAGGAAAGGGAATTATAAAGAAAAATATGAAAAGACTTTAATCTTGAGTAGTCCTCTCGAAAAACTTAACTAATTCCCAGACTTCATTAACCATCTACTTAGTGAATAAAAATCACTTCTAACGTGTACTTGGACTTAAATCCTAACAGTACAAGTACACAAACCATTTAGTGAGCTAGCAACTGCAGTCTCATAAACAAAGATTAAAAACTGTAACGATAGTAAAACTTAACAGTCCAAGAAGAGTACCCGTTAAAGTTTTCTCATTTTTCTTCATTTATATAATCTTCTTAATGTCGTAACTTTTTTGTAATATCTGACCTGAAATTTAATAGGGTATGAAATCGTGGTATGGATTTCCCGTGCATATTCTTTATTATTATAGATTAAAATTTTACATCGACTATGACTAGAAATAAGTTTCAATTAGTATACCTACTAATGATGCTAACAATTGCAGTGCCTAGCTTAGCATATGCTTTCATTTATGAGCAACGATCACTTAACTTCACTCAAACTATAGTAAGAATGTGGTTTAATAATAATTGGAATTATCGAAAAAGTCATATTATTAGTGGGATTGGAACAAACGCGGGAACTAACTACCAGATTAGGATTGTTGTAGTAAATGGTACTGGAACTGACAACGGAGAGACCGTGTATATTAATAATAAGGTTAGAACCGATTTCGGTGATATCCGATTCACTACTGTAGACGGAATTCTATTGGATTATTGGCGGGAATCTTTGAATGTTAGTAAGAATGCAACTTTTTGGGTAGAGATAGCAGGCAACTTAACTGGACAAACTCAAACAATTTATCTTTATTATGGCAACTCCATAGCAACTACAACAAGCAGTGGATATAATACCTTCATATTCTTTGACGATTTTAGCGGAGACTTGAGCAAATGGACAAAACACAAAAACGGTGTTAACATCTATATTGAATCAGGTTATCTAGTCTGTGGTGGAGGAGTAACCTCTAGCCCTTATGGTCACACTGTTCTTGGTTCTAACGCAAGTTATTCTGGGTTCTTGAATGGCGTTATAGAAGCTGACGTTTACCCGTCTACTGAAGCACTTCCTGAGATAGGGTTTAGAGGAACCTTTAGTTTGAACACTGGGTATAAAGGCAGGTGGGATTGTCGTTCAGGAACTGAGTCGCCTTGGATGAAACCTCCATATAATAATTGGCAAGCGTTCGGCTCATCTGTTACTAGATTCGGTATCCCAAACCAATGGCAAAAAGTAAAACTTGTCATCTATGGATTGACTTTTAGGATTTACAGTAATGGAGTGCTAAAGTCCACTGCCACAGACTCCCAATACACTGCCTCTGGAGAAATATCTCTCCAAAACCATTATGGCTCTTATTCTAGATTTGATAATGTCAGAGTAAGAAAATATGTGGAGCCTGAACCTTCACATGGCATTTGGGGCAACGAACAAACCCGTTAATGTATTGTAAATAGAGACAAACATTACTCCAGAAATATAACAACACACACATGTAAGAGTGGGAGAGTTAGGAAATATTTTTTGTTATTTTGTTTTGTATGTGATTCATCTCTCAAACATATATACATACATTTTTCACACACCTTAAGAGAATAAAAAAAGGGAGTAAAAGAGAATACGAGTAAATCTGAATATGTGAGAGGAAGAGCGAGAACGTAAACAAATGTCAGAGAGAGAGAAAAAGATTAAATTTTAGTCCCCAACCCCAAAGAAGAGAATTACAGACTCTGACCATGTGAGGATGCCTATTTCTCCATGGCTGCGTCTCGTAGGTCTCTAGAGAGTTTCTCAATCGCGTATCTGAGTGCCATCCGCGGCATGTTCCTCTTATTCTTCATCACGTACTCGAATACTTCCTTCTGATGGAGTCTACTTGCCTCTTTGAGAAGCCACCCATACCCCTTCTGGACGAGATCATCCTTGTCCTTCAATAAGCTGTTGGAAATCTCGAATACATCCTCCATAAACAAGCCTTTTCTAGCAGGTAGAATCAATGATACTGCTGAGGCACGTCTAAGCCATCTATTATCTGATTTCGTTCAGGCTTTGAGACGGGCGATACATTGCGGGAAGCGTTCGATAAGTGCACCTACAGCATGATTGCAGAGAGTGTCACATTTGGCCCAGTTGTTAACATATCTCTCAACCCATTTTTCGAACATGTCGAAATCATTTGCATCATAGTCTTTCCTAAGAGAGTACGCCCATTCAAACGCGATTAAAGCCTCTTCACAATAGTCTGACTGCAGAAGCTTTTCACACAGGGAAAATACCTCTTCTTTACTTTTTCCCTTGAATTTCTCAGAATACTTCTTTGCAATCTTTCCTACATCTAGAGTCTTCACCCCATAGAATTTCACATCTTCCTTGAAGAAGCGTTTGTAGCTATTCTTAGACTTCTCATCTACGCTTGATTTCGAATCCGCCCTAATATCAGAAATAATTCCATTTTCCATAACTATACATATATTCCAGAATGGATATTTGAACTTCATTTTTACTTGATTGCTGTGGCTTAATCATCTTGCTAGCAATCATAATACCAAGTCAAGCTAGCTAGCTAGGGGTTAGTTTTTAATCCCCAAACCCCAAACATCTCTCTTTTTCCCAATCATTCTCTCATTCTCTCTCTTATATTACACCTACACACAAAACTAAATTGGACTGTTGAGTTCTACATTGAAAGAACTTTATTGAAAACGTCAATGAATTGTGTGTGTGCAATGTCAATGCGGTCAGTTCAAAAACTAAAATGAGAAATGGGTAAATGGGGAAATAGAATAAAAAGGGGAATTATTCTAACCTTTAGAATAATTAACTAGCTAAACGAACACTCATGGGTTGTTAATCTTAGGTTCTTAGAAAAGTTCATAAATGAATAAAATTCATATTTTGTTTTGGTTGAGATGAGCTTCAGCTAGCTTGAGTAGAAGATTATGGTGATTTATAAGTATCTTAAAAGAGAGTTTCTGGAGCGATTCAAAGAAGAAGGTTCAATATGTATTGGAAACATTAAGTGGTATAGAGAAATCGAAAGTGAAAAGATACGAGACCCACACGAGGGAAGGACAACCTATCTTCTCAATACAGGAGAAGAGTCAATTGAGCTTTCTGTAGAACAGGTCAATGCAATAACAAATGATTATTACATCTCAGTACCTTTGAAAGTAAATCCACATACTTATTTTTGTTCTGATTTGAAGGTTCCAAATGCGTTTGTTTTCAGCACTTCCAGCAGGCTTGATGAAGAATTAATGAGTTATCTCGGATATGATGCATATTATAGTATTTCTAATATCAAGCAGTTCCTGAACGCTGTTAGTGACGAATTGAACAAGCATCACAAGTTACTTTTTTCACTAGCTCACAAAGTACGCTATGTTCCGACAAAGACAATCAGAGTTACCAACAGTAACAAGGACGCTATAATTCGTACAACGCCATACGACAAGTCTAAGTCGGATAGAATGAAGACAATCTACGTTGAAGACTATCTCACAAAGTCTCAAGCTTTCGAAAAAGAAGAGGAGTTCAGGCTAATATTCATAACAGCGACTCCGATTGGTAGAGAACCTGTTTATCTAAGCTCTAGGAAATTTACTGAATACTGTGAATTCTGAGCATCTAGTGAACTAGCTCACTACTTTTATTTCGATTTGAATTCTTTGTAGTCCCAGATGTGGTCTTTGCCTTATTGGAGGTTGCAGCGATATCCATAAAACGCGTGTTAAAAAAACCAAAACTAATAATAATCTAGACACGAAAATAAATGATAAAGGGGTAAGTCATTTTGAGTAGAATCGGTCAAGAAGCGGGGAGTATTTTGAACGACTTATTGAAATGATTTTTAAAGCTGCTGGGTTCACAACTGAAAGAGATAAGTTGTTTTCTTCATCTTCTGGAGTTAGACACGAAATTGATGTTTGGGCTATAATAAATGCTGATAAAGTCGCAATAGAGTGTAAAGATTGGGCAAGAATGACATCCAACATACTGAAGAAAGAACTGGGCGAATTTAGGTCTAAGGTATCAGATATAGGGGCTATAACTGGAATTTTCGCAATTAACCAACCTGATGATGGTCGTTTTCAACTATATAAAAAATACTTGAGAGAAAATGGGCTCTTCTTATGGGATAAAGATGATGTAGAAAAATGGAAGGATAAGATGGGTAGTTCTGATTATCTGAAGGAGTTATATGATTATCTTGGACTCTCCCAACAATCCCAAACTAAAGGTGGGAAGATGTTTGGTTTTCTTAAGAGTGATGGAATGTCTACGGCTTTAAAAAAAATAGGGAAGGTAGCCTACAAATCAGCAGTGGTTACAGCAGATGTTGCACAAAAACTTGGAGAGGAATTTCTAGTAGATGAGAAACCTCGGAGAAAGAAAAAACGGACTAGTCCAAAACGCGCGCGTACTAGTTCAAAACGAAAACGACCAACGAAGAAGAAAAGAAGCAACGATTGGTCTGTGTGGACGATTTAAAAATTTTACTAGTTAGCTAACTACAAAGTTGAAAAAAACGAATTGAGAATTTCTTCAGACTTTTTTTGGCTCTAAATTATGGCAACTTGTGGCTTGCAAATGAACTCTTAGAGGATTTTTCCATTGACTAACCGTCTTTGTTTTTCCTTATTTAGAATGGAATTTCTTATGGCATAAGTGACTAAAGGAGTAGATGGGATAGCAAGCGACAAATCTGACATACTGAAAGTTGAATGAAGCAACTAACATTTCTGACAAAATATAGGTTCGATGCCCTTGCTATTTTTGGCTAAGAGAGCGGTTTCCTTCTTGGAAAGCGGTTTAAATTTTACTGCAGCATCGCAGGCCATCCACAACAGTTCCGCGTGGCTTGGGCTCACCGCAGCTGTAACAGGCAGCGAAAGAGTGAACCGGAGGGCTAAGGAGACCTCTTCTGGCGTATCCAACGGTTTGTACCAGCATTTGGGCCATATCTGTTCTTTTCCTTTTGTCTTCGCTAAAGACTTCAGGGCTAATAGGGCAACACCTTTTTCTTGAGCCTTTTTTATGACTCGTGGACCGAAGTTGCCTTGGTGCCAGCATACCCAGTTTAAGGGGAAAAGAACACTATCAAACTTGAATTGTTCCATCAAAGTCATTGCAGCTTCTTCAGAGTGGGCGGAGAACCCAAGATATTTGGCCAATCCTTGCTCTCTGAGCTTTCACAAAAGCTTCGATTGCTCCTCCTGATCCCATTATTTGGCTGACTTCTTCCATTGTTGTCACCCCGTGGAGTGGTACAAGTCAAAGTGGTCTGTCTGCAGGAGTCGAAGGGATTTACGCAGTTCTAATTCAGCCTTCCCTTTAGTACGTTGTCCAGTTTTACACGCAAGGAAAACTGAGTCACGGTAAGGCTTAAGGGCGGGACCTAATCGCTCCTCAGCGTTCCCGTATGAGGGCGCAACATCAAAATAGTTGATGCCTCTTTCAACTGCTTGGGAGACTATGCGACTTGCTGATGATGGTTTCTCATCTCTAACTATGATACCACCGAAACCGACAACTGAGAGCTCTGGACCTGTTCTCCCAAGCCTTCTCTTCTTCATTTCAGTCATGTTTATTCCTGCCGAACAAATATTAGAACAGATTCTCCTACGCTCCAATGATTATTCAGGAAAGTACATAAAGGTTAGCTGAGCTTAGCTAGTTTAAAATTTAATACAAACCCAAAACCCAAATTTTCTTTCTTTTATTCTCTCTATCTCTCTTTTAGTGAGCTTTGAGGAACATTTCACACCGACCTTGTTCGACAAGTAACCTCATGAAGAAATCTCGCTAAGAGTGGTTCAGGTTTCCTAACGGCAAAATTAAGCTGAGGAAGAAATGCTACTCCCAAATAGAAAGGATGATTGACGAGCTTAAACCCGAATATTCGCTCCCTGTCAACACTGGTAGCAAGAAGTTCCAAGCCAACCTGCTCAAGCCGAGACCAGTATTCTCGGTTCACAAACCGTCCACAGCGAACTATACCCTCTATTTTTTCAGATCCATACAGATCTGCAAGGAATCTTCCAGGGATAAGCCGGATAGACTTGAGAGGTGCGAACACATAATTGCCCATCTTCATGAACAATAGGAACAGGGGTTGTTGGCACATATTCCACACTGTTCGCTTCCGGAAGGCCGGCGAGATGGCGTGCTACATCAACCGCTGCTGCCTGAAGTCCGCCACAGATTCCGAGAAGAGGAATCTTTGATTCACGGGCTACCTTACAGCACACAACTTGCCCCTCGAAAGATGGAGTGGGACCATTAGGAACAATGACACCTTTTACATTAGTAATCTCGCTTACAGCTTCCATGGGATGCTTCCACAAGACATTAATCGAAACATCCATGAGGCTGGAAATCTCCTCAAGATGCTCACTGAGTGCTACATGCCCATCATTTCTTGGGTTGCGTTCGAGACAAATTAATAAGTTCATTGGATAAGTCATAATCTCGCCTCATTCATTGCGAAATGCTGCACAACTCATTCATATTCGACATTAATGTCGTATATCCTTCTACATTAGTAGAATATCCGAAATTACATCTCTTTTGTTGATTTTAGTTATCCATTACCCTATTTGAAGATTAAGTCCAAGGGGCTTTTTATTTTTTCCGATATTCCTGTTGCTCACATAGGTTTGAGATAAAAAATTAATCTTTTTTCTCTGACTAACTAACTAGGAACGTATTCCGTAATAAAAATTTGATGAAAATGTTAAACGGGCTCTTTGAGTTAGTTAACTTATAAATTTGAATACGTAAATTGAAAAAAAATTATGGTTTATCCGTATGGGATGAAGAACGATTGACTAAGAATAATAAGAAACAAAAAGGTCTCGCCAAGGCGCAAAGCACAGTTTTAGCTGATCTAATTAACTATCAAGAAGGCTCTATTGTCAGCCGCACATTGATTGATAAGAAAGCTGGAACCGTAACGGTTTTCGCTTTTGATGAAGGACAAGGTCTAAGTGAACATACTGCACCTTACGATGCCATTGTTTACATAATCGACGGGGAAGCTGAAATCGTCATTTCAGGCAAAATCATAACTGCAAAAGAGGGTGAAATGGTCATCATGCCAGCACACCGACCGCACGCTTTAAAGGCAGTAAAAAAATATAAAATGCTCTTGATAATGATACGGTCTTGAAGTTAACATCTTAGACCCAAAAAAACTTTTAATTAGGTTTGGGGATTAAAAATTATTTTTTCTTCTTATTGTATTTTCCTTCCTAACTCCTTAGATTCACTACATAGAGATCGACAGATAGTGAGCTTGCTGCAACAATGAACAAAATTCATCAAGCTACTATGATGAAAATTCAGAGATTTGGTTTAGAAGAAGAAGGAAACTGCAAAACACAAAATTCTTCTTCTTCTTGTTTAGTTGTTCCAGATGTGCTTCCGAGCGTTGAGAAAGCCCTTAAGGTGTCAGGTTTTAACCAGGTTTACTGTCAAATCAAAACGGTGAAAAATATAGGATTCTACAAATTCCGTAATATCAATGTATCAATTTTTCAGTTTTGTATTCAAATGTCTTATAAACTCATACGATATGAACCGGCTGTCCAGACCGATGGTTGTGATAGTTAAAATGAATAAACCTGAATACGAAAAATATTTAGTTAAAATATATAACCATGTTTCATCGTTTTTTATTAATCCATATGAATATTAAGAGAGAGATACAAAAATGACTAAAAAACCAGAAAAACAAACCAACTACACATATATGGATTTACTGACAGAAGCCATTACGAACCATGAAAGAAAGTTAAATGAGATAATTATAAGGCTAAACAAAGTGGTCAATGAATTTACAGGAATAACGAACCCAGAATCTTCACAACAAACGGAACAACAACCTGTGGAAGATGATGAACCAGAAGAGGATCTATCTGCTCTACTTAAAACAGCACATGGTATGTTATAAAGCAAACAATTAGAAACAAATTTTCTTTTAATATTCTATTTCTTATTGGTTGGTTTAGATTAAGATTATTCTTCGTTAAGAATATGATGAGCCTTTTGGACTTGTTCATCAGGAAAGTCAGATATGAGTTCATTCGGCACCTTTGTAACTATTTGTAGATTCATCTGAATTTTTGGCTGTCTTATATTTTATATTACTAAAGTATAACCACATATAGATGCTGAAATGGATAAGTAAACTATTGTGACAATAAAGTTGTTTTCGCTCAGATAAGGAATAATTTCATCTATAAGAAGAAACTCGCCAAACACAGCAGTAAAAAAAAGAAAATCTTTTTCATGTTTTCTCCTTTAAAGTGAGCCCTCAGTGACAGGGCTATTAAGACAAAAAGGTTAGTCAAGACAATAATCTGTAGAGGACCCATTTCTTACCCCATAAAAGTTATGGATGATATACTTTTAAAAGGTATTGAACTGCTGATCCAGACTACTATTTATAGTTGAGAACAGGCAAAGAAGGTAGAAAAATTTTGATTGAAAGTTAAACCTTGCTTTTCTTTGTTGCATACATTAGTGTACTTAATAGATCTATTCCATATTTTTGAATATCATGTATCTGCCCAATTTGTTCTTCAACCTTGGATAATTCTTCACGCCTTTCATTCAAAACTGCATGTATCTTTTTCCTATTACGTTCTAGCTTAGGAATTAGTTGATTTATCTCCTCAGATTTTACTTGCTTTTCTTGGATTTCTTTTTCGAGTAGTTCTATTTCTTCTTTCTTACTTAGAATGTAGCTGTCTAAATCTTGTTTTTTCACGTTAAGTTTTGGTATTAATTCCTCAATTTCGGCAATTTGTTTTTCTTTTTCATTAATTTGCTTTGTTAAAAGTTCCATTTTTTCATTAAGTTGAGGAATCAACGAGGATGTTGTTTCAATTTTTGCGGTTATTCCCTTCTTTATTTTTTCGAATTCTGCAAGTTCATCTCTTAAATTGTTTAGGATATTGAATATGTCTCCATTATCAGATTCATCTTTCTGGAGAAGAGTAAGAGTTCCGTGTTCTTCTTCAACATTTACTTCATTCGATTTTACTTGTTCTTCCTGTTTGTCATAATTTCCCACTTCTTTTTCAGTAGTGAGGTCTGATGCTGTTTTCTCTGATTTTCCTTTCTTGAATATACCCATCCATATCACCAATGCAGTATGTTTCTTGTTGGTCACGAACTACATGGAAAACTAATTAATATTAGAATTATGAATTTGGTATCTGAACTGTGAGTCCATTAGTTTTTCCATGAAGGTTCTAAATATTGTCAATATTATGCTTCACCAGCACATTTTATATATAAAAATGATTCACTAGATGGAAAAGCTTATAAAAGGACTCTAAATATAAATCAACAATTGGTTATCAATTTGAGCAGCAAAGGTCAAAGGTCAATTGTCTTAGGTTTCGCATTCTTTTGTATATGGTTATCGTTCTTTGTCTTAGTGTATCTTATACTTTTCATAAATCAGCAGCAAATACTCAGTATTCAAATAGATTTTGACATGCAATTAATTGAAAGTTTTATTGGATGGGAGTTGACAAAGCAAATCACGTGGGCTGTTTTAATATTTCCATGTCTTGTAGGGTTTTTTTTCGTAGTTAACCGGCTAAAGGAAAAAAATTCCAACTACATGATTTTTCTTCTAACTATTTTATACTTGGGATTCGTTCTAACCTTCGAGTACTGCGTCTTGAAACTAATTTGGTCTTTTCAGCTCATTAAAAAATATGAAACTCTGTTAGGAACAGCATTTGTTGAAACCGATCCTATTCAAAGCTTCCTGTTCATTCATACTGGTGCCATGACCCCTCAAGGCATTGTTATTGTTGCAGCGTTACTGGGAATTACGGCAGTTCTATTCTTCCAGCTCCCGCAATTTGGCGCTCTAAGAAAAGCAAGGCCAGAAGAGGAAGTAGAACTAGTAGGGAAAGCGCATGAACTGGTCGAAGAAAAACCGAGAAATAATAATGAAGATTTAAAAAAAGTTAAAGGTATTGGTCCGATGATAGCTGAAAAGCTTATAAAAGTGGGCATTAAGAGCTTGGCAGATTTAGCGAATTCCAACTCCCAGAAAGTTGCAGGAGCACTCGATATTTCTAATGAGAGTGCCATCGTCTTTATCAATGTGGCTAGTTCTCTGATAAAGGCCAAAAAAACCTCCAAAAAACTTAAAATAGAATAAACCCCCAACAGGGTAATTTTTTTGCCAAGAGATTGTTCTATGAAAAAGGAGTTAGAATTAAAATTTTTATGATATTTCCCTATTTAGAAGGATTCCGAATCCATATTTTCTATTCATAACCTTAATGTACAATAAATATTTAGATTCATTCTGCCAACCATACCAGTCTGCAAGAGGTGAAGCTTTAGTACCGACGGTTAATTAAAAGAACATTCTAAAACTGCCCACGTACCCGTCGGTGCTAATCATCCCTTAAAGAAAATAATGCTTGCAGTTCAGTATCCTAAAGCTAGCTCAGCTAATATTTCATATCATATTCTTGCCCGAAATGAAGTGTTGATACTTACTCTATATTCATAATTCTAATATCTTCTATGCGTTTTCAATTTTCCAAATATCGGTCAGCGTAGGCGATATAGATGGGTCTATTTAGGAAAAAAAGTCTGAAGCACAGATTGATACTACTGCTGAAATAAAAAAGGAGAGATTTTTAAAGGAAGTGAAGCAACAGGAAGATGAAGAACAGTTACAACTATCCTATGAACCTTCTGAAGATGATGGATTGTGGCAGATGTCGATGCCTGAACTGTGGAAGATGGCTTCTAGCCTCGGAATTTCCAAGAAGGGGCGAAAAGAGGAGCTGATAAAAAGGATTCTTGATGCTCAGAAATCCGAGGTGCAGGTAATTCATGATGATAAGAACTTAAATGGCACACTAGATCAGTTAAGAAACGAATTACGTGAGTATGAGAGAATTAGAGAGGAAATAAAGACAAAGATCGCGTCAACATCGGAGTTAATTCCAAAACTCGATGAAAGAAAAGAATTTCTAGAGAAAGATATTAACCAGATGCAGCAAAGAATTACTGAGGTAACCGAGCTTTTTCCGAAGCTCGAAGATGAAAATGAAAGCCTTCAAAAAGACATACAAGAAAAACTTAGAATAAAGATACTTCTGGAAAAAAGAGATTACTGAAAGAAGAGGGAAGATTGAAGAGATAGCCAATCTCCTCCCGAAGCTTAAAAGAAACAAAGAAGATACTCAGAAAAGCATGCAACACAACCAGGAAGAAATTTCAAAAATCGATGTACAAATCAAGCAGATTCAGAATTTCCAAAAGTATGGCTTGAATTTACTTAACACATCTTTATATATGATAGAGTAGAGCAAGAAATAAAACTCGCTGTTCTCTACGCATTCTTGCGATGCGAAAACCCGAAAAATGACTTATAATAAATAAGAACGAAGTACAATTCCTATGGATTATAATAAAAATGAGTTGCATTGAAACTAGCTGACTGCAGTTGGCTAAAAGCCACAGGCTGGCTCTGTCAAAATTGGGCGACCAAAGATGCTTGCTCTTTATATTGCCATATTGTCACACAATTTTCTGCCTAAACGTTGGCTTCATTAAAGAAACATGGGATTTGTCCACGCTGTTTTGCCACGTTTGTCCGAGGCTTCCACACGCAAGTATCTCCTAAAGATGCTGCCTTCGACCTTTAACTGTTCAATGCCTTTTTTGCTGAAGATTATTTTGGCTTTCCATGCCCTTCCATCCAGATATGCCGTGGTTATTTCGCCTTCCACGTTTGCTTCAACATGATTGTACATACGCGTCATTCCCTTTCTTTCAGCAGGCTCCTTCCATGCTTTCAGCAGCACTCGGAGATTGTTCATGTCGATGCAGAATCCTCTGCCATCGTGCGAGACCATGTTTACCCTAAAAACGGGAGTAGACTTCAGACGGACTACACGGTCAGACATCTCAAGTGCCTTTATTTCAGGTCCCGTGGAAGAATAGAATTGTCCCGTTTTTAGCAATTTAATTGTTGTCGCGGAGTCATCAGCGTTTTTTACCCACACCCATCCTCCGTCGGCATCAATTGGTGGAACGGAATATCGGTGAGCATCGTCCACAGCGCAGCCCCAACACTTAACGCCTGATGACAAGAGCGAGTCCCAGTGGGTCACAGCGTAGCCCTTCGCCACTTCGACATCGCATCCTGTGTTGTAAACTTCGATTCCAGCGTAACCCTTCAAGCATTCAAGGTCTTCGTGCACTAGACTGGACCATGACGGGTGAGCGATGATTGCTAAGCCTCCTGCACTGTTAATCTCATCAATAACTTCTTGTGGACTACTGAGATTGTTACATCTTGGGTTATCGACACCTAATCCTACGATGTGGTAGGGTTCTTTCATTCGGCTTTCTCCCTTCGCCACTTCTAAGCCTGTCAGAAACGTGCCTTCTCGGCTATTATTGTGATCTTTAGTTACCTTGCCATGGTCCGTTATCACTAATAAACCATATTTTTTTGAATGGTAAAAGTCAGCGACCTCTTTTGGCGAAAGAAACCCATCTGAGGACGTGGTGTGACAGTGCAGCGAACCTTTAACCCACGATTTGTCAACTTCCAGCCTGTACATGCTACCACCTTATATCCGCAAACGCAGTACGCACATTAAATGCTTTATCAAAACATCTAACAAAATTAATAGTGCCGACTACGAAAGATTCTTAAAGTTAAAAAAAATGAAAAAAGGAAAAAGGGAACGGTAACCTAGTATCCTCCAGGCATGCCAGGGGGCATACCAGAAGGAGGCATCTCTGGTCCTTTAGGCTTAGACGCAGCGATTACGTCGTCTATTCTTAGAATCATGCATGCTGTTTCGGAAGTCTGATTTTATGGCGTGTTCTTTGACGATTGCTGGTTCGATGACGCCCTTCTTTCGCATATCCATGATTTTTCCGCTGAACACGTCGACGCCTATCGTTGCTCCTTTAGGTTTCTCGTGAGCTGCTCTCAATTCAGAGATTATGTCGATGGGTTCAAGCCCAGCGTTCTCAGAAAGTGTCCACGGAATAACCTCTAGGCTTTCCGCGAAAGCGTTCACTGCGAGCTGTTCTCTGCCCCCAACTTTGGGTGCGTAGTCTCGTAGTTGCTTGGCTAACTCAGCTTCAATTGCTCCGCCGCCTGAAACGATTTTACCGTGTTCAACGACGTCGCGGACGACCGAAAGCGCGTCATTAAGTGCACGTTCAGCTTCGTCGACCATTCTTTCCAGTCCAGCTCGAACGAGGATTGTGACTGACTGTGGGTCTTTGCAATCCTCAACGAAGATCATCTTGTCGTTGCCTATCTTACGTTCCTCAACAAGCCCTGCTTCCCCAAGGTCTTCATGTCTCAGATCGTCAAGGTTCACCACAATCTTAGCTTTAGTGGCTCTAGAAAGTTTTTCCATGTCAGACTCTTTAACCCTCGTCGCAGCCATTATTCCTTCTTTTGCTAGGAAGTGTTGGGCCATATCGTCAATGCCTTTCTGGCAGAGAACGATGTTAGCTCCAGACTTCTTGATTTTGTTAATCATATCCTGTAACATGTGGGTTTCCTGGTCTAAGAAAGCTTTGACTTGGGATGGGTCCTTAATCCTTACCTCAGCGCTGAACTCTGTCTTCTCAACCTCTAAAGCAGCGTTAACTAGGCATACCTTTGCTTTCTCTATTCTCTTAGGCATTCCTGCGTGTGCGGCTTCTTTGTCTATGATGACACCTTTTATGAGGCTGGTTTCAAAGAGGCTTTTACCAACTTTTTTCACGATTTGAATCTGGTCGATGTCTGCGACTTTTCTGTCCCCGCGCTGTTCAGTTATCTGCTTCACTGCCTCTATAGCGACTTCTGACAAATGACTTTTCTCGTAACCAACAATTTTACTCGACATAGAGGTTTCAGCAATCTTCCTCAGTATTTCGGCGTCATCAAACGCAACATCTTCAGCGACCTTGTTTAGTATCTTAACCGTCATGTCTGCAGCTTTCCTGTACCCGCTTACAATGGAGATTGGGTGAATGTCCTGTTCCAGCAGACTTTCAGCTTTCCTTAACAGTTCACCTGACAGTACTACTACTGTTGTTGTGCCGTCTCCGACCATGTCGTCCTGGGTTTTTGCAATTTCAGCCATCATTTTTGCAGCTGGGTGTTCGATGTCCATGTCTTTCAGGATTGATGCTCCATCGTTTGTGATCGTTATGTCTCCAAGGTTATCAATCAACATCTTGTCCATTCCACGTGGACCAAGCGTTGTCTTCAGAACCTCAGCGACTGCCTTTGCTGCAGTAATGTTTGATTTTTGTGCTTCCTTCTTTCTTGTTCGTCCGGTACCTTCCTTCAAAATTAAAACTGGCTGTCCGCCTTGCATAGTTAAATATGCCATTCTGATTTCCTCATATCTTCTTAAGTATGTCCTTTAAACATTCAATGTCTTAAATATAAGTTTTTCATTTTACGCTAAAAGAAAACAAAGAAAAACAGAGAATTATGCCCTAATTTTACCTTCCCAATATTTTTTCTGAAGCACGTCTGATGTCTTCGGATTTGATTGTTTTCCTGCCTGCGTGCATGGACCAGTCTATGGCTTCTTTTCCGATTTTTACGCCAATTTCTTCAAGAACCTTGCCCATCTCCTTGGCAGCTGGTTCACTTACTCTTTCTGCGCCTGCTTTTTTGCAGATTCTGTGCATAGCTGCTAATGCTAATTCGCCCATAACAATTCCTCTATCCGTTATGGATAAGTAGGCTTATTTAACCCTTTTTCTGCGAAAAGGAAAAGAATTCCTTTTTCTGGCTTTATCGAATCATTATTCTTATATATTAGGTTTGGAAAGATTCCAGAAAAGGTAGGCTGCGTAAAGACGCTGCAAGATGAAGTTTAAATCGATTAAAGAAAAAAAGAAAGGATGAGTGAACTTGGGAAACGTACGCCCAGAAAAAGTGAAAAGGATTGCTCGTGAACTCTTCGAAAAGCATCCCACCATGTTTACTACTGATTTTGAACAAAACAAGAATCTCTTGAAGACAATGATGAGCACACCGTCGAAGAGTCTGAGGAACATGATAATAGGTTACGTAACCCGATTGGTCATTCTATCTCAACCAGAAGACTCCTCAGAAACCGAAGAACCTTAAATAACTAGTCCAAATAAGAAACAAATAACCTTATTTCAATAACAGAAATAAATAAAAAGGTTAATTGGGCAAGTGGCAAAAAGGATGATCGACGATTTCCGTAAAGGTTGGGCTTTACGCTACATGAGGGAGGCTGAAGACGAAATAAGAGCAAGCCAGAAGTCCGCCCAGTCATTCGGTCTCATTCTTGACGCAGCAAGGAAAGCTCAGCTGCAGTGTACTATAGCCTCGGAGACCCGTTCTACATTGAGAGTCTTGTCCACGAAGTCTTCCACAACAACCAAAATGTTCAAGACCCCATCCTCCGTTGTTTGGTCGACATCGAAAACACGCTGCAGAGGATAGAAAACCTTCCAGAGTCGTCCGGCGAAGAAGCCTTCAAGGACGCTGACGAAGTCGTAAAAACCGCGGCTGGAATAGTAAATCTATTGGTCTCCGAAGACTAATCAAGGATTATCAATACGACTTTTTACAAAAAGAAATCTTCCAGTTTCCTGGTTTCAGTTTCTCTGACGATTTCAGCGCATTTTCTTGGGTCAAGCTGCCTAAAATCCAGCCCCAATGTCACCAAGAGTTTCTGCACGCCCTTCGCTAATTGGGGAGCAACGAGGATGCCTCTAACTTCGCGATTCACCATGTTCTTCACAGAGTCAACGTATTTTGCCAGTTGCAGCGTAGACTTCCTTTCCTGCTGTTTTCCGTTTAATCTCGATTATGACCATTCTGCCCTTGTCGTCGACGCCATAGACGTCGATGAAGCCCGGCTTTACTTTTTTCTCATACGTGATCAGCCTTAACCCTTCTTCCACAATCGAGGGGTGAAGCAATATCGCCTTCTGCATGTCCTCCTCGCTTGCGTACAGGGAAAATTCGCCTTTGTCGACAAGGCTCAGGACAGACACCAGATATACATGGTTAAAATGTGCTGCGATAGATTCGTTGGGCTTTTTCCTAACAGCCTTGATGGTGAGTATGCCCTTTCTACTGCTTGTGTAAAAAACTGAACCCGGTGGCTGCCAGTTTACGGGCTCATAGCCTTTTGGCCTATGGACCAGAACTGACCCATCTTCTTTCATGATGAGGATTCTTTCGCCCAGTTCCAGCTTTGAGTTGCTCTGCCTTGATATTCGACCCAGCAGCTGCCGACAACAATGAGCGCCTTATGCCCAGAGGTCGCCACCCTAACAGCCTTCACAGCTTCCTCTAGGCTTGGGTTCTCGTAAACAACAGCGGGTCTTCGTGGCAGCAACTTTCTTCGACAACCTTTTAGAACAACTAAAATAAATAAGTCTTCTCGGGAACAAATTTGCCGACAACGTGGTTCGAGAAACTCGGAATCATCCGCCACTACGACAAAATGGCAAACATCTACGATTCCTTATACCGAGAAGAACAAGAACTAAAGATTAAACAAATACTAAGGCATATGGCTGTCCACGATTCGGACTTAACTTTGGATGAAGGTTGTGGTACAGGTTTCCTTTTTGAACACATCTACAAACAAGGTGCTCACCTCGTCGGGGTAGATTTATCTAAAGGGCTCTTGAGGATTGCATTAGCCCACGTTAGGCAAGCTGGAACAAGGAATGTTTCGCTGGTTCGGGCGGATGTTGACCATTTGCCCTTCAAAGAACGTGTGTTTGACAAGGTCTTTGCGTTGACTCTTCTCCAAGACTCTTCGGACCTAGACGTGACACTAAAAGAAATAATAAGGACGACAAAAGTGGATTCGATGCTTGCGGTTACGGGGCTCAAGAAAGTTTTCACGGAAGAGCGGTTCAAACAGGCTTTAACGAAAGAAGGCTTGGAAATCAATATTTTGTTGACGCCCGAACAAGTGAAAGATTTTATCGCTGTTTGTCGGATGCACGTAGAAGCAAAGATTAAATAATGGCTTGGCGAAGTAGTAACTCTGGTGAAATACAGTGCCGACTCACGGAAGCCTGTCTAAAGCAGGAAAAGTCCGTTCGCAGACTCCGAAAATAGAGGCTACTCCGAAAACTAGGAAATCGCCAAAAATAAAGTATCGGAGAAATTTCGAAAAAAGAATCATGCTGCAAAGAAAACTGGGACAAAACTGGGGCGCGCGCGCGCGCTAGCAAAACCCAAAACAAGACGTCATTGCAAAATTTTTAGTTCAAAATCAAAAATATTACTATTTAACCAACTAAAAGTATTAAAAAATACACTTTTATGAAAGATACATCACTTGAGGTTTCTTTTTCTTTGCTTTCTGGATTTTTATCGCCAAATATAAAGGACGCTCACAAAAACTCTTCTGGTTACCACCTTCATCATTATTAGCGTCTTTCTCTTTTTGGGGCAAAAGTCTCACTATCTTGATTTAGATACTGAGGCTATTTATATTTGTTTAATTCATGGAAAGAGAGCGAGGAATCCCGACTTCTAATAATGTTTGCCCAACCCCAAACCATTGCTCATAAGGCTTTTCTAGGGGCAGTTAATCGAGCGAGAAGTGTAGGTGACAACAAGGGCTGAGTAAGTGAAGGTATTAGAGGAATAAATTTAAGTTTCTTGTTACTATTCAAGATTATGGGGAGTAATTAATTGTTTAGGAAAAAGAAAACAAGAAGCCCATTCAAAGCCTCAATGCCTATAGATAATCCAGACATTAAATTAGTGGAAGCTCGATACAAAGGTAAACCATTTTTCTTAGCAGTGGGAGTATCTAAACAGAGAGAAGTAAAGGGTTCAGGGCAACTTAGTATGAACGAAGGAGTAAAAGGAGGTTACCAGACCCAGAAGGATTTAGATTGGGAGGTTCACTATAATATGGGTGCTCTGCCTTCAGGCTTCATGTCAGCTCAGAAGACTTAAAGGCTTAATGGCTGGAACGGTTTCTGTTGTAAGTGGAAGCACAGGCGTCTATTCTGGAAAATTTTCAGAAACAAACTCAGAAAGTCTTAGTAATATTGAAAATAAATTTTCCAACTTTAGAGTTGAGGACATCAATAGCCTTCTTGAATATTTAGGTAGTATTAGTTTGGCAATAAAGAAGAAGAAGAAAAAAGATTAAAATTTAATCCCCAAACCCAAACCGACCTAGTCTTATACGCTAGTGAACCAAAAAAAAATTCTTTACCACCACAACCAGGACAAATTAATGTATCAACTATTTCTGACATTCTTTTCTACCATAATCTCCCTTCTTGCTCAGGAATTATCACACCACCGATTGAAGCGTTTACGTCAATACCTTGTGGAATATTCGGTCCACCCTCTCCAAAGATTACAGCAAAATCTATGATAATGGCTTTATTTGCTGAATTATGAATTGTTATGTTTTGGATTTTCGTTTCACCAGCGTATGCAGTAATTGAAAACGTGGATGGTCTTACAGAGATTGGTTCATTAATTGTGAGTGTTCCTTGAACCTGAAAAATGTCCCATGCTCTTACACCCCAATACTGAACAATGATACAAGTAGTGCTACCAAGATTACTTTCTTATTTGTTTGCATTTTTCATTTCTCCTATTTTTTCCGTGTACTCTTTCTTCCCTTCAATTAGGGACAGGCGGTTTCACGCCTCCAACAGAGTTTACTGCTAATGCTATAAACCTTTATTATAATTGAACGTATAAGGGGTTATGAAAGATAATTAAGAAAGACAAATCTATTAAATAATATCAGTTAAATTTTGTGTGTGAGTAGTATGTAGTGTGTAGTGTAGAGAACACATATAACAGAACATAACGTAACGGCATTAGGTTTGGGTTTGGGATTAAAATTTAATGCACACATAATTTAGGCAAATTAGGCAATTTAGGTGATTTTTTAGGAAGAATCTTAGAATAAACTAAAATTTATATACTGAATGATATAATAATATTAAATTGAGGATAATTGCCAAAAGCAGAGAAAAATCTCAAACAAATCTATCATCTGATGGTCGAAAAGTTGAGGCAGTTGAGTAAAGGCGATGCTTTTGATAAAACGATGGAAGAAAATAAGAGTTTTAACTACTTAGAAAGGAAGGATAGTTATTTCTTTGAGAAGATGACGCAAGCAGTTTTTGAGAGTGGTTTGCGTGCTTGGGCATGGGAACCTCACACAAGAGGCATAAAAAAAGCGTTTTGTTATTTCGATGTAAGAAAGGTCGCTGGTTTTGATGATAAGGATGTAGATAGAATTCTTGTTAGTAATAACATGATTCGTAGGAAACCAAAGATTGAGGCAGTCGTCTATAATGCGGGAAAGATAGTTGAGATAAGCGAGAAGCATAATGGTTTTTGGAAATGGATAGACAGCAAAGTGATTAGAAAAGGAGATTTGATCTTTCCAAAGCCTGATTTAATTGAAGAGATCCAGAAAACGTTCAAATGGCTGACAGGCATAAACGCTTACTATTTCCTAAAGCTTTGCGGTGTTGATGTTGTTAAGCCAGACTTGAATGTTCGCAGGATATTGTTTAGGCTTGGATTGATAGAAAGTGACAAAAACAATAAGAAAACGTGGAATCAGATACAAGAGGTTGGAAGAAAGATTTCAAAAGCAACTGGAGAGAGGATAATAAACATTGATTATGTCATCTATCTCTATGGTAGTGGTGGAGATCAGTTTTTTGATCACCCAATCTGCACTAAAAAGCCGAAGTGCGAAGAGTGCCCTTTAACAAGTTTTTGTTATTGGTATAGGAAGGGAAGATTGAAAGTAGGCTAGCCAGTCAAGTAATATAACTCGAATTTAAATCCATTTTATAAAAAATTAGTAGCGAAGCCTTTCTAAATTCGTGCTACCACGGTTATTATAGGGGTCTGAGCAGCTTTTTTCAGGCTGGATATAAGCTTGCTAAACACAATGCAGCGATTAATACTGAAAGCAATATTGTGATTGCCACGATTGCGTTCTGGGATATAACCAGTTCAGGAATTAAGAATATTAAAACAAATGCCAACCCAATCGGTAGCCCAAACAGCGCACCAGTGAAGACAAGCAGGAACGTCTGAAATAATAGAATCTTTAATATGGTTCCGGGTTTTGTTCCTAACGCACGCATGATGCCCAAGTCTCTCTGCTGACCTGACACTGAAAGCATAAGGAAACCCATAAGCGAAGTGACAGCGCTTATGAAAGACAAAAGCGAAAGAGAAAGAAGCAGAGACCAAATTTGGCTTATGAAGGTTATCTGTCTATTTAAAGACTGATCTAAATCAACCATAATCAAGCCTGAGTTAGAAATTACAGCTTCTATTCCTTGAAGTATGCTTGAACGGTTTGAATGTTCAACCTGCACTAGAAGAATATTATAACCTGAGTGATGAACGATGGAGGACAATCCCTCATAGGGCATGTAGACTACCATCCCGTTATTAAGAGGGTCCAAACAAACCCCAACAGTATGAAACTCGTGATCGAAGGCTTTGAAGTTTTTGTTGAAAAGGGTCTTCAAAAAATGTTGCAGTGAAAGGGGTCTCCCAATAACACGTTGTTCAAGTCTTTATCTTGGATTTTCTCACCGAGAAGCAACCAATCATTTACAAGATCCCCAACATGAACACCCATGATAATAGCGTCACCTTGTCTTTGGTCTCCAATTACTATGTATTGGCCGGGATTATTAGGATCTGGGGCAATATATTGAGCCTCTTTAACAGAGGTCTCTAAAATCAACCGGGGCGGCTTCTGATGACTCCGCTGATTTCTTGAATCGCAGAGATAACAGAATCCGGAATCGCATAACTATCATTAAGGTAGTTAAAAGACTCAGATTGGCTTGGCTGAAGGAACCTATCAAGTAATTGTTCATAATGTTCAGCCATTTCAGTCTTAGTCACAAGAACCACATCTGTACCAACCGCCCTCTGAACGTAGCTAGCGTGGTTTCTTCAGCAACTATTCCGCCGACGACGATTACAGTCATCAAAGCAATGACTACACCAAGACAGGTAATTGATTGAATAGTCATAGACCATCTTCTACGTAGAGTCCTAGAAGCAATGCGTACAGTAAGACTCTTGCCAAACAAGAAAGGCAATTTAAAAGTTGACTGTTGAGCAGCCATCACATCTGAAACTTGAGACAACGCCTCAGCAGGTTTAATACGAGCTACCCGTCCAGTCAGCCGCAAGCCTAGAATAAAAGAAAATCCAGCGAACATAATAAAAATCAGCAAAATCATCTGTACATTGAGAGGACCAACTAAGAGATGAAAACCTAAAAGGTTCATCACGCCTGTCGAGACAAAACTTAAGGCAATCCCAACAAAAGTCCCGATCAGGCAGCCTGCAAGGACGAGAATCAAAAACTCCGATGCGAAATGCTGAAAAACAGCATCAGTTAGGCATCCGACGGCTTTCATGATGCCAATGTCACGAGTCCGATTCTGAAGTAGCCACAGACATTAGGAAATAAACAACAAGAACCCCAGTAACACAGTCAAGTATGACCACAAGCAGGATGAACCTGGAAAAAATTACTGAAAATCCAACTGTTAACCCACTCGTTGAAAAACCTGCAACCTCAACGCCGAGGTTTTCACCGAAAAGAACAAGTGAAATAGTCACCGAAACGCAGACAGCAAGGCTAACGATTGTTAATGTTGTCTGAAACTTTCTTCTCGCCAACTCTTTAAGTGGAAACCCCAACCATCCCGCCTACTCCTCGGAAACAATTTTTCCGTCTGACATGACAAGCGTCCGGTCCGCTAACTTCAGGACCCTTTCATCATGCGTGACAACAACCACTGTCTTCTTCTCTTTCAATCCCCTCAAAATGTCAATAACCTTCAAGCCTGTGTCCAAATCAAGGTTTCCCGTAGGCTCATCCGCTAACAAAATAAGCGGATCATTAGCAAGCGCCCGAGCGAAAGCTGCCCGTTGCTGTTCGCCTCCGCTGAGTGGGACGGAAAATGGTCAACTCTACCAGTTAAGCCCACAAGTTTCAGCAGTTCATCTGATTTTTGCTCAATCTGGCTGTCGTCCCACCCGGTGAAATGCATGGGAAACGCGAGATTCTCCTTTGCAGTAAGGGTCGAAATTAGGTTGTACGACTGAAAAACGTATCCGATGTTGGTGCACCGGAAAGTCGCAAGAAAATACTCATCATACTTAACCAGATCATGCCCGAGGACAGAGATCTCGCCTGATGTTAGTTTGTCTAAACCGCCAATAATGTTTAGAAGAGTCGTTTTTCCCGCCCCAGATGGACCTTGGACAACAATGAATTCGCGAGTCAAAATGGTCAGGTCGACGTCTTTGAGCGCCTCAACTACGGTTCCGCCAATATTGTACTCTTTCCGCATGGATAAGGCAACAACAACCTTTTCATTTTCCATAGTCAGTAACGCTTCGAAGCGATTTAACTAGTTATCTAGCGCGCGCGTAGATCTCTTTGCAATGACTTCTATTAATTCGAATTCGTCTGAGTTAGTGAGTTACCTAAGATTAACAAGAGAAATGCAACGACTCAATAAAAATATATTCTTCCCCGTTACAAAGTATTCCACAGTCATTCGTTCTCTCACGGTATCAACTACTCCCATTTTCTTGAAACGACTCATCTGCCAACTTAAAAGTCTGAGAAGATATGCCAAGTTCAGAAGTTAACGATTTATGCGAAATTGATTGGTTCTTGGATAAAACTAAAAGAATCCTTCCCAGCGTTTTGTGTCTAAGGAGAGAAATCAATCTCATTTCAGACTCTTTAAACCTTCCTGACTGGAAAAATCTCTTGTATCTATTGTCATCATAGACCGAAATCAATTCAGATTTTGTGAGAAGTTTAAGATGATATTGCACAACGCCGACAGAAAAATCTCAGTTTTCCGCATATGTCCCTGAAGCAGGTCCCAGGATTATCTTCAATGAAGGTGTAGATTTCTAACCTCGTTGACTGGTTAAGTAATGACTGATTTTGATAGAAACTTGTGCGGGCTATATCCTGTGTGAAAAAAGTGTATTGGCTGAATACTCTCTGTGAGTGCAATGGGTGTAGGAAGCGAATGTTTCGAGTCGCTCTGAGAGCAAACCATTTCAGTGAGAAATAGAAATAGGACTAGGGTGCCAAGGGACACTGACAAAATTTGTCTTCGCTTCAAATCACTTCTGCCCCTATCGAAAAATCTAATTAGATTTCCCAGTATTTATCATCTTTTGTAAACGATTGTACTAGTGTAAACGATTGTACCATAAAATTTATTCTTCTTCCCCATTAACATGATTTAAAGGTATATTTAACAAGGGTTAAATATGGAAAGTCATTTCCGTCGTCCTATTTTTGAAGGATGGAAAAAAGGGAAACTGCTTGTTCCCTTCATCGTTGTTGCCCTTTCTTGGTCCTTATCGTTAATCGTACGGTTTGTTTTTGGTCTTGATGGGATAGGGCTTTCTGTCGGCGAAGGAATCGATGAGATTGCCAAGGTATGTTTGGCGATTGGGTTAATCTGGCTGTTTCTAAGAAACGTTCCGCCCTCTCCTTACAAAAAGGGATTCTCCAAGAGGTCCGCCTTAATTGATCTGTCAATTGCAGGAATAGACTGTGCGATCACGGTTCTCTATGGTTTTTTCTTTTATTCTTCTCTTGATTATCATTATTATAGTCTTGGTTTTTTCCTCCTTGGAATGGAATATGCGATCATATTATTGTTCACAATCAGACATTACGGAAAGAAAGAGTTAAAGCCCTTTTTGAAGGACTTAGGACTGCGCACGCCATCAGTAAGAATCATAGTGTGCTGGGTTGCAACAATTGTCATCTTTTTTTCCCCTTATCTACTTAAGTGCAGGTGCAAACTTTCAGGCGTTTCTTAATGATTATCATAACACTCTCTTCTGGATGCCGAATATTCTGTATATGATCTTTGCCTGGCTTGGTGCTGAAGAGTTTTTTTCAGAGTCTATTTGCAGACAAGACTTGAGAAGATAATGCCAGTTGGATTGGCAATCATAATTCAATCATTTCTATTCAGTATAATCCATATTCCTGGCAACGCAGCAGTTTTGGGTTGGGGATGGCGTGTTGTTCCCCATTTGGCGAACACGTTACTCCTAACTAATGGCTTGATTGGAGGATACTTGTGGCATAGAACGAAGAGTCTGCCAATTCTAATCCTTTACCATTGGGCAATATATCCTCTCATGCCACTCATCTTCTTTCCATCCTATTATTTGCCTAGTTAACATAATTATTTGAATCCTTGACATTTATTGATGACAATAGTAGCTAGATAGTGAGCTGGCTTTTCAATTTAACTCATAAAACTTCTCTAAATTCTAACCAGGATTTTATTACTCTAACTGGGAATTCTCCATTTAAAACATACATGGTTCCTTCTTTTTTTATAAAATCACTTTCTTTCAATAGGTTTAGGACAGCGTAGTATTGATTTAGTGAGCAGTTGAGTCTGGAGAAGGTCTGTTCCCTAACCTCTTTACTTGTTTCTAAGCCTCCATCTTTAATCTCATTTGCCAACGTCCTTCCTATGCGTATGTAGTCTGAGGACTTTAACGCCATTTCTATAATTTTCGGTAATTCCCTCATATTCACCACCTCAATTTTGGTTATAGCAAAAATGCATCATCTATACCCTAATTTTCCATTTTTCATTTTTGACTTAGGAACAAAATGAGGACTATTCCGTCAAAGAAATTATATCAAACGACCCTTTAGATTCCTGAATAACAGCATTTGAGTTTATACCAAAATAGTCGCTTTTGTCGTTTTTGGTTCTACCTTTTAGCCTCCGTATAGTAGTTTACGATTTTAATGGTTGTATAGGACAGTAAAAGAGTCTAAAAGAGCGGTTGAGTAAATGATTAATTCATTTGTCATGTGGTCACCAGTTACTTTTGTCTCTTAGGGTGGGGAATTTCTGGTTCAGGCTTTGCTTCTTTTTCGCTTTCTGCTTGTGAACTGCTCATTTGCTCTGCCACTGGTGCTACTTCACCGAAATAGTCTTCCTTAGCCTCAACTATATCAGAAGGCATCTCTTCTTTAGAAAGTTTAACATTTTCTGCTTCACCTTCCGCCTCTAATCTCTTTGCCTTTCTTTGTTCTGCCTGTTTTTCATTTTTTCCTGATATTCTTGCAATTCCTTAGGTGGACGTTGTTCAGTCTGTCTCTGTTTCAAAACTGACTTTCCTAACTTACCCATAACATTCACCTCCTGCAACCTTATTCCCACTACTCTGTTTCACATACATCACCTCAAAAGATTGGTTAGTTACTGTAGGGCTTGGCTCAAAACTCTTCTGGTTGCTATGGCAACGTCTTCTGCTGTAATTGTCTCCCGTTCCTTAAAGCTTGGAGCATGAGGAGAACTTTGAGCAATGAGAATAGACTCTTTTGCCACCTTCATGGATGCTTCGTTTAAAGTCCTAATCATTTCCTCAACACCTTCTCTGCTTACTCTCTTCGCTCCTGCTTTAGTTAAAAGTCTTCGGACTGCCAAAAATGGGAAACCTTCTCTCCTATGCTTGTCTACTCTTCTAACTTCCAATCAAATCCCTCGCTTCAATCTCACTAATTCTCGCACCGAAATTGTCAAACACTCTTTTTACATGAGTGATATGTTCGCCTTGTCCTTTGACACGAACAACCCCGTTCTTCAATAGCAATTGTATTGCTCTTTCAAAATCAAATCCATATTTCTTTATTACATTCCTAAAATTGTAACTGCTACTCAACTCCTCCAACGAAATCCACTTGAACTCTGGAAGCGCTTTTAAAAATGCTTTCAAAGAGTAATACTCGTACCAAACCCTCAGTTCTTTGAGCGTCTTTTTGACTCGTCCTCTTGTCTTGCTGTCCGTCTCAAGTCGTAATGAGTGACACGTTTATTGAACGCCTCATGTTTACTTATCTGCACAACAGGAAAATCAATCTTCTTGAGTTTGTCGAATGTAAACCATAAACTCCCAACACTAATGCCTAATGCTTCGCTTAATTCAGTAAAAGCGCTATACCCATGTTCCTCAAGGTATAAAACAACCCGAGCCACAAAAGGATTTCTGGCGACATCCTTAATCACATGACTGTTAGAAAATGGAATTATGTCCTTTAGTTCTTTCGCAGGTTTAATGTCTTGAACTCGCAACTTAACGTCTTCAACTATTACTTTCTCTTCTGCCTTAGTTTCTTCTATCATTGCACCTAAATTATCTTCAGGAAGGTCAAAATCCGCCAAGTCATCTTGAGTTTCATTAGGCATTAATATTTGGTTCTCCTGTCCTTCTGCAACATCTACTACCTTATTCGTTGAAGGCTTATCGTTAATATTCTCCTTAACTTGCTTTGTTCTACTCTGCAAACCGAACTCAAACTTCAGACCTTTCACCTTTCCCACTCATTTACTAAAACTATAAAATATTATATTGATTGTAAGATTGTCCTTACTTATTGTTAGTGCCTTCATCTGCTCTCAGTCCTCAAATCCACCTACCTATATTATATTATTAGAGTGTGCGAAATTACGATAGTTTTGGTATATACCAATTATAAATTAATGGTGAGGAAGTATATAAATTTTAGGTAGCATTTGGTAGCATTGGCAACATAGTGATATTGAAAGCATAAGCCATCTTAAGGTTAAAATCAACACGTCTTAATCTACCATATTATTAATATTATTAAAACTACCACCACTGTTTCTCCGAGACAACAAAAATAGTGTAGCTGTTCCTCAGACGGCATCAAAACTGTTTTACTTGCTCTAACTGCTATTTGCTTTAAATGCCAAAGTGCTATCTGTAAAATTAAGAATATAAATTTAATATATGAAAAAAAACGCCACATTAAGGATTTTGTGAGATTATGTCTATAATGATTATATATTTATGCAAGAGACAGCAAGACATACCCTTAGTCAAAACCTGACTAAATTAACTAAAAAAAATAAATGGAAATTTCGAGTAAAACGTAACAAACATTAATAATCTTCACACAAATGGTCTTTTAATTTTCTCTTTCTTATAGCAGAACTGATTTATTTTTTTCATTTATTTATTTTTTTAGTTAATTTATTTTTTTTATTTGAGATTTGAAAGAGGTTTATTATTAAAAATTTATGCAGAATACCTTAGTCAGATCTTAAATAAATTCAATAAAAAAAATAAAAAAAATAAAGGGAGATTTTAGGATTTAAGATTAATTTAATCACTTAGATCTGTATGATTTTCCCTTTCTAAAGTGCTTAACAGAGTTCGTAGACAATCCAGATTTCCTTTAAAGTCTATGAAAAGGGCGTTTTGTTCTCCTCGCCTTGTAACAGAAAGCCAAAGTGTTGTAAGCTTTGATTGAGTCTTCTTTGCCCGCTTGGAGTTTCTGGAATATTTTGTAGAACGCTAGAGAAGTAAGTTATAGGCTTTAGATGTTCGTTAAGTCCATTGTAAGTCGTTGTTAATTCTGAAAGAGGCATGATATTTTTGGCATCATTGGATTATTGTTGGTGAAAGCACATGCTCCTAGAACAATGGCTTTCCACTTTCCGCTAGGCAAATTCTTATACTGATTCAAAAGCCACAATTCATGAGGAACACTGCTAATAGTGGTTAACATTTGCGTAATGGAGTTTATGATTAAATTGCAGATATGTGTAACATCTTCCTCCGCATCCTGAAGAATTTTGTTGATGTCATAGTCTCCTAAGTAAACTTCTTTCAGATTGTCTAATATAGCATGCTTCAATGCTTTTCCTCTTATGTGCCTGAAAGCACCCTTGAAACTTAAACAATATTCTCTGATGTCAGGGAAAGAGGCAGTAGCAGAGTGGAGTCGATGTAAGATTTGATTACATCGGAAAAAGTTTCAGGAGGAATGTCCTTATCTAACCACGTTTGCACTTGTCTATTAGGAAAGATTGTACTTTGTACTCTAGTATTTACAACTGATATTATATGGGTGTAGACAAGCTCATTTTTGTCTATAGTTTCATCGTTCAATGGCTCTATGTCTGTGCCTTGACTGTCTTTTTCTTTCTTAGCAATGTCTAGTTTTAGTAAGATTAGAAGTAGTCCTAATCTTGAAGATACGGGTCCTGATACAATTGCATGCCGTGATATATATTCAGCAAAGTATTGAGCAAGTTGGTTACGGTCAACAGCGACAGGATTATCTGCATCAGAAATTTCTGTCTGAGGAAGGTTAAGCAAGCAAGTTACAGAAGCAGTTGTCCTTGCTACCACTGGTCCTTTGCCCTTCCCTGCTCTTTGAACTCCTTTCTCTTTTATCTCTAATAGATTTCTTATAGCTTCTAGTATATAGTCTTGTACACTGTCTAACATCGAGAGTTCCGTATTGTCCGTCAAAATTCCTATATTTTCAGCATCAGCAGTCGCAAACCCGACTAATCCTGCTCTTGAAGCATCACTGAACCACACTCCACCGCTAATTCTTGCTATTTTCATCGCAAAAGTAGTTTTTCCCAATTTTGTAGGAGAAAGCAAGTCTGTATGGTCTTGATACTTCATTATTATCTCAGGAGTTTTTTCGTCCTCATAGGGATTGTCGTGAAAATTTATCACTTGAGATTCTAAGGCATAAATCATGTCAGCATTTTTGTACCACCCTTCGTAACAAAAGTCATGTCTGATTCTTTCAAAGTCCCAGCTCTGTATATTGTTGATTTCTTGGGGAGTCAATGGTTCAACAATTTTGAAGAGAAAAGGTGTGTTTAAGTGTTTATTAAGTATGTTTGTCCATATTTCATAAGGTTCAAGTGAGCGAGACTGAAACTTTCCATTTTCATCTGGTTCCTTTACCGTTGTTACTATGTTGCGTTCCTTAGTTATCTCAAAGATTACTTTTGATTCAGGTTCGGGAGTAGGAAATGCCAATGCATTTTCGGGTCCAAGAAAAAGTTCGTCTCGTGTAAGTGGCATTATTCTATGCCAGTCACCAGTTAGCCTATACGTAGACTTCGTTAATATATAGTTTAAGGGAGTTCCAACGTCACATCTATATTTGTAAATGCTGTACTGATAGACATAATTGTTAGAGTTCCAAGGTTTGTGGTTGTAGTATAGAGTGAAGTCTCTCAAGTTTACTTTTTTCTTTGCTGTTATACCAGAATAGTCAGGAGGCAGGTCTTGCAGACCAGGTCGTTCAGGAGGCAAACTAAGTCCTGACACTTTTTTCAGCCTCCTTTTGAGAGAGTACGTCAGGTTTTTGTCTACTATCCACAACATGCTTGAGCAGGGTTTTTGATAGATAATGTGTACATTCTTGTTTCTTTGGATGAGTTTCTTTAAATCCAGAAAATCCCTATATTTGCCTTTTAGTACTAATGCAAAGAATATTGGTTCGTCTAGGAAATTTTCTATCTCTTTATCCAATGTTATCACTCTCTGATTTATTTAATTCTGAAATCTCACAGGGACACCTACTTGCGTAGGCGTTAACGTGGCGTTAAGCCACAATTTTCAGATTATTAATTTTTTGGTTTCTGACTCTTCACCTTTTAAAGGTGGATTTTAAATCCCTCTACATATGGGGCATTCAGAGGTCTTTAATCACAATTTAAATTTGTGACCGTGATTTCTATTTCCTTATTTATATAATAACAGTGATCCTATATTTAAATTTTATTTTTTTTTACTAAAAGTTGTGAATATAACAAAAAATTTATATATCTTAACATCATATAAAACTCAGCTAGGATGTGGTAATCTCTTGAGACAAAGACCAAAAAGGAAGCGTAAGACAAGGCTTGAAAAACTAGCAGAAAAATACCCAGCCAAGAAATGGGGAAACTTGGAGAAGTTCGTTCATCCTGAGGAATAGAAGCGCACGCGCTAATTCAAATTGGAACCCGCATAAAATGGAGAAGTATGTGCTATCGCAGAATTTTTAGATGAGAATTTGAAAGGAATCAATCTCAATGGATTGAAGTTAGACAGCAATGTCCTCGAGTTCAGTTTTAGAAGGCATTTCAAAGAGAAAGAAGATGATTCTCTTAATCTGGAATGATAAATCCTAAATCTTCAATCAATCGTTCTGCCTTATTTGCTTCTTTTTTGTAGACTTTGGTAGTTTGAACTTTCCTCTTTCTTCAGGTGTCATTTCTCTTGTGCCTTCAAGTATCTTCTTTAGACCTTCTTCAGTATGTAACCTCACGAATCTTTCGAAGTCTGCTCTTAAATCTGCATAATTCTTCTTTTGCTCTTCTAGGTCCGTCTTAAGGGTTGTAATCTGTTCTGTGACTTCAGAGGGAATAACTGCCTTTTCAATTACTTTCTCAATTAACGGAGTTAGGTAGTTTTCCACATTAGCATATATCTGCCTCAAATTATCTTTCTGAACCTGTCCTTGAAAATAAGTTTCCTCCATCCCTTCCAATGTATGTCCCATCATCCAGTAGACAATGTTTTTGTTGGCGTTATGTCCTTGCAATTGACTATCAAAATACTTTCTAAAACAGTGTACTCTAACCCTGCCATGTTCCCCGTCTAATCTGAGGCTTGTCTTTTTCGCTAAATCTTTCATCATACTATTCCATTGCTGTTCAGATAACTTATTCCCTTCTTGACCTGTAAAGATATATTGCTCTCTTAACCCATCATCTTTTACTCTAGCTCTCAGATCAGCTTTTAACAACTCCACGCCATATTTGCCGAGAAACGTAAAACGCCATCCTATCTCCCTGCCCTCTGTCTTTTCTGGAAGGTAGTCAATAGCCATAGGAACTTTTAAGGCATCTAACTTCCCTAAATCAAACTCCTTTAAATCCTTCACCTTCAGCTTTTGAACGTCACCTATCCTCATGCCTGTTTGTGCTAACCAAACAATTCTTCAGCTTCTCTTTCATATCACCTGCGTCAACTATCGCTTTATAATCACTTTCAGATAACTCGACATCATGAAATTTCCTTTGTTTCGACTTTCTATACTTTGTATCTTCTTTGCAAAGTGGGTATCCCCAATAGCTATAAAATGACTTGACTATCAGTCTTGAAGTTGCAATAGTTTTGGGTGCAAGTCTTTTCTCCTCTTCTATTTGCTGAAACACACGCTGAAATAACCTTTCTGATTCTTTCTTTCTTTGAGCAAAATCCATTAATAATTCGCCGTCAATCTGCTTATACTCAGACATTCTATCTTCAATCAATTGTCTTGGAGCCTTACCAGCATATTTACAAAACTGTTTTATCTCTCTGAGATACAATGGTCTGCTTTCATTAGACTTCCCTAGTAGCCATTGAATAACTGCATCTTGGTCTGCTTTTTCTGTAAATGCCTCTTTTACCTTTTCTTCATGACTCATTTACTTCTTTTCCTCAAAAATATAATCTTAGAGGTCTTATTTAAATTTTTTTATTATA
This sequence comes from Candidatus Bathyarchaeota archaeon, assembly GCA_963714275.1. Classification (GTDB taxonomy): domain Archaea; phylum Thermoproteota; class Bathyarchaeia; order Bathyarchaeales; family DTEX01; genus JAGTRI01. The sequence goes on from CAVQNT010000007.1 coordinate 59,033, forward strand.
AAAGATGGGAAAATTACTATTTTCATTCACCTGAAAGCCAAAAATCTAGATAAGTCCATGACGGTTGCGGTATGTCACACAAATCAGATAGCCTCCCGTAAACAGCGTTTATTGTTCAAAATTGAAACTCGGTTGTTGAACAAATCATACTAAGTAGAAACACTTGAATCCACATATAAAAAGAAAAAAGTGTTGGGACTCTAAGCGGGAATTGTCACCCACTTGCTCTTTTCTGACGATTCCTCGATTGCGGACAGTATTTCTTGGCATTTCAGCCCGTCGTAGAAGGTTGCACCCAGCGGAGCCACTGACTTGTCGTTCACTATGCAATCTACCAAGTGGTGGATTTCGTGCGCGAAAGTATGTTCCCAGCCGATAATGTGCCCCTGCGGCCACCAGTGCTCCATGAACGGGTGAACGCTTTCGGTGACCAGAATGTTGCGGAAGCCCATTCTGTCATCCTGGTCCTTCTTTGAGTAAACTTCCAGTTCGTTCAGCCGTTCAAGGTTGAAGCTGATTGACCCTTCTGTCCCGTGAACCTCAACCCTCTGATAGTTCTTTCTTCCTGCACAGAAGCGGGAACTTTCAAGGCTACCGACCGCGTTGTTCCTGAACTTGACCATGGCGATGAACATGTCGTCCACGTCAACCTTGCCCTTCTTTTCTGGATTATCCTGCAACTGGCGTTCCTTGATGAAGGTCTCAGTTAATCCGCAAATTGAGGCGAAGTCTCCCACGAGAAACCTAGACAAGTCCACGATGTGTGCTCCTAGGTCGCCTAATGCTCCTGATCCAGCGACGCTTTTCCTCAGCCTCCAAACCAAAGGAAACGAGGGATCCATAATCCACTCCTGAAGGTAAACGGCTCTGAACTGAAGGACTTTGCCGATGTAGCCTTCGTCAATGAGGTTCCTCGCCAGCCTCAACGCGGGAACAAAACGGTAATTAAAAGCTGTCATGTGCTTTACGCCCGCCTTCTCAGCAGCCTCATACATCGCCCTCGCTTCCCTGAGGGTTCCAGCAAGTGGCTTCTCGCAAATCACGTTCTTTCCAGCTTCGACTGCCGCTATGCAGGGTTCAGAATGCAAGTTGTTTGGCAAACAGTTGTCGACAAGCTGAATCCTCTTGTCTTTGACGACATCCTTCCAGTTAGTGTAGTAGGTTTCAAACCCATATCTTTTTGCCAGCTTCACTAAAGCCTCCTCCGTTCTTCCGCAGAGAGCTATCAAGCGCGGTCTCGCAGGAGGCGGATAGAAGAACACTGGCATCTTTTTGTAACCGTTTGTATGAGCTTTGCCCATGAAGGCGTAGCCTAACACGCCGACGCTGATGTCTTTAACTTCTTTAGGTTCCTTCGAAACCTTGCCCATCGTCACAAATCCGACTTCTTTCTTCGACACTTTTCACCACCACACCTGCTTAAGGGGAGCCTTGATTATTAATGACTTTAGGAAAGCTATGCATTTTTCGCACCCGTCTTCGCGGCTCATCACGGGGTCTTCGTGCTCGTAACTCAGGACAAAATCATAGTGGACCTCAAGCAGCGCGGTTATTACCCTTTTCCATTCAACATCGCCCCAGCCTACGACCCTGAACCTGAACCCTCTGCCCTGCCTCATCCACCCGCCCGTTGGTATAACGCCTGACGTTGCGACGTTCTCCTTCACGATCTCTGCATCCTTGGCATGCGCATGATAGATTCTATCCCCGAACTTCTTGATGAAAACAACAGGGTCAATTCCCTGCCAGACGAAGTGACTCGGGTCGAAGTTAACCCCGAACTCTTTTCTACCATCAACCGCCTTTATCGCCTGCTCCGTCGTTTCAACGTTGTACGCCTGTTCCTGCGGGTGAACCTCGTGGGCAAACTTAATCCCATGCGCAGCAAACACGTCGAAAATGGGGTTCCAACGCTCAGCGAACATCTTGAAACCTTCCTCGTAAATCTTCTCGTAGGCGGGTGGAAAAATGTACCATGCTCCCCAATACGGTGCTCCGATGAACCCGTTCACGACGCTAACATCAAGCGCAGCTGCAGTTCAGCAGTTTTCTTCATGCGTTCCGTGCCATATTTTACTTTTTCTTCCGGTGTGCCTTTGAAAAAGTCGTCTGTTGAAGCGCCGTGAGGCCCGAGCACAAGTTGCCCTTCAAGGTGGTTGCTGATTCCAGAAATTGAAAGCCCATATTTTTCGACTGTTTTTTTAAGTTTCGTGGCACCGCCGCTTAGGACGTTGTCGAGGTCGAGGTGAGTGCTTCCCTTCCATGCTGCGAGTTCAACGCTTTCGTAGCCGAGCTTTGAAACATATTCTAACACTTTTTCCAGTTTAAGTTCATTGTACAGAACGGTGAAGATACCTATCTTCAAACGAGTCAATCTCCTATATGTTTTTTGTGAAGTCTAGTATCACCATATTGTCTTAAATAATTTACACTTACCAATGAATTACAGAAAAATTGTTATATGAAGAAATAAGCTCTGTTTGGTCAAAAAACGGTCTTGTCACTCAACTTTCTTGGCAACAGAATATTTGCGGATCTTCAGGTCGTTAATTATTTCATTGCTCTCGAAAAGTCTCCTCAAAGAGCTGAAAACGGCTTTTGGTTTTTTGTCCAATTTCCCAGCAATCTCGACGAGAGTAAGAGGCCCAGATTCGCTTAGCAGCTTAAGAACCTGTTCGTCCAGCTTGTTCAACCTCGAAGCACCTCAACATTTTCCAATATTTTCCAGCCTTCAGTATTTATCATCTTCGCTGAAAACCAAAAATCCTCTTATTGAATAAACTTTTAAAGACATTTTATTTTCTTGGTCATGTTCACAAAAAATCATGTATTATTGACCTTCATAATGGATAATACTAACCAAAATTGTGAATAGGTAGAACCGTTGATACGCAATTAAGCTTATAAAACGGATTTCGCAAAGTATCTGAAGACATAATACATTTAAGCGCGGAACGTATTGAAGGCGGTATCATGTATGAGCTGTGGCTTGTCGCGCCATTATCTGCTCTAGTCTCAATCGTAGTTGGACTCTACTTCTACAATTATGTTAACAAACAGGACCCAGGAACCGAAAAAATGCAGGAAATCGCCTCTGCAATTAGGGAAGGGGCAAGAACATTTCTAAACAGGGAATACAAAACATTGGCAGTGTTCGTGTCCATAGTCGCTGTTTTCATGTTCATTTTTCTTCCTTCACCCATATGGTCAAATCCTGACCCCTTAAAAAATATAGCAATAGTTACAGCGTATGTTTTCGGATCAGTCTGTTCAGCAACAGCTGGCTTCCTCGGAATGAACATATCAACAAAAGCGAACACAAGGGCAGCCAGCGCAGCGAGAGAAGGACTGAACAAAGCCTTCACAATAGGTTTCCGCGGTGGAGCAGTCATGGGAATGGCAGTCGTAGGTCTCGGCTTGCTCGGAGTAAGCGTCGTGTATTGGGCAACAGGCGACCCCGAAGTCATATTGGGATTCAGCTTCGGCGCAAGTTCCCTTGCCCTTTTCGCTAAGGCTGGCGGTGGCATATACACAAAGACTGCTGACATAAGCGCAGACTTGGTTGGAAAGGTGGAGCTGAACATTCCTGAGGACGACCCGAGAAACCCAGCTGTAATTGCTGACAACGTTGGCGACAATGTGGGCGATGTTGCAGGCATGGGAGCAGACCTTTTCGACTCATACGTGGCAAGTATCGTCGCAGTCATGATTCTTGGACAAGCCTTGAACCTGTTGCCGGGCTCCCAAGGAATATACCTTCAAATCCCCCTAGTGTTCGCTGGCCAAGGCATCCTGTCAGCTGATTGTAGGAGCTTTGACAGTAAGGGTAGGAAGCGGGGGCAACCCAGGCAAAGCTTTGAACACAGGAACATACGTTACATGCATAATTTTTGTGGGCTTAACATACGTGACATCGGTCTTCATCCAGTATAACCTCAGAATTTGGGGAGCCTCAACAGTCGGTCTAATTGCGGGAGTCATCATAGGCGTAACCTCGGACTACTTTACCTCAGAGGACAAGGCGCCAGTCCAAAAAACAGCGGAAGCAGCACAAACAGGAGCAGCCATAAACATCATAACAGGATTCTCCTACGGTCTACGCAGCGTTCTACCACCACTAGTGGGAATTGCAGGCGCAGCAGTCGTAGCATACAGACTATGTGAGCCATTAGGCACCCAATATGCACTCTACGGTATATCTATGGCAGCATTGGGAATGCTGTCAATCGTAGGCTTAGTGGTTTCAAACGACGCCTATGGTCCCATAGTTGACAACTCCAAGGGAATAGCAGAGCAGGGAGGACTCGGTGAAGAAGTCATAAACGTAACAGACGAGCTGGACGCAGCAGGAAACACTGCAAAGGCAATAACGAAAGGATTCGCTATAGGTGCAGCGGGATTAACCGTGATTGCCCTTTTCAGCTGCATTCCAAGAAATAATCAGAAACGAAACAGGCATAACAGTCAGCTTCGACCTGATGAACCCACTCGTTCTGTTAGGCGCCTTTATAGGAACTGCCATACCCGCTGTTTTTTCAGCGATGCTTATGCTTGGAGTTGGAAGAAACGCTTTCAGAATGATTGAGGAAATCAGAAGGCAATTTAGGGAAATTCCGGGACTCAGAGAAGGAAAAGAAGGAGTAAAACCTGAGTATAGCCGGTGCGTTGACATCGCAACCAAAGGCGCATTACAAGAGCTTCTACCAGCAAGCGTCATGGCCATCGCTGCAACATTGATTGTTGGGTTTGTCGGCGGAGTCGAAGCGTTAGGTGGATACCTCGCTGGCAGCATTTTCTCAGGACTACTATTCGCGTTGCTTATGGCTAACGCTGGTGGCTTATGGGACAACGCCAAGAAACTGATAGAGTCCGGAGCGTATGGCGGAAAAGGGTCAGAAGCTCACAAAGCAGCAGTCATAGGCGACACTGTTGGCGACCCATTCAAGGATACTGCTGGTCCATCGCTTAACACGCTGATTACTGTGATGTCGCTTGTATCTTCATTAATTGCCATGTTGGTTTTCAGGTATAACCTACTAACGCTTTTAGGCTGGTAAAAAGCGAGTAACATTTCAAACATTCACCATCCCAATACTTTTTAGAAAACCTTATCTAAGTCACACTCGCATATTCTTCGAGAACAAAAAATCTAGATTCCCAAAGATTCCACATGACACAAGCTGGGATAACAAGACGAAAATTGCTGCTGGATTAATCGGTTGTGGCGCCATCGGAACCGTTATAGCTGAAGCGATCGATGCAGGGAAAGCTGGAGACATCGAACTTACAGCTGTATACGATCTTGTCAAAGAACACGCAGAGAAACTGATTAGCGGACTGAAGAAGAAGCCAAAAATAGCCCATGAAGCGGACGACCTTATTTCAGATAGTAAAATTCAGATAGTCATAGAAGCTGCCTCGCCTGAAGCAGTAAAACAGTATTCCGTGAGACTGCTGTCTGAAAACAAGGACCTGATGGTTATGAGCGCAGCAGCCCTCATTGACGAAAAACTTTTTGCTGAAATATCGAGTTTAGCCAAGAAAAAGAGGCGCAAGGTTTACGTGCCTTCAGGGGCAATTGTGGGTTTGGACAACATTAAATCCGCTGCCATAGGCAAGATCGACGAGGTTACACTTACAACCAGAAAGCCGCCTCAAAGCTTCGAGGGTGCTCCGCTTGTCGAAAAAAACCACATCGACCTCCACTCATTAAAAAAACCTCTTGTACTATACGAGGGGTCAGCAAAAGAGGCTGTGAAACTTTTCCCTCAGAACGTCAATGTTTCAGCCACGTTAAGCCTTGCTGGTATTGGACCTGAAAAGACGAAGGTTAGAATCATAACAGACCCGGAGACAAAAGTTATTTCGCACGAAATACACGTGAAGGGCGATTTCGGAGAGTTCGAAACCAAAACCATTAACCGACCTTTCCCAACAAACCCGAAGACGAGCTTCATTGCTGCCTTGTCAGCTATAGCGACTTTGAAAAAGATTAGCGAAAATATCATTATCGGAACCTAAAAAGACAAGTCTCTTCAATGTGGCTTTTCATTATACTTGCAAATTTATATCAAGTCCGCATCTAATTCATTATGAAAGGGGTCACAATTATGACGATACCCAAAAAAGCCTTGCAGGATGAATTGAAAAGATTTTTGGATGAGGATGTGGGTCAAGGCGACATTACGACAAACGCGATTGTTCCAAAAGACACACACGTATACGCTCAGATAATCGTTAAGGAACCCGCCGTAATCTGCGGCATCTACGAAGCAAAAGTTTTCTTCGAAATACTCGGAGTTAGCTTTTCAGAAAAAGTGAATGATGGAGACGAAGTTGCTGCAGGCACAGTTGTTGCTGAGGTAGAGGGCAATGGACGCCCGATTCTTACAGCAGAAAGAACAATTCTAAACATTCTCATGAGGATGAGCGGAATAGCAACCGAAACCCGAAGGTTGGTGAATGAGGTAAAGAAAACAAGCCCCAAAGTTCGGATTGCTGCAACTAGGAAGACGGCTCCCGGTCTTCGTTATTTTGATAAACGGGCTGTTATTGTCGGCGGAGGAGACCCGCATCGGATGAGGCTTGACGACGCTGTCCTGATTAAAGACAACCACATTGTGATCACAGGCGGAATAGATGAAGCAGTAAAGAGGGCACGGGTTTTTGTGGGTTCATCCAAAAAAATCGAGGTTGAAGCCAAAACTTTGGAACAAGCAGTCCAAGCGGCGGAGATAGGAGCCAACATAGTGATGCTTGATAACATGACCTTAAAAGAAGCTGAAGACACGATGAAGGAACTGGCTGCCAGGAACCTGAGACAGAAAGTTATAATCGAGATATCAGGCGGCATAACGCCGAAAAACCTTGTTTCCTATGCCAAGCTTGAACCTGACATTATTTCTTTGGGTTCGCTGACGCATTCAGTGAAAGCCATCGACATGAGTCTGGAAGTAGTCGAAGCATAAACTCTGTGTCAATTTTTTAACGCTTCTTTGACTGCTTCCAAAACTGTTTTTGCAGGTGCGTCAGTTTTTAGTCCGCGCGTGTGGAAATGTGTAGGGCACGTTTTGAAGCCTTCTTTTTCAAGAATTTTGATAACTTTTGATACCGGAGGAATCGTGATGTTCAGTTTGTCGCTGATGTGGTCAATGACAAAAAAGGTTGGAGGAGCGTCAGATTCCGCCTTGACGAGAGTGAGGGTTTTCTTGATTCGGTCTTCTTCTCCTGTTCTCTTTTTGGAGGCTTCGTTTTCGACCAGTTCACAGAAATCCTTATCCACTATTTTACCAAGCCACAATGGTCCAGCGATTTTTAAGGGCGAACCGCATTCGTCGCATAACACCTTAACAGGTGGGATTATGCCTGAAACTGTTTCTCTGTGAAAACACGAAAAACAGTGCATGATGAAACCCATTTTTTGTAGGCTTAGACTGGCTTTTTTAGCTCCCTGATTGAGTAAAGCATAGGCACGGATGTAGTGGCTGTTTTTGTGGCTGAATATGATGTTGACTCCGATGTCGTGTTTTGCAGCTGCCGATGCGAGACAGCCTGAAAGCAACCTTATGGCAATCTCGTGCGAATATTCGGTTCTTAAAGCCAACCCGCCATATTTTCTGAGAGCCACTTTCGGATACACACCGCATAGAGGAGCAAGGTCCGTCGCCGTCAAAGCCAATAATCCACCACTTCTTAAGGCTCTTATTGCCGAGTCCAAGTATGGAATAGGCGTTCCGAAGGGGTCCAAATCGATGTAATTAAACCTTTTATGTGGCGCGTCGTGTTGGCTGAGAAACAAGTTTGCATCCATGTTGAATAGTTTAATGACTTTATCAACCGCATTGATCTCAACATTGTGTTGCGCCATTTTGTATGCTTCTGGGTTGATGTCGTTAAGGCTAACCTCGCAGATGCCTTCCACTTCTTTAGCGAACCGTATGCCCCTTACTCCACAGCCAGCTGAAGGGCTCAGAAATTATGAGCTCTCCGTTGATCGTTCTTTGATAGGCTTGAAGAACTAGGACTGCAAGGTCTCGGTTCAGCTTCATCGCTGGGTTAAAAAAAACCGGAGCCTTCGAAGGAGCATAGTCCCAAACGTCTTTCCTGAATTTTTCAAGGTTCGGCACAACAACCTCTGCCTTTCCTTCTTTAATTCTCGAAACAGGAAAACTGAACTCCATTTCGTAATCTACCAGCCTAAGCAAATGATAATAGTTACTTTAATAAAAAAGGCATTTTGGAGCCAATTTATGAGGTCCTCCACTTTCTTTCATGAAAATGGTTTTATTAGCCTGTTCATATTCTTTACTGGAACATGCAGACTCATAGGAGAAATCAAGGATTGGATTTCATGGAGTTCGGATGGAACGGTCTCCTCTTTGAGGTTCCCGAGGAAGTCCGCTTCACACGTTATGGTGGCAATGCGAAAAGGGGATCTTTCATGCTTGAAGCCGAAAATTACCTTATCGAAGGGAAATGGGAGCCCATTCCCAAAAGGCGTAGACCTATTTCAGTAATTGCAGCTACCCTTATCGATAAAATGGGAGAGCAATACGGTAAGAAAAAGAGACGTATTAGGAAACAGAATGTGACGATTTTAGAAAAGAATGACGCCCGCGTTTTTTCGCACGAAGCCCTTTACATGGTTGTGAAGGCGCAGTCTGAGGAAAGGTTGTACCTATGGTATTGTGACGAAAGCAACCGTGTAGTCATTGTTCGGTTCATCTTTAAGACCTTCGATGATTCGTCAAAGAAAATAATTAAGCAGGTGCTCGAAAGCTTCGAATGCCATGGAAAAGATTCCAACGTTTGGTCGCTTCTTAACTTCCGTTTTGAGACGCCGATGGATTTTCTTTTAACTGACACCAAGATTGCGGTTGGCAGAGCTCGGTTTATTCTTTCTGGCAAAAAAGTTTCTTCTTTTACTGAAAAAACCTCAACCCTCATCGTTGAGTATTATTCTATGGCAAACGTTGTTTTTCAAGACGCACTTAACAACCTAGATGAATGGTTTAAGAAAAATTACGAGAAAGATCTCTGTAAGCAATTAAAAAAACGGCGCATAAAGTTCGTTCTTGCTGAACCAAGGAAGCTGCTGAAACATGAGTTGGTCATGAAGGAATCCAAAAGTAAATCTGGTCTGACATGGAGGGAGACAACTCGTTTCACAAACGCAACATGGTACTGTCCAGAATCAAACCGCATTTACATAGTCACGTTTACACACAACCTTTCCCGACCGATAATCTTTAAACGGCAAATCCCAGAATCAGAATACACGGATCCTGTGGATAACCTGCTGTCTTCGTTTAAGTGCCATTAGGACCAGCAGTGATTACAGAAAATACATTGAGACTTGGAGCAGACTAGAGAACATAGTGTTTGGGTAACTTCACCTTTGTCCTAGTAAAGGATTCCCTTGGCCTTGCGAATGACCTAAGATTTTTCCTAATTTTACGCCAAGATAGGTATTTTGGGACGAGGTGCGAAACTGTTTCACCGTGCGAATGGTAGACATCAAACCTCGGTTCAACGATTAATCTGTATCCTCTGGCAAGCATTTCGAGGCTCCAATCGTAATCTTCGCCGCCGAACTTGCTTGTTTCATGAATTAGGTCTGGCAATTTCTCGTCGAACGGATACTTTTCCCACAGTGGTCTTCTGAAAATGCAGTTGGTTGTCGAAAAATACGTGTCTCTTCTGTAGGCTTTGCTTGTTTCGTTAAGTTTCCTCCAACCCCAATCGAAGGCAAGTTTCTCCCAGACAGTTCCCTGTTTATGCGGAAGTGTGTACCCAGCGACTCCAGCAACTTTTTCGTCCTTAAAATGGGCGACAGCGCTTTCAAGCCACTCTCTCGAGGAGGGAAGGCAATGACCATTAATTACGCAGACAAGTTTCCCCGAAGCCACAGAAATGCCTGCGTTTGCTGAGTATGCATAAGAAAACTCGTCGTCGGTTAACGGCACAATAACTACCTTTGTTTTATTACTGAAGAATTCGCTTTTTGCCATTCGTAAAAGGTCTGTCATCTCTTCCAGTTTGTTAATGCTGGAATAATTGTCTACGACGACAAGTTCAGAGGGACACAAAGTTTGACATGAAAGGCTCTGCAAAAGCTCATGAAAATAACTTTCTATGTCTCTTGTCCGAATCAAAACTGAAACGTCGTTTGTAACTGTTGGCATTCTAAACTCTGAAATGATGCTGTTGACTTAAAAAACTAACCGTGAAGGCTTACATAGGTTGACTAGGATTTCGTAAATGATTATTCAAAAATATATTATTGTTGTTGGACTGGTTGTTTCTTTCCTTCTTCCTTACTTTCTTTTTTGGTTAATCGGGAAGCTACGTCGTCAGGAACAAGGAACGCTATTAGTCCACGTTTGGCGAGCTCGTTGAAGTAGGAATTCAGCGATATTTCGGCTTCGCTTGGAAGCATCTTGTACATTTCATGCAGCTGTTGAACCAAATCCTTAACGGACTTTTCGCCATCGCACATTTCCCAGACGATCGAGCCGATAATGTCAAGGTGAAACTTTCTCTGTTTAACCGGAGGAGAACTGGTTGGCATTATGCCTCTTCGCCGTTGTCTTCTTCCTTCTTCTTCTTTTTTTGGTTCTTTCTTCTCTTCTTTAGGTTTTTCGAACTGTAGAATTAAGGTGATTTTTCCGCTTTCGTCCTTTTCAATCTTTGCAGCTGGGTTGCGGACTGGTCTAATGTTGAGGAAGTCGCCTCGTGCAATCGGTGAAGATTCCTCTTTCTTTTTTCCTCTAAGCCTGTTGAGTATCATTTTTATTTCTTCCAAGATAACAAAATAAACGATCACCTTAAAAAATTAATCCGAACGTCCACGAAAAATCGTGAAATAAGCCACAAAAAACACATACAAAACTCGAGGTTGAAGTATCGAAAAAGGGTTCCACAAAGACTTTTTATGCAGCTGAGTATATTTCGGTTGAGTCAACGTTTCGGCGGAGAGACAAATTGTCGAATTTAGGTCCCTACTCACTAAAGTTTGATTATGAAAAAACATTGAAAGAAATCTTACAATTCATACAAAAAACTATTGCTGACGCTGGGGCTTCCGGAGTGGTTGTCGGGTTAAGCGGGGGCGTAGACAGCACCTTGACAGCTACCCTTTGCACTCGGGCGTTGGGAAAAGAAAAAGTTCTAGGCGTTTTGATGCCGACTTCGTTTACGCCTCCACAGGACATTGCTGATGCTCTTGAGTTGGCTGGATTGCTTGGAACACGAACAGAAAGAGTGAACATCGACGGCATCTGCAAGTCCTTTATGGAAGAATTACGGGTCAAAGAAGACTCTTCGACGCACAAAATCCCACTAGCCAACATACGGGCAAGGGTACGTATGGCAATTCTTTACTATTATGCGAACGCCAACAGCATGCTTGTGGCTGGAACAGGAGACCGAAGTGAGGCTCTGATTGGCTTCTACACAAAATTTGGAGACGGAGCGGCAGACTTCTTTCCAATAAGGCACCTCTATAAGACCCAAGTTAGGGAACTGACGAAGTATCTCGAAATGCCTGAAAAAATGGCGTTGAAACCCAGTAGTCCCCACTTTACCCTGGGCATAAACTGTCCGATGAGGTGCCTCTCGATTACGAAAAATTAGACCCAGTTCTCGTCGGACTCTTCGACTTGGGGTTACGTCCCAAAAAGGTCAGCGAGATGACGGAGGTTCCTTTCGATATCGTAACGGAAATTGTTAGGCGACACAAAAAATCTGAGCATAAACGAAAGCCTCCTCCTGCGATAGAGAAGTGATGCACAAAATGTCGAAACCGAGAATAATTTTTCAGCCATACGGGAAAAGGTTGGAAGCGTCCACTGGCTCAACCATTCTTGAAGTAGCCAGGGATACAGGCGTAAACTTAAGTTCAGTCTGCGGGGGAGAAGGGCGCTGCGGCAAATGCAGGATCATAATACGTTCGGGAAATGAACTTTTGTCACCGCCCTCTGAATTCGAAAAACACGTGTTCTCCGAGGAAGACCTAAGCAACGGATTCAGGTTAGCCTGTCAGACAACAACACAACACGAAGGCACAGTGACCGTGGAGGTTCCAGCCGAAAGCCAAATTGACCAGCATAGACTGTTGCTTATGGGTTCAGAAAAGAAGGTGAAGCTAGCACCCGCCGTAAGGAAAGTTGTGGTCGCTCTTGAAAAGCCTTCGCTGTCGGACACCCGATCAGACGTCGATAGGCTTCTGGACGCTTTGGAGTCCAAGATTGGCTTAAGACCCATTGTTGATTATGAAACCTTAAAAATGGTGCCGCGCGTCGTTCGGAAAAAAGACTGGGTCGTTACTGTTACGCTCTGGAACGATCAGGAAATAATTGCGGTTCAGCCCGGACAAGTTTCTGGCTGTTACGGATTTGCGGTCGATATTGGGACAACTAAGCTTGCTGGATACTTACTGGATTTAAGCAATGGTAAAATTGTTGCGACCGCTTCAGCTACGAATCCTCAAATCCCATATGGAGAAGACGTGATTTCTAGGATACGGTTCGCAACGGAAAACCCGGAGAATCTCGTGAAACTTCAGCAAACAGTGATTGAAGGAATAAACCAACTGGTCAAACAAACCTGCAAAGACTCCGGAGTCTCACCTGATGACGTTTACGAAATGACTGTCTCAGGGAACACTGCGATGCATCACATTTTTCTCGGGATTCCCCGGACAATGTGGCTTTGTTACCTTACCCAGCAGCTTTGCAGTCGTCTATGAATGTAAAAGCAAAAGAATTGTCATTGAATTTGAATCGTGGAGCCTACGTTCACGTTTTACCTACGATTGCAGGTTTCGTGGGAGGAGACGCTGTGGCTGACGTCCTCGCAACGGGCATTCACGAAGCAGACAAGCTTTCGATGCTGATTGACATTGGTACAAACACCGAAATAGTCCTCGGCAACAAAGACAGGCTTGCATCGTGCTCTTGCGCTTCTGGTCCCGCCTTTGAGGGAGCGCACATTAAGCATGGAATGAGGGCATCGACCGGTGCCATCGAGCAGGTTTGGATAGAACCAGAAACTTACGAGGTTGGTTATAAGACAGTTGATGATAGTAAACCGCGTGGGCTTTGCGGGTCAGCAATTGTTGATGTGGTAGCGGAACTTTTTAAGGTTAGGTTGATTGACAAAAGCGGAAAATTCAACCGAACTCTTAAGACACCGCGATTAAGGATAAACGAAAAGTCTACCGAGTTCGTGATCGTGTGGAAAAACGAAAGACTCGACTGATACGGACATTGTTGTAACGCAGGGGGACATCCGAGTGATTCAATTGGCTAAAGCCGCAATCTTCACTGGTGCTTCTATCTTGATGAAGCATTTGGACGTTAAGTTCCACGAAATCCAGAAAGTCTTCTTCAGCTGGCGCTTTCGGGACATACGTTGATCCGTTAAACGCGAAGGTTATTGGCATGTACCCGGATGTGTCTCTCGAAAAGGTTCAGTTCGTGGGCAACACGTCTGGTTCAGGCGCAAGAATGACGCTTTTGTCAGTCGAAGCTCGCGAAGTCAGCTGAAAAGATTGCTAAGTTCGTTGAGTATGTTGAGTTGGGCGCTGATTCGAGTTTCCAAAACGAATTTCTGAAGGCAACCTACCTTCCGCATCAAGAGGTAAACCGATTTCCAAGCGTAGCCAAATTATTGGGTAATAAAAACATAGGATAACCTAATTTAAAGTATCCTTTTTTATAGGCTTCCTGAATATACTTAGCCTATTATATTGGCGAGAGTAAAGTGTTATGAAGATTGCGAAGAGAATGCAGACGATTGAGCCTTCTGGCACGATAGTTATGGCTGAGAAGGCTCGTGAAATGCAGCAGGCAGGTCGAAAAATCCTTAATTTGGACGTTGGGGAGCCGGATTTTGACACGCCTGAACACATTAAGCAGGCAGCCATCGACGCGATAAAAAACGGGTTCACCCACTACACCTCAAGCAAGGGAACACTTGAGTCTAGACAAGCCATCGCCGATGACCTTGCGATCAGAAATATTATGACCAATCCCGAGAAGGAGTTAATTGTTACTCCGGGAGGCAAACACGCCCTTTACTGCGCTTGCCTAGCGACCCTTGATCCCGAGGATGAGGTTCTGATTTTGGCTCCAACTTGGCCAACCCATTTCCAATGCGCCGAGGTTGCGGAAGCACATACAATAGAGGTTCCTTGTGGACCGTCGTATAACCTTGACGAGGAAGCTTTGAAAAAAGGGATTACACGCAAGTCTAAGATGATTCTGGTGGGTTCGCCGAACAATCCGACTGGAGGAGTCATGGATGCGGATGATATTAAGGCGATTGTTGACCTTGCGGTTGACCATGGTCTCCTTATTATGTCTGACGAGATTTATGACCGCATAGTCTTTGACGACTTTAAGATTCGGAGTCCAGCCTCTTTTGATGACATTAGAGAAAGGTGCATCATCTTAAATGGGTTCAGCAAAGCCTACGCGATGACTGGTTGGAGAATAGGTTACGCGTTCGCAAACGAGGAAATTGTCGAAGCCATGGTTCGGATTCAGCAGTCAACGACGACTTGTCCAGCCAGCTTCGTCCAGAAGGCAGGCGTCGCGGCACTTAAAGGACCGCAGGACTCGATCCAAAAGATGGTTCAGGAATACGACCGCAGAAGAAAGATCATCGTTGAGCAACTCAACAACATAGATGGAATAAGATGTAACATGCCGAAAGGCGCGTTCTACGTTTTTCCCGAAATCAAAACCCTCGGAACTTCGAGCCTTGAGTTCTGCAGCAGACTGCTTGAGGAAGAAGGTGTCTCGACCACGCCTGGTAGCGTCTTCGGAGAAAGCGGAGAAGGATACGTCCGCATGTCCTATGCGACGAGTCTTGAAACTATTGGTGAAGCCGTAAAAAAGATTAAGGCATTCGTCAATAATTACTCCGTAAATTGAAAGGTGAACAACCCATGTTTGATAATAAGGCAATCGAATTCCTCAAAAACTTAACAGAGTCCTTCGGACCATCCGGGTTCGAAAGGGAGCCCTCACGTATAATAAAAGAATACATGCAATCCTATTCTGATAAGGTAATCACGGACAAGCTTGGTTCAGTAGTCTTCGTGGCTAAGGGTCAAGCTGAGAAACCGCGTGTCTTGTTAGCTGGGCATATTGACGAAGTTGGCTTCGTAATCTCAGGAATAGACGAAAACTCCGGTTTTCTTTCGTTCAATCCAGTGGGCGGGTGGTGGGACCAAGTTCTACTTTCCCAAAAGGTTATTGTGAGAACGGTTAAAGGCGACCTTCAAGGGGTCATCGCGTCTAAGCCTCCCCACCTTTTGACTGATGAGGAACGCACAAAAGTTTTCACGCAAGACAAGATGTTCATCGACATCGGTGCTACGTCCAAAAAAGAGACAGAAGAGACAGGAGTGAAGGTTGGCGACCCAGTTGTGCCTTTGTCTCCGTTCAGTCTGATTCGCGATGGAAAAGTAGCCATGGGAAAAGCCTTCGACGACAGGTTAGGCGCCTTCGTAATCATGGAGGCAATCCGATGCATCAAAGAAAATGGCATATCTCATCCCAACACGGTTTATGGGGCTGCCACAGTTCAAGAGGAAATTGGCTTAAGAGGCGCACAAACCGTTGCCCACCTTGTTGACCCAGACGTCGGCATCGTTCTGGAGGTTGACATTTCAGGCGACATTCCAGGCATAAAGCCTTTCGAGGCCCCTGCGAAGATGGGGAAAGGTCCAAGCCTGTTGACTTATGACCGAAGTATGATTCCTAATCAGCCTTTGAAGGATTTTGTTTGGAAGACGGCTAAGGAGGCGAATATTCCGCTTCAGCTTTCCCAGGTGGCTAAGGGAGGAACGGACGCTGGCAGAATTCACCTTGACAGAGCTGGGTGCCCAAGCGTCGTCATAAGCGTTCCAACAAGGCACATTCACAGCCACGTTGGCCTGTTTAATCTTGAGGACGCGGAAAACGCGGTGAAACTTGTCATTGAACTCTTGAAGAGTCTTGACGGGAAGACTGTGAAAGGCTTCACGAAAATCTAGACGAATGTATTGAGCTGACAAAAGTCCAAGTTCATCCTACCCTTTCATTTTGTTTAAAGAAGTATCGGGTCTGCCCCATCGTTTGGACGTTCATTGGCTTAACCTTAACTACGATGGGGAAGTCTTTAACCACCTTTCCAAGAACAAGACAGTGGTGCGGCGGCAGGTCTCGAACAATCGATGTTGCGGTTTCAGCGTCAACCCTTGCAGCTCGAGACACTATTTCAAGGTCATGCTCGTTGACGAAATTGAGGAGAAAAATGTTGTCAGCTTGGCGGTAAATGTTCTCGTTGATTGTGTTCGGCTGGTTAGTCACGAAGGTCGTGAACAGTCCGAAGTGCCTCATCCTCGTGACAGCGTCGTCCCAGTAGGTTTCTCTAAGGTACAAATGCGCCTCCTCAGCGAACAGGAAAACCGCCCTAATCTTCCATTCGGAAAGGACATCCTGAAGTTTAGCCAAAACAAACTCGACGACCATTTGCCTGTCAGCGGGGGATGTGTCGCTCAAGTTGATGACTATTGCTCCGCCACCGCTGCTTTCAGATTTCTTTAGAAGAGCCTCCAAGTCCATGGCTTCAGCCATGTTGTCTGTGAAAAACCCCGAATGAACGAGCGAGTAATAACGCGAGTACAACGCGTCTCGAACGTGCTGGTTGCATTTCCACCTGTTGATGGCTCCGCCTAGCTCGTGCAAGGTTACTGTTCCGCTCTCTTCCAGAGCTCGCCAAATGTGACGGAATTCCCGAGTCGAGGTTCCCGGCAAACTCAACGCATAAGTCAGAATTCTCATGACAACGTACAGGTTTGTCTGGTATAGGGTTACCTTAAAGTTTTGGCCAGGAGACAGAACGTGGATTTTTTCGTGATGTTCGTTTTTGGTTCCATCCTCTGTTAGACCAAGGTTTGTGTATTCGCCATTGATGTCCAGGACTACAATTGTGGCTCCGTGTTGAACAAGACCGAGAACGAGTAGCTTCGAAAGATGCGACTTTCCTGTGCCCTTCTTGCCCGTGATTATGTTCAGCCGTCCATCCATCTCGCACGCGTCTATGCTTAGGGGCGTCATGTCTTGGGTTGTGCCGAGGTCTATGCGTAGCCCCTTTGTTATGTTTGCCAGTTTGAGAAGAGCTGATGTTTGTAGCTTATGTATACTTGATTGCGTGCGTGAGGGAAGCCAATTGTTCTCTGGGTCGATTTTTCCATCGAACACTGTGCCGTATATTTTGCAGACAAGCAACCTTGCGTCCTGAATGTAGAGTATGTGTGACATGATGTCCATGGGATCAGCGTCTTCGCCTTTGGCTGAATCGTCAGTATCAGGGGAACGTAGAAGCTCCTCCATCACTCCTGGCACATTGGCGAACTGAACGTCGATGACTTGGGCAATCATCGCTTTTCCAGGTTTTTTGTCCTCGATGAGAAGATATTCTCCTTTTTCGACGTCTTCACCTGGGAAACTTAACACATTCAACGTGTTGCCTACTTTTTTGAAGAGCCGCATTTTCTTAATCCTCAAATCCAGTTCCATACGGTCCAAACAGAGCCTTCCGCATGCTATAGCGTGGCATAATCCTAAGTCCATACTCGTGTGTCAGGAAACTTTGGATGCCTATAACGTCGTTTGCCGTAAAAGTCGAGTAGATGTGTGCTAGGCGGAGGGATTCGGGGTATCCTTGATACAATAGTTCGTTACCGAGAAGCTTCTGAACCGACTTCATACCGTCTTCCCTCATGAGTGCTCTGTCAATATCCAGACGGAAGGCAGAACCATTGACTGCCAGCTTAGCCACGTACATCCTACCGAGTAGATGCGAGTTTTTCGATATCGACAACGGAAGGTCCTCGACCTCGAAAAGGCACGGTCCCTCCCGTTTCGCAACCAAATCGGTGATTCGCCAACCTAAAAATCTGATTGACGTAACCTTGGAGAAGGCAAGAACCGAGTTATGCTGGCTTCTCGCTGTTTTAAGAACGTAAGAAACATCGTTTAATGTGCTTCCAGGGAAACCTGCTGTTAAGGAGCCGTCCCAAAGAATGATGCTATCGTTCGCGGAATACGAGATGCTTGCTTGAATCCACCTTTCAACCAGACTGCAAAGTCTGCCGATGGTTTCAGATAAAGGCAAAGGACGATAATTCGTTTCTGGGAAAAAACTGCTGTTGAGGTTGCTGAAGAGTTCACGTTTGTTTTCTTCCGTTATGTGGAAGGGAAAGGGACCTATTCTAAGGTGCCTGTAACGACGGTTCAGGTTCCACACAACAGCCCCTCTGACTGCGCAAAGGATGCCTGTTTCTGTTTCCCCAATCTTGATGCCGGACACGTCTATGCCGACAACGGGTGTGCCATCTTGAATAGGCTTTAATGGCGTTAAAAGTGTTGAAAGCGTTTTTCCCTCTAGGTCTAGTGGGGTGTTCGTCTGTGGCTTTTGTGCCATGTTCACTAGTAGTTCTGTGTCGAACGGTTGAAACGTTTTCTCTTTTATCGTGTGCATTGTTCTGAGGCTTGCTTCCAGCAGTTTTTTGTGAAGTTCCGCGTCGTGTTCGATTTGTGGAAAGTTATATCTTGATGTTGTTGCATACTGTAATTGTTCAATCAACAATATTCACCAATTTACAATTAATGCTTCATGTTGGTATATAAATATTGCGCATGTTCAACTTGAACAATACAATAAACAATATAAGTATCGGCGACCAAGGCAAAGAACAATGTACGTGAGCGACAAATGACCAGCGAAATAGGAGAAAAAACGGAAGCAAACAAGCCTTTAGTCCACATAAAGATGAAGGTCGGAAGCATAGAGTTCGAGCTGGATTGCAGAGAGGACCAAGTTCAAGAAATGGTGCAAAAAGTCCTTGCTAGCGTGACAGAATACGCAAGTAAAACCGTGAACATTCCGGTTGAAAGACCTTCGCTTCCGGCAAGAGCTGACACATGCAGGGACATTGCGGAAAGGCTTTGGAAGGACGACTTCTTTGCTGAGCCCAAGTTACTGGGGGACGTCCACGAGGAGATGACGAGAATCGGTTACCACTTCGACCGGACAGCTGTTTCGCACGTTCTCCGCGACATGGTCAGGGACGGCATCATCACCAGAGAAGGGAAACCCCGAGGCTACCTTTACGTGCAGAAACGTCCCCCAAGCCCAACTCCCAACAGTTAACGATTACTACTTTTTCTGAGATTTTAAAAGGAAACAGAAGCCCTCAGACTAACAATTCTCGCGCTCGAGCTCTGATTTGTTTAACAACCGAAAAAACATTTTGAACAACACATCGGAATAGACCTATCTGATTTGTGTAACAACAGATTTTCAATTTTGTGTAACAAATGCTTGTTAGGGGATATTGTGTAAGTTCCTTTTTAACCTGAGACCAGAAGGAAAACCTTTTTTTATGTTGGCTGCTTTTCGCTAAACATGTCTTCGGTTTTTTTTATGCCCAGAATTGTTAGTTTGTATTCGCCTTCGATTGTTCTTTCCGTAAGTCCGTCAGCAACTAGCCTCGGTACTTCGTTTGATATGGTTTTCCGCGCTTTTCCAGTAATCTTAGCAAGGTCGCTCGAAGACAATGACTCTACAGGTAGCTTACCAAGTTTGTATCCAACATAAGCTCCCAATAGGGTAATGCAGACTGCGTCCCTTGCTGACAAGTCAGACCCGGAAACAAGGATTGGTCCTTCAGCCGTAATTTCCACGCGTCCGACAAGTTTCGCAGCAAGGTTGGTCACATCAGGAGTGTAGACGAGTTTTCGGAGAATCTCCAAGTTGGGGTACACTTCAGACAAGAATCGAACCATGAACTCGAACGCTTGATTTACGTCGCCATCGCAGTCAACCTTAACCTCGCCAAACTCAAGGTGAACCCTAAGATAGTGCTGTTCATTCATGCCTAGGCGTCCTCCCTTGGTTTGAGTTTTGGAACAATCTCATCCAGAAAGGCTTTCGTGCCAAAGGTTGTTATGCGGTATTCGCCGCGTCCGACACGCTCAACCCACCCTAAGCTTGTCAGCCTCGCTTAACCGAGCTCCGACGGTTCCGGATTTTCCTCCAGTCAAAGCCAATATTTCAGCCATCGTTAGAGAGTCTTTTTCGATTCTTCCAGTCTTGTAACCTACGTAGGACTTGACAAGGTGCAAAAGAATGATGTCCCTTTCTCCACCTAGTTTGTCCTTAGAAACTGTAACGACAATTCCCTCGGGCGTAAAGGCGATCAATCCTTTAATTTCCTTTAACAAGTTCTCCAAGTCAACTGTCAGGGTCAGACCTGAAACAATCTCATAACCTGGCAGAACCTGTCTAACATAATTCAGCATGGTCCTGATAACTTGGTCTGGCTTTCCAGTGAACTTGGTTTCAATGCCCTTGTATTTTACGACGACTTCAAGGTCGCTTTCTTCTTTACTCAACATAATACTCTCCGCCCGATTAATCAGATGTCAAAGCAAACATGTTGCTTAAGACATATTTGTGTCTCAATATGAAGTGCATGGTTTAAAAGATTTACCGCACAGCTGAATATTGTCGTGAAATCCTTTCTTTATAGTCATGTGCGCATTTTCGTCGTGTCATGTTTTTATGTTAGAAGATAGAAGATGGTGATGAGTGAGCCAATTTTGAGCGAAGCTAAAGTGTTTCCGAGACGGCTGAGTTTCCCAAAGATATGCGACATTCTGATAGGCTACCTGAACTCTGATGCCGACAGCCAGTACGTGGGCGTAAGCGAAGTCGTCGAAAAATCCAGTGTCACACTTCACAACATCAGCCGAAACAACAACTTCCTGAAAAGCTGGAACTTCGTTGAAGAAAACGAACATGAACCCGGAAAATATAAGCCTGCGCCGCGAAGCCGCTGAATTCGCTTATGCGTATCGAATTGATCCGAACAGCGAACAGACAAGGCAGATGCTTAACAGGTTTCTATCTAAAAACCCGGTTCTGACAGCCTTCGTTGAACGGGTTCAGCGGGAAAACCTTAGCCGAGAAACAATTCTGATTGAACTTCCTCGTGTCGTTGGCGACCTTAGAGCCGACAAGGTTGGACTCACAGCATTTCTTGACATGATTGCGTACGCTTTTCAGATTGGCGAGATATCTGCGCCAATTAAAGCCTTGAGACAGCCGAGAGAAACCAGAAGAATATCACGACAAACAACAAAGGCTAAGATTGTAACACCAAATATTGTTACACAGTCTCCGACACCGAATATTGCAATAAATATAACGGTGAGTCCCGAGATGCCCCCTGAAAAGCTCAAAGCATACGTAAAAGCGATGCTGGAAGCCTACGACGAGTACTACAAAAAAGAATAGAAGAATTTGCGAACTGGTCGTTTATAGTTTTCCTCTTGCGTTTCAGCCATATCTAGAATCTCTTTTGGTGCCATGCTTTTTAATGGGGTGCTCCTTTACTTGTTTTTGGGCAATTTCTCCTTAAGGGCTCTACTAACTTGTTCAGGCTGAACTTTACCCCTGTATTCCCGCATCACGAGACCCATAAGAAACCCGAAAGCATCCGCACCCCTTTCTCCTACAACCTCATCATTCTTGCTCACAATGTCATCGATTATACGTGCCAATTCCTGTTCAGAAATCATTGACAAGCCCAAAGCCTTGACAGCTTCAGAAGGGATGCTGCCTTCGTGTTGAGCAAGCCACGAAATGATGTTCGGGACTGCTTCTTTTGGCGTCTTCCCCGCGTCCACGAGCTGAAAAACCTCCATTAACTGGTCATCAGAAACCTTGCCAACCTCGACTCCGTCTCTCTTTAGGGCTTTAAAAGTCTCCGTGAACGCAGCGGCAATAAAAGTGGATGATACGCTAGTCTTTCCCGCAATCTCCTCGAAAAGGTTCAGATACTCGGAGTCTTGAATCTGTCGAGCTATTTTCTCGTTTAAACCGTAATTCTTGATGATTCTTTGAGCCATCTTCTCAGGTGGTTCAGGAAGCCTGGAACGTAACTGCTTAATGTAATCGTCAGTGATTCCGATGGGCGGGACATCCGTCTCAGGATACATCCGAGCTGCGCCGGGTCTTGGTCTCATGTAACGCGTTGTTCCATCGGGATTCGCTGCACGGGTCTCCTCTGGAACGCCCTTTAGAGCTTCTCGGGCTCTTTCAACCGCTGCACGCAATGCGTCAACTGCGTTCTCTTTAGTATCAGCAACCAAAACAATGGCATCAACCATTTCAGCGTTCAACGTTTGCCTGAGTTTACGTATCTCGTCGTCAGATACTCCATACGAGGGAAGTTCGTCCGTGTGGAGGATGCCGCCTACGCGCCCCCAGAACCTCGCCCGATCCGCAATTTCGGTTCCTAACCTCAAGTTTGGCACGAGTTCGGTTCCCAGCAGACCCGCGAATTTGGGCAGCTTAACAGCAAAAACCCGTTTTCCTTGACCTAAGGCTTTTTGTATGATGTGGCAGTCAGTTTTTATGAAGGCTGAAGTTACATCGACAAGGTCCTCCGAAAAACCATCTTGCTGCAGTCCACGTTTCTTCAATTCATCCCTTATTTCGAGAAGCTTGATCTGGCGTTGGACCTCAAGTTTAACAACAAGCGCAATGATCTCCAGCTCTTGGACTCCCTTTATTTCGATCAATGTGCCGTCTCTGATTGACACGTTAAGGTCTTGCCTTATCGTCCCGAGACCCCGCTTTACTTTTCGGGTAGTCCGTAAAATCCGTCCTACTGCCAGAGCCACATTTTCCGCTTCTTCAGGCGTGTATATGACTGGACCCGTCGTTATCTCGATTAAGGGCACGCAAAGCCTGTCGATGCGGTAACGAACCGTTAAACCTTCTGCTCCCGTCTTCCGCGCAGCATCTTCCTCAAGGCTTACGTGCTGTATCGGAATCTTTTTTCCGTTAACCGTTATGGCTCCGTCCAATCCGACGACGCACGTCCGCTGGAAGCCCGTTGTGTTTGAGCCGTCGATTACAACTTTCCGCATCACGTGAACCTCGTCGACTGGTTTCACGTCCATCATCAAAGCTGTCACAAGCGCGGTTTCAAGGGCTTCGCGGTTCAGCTCGTGCGGAGGCTCCTCGTCCATCTCCACGAGGCACGACGTTCCGCTGTCCGCTTCGTACAATATTTTTAAGCCCTTCTGAAACTCGAAGAAGGCAGCTGGGTCGGTTTGCCCCAGTTCGCTTTGGGTCGGTCTGAGTCTCCGCAGAAACGTGATTTCGGGTTCTCCCTTGAAAAGGTTAGGTTTGCAGGCGCAAAAGAGCTTCTCGCGCGTGGCGAGCTGCTGGTGACATTCCAAGCCAACCTTCAAGCCGACAGCGGAAAAGTCGACGTTCAACCTTATTATGTCTCCTTCTGTGTTTGTTTCGTGTCTGGCGACTTCGACTGTTCAATTGATCTTTCGGAAATTTCGTGGACCAAGTTTGTTGTGAGAAGCTTCTTGGCTTCATCAATGTCCTGTTTTTGCCCTAGGCTCCACATGAGCTTGACAAGAGCTGTCTCCGTCAGCATGTCCTGAAGCGGGATGACGCCCATCGCGACTAGGTCTCGACCGTTAGTGTAGACATTCATGTTCACCCTTCCCCAAATGCACTGCGAAGTCATGGCAACTATCACATTGTTGCCAATGGCTCTTTTGATAGAGGAAAAACATTCTTGGCGAACGTGTCCAAGCCCTGTTCCTTCTATAATGATGCCTTTGTAGCCAGCCTTCGACGTGCCAATCGATCACCTTCGGGTTCATGCCGGGGTAAAATTTGATTAACGCAACTTTCTCTTCGAATTCAGGCTTCAAAACGAGCTTTCGTTCTTTGCTTCTCGGCTGGTAATCCTCAGTTAACATCACGATTTGACCGTTTGAGACTTTGGCGACTGGCTGAGCGTTCACGGTTTTGAAGGCATCACGTCGGCTTGTGTGAAGCTTCCTCACTTTTGTCCCACGATGCAACACAACAGCCTCGTCGGAGACGGACTCGTGCATGGCAACAGCGACCTCAGCAAATGGTGCCTTGGAAGCAGCTAAGACGGCGCCGACGAGGTTTAGGGCTGCGTCTGAGCTCGGTCGGTCCTCGGACCTCTGTGCGCCAACAAGAATAACGGGTACAGGAAGGTTCTGAAGCGCAAAGCTTAGGGCTGCTGAGGTGTAGCCCATAGTGTCGGTGCCGTGGGTCACCACTACCCCGTCTGTCCCGTTGCGGATGTGTTTTGCCACTGTTTCAGCGGTTTTTATCCAATGCTTTGGCGTCAGGTCTTCGCTGAAGACGCTGAAAAGTATCTCTGTGTCTACCACCGCCAAGTTTGACAGTTCGGGCACTATGCTGTAGAGGTCTCTCGCTGAGATTGCGGGTCTAACGGCGCCTGTCCTGTAATCCACCCTGCTGGCTATGGTTCCCCCCGTGCTGACGATTGTTACTTTAGGAAGGCTTCGGTTCTGTTCAGGCAAATCTGGCGGCGTGAAGGATGGTCTTCTTTCGGCGCCAATCTTCGTAATTTTTGTTATAGACGTTACTTCGACTCCGACATTGTATCCCGATTTTATCTTGATCACGACGTGTTTGTCGTCTCCAAGTTCCGACCTTGGAATCAGGATGCCTTCATACGTGGACTTATCTTTGGTTACGCGTATGAGGTCTCCTACCTCAGCTTTGGAGTCAAGGAGAACATCTAGCGCCCTTCCTTTATAACCTAGAAGTTTTTCGCTCAAACTTCATTCTTCCGTAAAGGTTCAAACGTTGCGTTTCATGATATATTGGATGGTTTATTCTTATATGGATAAGCTTAAAAATATCCAATAGAGTTTTGCGACTTCCAAGAATGCCATAATTTATTATTGAATGACGCTGAGCCTTAATGTTGTCGAAGCAAGGACTTAGGCTTGTATGACTTTGTAGACTGCGTCACCTTCTCTGACCCTATTTGCCACTTTAAGTCCTATACTTTGACCCGCCTGAGCTGAGGGCATGTTCGTGTGTTCTATTTGCATGGAGGACACTGTTTGTTCGAAGTCGGTTGTTGAGCCCTGTAACACAATTCTGTCACCAACCGTTAATGTTCCGCTTAACTCTATCACTGCGACTCCGATTTTCGTGAAGAAATGACCAACCTTGCCGATTTTCTTTAACTGCCTTTCAGACATGTCATCTACCCTACGTTTCTGATTATCTTGAATTGTGCTTAAATGATTTACCATTCCTAAACTTTGTTTTATTGGCTATGTTTGTTTGCTGTTGAGTAATTTTATTGTTAAGCTAATATCGATAACCTTAAAGCCAAATATAATAAAATTTAATGAATGTAAGTGACCATTTATGTCCGCAGAAAAGGATGTTCTCCCAAAAATGAATGAGGAATGCGCCAATGTACTGAAATCCATAGTTTTGGCTCTTGACAGTCCCCTTTCGTACCAGCAGACTCAGGCACGGGCACTATTGGATGTTCTGTACGAAAAGAAATGCAAAGAAGCTTTAGGCTGGATACACGAAAAATACGGTAATCACCCAGCGGTTCATGTGCAAAAAATCGCTAAACGGGCTCAAGAATTCTATAACCGCCTATGAAAAACAAACGGTACAAACGATGCTGGTTCCTGTTCTCCGAATTTTGTTACTATAGGGACTAGACAAATTTTTTAAAATATAATAAAGCTAAAAAAAGTGATGGCGTATAATATTTTTTTTGTTATAAAGGATGCTACTGCCTGAAGGTTTGTGTATCGTTCGACGAACTGGTTGCCTTTATCGGTCGTCTGTATCCTTCTTTCCACTCACCATATTTTGGAAATAGTAAAACCGTTTTTCCATGCTTCGCAACGCCATTATTTTGATTCACATTCCTAGGTATTTTCATTTGTGCTCTTGTCATGTTGTTATTCGTAATGCTATATCCTCCTTGTAATCTGGTGAGACAAGGGTCTTGTTCCCACTAGGGTGGTCGAACTCTTCGGTCTTCTCCATTCTTCCAGTTTTCGTGTTTACCCATTCCGCGCAGTAGTGACCTTTGGGGAGACTTATTTTCAACTCGACCTTGGTGCCACCATTGACGTAGATCGCATACTTTTTACCTACCTCAACTAGGGCACGAGCCGTGATGTTGGCTTGGGCAGGAGTTCCCGACAACGGACTGCTGATCTGCCCGCCTTTGATGATGGAGTTATCAGGCATCATCCTGACGAAATTGAAGCTGTCGATGAAGTCTTTCAGAATTTTCAGTTGTTGACGCAGGCTTGGGCTGCCACCACCAGGAGAGTTGTATTCTAGGAATGTTCCTCTCGGATGCTTGTACGTGAAGGAGTAATCCAGATTATTGTAAAGTGCGCCGCTTGCGATGATGAAATCCCAGCCTTCGGTGCGGTAAAACACATCCTCTTTACCGCAGAAGCCTGTCTCATTTTCGCCTATTACTTTATTCAAGCCATAATTCATTTCGACCGTGTCAGGCGGATGGCAATAGTGGAAATTAAAGATAGATACTGTGGGGTGAGGATTCTGAACCTTCGCCTTTCCGTTGGCGATATTCATTGAAATCAGGTGTTTGGCTGCGAAATCCTTTTCCTCATTAACGATTGTGTTAATGATGTGGTGCTGCCACGCCATCGTCACTGCGCTGGCATAGGGCTCGTTGCAGACCTCGTAGTAAAGGTTATCGAATTTTTCGAGTTCCTTCACGATTTTGCGGGTGACGGCTTCCTGCACCGTGGTTAAGTCTTTATGCTTAAGGGTGTAAACCTCTGTGCCGTCGCAGAAGCCTATACCGTTAATGTTGTTAGCTGTGTTCATGGGGTTGGCTTTCCAAAGATCTTTAGTGTAGAAGGGGCAGAACAGGTTCATTTCCACAATAATGCTCAGCTGGCTTGCCTGAGTCATAAAATTTTTTAGGCGTTCAAAGTATGAATCGTCCCATTTGGTTAGGTCGAATTTGTTACCGCCATCGTAATAGCCTGGCTTATCGCTTCGCGTCCAAGGGCAAATGTAGCGGTTTGGGTGGGGTGCAAGCGTGTTATCTACGATGCCAAACGAGTCCGGGACTTCGCGATAGACTCCAGAAAAAAGGCGCGTGTGATTAAGGTGATGGACTTGTAGTTCCTTAAGATAAGCAACATAATCAAAATCGAGGTTTAACACTGCGCCATAATGCTCGCCTGAGGTGATGAGGACAGCAGGTTTCCCTCGAAACAGGAAATAATGGGGATTTTCGGGATGAAGTTGTAAAGGCTTGAAGTTCCGTTTATTCATCATTCTTTCTCCTCATTTTATGATATAATACGTTTCATCAATTATCAGGCTAAGTTTAGATTAAAGAATATTAGCGCGCGCGCTCAGTCAGTTTCAGCTGACTAGCTTTCACGGATTAGGTTCGAAGGTTATTTTGTAAGGCGTTCCCTGTTCAGCAGTGAAACTTATGAGTCCTTTGTTGAGCTGAAAACTTATCGGCTCCGTTTTGCTGTCTTCGCCGAGCTTAAGAACCTTGATGCCTTGTTGTTTTTCCCAGTGTCTAGGAATGGGATATCTGAAAAGACCACCATCTCTGCTGTATCCCAGACAAACATTGTCTCCTTTTGGGATGAAGCACGTGAAGTCCTTTGAGATTATCTCACCGTTCACTTGCACAACATATTTTTCCGCTTCAGAATCGATTTCGACGTAGCTTCCGTCTTCATATGTAACTTTCTCAACGGTTCCTTCCTTGAGATAAGAGGCCATGTTCTTCCCGTAAAGCTTATTCCAAGGCAAAATTACGAGGTAGTACCTGTCAGTTATATTGTGCATGTTTATGAAAGGCGCCCTCAAAGACCGAAAAGTTGCGGCGCCATAAAGCAAGCTCTTCATGATACCTGATTTACCGTCTCCGCCTAGCCCGCCGTAGCCTGCCTTGCTGTGGTATATGAATGGGATGAGAGGTATTTCCTCCTCATTTCGGTAGTACACGTTGTCGCGCACGCAAAGGTTCAGGAACCAGCTTACCTGCCCTATGAAAAGGCTGCTGAAGTCTTCCGTGGTAATGTCTACCCCATGTTTGTTGAACTCTTTTATTATCATGAATTTGCCTTCTAAGTTCTTTTTGGCGGCAGCTGGGCTTTCAGGGTTGAAATCGTACCTTCTTCCTCCTTTGAAGCTCCCAGATAGCACATCGATGTGGTACGAAACTCTTATCGGATACCGTTTCAGCGTGTCACGCACTCTTTGCAGACCGCTTTTTACGGCATACTTGTAGTTGCTGATTAAGTAGGATTGGCCTGAGTTCCAAACACCCGCCGCCATTAGGTGCCCTTCTGAGTCCCTAGAGATGGTTTCGGGGTCCCATCCTGGATTTGACATGTAGGCATCGTCGTAATTGTCGTGAAAACTTACTACGACATTGAATTTGCTTGCTTCCTCCATCAGCTTGACAAGACTTTTATATCCTCCGAGTTTTTCATTGACTTTGTCAACAGCTGGATAGCCTGTATCGTGGCCAGTGTACTGCCATCCGACAAGATACACGATTTGTGGCGCAAAGTCAGTAAGGTATGCGATTTTCGTGAACAATTCCAGGGCTTCGAGAAACGTGGTGATGTCCTTTTGTCCCGGTTCATCCAGAAAAATCTTGTACATTAATTTGTCAGTGTACAACGGATTAATTGAAACATTGATTTTGTCTCTAATGAACTTGGCAGCGTCCACCCACGAGGTTTCGCCGTCATTGTCGTAGTCGCCTATGATGGAAATCGACGCTTCAGAGGATTCTTGAACCAAAAGGTGATATTTAGGTTCACGGGCTGGAATTAGATGACCGTATTCTACTAGATCATATTCTCGTAATCTATAGATAAAATCCAAAGACAATGAACAGTACCGTTTATCGTCCGATCCATAAATGCTATTTCTCATCTGGTTCTCCAAAGAATCGGTTTCAAGTACACCTATAACCTTATCGTTGTAAACAAACTCAGCAAGCAACGGGTTAAGCCAATCAATCTTGAACTTCACGCTCCCGTTTGGAGCCGTAGTGACTTCAACAAGCCGCCCAGCCTCAGCAGGAAAACCGAGTTTCGACTGTTTTCCCTCAGCCTTAACCGTGATGAGGTTTGGCATACTGATGTTGATGAGGTGGAAATCCCCGTTTTCGACGACGTTGCCGAATTTGACGGATAAACCGTTGTCTGTCAGTTCATAAAAGAGGTCAAGCTCTACCGCCTTGTCTTTTTCGTGGGTTACAGTGACGTGATAGTTAGCTGTGTCTTTAGTGAATTTGGGCTTAAAAGAAACCTCCATGAGATTAGTCGGAATAAGGTCTGCTTGTTTACATACTGAAAGTCCGATAGAGGATCTTCGGGGTAAGTAAACTTCGCCTAGGAGTTTGCCACGTGATGGTTTATGAAGGTATTCATGTATTATTGGTTCTTTTTTTCCTACTGTTATCCTTACTTGAGAGTTTTCTAAGAAAACTACCTCGCTATTTTCTATAGTCATTTCAAGTGTCACTGGACTTTCCAATGCTTTTTAGATATAAAAGCTTCTTCGTGAAAAAAAAGATTCTTTTTCCTAAATCTGACACTAAATTAGTTTATTAACATAAATTAAAGCCACCAAAAACCTTAATTTTTAGACTTAAATAAACGGTTAATCTCAGTACAACAAGCGGGGGTGTCCGAGTGGTCAAAGGAGGCAGGCTTAGGACCTGCTGGCGAAGGCCTGCGCGGGTTCAAACCCCGTCCTCCGCACTATAACGAATTATATATAAGTTCATGAGGAAAAGTTGAAACCATCATCCAATAATGCGACTTCTTTTTTCTCGTTGTCTTAATAGTGTGCAATTAGTCAATTAACGGAGCGAGCTGAACTTCCCATGGTACACGGGATAGTCGTGCTCTCTTACGAATCCGACTTTCTCCGCGACACGTTTGGACGCCGAGTTTTCAGCGTTGCATTCCCAGTTCGGTTTTATGCTTCTTGCTTTACAATGTTCCACGAATGTTGAGGCAGCAGATATGGCGAGTCCCTTGTTCTGGTAATCTTGCACGGTCTCAATTCCTATGCCGCATTTGTCCTTACTCATGTACTCGGCTGTGCACCAACAGACCACTTGTCTTCCGGTTACAAGGCTGAACCCAAACCCGAAATTGATGAATCTATCAATTGTGGGCCACATCTGTTGAATCTCGTCCAAAACAAACTCCGTATTTTCATATTGCGCTTTGTAAAGGAAATGTTCATCAATCTGCTTAAGACATAAACCTTCTGGCATGTTGCTTCGCCAGTCTTGCTCGGTAGGCTTTTTGTGGGTGTGAAAAATATATTGTCCCCGCGATAGATCAATATCCGCAAAGATTGAAGGCAGCATTTTTTCCCAAGGTTCGGAAGTGGAACGTAATCTAAAATGTAACCTGCGCTGAAGTTGGAGTTTAGGAGCAATCTTTCGACCTAATAGGGCACGAAGCTCACGGTTAAACTGAATATTGCTTTCCTCACCAGCCAAATAGAACACGTTGTTTGCTTTGTCCCACAGAAAAACCGATTTTGGCTCAAACTTATCGTCTACCCACACTTGTGCAAGGCTGTTGCCTTCTAGGATGGAGGATAATAGCAAATCGAACTCTAAGCCCTCGAAAAATGGCTTCACCATGTAATACTCTTCAAACAGTAGTTCGCTGACCATATTCGCAGATACCTCACTCTAGAACATAAGTTTCGTAACACTCAATAGTATTTTCGGAAAAAAAATATTAGTAATAGAAAGGGCAGTCCCAGAAACCCATTTACTAGCCAAGGTAATCCCCAGTAATAGAATTCTTAAAGGAAAACAATGATGAAGGCAAAAAATACCATAAAAAGAGGATTCGTGAGAGATGTCACTAGATTTGGTGGATTTCGAGTCCCGTCATTCCAATAATTTTTTTAGGTGGAATTCGATTTTTCACTCAAACTTGTAGACGCGGTACGAGTTGGGAAATGTAAACGTTGGGAACACCGTTTGTTCTCCTCGTGCGATGCTGCTGGGTTCTCTGCCGAAGAACCATTCTCTTGTTGAAAGCAGGTCGTTTAGTTTAGCTTGCTTTTTGTTGACGACGATGTTGCATCTTACCATGTGCGGGAGGAAGGACTCAACAACGAAGGCGTCATTATCGTACATAAACAGGCAAATCTGGGCTGGACTTTCCACGTAAACCTTGGAATCCTTCATCAAGAAACGTTTCATGTTAGAAAGCGTTTCCTGTGGCAAATGGTACAAGTCGCCAAAATTGTCTGGTATTGTAAGAACGAACAGTGCTCCTTGGCCATAACGGGCTTGAAGGAGGAAGGGGTAGCCTGTGGCTTCGTCTAGACATGTGATGGGGTCTAAAACGTCGTTTGTGGCGCATTGAATCTGCGGAACCAGAATGTCCTTGTCAGAGTGATAAACGTCCATGAAGTGCATGAACTTGTTCACCAAGGCTTTTCTGCCCGTGCATCTGATTTCAGCGATGTCTTCGATGCCTTTATCCTGCAACGCCTTCAGCAGCCCCGAGGTTATGATGACGGTCTTGCCTTTGATTAGCTGCCCTCGGATTTTTTCGACGATTTCTTTATCGAACTTTGCGCTTTCAGCCAGAAAGACGGTGCTGCTTTCGTACGGGAATTCAGGAACCATTTCGATGGGAATGCCCAACATTCCGATGTAGTTGTGCAGGAAATCTTCGCCTGAAGAGTTGTACGGTTTGTAACTTGGTATCCCGCATGGTTCACCGAGTTTGTCAAAGAATGAGTCAGCCTCTTCGAACACGTTTTCGAGTACTGGGGCAACGTTACCTATCGTTTTTTCTGACCCACCAGGCTGCTTAATGGATTCCACCAAATCAGCGTAACAGAACAACGTTACCTCTTTGGATTTAGCGAACAAGGTCAGCCTGACTTGTTCCGCGAACCGGTCCAGATACCGACGACCATAGGGATCAATCCAGCCTCCGCCATTCTTTCCAGGTTTAACGTTTTCCAAATACCTCATAATTGAGTAGCTTTGGTACTGCTGCAGATGCTGCGTAGTGTATTCAGGGTCTCTCGTTTCTGTCCCGGTGTAGATCATGTTGAACAGTTTTGATTCAACATCCAAATTATACCCCAGAAACTGGTAGTACTCGTACCAATTTGGATATTTGATAATCAAGTTCACATCAGGATTGATACTTTTGGCGGGTTCGATGACCAATTTTTCAGCTACTTCCTTCATGAGCTCTAAACGGAAGTCCGTCCAGCTCCTGCTGCCTTTG
Organism: Candidatus Bathyarchaeota archaeon; assembly: GCA_963714275.1. Lineage (GTDB taxonomy): Archaea > Thermoproteota > Bathyarchaeia > Bathyarchaeales > DTEX01 > JAGTRI01. The sequence continues at coordinate 91,267 of CAVQNT010000007.1, forward strand.
GCTTTAATGCACGCTTCGCATTTGCAGTTCGTGAAGAACCAGTCGTCTAAAATGATTTCGTCGAACAGTTCAGCCGTGAATTGGACGATGTCTTTGGTTTTTTGGCGGTGTTCAGGCTTAGTGTAACACAAAGTCTGGAGTTGGCGTTCAGTGCTTGTGGGAGCGATAGCGCCTGAAGTTTTCACTCCTTTGCTTTCGAAGAAAGCCTTGATTTTTTGCACGGACTCTTTGTCGACTAAAATCATGTCTCGATACGTTTCGAGGTAAATTTTGTTGACCTTCAAGTATCTTTGTATCGCGGTGAAACTTTGTTCAAGCCATTTCAGGTCTCCCATTTTTTGCACATCGTATACTCGGCAGTAAACTGCGACCCCAAAATTTCTATAACTGACATTGGTAGGATTCATTTTGACCATACCCTTTTATTGTTTCTTTTTTTATTATTACAAATTTTAAAATATAATACTATTGATTAAAACGTCCCAAAAAAGTAAAAAGCATCTTATAAAAAAGTGTTTAAAAAAGGAAGGTTGATTGATTATCAGCGTCATTTGGTCATATTAAGGCTAGCCTTGTAAACATACGTTCCTTTGTATGGTATGACGACGGGCTTGATGTCCGTGGTTTCTTTAAACAGTTCGATGAATCTTTGCGGGTCTATGGTTCTGTCGCTGAAGCAGTCGTAATGGCATGGTATGACGACCTTGGGTTTCACAACCAAAGCAAACTTGAAAGCGTCCTCGGGCTTCCGTTGAGGAGTGTCCCCAATGATCGGGAACATGGCGATGTCGGGTGAAGCCTCAGCAACTTCGCGCAGCAGAGACTTTGGGTCGTCTGCGACGCTTTGGAAGGTGTCTCCCATGTTGTAGATTCTTGTGCCTTCAGTTTCGAAAACATAGCCAAAATGGGTCGTGTCAGCCTCTTCTGGCGGAACAGAATAATACGACGTGACCATGAAGCCTTGAAACTTATAGACAGCCTTGGTTTTTAACGGCTTTAACTGAACCTTTTCCACGCCTAGTTCTGCGAGGCGGCGGCACGTTTCTTGAGGACCCAAGATGACCGTGTCTGGAAAATTTTCTGCTATGATGGGAAGAGCAATCGGGTCCGTGTGGTCCCAGTGGTCGTGTGTGCAAAAAACGTAATCTACCTTGAAATCTTCAGGTTTAACGGGTGACTCTTGGCGGATGTGGCGGATTCGTTTGTCCCTTGAAAGATAAGGATCAATGGCAACGGTTTTTCCTTTGGACGTTTTTAGGACATAGGAGTTTTGTCCTAGCCAGAGGATTCCGATTTCGCCCTTTTTAAGTTTAAGATTGTGTATGGCTTCCATAGAATTAATTCACCTTATAAAAATTATGTTATTCCTAATTATAGATTAATCTTATGTTCGGTTTCGAAGAAAAAGCACCGTAAGTAAAGAATTTTTGATTCTTTCATCAATGCATGTGTGGGTATAAGGAAAACATGATATGATTCCGTTTATTCAATAAAGTTTGATGTAAATTTGTTATTGAAACATGTTTGTGGCGAGACACCGCTGCCTTTTTGTTGTGGTGAATAACCTTGACTGGAAAATTGCAGTCTGTGATCTTTAAACCATCTTTTGATGTAGGTACAGCATGGGTAAGACTTAAGTTTAGATAGTGTATTTCTATAACCATGTCTTCGCTTTCAGAAGATGAGATTCGGCTGCGCATTCTGCATCTACTTGACAAACCGCCCAGAAAAGGATCTACAGTTTGGGGAACCCACAAAAGCATCGTCCAAGAGGCAATACCCGTGTCAGAACGAGCCATAGACGTCAGCATCGCCTATCTCGCAAGGAACGGGCTGGTAAAGCTTGTTCAAGTCCACGGTGCCGATTGGCTATGGGCAAAAATAACGCCGGTAGGTTTGGATGTGCTTCAAAACCCGGCGCGGTACGAAGAACGATACCCGTTTCTCACGTCTAGCAAGTGATAGAAACAGCTGAAGTTTCTAGGGAACCGCATGACAGTTAAGAAGTGGGTTTTATCAAGGTTTACTTGAATGCACCGTTTCAGCTAACTAGCTATAATAATTCAAAGAAACATAATACTTGAACGTGACTAAAAATGGGAAAAGAACTGTTGGGACCCTGCGGCGAACTATGCGGTTTATGCCCATACTATAAAAGCGAGAAAACCCCGCACTGTAACGGCTGTGGCTACCAGAAGGGGCACCTGTTCCACGGCGAATGCCGAGTGTATTTTTGTGCAGAAAAACATGACGTTGAACATTGTGGACTCTGCCCTGAATTCCCATGCGACCTTTTTGTTGGACAATTTGACACCGAGGATGGACCGAAAAGCGCCTTTTTCAGAGCTGGGCTTCTGGCATACAGGAAAAAACACGGAACAACTAAATACGTCGAAATAGTCAAAAAACTAAAAAAATAATAAACCTCGCATAAAAAAACTGTCACACTTTACAGAACAGACAATGTTTGCGCTGTAAATCAGACAGGTCTTCACGGGCAATGGCCATTGTTATGCAAACGGATAATCCTATTGTCAAACAAAACAGGCAGCCTCTAAGACGACAATATTTGTTATTTAAAACGTAGATTCGGTTGTTGAACGAATCCCGTTGACTCAACGGTTTTTCGCTTCATAAACAATAAAAGGAGAGTGAAAGAATGTTGAAGTTGAACGGGAAAAGTATGAGTCATCAAAAAGATAAAGCATTCATTCAATGGCTTGAAAGTATAAGTTCAGAAGAATATAAACGAAGTTGTCAGAAATCGTTTTTAACCTTCTTGGATTTCTTGAATGAACAAGGATGGGAAAACATAAGTGGAGACATGATTCTTGAAAGACACAAGCAGAACCGAAAATCTGACGATAATAAAATCAAGTATGAAATAGATGATTTTGTTCCTAAGTTTGTTCAATGGCTTAAAGAACAGAGAGGACTAAAACATAATTCCGCAATAAACACAAGCGTCCCAATCAGAGGGTTTTTCAAGTATCATAGAGAATCTTTAAGGATTCAGAAATCATCAAACACAATTTACAAAGAAACAAAGAAGAAGTTTCACATCTTCACGCAAGAAGAATTATCAAGAATGGTAAAACTTGGAGATGTAGAAGAAAAAGCTATCATCCTTCTTGGAAAAGACTTAGGAATCCGTGTTGGTGACTTCATTGAGTTAAAGCGTTCTCCAATATTGGAAGCCTATAAAGACCAAAAAGGAGAGTTTCCAATCGAGTTTGAAATAGAGACCACCAAGGAAGGTGTTGTCTCAATCGGTCATGTCACTCAAGAAACCTATGAAGCCTTAAACGATTATTGGTCTAACATGCCACAATCAGAATACGCATTTCCTTCCAACGGTTCACACATTTCGGAAGACCGAGCCAATTATGTCATCAAAAATACTTGGTCAAGAGCCTATCCAGACCGTCAAGATGTTCAAACAAGATTCCATGAACTAAGAAGTTTCAAGATGGCCGTTTTAAGCGATTGCGGAATCAACGAATGGCACATTAAACGAATGGTTGGAAAGAAACTTAGTTCAGACATTTCAACATATTTGAGAGGGATAAACCTTAAAGAAGACTTCAGGAAAGCCATGCCCAAAATTCAACTTTCTGGCTTAATAACCACTAATCACGAAAAAATTGAAGGACTAACATTAGCCTTGAAGCAAATTGAAAGAGAAAACCATACCTTCAAAACCAGAATCGAAGCCATGCAGAATACCATTGAAAGGCATGAACAGTTGTTAAGAGATAACAATATTGAATTTCAACGCATGTTCACCAACTTCAACGATAGACTGAATTGGTTTGAAAACAGGGCAAAAAAGAAAGAAAAAGTTATATTTGATTAATATCAGATTCAACATCCGAATAAACAACCACTACAACAACACTTAAACCAATAATAATACCAATAACACCATCAATATCTGGGTAAATTAACTAAGTATAGCTAAGCTGACTTTTAACTCCTATAATGGCATGAGGGATTTTCCGAAGTGTTTTTGTAACAGAATAATGTACTCTAGACAAGTATTCACTTCAAACAGAAAAGGAGAATGAACGCTGATGGAAAAACCGCAAATTAGGACAAAGGAAGACATCATTAGACTCCTCCAGAACAAGACAGAGTTTGAAAGAACCGTTCTCGTCAAAACCTTCGAGATACCCAAAGGAAAAGTCTCCACGTACAAGAGGATAGCCGCCAAAATCGGCAAACCACGAGCATACCGGGCAGTAGCAAACGCTTTGCACAAGAATCCGCTTACGCCAGTTGTTCCATGCCAAAGAGTGGTCAGGTCAAACGGCAATATCGTGGGCATGAAAGAAGCAATCGAAGCCCGGAGAAGTCTGCTGGAAAAGGAAGGAATCCCGCTTGAAGGCAACTGCGTCAAACTCAGCCCAGAAATCCTATACTAACCCGACAATGTTTCATCCATGATAAAGGTTTAATAGACTGAGGACTGGTAATTAAAAACTAAGTCTAACTTACCAAATTAAGAGGAGAAAAAAAATGAGCCAAGACCAAGCTGAAAACCTCTACATTCCGGGAGCCACAACCGTAGGAGTAGTCTGCAAAGACGGCGTGGTTCTAGCCTCAGAAAAAAGGGTTTCATACGGCGCATTCGTCATGAGCAAAGCAGGAAAAAAAGTGTTCAAAATCTCCGAAAAAATAGGCGTAGCCTGCGCTGGACTAGTTTCAGATATGCAAATGCTGGTCCGAGAGATGGAAGCCTACATAAAACTGTTCAAGATTGAAGCAGGTCGTCCCATGTCGGTCAAATCAGCGTCCAAGATGATGTCGAACCTCCTTTTCAACAACAGACTCTTCCCCCTCATAACACAGACAGTTATCGGCGGAGTAGACGATGAAGGACCAGCAATGTACGTGCTTGACGTGCTGGGATCAAACATACCAGACAAATTTACCGCTGTGGGATCAGGCGCAGAGATAGCCATAGGAGTCCTTGAAGACCATTATAAAGAAGGCTTAACGGTCGAAGAAGGCAAAGAACTGGTCACGACAGCCATAAAATCAGCCATAAGCCGAGACGCATTGAGCGGAGACGGTATAGACTTCCTCATAATAACCAAAAACGGAACAAAAGAAGAATCCACAAAATTCTAAAACCTACCAAAAAAAGAAAATAGGGATTCATCTCGAATGTCTTTCACCTTAACACCAGATGAAGGAAATTTCTTAGTTAAACTCGCAAGGAAAGCCGTAGAAGAGAACCTGAAAGACGGACGAATAATCACGCCTCCAAAAAATGTTTCTCCGAAACTCCAAGAACGAAGCGGCGTCTTCGTAACCATAAACTCAGTTAAAGGCCAAAAAAGAGACCTCCGAGGCTGCATCGGATTTCCATACCCAACCCACCCGCTGATAAGAGCAGTAATCGAAGCAGCAGTTGAGTCAGCGACAGGAGACCCCCGTTTCCCGCCCATGAAACCACGTGAGCTGGACCATGTCGACTTTGAGGTCAGCGTGCTCACCCCTCCACAACTAGTCACGGCGGCTTCGCCAAAGGAGTACCCATCCAAAATCGAGGTAGGAGTCGACGGGTTAATCGTAGAAAACGGACTGTACAAAGGACTTCTGCTTCCTCAGGTGCCAATGGAATGGGAATGGGACTCAGAAGAGTTTCTGTGCCAATGCTGCTTGAAAGCAGGTTTGCCCCCGGACTGCTGGGTGATTAAAGGAACAAAAATCTACAAGTTCACATCAATCATCGCCCAAGAGACTTGAACCGAACGGACAGGTAGCCACAATTGACCTTCGCGAAAAGGGCGGCGGAGAAGAACTGAAGAAGCTCCACTAAGCATAAAAATAGAACTATCTTTTTTATGTGCCTAAATCTCGAGTATAACAGGCATGTCAGTTAGGTTGTTGCAGCCCTTTTTCGTAATTTCGACGATGTCTTCTATCCTAACTCCGCCAATTTCAGGATCGTAAAGTCCAGGTTCAACTGAAACCACAGAGTATTCATTCAGTGGTTCACTATTGTATTCGCTCATCGTCGGATTTTCGTGGATTTCTAAGCCAACACCGTGCCCGAGACTGTGAACAAACCCTTTGGTTGCCTTCTTGCCACCTCTCAAGGTGTCGTATCCAGCCTTCTCTAAAACGTCACAACAAAGATCGTACATTTCATTTCCTAAAACTCCGGCATGCAAAGCCTCGACGCACATGTCCTTAGCCTCCGAGACAGCGTCAAACATACGCTTAACAGCATCAGAGGCTTTCCCCTTAACAATAGTACGGGTCATGTCCGCCCAGTAACGGCGGTTTATGCTTCTGGGGAACAAATCAAGAACTATAGGTTGGTCAGCCTTAATTTTGTCTTCAGCGACTCCGTTGTAGTGCGGGTCTGACGAAGCGGGACCACAAGCAACAATAACCTCCTCCTCAACAGAACACCAGCTGTCCAGAAACCTGTGCCCTATGAGATTCTTCAGATCGCCCGCAGTCAAGGGCTTTTTCTTTCCATCTGTTTTTTGAACCAAAGTCTTGTTTGGTCCAACTTCGCAGCTTGCTACGAGGTCAATAGCTTCTAACATGACTTTTTCGTTAACCCTTTGAACCTTCGCAATTTCGTCGATTTCTTCAGTTTCTTTCGTTTCCCTCGCCCTTTCGACAACGTCAAACATGGGCTGTATCTTCAAACCTTCTCGCCTAAGCGCGTCAGCAAACATCAAAGGAAAGTTGAATGGCACACAAACAACCGTTTCCTTACCTCAGCTCACACTCCACAACTGATGCTAAAAATTTTAGAAAGCCAAGTCTCGGCTCTTTGGCTGCCTTCACAACTTCGGCATAGTTGTAGTCCACGTATGATCTCACGTCCTTAACGACAGATTCCTTCTGCGCCCTCAGAAACTCCATGGAATTAAGAACGACTAATGGTGGGCAGTTTACCTTTTTTAAGAAAATGAACGGATCCGGAGCCAAGAACTTTGTCAAGTAAAACATGTTAGGGTTCTTAAAGCTCTCAGAATAAAGCAGCAGTCCGCCTGCTCCTTTCTCAGCCATAATCACGTCAAGGTCTTTTCTCATTCTTTCATCCTCCTAGATGCCAAGCTGATGTGTTAAACAGTTCAGTATGATTAGTTTTCTCATAACATAAAAGGATAGGTGAGCAATTGAGCTTTTTCATTGCCACCATAATACGGTTTAAAGATGTTAAAAAAGCTGCATAAATCACCAGTGTTCAAACTTTATTATCTCATTAAGCGGCTTCCGGTTAGTCACAGGACCTTTTTCCTCCGCAGGATAACCCAAAGGTGTCATCACAACAACGCGGACGTTTGGAGGAATACCAAGGAAGTAATGTTACGACAAAAGGTTAAGGCATGAGTAGAAAGGCTTGATTTAATTCGCCTATTATCTTTTAATAGTAAGAAATACAGATTAAAAACTCCATGTGTGAAAAAATTTGGGGGCATTCATTTAATGTTACATTATTATTGAGTAATGGGACTAAATAACCTTAAAAAACGATTATTTTTTTTGTTAAGGAATCCCAGTATACATTCCTCAACGCAAGGTTGTTAAATGTTAAATTATTTTACGATATTACGATATAGAGATGAAAGAGAAACATGGACACCAAGAATCGCAGTTTTGCTGTAAAGAGGAAACAATAAAATTACGTATTATCTTGCTCTGTTTAAAGCAAAAACATAAAATCTAAGATACTCTAAATATTCACCTTCGTTAGTAGTGATTTCCATTTCTCTGAATTTGCCATCCAAGTAAGCTTTTAGTACTATTTTATTTTGTGCATAACGATTCTCAAACGAAATACTCTCTGAAGAGTCTTTCTTACTTACTTCCACTTCATTCTAAACACATAAGAACTTTTGAGTATACGCTAAGAATAAGGCTGCTACGTCAAGTGCATCTTCCACTTCTTCCTTTGTAGGTTTCCTATATTCGTGTTCTAAGAAGTTTCTTTTTTGATTAATCTTGCCCAATATCCTAGGTGTAATTATTCCTAGATTATTCAAAACTTCAAGCTTTCTTGGGAAATTCCATTCTTCCTTTTTAGATTTTTTATATAAGCCAAATGCAAATAATAAAGTATCCATTTGGCAATCAATTGCCCTCTTAATATTTGAAAGAGAATTTATTAGATTATGTTCATATTTGCTATTCAAATCATTTTCTGCAAATTTGAAAAACTGCATAGTTCTTATTTAAAAAGGAACTTCGATTTCTTCAGAAGAAATAGTTCCTAAAACGATTATATCTTTAAAGTCACTAAAGAACTCTCTTAATAAATCAATACAAACTTTGCCCATATCTGACTATATGCGATTTAGCATAGATAATATTTCCGTTTGGGTTTGGAGTTAAAATTTAAACGCTGTCAAAGACATTCTTTTTATAAGGTCTCAAAAGGGATCTACCTTTAATTATTTCTTTAAAATACAGATTCAAAATCAATACATAATCAACTATATAACTTAAAATTCGAAAAAATATATGGTTTATCACATTGAAGTATATTTGGTTGTGAAAACCATCGTTACACATAAGTATAAATAACACTTTCTTTTAACTTCCTTACGGATGTTTTAAAAAATGTCCATGACTATCTCGGTGGGGGATTATCCTTCTTCTGCTTTTCGTTATGCTCTTTTGGAAATAAAGCCTATTCGTTATGAGGAAAAGTTTAAAGTCGGTTCTCTTCGCTTTAAAAGAACAAAGATTGCCTACGAACAAAAGAACAAAATAGAAAGTTATGAAGATTATTCTAATTTGCGTTATTCGTACATCTTTTCAGATATGCCTATTCCTTCTATTTTTTCAGAGAAAAGAGTTTTCAATCATTTCCTTGATACATCCATAAAAAATTATCACGAAGATAAAGAATTTCAGAACGAGTTAGTACGATAGAAACAAGACATTATTAGGACTCGTGTCTTTCATTCAAAATAGATTTGAAGATGACTTAGAATCCTATTATTTATCAGAGGCTTTTCGTTTCTATCACTCAAATTTTCCTCTTTCCTTTTTCACGAAGACCGCTATGAATATTGATACAACACAAAAGTTTCTGTACCTTATTAGAAGGATTGTTAGACGCTATGAACTTAATAGTCTCTAGGCCAGGAGTCAGGTTCCCATTTGAACACAGAAAGTACGAAATGCAAATCATGCAAGAATCATTATCACCACTCATTGACCGAATGGATTTACTTAGCAGAGCAGTCTCTCAATTAAAATTATATTCATCTATTTGGTCAGCCACAAATTTTGAAGAAATAGATTGCCCGAAATTTTTAGATATAAATAAATTAGATATTAAACAATTTGAGGAATTTAACAAAAATTATGAGTCAGAGCTTGAATGTATGAGAAGAATGATTTATGAGGCTTCAAGAGAATATGATAAGGAAATTTTCAGTGAAGCAAAGTCATCAGACGAACATACTTACTCAATGTTGAGTAATCTTCTTCTATCACATTAGGTTTTTAGGGATGTCTTTTTATTTGACTAAGATTTCAGGATGTTTTTATGTTGATTCATGTGTAATTCTTTCAGAGATTCTTGGTCAAAATCAACAAAAAATGAAAAAACTTAGAAAGGATATTCTGACAAATGGAATCGATTGCTTCATTTCGAAAAGCGTGGCTGATGAAGTAACAGAGAAAATTCAAAGCACTTCAAATTTTCTGGGAAATATTTTAAAGGAAACTATAATTGTTTATCTCGAGGATTCAATTACAAACCCTCGAGATTTAACATCTATAAATCCCACAAATAATGATTTACACATATTAAAAGAAGCCTTCTTAACTGTAAATATAAACATAAAATACCTAAATTTAATTACTGATCCTTTTCGAATGGTTGAAGAATGGCTTGTTGAAAAGTTTGATGATGAGATATCTAAAAATACAAAACAAACAATTGGAAACATCATAATAAATCTTACCAAAATAATATTGCAAGAAGTTGTAAAAATTAATATGAATTATGAAAGGATTGTGCAATTAGAAGCCAATTATATTCACAATTCAAATCAAACTCCTGATAACAATACAAATAGAGAGTTACAAACATTAGGTATTCATAGACCAGATTCTGACCATATTTCCGTCATAAAATCACATTTCATAAATACTAAAGAAAATGCTATTTTTCTTACATTAGACTTCGGAATAATCAAAAAGTGGAATCTGATAAAAAATGTTTTCGATATAATAGTATGTGATCCTATATATGGTCTCAGCCATCTTAGGAAGTAGCAAACAATTATTCTGAGAATAAGATTTTAAATTTATTCTTTTATGTTATTTGCCATATAGCGTTTACATTTTGGGCAAATCCAGCCCGCTTTTTTTAGCTGTCTTCCACTCTGAGTGTATAACCTTCGCATATGTTGTTTTTTTCCGCTTTTTGTTCTACAACCATTAGGACAGATAGGACTTTCAGATCTTCCACTCATACACCAAGAATTGTTTTGTATGTTATTTAAGATTTCTTTTACTATAGTAAACGGTAAGGCTTATATTTCCCTTTTACTACAGTAAACGGCAACAAAAGGGGTTTAACATGGTAGGAACGGATAAACAAGTTTTCAGCGAATCAATTGATCTTCGAGTTAAGACTAATGGAAGACCAAAAGTAAACCGTGAACTTGCGGTTCAGCTTATGAAATCTAATTATTCTACCCGATACATCAGAAAAGTTTTAAAATGTAGTCCCCGAACCCTGAGCTAGCATAAGAAAAGAAAATAATGTTTCTGATGTTAAGATAAATCCCGAAAGGCTTGAAAGGTTAAGCATAAATTTTGATGAAGAATGTAAAGAAGCTGTCGGGATCTCTTTTTATGAATGGCTTAAAAATAGAGCTGTGAATTATGTTGTTCTTTTTAATTTCTGTAAAAAAGTTTATGAAGATGTTTGGAATAAGCCAAGTATTCTTTTGTTAAGAGATCCGAAAGAAAAGTTTGGGGATCAAGTATGCTCTAAATTCCTTTCAGTTTTTCAGGAAGACGAAAAAAGGATCAGAAGACGAAAGAAAATAATAAGGTATTTCTTCCGTTTCATAGGGCGACAGGATCTTAACGAAAGATACTTAACAGTAAAAAAAAGCCGAGATCTAATAGTGAAACGGGATCTTCCTGTAATAACGAATATGGATTTTCCCGAAAAGGTAGATCAGCTTATCGGGATGGTTCAAAAGAATTTAGGGGAAGAATACGCATTAGCCTTACGCTTTAAACTTGTTACTATGATGCGAACAGGAAACAGGAAAGCAGAAAAAGAGCTTTTAGGATTAAAAAAGGATCTTGGTAAATCTTGGATCTCTTTCGAGAATAAAGACAGGTTCAAGGGAAAGATCTTAGGGAAGGGCATGGAAGAATGGGGAATAGATTGGCTACCTATAACAGTAAGACACGAAATTTTTAGACTATATTCTTCCCGAAAGATTGGGGAATACCTGTTTAACATAAATGAAAAAACCTTACTGAAAGAATTAAGGAAAGATTGTTTAGCGTTAGGACTTCCCCCCTTAAGATTGCATGATTTAAGGAAAGTTACAATATCTTGGTTTTGGGTTTTTGGGATAGATCTTTCGATAGCTACAGAGTTAACGTGGGATGGAAGGATCTTAACACAGTTAAAGACCATTACCTAACGATTAATGAGCTGATCCGAAGAACGGACAGGAAATTATACAAATCAGCGATCCCCGAATGGTTCAAGGAAGGATTAGAAGAATACCTACCAATATTTTAAGCCTTAAAACTATAGTCTGTTTAGTTATATTCTTAGTTAAGCTAATTATAGCTATTTAGATGTATCCTTAATTGAGTTAATTATAATTGATTTATTGCAAAAAAAGATGGGGAGACAGAAAGAAACCAATTAAGCTAGATGGTTTGAAACGCATGGTTATAAAGTAATTCATAAGGGTTTTAATAATCCTGATGGGGAAAGCAAAAGGTAGTCACCGAGGAGCTACCGATATTCTTAAAATGAACCCCTTTTCTTTTATGGGGGTTTAAACGGAAAAATATTTTTTAGGTAGCTACCGTTAAACGAACCCCCCCTTATTGCATACCTTATTGCATGGATTCCATGCAGAAACTACGTTAATTAAGAACCAAGGGCTTTTTTAACCTCGTCTTCAATGAAGGCTCCAATCCAGCATGTTCCCAACCCCTCTTCCCATGCAGTCAAAACAAGAGTCTGCATAGCAATAGCGATGTCAACTTTCCAGTATTCTTCTCCGTCAAACTTTTTCCAAGCTTTTATCCAAGTGTGCACATGCCACAATGATTACGGGTGCAGAAATGAGCCATTCACCGCCATAAGCTGGTTTGAGCTTTTGTTTTATTTCAGGGTCTGTTACGATGATGAAGGTCCATGGTTGAAAATTGACCGCTGAAGGCGAAAGCCTAACCGATTCAAGAACCCTCATGAGCTTCTTTTTTGTTACAGGTTTACTCTTGTATTTCCTGATGCTTCTTCGAGTTCTGATTGCCTCAGATACGTCCAACTTTAATCACACAACTCATATTTTACGTGGACACAAAAAAAGTTTTTTCGATATTCAAGCCTGTTTTTAATAAACTAGGTGGGAGAGGGTGAACACCACCCTTAATTACAGCCCTTTTCACAATTGTAAACGGAAAAGTATGCGCGACATTGAAATGGCAAAAGAAATCCTAGGCAATAAAGGAGTTTCATTAGTAATAGTCAAGGAAGGACAAATCCTTTTCGAGTCGGATTCGTCAGGAATCCGTGGACTGCTTCAATCTATTGAAAAGCTGAAGATAGAAATGTATGGCTCCTCAGTTGCAGACAGGATTGTTGGAAGAGCAGCCGCCCTTTTATTAGCATATTCCCGTGTAAACGAGATTTATACATCTGTCCTCAGCAGAGGAGGATTGGAGGTGCTTGAAGAGAACCGCATAAAAGTTGAATGCCAAAACTTAGTGCAAATAATTCTTGACCAAACGGGAAAAAACATCTGCCCCTTCGAAAAGTTCTCGTCCGAAATCAAGTCTTTGGACAAAGCCTTCGAACAGCTGAAAGACTTCGCTGAAAAATTTTGGAAATCAAAACAATGTTCTTGAATTAGCTTTTCTTCAAACAGCTTTCGTTAGGGTCTTTCAACTAATCAGGCTTTTTTTCTCCATAAGCTTGGATAGTTCTTCCATTAGTCGTTCCATGTACGTTATGCCCTTAAACTCAAGACCGTAATTCCTCAAAACAAAGGCGATGGACATGAAACTCCTTGTTCGCCAGTGTTCTTTCACTGCATCATAATCTTCGGAGGATATGGCGTCCACTAAGCGTTTGGCGTCCTTTTGAACCTCAGCCTCGTTGACATATCCCTCAAGTCTAAATGGATTTTTCTTAGCTTCTGACCTAAGGAACTTTTTGAATGCTTCATCAGACATTTTACTCAATCTCTTTTTGACAAAGATTCACAATATAAATGAAGTGATACTCCACGTCATCTCACGGATTGTCCTTGAAGACTTCTTCCAGAACTTCCTTTGGTTCAAACGTTTCCTCAGACCTCACTGAAGCTTCCTCGACATAAAGTCGAGTCGCATACCTCAAAGCCTCTTTACTTACCGGCACGAAATCTGTGTCTGCGCGGAAATACTCCATTAAAGAAGCCGCGGAGGCAAACCTGAGCGCCTTGTCTTCCAGCCTTGCTGAAAACTTGACAACTTTTTGGGGAATCCTTTCAAGGATTGCTACCCTAGCCTTTCCGATAATGTCGAAAACCTGCGGAGTGATCATGACAGGTTTGAACCTGAAACGGTTCTTTATTAAGGGATGCCCAGTTTCTATGGCGTAGACCAGAGTTAAATGGTCTCGGATTTTCTGTGCGTCCTTTTCTATATCTATGGCTCCAAGCGCTAACTTCATTTGGCTCTTCGTTAACTCAATGAATCGCTCCTTTGTTAATCGGTGCAGACGACAAAGCATCCTGTCCTCTATTGCGTTAAAATTTGGGTCCTGAATGGTTACTTCGTAGCCTCTGTCATGAATTGCCGCGTTATAGTTCACAGAAAAGAACGAGGTGAACCTGTACGGTCCAACGACTTCAGCGTGGGTCTCATACATTATCTCGCCCTGCTCCATCGCAATCTTCAGTGGCTCCACCATGCCCTTGTACCTAAAAAAGTCGTTAAACTCGGGCACAATAAAATTATAAACTTTGCCGCTGTAGGCTTGACCGATCCTTATGAAACGCGCTGGAGTAATTCCTCCACAATACCTGTTTCTGCCCGGAATACCGTGCGCACCTATCTTGGCTCTGGGGCTTCCAAGAATCATGTCTCTCGTCGAAAAGCTTTTTCCAGTGCCTGGATCACCGAACAAAGCCAGAGACCAGCCTGTTCTTTTTCCTGTTCCGCCGTGTTCGTGGGTGATCTCGATGTTCGCAAGCCCGTATTGCTGGGTAATGCTCAATAAACTGTCAAAGTAGAGGACTTGCCCGAAAAGATTCTGTAGGTAACTTGACAGGTACTCGAGGTTGAACTCTTTCCCAAACTTTAATGTGCGGTCAAGCCTGTGCTTCAAGACATCTTCCAAGTACTCATCGAACCCTTGGTCCATTTCCTCGACCTTTTTCTTTTCATCAAAAAGGTGGTCAACAACTCTGGATTTTTCTTTAGAAGCAACTTGAGGGAAACGGTCTGTAAGTTTTACGACTGGTCTAATTGGTTTAGGCGGCTTTTTTCTTATTCCAAGTTCAAACTCTATGATGGGAACTGTCTCGTCGAGAATTTGCCATTCTTGGTATTTGTCGCCCTTGTATGATGTGACTATTAGTTTTGACCTTTCAAGCTCATCCAAAACCTCTCGGAGTTCATCCGTCTTAACTTGCCTCTTCATTTCTTCGAAGCTCACGGGACCATGACTTTTCATCAAAGCCTTAAGGATGGAGATTGTAAACGGACCATATCGGGCTTTGGCTCTGCGAATACCATTCTCAACTGTTTTAGAGGCTGTTTCTTTCAACAAAATTCCATCCTCAAACGTGTAAAATCTTCCTCTAAAGATTGCCCAGTCTCGCGGTTTAAATTTATTTAGAACCTGTTGAAGCCCATCATCATCCAATTCCTGAGCAATTATGAACGATGTCTCTTCTTCATTCCCGATTTTCCATTTATTTGCCAAGTCCTTAAAGCAAGATATTTTTATCCATTTGCCGATGCTGAAAAGGTCAGCTCTTGAAAAAACTCTTTTCAGAAGCATGGCTCTTTCAATTAACTTTTCGTTTTCTTCGAGATCAGACAATCCGCAGATTCCTCAAGCCTATACAATTGTCATGTAAGAAACATTCTTCCTATTATTTATGGAAAAGAAACGCTTTAAACTTAACGGGGTTTCGAATTCAAAAAATGTTTCTATGCTATGTAAAGATTGGGCAAGCTGGGATTACACTCGGTATTTTCATACAGTATAACCTATTCAGTCATAACATTACTTAGAATGTTTTCCTTCTCTTTTAGACTCAACCAGCCTTCACTTTCAAGCTCAGCCAATCCTTTAACGATATGCCCTTTTAATTCTGGTTTTGTAAGAATATTTGCTGAGTATGCAGCTCTGGTGATTTGTTCTTTCAAGTCCACGTTTTTGGAGAGGCATTTCTGAAGATTGCTGAAAAATGCTTCGTTCAGGGCTGTTGATCTTGGGGTCAGAAGAAGTGCATTTTAGATTCTAAACTAAACGTTAAGACAGCTTTCTGAATTTTCCTCATTATGCCTTCATAGTCTGCCGCTGTCATCGGAGGATAAAGATCTATTCTGGTTGTTTCTCGCAGTCGATATTGTATGAAATAGAAAGGAATGCTTATGAGCAAAGGCTCGTTAGTCTTTGAGCGTAAGCGTCATGTTCTCAAGAGTCTCTGCGTCTTTGACCTTTTGAGTGATGAGATTACAAATTTGGACTTCAATTTTTAATGAAAGATCCTCTGTGCCTTTTATTTCATTCGTTTTCTTCGACATCTCAATGTTCCTAGAATGTTCCAGAATCTCAAGTTTCTCCGTCTCTTTAGCAGCAAGATTCTGGAATTTTCCCTCAATCTGTCCAAGTTGCTGTCGACCATTTATTCGTGCTTTTTCTTGCAGGTCTAAAATTCGATGAATTTCGGAATTCAATCGTTCAATTTTTTCTTGTGACAAAGAGATTCTATTGTCAATTCGTGTTGTGCTTCTTTTTGGATAATTATGTTTCTGAATCCTTTTTTGGGCAAGGATCATTTCAAGAGAATGGTGTAGTCCATTAGTCTTTTACGCACCTTCTTCTCTTCGATGACAAGTTTTTCTATTTCTTTTTCAATAAGTCTCTCTGCCCTCGCAGTCTCTTTCATCCCTTTTTTTTCAAATAACTTGACCTTTTTTTCTACAACTTTCCTGATTTCGGAGATTCTTCTCTCATAGCTTCCCCAAATCAGGTCAAGTCTCTATTGAGGCTTTTTCTTTATGATGACCGATTTCTTCCTCTAAGATTTTAAGAGCAAACCGTAATCCGTCAATGTCTGTCTGTATCCTCTGCCATTCATGGAGCAAATTTCCTGTAACATTCTCTGACTTTGCCCTGTCATAAGTTTCTGGAACAACAGCAACATCGGTTTCTAGCAACTCATTTTTCGGTTCACATCTATCAATAAAATGGGAAAGAGCATCGAGGATAGAACTGTCTGAAACCAAAGCTTTCAGTTCCACTTTCTCAGGCTAAGGAGAATCTCTCAAACATGTGTTCATGCTTCTCAAGAGTCTTCTTAAAAAGGCTGAATGAAGTGTTGCTTCTTTCCAAATCCTCAGCGAAATCTTGGACCCTTGGAATCTGATCATAAGATAAGGTTGTTGATGTTAAGCCAAACCCGTCGACAACGACGCATCTTTCATTCCAAGGCACCGCCCACAAAGGATAACCCAACTTTGCGATGCATTCTATTTCCTCAGCAGAACCTCTTAGGAGGTATGGTTTTTTCCTTTTTATTTCAGAAAGGCATATGATAGCTGCCTTTTCCATTTCTTGAGTGAAGGCTTTTTCCCTGCTGGGTTCTTCGATAACGAAGGGTGTGACGATCATAAGCAGCACGTTTTATAATTTGTTGTGCAAGGTCATAAATTTTTTCAAGGTTCGTATTGACAGGTCATTGATCAAACTTTTTTAGGCTATTTTTTTCGAAAAGTGTTTGTCAGCTTCATGGTAGCTTTCGAGCCTGCCGATGTCGAACCACACGCCTTCAAACACGTAGCCGTATACTTTGTCGTTTTTGTATAGCCATTCGATAAAGTGCCCCATCTTGTCAGGCTCGTTTCCTTCGTCCAAATACCGATGCAAGTTTCTGACACCGTCCCTCGAAAACGCGTAACAGGCGGTTGACACAAGTGTAGTTTTTGGTTCAGCGGGTTTTTCCTGAAAATCAACAATCCGACAGTTAGAATCGATTTTTACAACGCCATAAAATCGCGCCCTGCTAATTGACTTTAAATCAAACAATGCGACAGTGTTTGCTTTTTTGAGCCCAAAGAAATTTACAAAATTTTCAATGTTGAAGCTGAAAAATGTTGTCGCCACCAAACACGAGTATCTCATCGTTTACACTGCATTTCTTGATTAGATGGCCTAGTGCACCTACGCTGCCCAGCTTTTCCTCTTCTTTGCGACTGTCCTCGATAAACAACGAGACATTCTTCTTGGTCTCGACAGTGTCCAAATATTCTCTGAAATGACGCTCAAAAGCAGCATTCGTCGAAATAAAAACTTGATCCACCATGCTTAGAGGTTCAAGCTTCGCTAAAATATAATCCAACATTGGCTTGCCAGCTACCTGCAGCAGATGTTTTGGCTTGTCCCTTGTTAGAGGCCACATTCGTTTTGCGAAACCTCCTGCAAGAATCACCGCAATCACAGCAAACACCTAGTGATAGTATGGTGTTTTTTACCACATAAAAATTGTGTTTAAAAATTACAAATGAAAGGTGAATTTTCGAAAATGATTCTTAAAAAATGCTATTTACAGTCTGTTGCCTAGAAGAATAAAAAATTTTTGGAAAAAGGGACTATAGGTTGATGTTACTCTTTTTTGGGAGGCTCTTTTTCTGTGGGTTCCGGCTTCTCTTCCTTTTCTTTTTCTGCTGTTTCTGTGGATTCTTCTGTTTCTATCTCTTTTTCGAGTTCTTCTATCGGTTTAGGCGGTGGCGTTGTAGCCATTGTCCAGCCAATCCAGGCTCCTATTCCTAGTATGCCGAGTATGGCAATGAAGCCAGTTAGTCTTTAATACTAGTAAGCTCCAGCCAGGCAAGATGTCGAAGACAAGACAACCGTAAACCAATATTCCTGCTACGCAGGCAACGAGGACGACAGCGCCTATAGATTGATCTTTGCTCATGTATTCTCTCTCCGTAATGATGCAAGATTAACATTTGAACGTTTATAAGTTTTTTGTTTAATTAAATTGTGCAATGACAGAGACATGTTGATCGAAAAAACGTTTTGACAGTTAAATAGTCATTTTTCCGTGTTTATTTCGGATTTGTGTCCATCTTAGGCTTAAGGTCAGGTTTTTGAATGATACTATATTAATGGAGGTTATTGGTTCCATTATGTTTCTGGCTGGTCTGTTTTATGTGACAAACCAAAATTGTGAAAAAATTTACTATTTCAAAACATATTTATCTTGCAGTTTTTGAACAAACAAACCGAATTGTGAATTGGTCTCCTCGTTAAACAACATTCTCTTTTATGGTAAAATACCTTTAGAGTAAAGGATTTTTTTGCACAGTTTTTATTTCACGATCTTATTTTAGGATTGCTTGTGCGAACTCAAGCATGACCTTGTATGGGTCTTTCGCCTTGACTATGCCACTTGCGACTAGGACTCCTTGTGTTCCAAGCTTGATTGCAGCTGCCACGTCTTCGCCGTTCGTTATTCCTGCTCCGCAAAGCACTATGACGTTTCGGTTAACCTTCTTTACCGAGTCAACCGTGCCTGTGACGACTTTTGGCTGCGCCTTTGAAACTGGAATGCCTGAGCCGATCAGCTCTGGAGGTTCGATGGCGATCATGTCGGGTTTCAGGGCTGCTGCTGATGCGCTTACTGCAGTGTTGTTTGTGCACACGACCGTGGTCAGCCCGACCTCGCGTGCCCGAGTAAGAGTCTCGTCTATGTCTGCGAGTTTTAAGCGTCTCTCAGAATGGTTAACCAACGTGCCCGCTGCGCCAGCTTCTTTTATGGCTTCGGGTAGAACGTGACCTGTGTAGCTACCGGGCTTGAAGGGATCAATGTGTTGAGCGAAAACAGGTATGCCGACCGAGTTTAAAATTATAGGAATGTCGACGAATTGGGGAGCCACTGCGAAGCAGACTCCTGTTTCTGTGCTAACTTTTTTTGCTGACCGTGCAAGATCAACGGCTTTCTTGCCTGTTCCCTCAATGTACGTTTTGAAGTTCACGATGACTATCGGAGTTTTCACCGCATTCAATCCATTCACGCTCGAATTATCAATCAAACAGATGGTTTAAATCCTATAAGCGTGTTGGTGCCTTTTTGCTTTTCTGAGTGACGCATCGCTGTTTCTTTCATCCAATGTAATAGTATTGGTTTGTTTCTTTCTGTATCCTGTCCAATTGGGAGTCTTCTTTGTTGACCCTTGGTCTCTTCGTGGCTTGGTCTCTTCTGAAAGTGATACTCATCTCTTTGAGGAACATGTTCATCCCATTCATCAGGTCAGTCGGCGCTTTGGCTGAGCCCTTTGTTCCGGGTTCGCCGCTAAAAACCATAAGCCTGTCAGCGATGAAATCTTGTGCGACAACGTCGTGTTCAACAACGAAGGCTGTGACGTTTCTACCCTCAATGATCCGCCTGACCGTTCGGGCAACAATCAGCCTTTCCTCAACATCCAGATAGGCGCTCGGTTCATCTAACAGATACAGGTCAGCTTTCCTTGAGAGACAGGTTGCGATGGCAACCCTCTGGAGTTCGCCACCACTAAGTTCCTTGATTTGGCGTTCCAAAAGCGGGTCCATGTTAAGCGGAGCCATGATTTCGCTTTGGTGCCACCCCGATGAATAGTCCTGTTTCGCGATGGTTCTAAGCAAGTCCTCCACGGTTCCATCATAATCCGAAGCGATGTATTGCGGCTTGTAGTGAACTTCCAGTAAGCCCGTCGTAAGCGACTCTCCAGAATCAGGCTTCTCAATTCCTGCCAGAAGCTTCATAAAGGTTGTTTTCCCGATTCCGTTTGGTCCAAGTATTCCGATGACTTCGCCTTGTTTGGCATCTCCTAGTTCAACTTCCAACGAGAACCCTTTATAAGCCTTCGTCATTTCGCCCCAACTTAACAACGGCGCTGCGGAAGACTTTCCTGTTGGCGGTGGCTTAACGTGGAACCGTATTGGCTCTTTCCTGAACCGCATGTTTTCGTCGGAGATGAAGCCTTCAAGGTAAATGTTGATTCCTGTTCTGACGCCGTGAACATGGGAGACGATTCCGTAGACGCCGGGTTCGCCGTAAAAAACGCAGACGTAATCCGAAAGGTAGTCGAGAACCGCGAGGTCGTGTTCCGCCACAACGATAAATTTGTTTTCATGCCTGAGGCTTCTAATCGCTTTTGCCACCTCAATCCTCTGCTTAACGTCGAGATAGCTCGAAGGCTCGTCGAAAAGGTACACGTCAGCCTCCTGGCACATTGTCGCTGCAATGGCGACTCGCTGCAACTCGCCTCCGCTGAGAACGTTAATATCCCGGTCCCAGACTACGTGGAGCTGAAGCCCCTTCAAAATTTCCGCAAGTTTTCCTCTCTCGTCCACCTTTTCCAGCAAATCTTTTACTATGCCACTTGCGACCTTCGGAATCTTGTCAACGTACTGCGGTTTGTGAACGACCTTGAGTTCTCCCTGGCTCATTTTCTGATAGTAAGTCTGGAGGGTTGAACCTCTTAAGTACCTTATGATTTCGAGCCAGTCTGGCGGATTAGAAAATTCTCCTAGGTTCGGCTTTATGTCGCCGGAAAGAATCTTAAGCGCGGTTGATTTTCCGATTCCGTTCTTTCCAACCAACCCAAGCACACTGCTAGAAGAAGGAACTGGGATGCGGAAAAGCTTGAAAGTGTTCGGTCCGAACCTGTGGCTGCAGTCTTTTTGTAGCTCGTCGGGAACGTTGACGATTGATATTGCCTTGTATGGACATTTTTTTATGCATATTCCGCATCCGACGCAGAGAACTTCAGAAATTACGGGTTTACCTGCTTCGAACCTTACGGCTTCAACGTTACTTCTCACCTGAGGACAAAACCGATGGCACTCTCTACTGCAACGTTTTGGCTTGCACCTTGCCAAGTCGATGACAGCGATTCTGATCTCTGTTCGCCTCTGGGACTCACGTAAAAAGATGGACGCACACTAATAAATTTGTTCAGTTTCCTGCTTCGATTGGGAGAACAAATAAATAATGGTGAAATGTTAGGGTTTCTCGGGATGATGTGTGGCGACGGCGTGGAGCTTCAGCTGTGACACGTAGTTTCTTCACTGACCACCAATCTTCTCTTATTATGGCTAAAAAGCTTATAGATTCATGAAGAACCCTGATCTTCAGAAACATCAGTCAGAATTTCAGGAATTAGTTGGCTAAGCGTGAATAAATTAAACATTATGACCCGAAAATGTTTTTACAAACCATATGGTCAATGTGAGTGGTGTTTATGGTCATCTGCGATTTTAACCTACTTGTTTCAACTCCGAGAATGCTGGAGAACGATGCGTGTTCAGAAGTCTGGTTTCTGCTGAACGAGGTTGGTGACCATGAACCAGTTTCGGAAAAAATAGGTGTCGCTGGATTGATTGTCGCCAAGACCATGCTTGACCCATTAACGGTTATTAAAGAGCTCAGAAAGATGCTGAAGAATCAACCAGAAGAATTTCGGTATACACTTCGGGTCGTCCCAATCGAAGCTGTCGTTTCAACGAAACTCAAAAACATCAAAAAAGCAAGCCTTGAGCTTTCCGCACGCATAAAAGAAGACGAAACATTCAGAGTCACCGTCGAGAAAAGGCACACAACCCTTTCCTCAAAAGAAATCATTGAAGCGGTTGCAGAAGAAATAGACAAGAAAGTGGACTTACTTAAGCCAAACAAGATTGTTTTGATTGAAGTTTTAGGCGGGGTAACTGGTGTCTCCGTCATCGAACCTGAAGACATACTTTCGGTTGTGAAACAGAAAAATCAACTAAACTTGCGTGGTTAAGAGGGCAGCACGTTCAATCAAAAGACTCAGAATTGCTTGTTCTTTCGATTCTCTCATTATTGCCTTAATTTCGTTTTCTTTTATGCCAAATGTAGATATTATTTTGGGAATTTTCTTTTCCGTTAGTTCGATTATTTCGTCGCATTGTTCGCCTTTCAGCAGCCTTGAAACTTTCTTCATAGATTCCATTGCCTTCTCGTGTGTTTCAGCAAGGACCAGAACAGCCACTTCTTGAGAGTCGGGTTTGATGCCTAACAGTTGAATGGCTCTGCTAATTTGATGTTGACCCGAAGCGTAAAGTAAAAATTCAACCGCAAGGTCCTTCGAAATGTTCCTCTTAGAATCAAAGGCTTTCAAAGCGTTCAACGTTGCGAAGAAGAGATGATCGAAACCAGCGACAAGGCTTGGGTCGAACAGTTGGACGCAGCAATCGTTTATTTGCGCCTTAACCTTCTCAATGAGTTTCTGTGTGTCCGCGAGTTTTACGTTTTTGAAGCCTTCGAGAACTATATGTCTTCCGTTAATCTCTGCTTTTCTCATCCCTTTTCTTCCTTTGAGACTTCGCTGATGAAGCGGTCGATTATACGTCTGTCCATTCCGCCGTCTGCAAGTCTGTTCTTCACTTTTTCTATCGGGATTCCTTCTTTTCTGCAGTCTTTTAATAAACTTCTAATAGTTTCTTTGCGTTCCCACGGGAAGACAACCCAGCTTCTGGTCTTTGTGTCATAGTAGTCTGGTTCAATGATGCTCCGCAGCTTAAAGAAAATCACTGCGGTCTTCACGCTTTTCGCTCCGTTTATGATAAGGTGGTCTTTCACTAGACGGAGGCTTTTCCCAGTGTCAGCCACGTCGTCAAACAACATGACGTCTTTGCCTTCAACCGACATTGAAACAGGTTGGGTGATGAACGGTTCATCCGAAGGTTTGGCTATTCCCACGTAGAACTCAACAGCCACGTTCGCAAGCTTCGTGTTGCCAAGCAGGTCTGACATCACTCTAGCAGGTGGCCATCCTCCGCGCGAGATACCCACGATGACATCTGGGTGGAAACTGTCTTTCCGTATCTTCTCAGCAAGATTCAACAGCATTTCGTAAATTTCGTCCCACGAGGGAACCTCAAAAGCGATGTCTAGGCCCAATCCTCATTCCTCAAGGTCACCAATAAAAACAACCTTTTCAGTCTTAAACTTTATCGTAGATTTGTCAGAAAAAATTGAAAAGGATTTTTCATTGTGCAACTATGGCAGCTGCTGTAGTGCCCTGAGCCTTTTTACCATATTCGGATGCGTCGAGAAAAGCTCAGCAAACGTGTCCGTTGAGGTCACTCTTCGATTCATGTATCTTGCCACTAGGTCTTGGTCGCTTCTCCAAATGTTCGTCTGATTAATCTCCTTGAGGTCCCTTGCCGCGTTGTCAGGGTCAGAAATGAAAAGCGTCTTGAGGGAACTCATATTATATGTGTTGCGGTTTTGCCTTCGAGTCCTTTCAGTCCACTCCACTATCTTGACGAGTCCTTCAGAAAGTTTTCTCGACCCGTCGTCGACCACGGTTGTGCTGTGCCTGTCAGCGTAATACTCTCTTAGGCGGCTGAGGTAAAGCGTGAAAAAGGTCAGTACCCAGTAGAGTAGAATGCTCAATAATCCGATTAGTACCAGAGAGTTGCCTCCGTCTCTTTCACTTCTTCGGCTGTACGCTGATGACCACATCATCGAGAATCCGAGGTAGTAGAAGAGGGCTGGAAGAATCGACACGAACATCATCACCTGAACGTCATGATGCCTCAGATGCCCAAGTTCATGACCTATGACAGCCTCAATCTCCTCATTTTCTAGGGTGTTCAGCAACCCGCTTGTTATAGCAACACGGGTTCCAGACAGCGGAGAACCATATGCGAATGCGTTTGGGATTGGAATTTTGGCGATTACGAGTGTTGGAGGTTTAATATTACTTTTTTGGCTCAGCCTATCAACCATGTTGTAGAGCTCAGGTTCCTCTACCCTTGACACCTTCCTAACCCTGTACATGGCATCGATCAAATATGGCGCAATCAGCCATTGAAGAACATTGATGAAAACTATTGTTAATGCAAGCGTGTAAAGATTCAACGCGTCGAATAACGATAGAATGATGGTGAGGAATAACGTTGAAAGCCCAATAATGGCAGCAACCGTTCCAACCATCGAAGCCCGTAATTTTACGGCGCTCATCTTATCACCAGAAACTACTAAGAAACAAAACCTTAGATATAATTGTTACTCTGAAACCATTTTCGAGAAACAACTTTGACAGAGATAATGAATGAATCACGCAGATTCGAAAAACTGTTCGCCAAACAAACAATCCTTGGTCACTACTATTTCTTCGTTACTCGGAAAAGTCCACCTTTTTTCTCAACCCTAAATTCAACACCTAGGATGGTTGATGCGAGCCATAGATTTGATTCAACGTGTTCCGTAATCATGCGTATAAGATACTCTGATTCCCCCTTCGCCAAAGATGTGAACGGGATAAGCATGTCAGCAAGATGAACATCGACGGTTGCCTTTGCCCCGATTTCTTCAACCAAGTTCCCGACAGCCTCTTGCGCCACAGCCTCGCTTGTTTTACGCAGTTCACCGATCGCATCGCTGCCTAGCAGTACCCCTGTGTCAGTCTTGCACCACAGAACCAAGGAGCTTCCTTTCTGCAGAGGATTCGAAAAGTCGTTGACCACCTCAATTCTGGGCTTGAGGTTTTTCACTGACAAAAGCTTTTCCGCCTCTTTCGCCTGACGTTCCGCAACTTTTCTGTCAGCTAGGAAAGTGCATACCGATACGCCTTCTACTGTAGTGATTTTACCAAATTCAACACGTTTAATTGGCGATACATCTTTGCACGGTTGAACCTTTAACCTGATTTCGCCCATGCCTTTTGGGTAGTAGCCATACTTATTGACCTCGATTGACGCTTTCGCTCCCATCTTCTCCAACAAGGGCAGCAGTATGAACCGAAGATAGTTTATCGTAGGCGAATGGCTGACATCAGTTCCCCCTTTTGTTATCAATAGGTCCACAGGCTGCGATGCAAACATGCACAACGGCAAAACTGTTAAAATTAGCATCGGAATGCTGCCAGCCGTCCCAATCTCAGCTGTCACTTGTCCACCCCGAATTTTCTTAGGCTCAAACCACAGTTCTTGGGAACCCAAAGAAGCGCCTTTCACAGTTGCGTCGCAAATCTTTGCTGCGGTAAGCACAGACTTCCAAGTGTTGGGGTCTCAGCCCAGGTTCACTTCGTCTCTTACGAACGTTAAAAAGGTGCAGCGGCTCACCCGTTATTCCTGCAAGGGCGACAGAAAGCCGAAGGATGGTTCCGCTACCGCTTTTTTGGCTTCCATCAATTTCCAGCATGGCAATCATCCTTAGAATGTTAATGGAGTCTAGTTTTTATTATAGTCGAGAAACTGGCTATTACAATGCAGTGTTACCCTTATCGTTTTTGTACATGAAGCGAGGAAAAAGTTGAGACTAACTCTATGAATGCAGACAGGTGCCTATTTTGTATTAAGCAGTTCATTGCATCTGGATTTGACTGTTTCATAAATTTTTTTGTGGAGAGCTTCGCCAATTAGTTTTGTTTCACGGATAACTTTTAGTTTCTTTGCCAGTTCAATGTCACCAAGAGAAGCAATCCACGTTTCAAAGTCTCCTCTTTTAGTATGAAACTCAACTATTATGGCATCCACTGTCATAAGTTTCTCACAAAAATCTGTGAGGCTGTCTGACGTTACTCCTGTGGGTTGGTCGATTCCCTTATAGAAGTGGAAAGCCTTTTCTCGTGAGGTTTTACCTAACACTTTTTTGGCAAATTTCTCATCGGTCTTAGGAAATCCAATTGCTTCTCTGCCTAAAGACGTCAGGGTATATTCGTGAAATTGCACCTTTGTAATATATCCATCTTTAAGAAGCCACCTTATATGCATGTTTGTTGCACGTGGTTTTAGCCCCAATTTTTCAATAATCTGTTTGTAATGAACCGGATTCTCATTAACCTGCATTAACTCTAGAATCTTTACTTTTGTTTCAGTCATTTTTACCATTTTGGTTTTCCCCCACTTTCCTAATTTAAGTTTTATTAATTATGAAGTATTAATGCAGCTATTAAAGTCAGCTTAGTTAGCTTCTGTGACTCGAAAAAAAGTTGATGAGGATTAGTTAAAATACCTCATTGTGAATGACTGACGAAAGTGAACAAAAAACAATTTATCTATTTTTCAACGTAGAACTTAGCTGTACATGCTTAGTACTTTTCTGATTCCGTTGATGGTAACGTGGAACCTTTCTAATCCTTCTCTGAAAGTTTTTTGTACATAATTGGTGTTGACTAGCTTATCAAGTTGTGTTATCACTCTTTGAGGTTCCATGACTGTCCAACGAGCTATTTCATCCAATGTCAACGATCTCTCAGAGCTTATGGCGCCAACATTGTGGAGTAAACACAGAAAGTAAACCTCATCCGGCATCGAGTAGCCCCTTAAACCCATACAGCGTCACCATTCACAGGCTCGTTCATACACTTTAGTTACTTTTTTGGCAACGGATTCCCAGCTATACACTTCATCAACCTTCTTTTTAGCGTTTTGGGTCAACCAGCCAGAATATCCGTCATCCGACAGGACCTTACTTACGCACCAAGCTATAGATTCAGGATTCTCTTTGTAGGCAAGTATTCCAGTTCGGTCGTGCTCAATGATTTCAGACAACCCGCCTACGTTTGAAGCGACAATCGGTATGCCAGCTGCCATGCCTTCCAAGGCTACTATCCCGAAGGGTTCATAAATTGACGGAATCACCAATGCGTCCCCGCTTTTTAACAGTTCTACACGTTCATAATCTGATATGAAGCCGAGGAAACGTATCTTGTCACCATGTCCCGTTGATGCTGCCATGTCTTCTAGGTGGCTTCGGGACCAACCGTCTCCAGATATGAGAAATTTGGCTTCGCCATGTTGCCTAACGATGAGAGGAACCGCTCTTATCAGGTGTTCAACGCCTTTTTGTGGAACCAGTCTCCCAATGTACACGACAAGTTTATCGTTTGGTCCAATTCCGTAGTGTCGTCTCACAGCCCCTTTGTCCACGTTTCTGCTGTATTCAGATGCGTCAATCGCGTTCGGTATGACGTTCACTTTTTCAGAGGGCAAATGGAAATGGTCGCTGATTTCTATCTTCATGGAGTTGCTGCACAACATCACCAATTTTGCTTCGAACATCATCCACCATTCTAAGCTGTCAATCATGTACGAGTCGGGGCTGCGGAGCTCCTGCACGCGCCCAAGTTCAGTGCTGTGAACGGTGCAGATAAAAGGCTTGTTCAGGAAGTTTTTTGTAGCTATGCCAGCTGAGGTTGTTAACCAATCGTGAGTGTGAATGACGTCAAAATTTACTTGGCGACTTAACGATGCGACTTTTTTTTCCATAAAATGGTTGAAAATAAAAGTCCAAGTGATGAAGTTGGGGTGCCCAAGTTCAATTTTTATGCGGTGGACCTTTACGCCTTCTCCGTCCTCAAATTCGGGGGCTCCCGGAAACTCCAAAGTTACCACGTGGACTTCGTGACCCAGTTTAGCCAGAGCCTTCGTTAAGCCGTAACAGTGCCGAGCTATGCCACCTACGATTCTTGGAGGAAACTCCCATGTTAACATGCATACCTTCATTCTGGTTTAGCCACATCTTATGTTGTGGGCATTAATGTAAATAGTTTATTGCCATTATATTTTTCTGGGAATCATTGTGTCTCTGACATCTTCGGTAATAAAAGAGCACCTAAGTCTTTCGAGATTTCTTTAACGCGACCGTCCGTAAGGTACGTGTATACTTCTTTGTGTGCATCGGCTCTTTTCTCCCAGTCCCATATTTTCTCCGCAGTTTCTCTGCAGTTTCGGGCAATTTCCTCTGGTCTTCTGTTTTTGTAGGCGCCTTTTTGGTACTGAATTATCTTGTCAGCAGTTTCCTGTACGTTGTTGGGATTTATCCACAAGCCGTTAAATCCGTCAACGACCTTTTCTCGGAGTCCACCTAAGCCGACCGCTGGAACCACTCCACACGACATGGCTTCGAGGTCAACTTGCCCCTGAGGCTCGTATCTTGAAGGAACAAGAGTTAGGCTCCACGAATTGATTACCTTAATCTTTTCTTCCCCAGTATAGAAGGTGTTGTCAACAAGCACAACATCGTTGAGACCAGCCTCCCGTATTCTGTCCATGAGGCTCAGATAGTAGGGGTTCTGCGGTTCAGTTTTGGTTACAACGTGGAATCTGACTTCAGGGATTTTCTTTACAAGCATGGTGGCTAGGTCCGGTATTATGTCTATTCCCTTTACTGGGGTGCATCTTCCGATGAAGCCTATTGTGAATCCTTTCTTCTCAACGTTCAGCATGGGTCTGAACTCGTTTGTGTCCACCCCGTGGTATATTGCGAAAACTCTATCCTTGACCTCTCCGAGCCTCATTCCGTGAGCTCTTAAGCCGAGAAGATACTCTTTCCTGTGTATCTTGCTGACTGTAAACAGGGCTGAATTGGGCAGCCTTTGGAGAATCTTGAACGTCAGTGGGAACTCGAGGTCACGAATCAAACGGAGCCCTTGATAGAATGAACCGCCATATTCTCCTTTCACCATCAGTTCAAAATCTGAAAGGTCCAGCTTGTCCGTGGTCCCGTTTATGTTGTTGTGTTGGATTCCGCCGATTCTTCCAGGTTCAGTCGAGTGGATGAAAATTGCTTGAACGAGGTTCGGGTGCAGCATTGCGTTCAGTGCGCTTCTAACAATTGACATCCAGTCGTTAGGAGCGAAAAGGTCCGCTTCCGTCATCCTGAATGGGGACGGAACGACCCCGAAATTCGTGAAGTACCTGGAAACCACGAATATTTCCGTAGGCGTCAGGTAATCAACGTTGATGCCATATTGACGGAGTATGTCGTATGTCCAAGCATAGGCTACGTCAAGGTCTACATCTGTTGATGGTCGCCTTATGATTACACCCTTAAAATCTTCTCTGATCGGAAGTTCAGGATTAAAGCGCATCGAAAAAGTCTTTACGTCGAAGCCTCTTTTTACGAGTCTGGGGTAAAGGTAATTGTGAAATGTAGATAAACCGCCTACAGCTCCAACCCCAGCCTCGTAGGAGTCAACTCTTAACCTGATTGTCATACAGATTTCAACTCATTTCATAGCGATTCGTGAAAGAACATAAGACAACTAACTTATAAAATTAATAATAACATAATAGTTAGACATCTAAGTATTTTTAATTCATATATAATGATTTTCCTCACCATTTTCTGTCCCAAACTTACTGAATTTAATAGGTTTTCTACATAAATAATGATTGGTTTGTTTGTTTTTGAAAAATATCCAAGTACCAATCTATTTCATCACTAGGACTTTGTTTTTTAAAAGAACACCAATATAAAAGCATTAACTTTCATTTTTTTTAATGTTTAGTTATATTACTACCCCCCTGCCCTTACTCTCACAGATTGCTTATATTCAATTTTGATAGAGGGTTTTTTTGGAGGTTGCTAAGGTTGGCGGTTCAGGTCTTTGATTTGTCTGAGGTATTAGTTTTTGATAAACCATTCAGAATCCACATCCAGTTCGGTGCCGACGTTAAAAGAGACCAGCGTGAAGAAACATTTGTAACACTGAGAAATATTGGGTATAAACAAGTCGGCAACACGTCCATATGGATTCTGAGTCGAAAGCCGTTGGAGACAGACTAATGCAGAAGACAGATTGCTGTAACTGCTTCCACTTTTATGGATACCACTGCAACCTCCAATTAGGTAAGGACCACATTTGGGAATATTGTAAGAAGTTTAAGCCAAAAAATAAAACATATACTTTAAAAGAAATAGAAAATGAAACTCAATTATAGCAAAGGTGACTTTAATCAATTTAAATAAAGGTTTGTATTTAGCTAGGAGTGTAAATGGTAATCTTCGATGTTATCCGAAACCGCTCTTTTAACTATGGTGCAAGTAGGAGTTACTGGAGCAGGGCTCGTATTAGCAATTTATACTTTAATTATTCCTATATCCAGAAGAATGTTCAATTATCGAGCAAAATTACTTTATAAACAAATTACGGAATTTAAAAAGCAGAATTATACTCTTACGCCTGAAGCTACAAATAAAGAGTTTAAACGCCTTCGTCAACTTTCAAAGAATATAAGGGAAACTAGAATTTTTCCAAGATATCTGGGTGTTGGTGTGCTTTTTACTTTCTTTTCTTATATTCTTCTAGCTTTATTGGGATTTGTGGCGTTAAATCCAATTAATCGCACAAATGAAATCGAATTTTTTATTGCATTAATTTTTTTTGTTGCAATTTTTTCATTTCTTTCGCTCGGAATTTTTACAATCTATGATATTTCTAATACAATGAAAAATGAATATGAAAGAATAAAGAAAAAGATTGAAGAAGATGAAAAAAACATTCTGCTAATTAAGTAACTGAATTTGGAAAGGCGAAACAGCATCTTGGTTTGATATAGATACTAGTCAGCAAAAATAAGCCCAAAAACAGCATGTAATACTACTAAATTATCGTTTATCTAAAACATTTATACAAACCATTAAACTAAACGGTATTCATTCTTTAATCTTGGCTTTGAAGGTCTTTATTAGTTAGCTGGCTTTTTATCATGTGGAAGAACAAGACCAAGAACAAAAGCAAAGAAACCTAGACCTCCTAGAAATAAAATATACATCTGATATTGCAAGGCGAGGTTTGATGTTGCGAGGAATCCGAAAAGTAATATAGCCGCAACCATCATAAAAAACCCTAAAACAAAGAGAAAACTTTTGGTCAGACTACTAGCCATGTAGTTCCCCAATGAAATATATAGGCCAACATCCTTATATTCATTGTAACAAAAGGTATTGGCTGAAAAGAGGCTCAGGCACCGCGAAGTAAGGGCTGTCATAACAACTTTAAGGGACATAACATCACTTTTTCTTATTTCCACCAATCAAGAATCAACAACTGGTCAATCATTTCATGCAATTTCTGTTCTCTATTTAATGAATCAGTCACTAGACTCCTAACCTGAGGAGCATTATTTCTAAATCCTTTTTCTATTTCCATCCTTTGAGTGTCGCATTTCTTGATGAAGTTGTAGACTTTCTTCACTCCCTTACTTCTTCTGGATGTAACAACGTTAATTGGCCACTGGATTTTGTTGAATCCCATACCTCTGTATTAAGCCTTTCATCCCATTCGACAAATGTTTTTAACTTAATGTCTTCTAACTCATCGTGCAACAATTTCATTAGGTCGTTCCTAGGTTGTTCTCTTTGGCCCTTTACGCTTAATATGTCGAATCCAGTCTTTTCAGCCTCTTTCAATTCCCTGATTATAGTATCACGGCATTCATCGAGAGAATCCTTGAAAGGCACATAGACTATTCCTTCTATGTCTGAAGGTCTTTCAACATCCTCTTTCAACAAACAACATACTCTTCTGCGTCTAAGAAGCCCCCAAAAATAGCCCATCTCAAAGATTACATTTTGACGAGCGCGAGGTTTCAGTTTATTCAGAAGAACTCTGAAGTCTCCTATTCTACTTATAGCAGCATGAAATTTCATTTTTTCGATTATAGTTTTTTCACAGCCAACATCGTCAGGAGTTAGAATCACAAAAGTGAATCCTACATCTCCTGCGTATTTTTCGAGTTTCTCAGCAAGAGTCAAACCGCCACTCGCTTTTTCATGAAGAACTATAGGATTTAAACCAAAGTCCTTTAACATTGCCTTTAATTCATTAACAGGTTCGATATCGTGACCATGAACGATAAAGGCATTCTTGCTTGAAAAATCAGAGTCTAATGTCAAGATTCTCGGTTTCTCCACCTATATTATAATAAAAAAAACAGTTATAAAAGAATATAATTGACTGAGTCTATTACATTATATTTTTGAGACGTTGATAGACGGTTCGACTTCGACAATGCAATTGGAACTCCCTCGCACCATCTTCGGATAGCAACCACATACCAATGGTATCGTCCTCGCATTACTATCGCTTCCCTATCGTATTCCCTTCGTATTTTATCGTAATTTGGGCTTTCTGAGAGTAAAACATAGATTCCCAGAATAAAACATGCTAACTAGTTTATCAGGACGAGACCAAAAGACGTTTATCTAACATCTCTTAAGGATTTATAGGATGTGAAGTGAGGAAAAGCACAACGTTATTATTCTATACCTTTCTTGTTTTTCTTTTGCCTTTGTGCATCATTGGGTCCGTACAGTCTCTCGCCAGTTTTATCGAACCTATCGCTAAAATAAATAGGTCTGAGACAATAGTATATTCGAGAGGAGAAGAGAACTTGACAGAAACCCCAGCCTATCTCCTTCAACTATTCAGTGACAAGGCCCTATACGACAAAGGAGACAAGGTTCTGATCAGTGTATACATTACTGGTGCAGGAGGCATAAATGAGAGCGCAATATTGGGACATGTCCCACAGAACATAATGTCTGGCAATACGAACATTGTCTTGTTTAAATTCGCTAAAAGTTCTGAATGGGAGGGTTGGAAACCTGTGTTTCCTCAAGAAGAATTTAAAATGGAAAACCGCTTCGTTGGAATTCTATCGCCTGGATATTTCTCAATCAATCCTGCTGTCAGACCAATGCTTTGGTCAGAGAACGTATCTTGAGCCCCGACACCAACAAAAAGTATCCCCGATTGCCTTCAGCTTTGAAATCAATCAAGATGCTCCCTCAGGCGACCACAAAATCGAGTTTGCCTTCAAATACAAATCTGGGGATGGCGAATGGTCAATTTGCAAAAGAGGCCTTATTACCATTCATATAATCGGTTTTGTCGAAAAATACGCCTTGGGTCTCACAATAATTTGTTCAGCGATCATCACAGTGTGCATCTCAGTACGTATTTTGGATCTTGTCTCACACTTGATGTAAGCGAATCCCAGACATCTAACCGTTTGGGTTTGGGGATTAAATTTTAATCTTTTTTTTTCTTCTGCTCAATGAATTATTTAAGCTTAAATATTCACGCGCACTCACTTATTCTTAGCGGGTGATTTGTCATGTCAGCAAAAGAAAATAAGGCGCTCGTGCATCGTTTTTTGAGGAGTCGAACAAGGGGAAGGCAGCCGCCATGGCCGTAATGGACGAGTTATGCGCCACTAACATCGTCTATCACGGTGGCGCGGCAGGAAATACGTGGCCTCAAGGACTACAAACAAATGAGCGAGTTGTACAGCGCGTTTCCCGACATTCATTTAACCATTGATGACATGGTCGCCGAAGGAGACAAGGTAGCGGTGCGCATTACAATGACTGGCACACACAAAGGTGAATTTATGGGCATCCCTCCTACCAATAAGAAGGTGACGATTTGGGCGATCAACATCTACCGCATTGCTGGCGGCAAGATCGTGGAAGAGCTGGGAAAGGCGGATACCTTGGGCTTGATGCAGCAACTCGGCGTTGTACCCACGCCGAAGAAGGAAAAATAACCTCCACTAATCGTATTCCGATTTCAGCTTCCCCTCTTTTTCTGTTCGTATAAAGTTTTTGTTTTTGTGTATTTTTGTTACCCTATCACATAGCAGCTGATAGTTGTCCAGTATCTGCTCTAGCTCTGTTCAACACTGGGGGAATAATCCAGTATTTCATGCCGTCTTCACAAAAGTAATACCTGTAGGTCCACTTCTTATGTTTTCCATAATTCCGTGTTTTTTGATTAACTCTTGCAGTTTATCATAGAGTTCAGGATACTTGTTTCTAATGATGTATTCGTGACTGTTACCTTGTGTTGACCTGTGCCATTCTGCTTTAGAGAGTTCGTCAATAAGACTCTGCATTTCAGGAGAAAGTTTCCGTTTCACTGGCTTCAAAATTTAAGCCATCCTTTTATTACCATTTGGTATAATTTTATATCCATTTTTAAACATATATACTTAATGGTTATTCCGTAGAGTGTTCTAACTAAAAATCAGCAAAAATCTGAAGATGCATATAAATTAATAAAAAAACTAGCTGAGCTAAAAAACTAGATTAAACTTTAATAAAATCGGTAACTTTAATTCAATAACTAGTTACTGAGAGGTGAATAAGAATGTCAGAAAAAGATTCTGTAGAGTTTAAATGGCTGGATGCTAAACCGATAGGTAATCAAACAGTTGTATTTAATTTGGAAGATGGAACGCAAGTAAGGATTAGAGTAGATATAAACAGAGCAGGTGTCGCTATTAACTCCGTCAATCCTGATGGAAGCCCACAATACCATTTTGATATAGGTATAGCTCAGCAAATAGTTCCTGCACAAAGAAAGTTCAAGTTGCCCAAACAACAAATTGGTCTTCCTAAACCAGAAAAAAATATCATCGTTTGAGCTAGAAACTGAGGGGGTACTATAGTTATCCGAGCTGCAAATCCTTAAAAACTCTTATTTCAATATTAAATCTGTGAACTGGCTGACGGATTGGTTTGTTATATACCTCCTTCTTGTTCCCTTATTGACTGTTGTGGTTCTATGCTTAAGCTTTTAAATTGTATATTAAGCAAAAAAAGAAGTGGTTAAGGGATGAAGAAGTAGAAAAGTAGCTAAGTTGAGTTGAGAAAGTGTCTGATCTTTTTTTCTAAGCTATTCCAAAAGCGAAAATAGAACACCTGCATTTTAAAGCGAAAAACTATATAATTTATATATGTCCAGATAGGTGAAGAGAATGATGACTTGGGATAACCCAATTTTACCTTTACTTTTCACTATCGTAATTATATCTGGTATTTTAATTCCTCTTCTTATTGTGTTAATATCTTACATACGAATGAATTTGAACAAGAAGAAAAAAGAAAAAATAAAGAAAAGAAAATCTCTTAGTTCTAATTTTATTTCGTCATAAGTTTGAAGCGAAAAAGCTAGGGGTAAATGCTTAAAATCGATTCAAAATATTGAGTTATACTTCATAAGAGTAATTATAATAGTTTCATAAATATATTCTGCTAGTTAGGAGAGAATTTTATGGAAGTAGGTGAACACGAAATAAATAAAGATAAAAAACTTACAATAAAAGATAAATTATCAATAACAGCACAGGGCATGTTAATGATGGCATCTGCCTTTGAGGTTTTATGGATATACAAAATTTTTTTGGGATTCTAGTCACTAGTTTAAAAGTAGTCTGGTAATAGTTCCATATTTCTTTTAATGTTTTGGTTCCTTTATGTCCTTGTATTCTTATATTCCTTTATGTCCTTGTATTGTATGATTCTCCGAAAGTATCCATCTATCATGAATATCTCTTTTTATTTTTGCGTCTGTGATTACTCTCACTTCAAACAAGATTCCCTTATTTTTAAGTTCGTTCCTCAAATCTTTAAACAATTTTCTGAAGGTCTCATCAGATTTGTCTACAAGCATAAGTATTTTAATTTCCTTTATTTTTCCAGGGTCTAAGGAGGATTCGGATATTAATTCTAACCCAGGTTTTGTGAAGTATTTGTCTACCCAATGTATGTGGCCTTGGCATGATTTAAGAGTATCCCAAAATACTTTTTTGTTTGTGAATGGTGTGTCAGGTGATATTAGGGGAGGTCCTTTTTTAATATTATTAAATCCCAAATGTTGTGCTATTTTTGAAATTATTGTTTCTTCTCTCTTAGCGAGGAAGGCTTCGAAATCGTCAGTTAGCATGTGTTTGAATGCTTCTTTGCTAATTAAGTGAGTTTCAAGAACTTCAATGAATTTTTCTTCGTTTCCTGCAAATTTCTCTGAGATTATTTGTTTAAGGTAAGTTGAAGGTTTACTGTAACCTTTGACTTGGTTTGTATCTCTCGAAAGCCATGTCATGTTTAGTACTGAATTTATATATTTTGTTGGCCATTGAATTTGATTTCCAGATTTAGGGAAGATGTGGTCTTGGTTGTGTTGTCTTGCGTTTTTAAGCATTTGCCAAGTTATAAAATCTTTAGCCCCTTCAAGTGCTATTAATGACATTACGCCCTTATATTTTGAATTGGATTTCGTTTCAGTTTCCTTGAGATGCAGATTTGGGAATTCCTCTTTCATTTTAAGTATTGTTTTTGGTATTTTACCCCCCCCCTCTTGGATAGCTATTTTTGCGTATCTTGGATTTAACGCCGTAAAAGTGCCTTTAAGAGGCGGTCCACGTGACATTAACAGTTCAACGTAGCAGTTTGGGTTTTGTTCTAGGATGCTTGATTATGTTAGCATACGTGTTCATACCTCTATAGTAGTTATGCCTAATACTGGTAGTACTTTAAGGGGTTCAAACAAATAAAAGAGAAAATTGAAATGAACATTGGCACATGATATTATAAGAGTAATAGGCAGCAAATGTCAATAGAATACATGTAAGAGAAGGAATCATAATGGTAGATTTACCAAAAACCATGAAAGGGTTGGTTGTCTATGCACCAGGGGATTATAGGCTTGAAGAAGTCCAAGTCCCAAGAGCGGCTGAAGGTGAAATAGTTATAGAAGTCGAGGCATGCGGTATATGTGCAAGCGATCTAAAGACATATCACGGGGCTCCAAGTATTTGGGGAGGAAGCGGAAACCCACGTTATATCAAGCCACCGGTGATTCCGGGTCACGAATTTCTAGGTAAGGTTGTCGAAGTCGGCTCACACGTTAAAGGAACCTTCAAGACTGATGATAGAGTGATATCTGAGCAAATTGTTCCTTGTTGGGAATGCAAGTTCTGCACAACGGGAAGATACTGGATGTGTCAGAAACACGATTTGTATGGTTTCCAATCTAATGTAAATGGCGGAATGGCTGAGTATATGAAATTCACTAAGGAAGCGCTGAATCATGTTGTCCCGAAAAATATTCCAATAGAGAAAGCAATTTTGATCGAACCGTACTCATGTTCTAAACATTGTGTCGACAGAGCTAACATAGGAAATGATGATGTCGTCGTCTTGTCTGGAGCTGGGCCTCTGGGCCTCGGCATGGTGGGAGCGATTAGATTGAGGAACCCAAAGACTCTAGTTGTTCTGGACATAAAAGAAAACAGATTGGATCTAGCTGAAAGATTCGGCGCTGACATAACTATGAATCCTGCAAAGCAAAATGTTGTTGAAGAAATAAGGAAAATGACGAATAGTTATGGATGCGATGTTTATATTGAAGCTGACAGGAAATCCGAAAAGCGTCCAGCAAGGACTTGAAATGATAAGAAAAATGGGTACATTCGTAGAATTCAGCGTATTTAAGGACTTGACAACTGTGGACTGGAGCATCATAAGCGACCGAAAAGAGCTGAACCTTTATGGGGCACATCTTAGTCCTTACTGCTATGAAACGGTCATAGAATGGATCGGAAACGGCAAAGTTCCAACCGAAGGAGTAGTAACGCATAAGTTTCCTCTTGAAAAATGGAAAGAAGCCTTTGACGTAGCTGAAAAAGGAGAGGAATCCATAAAAGTAATCTTGGTTCCTTAAAATAACTGAAAAGAGAAATCTGAGAAACAATCTTTCCCTACGATTTCCCGGGACGTGCAGCGCGCACACTAGTTCTATGGTTCAATAAATTCGAATTAAATCCCCATACCCAAACACACACAATTTTACCCCCCACACCAATAGCGGTTCAAATCTGTTAGGACGTTCCAATCTATATACACACTTAGTCAGCTCAGCTGGTGCTGTGAAGCAGTAAAAGTCAAATGGGACGGTTCATTGTGATGATAGACGTTCCAGTTCAAGTAATTTGTGAAGGCTTCGTATAAGACATCCGCAACTTGGCTTCTACTGATCGCGCAATGATGCTCGAACCCTTTTTTGCATATCTCAGCAAGCAAGGATTGTAGATTGGATATATGGGCCACTCCGTAACATCCAAAGGTGTTCAAAGGGTTTTCATCCTCATTTGTCAAGAGTCCTTCACCGATGTAGGCGGATATTTCCCCTTTTACGTCGTTCGTAGATAGTCTAACGTATGTGAATTCACCAGGTTTTAGTCGGCCGTTCACTGTTCCACAAGAGTTTGACAGTTTTACTGTCTTCTCCAAGATGCTGTGAAATCCCATTGCAATTTCATTAAAAAAATTTTTGGGTAGGTTGCCGCAGTGAAATAACACCAGTCTGTCAGGATCCTTCCCATAGTTATTGTTCAAGTCAACTAAACCGGGGGGAACTCCCGACGCTAATTGTAATGCAAGCATACTTAAGGCCCCTGTCACATCCACTTCGCAAGCAGCAGGTAGTAAGTTCTGGCTCAGCATCGACATCACAGTGCAAGGAACGACACCAAAGTTCTCCTCCATGGATGTCCAACATTGTATAGCCACGGCGTCTAAGTCTGTTTTCGTTGATCCATCCTTTTAAAACGATGTAAAGTTTCGCCATCCTCGTAAGTCTCTCGTCAGGGATTTCATTCGTGGAGGTATCAACGTATTTTTTAATCTCCGCTACAGTATCAATAACATCCGGGTTTCTATCCTTCAACAATTGAGCTTCTACAAGTATCTCAGATAAGTCGATGGTCTCCACGCTAATACCTTGCCGTTCTAGTAGCTTCTCACTATACCTAACGGTGTTAAAGTCTGCAGGGCGCGCCCCAATCGCGCCTATACGAGCGTTTGATAACCCCTTAACAACCCTGCAGACTGAGCTGAACCATTGAATGTCGTTTTTAAACTCCTCCGACTTCAAGCCGCAAGTATGAAGCCTAGTTAGTGAGAATTTGATTCCGTATTGCTTAAGGTTGTTACAAAGTGATATCTTGCCGCAAAACGAGTCTCTTCTTTGGCCCATCTCCATTTTCTCTGGGTCGTCAGGGCTAGCCTGTACAAGTACCGGCACCCTTAATCCCGATAGCCTAATGGCGTCAGCAGCGGATTTCTCATCACCGAAATTTGGGAGAACAACTATTATTCCATCTATCCCACTGGCGTGACTCCGGAATAGTTCAGCACATTTCTTAGCTTCTCCATATGTTCCGACAGTTCCGTATGTGGTTTCTTTTTCATCAAGCACTATCACCTTGTGTCCAATACCTTCAATAACCTTTATTGTTTCCAACCGACCTTTCTGGGCGAGTTCAACTGGAAAGAACCCTCTATTTCCAACTATCAATCCAAAAGTGCTACTACTCATAGAATTGTCACCAAACTTTTTTTAAACAAACTGATATAGTAAAGTAAAAATACTTGTATATTTAACTAGCTACCAAAAGAAGTCATTTTTTCACAAAATCTTTAGAATACATAGCTTATCTAGTAAGTGTTGAAAATGGTAGCAAACAAATCTAACATTCTATATGTTTATTCCCATGACACAGATCGTTAGGGTAAACCATATGGATTTGATGTTTCTACGCCGAATATTCAGAAACTAGCAGATACCTGTGAGTGAGCTGGGCTGGAACACCTAAAAGAGACGAATACTAATTTTATAGGTCAAATATGAGTCATTTAACCTATTGTTTCATTGATAGAGTCCGCCATGGAGACTAGCAGTAAGCACATTGAAGTGGCACCTGGGTCTAGTACTCCTTTTGATCTTCCGCCCATTCTGCTTGCGCGGCCTACTTTTGCGACCATGTTTTTGGTCGAGTCTCTGCCTTCTATCGCTGCTTCTTTCATTGCGTCCAAGGCTTCTTTGAAACTCTTCTCTTCTGCCACTTGGCTTTTGACTGCCTCAACTGCTGGTACAAGTGAATCCAGAAGTGTCTTGTCTCCAACCTTGGCTTTCCCTATTCTCTTAATACCGGCTTCGCCTGCTTTTAACATTCTTGCTAAAACATGAGAATCTATAGCATCTTTTCCTTCGCAGACTTTTGCCATTTCTCTGAAGAATGTGCCGTATAAGGGTCCCATTGCCCCACCTATATTGGTCATCAATATTCTGGAAAGGGTTTTCAAGCTGTGTGACAGGTTTCCAGGATTCTTTTTTAATTCTTCTTCGGCTATGGTGAAACCTTTGTTCATGTTTATGCCATGGTCACCGTCACCAATTGCGCCATCAATTTCGCTCAGATACTGTTTGTTTTTCTGTATGACTTTAATCATGTCATATACGATTTGGCTACCTTCCACATTGGTGAATGTTTCCATAATGCTATCACTTGAATTGTTTCAGTCCTACAGAGTATGCTTCGTAATCCACATACTCTTTCAGTTCTTTGTCAACTTTCATTATTGTTAAAGTAACCCCAGCCATATCCAAAGATGTGAAGTAATTGCCCACGTAGGGTCGGTATACTGCGATTTCTTTCTTTTCAAGTATGTTATATACTTCATTATAAAGTATGTAAAGCTCCAGAATAGGAGTAGCTCCGAGACCTGAAAGCACCACAACGACTTCATCGTTTTTATTAAAAGGTAAGTCAGGTAATACAATATTCGTTATTCTCTTAGCAATTCCTTTTGCAGTTTCCAGTTTTGTGGTTCCTAGTCCTGTTTCGCCATGGTGACCAATACCTATCTCCATCATTCCCTTCTCTATAGTGAAGTTAGGATGCCCTACTTCAGGTATTGTGCAGGGAATCAACCCAAGACTCATGCTTCTGGTATTATTAATCGCCTTTTGAGCAGCAGAAGTAACTTCTTCCA
Source organism: Candidatus Bathyarchaeota archaeon (assembly GCA_963714275.1). Lineage (GTDB taxonomy): Archaea > Thermoproteota > Bathyarchaeia > Bathyarchaeales > DTEX01 > JAGTRI01. The sequence continues at coordinate 132,111 of CAVQNT010000007.1, forward strand.
AGCTTGCACCTATTGCTGCCTTCGCGCTTCCGATTTTCCACATAAGCACTTCACCTGTAGCCCCTCGCCTGTTTTTTCTATTTGACTTTGGGGCAGAAGGTACATCGTCATTAGCTATAACTGTTTTCACTTCTATTCCTTCATCGCTTGCCATCTCAATAGCCATGTTAACATTCATTACATCCCCTGCAAAATTTCCGATAAGACACGCCACACCTTTACCAGAATCCGCCACCTTGAAAGCATCATAGAACATTTGAGCAGGAGGAGACGAAAAAATCTCTCCTACAGCAACAGCATCAACCATGTTTTGACCAATGTAACCGATAAAGGCGGGTTTGTGACCTGAACCCCCACCAGTTACAATGCCTACTTTATCTTTTATAGGTGCTTTTCTGTATTTCAGGACTCGAGGATTAGTTGTCTTTGAGATAATCTCTGAGTGTACCTTCACATAACCCTTTATCATATCGTCGACTACATTTCCGGGATCATTTATTATCTTCTGCATACTTCACTTTCCCCCTCTATTACTAATCATTTGATCTTTGAAAGATTTTTTTTCAAGAAAATACATTCTTTCAACCTTTGGTTGAGATCCACCACCTTGAAATTCAGATTTCAACCAAGCATCTATGATTGTTTTTGCCAGTTCTGGACCTACAACTCTTGCTCCCATAGTAATTATCTGCGCGTTGTTGCTTTTCCTCAACCGTTCCGCGGAATAAACATCATGGCATGTACCAGCGTAGATGCCCTCAACCTTGTTGGCCACAATGGCCATTCCTAGCCCAGTACCACATATAAGAATCCCCCTATCAAATCTTCTCTTCCGAACCTCTGAAGCAAGGTTGTATCCTATATCGGGATAATAGATTTGTGTGTTACCTTTTGCATAATTAAGGTCCACAACGGGAATACCTTTACTTGTTAAATGTTCGAAGATGACTTTCTTGAGTATTAGCCCTTCATTATCCGAATCAATTGCTATTTCCTTTTTAGCAATTGTTGAACTTGTAAATTCCTCTTGAGCATGTGAGACATCTTTAGCAATAGATTTCAAGTTTCTTAGTCCTTCCACTGCGAGCGCCTCACCTGATTCAGCGAATCTTCTCCATATTGCACATAGCCTATTTAGTTCCTCGAATCCCGGATCAAACGATTCGATAACTAGTGGTCCTGTATAACCTATTGACTTTAATGCCGTGAAGAATTCTTTCCATGGTACTAATCCAGTTCCAGGTATTCCTCTGTTACTTTCACACATATGGACATATCCTAGGTATTCTTTTCCACAGGTTTTCACTGCGCCTGCGAAACTAGTCTCTTCTCTGATCATGTGGAAGGAATCCAGGTGTACCTTCACATTTCCAGTACCCACATCTTTGCAATATCTTACAGCATCATCTGCTATATTCAAAAAGTGAGTTTCAAAACGGTTAACTGGTTCAACTGCGATGAAAAGATCATTCCTTTCTTTTGCATATTCTGCTACTTCTCTCATTGCTGCTATTGACCATTCCCATTCTTGCCCCGTTCTTGGTTTCCCCGTCAAGTATCCCCATGCTGCATAATTCACACCTCCCAATATTCTTGACTCAAGTTCGATATTTATGTCTACTAATTTCTTCATGGAGTTCACTCCATTTGCTCTTATCTTTGAGTCCGGAGATATGAAATTGGTTTTTTTATTGAGAGTGGTTGTGGTAATAATCTCTATGCCAGCTTCATTAGCTTTTGTTTTTACTTGCTTTATCGGGAAGGTTTCAGGATGGGCTATTGCTATATCAAGAACCTCAAATCCCAATTCTTTGGCTTTAGGTATTATCCAAAGGTCTCTTTCCGAAAAATCCTCTGACCATATGAACGAGTCAACACCAAACTTGGACATTTTTCGCACCCTTTTTCCAATTATCGGAGTTTTTTATTTATCCTTTTTGGTCAGCTATTTAATTTAGTGCCATACTTTAGAACATTCATATCTAGCTAGCGTTGAGTTTTGTATATCGATATAAGCTGGAATCGGGAGGTATTCAAATGAAACAGAGACTACTGACAGCTAAAGAAATGCCATCTATGTGACTAGCGAGCTAGAGATATGGAAAAACGAGTGTTTTAGTTTACAGATTAAATTTTAATCCCAACCCAACCCAAGCTGACTAACTATGACTAGGAAATATATAGTCTCTGTTATCCTTCAGTCTGAGTCTTCGCTTTAGCTATGAGCTCAACCAAGTTCAGGATCAGTTTGTAGTTGTCCTCAACGTAGCAGAAAGGTTCATTAAGGAATGTTAGGTCTCCGATTGCAACTACCTTGCCATTCCCCTTATTAACCAAGACAATGGTTGCGTAATTGTCCGCTTTCTCAGCAACAGAGGAACATGTGTCGTTGGAGGTCCAAGCCACTCCTTTCCCTGTTGAATGAATGCCTGCGGCTGTGAATAAGACAAGCGAATTCAGATTCCTTGTAAGAGAGTTATACTCGAAATTTTTTATGTATATATTTCTATAAATCCCGTAATGTTCAGCCTCGTTGTAGAGGTATCCTTTTGCGAAGGATATTCCGAATCTTGTTGCGAGCGAATTCACTGGGGCGATGATGCCTTGAATTAGTCCTTCCTGCCCAATGTACTCCCAAGCTGGGTCATAGAACATCAGAAGTAACCCTCCTCTATCAACAAACTCACTGATGCTGGAACACTCTTCATCCATATAGACTTGTGTTGGACAAGCAACTATGAGGCATGAGGCGTATTCAGACTTGGCGCCCAACTCATCGGGTTGAGTGACGAAGCTTACAGTCAAGTTTCTACTTGCGAGCTCCGCAATGAGAATATCGAGATCCCACCACGAAACCTGGTTACCGTGAGAAAGATCAACTATGACATCACCATTACTAGATGCAGATGCTGCTGAAGAGATAGGAGAACTGGAGCTCTGAGAGGTTACTTGCGGAGGAAGATATATGTAATGTATTGCTGGAGGTGGGTGAAGACCGTCTAGAATCTTCAGTGTCAAGTTGCCTGAACTGATTGAGGTATAATTAGAGTATCCTTGCAGGGATGCATATGAGCTGCTGTTGTGTGATGTTAGCTCAATGACATTGTATGTTGATAAATTTGCTAGTCTTGCTGCCTTCCCGATTGCAGCTTGGAGAGATCCTGCCTCATCAACTAATCCCACATTCACAGACTTCGCTTCCAAGGTAAATCATCCCCTTTTCCAACTGAATTGATGATAGTTTCAGCTGACCTGTCCTGCTCTTATTTACTGCTGACACGAAATTGTCTAAGGCATGACTCATGTTGTAAGGAAAGAGAAGTGCAGAGAAGCCTGTGACCTTGTAAGGTCCAGTCTCTAATGTGGTTTCTGATGGAATAAGGGTGGATGGTCCTGTTCCAATCACACCGATGCTTCCAACAAACGATGTGGGAAGGGCGTAGACGTAATTGGCTGCCACTGCTATATAGTATCCTCCGGAAAGCGCTGTGACGATTGAAGCTACAACAGGCTTCGTTTCTTTAAGTACCATTAAGTCAAGGTAAACTTGCTCAACATAGTCCGCGTAGCCTCCTCCCGAATCAATCACGAGTACAACAGCCCTTACGGAATCATTGTGCACCGCCTGATTTACAAGATCAGTATACAAGCTGACATCTGAAGGCGTCTCCACATAACCTTCAATCCTTATTATGCCAACGGTTCCCTTTTGTACAACTGGTATAACCGATGGGAACCTAAAAAAAACCTGCGGCAAGATTGCTGAAGCAGCCAAGATGCAGATAACGGTTATATATAGAATGTCACGTTTCCCCAACCTAAACCCTTTCCCTTCGTTGCCCACACTTGAAAAGATACTCATCAAGAATCCTCCTTGCTCCTTTATGATGTAGGAATAGGTATAAATATTTCCGCGCGCGCTACAGCCATTGCTTTCAATTCTTATTTATTAAATGCGCCTTTGATGAACTTGTTGACAATGTTGATGATAATGGATGTCGTCGTCTTCGTTCCGCTTGGAAATGCACCTCTAATGAAGGAATTAAGAATGTTAATTATGAAACCTATCATGCCAATGACGATGATACCGAGTGTGCAAACTTTTATGGTTATCCACACCTCGCTTCTGTCAGGCTTCTTAGCCAGCCGAATTAGCCTCGAACAGGACTTCAGGAAAGAGCCAAGTCCCAAATCAAACAACTCTTCAAGTTTCTACACAAAGGGAGAAACGACTTCTATATAAGAATATCATTTGATGGCTATTACATTTAAGCTAACTAATACCCTTGTCACTTTCTCATAAGGCATTCCGCACTCCTCATTAATAATATATTTCATAAGTTCCGGGGCTATCGACGGTTAGGGTCGCTCCGTTAAAATTGTTGTAGGACACATCATTTTTAGTTGCAGAGCGAATGCTCGCACCAACTTGGAAAACTATATCACCGGTGCCATTCTCTACTGTTACCTTAACATATCTTTCGCGGATGTTTATACGAAACTTGTTTATGTCCACGAGTGGCATGTCGCCACCTAATCTGTACGGAGTGTTAAATCCGTGTCCAAAATCAAGTTTTATGTTACCCTTAATGTTAAGAACTAATGGCGCTGCAGACCAGTTAATCATTATGCCAGTTCCTAATGAAAATAAATCGTCACTCCATTTGTGGTAGAAACTGCCGGTTAAGGCATTATCTTGGGTATCGTTTTCACATTATCGGTGAAAGACGGTTTACATTAACTGAGTGGCATATCTTGGTGGCTTTTACTGATAATCTAAACAAAGGAAACATCGAAGAGTTTAAAAATTTTTTTATGGATCTCAATAAGAAATTAAAAAGTTGGATTTGGGGAGATTGCTTCTTATTTTGCGTCATTGCAGAATGTATTTCTATGAATGTCAATGTAATTCAGTAAAAATATATTTTTATGACTATGTATACTATTTTGTGCGCGAATACGTGGGCTTCAACGAGCTTTATATATTTGATTTCAGAGCAGAAATCTACCTTTACATAATCACTAACACAATTATCATTATATCAGGGATTATATTGGCTTTTTACATTGCATGGAAAATTATGCTGTTTCCAGGAAAAACAAGTAAGTAAGGAAGATGGTTTAGCGTCTTAACCTTATTGGAAGACAAGCTTAATTTTGTAGAGTCCAAGTAAGTGTTTGTGTTTTTAAAGGTAACATTCAATGCCAAACAATATTCCCATGCTCTTATAGAATTTGCTTGTCATTTCATCCTTATGTTTCACTAATATTGATCCACGCTTCACCGTTTATCGTCAAGAGGTCTTTTTTATTCTTGAAATCTTGATCCCACATGGTCACTTTTACGTTCTTCAGGTAGAGTATGTCACCATTTTTATCGAGAACATCAATGTAGATGACAATGTATGTTTTGCTAATAGCAGGTAATGTAATGTTCACGGGCGTTGAAATCGGAGGTGAAGAAGAAGGATTCAACGGATACACCACTTGAGTCTCATAGACCAGAGTCTCATTGAATCCTTCCAGATGAAGCTTGTACACATTCTTCAGAGAACTGATCCAACTGTCAAACGAAAACGTGTAGGTCTGATATGGATAATAGGAAAAAGTAGAACTCGAATTGATCGGCATATTTGGTACTTGACTCACGGATGAAACAATCGAATTTCTAATCACGTTTGAACCATAATATGTTGCCTGAACGAAAATATATGGAGCAGAGGCACCGATAACTATGCCCATCAGTATGGCACTAACAAGTAAGACCTTTTTGTTCACATCCATTCCTCCTACGTATATCTAGTTAGATAGTAATAATACTAAACATTAGAACAATTGTTCTAATCCTTCGAACGCCTCTATCCCTTGGTGCGGGCGGGGCATTTGTGTGTTCTAAAACGTAGACATAATAGATTTTTTGTATTTAACTAAAGTTGCCAAAGGTAAAATCACATGAGAATGCTAGTGGTTCTCGTCTCACTGTTAATGCTTTTCGCTGTCTCGGGCTACCTTACTTTTTTGGCGGACTCACCTATTCAGACTGCATTAAGTCTGCAACAAATGCAATCAGCAAAAAACGATTTTACGTCATACTTCAACGTGTCCAACCCTCCTCGGCTTGAAAATTTCAGTTACTCATTTTCTCCTCCGGTCTCCATGAACCGTGCTGTTCAGATCGCGTTTGAAAGCGGAGGCTGGAACGAAACCTCGCTTAAAAATAGAACAATACTCGTTTTCCTAGCGTACTGCGCCTTCGTGAACAGCTCTTCGGTCAGCGGCTTCGAATTAATAAGAGTAGTAACAGAACCGACCCAAGATTACTCGCCTGTCCAAATTGGCGACACAACCTACCGATATCTCTGGACTATCATCATCAGTCAACCTGGTCCTATCCAAAGTATCCCGCCACCAGGCTACTATTATGTTGACGCAGCAACAGTGAACTATTGTCTCCAGGCATCATATGCTAGCCAGATTAAAATTTAATCTTTTTCTTCTTTCACCCGTTCGTTACCGTTCTCTCGTATTCGTTCACTCTCTGATTAGCCCATTCCCTCTCTCACTCTCTCTCAACACAAAAAAACAAACAAATAAAAAAAACACACACAAAAACACACAAAAACAAAAACTTTATACGAACAGAAAAAGAGGGGGAAGTTGAAATCAGAATGATAGCAGTAGATGCTATGTTCACTTCTTTGGCGTGGGTACAACGCCGAGTTGCTGCATCAAGCCAAGAGTATCAAACCTTGCCCAGCCTTCAACGAACTTGCCGCCAGCAATGCGGTCGATCTGATCCCCCACACCGTCACCTTCTTATTGGTAGGGGGGATGCCCATCAATTCACCTTTATGTGTGCCAGTAAATGTCCAGCGTGCGGCTACCTTGTCTCCTTCGACGACCATGTCATCCAAGGTCCAATAAATGTCGGAAAACGCGTCATAGTACGCGCTCATAAATTGTTTGAAGTCTTTGAGACCGCGTATATCGCTGCCTATGCCACTATGAAAGACGTAGTTAGTGGCGTATGTCTCGTCTATTCCGGCCATGGTGGTCGCCTTCCCCTTGTTCCACTCCTCATAAATCCGACGCGTGAGTGCCTTAAGATCTTTTGCTGACATGACAAATCACCCGCTAAGAATAAGTGAGTGCGCGTGAATATTTAAGCTTAAATAATTCATTGAGCAGAAGAAAAAAGAAAAGAAATTCTCGATAGAAGTTAGAAATCAAAATTAGGCGTTCTGGGAATCCATGTTTCTCTTTCGCCTCTCAGAAACTTGAATAACAAGGCTTCTTCATTAATCAGCGTTTTTCTTCCGTTTACCCTATACTGCCTGACTCAGTATTAATCAGCGTCCTATCCTAGCTAGTATAGTGCACACACAGTTAGTATCAGCGTCCATCTCTATGCCTTAACCAACCACTACCTTTTCTTGCAGTGCTCTGCCTTATTTCCAGAATCATAGCAGAGCAGTCCATCTAATGCTTTGATTCCATTGATTTTTTTGTGTGTGTGTGCATTAAAATTTAATCCCAAAACCCAAAACCCAATTACCATACCGTTTCGGGCTTCCAGTACACACGAGAGTGGGAAAATGATAAAAAATTTAATATTACCAATGACTTCGCAGTCTCTTCCCGCTTACCCTTAGTAATGTTCTGATCATCTTGCCATTTCTAAGAAGTCTGTGAAGAAGCTCTCCATTTTCTGTTTTTCTATAATAATAATGTTCAGTTTCACGTATTTCCTCAATTAATTTGTCTTTAATTAGAAAATTATCCATCCATTGTCGGAATTGGGCTTCGTTTCCAAGTATTTTTATCAGATCCCACTTTGAAGACTTTCCCTTTTTTTGATCAATGCAATCAAGAAGCTCTAATGCGATAATGTCTGGCGCTCTCCTAGGAATAGACATAGCAGCTCTCCTAGGATTCTTTCAATTCATCCTGAATTTTGAATAACTTAGAGTACTTGCCACTAAGTCTAAAGTAGTTGAAAATCTGGGCTAATCCACAGAATATCAATACTCCTCCAACGAATAATGGTATGTAAAGGCGACTTTGAAGGACATCCATGTTGGATAGGATTGTCTCCACGCCAAACAGTAGTGAGATAAGCCCGAAAAACAGATAGGTCTTAACGCCCCAATAAAGGTCTTTTACAAGATCCTTCGCATCAACAATTAGATTCTCAAATATCGCATTCAGAGTCGATATCTTTTCGACCTGTTTTTTCTCTGTTAGTCCTTCATCCTCCATTTCTATCACCTACACTCCCAATTCCTGAGAGTGCATAAAACATTTGTTCTGAAAATAGTCACATAACTACTTCTAGCTGGAATTTCTTGCTTAGGTTTGTGTGATATACGTTAAACACGATACAGGGGATGCAGAGTAATGAAGCGGATAAGAAAGAGAATTTTAAAGGTGTAATTAAATAGTTTTACATTGTTAGCGATCAGGACCCTGAAGAAAGATACAACGTCTGTCCCTTTGGTTCATAATCTTAATGTTAATTGTGACTAACATGTGTTTCTCGGTTAAAACTCAATAAGAAAAAACTAGCTAATAGGTGTTTAATGTGAGTACTAAACGTTCACGGATTGAAATTTACCTCGACATTTTACAGACAATAAAAAAAGGCGTCAACAAGCCCACCCGCATCATGTACAGTACTAACCTTTCCTGGAAGCCTCTTACGCGGGTTCTCGACACAATGATGGAGCAAAAGTGAATTACTTATGAAGAGATAGGTAACCACATAACTTACAAGATTACAGAGAAAGGCACGAATGTGATCAACTACTTCCATGAAGCCATGCAACTCATAGAAATCAAATAAATTTTAGTCCCACACACAAGATCTCATTCAGTCTTATGAAGCATCTTTTTGTAGTAGTTCTTTGCTGCGTATATCCTTTTGTTTCCTTCAGCTGCACAGATTGATAAGCATCTTGCGCAGGACCATTCTGGAAATAATGATATCATCTGTCCCCTTTCGTCACAACACTGACCAAAATCAAACTGGAGTTTTCCTTCCCAGAACCTGTGTTTTTGTTTTGCAGTTTGTTCTAGAAACCTTCCATTGGGGGTTGGAGCAGAATTTGACTGGGCTCCAGAAGGACAGCAACCAATACATTTTCCGCAACCTTCATCATCATAAGGAATGTAAGTGCAGAATCGATACTTGTTAATTTCTAACTCGGTGTTTGTAAAATCAAATAATTTGAATAGAAACTCACGCCAGTCTTTAGAAGGATAAATAACACCATTACTACCATCATTAACCAAGTCTTCCTTGTCAAACATGATGATGGACCTGATTGGACCAACAAATCTCTTGACCTCTCCGTCAATAAATTGATCCCTAAAGACGATCCTCGATATTCCGAACTGCCCAAGACCCATGAGCACAGCGATGCTCTTTTGTGGATAGTTGCCGCCTTTGGATGGTCCATGGGAAACGCCTTGATGCGTTAGAGGTACAGCCTCTGTGGAAACATTCTTAACGTTCTCATTGTCCATTGCTACTACCACTCTATCATCCGCGACGAGATCAATAGCAACCCTACTGGTAGCTTTATCTATCATTAGATTCACATCTTCATACATTCGAGAGAACAGGTGAGAAGAGCCCCTCTTCTTTTCATGGATAAGCGAGTATAATCCTCAATGACTTTTAGAGAAAAAGGCAGCATTACAGAAATTATCACTACTCGACTATAATTTTTAAGCGCGAAATTGAAGGAACGGGGAACTTGAAAGATTGTTTGTCTGCCATACTCGTCAACATTTTCTTTTCTCCTATTTGCATAGAACTCCCAGATCTCCTGTAAACCGACTGGAAAGAAGCCAACAACTGCTGGATTTCTTAACCCTTCCCACAAATCATAGTTTAAAGGAACATTCCCAACAGCTAATTTTACAGCAGGCTCCCCATTTTCATCCAAGGCATACTTTATATTATCTCTACCCCACTGGAATTCTGGCTCTTCTTGCAGTTCAGTTATCTTCTCCTTGAATATGTTTGTAAGTTCGCTTATAACATCTATCACCATATAAAAAACATCTCTTTGGGATTATAATTCAAAATTTCTATGCTAAACGATTAAAGACTTTTGGTGCATGTGTTTTTTGTATGATTTGTATGATTAATTGGTAGATTAGTTAATTGATTGATATAGTGAGAGAGAGATTGAGATTGGGTGATCGTTAAGTTGGAATAAAATTTCAATTCCTTCCTTAAAATTTAACCTTTTTCTTCTGTTCTGTGTGCTCTCTACTTTCATACAACAAATATATCAAGGGAATGGCTAGCTAGCCAAGTATACGATTGAAGGATGTGCTAATGAAAAAAAGAGTGTTACTGAACCTTGTAAGTGTGGCAGCTATCTCAGTTATCTCTGCTATAATTTTGTGGGATATCCTGTTCTTACAGAGAAGCCTGGGACAAATTGGACTATTCAGCATCTTTTTTGTCTCAATGATTAGCCACATGACAATCGTGGCTAGAGATATGTTTTTGCCTTTGTTTCTATCACTCAAGCTGGAGTACAATCCTATTCTTCTCGGAATACTTGCTGGTTGGGGAGGAGCATTAGGTGATGTTTCTTCCTATTTTCTGGGCTGGGGAATTGGTGAGTCCATACGAAATGAGCAAGGAGGAGGCAAAATCATCTGACTCGATGGATAAAACAACATGGTCTGTGGGCGGTCTTATTGTTCGCTGTAACTCCATTGCCTGACACGCCGATTCTTATTCTCGCGGGATCAAGCCAACTTCCATTCAAGAAGCTACTACTCGTCGAGGGCATAGGTAAAACCGCATTATACAGCCTAGGGGGATTTGTGGGCAGTTTTATAATGGAGGATTTCAGTGGCACAATTGGAAGTTTGTATTCCTCCATTGCCATAGTTGTTTTATCAATAATATTCTGCATCCTAATCACATGGAACAGAAGTAGGAAGGCTCTTTTCGGCTGGCTCGAGAAGTTTATACACTAACTGCAGCAAGTAGCAACTATTCTAGGAATCCACATTTCTCGTCCGACTCTTAGATACTTTGCAAATAGTAAGACTTCAGAGGGCTCGCGAGAAAGATTAAAATTTAATCCCCAAACCCAAACCCAAACCCAAACCCAAACTACCTCACTCTACCTCACTCTCTCTCTAGTAATACCTAAAGAAACCAAGAAACCAACAAACAATCAAACAAACGAACAAACAAACAGAACAAAAACAAATAAAAATTACTCTGAGCAGTCGGTAAGTGAAGGTAGATTGGGCAATTTACTACTAACCCAATCATGGAGAGTTTGGCATGCCTTCGGTCTATCTATGGATCCTTTCGAGTCCATCCATTCTTTCCAAACATCATAGAACTCTTTCATCTCCTTCAATAGGGGGTCAACCTTTTTATCAACTAATATATCCTTCTTAAGATCTGAAAAGCTGTTGTAGTTTCTCTCTCTAACCCAATGACTTAGGTAGACGAGTCTACTAGTTATGTACATCATCATGTCTTGGCAAAGCCCTGCTGTACCTTCAAGGCTTTTCTTCCAGTCAGGATCTCCAAGCCATTGTTGGGCTCGTGCGTAGTCAGTAACGTCCTGAGCAAATAGACTCCATGTGTAGAATATGTTAACAACGCTATTGTAGAGTCTTAGCTCCTTGTCAAAGAACATAAGACTTATGAAGATATGGCGTAGCCAAGCTGTAGTCATATCCCACAAGAATCTCTGACCAATTTGTTCTTGCTTACGCTATCAATGAATTCTTTAATATTACTCCTGTGCAGTTCCAGATTCCTCAAAATATAGCCGATTGTGGTAGTACATGTCAGACCATATCTCGAGATATCGCTATTTATTGCGTCTATTCCTTGATCGAGATATACCATCTCAATATTCCTATTGATCTCTGACCTTCGTTGCAGTCTGAATTGGTACCAAGTGATTATTATACTTCCTATTATGCCGCTTCCAAAGAGAAGTGTGAGAATGATATTCCAATCCAAATCCATGAATAAAAGATAACCGACAATGTATTTAATCTTTAACAAGGCTGATTTCATAATAGTTCAAGTGACTGCGATTCTTGGTGCCCAAGTTTCCCGTTCTCCTCTAAGGTATTTAGCGAAAATTAAGGCTTCTTCGTTAATCAATGTTTCAAGGGTTTGTCTTTGACCGTGTTTGATTCTGGGAATTTCAACCTTAGACTCAAAAAAGAGGTTAAGCTTCCTCATCAAGTCTGAAGTCTTGGAATCGTTCAAGTATTCTCTTTTGCCCTTCTTAATCCTTGAAAGCCTTTCAGTCTTAACCGTGAAGTCTTTAACCTTGAGATTTTGGCAATATTGAACCAAAAAATCATCGATTAGATAACGATAGAGTTCTTGAAAATCGCATACTAAACTGGGCTTTCCGAACTGAATTGAATGCAAAAAGCCTAAGTAAGGTTCAAGCTTCGCCTTTATTATGGCTCTGTGAATCTTCCACTTTAAGACTTCATAGGCAAGATTGAAAGTGTTGTTCATGCCATCATAGGCTAAAAATGTCTCCCTAGAATGAGGTCTAACCTTTTCTGGAAACAGCATGAAAATTCTACGAAAGTAAGCCCTAGAGTATTTGGCTTCAAAAGCTGACAGTCTCATCCTAATATGGTCTAGACTTTCTGACTCAATTCCTTCAATCTCATGTTTAAAACCCAAATTATGCGGTTCTAAACCATACTTTTCTAAGACTTTGTTCTGTCCCTCAATCTTGCATTGAACGAACTGTTTAGCGATACCGATTCCCTTCCCGTTCTGCAAAGCTTCATACTGACATACTCTGGTTTTGACGTGGGAATCGTCTTCTAGGCTTCTCAACATCGCAACAGGTCTTCCTCTCTGAGTCAAGATTAAGACATCTATGTCCCAGAATCCTAGAGACGCTAAAGCTCCTGTGGAAACAGAGTTACCGCTTTTTAGAATGACTTCTCCTATTTCTTGTTCAAACAATGGATACCTGTCAACATTGTCATTTTTGTCCTTAACTACGAAACAGCCTTTCTCCATGCCTAAATACGAGCCTTGACCGTCAAGAACAAGTTTTAAGACTTTAGAACCTTGAACCATTATTTCACTCTCTTTTCATCACATTATCATTACGCAAGATAGATATATAAGAATTGTGATGATAAAGTAATGAGGATGTAGTGAATGATACGAAGTCTTAAATTAAAAAGAACACTTTCAGAATCAGGTAGAACTTTAGTTCTCAGAATACCTAAAGACATTGAAAGGTCTCTTTTGCTTAAGCTTGGAAACGAAGTCTACATATGGGTTGAAAATGGAAAAATTATCGTAGAACCTATAAGTTAAGTCTTTCACTTAGCAAATTTAAGACTTCAGCTCGTCAACCCCATAGAAGTGAACTCCTCACTCCTCAGCCTTCTTCCTTCCATACTCAATGGCTTCGTTGATAGTTTCACATTCATACAGTTCAGAGCTGAAAAACGAGAAACGGTAAATACCTTCTTGTTTCTTCTCTGTAACTTCATATTTAACCTTAAATTTCCTCACTTTTTCACCTCACTTTGTGGCGGTTCAAAGACCAAAGTGTAAGCCTTTTTCCCTTCAAGCACCTCTTTGACTTCGTCAATTTTCACGAAATATCGAACGTGTTTTATGACTACAGAGAGCTTCAAACTGTTCTTGGTTAAACTGACATAGCCACAGTCTTTCCAAACCATAACCCTTTCACCTCTCGAATACTGTCTTTTTTATCCTTCAAGTAAGCATTGATACGTTTCAAATTGTCAAACTCGAGACTTTTGAGTTTCAAGGTACTCTTTGACTTGTCCATCTTGCTTTCCATACCCGAAAACAACTCGTGGAGGAGGCTTCTTTCCTTTGCTTAGACACCTTACGGTTGAAGTTGTCTTAAGTCCCTGCATCAAGACATAGTTTTTTAAAGGTTCAATGTTTGACAGTCTCGCAACCCAGTCCATGATTTTAACGTTTGTTTCCCATCTTACTCTGCGGTTGAAAATTACCGAAAAATTTCTCGAAATGTATCCATGTACCAGTTTGTGCCGAATTCTAATTAGATGTTCTCGACTGCTTGACTCCAAAATTACGAATCCGTTCTGGTGATGGTACTTGCACACCATAAAAGCCCAAAATTTCACGATTGACAATGAAGTATTATCTATGTCTAGGCGAACTGTGTCGTTGCTCCAGTCTCCCCAATAAGGACTCATTTAGGATTCGACCTCTTTCTGATCCCATGTTTTTTCCATATCGAGATATTTGTCTGGGTTTCCCGTGATGTTCGTGGCTTTGATTGTTAGGAATTGCTTCTTAGGTGGATGTTGGCTAGCAAGCATCATGGCTTTGTATAGTTCACGTCCAGAACCATGCATCTGGATTCTTTTTGATTCTCCGTCCACTTTGCCATAAACTGCAACATGTTTGCCTCTGGGAGCTCTTCTTCTTACAACTTTAGTGGGTTTTCTGGGTTTTTTCCTATACTTGGTCGGAGTGTATTTTGATGGCTCAGATTTGGGTTTCCGTCCCTTAAATTCCCGCACATAGCCTAAGAGCTTCTGCCTCTTCATGCCCATGTGATGAGCTTGAAGGTCTCGTTGAATAGCGTTTGCACTCATGCCTTTCGCTGAGTCAGCCTTGATTCGGTCAACCTGCTCTTTAGATGCTCCCCCTTTCTTAGGCATAGTCAAAAGCCCTTCTCAAGTTCTATCAGCTCATGCGCTACTCGGAGATAATCCTCAATCGTAGAACGCTTAAAATACAGTCCTAGAGATGTTGCTATTTGGTTCTCGGGAATTCCACTCTGCAAAAGTTGTTTGACTTTGTCGATATTGTATTTTCGTCTTGATGAGCCTTCGCCTTTGCTCCATTGGTCTAAAAATTGATTATTAAGGAGCTTTGCTGATTCTGGAAGAGTCTTTTTTGAATTCTGTATCTAAGTCTTTTTTAGGCTTCTTTTTTTCTTTTAGACTTTTTTCTATGTCCTTCAGTTCTTCTACGGTTGATTTTTCAGTCACTGTTTAGTCTCCTTTTCAATTTCGATTTGATGTTTTAGGTGCTGAAGCAGAATTTCCAGAGAACGCTTGACTTGTGTTGTCGTTAATTTTGGATTGTAGAGGACGACGGCGAAAGCATTAGGAAGAGCCTTTGGGCTTTCGCCTAGAATGTTAATGAAGTCTTGAGGGATGTACATACTGTTTTCTTTGTTTATGCTCATTTGTCTGTCCATATCATTTCACTATGAAAATCTGAGGATTTGGATAAGTATATAAAACTTATGCTTCAATTTATATCAAATTGATATAGATTTGTTTCAATTTACTATAAATTGATATAGGTTTATTTCTCTGTTCTGACTGTGTGTGGTGCGTATCTTTCTCTGTTTGTCTGTCTGACTGACTGTTCGTCTGACTGACTATCCTCTGAGAGAGAGGGAGAGAGAGGTTGAGGTAGAGTGAGTTAGAGAGTTTGGGTTTGGGTTTGGGGGATTAAAATTTAATCTTCTTCTCAGGTCTATTTGTTGCTTCGAGAACTAGGCGTCCTCGCCACCCACATTTTCTGCATTCAAACTTGGGAGAAGTTAGAAACCTGTGAGCCAGCATGTCTCCATTCATGGTTCCAACTCTCTTAACCTGAGGACTTTTGCATCTAGGACAGATTTGGATATCAACATACTTTCCCTGTTTCCTCAATTTCTCCAATGTTTCTAACAATTTAGAAATATTTTGGCTTTCACTATCCTCTGTACAAGCAACAGGCTGTCGCTTCCCCTTCTTTTCCTCTTTCATTTCTTTATCGCTCATATACTAAAACCTCTCTAGCATCATAAAATCCTTTTTAAGTTCATTCTTAACAATCTAAGCTAAGAACTTGACCTTATCCTGATCTCCACGCATTTCAATAATTTTGTGAGATTTTTAAAGCGATGTTATGATTTTTGCTTCACAAATCGAACTTTCTCTGGTTCCTCACGCATCAATGAGTTTATGGCATTCTCTAAATCTTTCTTCAATGTTGTAAAATCTTTAGTGAGTTTTTCATTGCGTTTTTCTTGAGTTTCCAGTTTGGTTTGTAATGCCGTTATGTTTTTGTACATCTGTGCCATTTGTTCGGTTACTTCGCTGGGGATTACTGTTTTCTCTACAATCTGCTTTTCTTCGGGAGTTAAATAGTGTTCTATACTTTGGTATATTTGACGCAATTCCTCTTTTCTTGATTGTCCCTGAAAATAACTTTCTTCCTGTCCCTCTAATTTATGCCCCATCATCCAATAAACAACATTACTATTAACATTCTTTCCTTGAAGCACACTATCAAAAAACTTCCTGAAGCAATGTGAACGTATGCGTCCATGTTTACCATTCAATTCTAATTGCGCTCGCTTTGCTAATTCCTTATGCATAGCTGTCCATTGAACAGACTGAAAGCGCTGTGTTGTCCCCACCTTGTCCTTGAAAGACATATTGATTTCTGACCGCTTCAATACCATCTCTTTCAATTCGATACCTCAAATCAATGCTCAGCAGTCTAATTCCAAAGGCACCTAAGAATGTGTAACGCTCTCCTATCTCCCGACCCATAGTTTTCTCTGGCATATATTCAATGCACATTGGAGTTTTCTTGGCTCCTAAATTCTCTAAGTCATATTCGGTTAGGTCGGACACCTTAAACCTCTGCGCATCTCCAACCCTCATGCCCGTTTGAGCAAGCCACACTGTCCTAAGTTTCTCTTTATAGTCTCCCGCATCTACTAAAGCCTTAAAATCGCTTTCGGATAACGCCACATCCTTGTATTTCCGCTCTTTGCTTTTCCGATATGTAGTGTCTGCTTTTGTCAGTCTCAGTCCAATGTATGAATAGAACGACTTGATAATCATCCTTGCAGTGTTGATTGTGCCCGAAGCCAATTCTGACTCAAGGTCAATGAACGTTTTTTGAAATTCTCGCTCACCACTCTTCCGCCTCAATAGTGCCTCAGACGGTGTCTCTCCTTCCTTTGGTTTGTAGTCGTTAGTCCGTTCTTCTAAAAGCTGTTTTGGAGATTTACCGACTCGCTCACAATATTGAGCCAAATAGATTAGGTAGAGGTCCTTGGTTTTAGTTGATTTTCCTGATAACCATTGCTCCACTAACCTTTTAGTTTCCTCATCATATTGTGCCAATATGTCCTTTGTTTTTGTTTTCTTTCCCGTCATTCCTTTCCTATCTCTTTCTGATTTGTTATCCTATCCTCCTCAATTTTATTATCTCGTTGGAGATATTTAAATATATTTATTACTTTTCTTATCTTTATAAATATAAATATTTCTGAAAATCGCAACGAAAACCGTGTTAAAATGGGTTTTTGCGTCAGTCTTGCGTAAGATTTAATATGGCTTTCTCGTATCCAATTTAGGAATCTGGGTTGCCTGACAAGAATCTGGAACTGAAAGACACTATGATCCTGTTTGACAGGGATTTAGGAGTGTCCATCTTCCAGAACTTTAAAGGCTACAACGACCTTGCGGATGACGCTGAATGGCTGCTGGAGAGAACCTCGCAGAAGTCCAGGGGATTCATCATTCGCCCAGTACGAAAAGAAAATCACGATGGCCTATGGATAGGCGAATACGACTACAGGGGAAACCAAATTAACCGTCAAGAGTTCCTCTTTGATTCTGAAGCCTCAACCTTATGTTTGATGATAAAGAATTATGTTCTGCACAAGGTTTCAGAAAAGAGGCTTCTGGAAAAACTCAGCATCGAGGGTCTCAGAAAAACGCTGAAAAGCACGATTGTCCAGGACTTCAGGTTCTATGTCTGTCCCGCCAACCGCTTTTACCGCTCATGTGTTCAGGTCGACAAAATTTTTGATGAGCTCGTAAAGAAATACGGCAAAGGCAAAAAGGTTCACTACTCCGACGTGGCAAAAGAAATCGAGAAAGCAAAGCCTTGCGAAGATGTCGTTGTGTGTCCGCTTGTGGTCCCAAACCTTTTTGAAAGGGTCCTGAACCTCAACAACGCGCTTAGAATCAGAAAACTTGGAGAAATCAGGTTCACAAGCTCGGATAATGTGGAAATATTGTAAGAAGGCAGAATTATATAATCATTTTTGGGTTTCAGGTTTCACTAAAGCCTTCGCATCCAACAGTTTTCGGTTAATTTTTAGCCAGTGGCTGCCATGCCAGTAGATTTTCCCACAATCGATGCATTTCCAGAAGTCGTTGTGGAGACGCGACGTAGCCTGCGGAACCTTGTCATTGATCTCGTCCTTCGGAACTGGTTCTAGCCCAGCGTTGCATTTTGGGCATCTTGAATTGGTAGCGTCTATTTCGAGTTTTATGCAAAACTGTTGCGTAACTTCAGCGAGCTTTTCAGTTTCCGTTCGACTTCTAACGAGATACGCTTGAATACCGTTTATTATTGCCCGCCTGTAAAGTTGAACATCACGCGTCAAAAGGATACGGTTTTCTTCTGCTGCAATTTTGATTAGTTCATCATCATTCAAGTCATTCTGGTATTTCACGTCGCAGCCCAGCATTCTCAGCCAACGGGTCAGCTTTCCGAGCATACCGTCCGCCAAAAAATTCAATGTGACGCCGTCCTTTATCGGAGTATTTGTCCTTGTCCTGGGCTTGCTGTGATTTCGCCGTTGTCCATGACTAAGTGTCCATTAACAAAGGTCTTGACTGGTTTTCCCTTCACTTTCCATCCGTCGAACGGAGAGAATTTGGCTTTAGAGAAAAATCGTGAGGAGTCAATCTTCCATTCGTTCTTCAAGTCGACCACCACAAAATCAGCTGAACATCCCTCTTTCAGTTCACCCTTGTCTTTTATGCCAAAAATCTTCGCGGGTCTTTCAGAGGTCATCTGAACCAGTTTTTGTAGAGACAACAAGCCTTTGTTGACTTGGGTCAGCATAAGCGGAAGCAACGTTTCTAAGCCTGCGATGCCTGGAGCAACTTGCCAGATTTCGGCTTTTTGCTTATCATTTATTCCATGTGGAGCATGGTCCGATGCTATAATGTCGATTACGCCATCCTTAAGATTGGATTGAAGCGAATGGATGTCACTGTTGGACCTTAATGGAGGATTAGTCAGACCGATCGGACCGAGTTTTTTCATGTCGCTGGACGACAATAGAAGATGGTGGGGAGTAACCTCGCATGTTACTGGTAAACCTGTTTGCTTAGCTATTTTTATTGATTTAAGGCTTTTTGCTGTGCTAACGTGACAGAAATGAATCCTAGCCCCACTTTTTCGGGTTATTTCTACTGCTCGGTTTGTTGCTTTCAACTCAATGTCTGGCGAGTGAACCTTAAGGTAGGCTTCGACGCTGTTGTCTTTTTTTTCCTTCATCTCTGAATAAGCCGATTCAATAAGCTGTCTTTCTTCAGCGTGAATGCACACAGGAACATTCATTTTCTGGATTTCAAAGAATGCCTTTGTTAAGGCTTCATTGTCGTCTGCATCTATTCCGCCAATCATTTGTGACATGTACAGCTTGAACGCCTTGGCTCCTTCACGAACAATGTTTTTAATTTCCTCAACGTTATTTGGGAACGCGGATAAAAAGCCGACATTGACAATTGCCTTCTTTTCCGCGATGCTCATGCGTTCGCGAAGCGTAGACACATCCATCGTTACTGGCTTGTTGTTTGGCATATCTAAGACGCAAGTTACGCCGCCATTTGCTGCTGCAGTTGTTCCTGTGAGGAAATCCTCTTTGTATGCTTGCTCTTGGTCTCTCAGGTGAACATGAGCGTCGATAATTCCGGGTAGGACGATTAAACCTTTCACATCAATCTCTTGGGAAGCATTAGGCAGATTGGTTTCCTTTGAAATTTTTATTATGTTGCCTGATTCTACCGCAATGCCTGCCTTAACGATTTTCCCGTTTTGAAGCAGCTTTGCGTTTTTTATGTTCAAGTCGACTGGCAACAGGCTTTACGCTCAAAATAGAATATTGTGTTTTAACTAAATAAATCAAACCCGAAAATATGGTCTGGCTTAAAAGAAACTGAATGAAATGATGAAATTGATTTTTCTTAGTATTCAGAGTGAGCTGCTTCTGTTCGGCATTCTTCGCAGAGGAAGCTGCCTTCGAACTCTTTCAGGTTGTCAGACCATACTTCGCAGTTGTCGCAGTATCCTGTTGTGGGCGGAGTTTCCTCCGCTTCGGTCATGTTCTGGTTTTCTATACGTGCCTGTTCTTGAATTATTTCGATCAGTTCAGGCGTCACTGCGAGGATGTCTTTGCTAGAGATTATGCCTGCTAGGTTGCCCTTATGCATGACTGCCAGTCTTCGGACGTTGTTTCGGTTCATCCTTCGAGCTGCTTCGCTTATCGTCTGGTCGGAGTCTATTGTAATGACTGGAGCGCTCATGATTTCCTTTGCAGCTATTTTACTTGGTTGTTTGTCTTTTGCCACGACCCTTTTGACTATGTCAGTTTCGGTTATGATGCCGATGGGTTTCTCGTCCGCTGTGCTCACAATGATGCAGCCAATCTCGTGTTTATCCATCAATTGGGCAACATTGCTAACGGGTTTTTCCCAAGTGACGGAAACAACTTGACTAGTCATAACGTCCTTAACGAGCATTCGAGACCTAATCTCTAAAGCAGCCAAGGTTGTTTTACTCCTTTTTAGACATAATTGTTGAGTTTTCTTTTTAAGCCGTTATTTTCCGTCAGGCTCATTTACAAAGAAGGCCCGTATATAACCATTATGGAATCAATGAATCTTCCTGTATATGGCTAGCTAGTGGTCAGAAAGCTAGCTAACAACAGGCAACCAAGTTTTCATTGCGTTATGGGCTTTTTATTATGTTTTTTAGTTGTTTTGCGCTTTTAGCGACTTCTTTGTCCAGTTTTTCGCATGAAATCTGTCTACTTATGGCTTCGTTTACGAGGTAACCGTCAAACCCTAGCCCCTTAACAGCTTTTATTACATCCGCGACGTTGATGTTCATTTTCTGGTGCATCTCCTCATTGGACGGGTCAACGAGGTGCACGAGCTTAATCTTGCCTTCAACCCTCTTCATGTGGTCCATAAGCAGCTCAGTTTTGGGTCTCGCGTTAACGTTTTCAACCTCTAAGCATACGCCAACATTCTTTGACCCGACTTCTTCCAAAAATTTTAGAATGCTGTCTGTGTCTGGATATCCGATGTTCATGAACTCCATCGCGATTTGAATGTCACAGTCCTCTGCGCACGAACCGACTTCTCTATAGAGGTCCACGGTCTTTTTCCATTCTTCCTCACCTTTCGGAGCAGATCCGCACATGACGACCTTCGCACCAAAGTAAGAAGCAACCTCAACCGACATCTCAAGCTGGTCAAGAAAACTTATTCCCGGCGGCAACGGCCAAGCGGTCGGAGTCGTAAAACTGGACACCTCGAGACCTAGGGACTCCACCAAGTTCTTAATGTTTTTCTTATCTTCTTTAGTCAAGCCTAAGGGCCAGAATTCTCTGACTTTTTCGCAGAAATCAACAGCGTCGTATCCGCTTGCCGCCACCCTTTTGATTATAGGATATAAGGAGTCGCTTAGCGTTTTTGTGGGATAACAACTCCAGTAAACACGGGTCATAATCGTGGACTTCAACTTTCAGTCACATCCTCTTCATTTTTTATGTAATGTTTTATTAACCTTAAAAGATTGCCATGTTATACTTGATAATTCCTCAGTTTTTTCAACCCTGCAATACAGCGTCATTTTCAGCCTTCAGCAAACAAAACGGGTTTCAACTGGAACAGCGTCTAACCATCCACAAGAAAAGGGGAAAGAATGTTATTCAGGGCGTCGTTCATAAGCGTGAGGTACCTTTCCGTGTCATAGCGGACGCTTTCGCCCATCAGCTGCGCCGCGACGACTCGTCTTTCTGGGCGTTTGTTGTCAGCGTCCAAGATAACGTATTTCACGATTTGGCCTGCGGCAACGTCTAAACCGCGCCTCTGAAGCTGCCTCGCAGCCACGGCTTGCTGCACGTTTCCAGCGTACTCATCAGGATTTTTGGATATCCGCTTGCTTAAGGCAAGGTCCTCTAAACCGACTTCTTTGTTCAGGATTTTGTTGGCGTATTTTCTGTAAACACGTAAAGCCTCGGAGATTCTCTGCATGAATTCTTCAGAGTTCTTTGCTTTCGCTAACTCTTGGATAATCTCGTCTTGGCAGCGGCTGACGACGCTCGGGGTGTCTCCTCGGCGTAGTTCTATGCCTCGGGCTTTAATTTTTCCGTCGTTAAAGACGCCGTAGAACCTGTTCAGCACGGGAACTCCGAAGTGGGTTTTCGAGGGCAAAAAGACTATCCACCGGTACCGCCCCTCGTAAGATATTGATAAACCTGTTTTTTCGGTGATTTCCCGGCACAGTTCCGTGAAGTCCGCGTCAGATGCGTTTTCCTTTTTTAGGTAAAGCGAGTCAACGATGCTGTGCACGATTTCGAAGCCCCTCTGCTCCGCTAACTGCGCAGTGTCCAGCAAGGTTTTACGGGCGAAGGCGCAGGCGGCGTTGAACGCGTCCACCTTGCCGAATCGTGCGTTCCTGTATCCCATGTAGCCGAAGCATGTGCACAGAATGATTTTGTAGGCTGCCTGCCGTTGGTCGTGCTTCTTTTTTTCTTCGGGGCTGCTTGTTTTGTCCCTCATCATCTTGTAGTACGCCCGTTTCTTAAGCATCAATTCCAGAACCTTCGGGATGATTCCTACCCGTTTCTCGCATATGTTGTATCCGAGCTCAGGCACGCGGTTCCTCGAGTCTGGGCAGCACTCGCAGCCTATGGTTTCGGGGCTGATGTTCTTCTTCAGCATAAGCGTGGGGTACATGCTTGAAAAGTCGATTTCGCCCACGTTGTCGTGGATGCCGAGTTTGGGTTCAAAGTAGAATCCGCCTCGGTCAGCCGTCAGCAGGTCCCGGGCGTTCTTGAAGTTTTCAGGTTCGCTTTTCTTCCAGGGAACCAGAACGTCGTCTTTGTGGGCTTGGTAGAGCTGAACTGACTTCATGCTGGTTCCGATGGTCACTCTGGAGGCGCTGTGAAGCGGTATTCGGCACGTTCTGGCAATTTCGACGAGTCCTTCCAGACCGTAACGTGCGTAGAAGCCTGAGTTTTCGAGGTCGATGTGCAGCCTTCCGAGAAGCCTCTGCGGCGCAGCGCGGTAGTAGACGCGCCCGTACGAAAAATACGTTGTTCCCTTCTTCTGTACGAATTCAAGGCCTGCCTTTTCGCGCCCCAGCTCCGACTCCCGTAACACGCCGTTTTTGAGCGCCCTCCTCGCCAAGTACGTGAACAGAAAAGTGTCTCCGCCTTCCGAAAGGACGATGTCAGGGTCATGCTCCCGAATCGTTTTCACGAGCGCCAAGATTTTTTCTCCTTCATCAGAAGAATTGATGGTTGCCTGTTCGCCGTCGGTTTCCACCAGAAGCTCAGCAATTGGGTCCTCGAAGGTTGGGAGGGCGCCTTCGCTGGCAATCTTGGCTGAGAGCTTAACGGTTTTCAGACGCGGAATCCTGTAATCCACGCTTTCCGTGGAGTCCATCAGCTTCCAGGAGACGTTGCCTTTTTCCGCTTTAGCTTCCACAAGGGCGAAGGGGAAGAGGTCTTTTTCGTACAGGTACATTTGTGGAAGAGGAGTGTCCACGTTCCAAAGCCTGTATTTCTTGTAGTCGCCCAGCCTCCACACAATGCCCGTTAGGAACCTTAGGCTGGCTGCGTCTGGAACCGTTATCCTAAGCACTTTTGTCCGTTCGCTGTCTTGGAGTCCAACGAACTTTTCCACGAACTCGCATTCAGCCGCAACCTCGTTCTTGGGCAGATACCAAGTTAACTTTAGCAGGTCTTCTTCGGTTGGCGCAGAAACGTAAAAGTACGGTTTCCACTTGTCCACGATTTTTAGGCATTGGCCTTTTTCGGTTTTGATCCAGACTGCCATCTCTCCCGTTTTTTCTGGGTAAAGGTCCAGTATCCAGCCTTTGACTGATCCGTCATTGCTGGGGCTGAAGGGTTGACTTGAATCTTTCAAGGGCGGCTTTGAACTCCTTCAGGTTTTTTTGGTGGCTGAGAAGGATGGACATGAACATGGCTTCGGTTATGACAGGTCTGGTGGCGGCTCCAGCGGCTGAGGCGTAGCTTCTGCAGGCGTTCATCAGTTCCTCAAACGCGTCCCTGTCTTCTTTGCGGAGCGCCTTCAGGAAGGCTTCCCACTTCTGGATTTCTCTTTCTAGGATCATGCGGTAAGAAGGGATGGTTCTGCCCAACGCTTAAACCTCCATGAACTCTTCCAGCAGAAACTGGTTCTTCGGCTCGTCGAAAAGCAGTTCAACGGACACGGCGGGTTTAGACGGATGTTTCTCCAGCGTTAACTTTACGTGCGGGTTTCCTTCCTCAATCTTGGCTGCGACGTCGGACCGTCCGAGAAGGTACTGTTCAAGCAGCCGCTTCCGCCAGTTCGCGGAGGAAAAAGAGGTGACCACCAGAAGAAGGTTCCTTTCTCTTGCCAGGTTCCAGAGGAAACAGACGACGCGGTTAAACGTTCTCTTCGCCTCGAACAATCCAATGTCAGAGTCGCAGTACAGGGCGGCGACGTCCGAAACCACGACGAGTTTCGGCTTCATCCGGTTGAGGATTTCGGGAAGTTTCTCAGCTATCAGGGCGGTGAGCTGGTAGCTCGTGAACGCTCTGGAAACCCAGATGTTTTTCAGGGTTTCCTCGGGGTCCAGCCCCAGCAGACGCGCGTTTTCAGAGATTAGATACGGGTCGAAGCGGTTGCAGCCGTCGATGAAGACCGCGGACGAGCCTAACCCGCCTTCAACGTTGGGAAGCTGGCTTCGGACGCACAGCAGCTCCGAGAGGACGTGGCACATTTGTGAGCCGTGTAAGACGGCGAGTTCTCCCATTTTCAGTCGCCCGAAAAGTTTGTCTATGATTTCGACGCCGAAGGTTAAGGACTCCGCGCCATGGACGGCTGTTTGGTGAACGCCCGTGAATGGTATGTTGAGCTTCAGCATATCTTCTTCCTTCTGGGGGATGGGGAAATCTAGCGTGCACCTAGCTCGGCAAAAAACGTATTTAAAAGGTCTGTGCGCACAAGGGGAGAGGGGGATGCAGACGGTTAGAGCCTGTCTTCCTCTAGGTTAACTAAGACTTCCTCTATGTTTCTGAACATTTGGTTTGGCAGTTTTTCTAGCAATGTTGAGGCGTGAACCCGCTTTTTCTGTGTCAGGTCTATGATTTTCCAGCCTTGCTTGTTTACGAGCTCCTCTTTTGTTGCTGGAAACTCTGCGTCTTCCAGCAAGACTTTTCTAAGAGACTGTTGTCCCGTTGCTCCGGTTGCTGTTGTGAATTGTCCCGTTTCTTTGAAGACTCTGAATCGGGATGCGTCTTTATACATTTTGACGTTGTGGAACGACACGACGACCGTTGAGGAGATGCTCTTAGCGATTTTCTGGTCGATCTCGCCCAGTTCCTCGTCAGTAAACTGGTAGACGTTGTGTTGTCCTTTACCGAAAACCCGCGTATATAGAATGTCAGACTCAAAAGCTGGGTTCTCCCTCGAAAGGTCAACGCTGTGAACTATGCCTTGGTCGCTCATCAATTCGATCAGGTCTCGCGGAATGTTTTCACCTTCATTTTGCCTGACTTCCCAAACAAGCTTGGTTCCTTGATGATTTACGCTGTTCAGAAAGTTTTTTACAGCATCTATCTTTTTGGTGCTGAAACGGGTTCTGGCTGGAGTCTCCAACACTAAAAACTTTGCCTTTAATACTTCGCAGACTTCGGTCATGACGTTGAAGGTTTTTATGGCTTCTTCGGTTGGCTCCATCTCGTAAGTATGTGTTACGTCCTTGTGGCAACGGATAGCAAACTCGAAATCGCGCGGAACCCTTTCTCTCCAAGATTCAACTAGTTCAGCGCTTGGAACCTTGTAGAATGTTGAGTTTACCTCGACGAAGTTGAAGGCTCTCGCGTACGCCTCTAACGATTTTAAGCCGGGAATCTGGAAGTAAGCCCATCCGCCGGTGCCTATGAGGAGTTCCGCAATCTTCTCGTCACTGTTAATTACGTGCAACAAATATTTTTCCCTAAAATATTAAAGCAATGTTTCATTTAAATCATATAAGTATATTCAGGAGTGAAAGGGCGTGCATCACGAAATGATCTTAAAGCTTCGAAAACTTCAATCAATCTTCGTTGTATTATTGATTTGCCTAACTTTCCCAACGTTTACATCAGTCCGCTTAACGGAAGGACAAATAGAACAAAATTACACTTACTATGGCGTTGTGCCCTCAAAAATTTACGTATATACACTTAATGACGTGAACAACCTAACCTCAGGATGGATACTGGGAAACGAAACTGCACTTAACACGGGGTCTCCATTTCATAATGGCTTCACAGTTGCCTTGAAATCAATGCTTGCGATCGTTGCCTCTGAGGATGACACCAATATAGAAATTTTTGATCTATCGACAAGCAATCGGATTTCCTAAGATCATTTGAATGGCATGGGGAAGCTCCTTGTTTTACTCGATAATGGCACGCAATTTAAAGTAGTCTCAGACAAGATGATTTCTGTTATGCTTTTGAATTATCAACAGAATCCTCCCGACAATGTTCAGGAGGGACCGCTGCCCCACACCTTTTATCCGTCTATTAATGGCTTATATGTTGACAAAGAATTCGTGTTGATGGCTTCTGAACAAACAGCCACTATTCCAAACACGCTTTACACGATACTGACAATAGAAAGGTCCACAGTCACTGTTACTGATGACGAAGGCAACCAAAATTCGTATGTTCTTGATGCCAACTTTTACAAGTATTTGATGTTTGAACCCTTCAGAGTTTACATAATTGAATCGACAGGCAACATCATGGTGCAGTCAGGCATAATATTGTCTGCTTTGGGAGGAGCCAACTACAGAAATTCTTATCCTGCGCCTTCAGCTGAAGGAGGATTCGTCGGAAAGTTCTTCTTTGCAAGGTCAGAAACTGACTGGTACGCTGGAATGGATTATGGATACCTAGCATTGGCTTCTGAGGACACACAGGTGAAAGTGTTTGATCTTGACTCAAAACAAGTGATAAATGACTTTTCGGTACAAGGAGGAAGCGGAGTCTGGTTCAAACCTTTAGCAAACACCATAGCCGTGCAGAGCGACAAACCAATCACGCTGACGTTCATCAACAACGGCACCATCCAACAAAATCCAATAAAGTACGGCGTAGGAGTAATGTTCGTCGGCATTCAACCAACCGAAGACACTATGATTTATTTGCCCACAGCAGCGTACATCGAGGCATACTTCTTCGCAAACGAGGTAACCCAACTGACAATTGACGGTTACACCCAAACAATTCAAGCGGATTCCAGCATTCTATACACATTGCCGGGAATTCACATGGTCAGTTCCGACGCCAACGTCGTTCTGCAAATTAACTTCTGGTCGAACGAACCTGAATACCAAGGTCTCTGGTTCACTGGCGCAGCAATATCGTGCATCGAAACAGTGGACGCTGTCCCAACTGTAACGTTGACGCCTATTGAGGGCTTTCCGATCATATATGTAGTAATTGGAGCAGTTGTTGCTGGAGTCGCTGCAATTGTCGGCATTGTAGTAATGAGAAGACGCGGCGGCAAACCCAACTAGAGCACTCAAAGGTCTCAACTCATAAAATTCATGAAGAGATTAAAGACGATTCGAAATATTATTCAATATTGGAACTATGATTTTTTTAAAGAAGGGAAGAATTTGTCAGGACTGCTCTTTGGCACAAGTGACTGGTCACATAAATATAAACTCTAATGTCATACAAAACAGACTAGACAATTTCATAGGCACTAATGATGAGATGATGGATTCATTTTGATAAATAAGAATGTTTTACTAACTAAGCTTGATCTTCAATGTTTGACCTTTTTCTATTAATGTAGGTTCCAGAAGCACTATGATGTTGTTTCGAGTCTTCTTAATTTTCGCGTTTATTTTTCTGCCTTTCAAAGTCATGGCCAAGGTATTATTTCTATTTTCAACCTTGGGTAACTCAAGCATCTCTAGACGCAATGAACCATATTCGAGCTTAACACTGAACTCAGCGTCTTCCTTGTTTATTTTCTGTGAATAAAGACCCCAGCCAGTGGCTGTCGAAAAGAAGGTTCTGAAATCCTCCTGATTGACCTTAGGCGCGAACGCTAAGTACCTTTGTGGCGCGGAATACTTGAATCCCGTTAAAGCAAGAAGAACGGCGTAGCTCGCCATGGAACGGGCGTAATGGTGGCCACATTCAAATTCGTCCCACGGATTCCGCCTGTCCCCTCTGTGGCGTTCACGGACTCCTTTGACGATGGATAGTCCCTCTTTCAGCATATCTTCGTAAATCATGTGGCTGGCAACTTGGTATTCTATGCCACACCAGACTTCGTCAGCGAAATAAAAGGCGTATCCCGGGCGTTCTCCCTTTGGCCACGTGCATATGACTAACCCAGCGTCGTCGTTAACTGCGTAAATACGTAGAAAACAGGGGTGGTCAGACAAATTAGACTTCCAGTTGTACTTAAAGACCGAATTTAAAGCCTTTCTAACGTTGGATGCCTTGTAAAGGTACCCAAGACTAAGCATGTGCGCATACCATTGTCCAATCATTTGGTCTGAAAGGCACCCTTTTCCGTACTGCCATTTTGGCCATTCTTTGAACAAATCGTCTTTCCCGTGTCTTTCAGTCATTTCTTGGTAATGTTTCGGCCAGATTCGATGAGCCATCGGATTCACTTTTTGTTCATAGTATTCGCTGTTGAACAGGTTTTCATCGGTCCACTTAGAACCCTTCCTGAACAGTTCGAAATATTCTCTGGCTTTATCGTACTCGTCGAACTTTTCTGCCATTTTTTGGGCTGCACGGAGAGCGGCAAGATAAAGGCTTCCCATCATGGTGTTGGGTCCATAAAATTCAATATCGTAGGTGTTGTGCTGCATTCCTTCCATGACGCCATCTTTGTCAGCGTCCCAATACTTCCAAGCGAACTCTAATACTTTTTTTACAGTCGACCAGATTGACTTCAGCCACTCGTCGTCTCCAGAAATAAGCCATTCACGATACGCTTGGATGACTATACCCATCTGGCCATCCCCAGCTGGATGAAAACTGGGTTCAGCCTTATTTCCAAGAGGCAAGGGCATGCGGAAGGTCATGAACCCATCTTTTTCAACGCAGTTGGTCAAATGCGCCTTAAGCATTGACCGTTGAAGGCTAGGAAAAATGTAGGGAAGAGCTTGGGCATAGTTCCAAACGTGCGTGCAAGAACCTTCGCAGCAGCCGTAAGTGTTACCTGACCCTTCGAAACCGTAAAATGATCCATCCTCCAGACGCAAACAGGTCGTAGTCTTCAGGGTGGAAAGCTGGGAACTCACCGCATCCATGACGTGAGTGGGTAATGTTGTCGAAAGAAGCGAGTCGCGAAACAGACTTCGTTTCTTCTGAAAGACGTTTGAGGTTAGTAGCAGAATATTGGATGATCTCCCAAGCGTCTTTCCATACGCTTGAATAATAGTTTCTCCACGTGACAGATTTTTGTTGCTTGTCTTCTCTCCCCCAATAGCGTTCATAATTCGGGAAGTGCCAAGCAAGAATGAAAACAACTGAAGCCTTAGCGTGAGGTTTAATGACTATATTGGCTGCCACGGTTCCAGTGTTTGAACCTTCAATATTTGTCGGTGGAAAACCTTCTGAAAGAACAATTGCTTCCCAGAACTTAGATAATCTTGCATCCTTCCATCGGACCCAAACCGAAGAATCTGGACAAGTAGTGGCAAGAGCTATTGTTCCGTATTTTGATGAATCAAAAGCAATCTTGGTGTTGGATAAGTAAAGCCCAGTAATTATGCCGTCTTTTCTTACTTCGTTATTTTGTCCGCCATCATCTCGATCGCCAATTATGTTGGTAAGATTTCCGTAAACTGTCGCTGAAACTTTTTTGTCGCTTGTATTTTCAAAACTGTAGACAAAAATAGCGACTGGAATGCTTGAGTCCTTTTCATTTAGTGGAATAAAAGGATTGAACGCCTCGAGAATTACTCTAAGCGGAACTTCATGATCCTCAAGCTCCAACGTGGCAGTGGGAAAGGTTCCTGTGAAGACAGACTTTTCCGAAATGCGGTAAACCTTGACCAACATCGTTTTTGTCATGTGAGGAAACAAGAGAATGACCTTCGCCAACATAAGACCCGCCAACAGGACCCTGCAAAATTCTGATGATTGGGGATTCATTGTTAGAATGTACCTTAAGCGTGAAGAAGGCGAATGGAATTACAAACCCTTTTGAGGGTTTGTTCATGATTTCGAAGTCTCGAAGTTGACCCCATCCTCCTAGGCTTACGGATCCTGTGCCGATTCCGCCTAAGGGGAAAGCGATTTCGTCTAGGTTCCGTCCGACGTATGAAAGTTGAGGTCCGATGTTGTTTAGGTCTTTCCGTGTGTACCGATTTTTTTCCATTTATGCCACCTTTTTAATGTATCTGTTGAATATATGTTATTTTACATCAATACCAAATTCAAAAATAACATTAACGGTTTATTTAAAAAACTATTAACAGGCAACAAGGATAACCGTCCGAAAAACAATAACATGCTAGAAGAAAGAAATCCTGTAGCCAGTATGATTAATAAAAACAGTTAATTCAGTTTATTTTTTGGTTTTGGTTATTTTTGGGAACCGCTTTGAAGAAGCTCTGTAGACCTGAAAATTATCCTGTCCATGTCATCTATGTGGCTTCTGATGCCTAAGAGTTCTTTTTCAAGATTCGTTAACTTGTTTTGCAGCTTACTGTTTTCGAGCTCGAAAACTGCTTGGGTCAGTTCGCCTAATGAGTATCTTACGTCAAGTTCTATTATTTGGTCCTTTAACGAGGTAATGTCAGACTTCAAGGTTTATGATATGTTCAATTCGACTACGCCTTGTTGAAATCCATTTTTCAGAAACTGTGGTTAGACGCTGTTTGCAGATTGAAACCGCTTTTTCAGCCTGTTCATGGTTGGTGATGAGCGACGGATTTTGGTTAAAGAATGATAAGTACTGTTCAATAATTGATAGTTCTTTGTCCATGGTGAGTGAGAATAACGCTGAATCAATTTTTAATATTAAGCCTTCCCACTTTCCAAGACTCGGAGAGTAGACTGTTAATCCAGCCCTGGTTTCTGCCCAGTAATTGCTTTCTATAACGTCCGTGTATCCTCTAACGTATCGGAGGTCTTCGCTTTTTGGGGCGACAATCGTCTTGACTGCTTTTGATTCTTTGTTTATGATCTCCTTGTTCTTAGATTTTTCAATTGTCGCCTTGGCTCTGATTACACTCCAAGTTTTCTCTTAAAACAAAAAGGTCCTCAACCGATGCAGATAGCCGTTTGCTGAGGTCTTCCGCAATGAAGTCATATGCGCTCTGTGGAATCTCGCCATTTTTTATTAGCTTGGTGACTTCCTCAAGCCTTATGGATGTTTCTTCAATCTGCTTGGTGTACTGTTGAAAAGTGGTGATGTTGTCATTTATTTCATTTTCAAGATGTTTTGATGTAACTTCGGGAAGTGGAGTGATCTTTTTTTCTTCCTGCAGACGAACAGGCTGAAACTCGCTCAATTCAGTTTGAACATTTGCTAAACTCACGGTCAACACAGGCTTTTCGACACCTTTTGAACGCATGTACCTAAACAACGTGAAAATTGTTACAAGTGCGAAAATTACTGATGGCAGAAACAGGAGGCCTCTCCACTCGTACATGAGAAACTGAGTTCCCGTAACTACCAAGAATGAACTAAACCCTTCAGGGGGCGCGAAAAGATGGAAAACTTCTTCAAGCGTTTTTCCCTTAACCTCAATCTTGTGTAGGTCGTTTGTGCCAAGCCCTTTCTGTGCACTAAGCACCAAGCTTGGTATCTTTTCAGCGTCAAAACCCATAATTGTCGAAGCTACGGTGTCAGTGGCTACTGGGTCTTTCCCAACAATTATTAAACCTAAGTCAACTGGATCTCCATCGTGTGGTCCTTCTCCCTCCATAGCAACTCTTCCATCAATGATTGTTAAGTTGATTTTTCTTGCTGAGTTAAGATCCGCTATGACGCCACCAAGGTAAGTGTCTCCTACCTGTGTACTGCATTATGAAGCTGCATGTGGTTTGCTGAATTTTGTACGCTATAGACCGAGCCCGCTGAAATGCCTACTAGGTTTTTCATCCCTAACGTAACAACAGCAGTGTTGTGGGTTTTCATGCAAGCAAGCGAAATGAAGACATCTGCTTCCACAACTTTACTATTGAACTTGAAACTATCAAAAACATAACCCCCTCTGGGAACAGGAACATCAACAATGTCACCATAATTAAGATCGACCAGCTCCACTCCTGGAATACTAGCTATCGACGAGTACCCTAACAAATTGAAATTCGTCATAGTGTCGCCTTCTCCGGTTCCATCTCCAACCCAGATAACACTAGGGTTTCTCTGCTTAATGATGTTGATAAGCGCCTGCACAATGGCTGGATCTGTAGTGTCCGGAGGTGATTGGGGACGGACAATGTTTGGTTTTATGAGGACTTTTGCGCCTTCAGGAATTATGGACGCGATGCCTCCCAAATAGTCTAAAGCAGTCCGGAGAGACTGGTCCAAATCGTTGTTTTCTACCTGCACAACAGAAACTTCAGCAGCTTTCTGAGTAAGCGTCGTTCGAGATGCTATAACACTCCAAGGATTGAAAACGATGTTAAAGTACGCTGCCAGTCCTAAAGACAGGATTGTGAAACAAAGCAGCGTTGACAGAAGGATCAGATGTCCCCTTCTGGAACGAGTTGCCTTGTTGTAAGCTCTGGGGACAACATTTTTTATGAGGTTAACAAAAAAGGCAAAAAATGGGTAAACAAGAAATGTGTAACTGTTGACAGCAGCAGCCCTTTGGCAAGGATAAACGATGCGGGAAGGTTTTGTTCCAGATCTGTAAATCAGCCAAGCAATGCTGGCTAAACCGATGACTAGTGTGCTTTGGTTCAACCTTTTATAGAGATTCTTTGGCATGGAAACCAAATGTGAACCTTCTTGTTTTGTTCCTAGAATAATCTTTTTCGTCAAGTCTTATGAATATTTCTAAAAGAACAGAAAAATCTGCATTGGGCAATACCTTTTACCCGGTAACAATATAGCCGTCGCAAAAACATCATGCATTCCTTAACGATTATATTCTGAGGTTTTAAACCTTATAAATGAAGAAAATATGAAATTCTAATTAGTGATGTTCTATGTCTGGAACAAATGAAGGAATAAAGTCGATGGCTGAACTTCTTCGTTCTGGGGCAACCATGACCAATCTGTCCTGCCCAGCGTGTTCTTCGCCCCTTTTCAGGTTAAAAAACAAAGTATTATGGTGTGCTCAATGCCAGAAGAAAGTGGTTGTAGTCAAGGAAGACGAAAAGGTTGAGGAACCTCAGATACCAACATCACTTGGTACGACAAAAACCGTTCTTACAGCCAAAATTTTGGAGATCAAAGAACGTATCCAAAAAGAAAGTGATCTTGACGAACTGCAAAAATTGAGCTCGGTTTTATCAACTTTGCTCGATGACCTCGACAAGGTAAAAAAGCTTAGAAAACAAAGACTTTGATTGTTCAGAGGATAAAACTTGATTGGGCTATACGAAAATTTTCCAGATGTTCATCATGGCATCGCACATTATTCGAGCACGGTTCCAACTCAGGACCTTCAGAGAACTTTGTTGCAGTTTCTGCGAAGGTTGAACGAAAAAAAGGAGAATCTGAGTCTCGCGGAATTTATTCGACACAAGGTTCGAGTAGAGTTGGATGTTGGAATAGCAGATGGGCTTGCCTTCGACTACCTGAACAAAGAGAACTTTAAACGCTGTTTGAACGAAATCTCAAAAAACGCGTTGCCTGCACTTGACCTATTCATTGTTGTCCGTTACTATGTTCCCGACGGAGCGAAACGGAGGCCACTTAAGTTCGATTATTTCTTAGTAAGGATTCTGTTCAGAGAGCAAGAAGTCGAGATGCTCGTTCATCATGAAAGAGGCCCACGTCATCTTGCTGTTGAGGAGCTTATCGAGTTTCATTTTAACAGAATCAATCGAGAACTGAAGGCTCAAGGAATGAATCCTTTAGAACATGTTTTAACCCGACTGTCTAACTTTTTTAGTCGACCCAAAACCATAGCCTGAATGTCTTTGGCTGCTTCTTCCATAGACCGTTTGCCGTTAATGCGGATTAACTCTTTTTCTTGGACAAGTTTGAGGTAGATTTCCTCCACCTTTTTCTGTGTGTCAAGTTTTTCCATGACTGACTTTGTACTTCGATATCGCTGTGTCAAGACCTTAACGGGAACATCGAGGTAAATGGCTAAGTCGGGTTTCAAAGCCTGATTGTTGATCTCTTTGATCCAGTTTACACTTAGACCAGCTGCGCCTTGATAGGCTAGAGATGAATACACGTAACGGTCTGAGACCACTATCCTTCCTTTTTCTAACATAGGCTTAACCTCGTTTACAATGTGGTCGGCTCTGTCCGCAGCGAACAGAAGAGCCTCGATAACCGTGGGTACGCGGTCTTTTCTTTGCAGAACGTATTTTCTTATGAACCTGCCGATTTCTCTGTCGCTGGGTTCTGTCGTGAAGACTGCGTCGAAGCCTTTTTTGCATAGAGCCTCAACGAGTAGAACTGACTGCGTGGTTTTTCCGCTTTTGTCAAGTCCTTCGATGCAAACAAAAAATCCTTTTTGGTTCACTTTCCATCACACGTTTTGAAGTCTATTAACGTTCCTGTTAGGCTGATCTTAATCTGTTATATTAACACATTATATTCATTTTGATAACTGTCTTGGTTTAAATAATTTTAAACACTGATCCCCCCCTTTTACTGCTTGCTGCGCAACTCATTTAAAGGTCAAAGAAAAATTATTGGGCATGCAGGCTCTTGAAGTTGCGGAAGCACCGTTATCTTGGAGGATTAGTCATGTTCAGGTTCAACAGTAAACAAACGGTTTATGACATCGGCGGAGTAAAAGTAGGCGGAGAAGCAGGCGAAAACCCGACAGTCATGATCGGCAGCATCTTTTACAGGGGCGACAAAATCGTCAGGGACGAGAAAACGGGGGATTTTGACAGAGAAAAAGCCCGCGAAATGGTGTCTAAGGTTGAAGAAATGTGCGAGCGAACTGGACTCTCAGCCATGCTAGACGTGGTTTGCACCTACGCGGAGAACACACGAGGTTATCTGGAATTCGCAGCTGACGCTACACGTATGCCGTTGTTGGTAGATGCTGTTTCCGAGGAAGCAGCGCTGGCGGGAATGGATTGTGCTAAGGAACTTGGCATAATCGACAGGACAGTTTTGAACTCCATCACGCCTGAAACCAAAGAAAAAATCTTTGCAAAAATCAGAGAAACAGGCTTAAGGGCAGCTATACTTCTCACTTACAGCACAAAAGCCATAATTTCGTCGAAAGAAAGAATCATCCTCCTTGAAGCTATGCTTCCGAAGGCTGAAGCTGCGGGAATAGAGAAGACTCTTGTTGACACGGTTGTGGTTGACATCGCCACGCTTGGACTAGCATGCAAGGCGATTCGTGAAGTGAAAGACAGGTTCGGACTTCCCGCTGGGTGTGGAGCTCACAATGCTATCTCTTCATGGAAAGCCCTCAGAGAAAAGAAGGATAAGTTATTGACTTCAACGTGTTCTTCAGTGGCGAACAGTCTGCCGGTGGCTTTGGGGGCGGATTTCGTTCTGTACGGTCCGATTAATGAGGCTGCTACTGTCTTTCCTGCTATTGGTTTAGTGAATGCTGCGTATGGGCAGGGGTTGATGGAAGAGGGGAAACGGTTAAGCACGTCTCATCCAAGGTTTCGCATAGCCCGATTCTAGCAGACACTATTCCGTAAGGCTTAATAATTGACGTAGAAACGAATTCTTCTTTAGCCAAAGTCGAAAGCTCCTCAAGCGGCTGTGGTCTAGTCTGGTCTTGGACTCAAGCCTTCCAAGCTTGCAATCCCGGGTTCAAATCCCGGCAGCCGCACCACAATACTTTTTCTATAATCATTATAGACCTTTAGTCTGGTCTGATTTGTTCATCAACCGAATTTAAGTCACTAATATTTAAGTCCTAGTAATAAGGGAAATAAGAATGAAGAATCTTATAATACATGAGAAATGGCTTAATCTTATTATGGTAGGTGAGAAAGTTTGGGAAATAAGAAGTCAAGATACAAAATTTAGAGGAGAAATAGGCTTAGGATATAGAGGACATCGGTATGGTACTTCTTTGTTAGTAGATGTAAAAGAGAATGTCTTTAGAAGAACTTAACAATATTTTGATAAACACAAAGTACCTTTACAGGATTTAAAGAAATATTTGCATGGAAAGAACTTTGGTTACACAACCTGTATTAGAACAACATGACATTTTGGGTGTGAAAAACCGTAAAGTCACATAGATGATGTGTATATTCCTAGAGCAAGGAGGTGATAAAAATGAAAAGAAACGATGACGATGACCATGACCATGAAAAGCAACCGTGGAGCTTTAATAAAAAACTGAGTGTCGTAATACTCATATGCATAATAGCAGGTGCAACAGCTGAATTTAGCATAAGAATGATAGTAACGATACCAGCAGGTTACAAAGGAGTGGTATTGACATTTGGTCAAGCAGTATATGTTCTAGATGAAGGATTACATTTCATCAATCCAATATCAGACCAAGTGGTTCTCATGAACATCATGATTAACAAAGTAGAAACTGAAGAATCAGCAGCATCTCAAGACTTGCAGGAAGTAACAGCCACTTTAGCTGTGAACTACAAACTAGAACCTGCATACGTTCTTGACACATATAAAAACATGAGGAATGAGTACGAAGATACTGTGATAAAGCCAAATATTGAAGAATGCATCAAAGCAGTAACTGCGACCTTTAAAGCAGAAGAACTCATAACAAAACGTGCGGAAGTCAAAGACTAAAGTGGATGAATTATTGAGTACAAGATTGCAACAGTACCACATTGATGTCATATCAGTGTCTATCACAAACTTCGCATTCTCAACCGAGTTCAACAAAGCCATAGAAGCGAAAGTTACTGCTGAACAGCGAGCATTGGAAGCAAAGAATAAGCTGGAGCAGATTAGATATGAGGCTCAGCAACAGGTCATTCAAGCTGAAGCATACTACAATGCAACGATAACCAAAGCCAGAGCAGACTCAGAGGCTATGCTACTTCTAAAAATATCATTAAGTTCAGAATACCTACAGTATCAAGCATTGCTGAAATGGGACGGAAAACTGCCATATCTGTTTGGTGGTGGTGTGTTGCCGTTCATTGACATATCCACTAATTCCACAAAACCATAACCTCTCTAGCTAACTCACTAGTTTTCATTGTTTGGTGACTAAAATCTCATATACAGCCATTAGCTAGCTAGCTATAATTTAACTTTAGTTTTCAAGATCCTCGTAAGCATTGTTGTATCCAGCATCATAAAGCTTAATCAGGACTTCATATAAATCCGTCGTGTGTCTTGAAATAGGCTTTCCCTCTTTCGTAGCATTAATGATAAAATTAGGATCGGTTTGAAGAAGAAAGTCCTTGATTATATTTAACTTATCCATTTCTTCTATTAATTTTGAAATTTCTTTTAATGCTTTTGTTACAGCTTCAGTCCTCTTATTTACTTGGCTCAATTCTTTTATCACCAATACGATTTAATTGAATTGGAATATTTATAGAGTATTAATCTTTCATACATTTAATAAATCCTAAGAAAACCTCTGTCTTTAAACTAGTTATACTAGCTTAAACCTAGACAT
This sequence comes from Candidatus Bathyarchaeota archaeon, assembly GCA_963714275.1. GTDB lineage: Archaea > Thermoproteota > Bathyarchaeia > Bathyarchaeales > DTEX01 > JAGTRI01. The sequence continues at coordinate 169,969 of CAVQNT010000007.1, forward strand.
TAGCGATTCTTAGAATCCAAACTTGATTAATTATTTTATTTTTACAAATCCAAGATTTGGTTTATAGATTTATAAAAAGAATGTTTTTGTTATTCTGGAATTGTTTTCTTTTTGTTCATGTCCGCTGTGTTCTGTACATTGTGAAGCTTAGGACGCCGTTTCTGTAGAGCAGGTTTTCGATTTTTGGCTTTACAGGAACAGGGAGAGAGACCTGCCTGAAAAATTTCATGTCCATATAATCGGATGATATGACTACTTCGTGTTCTGAAACTTCGATTTTTATGTCTTTAGGGTCCAGCCCCGGCAGGTTAGCCAGAACCGTTATTCTGTCTTCGTCCACAAGAACGTCCACTAATGGCGAAATGACCATAGGAGATGAAACCGAGGCTGGCAGCTGCTCCTCAGGAACTATATGCTGTCTCTTTTTTGGCTTAACACTCATAACTTTAACAACCGCCATTCCTAGAGCGAAGCCTCCTATATGAGCCCAAAACGCCACGGACGAGGAGAGCCCAAAGAATGAACCTAATCCCATCAGAACTTGGTATAGAAACCAGAATCCTAGATAGTAGAAGGCTGGAATTTTTGTGAATGTTATGATGTAGACAATGTACACCACCGTTCTTATCCGAGCCTGCGGAAAAAGAAGAATGTAGGCTCCCAAAACAGCCGAAATTGCTCCCGAAGCGCCGATTGATGGTATAGCTAATTCTGGCGTAATGTAATTGCCAAGGTTAATGTAGCCCGAGATAAGGGCTGATGCGATGTGCGAAAATTCGGCGAACAAGCCCCCAATCAAGTAAAACAGTAGAAACTTCACGTGACCAAAGGTGTCTTCAACGTTGTCGCCGAAAATCCAAAGAAAAACCATGTTGCTTCCAATGTGCATGATGTCGGCGTGCAGAAACATGCTTGTAAAAAGGGTTTCCAGCCTTTCGCCTCGGATTATGTTTTCTGGGATAGTCCCATAAGTATAGAAAATGTCATATTGTGATTCTGGCTGAAGAAACATTAAGATGAAGACAGCGACGTTGATGGCGACCAGTCCCCAAGTCACATAGGGTTTCCGAGTCGGTCGATTCTCATCTTGGATGGGAAAAACAGCGACCATCCGCTCAACCTCGCAGTCAATAGCACCTTTTCTATACGAACATTAGAAACATAAAGGCTAAATAGTTTGGCTTCTTTTCCGCCATTACAATTTCTTGTTAAATAAGAATATCTGGTTGATTTTCATTTATGCCATGTCAGAAGATTTTCAATCATCCGTTTATAGACTTGTATGCTTGCAGCGTATTCTGAGAGTTCAATGCGTTCATTTTTTGTGTGGCTTAACCTTGAGTCTCCAGGACCATACGTTATAGAAGGAACTCCAGTCTTAGCCCCAAAGATGTTCATGTCTCCTGTGCCTGTTTTTTTAAGGAATTTTAATGGTCCATCAGTGACTTCCACGATGGCTTTCTCCAATGCTTTTACCAAAAGCGTGGTTCTGTCAGCCACAAACGGCTCAACCTCATCCAAGACCATCGAAGCAACAGACACGTTGGGACAGTCAGAATGAAAGTCGTCAATGACTTTTTCAATAAAGTTTTCACACAAATTCGTTTTTACTGATGGAGGAAGTCTAATATCAACGTTAAAAAGGCACACGTCTGGAATACCGCCTGAAGTCCGTTGGCTGCTAACTTTAATTAAGCATGGAGTAATCGAATAAAAAATTCCTTGGGGTGATTGAAATTCAGTGCAAGCGGTCTTAATTTTGTTCCACAGTTCAAAGCCTTTTTCGATTGCGTTTTCGAGAAGATGTTGGGCGCCGACATGTCCAGAGGTCGTCTGACATTTTATTCGAAAATGTACTTTTCCTTTATAGGCGAATGTTATGTTCTTTGCTCCACTTGGTTCCCCGAAGATGGCATAATCCACGTCTAATTTTTCATGTAACAGTTGGCGAATTCCTTTTGATGTTTTTTCCTCTTCGACAACTCCAGCTACGATTATTCTGCCTTTATTAAGGGTAGACTTGATGTCTGAGGATGCTGAAACCATGGCTGCCAAGGATGATTTTGCGTCGACAGCTCCTCTTCCATGTAGCCAATTGTTTTCCTTTTTTACTGGTATCCAGCCTGGAACAGTATCCATGTGACCGCAAAGAAGAATGGTCGGAGTCCCAGAACCAAATTCTGCGTAAACATTTCCAGCCTTGTCTGTCCGAACTTTCTCAAAGCCATATCTAACAAGTTTGTCTTGTAGAAAAGTTGCCAGTTTTTGTTCTTTTCCGCTTGGGCTGTAGATTTGAAGCATCTCCTGAAGCAGTGAACAGAAGCTTCTTGATCCAATTTGTTTCACTCTTTAACTTGAGTTAGCTGAGTAATTCTTGAAACTTTTTTTTGGGCTTTGAGGATTTTCTTTTCTTCCTCTGACAAAATGTTTTTCAGGATTTCAGATGCCTTCTCGAGCTGGTTCATCTCTATTACGAGGGGAGGAAGGAAGCGGATGACGGTCTTACCTGCATACAAAAGGAGTAAACCTCTGTTAAGAGCATCCGTTAACATGTCGCCTATGAAGGTTCTGGACTCAAGCCCAATCATCAAGCCTAAGCCCCTGACTTCGCGTAGAATACGAAGATTGATTACCATTTCCTGCAAAATTTTGATGAATTTGTCTCCGAGGTCTCGAGCTCTGTCAGGCAGTTTTTCGTCGACTATTGCGTCAATCGTTGCAGACGCAGCTGCGCACGCAAGAGGGTTTCCGCCGAAAGTGCTCGAATGTTCCCCGACCTCAAGAGAGTCCATAATTTCGTCCTTTGCAATTGTGGCACCGATCGGTATACCCCCGCCCATCGCCTTTGAGACACACATTATGTCAGGCGTAACGCCCCAATGTTGAGACGCCCACATCCGTCCAGTTCGTCCGAACCCTGTTTGAACCTCGTCGAAGATGAGTACGACGCCTTTTTCGTCGCAAAGGTCCCTCAGTGCCTTCAGGTAACCGTCAGGAGCAACGTAAACTCCGCCTTCGCCCTGAACAGGCTCAACGATGACGGCTGCAGTTTTTTCAGTGACTGCTTCTTGGACTTTCTCGATTTTTCCGAACGGTACAAACTTGAAATTTTGTTCAATCAGATGCTGGAAGGAATTTCTATACTTGGGATTATGCGTTGCAGATAAGGCTCCGAGGGTTTTTCCGTGGAACCCTCTTGTCATACTTATGACTTCAGTCTTCTGAGTGTATTTCACCGCAGCCTTTAGGGCGCACTCGACCGATTCAGCTCCGCTGTTACATAGGAAGACTTTGTTCAGCCCTTTGGGACATATCTTGACGAGCTTGTCGACGAGCTCAGCCCTTTTGTCATTGTAGAATGAGCCGTGGCATGAAATCAGCTTCTCGCACTGTTCCCGAATGGCAGCCACAACCTTCGGGTGACAATGGCCAACTAAACTAACGCCGTAACTGCTCATGCAGTCGATGTATGCTTTCCCGTTCGCGTCCCAAACTGTTGCCCCCTTACCCTTAACTAGAGCGACAGGAAACTTTTGGTAAACACCTGCGAGATGGGCATTCTCAGCTGCAATTATTTCGGCTTCATACAACAGTGATCACGGTTCCATTCTTGTGAGTTAATACGCTGGTGATAGGTTCCACTACTAGGCCTGAGGAAATAATGGCTTCTTTAGCTCCAGCCTTTAAGGCTTCAATCGAGGCTAGAACCTTCTTGTCCATCCCTGCCCCTATTCTTGGCAAAAGACTCTCCGCTTCCTTCATAGACAAAGCCTTAACGAACTCGCCTTTCATGAGAAGCCCCTGAACATCAGTTAAGAAGACAGCCTTGTCAGCCTTTAGTGCCCCTGCTATCTGGGCAGCTGCTCTGTCGGCGTCAACATTCAGGAATTCGTAGTCTTCTCCAAGGGCTATCGGTGATACTACTGGAACGTAACCTTTCTCGACAAGCAGTCCAAGGATACCTGTGTCAACTTTAGCGATCCTCCCGGTGTAACCGCCATCAATAACGCGTTTCCTGTTGCGTTCATCGATTATGACCAGTTTTTTCTTGCGTTCAGCCCGAAGCATACCTGCGTCCAACCCAGCTAAGCCCACGGCGTTGATGCCCTTGCTTAATAGCCAACGGACTATTGCTTTGTTTATTTTTCCCGCCATAACCATCGTGAAAATTTCAACTGTCTCTTCATCCGTGTATCTGCTTCTAATGCCACTGGGTGAGGTGATGAAAGTTTGTTGTTTACCCAGTTTTTGAGCAATCGACGTTACCTCGTCTCCTCCCCCATGCACAATGACGAGCTTTTCGTTTTCTAAGACCTTCTTAATGTCGTCCGTAAGTTCGAGAGTAAGCCCTTTTTGATAGATATCGCCGCCTATCTTCACAACGATCAAGACTTTTCACCATTAGACTGGATGCAAACCTGAATCCCACAAGCCTTCTTTTTCGTCCCATCCGCACATTAAGTTCATGTCCTGCACCGCGGTTCCAGCTGAACCCTTCATCAAATTGTCGAGAGCGGAAAGTAGTACCAGCCTATCTGAGTTTTCGTCAACCTCGAACCCTATGTCGCAGTAGTTGGACCCAACAACAATCTTTGGGTCAGGATATCGGAAAACGCCTTTTCTATCTCGAACAAGCCTAATGAAAGGTTCCTGTCCATAGAAACCTCGGTAAATGCGCCAAATTTCGGGTACAGGTATGGGAGTTTTTAGGAAAACGTGACAGGTTCCTAAGATTCCTCGAACCATATTAACCGCATGCGCAGACATGGCAATAACCACTTTTTCCTGAGCTATTAGGCTGACTCCTGCTCCATTTCAGCTGTATGTCGATGTCCCACGGGCTTGTACGGTCTGACGACGCTGTAATGTTCAGGATGATGGGAAGAAAGTGAAGGTTTGCCTCCTGCGCCGGATGAACCTACCTTAAAGTCAGCAACTATCCTGTTTTTTTCGATGCTCCCAGACTTTACAATCGGAGGCTAAAGCCAATATGCCTGTTGCAGCCATGCATCCGGGAGCAGCCACCAGCTGAGCATTCTTTATCTCGTCTCTGTGAAGCTCTGGGAGACCATAAACCGCCTTTTCCAGCAGTTCGGGGCATCTGTGATTCCAGCTGTACCATTTCACATAATCTTCTGGATTTTTTAGTCTAAAGTCAGCACTTGCATCAATTACCTTTAAGCCTGTTTCGACGATTTTGGGCATAAAACCAGAGGAGATTCCATGCGGCGTAGCTACAAATAGCAGGTCACAACCGCCGACGATTTTTGTGGGTTCAGACATTACAAATTTAAGATTAGTTTGCCCTCTGAGGTTAGGGTGAACATGGTGAATGAATTCGCCAGCGTAACTGTTAGAGGTGGCAGCAGCAACCTCAACCTTAGGATGTCTCAACAAGAGGCGAAGAAGCTCTCCGCCCACGTAACCGGAAGCGCCAAGAATAGCGACTTTCACTTTTTGTTCACCTCAACTGCGTATTTTATGATTTTACCCGGAATGTCAACCTTTGTCGCTGAGTATAATCCTCTGAACTCGACAGTACTGTTAACCTCATGAACCATTATTCCCTTCGAAGATTCCATGCAGTCAACAGCAAGGACGCCTCCGCCTACGGTTTTGGCAGCCTTTAACGCGATGTTTTCAAGTTCTCCTGTGACTGGGCAAGGCTCGCTTATTCCTCCTCTGGCAACGTTTGTTCTCCACTCGTCCTGAGGGGAATACCTGTACGAAGCCGCGACCACCTCGTTTCCGATAACGAGGATTCTTAGGTCTCTAGGTGGACGTTTCACGTACTCCTGAAGGTAATATGTCTGAAGCAAAGCGTTGTTCATTTGTTCTCTCGATTCTACGATGGCTTGGGCTGAGTCCCTGTCTCGAACCAAGGCTATGAGCCGCCCCCAGCTTCCCACGACAGGTTTTGAGACAGCGGGGTAGCCGAGGTTTTCAAGGGCTTTGTGCACGCCTTCTTCCGTGAAAGCCACAAGAGTCTTAGGCGTCGGAATCCCCGCTTTAGTTAAAGCCAGCGTCGTATACAGACTTGTTCCCGCATGTCAACGAAACGTTTAATGGGTTGATCACGTGTAACCCAGAATTTTCAAGCACCGCTGTCACATGTAAGCCTCTGAAATAGCTTACACAACGTTGGATGACTACCTCGCCATATTCTGCCTTCATTTTTTTCGGATTAATGGCAGTATCCAAAAACGTAGCTTTAGGATCAACGAGCTTCAGTTCTACTCCAGCCTTAGCTGCGGAACGAATTAAGGCCTTCTCGTCCCATCGGATCCTGTCATAAACGAGCCCTATCTTGTTCATCGGGTTTTATTCGCCCCAGTCCTCTCCTTCGATTTCCGCCGTTCCAAGGCTTACCTTGCCATCGGAGCTGAGCTTCACTTCGTAATCCATTCCGCAGTCTGGGCAGCTCACAATTTCGCCTGAGATCACATCTTCTGGAATTTCGAGTTCAGCGTCGCATTCTGGACATTTTAACTGGAAGGTTAATGCCTCCTTACTTTGTCCCATTACGAAGGTTATGATTTTCTTATAAACTTTTCGGAAAAATGAAGATTCTTTAGAAAATGATTTATATAGCTGTTTTTTCTTTAATCAATTTGTGTTGGAGGACTTGACATGTCCGAGGGACTTGACAACATAGACAGGGCAATTCTTGAGACTCTTCAAGACGACGCAAGAACAGCTTTAAGAAAGATCGCTGAAAAAACTGGCGTCAGCGAAGCAACAATTTTTGCTAGAGTCAAGAAGCTTCAGGAAAAAGGCATAATAAAAAGGTTCACAGCGCTTGTCTCACCTGAACTACTGGGAAAAAGTCTTACGGCTTTCGTTCTCATAAATACGAACCCGAAAAGTTTGCAGACGGTTCTCGCCTCGTTGCAGGGCATGGAAGACGTTTATGAAGCATATGACATCACTGGGTCTTTTTATGCCATTGCCAAAATTCGTGCAAGCAGTCGTGAGGAACTGGCGAAATTAATCGACCAAATAGGGTCAATCGATGGCGTGACAAGCACAGAAACCGCTATTGTTCTACGATGCATCAAAGAGGAGACTCGAGTAAAAATATAATTTTTCAATTGCCCATTGTGTTTTTTGATGCCTTTAGAAAAGTTTCGGAAATATCACATAATTATTTTACTAGCTAACCAGAGTCCTCATAAAGCCATGTCACATTTATAAGCGATTTTGAACCTTTGATGGATAACAATTTCCTGAGTAGAAAATCCTTTTTACCTTTCACAACAATATTTTTCTGGAAAAAAATGAAAAAAAGAGACAAGAAAGTATCTGGTTCTAACCTTGGAAAAAATAAGGTCATAATAGTCAGTGGCACACCTGGCGTTGGCAAGTCAACCGTCTCAAAGCAATTGTCATCCAACCTCAGCTGTGGACTTGTTTCTATTGGGGATTTAGTCAAGGACGAAGGTTTATACACTCAAGTAGACCGTAAAAGAGACACTTTAGTTGCTGACATGAACCAGATTTCGAAACGTATAAACGGTATCATTTCAAATTCTTCTGAAATGTTAATCGTTGAGGGTCATTATGCTGTTGACGTTGTTCCTCTGGAATCTGTTAGTCTAGTCTTTGTTTTAAGACGCGATCCTGAAGAATTACGAGACATCCTTAGAAAACGTGGTTACGGAGAAGAAAAAGTCCGCGAAAATGTGGCCGCAGAGATTCTGGACGTTTGCTTATATGATGCTGTTGACAGATGCGGAGTCGAAAAAATCTGTGAGGTAAATGTTACAGGTCGAACAGCAGAAGAAGTAGTAAACGACGTTCAGCAAGTTCTTCAAGGAAAAAAGAAACATAAAATTAGAACCGTTGATTGGCTTGGTAAACTGAATTTTGAGGGAAAACTTGACGAGTATTTGAAGGATTTTTGACTGCCAGGTTCTATCACTTAATGTAACATTCATACCTAGGTTGTTGTTACCTGTCGAAAAAGATGTTTTTTCCTGTTAATGAAAGTGGAATGCCAATTATTACATCAGCGTCCAGAAGCTGTAAATCCTTGGCTGCTGCACCCGCTGTGTACATGATTCTGTTGTCGATGTTAAGTTCGCTAGCCATTCTTACCGCAGAGCCTAAGGCTATCCCCAAATCCATTGCCTCAAAAATGCATATTGGTCCAGCGTAATCTTCGCCCTTCTTTTTCTCTGCTTTAATGAAGTCAGCGCACGTTGCGTTGCCGCATGCTCCGCAGTTAAGCGGGTTTTCTGGAACCTTAGGCGTGGTTCCCTTGACTCCGATAAGCACTATTAACTGGGATTTTCTTATTGATTGGGCGTCTCTTTTGAATGCTGGAAGCGAGTTTCTTTTTTGTTCTACATGGCGTTCCATGGCGTCTGCTAGGTCATTTTTTTCTTTTCCTGAGATTATGGCTGTTGTTATCCTGTCGACTCCTCGACCTTTAGGCGCTGTCCTTGCGCTAGACGCAATAAGATTCGCGGCTTCAGCGATGGCTTGTTCCACAATTTGTTCGTCTCTTGTTATTGGCAACATTGTTACCTCTTTTATGTAAGTGTTTATTGTGTTTCTACCTTTATAATGATGGATCTAATTGATTTACGCTAAATTTTACCTCTAAACTCAAACTTTTTCTTTTTTATTCTTTTTCTACCTTTCTCTGTATCCCATTAGACGTGTACATGGTTTAGTGTGTGTGTACTTGTACCAGTTCTCTTTTAGTACAGTACATTTCAACAGTGGTTTTGTATTTTGTATGTTTTTTTGTAGAGAGAGAGTATAAGTTAGCTGACTATGAGAGTAAGGGAGAGAAAAGGCGTGAGTTAAAGGAAGGAGGAGTCAAAATTTGATCCACAAATATCTGACGTGCGTGTTGGCCCAGATTACGGCTGCTTGAAGTCTACACTACTCTCAGGTTGTGTGCTTAACACCTGCTCAGCTGCAACCGGTGCTTTAACCATAAATGATGTTTCTGTTCCGCTAACGCCATCGCTTGCTTTTACAGTGTACATTCCTGTTGTTGCATCAGGCCCGTAGGTTGTAAAGAAAAGTCCTTCCGCGCCAGATTCTATAAGCCAATTACTAAGAGTACCATCAGGCCTTATTACTTCAACATCAACCTTCGCATTTGACACGAAAAAAAAGCCAGAAATGGTGACCGTTTCATCAGGATCATAATTTGATTTATCCGTCGAAATTGCCGCAACAGTGCGAGAAGATTTCGTTACTATTACCACTGTTGACAATAATGTCAGGAATACTATTAGTATCACGACCGAAACTCTGTTTTTCAATTTTTCTCATCCCAAAGCACGCGCTTGTGCTCATATAGAATCTGTCTTCGGGCAGATAAGACTTATGGCAGAGGAGTCAGCTAGCTATTGAATTTACAGCCACTTGTGTATTTGTTTGTGTGATATACGGGATACATGCGTGGATACAAGTAGAAAGAAAGAATATATAAGAAGAAGAAAAGCTTAAAATTTAATTCCTATAAACAAACGTTCAGATATTTAGTTTCTGTGCTAGTATTGCGGGCAAGTCTTAAATTCCGTTATGGTAACAATTTTCATGATTAGAATGTCAGAGAAAGATGGGTTAAGTGTGCGTGAGCGAGCTCAGATTAAAGCAATTACTAGTTGGACAGATGAGCAAATCAGTAATTTGTCACCAAAGATGTTAAAATTTTTAAAATTGGCTAAAACCCAAGATTACAAGATGATTGCTGAAGTCGTCCGGTCAGAAAATTGTAGTTTTAAACTAAAAAAGGGAGACAAGCTTGTTTTTGGTTCCGCAGGAATATTGCTTCGGGACGAATCTACTGCAAATCTGTGCCTCTGGGCAATAGCTCCTCTACTACCATTTAACTACATGATTTACGACCGTCTTTACGAAGAACTTGATCCTAACGATATTTTTCCTGATCATGTTAAGTGTACTGATGTCGGAGTAGCGTGTGGCGGTTTTGGTGAAGTTCTCTTTAAAATCTCTTGCCAAAAAGAGAGATAGTCACTCAGCAATGCCCTAAATAGGAAATATGTTGCTAAATCAAAAAGTAAAAAGCCTTCTTGAAAGGCTGGAGAAAGAAGATTGACGCCAAATTCGTTTAAGCCACCTAAAATTGTTGAGTTTGAAAAGGAAAAATATAATATTACATGAAATTCACAAAAAAAATTTTAGTGAAGGTCTAATTAGTTTAAATTGTAAACTTTTATGATGTCATTTATTTATTTTTTCAGTGGGCATTAGAACCTTTCATATAATGATATTTATAAACAAGGCTTCCTACTATATTGTAATACAACGTGTGAGGAAGATAAAGTTTTGTCTAGAGAACCAGAAGTAATGTTTGTAGGCATAAAACCGCCGATGAGCTATGTTTTGGGTATCATCACCGTTTTTAGTAAATCGGACATTAAAGAAGTTACGTTGAAGGCGAGAGGACAAGCGATAAACACCGCTGTTGACGCAGCTGAAATTGCTAGGCATAGATTCATGAAAGAACTGAATGTAAGCAAAATCAGTATAGGAACGGAAGAGATGCCATCGAGAGAAGATGGAAATAAAAACAGAAACATATCAACTATCGCAATAACCTTGACACGGCAGTAAGCCAGTCAGCTAGAGAAAGAAGAAGCGTTGAACGAAGAAAATAATACCTATCCGTTCTTGCCAATTTAGATTCTGATGAGGAAAACCATGTCCTTGGTATAGATTTTTCTTTCTTCAGTAGCGTGGTTTCTGTATGGCAAGCTGGATTTTGTGCGGATAGCCACTTTCTCTATTTTAACGAAGTGGTCATGTGTGCACTTGACTGCTATGACTTTCTCGCTTTCGCTGATCCACACTATGTGGGCATTATGTCCCTCAGGACATTTATAAACGTCTCCAACCTTCAAATCCATTCTTGTCAACCTTCAAAACAATCCTTTTTAGTGATTGTTAACCCGAGATAAGAACCCTTTCCTTCTTGATTATACGGAGTATTTCTTGCGTCGCCAAAGATATTTGGTGGCTGCAAGATCAAAGGGATCAATATCTTTTATACGGTTTTGATTAAGACTAGGACTTTCAATATATCATAGTCTGGAATAAAAACCATTAGTGAGCTAGAACGTTTTTGTGTGATATACGATATACTGAGCAAACAGAAGCGGATAAGAAATAAAAAAAGAGAGAGAAAGATTAGATTTTAGTCCAACCAACCAACCAACACAAGACTTTGATGCTCAACACACCTCAAGGGCATGTGAACAAAAACTTTTATTGACTGACTATCATTCTTAATATCGAAATGGATTCTTCAAAGTTAATGTTGACTGCCTTGAGATTCAATGAAAGAATCAACCAGCAGGACTTGGAAGGTTTAACTGAATTAATGACCAATGACCACACATTCATAGATAACTCAGGAAACGTCACTAAAGGCAAAGATGTTATGAAAGAGGGTTGGAGAGATTTCTTTAAGAAATATCCTGATTACCGAAACATATTCACCTGCGTGACAATTCAAAACAATGTCGTTGTTATGGTTGGCTATTCTATCTGCTCCTACAAACCACTCGATGGCCCAAACATGTGGGCTGCTAAAGTACGCGGTGGGCATATCTCCGAATGGAGAGTTTATTGGCTAAATAAAAGGTAAGAGTAAAACTCTATCCAGCAAAGTCTCAATGATGGTTACTAATCACTTCTGCCTGTTTGGCTTACTATTTGCTTTCCAGCCTTTTGGTGAAGAGCTAGCTAGGTTAGGGTCTTAAGCATACTTTCAGCATTTTCAATTGAAACATCTGGACCTATCTCGCTGTAGAGTATAAGTCCACCGTTGAATCCTTTAAAACCTCGGATTATTTGCTTCACTAGTTTTCTGACTTGGCTTGGTGTTCCAAACGGCAACATATATTGTCGGTCTACGTCAGCGGCTAAGCACAGTTTTCCTCCGAACCTTTCTCTTATAGTCTGTATGCCCATGAGGCTAACTTGGATGTTTGCGACGTCAAGGCCTATCTCGATCATGTCGGGAAGCATGTCAATTACATATCCGTCGCTGTGAAAAAACAGGTGTTTTCCCTTCTTGCGGACTTGGTCAAACATTTTTTTGTAAACAGGTTTGAAGATCCGTCTCCACTGTTCTGATTTTATCATGAGCCTCTGTTGGGTTCCCCAGTCGTCACCGAACATGACACCGTCAACGTCCATTTCGAGCATTAACTTAAGCCGTTGAAGATTATAATCCGCAATCTTGTCAATTAATATGAAAAGCTCCTTTCTGCCCATAACGATGTCCAAAAGAATTTTCTCAAAACCTCTAAGGTAATGCAGCCTGTGCCAGATGCTACCACCATCAGCCAACAGATATTTTGAATGATCAGCTTCACGGACGGATTTTTGAACTTCCTCCATGCCAAGCTGGGGATCTGGAAGATAGTATGCTGTAAGGTTCTCCCAGTCAGCTAGAGGATGATGCACTGGCTGACCTATGACGCCATTCTGCAGGTTTCTCCAAATGACGCCCCACTCGTCTTGATAGGCTCCTTTACTCCACGATTGACTCTACTCTAGGGTTCTAGCCATGCCGTAAGCAGCAGCGAAATCCTGTGGATATTTCTCGTAAAGCTTTTTTCAGAGCATCATCTCGAGGTCCGGGGGGAACAGCTAAGTTATAGCATCCGTTCGGAATTCTGTCAGGTTCTTCGAACTCTATTGCTCTTATTACTCTTTCTCGTGAGTTCATGAATAATAACCAAGACAATGTCCTGCACAGGATATATATAGCGCGTATTATAGGGCTGTGCAATTTGTAAGGTAGACTATTGTTGGTAATTAATTAAAGCTTTTAAAATCGACCTTAATATTTTTCTTTATGCTTCAGATTTCTGTTGTAGGTGCAGGCAGTATCTTTTTCACAGGTAGGCTTATAGTGGATTTGTGTTTAACAAGAAGTCTATCTAACAGCACTGTTGTTCTGATGGATATCGATAAGAAACGCCTAAACATGATGTACAATTTAGCCACCAAATATGCAAGAGAGATGAACACCGACTTAAATATAAAGAAGACAATGGACAGAGAAGAGGCTTTGAATGGCGCGGACTTCGTTATTGACACAGTAAAGGTCGGTGGCTATGAGCCGATGGAGATTGAACGAAAGATCGCTGAGAATCACGGCTACTACAGAGGTTTAGGTGACAGGGTTAGCGACTATTACGGTGGTATTGGAGCATTCCATCAGTTGAAATTTTTCTTAGACTTGGCCAGAGATGTGGAAGAAGTCTGCCCAGACGCTTGGTTGTTACAAGCTGCAAACCCCATATTCGAAGGTACAACTTTGGTGTCCAGAGAAACTAAGGCGAAGGTGATTGGAGTCTGCCATGGGCATTTTAGTTACACAGATATTGTGAAGACTCTTAATTTAAAACAAGAGGACGTTCAGGTTTTAATCGCAGGTTTTAACCATAACATTTGGCTTTTAAGTTTCTTACACAACGGTAAAACCATTTATCCAATGCTTGATCAGTGGATTGAGAAGAAAGCTGAGAAATATTGGAAAAGCGATGAATATCTGAATAGTCCGCCTTGGGTTGCTGAGCAGATGTCACCAGCTGCGGTGGACATGTATAGGATGTATGGCCTCTTTCCAATAGGAGACACAGTGAGAAGTGCATCACCTTGGTGGTACCATACAGATTTGATGACAAAACAGAGATGGTACGGTCCCACTGGCGGGTTTGACTCAGAAATAGGATGGTCAATATACTTAAATTCACTTAAAGAGATGCTAGAACAAATGCGTGTTTGGTCTAGTGATCCTGCTGTCGCTTTGACAAAAGAGTATCCTCCAACTTTTAGTGGAGAACAGCATATACCTCTCATCGATGCAATCGTAAACGACAAAGAGGTACAATTGCAGTTAAATATACCAAATAAAGGAGCGATTTCTGGCATACCAGACGATGTTGTCGTAGAGGTTCCGATGGTAGTTGGCACCACACGTGGTGGTCGAAAGACGGTGACAGCCATGCATGTAGGCCAATTGCCTAAACGTCTTATGTTACATGTTTTGATGCCTAGGATGTTTAGGATGGAACAAATTCTTCAAGCCTTCTTAGAGGGTGATAGGAAAAGTCTGCTTCTTATGATAACTGAAGATCACAGGACAAGATTATTCGAAGATGCAAAAATGCTCTTAGAGGAACAATTAGGACAGTCTTGGAATTCCGAGGCAGCTAAACTTTATAAATAGTGAGTAAAAATGAATCGCCGTAAGAGCTTGAAACATTCATGGTTCGTAACCATAATGCTGTTCTTGTTTAGATCATTTCACACTGCGGACATTTTTGTAATTTCAGTCGTTCTTCCACAGATCCTTGATGAATTTCAAATCACATACGCGGGCGGAGGTCTCATATTTACTGCAACTTTCTTCATGGCAGTTGCCCTGTATCCAGTTTGGGGTTACTTATTTGACAGGTACTCAAGGAAGGCGCTCATTAGCCTATCTGGCATAATATGGGGATTTACTACATGTCTCAACGCTGTATCAAGAACCTTTTCAGAATTCTTTTTAACTAGGACTCTTACTGGTATTGACGACACACCTCCTTCGGGTATGAATACTTAGTTAGTGATTACTTTCCTCCTATGAGTAGAGGTAAACCTCTGGGACTGATTAATGCCACAGCAGCCTTCGGTGCTTTAATTGGGACAATATTAGGCGTGATTGTGGGTTATGTAACAGGCTGGAGAATGTTATTCTACATAACTGGAGGAGTTGGAATACTAATGGCAATATTGGTTTATTTTACAGTCAAAGATATTCCTCGTGGAAGTCTGAACCTGAGCTAGAAGACCTTAAGATCAAAGAAGGTCTTTACAAAATAAATTTTAAAGAATTATTTTCATTAGTCAAGAAAAAGTCTCAGCTGTTCCTCAGTCTGCAGGGATTTTTTGGAGTATTTCCGTGGCAGGTGCTTCAAGCTTGGGTTTTCACATACATGGTCGAGGAGAGAGGTTTTGATGCAGGGCTTTCTATGTATATAATGTTGATCTGGCTTGTGAGTATGATCATAGGAAATCTAGTTGGCGGGATGCTCGGAGATGTGCTCTTTAAAAGAGATATTAGAGGAAGAGTGATTTTAGGCGTAGTTGTTGTATTTCTTTCACTCCAGCGTTGTATTTTACTATTATGTGGCCTCAGGGGGATGTTTTCGGATTCACAGTCGCAGGTACCTTAGCATCTTTCATACTGCCTATGGCTGGCCCGAACGTTTCTGCCGCAGTAATGGACATAGCTGAACCAGAAGTTAGAAGTTCAGCAGATGCTTTACTTAGAATTTTTGAATATGGCGGTTCTTCTGCACTCCTTTAATATCAGGATATCTCGCGGACATGTATGGATTAGGATTGGGCATACTCTATATTTCAGTTACAACATGGATAATGTGTGGTATACTCTTCATAATACTCACATTTGTTATATCCAAAGATATTCTTGAGCTAAGGAAGAAAATGGCTGAAAGAGCAGAAAAGCTTAAGGCACTTCCTTTGTCTCAATGATATGCTTATACACTTCTGCGCTCTTTCTTGGAAACCTGGCTTTTGTTTTTAAGTCTACAGCATATAGACCGAACTTCATTTTGAAACCCGAAGCCCATTCATAGTTGTCCGTTAAAGCCCAGTGGAAATAGCCTCTAACATCCAGTTTATCTCTATTTATGGCTTTGTCCAGCTCTCTTAATTGCTCCGTTATAAACTGTGGTCTTAATTTGTCTTCAGAATCAGCTATCCCATTTTCCGTCACAAACATTGGTTTGCCATATTTTGACATAAGTTTTAAGGCATCTGTTAAGCCTTCAGGGTATAGTTCCCAGCCAAAGTCAGATGTTGGCCTGCCATCCTTTGAGATGCTGTTTGGTTTGCAATTGTTTCCGTAATCAGTTACCATCTCCGGTACAAATGGAATTCCTGCAAAAAGTTTCGCTAAAATCGACTTTCCATGTCTGATTACGTTCCGGCTATAATAGTTGACACCTATCCAGTCTAACCTGTTCTCTAAGTAGTGCTTAGTTTCATCTTTTTCCCTTTTTCCATTTAGATTTTCGTCAAGCCACCCTTCAGAAGCGGCTTCTATAAAGTATGAATTGTGAATATGACTGGCATAAGCGCTGGCTCCACTATCAAGTTTTGGGTTGTAAGGAACCATAGGAGACACGTTTTGAATCGCGCCCACTTCGACTGAAGAGTTGCTATTCTGATTGGCTTTGACTTTGTCCCATTCTTTGATTGCATCATAGGCTCTTGCATGAGCAACAACCATGTTTCCTAAAACCCTTTTAAAGGCAGTAAAGTTCATTAAGCCAGGCGGAAAATACGCCACTTCAGGGAGAAGATAACCGCTTTCTGCAACAACCACGGGCTCGTTAAAGGTAGCCCAGAAATCCACAAGATCTCCAAGCTTCCACGCTAAGTAAGCTACATACTTCCAAAACTCAATGATCGTATCCTCATCAAGCCACCCCCTAAACCCAGCCTTTAACTTTGAATTCCTAGCTACTATCGGGTCATGAATCCAAAGGGGTAAAGTAAAATGGTTAAGACAAACGTACGGCTCAATTCTTCTCTCCTTCAAATCCAAAATCATCAGCCGATAATGGTTTAAAGCATCATTATTCGCGAATTTTTCGAGCTTCTCAATGAAACCTTCTTCAGCATGTATTCCGGAAATCCTTCCATCATCCGACTTTTCAACATTCACCTTCAATTCTCTGGTACTATTTGGAAATATTCTGCTCCACTCAATACCAAGCCTATAAACGTTCAACCTAAGATCGGAGGAAATCTTGTGATCTTCTTTGTAGAGAAACCAGTAATTTGGTCCGTCTTCAGGAAATTCTCCACTGACAGCTTTCTTCTCTATGTTCTGTCTGTCATGAACCCAAACAAACCAGTCAGTATTTCCGTCTAGAGATGCACGAGATAGGTCACCCATTTCAGACTGAAAGCCACAAGACGATACTCCCCACAAAAACTTGTCAGGAAAAACCATTTTAACCAAACCAAAATGAGAAAAAGGCATATATAAAATTAGGGTTCGATTAAACAAGGGCTAGCTAGCTATAGCGCGTGAGAACGTTAGAGTGTGTGGAGGGTAAATTTTATCTCTAAACTCAGACTTTTTCTTTTTTATTCTTTTTCTACCTTTCTCTGTGTCCCATTTAGACATGTACATGGTTTAGTGTGTGTGTACTTGTACCAGTTCTCTTTTAGTACAGTACATTTCAACAGTGGTTTTGTATTTTGTATGTTTTTTTGTGTGATATTCGATATACTGAGCAAACAGAAGCGTATAAAATAAATAATTAGAGAGAGAAAAAGATTAAAATTTAGTCCCCAAACCTAAACATTGTCTTTCTTTCTTTTATTCTCTCTCTACCTTACTCCGTATCACGTATATCGTGTATATCACACACAACACAAATAAAAAACCCTAAACAGTAGCTGACTGGCTTAGTTATCTAATGCGAGAAGTTTTAAACAACTGATTAATAAAAAGGTGATTTCAGCTATCAATTAACATTTGAATTGGTGATTCAAAGACTGTTTTGTGCTTTTGTCTTCGTCTTGAAAGATGAATAGGTCGTCTATTGAAGTTTTTAGGATTTTGGCTATGTCATGTGCAAGTTTTAGTGAAGGATTATATTTGCCCTTCTCAAGGTAGAGTATGGTTTCTCGTCTTACGCCCGCTTTTTTAGCTAAATCTTCTTGTGTTAGGTCGTATCTTGCTCTAAGCTCTTTGATTCTCGTTCTGAAGGACATCAGGAGTCGCCTCTCCTGTTGAAGAGTAAGCGTAATCCAATGAACGACAGACTGTATGATAGAAGCGACACTATCAGTGCGTATCCTACTTCAAAAACATATGAACCGTAAAATTCTTTAGATATGATATTCACTGCTAGAAGTGCTATCGTAAAGTATTGACCGATATAGAAAGCGTATGTCGCTGCTTTTCCAGTAATTCTCTGTGTTCGTTCATCCTTTAAAGGATAGCCAGACCTCCTTTCTTTGATGAGCATCCATGCAATTATGACGCCTAGCCCAATGATTATTGCAGCTATCCCGCCAGAAGTAATTACCCAAAGATCCACTACGATCCCCTCCCAGCCAGACTTTTTCCCCCACCCTCTTTCTTTGCCTTAATAATGGTGATGATTGACAACAGCATTCCAGCCCCGATAAACGAATAGCCAATCAGCCGATCTGAACCAAATATAATACCGAGGATTACTAACGTACTTCCGAGAGTTGTAAGTTCTTGAGTCTTCATCATTTACACGCCTCCATTACTTATTTTACACTTTTTATTATGTTTTTCTAACTCTATGTTATATAAAACACACATCACTTATTTAAAACTTTTGGTTTCCTAATAGCTAAGCTCAGCTAAGAAGAAAAAACGTTCAAAAAGAAATTGAAAAGTATAAAAATAAGAAGTGTCTATGTTTTCGTAACGAAAAACTAAAACAAAAAAGTGAATTAAATGACGTATAAGCGAAGTAATAGAGAATCCCGAAAGACGCATCGAAGGCATCCTAAAAAGAAGGAAAAAGCTAGCTCAGCTCAGTAGGACTACTAAGAATTCTAGTCTTTCCTACTTCTTCTAATCCAAGTCGCACAAATATAGTATTTATTAACTAAATCTAAAAAAGTCTCTTCACATAATCCAAAATCATCGAAGGCCTATCATACATAAGTGAAAGTTCAGCGACACAAAGCAAGTAGCAGCCAACTTCCGCAGATAATTTACAATCTTTAAACTTTATCCTAAGCTGTTCAGCTTTTTCCGAATACCATATCTCTTTCAAACTATGTTCAAGAGCATTACCTAGGGAGTAGCAATCGTAGAGCCCAAGCGAGCAAAGGGCGCCAACTTCACCGGATGGAGACACTCCGATCTGCAAAGAAAGAGGGTGACAAGAAAAGTCGCCTTTGTTCTTCACTCAGCTCCAAGTAGGCTGCGGTATTCTGTAAGACTTTCCTGTACTGATGCTTTTTGAGGTAAAGAAGTCTACTCATAATTTTGTCTACATGATCCCAATCATTCAAAGTCATAATATCAACATCATCTGAAAATTTACCTATGTATGTGCCTTGACCGCAAACCTCGGGCAACTTAAAAATCGGAGAAAACGTTATTCCGCTATTCAAACTATCAGCTAACGACAAAAGAGCTTCAATGTCATTCATAGTATGCGACCCAGTAATGATGGAGTTAATATTCGTCGACAGCCCATAATCCTGCGCTATCTTAATACCCTCTACTGCCTTTAAAAACAGCCCTTCGATGCCGCGTGTTTTATCGTGGCGACTGTCAGGAAAATCGATGCTTACGCTGACAATGTCAAGGTTTCTGTGTATTTCGGGCATTCTTTTTGCTAATAAATATCCGTTCGTAAGTACAAGGGTAGAAAGCCCAACCTCATCAGCATTTTTTAGAATCGCAGGCAAATCCTTTCTTAAGAGAGCTTCGCCGCCCGTAAAAACTGCGGTCAAACATCCCAAGTCATAAGCGTCTCTAACGATCTTGTTGATTTCTTCTGTGTTCATCTCTTTAACAGGTTGAGATTTCCAGAAATCGCAGAAGGGGCACCTTGCATTGCATCGGTGCGTAACAGAAAGGCTGAGAAGAATAGGAACAGGTCTCCTTAGAACATAGTTTCCAACAAACGATTTTAAAGCATTCCGGATGGGAAACTCCCTAAGGGGATACCTCATGAACCAATTTTTATTAAGTGTCGATACAAAAAGGTTGTGTCAAATGCCCCAATTGCGCAAAACAATCTACAAGACAGAGGATGGCTCCTTAAAGGTTTTAAACCCAACCCATTGCGCCGCAACGTAACCTATTATGATTCTTGACCAGAACGTTAAGATTCTGGTGAGAACCGTTGCCGCTGCACTTGTGCCTGATGGTACACCGAATGCCGTGAAAAGCGAAGCCATGACAATCTCTATAAACCCGAGTTCAGAGGGTATGCCGAACGGAATCGCTTGAACCGCCAACATCAATGAGTAAACCACAACAACTGCAAGGAAGGAAACGTTGAAACCAATTGCGTAAAAGACAAGAAACATCGTTGAAATGTCAAAAAACCAAGCTATAATCAAAAGCAATAAAGGTTTAAACAGCCATTTTGGGTTTTTACTAAAGACTTCCATGTTTCCGTGAAAGGCTTGAAGAATTGAGTGCAGTTTAGTCTTAATTTTTGAAAGGCTCCAACGACCACGGAAAAGCCACACAAAAAAGTTCAGTAGCCAATTTATCGCTTTCCAAGTTTTCTCCTCCTCAAAAAAAATCAGATAGCAAATTAGAATCAGCGAAGTCACACTGCCAAAAATTTCGAACCATATTACAAATAGAACCGTCTGTGGCAGTGTGAAGCTTACCGTCAACAAAACAGAACCAAACACAAGACCACCTATAGTCACAGCCATCGACAAAATTCTGTTTCCCATGACTGACGCTGCAATTTTCCCCGCGTTTTCACCAGTTTCCCTAGCCATCAAATAAATTTTAACAATGTCGCTACTCACAGATTCGAAGGGAATAATGAAGTCCACAAATATGCCGGTCCAAATAAAAAGAAACACTTTTTTTAAGACAGATTTAACGGAAGTCAGCTTAAGGAGAAGATGCCAAGAAAATGAATACAAGGTTATATTCAGAACCGAGACAATTGCAGCCAATAAATAGAAAAAAATGTTTCCACCAGCGTTCGAGAGTGCATCAACCATCTCGGGAATGTCCACGAAAAAGTGAAGGTAAGCAACAAAGAATAGTAGACCAAAAATGAGGTAAAGAACCATTCTTGGGCTGACTTCTACCTTACGTTCAGTCATCGTCGTAAACACCAATTCTTGATAGGGGTATACTAAACTGCATTAATTTACAAAGGAATATTTATTTCGTTATCTAAAAACACAATTTTAAATGAAAAGGCTTTTCTATTATATATGAATATTTCTCCTACCGTGGGACAAGCGTGACACAATATTCGTTAAAGGAACTTACAGTCGAATACTTCAACCGAAGAGGTTACGAAGTAAAAAAAGACCAACCCCAAGAAGAACTTAATACTCCTGCAAAGTTCGACCTAATCGTCAGCAAAAGCAAAGAAATACACCCCGTAAGAATCAAAGAGTGGAACAGGACAGTCGGCGTCAACATCGTCATTAATATGGACAAGGCTTCAGTAAAATCAGGATTCTCAAGCCCTATCCTGGTGTCAGAAAAATTCAGCGAACACGCAAAAGCCTACGCCACTCGAAGAGGAATCATGCTGATCACAAAGTTCGAAATCATGCGAAGCCTAAGATAACCGCTTCAAACAAAAGATAATTATTCAGTAAATTTTCTAACTTAGAGAGGTCACTTTCTTTCGTTTAGATGCATAGTAGCGATTCCTGTAAGCACGAAAAGCCAAGCATAAATCAAACCTGCATAAATAATAAACCAAGAGTTTTGTCTAACCATGTCGCTTAATGATCCCCCAAGAGAACCCACAAAAAGAGCAGTCACGACCCATAATATTGTGGTTCGTTTGCTAAGTTTTCCCACAAAAAACACTGTAGACCTATCCGACTTAATAATTTTATTTTAATTTGAAGGCATAACGGGTTTCAGCGCACGCTTATAGTTTTTTCGTTTCATCTGAAACTTTCCGGTTCTTTCAATATATTGAAATGCCAAAATCGAAAACGTAAGCCAGAATACCCCTAGTAGGTATCCTCCTAAAACATCGCTGAACCAGTGAACGTTAAGGTAAAGTCTATCAAAGCCTATAATAAATTCTATTGCAACAGAAAACGTGCTTGATAACGTTTTCCCATTTGAAGATTTCGAATGTTGAAATACAAAATAGGCGAGTAAACCAAAAAAAACTACAGAACCTGCGACGTGACCGCTTGGAAAAGAAAATCCTGTTTCTTGCATTATTCCGTTTAAGGGTCTTTCTGAATGCACTAACATTTTAAACATTGTAATTATCGCTGCATCCCCACCCATTACTCCTACAAGCAACAACGCATTCTTCTTGTAGTTTTTGTAAAAAAGGCACGCTGCTATTAACAGAGATGCTGCAAACAAGGGAGTAGTGTCAAAACAATAAGCAACTATCTCAGATATTTGCGTGAGTGAACTCGTTTGGATTGATGCCGACCAAGAGTTCACGTTCGCATCTATCGAAACAAAGATACTCTTCAACAAAGCCACAAAAAGAAACCCAATCAAAGACAATGCAGAAATAAAAAAAGCCACTAATTGACCCCAGGAAAAATCCCTCAAGATGGAATCCCTAGTCTCCATAAAACATCATTCAATCAAACAGATTTAAATCTAGATCTTTTCTAAACTTATCTCACATAAAAATTTTAATCCCCACACACTTCTTCACTTATACGCTCTTGCTTTCCTTCTCTAATTCACTCACATACATACACTCTCTTTAAAAAAACAAACAAAAAAAACGCACAACGCATAGTTAGCCAGTCGATCAATACGGAAAAAGTCATGTTCCTCAACAGTTTTCTCATCAAATTCTTTTGGAATTCCTTATCAGTTCGAGTGGACACATGTGAGAATACCTTGGTATTGAAGAGATCAGACGGACTCGTTTTCCCAAATATAGAAGTTCACGGGTAAGAGTGACTCGAGAAATTGTGCATCAGGAGGCAAGCTGAACTCGGAACTAGGTGTGCCAGGACCAAAGATGAGACGTACAATCTGGCGATTGGACAATGTCAATGGTCTTGGAAAGTCGGACGCCTTCCTAACCGTGACCCCCTCGGACGAGAACCCGATCTCAACTCGCTGTTCAGTCCCTTCGATCGCAAGGGCAATAGTACGGCTACCTTGGAACCCCAAGTCGCGATACCTTTGACCTAACTGATACGCGAAGCCTCGCAATGTCGCCTCAAGATCGATTATTTTGATCATTCGTTGGCAAGTTACATGCCACCATGCGCTTATAGAGAAGAACGTGGCGTTCAGCGGATGTGACCACGGCGAGTTAACGTGCAGCACCTCGCTTCCAAGATTTTCAATTAAGTGCACGAGGATAGCGCGTATTCCTTCAGCAACTCCTCCGAACTCAACAACCTCCTGCTCCCTTTCGCGCGGATCAGCTACTACGTACGCATCTATTCCTTCATCACTTCGTGCCAGCCAGACCTGCTTTCCCTTACGCCCCAAGAGCATCTCGTAAAGTTTACGGGTGCGCTTAATCCCCATCGCTTCCCCATCATGTATAGCGATTATCGCATCGATCTCCTCCGAAGATGCACCATACGGGCTAACCTTATGGCTTGTCGAGGTGCCCACGACGCTGAGGGAATAGTGTGATATGTCAAAGTGCCATTGGTGGCCTGCGTTTTCCCAGCCGAAGCGCCCGTAGCGTTGCCTGTCGCCCCCTAGGTCAGAAAAGGCGTAGCCCTTCTCTTGCATCAGTGATATGCAATAGTTTAACAGCTGCGTCATGAGCCCAAGACCTCGGTATGATGGCCAAGTGGACACGACGGTGATACCCGCAACTTTCAAATTGCCTCCCTCTACTAGCAACGTTTGATCAACATACTCTACGAGACTTACGACCTTAGGACCATCCTTCATAATAAGACAGTTTTTGATCTTCTCAGCCTGTGGGAAAAAGCAGTGCGGCCAACATGCCTCCACTGTCTCTATCGCTGAGAAAACATTCATCAGCTAACTTCACGATCGAATCAAAATCGTCCAGAGAAGCTCGAAACGGCCCTTCGATCATTTTTCATAGCCTCGCAAGATATTGGATATCTTAATCCATATTAGAGTTAACAAGTTGAACCATCTTTTGGACTTAAACTAACTTATGATAACACAAGGTAACAAATGTGTGTGGGCTAGCTGACCTACAGGTCATGAGTTCGTCGTCGTGGTTGCGTCGTAGTCGTCGTCTCGTCGTCAGCGTTTAACTAGCTTCCTGAAGAAGAAAAAAATGCGCATGTGCAACATATATTGATTTGAAGCGCACTCTGGAAAGATAGAGATTATATCGCATTTTAAGAATTTTGACTGTTTTCAAATTTGAAGTCTATGTGACAAAAAAGCACCAGGAGATGCTAGATTAAGTTCACTACTCGTAAAAGGTAAAACGCATCCTGTAATGAATCTGCCTGCTTCCGAGCACAGGAAAGCGACACTTTCAGCGATGTCTTGGGGGGAAGTAGTAATCCTTTTCTGCCAAGCAGTTCCATGGTTACACTGCTCAATGGCTTCCTCCAGACTTTTTATCGCAGGTACCGGACTAGGCGCGATAATGTTAGTAGTCACGCCATATGACCATGCTTGAACCTGTGCAAGAAGCAATGCTTGCGCTCTGGCTGCCTTGCCCACATTATAGGAGTAAGCAGGCGGTAGTTTCGTTGGATGCAGAGCTATGCCAATAAGCCTTCCCCACTTTCGTTTATATATATCTGGCAAAACAAGTGGCATCAAGTAGAAAAGTGGCGCAATCTCATGGTGAACATCCTCAAGTGTAGCAGTCGGATCAAGTTTATCAATTGGTTGTGGATGCCAGCCACCGCCAGGACCAACCATACAAATGTCAACCTGATTGAAGCGTTCGACAGCCATATCAACTAGCTTCTTACACCCATCGGCTTCGAAAACATTAGCTTGTACGGCAATTGCACTACCACCACGACTCTCAATGTAGTCAACGATCGCTTTGGCGCTCTCTTTACTCGTGCGATAATTTACAACAACCTTTGCACCTTCACGAGCCAGAGTCAGTACGGTGCTACGACCCATACCACTACCTGCGGCTCCTGTTACAATCGCAACCTTACCTTCACAAATCATGCTTAAACTATCCTATACTTTGTGTTAATTCTTCTCGCCAATATTGTAATTTACCTTTTTAATGATCCATCGTTCAATCCCGCATAAGAATATAGAATTAAATGTTTTTTTGTTTTTCTATAAATAGAAGAACGATCTCGCTAGCTAGCTTTCTCGGCTAGCGAGCAAAGAAAACGCACAAGCAAAGTCAAAGATGAACCTTATTCAGGATTTATCCCGCGTTGGAGGAGAAGGTGTTTTTCTAGAATTAATTGTACGTAGTCTGATCGTGATCTGCGAGCCTTTCTGCTTTCTTCATCCAGCGTTTTTATGAGTTCTTTTATGAGGGCTACAGTGATTAGTCAGCTTGCTCGAGGTAGCGGAGATGACGATACTTAGTAATTATGGACGATTTGGAAAATAATAAGGTAATGTGTCATACGATGAAGGTTCTGTTCCTTTATCCCTAACCCTTCGCTCTTTTTTATGTTTACGTTTGGCAACTCTGATGACCTCTCCTTCTTCAATTACCCTGTAAGCCTCTGATAAACCCCTTTGATGCAGAAACCTTTTAACAAATGCTTTTACACTCTTTGTCAACAATTTTTCTTCTCCTACATCCAAAACTAAAGATTCACCCTTAACAGCAATTGAAACTCGAATTCTTGACTCAAGAAAGTCAGAAAGATAATCCCGTTCTTCTTTCATTTCACTCACGTCAACTGTTATCAATGCTAATCTATTCCATAATAATTGAAATCTAAATATGCAAATATTTGCCTTTTTGAAAAAACCGTAAAGTGGAAGTCAGCTAGAAAAGATTCATTCCTACTTCTACAGATATTTATAGCAAGCACCTTCGAGAATGACAACTGCATAGCTCAGCTAGCATCATCCATGTCGGTAATCCCTGTTCTTCTTCAACAACGACTGTGAGAGTATCAGTTGCAGTATTCCCGGCTGCGTCTTAGCTCGCTGACTTTTTCCTTCTTTTTAGGATGCCTTCGATGCGTCTTTCGGGATTCTCTATTACTTCGCTTATACGTCATTTAATTCACTTTTTTGTTTTAGTTTTTCGTTACGAAAACATAGACACTTCTTATTTTTATACTTTTCAATTTCTTTTTGAACGTTTTTTCTTCTTAATAAAATTTTTATGAGATGTATTTATTCAATCTTATTTTTTCTTCATGAATTGGAGGTTCTTTGCAATCAATTTGTTCAATGTAGCCACTGAGGTATGTGTCCTGTAACCATCGGCAGGTGTATTAAGGCAATAGTCGACCAGTTTTTCAACCGTTGTTGTAGCGACATGCATCCTAGTATCGGAGGAAGCATAGTAAATATATACTTCGCCATTATCCTTTTTAATCCAACCATTAGTAAACAAAACATTTGATACGTCCCCTACCCTTTCTTCTCCATCGGGAGCCATAAAATAGCCGCCCGGAGTAGCAATTACTTTCCAAGGCTCTTTCAGATCGGTCATGAACATATAAAGCACGTATCGCAAGCCTGCAACGCAACCACGAACTCCATGGGC
This sequence comes from Candidatus Bathyarchaeota archaeon, assembly GCA_963714275.1. Classification (GTDB taxonomy): domain Archaea; phylum Thermoproteota; class Bathyarchaeia; order Bathyarchaeales; family DTEX01; genus JAGTRI01. Next base: position 196,368 of record CAVQNT010000007.1, read on the forward strand.
AAGATGCAGCCATCCTTTATCTGTTTTAATGGGTGCAGGGCCCTGGCCGTTTTTCACTTCTTTAACGGTATGATAAACACGAGGCTCAATGATAAGTTCGTCCCTAACTTCGGCATTTTCCATGCTGTCAATTAAAGCCCAGCCAATGCCACCGCCCGAACCGGCATCGATAAAGCTGTCCTGTGGACGGGTGTACAACGCATATTTGCCGTCAATAAATTCTGGATGTAGTACCACGTTACGTTGTTGGCTCCTGGTTTTCAGGTCTGGCAAGCGTTCCCATAGCACAAGGTCTTTTGTACGAACAATGCCCGCTTTTGCTACAGCAGACGACAGGTCACCTGCAGGTGCATCGGGGTCTTTACGCTCCGAACAAAAAATTCCGTAAATCCAGCCATCTTTATGCTGTGTAAGACGCATGTCATAAACGTTGGTTTCGTCTTTGTCGATATTGGGAAGTGCAATGGGATAATCCCAGAAACGCCATTGTTCAATGCCATTTGGGCTTTCTGCCACGGCAAAAAACGATTTGCGGTCCCAGCCTTCAACACGTACTATCATTAAATAACGTTTGTTAAACAGAATAACTCCGGAATTGAATGCAGCATTGATACCAATGCGTTGCATTAAGTTGGGATTGGTATTGTAGTCGAGATCATAACGCCAAAATACCGGGGCATGTTCAGCCGTAAAAATAGGATATTTATAGCGATCGTAAATGCCGTTACCATTTTCACATTTTTCATTTCGTCGCATTATAAGTCTTTCATGACGTTTAAACAACTTCTTTACCTGGTTATCGAAATCATTTTTATTCATTGGCTTTCTGTTGTTAATTTTTGAATTTATTAATATAAAACTATTTGAAGATTTTTTGATATTAGTTTACCCAAAAATACCAGTTTGTATTGGGATAGGGAATGTTAAAATATATCGGTTTTTAATACGAATTTTTAAATGCTTGCACATATGTTTTAGGTTTGAATGCTAGCTAGCATGGGTTTGGGGACTAAAATTTAAGCTGAGCTAACTAAAAGCTAAAAAGGAGAGATGCGGTTCCCCCAGCTTTTTCTTTATTCTTCCACGTTCAGCCTTAGCGCTGTTAATGCGAAAAGGAACATTGCTATTAGTTTAGGTTGACGGATTGGTTTGGGGTACTAGTTTTATTTGGTAGAGGTTTGGCCAGTCTTTGCCTGTTACGTAGAGTCTGTCATTTTCGGCGTCGTATGCAATTCCGTTCAGGACAGCTTCAGAGTTCAAAGTGGTTGCGTTTTGTAGTCCTGTGAGGTCTATCCACGCTTTGACTTGTCCTATTTCTGGATTGATTACTGCGATTGTATGCGTTTCCCAGATGTTGGCGTAAACGTCGCCGTTGATGTACTCTACTCGTTAATGTTTACTACGGATGTGTTGCCGTCGTGCACTTGGATTTGCCCTGTCCGCTGAAACGTGGTTGGGTCAAGGAAGTATAAGTTGTCTGAGCCGTCACTCATGATTAGCTGTTTGTCGTCGAAGGTCAAGCCCCAACCCTCCGTTGGATAAGTAAAATTTCCCAGCAAAGTAAAAGTGGTTTTGTCGTAGACGAAGCCTATATGTGACTGCCATGTTAGACTGGATGATGGTGTTGTTTACGATGGTTATGCCTTCGCCGAAATACTGGCTTGGAAGCGCAACCTCCTGCAAGACATTACCTGTTGTCAAGTTCACACGACGTAAAGATGAACTGCCATAAAGTCCTGTGCTCTCATACAGAAAACCATCTGAGTACACGAGTCCCTCCGTGAAGGCATTTGTGTCATGCGGATACGTGTTGACGACAGTGTAGGTGTAGTGTATCACGGTGGAGTTTGCTGTAGGTTTATCACTGTTCAAGAAAACCAGTATTGAGGCACCCAGAACAAGCATGACTACTATGAGCAACGTGGCTACGACAAACGGCTTCTTCATTGCCCTTTAGGTAGCAAATTCTCATTAATAGGCAAAACGGCTAAATCCGCCATTTTTTTTCTTCTGCAAAGCTGACTATTTTGCTTTTTCTCTATCTTCTGTTGATCGCTTTTGGCAGTAATATCTGAATAAATTGTATCTCTGCAGGCGTGGCCAGCCAGTCTTTGCATAAATTAGTTTTTCTGGATTTTTCTTCAACCAGTTCATCATATGGAAGAAGCTCTTTGCCTTTTTCTCATCTCTCTCTTTTACTGGCTCATAACCCAAGTTTCTGATTTCGTCAAGGTATGCTATCTCTATCAACCTTTGCGGCTCCCCAGTGACTGTGATTCTTTCAATTTGACTGCTGCCATACATCTCTCTTAAACGATCTACTGCTTCGTCGAAGATGTAGCCTTTGCAGATTTGAATTTGTTCGTCTTTCTTGATTTGGAGTTTACCCAGCAGTTGAAACACGATATTCGAAGCTTGCTTCAGATACTCTTTTGATTGAAATCGTGGATATCTGAAGTATTTAACATCCAAGATATCGTATCTAAATTCCTGAGTCTCGCAGCGAAAGGCGCCTATGACCAAGCCAAAAAGTAGGTCGCCTATGCCTGCATCGTCAACAATTATTGTCATCTAACCCATCCTCTTGTGTAAGAGATAAATGAACCATACGCACGTTTATGAAAACGCGCCATATGTGCCTTATATTGTTTGTTTCTTGGATTTTGTCACTCAAAACGATGCGAAAGAACTTACGGTCACCCACCATGTGCCCTACAGCAGGTCCACCGACTACAAACTAGTCAGTAGCCAGCTATATATTTAGCGCTTAAACATTTAAACACTTTAACCAATACAATTATAAGCAAGTAAGCATATAATACTTTACGTAGATAAGCAAGTTTAAGGTGGACAGAAATGATAACAAAACAAATAGCAAAAGTAGCACTTTACGGCAAAAGACAGTTTGCATATTGGAAGAACGCCTAGCATGTGCGAATCGTGCATTAAAAACTAACATTGGTTGGTAATTGAATTGGGTCGAATTAGCGTGGATCTGCCAGATGAACTGGAGAAGAAGCTCAGGTTTAAGACCATCGAGCGATTTGGCGGGAAAAAAGGCGACTTATCCAAAGCCGTTGAAGAAGCCATAAAAACATGGGTCGCCAAAGAAAAATAGATGCGTGAACTTAATCATCCTCCCCGCCCCTTTTTAGTGCAGACTTCATTAAACATATTTTTTCACTTTTTCATTCTTCGATTCCTTTGCAACAAGTTGCAAGTTTTATATTCGTTTGTTATCAGATCACTATTAGGGAGTGAAATATGACTCATTATGTAATACTTGGAAAATGGACACAACAAGGTATCAAAACCATTAAATTGACGCGCTTTCTAACAAGAGTAGAAGACACGCATAAAGCGAAAGAGTATAGAGGCGGAAAAATGGCGCTCTTTTACGCATGTCGGTGAATATGATTTCATCGTATTCGTCAAAATACCAAATGACGAAGCGATGATGAAAAGCCTCCTTTGACTCGATAGCTGAGGAAACGTTCGCACTAAGACATTGAAAGCGTGGACAGAACTCGAGGGAGCCAAGGTTATTCATGAACTAACGAACGATTGGGATGGGCGATATTGGCAAACAGAAGATACTCAAAAATCAATGTAGCATCTTCATTACTGTCAAAAACTAAATAGTGAACGATTATAGCCGTCTTTTAAAATAGCCTTTCTGTCGCCTAGATTTTCAAAAAGGTGATGATTACAAAATACGTATACTTCTGGGCTTAATATAAGGAGTATCAGTATTTCTTCTAGATTTTCTAATTTGGTGACGCCAATTCGGACAATAGTGTTATCAAACTCAAGATAGTTGTTGCTTAAGGCCCTTAATTCCTCAAGATGGCTATCATCTTCGAAAGGGAACTCTAATACAGCATAAATTCCTTTGCCAATCTCATATCCTATAACTAAATTAATCAGTGGAAGATAGTGTTCAGGTTTCAAGTTTGGGACTTCTTTTAGAACATCTGCCTTGGACACATCAAGTTTCTGAAATATGACGTCTTTCAAACGAGCGATTTCAGCAGTAACCTCCTTTTCACAACGTTTAGCGCCGATAATTCAGATTTTTTGGTTCTCTAGTCACTCATTACGGTGTGTGCTTTATATACTGGGCAATTTCTAGGTTCAATCTTTGATTTGTAAGATTAACAATTTTACTGTAAGCTAATGATCTCTTCAAGGTGATACATATGGATGATCCATCAACTCAATTTGAGGTACGTCTTGCGAGAAAATTCGTTTACGCGGACCCTGACAAGTGCGAAGGGCCGTTGTGTTTGCGAATACATCTGCTCGTTCAATAAGGCGAATACATCGAACAAGATAAATCATCACCTCACTTCGATAGACTTATATTAAACGAAATGTCATAAGTATTGTCAACAAGGAGCAAAAAAGATGAGCAAAAAGGAAACCGAAGTCCAAAAAGTGGGTGTCACTATAAACGCAGAAAATAGATGCGTTTTTGCCAGCTGGTTTTCCCTCCTGATGAACAGTTCTGGAGAAGGTTATCCTCTTATACCTCGCCCTTAGATGGGGAATGGGAACGGAATTTAAAACTATAAAGAGGGCAAAATGGGAAAATATGCGCATGTGGTAAATGGGTTCAGCTATATCGCTAAAATAGCCCGTCGATAATGGCTAGAACATAGTATTTCATGCAAGAAGTAAATAGTACAATGTTTACTATGATAAAAATTCTTACGAATAGATTATGGAAAAATAGATGCGTTTTTAGCCAGTGCACTGTCTCATGATAAAAATGAACTAGTTCTGGGAGAAGGTATTGATCACTGCTGTAATAAGCCTCGCCAACTTAAAAAGAAAGTCGAAGCCCCTTAAGGATTTGAACATAAGAACAATAAATTAGTGAAAGTTAGGTGAAAGACCCGATAAAAAAGTTTTGGAATATAAAGACATCAAGTTTAAAGCCACAATCTCGCTGACTTAGTTTTTTCCCGTCTTACTGAGTTAGTTAGCTATAAACTATTCTTTTCTAATAACGGAGATGGTGCATCTTGTCGCTAATGCTGCTATTGCGCCCAAGGCTGCCAGCCAAGGAGCCAATAATGTTCCTACAATACCTGCCCAAGCTGGTATCTCTAAGAGGGTCTTACCATTCTCGTCCTTCACGAGGATTCTTGCTATGTCCCCCTCATGAAGTAGATCCTTGATTTTCGCAACAAGCTCCTCTGAGCGGACTGTAAACTCCTCTTTTACAGCTTTACCTACATGAGCTCCACATTTTGAACAAAAATTGGTTCCTTCAGACAGGTCGGTTCCGCAACTTTCACACTTAACCATTTTGTTCTCCTCTTAAAGTATCTCGTTCCTTATCTGAATGTTAATTGTAACGTCTCATTATATGTATTTTACTATTTTTTGGAGTAATTGAGTTTCTGTTAAACAAAAAAGGGAGTTGGAAATCTCCAAGTCGGCTTGGTGATTTCTATTGTTTCCGCGCATAGATGGACTCTGTCTTGTAGCCTATTCTTCTCCAACCATCGTATAAATACGCGTATATCGTGTAGTACCCCGTTTCCTTGGGTGTGAACTCAGCGGTGTAACGGGCTTCCTCTCCAACGGGAAGATCCTTTATATCTATTGTGGCCTGCTCTTCAGACTTTCCTGAGGGGGTTTCCACCCAGAATTCCAGTTTCAGTCCCGTACTTTTTTTCAAGCCCTTAATGGTTGCCTCGGCACTGATGGTCTTTCCAATTGTTGTATACGGGTTTGAAAGCACTAGTAGGCGTCCGATTTCCGCTTTTTCCTCGCTTAACTTGATATTCGTCCAACCGGATTCCCACCTGAAGTATTTTCCATCCTTACGTGCTTTGATGGTGACGTATACATTAGCTGATCCTATTGCATTAACCCTGAAAACCACTTCTTTCTCTTCATTCGGCCCCAAATCCGGAAGGTAGTGTCCAGCCCCAAATAACCCTGTTCCATAAACCGTTAGATTATATGTATCCAGAGAGTGCAATTGTATGTCAAGGTCTTTAAGAGTTTCACTTCCTATGTTTTTCAGTTTCAATGTTACCCAGTTAGTTCCTATATCTATCTCTGAAGGAGTCAATTCATAATCGATAGGGTACTTATATTTCCACATTGTTGTTGTCATTTTCCATCAACCTTCAATTGCTTATCCACAAAACATCTTATGTGCTTGTTCACTTATAAGGATATGATTGCTTAAATGTTAAGCGCTAAACATGGTCTAGCTCAGCTCACTTACCAGTAAATGGATTTTTCCCTTTAATAATTCTGATAAGTATCACGATTACAGCGATGACCAGCAGTACATGGATTAGCCCACCAATTGTGAAAGAGCCGACAACTCCTAATAGCCAAAGAATCAAAAGAACCACGACTATAAGTGTCAATAAATCCATTTTCTAACCTCCATATCTTGTTTGGTACTAGTTTCTCGCTCTTCTGCCTTAACCTACTGATTCATATGTTAATGATGTATATATTTTTGCTTTATAGAATATTTAATTTTTTTGGGGGTATTTTCTCTATTATTCTGGGTATGTGTGATATACACGATATACATGATACGGAGTAAGGTAGAGAGAGATAGAATAAGAATAGAAGAATAAGAGAAAAAAGGAAAGTGGGTTTGGGGTTAAATTTTAATCTTTCTCTGGCTCACTCTGACGCTCACACAAGTCTCTCTCTCACTCTCTCTGTGTCACAGAGACAGACACGCACACACGACACAACACACACATACTAGCTAACTAGCTAGCTAAGCTTGAGGTAATGCTCACAAATCTTGGTCATCATATATCAGTCAATTGTGGAACGTTGTATCCAATGACATTTCCTTTACCATCAACTTGAAAAACGATGGTAGTCGTTTTTTGAGTTCTTAACTAAATTCTATTTTTGCTTCTACGATCCAATAGTCGTTTTCTTTCCAAACCTTCGGTATGTTAAGGACTCTGTAAAACTTAAAATCTTTTTTATCAATGTGAAACGGAATCATGGCTTCTACGAAGTTCTTCTGAACCCAGTCAACGATGCTCGTGTTTAGAGTTTCTATTTCCAAATGTTCCATATCACACCACTACTAGCACAAATGCCCATCCGAATATTTAAAATTATAATCACCAAGTTAGTTAGCTAAGGGGTATGGTCTGAAAGATGAAGACTTGAAAGAGCTAATCCTCATGGAGAATCTCAAGGAGAACTACGTTGATGAATAACTTGAAAGGATTCGTTGAAGCATATCAGTCATCTAGCTTTCTGTTTTTGTTTTCGCTTCGCAGACATGCAAAACTCGCTTTGAATTTAGACATTTACGATTCTTACAACCTCCTCTGCTGAGATTGTCCTCACTATCTCCTTCGTGATTGCGTTTTTAATATATACGGACCTATCAGATTGGGATCTTTGAAGACGGAAACCTCTTGGTAGATCCAATCTTTTTCTGAGCTCCTTCAACTCAGGATCAGTTGAGCCATGTTTACTTTTAATGAAAAAAGTTACGTGCTTCTTTGCAGTGACTGCCGCTAATCTGTATCTTCCATCGGGTGGAAGTTTAATTTCGCGTGGAAGCTCGTGGTATCTACAACTATCGCAGCTTTCAACTCGTATTTTACGACGTTTACAATAATCATTAAAGTAGTGTCTACAGCCCTCGCAATTGTAGCTCCATTGTCTCACTAATATTTAGGAGGAGATTTATTAAAACTTTTTAAGATTTATTATGTATTAAACTCATAAAGCGACTTATAGCTGAGTTAGCAAAAGATATATATTGACTTTGTTAATTATTTGGCAGTAACACGAAAGGAAGGTGATATTATGGCTAAATTGGGAAGCATCGAGTTAGTAGCCGATAAAGACGTTAAGAAAGGGGAGGAAACAAAAATCAATGATCTCTTTACATCAAGTGAGCAGAGGAAAGAGTTTGAGTTACTAGAGGATGTTACAAGAGATAAAACAGGGATTAAGGTCACCATAGCTAAAGTTGGATCATTTGATACTAAAGCCGACACCTCTAAAAAGAAGGGAGAAAAGACAAACTGCTGTGTGCTTCTAAAATACGCCGATCTTTCAAAGAATCTCAAAGCATCTGAAGACATAAAAAAGGGTGACAAGCTAGGCGTAACGATCGAAACTCTATAGAACATTAAGACAATTTGATACTTTTCAGAAAGTATGCTCTTCTTCCTTTTTTGTTTATAGCCCGCCGATAAGTTTTTCTCTTCTCTTTTTAAATTTTCTCATGACGGTTAAGTTACCTATTACATATTTGACTTCCTAGTGAGCTGGGTTAATTTAAAACTCTTTGAAATCATCCTATTCCAATACTTTTCAAGCAACGAGTATATCCTTTTAGTCGAAAGGATATACGCATTTTTTTATTTGATTGAGTTATACTGCTTTGAACTAGACTTAACAGCGTAACAAGGCATAGGTCTTTCTTGAACCTGATAAAGTCAAAAACACCAATCAAACTGAACCAAAGGTTGGTGGTGGTGGTGATTAAAATTTAATCCCAAACCCAAATTTACTTACTCTTAACAATAGGAAAGTATTTGTACAAATAAAAAATAAAAGGAAGTTTGATGTGGGGCTTAATATTCTGGGGGCATGCCTCCATAACCGCCGCCTGGCATTCCGCCAGGTCCGCCCGGACCCCCTGGTGGCATAGGAGGAGTCTTCATCTTTCTAGACGCGATGATGTCATCGATCTTCAGTATCATTGTAGCTGCTTCAGTGGCTGACTTGATTGTCTGCTTCTTCACCACTAGTGGCTCATAGACTTCAAGTTTCCTCATGTCTTTAATTTTACCATCGAACACGTCGACGCCAGCCCATGTCTGTCCTTTCTCATGTTGAACTCTGAGGTCTGAGGTTATGTCAATTGGGTCGAGTCCTGCGTTCTCGCCTAGTGTTACTGGGATAATTTCCATTGCGTCTGCGAAGCTCTGGACAGCCAGCTGCTCTCTTCCCGGAAGCGTTTCAGCGTATTCTCTGAGTGCCTTGGCTAGTTCCATTTCAGGAGCTCCGCCTCCAGCCACTATTTTTGGTTCCTGTACTACATCTCGGACTACGCATAGAGCGTCGTGTATGGATCTTTCTGCTTCGTCAACGATCCTTTCTGTTCCTCCGCGGATGAGTATAGCTACTGCATGCGGGTTTTTGCATCCTTCTACGAATGTCATTTTATCGTCGCCGATCTTTCTTTCCTCGACAATCGCAGCGTAACCTAGATCTTTCTTTGTCATGTCCTGCAGGTTAGTAACTACTTTTCCACCTGTGGCTTTAGCCAGCTTTTCCATATCGGATTTCTTAGCACTTTTTATAGCTACGATTCCTTTTCTAGCTAAGAAATGTTGGACCATGTCGTCTATGCCTTTCTGGCAGATCACCACGTTCGCTTCGGTTGCAGCTATCTTTTCAACCATGTCTCGAAGCATGTTCTCCTCCTCATGGAGAAAGGCTTCCATCTGCTCAGGTGTTTCAATGTTGATCTTGGCATCGAACTCGGTCTTTTCTATTTCAAGTGCCATGTCTAACAGCACGATTTTGGCTTTTTCGACACGTTTGGGCATGCCTGGGTGGACGACTTCCTTGTCTAGGATTATGCCCTTGATAAGTTTGGTGTCTGTCATTGATTCGCCGGGCTTCTTTTCAACCATGATGTCGTCTAGGTCCGCTCTGTATTCTTCTCCGACCTTTTGTGCCACGTAAAGAATGGCATCTACTGCTATGTCTGCCAGCATGTCGCGGTTTTCAGCCACTAGCTTGCTTGCCATCGACGTCATGGCAACTTTTTTTAATGGTTCTTTGTCTAGTGGTGATACTGTAATGGCTATTTTCTCTAGGGTCGCTAGTGCTTTGTCAGCGGCTTTTCGGTAACCGTCTATTACCACGGTTGGATGAACGTTCTTGTTCAGAAGGTCCTCTGCCTTTGAGAGGAGTTCTCCTGCTACGATCACTGACGTTGTTGTTCCGTCGCCGACCTCATCGTCTTGGGTCTTTGCTACTTCAACCATCATCTTAGCTGCTGGGTGCTCCACGTCCATCTCATCGAGAATTGTTCGTCCATCGCTGGTTATAGTCACATCACCCATGCTATCAACAAGCATCTTGTCCATGCCTTTGGGTCCAAGTGCGCTCCTAACAGCTTCTGCTATTACCTTGGCTGCCATTATGTTGTTATGTTGCGCTTCTCTTCCTCTAGATCTGCTAGCCCCTTCCCTTAAGATCAATACAGGTACTCCGCCTTGTTGTACAGACATTATTTATTTTCCTCCATTTTCTTGTTCTTTTAATTTGTTCGATTCTAATCAGTTTCTTAGTACTCGCCCTCTTCTCCCATCCCTGGGCCTTTAGGCATTGTTTCTTTAGGTTTAGTAGCAGCAATGATGTCGTCGATCCTTAGAATCATGCATGCAGATTCGGTGGCGGATTTTATCGCCTGTTCCTTTACGCTTAAAGGTTCGATGACGCCCATTTCGTACATATTGGCAACTTTGCCCGTAAAAACGTCAACGCCCATATATTGGCCTTTAGGTTTCTCGTGGGCTGTTCTTAAAGCAACTGAGATGTCGATTTGCTCTAAACCAGCATTCTCAGCTAGTGTTTTAGGTATTGCTTCTAAGGATTCTGCAAAGGCGTTAACTGCCAGTTGCTCTCTTCCACCGACCTTAACTGCGTAGTCGCGAAGTTCCCTAGCCACTTCAGCCTCTGCAGCTCCGCCTCCTGCAACGACGTTGTTCTTCCTAAAAACATCAGCTACAACAGATAAGGCGTCGTGCATGGCACGTTCAGCCTCATCTACCATCCTCTCTAAACCTGCACGGATCAGAATTGAGACGGATCTTGGATCCTTGCACCCTTCAATGAAAACCATTTTGTCGTCTCCGATCTTACGTTCCTCGACAAGGCCAGCGTAGCCCAAGTCTTCCGGCTTTAAGTCGTCGAGGTTTGTAACAATCTTTCCGCCAGTAGCCCTTGAAAGCTTATCCATGTCAGACTCCTTTGCGCGTCGAACGGCAAGGATGCCTTCTTTCGCTAGGAAGTGCTGTGCCATGTCGTCGATTCCTTTCTGGCAAACTAGGACATTAGCTTTTGATCTTTTGATCTTCTCGACCATATCCCTGAGCATGTTAGTCTCCTTGTCTAGAAACGCCTTTATTTGAGTTGGGTCTCGTATCCTGATCTCAGCGCTGATCTCTGTTTTCTTAACTTCCAAAGCCGCATTTACGAGAGCAATTTTAGCTTTTTCCACACGTTTAGGCATGCCAGAGTGAACTACTTCCTTATCTAATATTATGCCCCTTACAAGCTCTGTTTCAAGAAGGCTTTTGCCCTCTTTCTTAATAATCTGGATGTTATCAATGTCAACCACAGTCTGTTCCCCACGTTTTTCAGACACCTGCTTTACTGCTTCGATAGCGATGTCGGCGAAGTGTTCCCTTGCTGTGCCAACGGCTTTGCTACTCATCGACGTTACAGCAACCTTCTTCAACGTTTTTTTGTCGTCTAATTCCACCGTTATGCCTATCTTGGCTAATACCTCCATGGCTTTTTGAGATGCCTTTCTATAACCACCAACGATAACTGTTGGATGAATGTTCTGATCCAAAAGTTCTTCTGCCTTCTTCAGTAGTTCTCCTGCTATAATAACCGCGGTTGTAGTTCCATCACCCACCATGTCGTCCTGTGTTTTGGCTACTTCAACAATCATTTTAGCCGCTGGATGCTCAATATTCATATCCTTAAGGATTGCTGCCCCATCGTTCGTTATGGTTATGTCGCCCATGCTGTCGATGAGCATCTTGTCCATTCCGCGTGGACCAAGAGTAGTTTTGATTGTGTCAGCAACCGCCAACGCAGCTGCAATGTTGTTTTTTTGGGCTTCTTTTCCCCTATTCCTAGAAGTCCCTTCTTTCAGAACAAGTACTGGTTGCCCAGACTGAGTTTGCGTCAAATATGCCATATCTATCTCTCCTCAATATTCCATCATGTTGTTTTATTGATTAACCACATAAACTATTATGTGTTTACCGCCTTATAAGGGTAGATATCTAGCTAGCCAGCTTTTTCAGTTTCCTACAATGAACTTTAGATCACTTGTTCAGTTATGGTATTTAGCACGCTTAGCTCAGCTAGCGCTGAAGGAGACAAAGTATGTGTTCGTTTTAAAATTGATATTGGACCGCACACAGGTGAATTCAATTTGGTAGGGATTAAAGTATCCCCGACGGGCAAGAAGTCAACAGTTAAGTCTATTCAAATATGGCGTATAGCTGATGGCAAGGTTGTAGAACAAGAATCAGTAGCAGACGAATTGGATCTCATGAGACAAATGGGTCTTATCGTACCCACAGAAGAAGGGAAAAAAAACTCTTTCCAGAGAACGCCACGTAACTGCATTGGAGGCAATGCAGCAATCGGTATGTCTATCGATGAACTTGCATTCAAGCCTTAATCGATAAGTGAAATTTATCTTCCCTACCCCAGCTTGGGTACAAGACCAAGTTGCTGTGCCAAGCCCAAGGTATCGTATCTTACCCATGATTCCGCGAACTTACCTCCTACAATGCGGTCAATATAGATCTCCCACATTATCACTTTTTTATTAGTGGGTGGGATCCCCTTAGGTTCGCCCTTGTGTGTTCCAGTCCATGTATGGCGTACCGCTACCTTGTCTCCTTCGACGACCATGTCCTCAATTGTGAAATGAATGTCTGGAAACACTCTGTACCACTCGCTGCAATCTTGTTTAAAGTCCTTGATGCCGCGTATGTCCTCGCCAGTGCCACTATGCGTGACGAAGTCAGTGGCGCATAACTCGTCTATTGCAGCCATGGCAGCTGCCTTCCCTTTGTTTAACTCCCCAATAAAACGGCGTTCAAGCGCCTTAATTTCTTCTGCTGACATAAACTATCACCTCCTTTCAGTCTGGGCTTCAATGTCCATTATGAAGATTTTTATATTAATTATTTTGCTGACGAATATTCTGGAGAAACAGATGCTCACTAGAACTAGTAACCTAGCTAGCTTACCCTATGAAACGTTCCGTTTTAAAGTCAAGGTAACGAGTCTGAGGTTTCCCAGCTAACTAACTAATTCTATGTAAAACTATTATATTTGGGTAATATTATTATTTACATAATATATGTTCCAAAATCAATCAAGCCAAATATAATAAAAGAAATGAGAGATTGGTAAATAATGGATATAAAGGAACGTTTAGTGGCTATTGGAAAATCGATTATTGCATATACAATATTAATTATTTTCTTCTTATTTTGCGTGTTTTTTTTGGGAATTAGGGACACAAAATTAATGCTCGTTATTGCATTTAGTTCAATTTTTATAATGTCATTCGTGGTAGTTTTTTTTCAAGAACAAAAAGCCAAAAAACCTAAACTATATATTGGCAACCTTAAGTGGGTAGAGAATAGACCTTCGCTTCAAACACCATATCTTCGTGTTTATGGTGAAGTATGGAATGTAGGCAAAAGGACCGCCCACAATTGTAAACTTAAAGTAGTGGCTAATCAAGGAACAGTTAAAGCGATAGACACAGAAATATCTCTAGGCTCAATAGATATCAATCAAAAGAAGAGCGTGGACGAAAACATTTATTATGATGGTGAACCTCTCACAAGTAAAACTTTTCATCCAGAATGGACAGAAAAGAAGAAGAAGAAAAAAGACTGAAATTTAATCAATTCAACTATCTATTATCCAGTGTCTTTAACAATTCTTGGGCTTTTTGTCCGATACGTTCGGCGATTCGGTTGGCTATCTTCTCACCTAATTCATGAGAGGCGTAAATCCTAGGGTCGCGGCCAAAGATGCCTGCTTCTTTTATTCCTTCTTCGCTCTTCAAGTCTTCTTTCTTGATTTGTTCCATGTCCACGAGTTCTGGTCTTAGGTACATCATGAGCGAGGTTTCCCAGTGTGCAGCGTGATCCATCTTGTCATCTGTTAAATCGTAGAGGTCTCCTTCCATCATTGCAAATCCCGTAGCCTTCCTAGTCTTCTTAATTGTGTCAACAGCTGTCTCTATTGCATTCTTCTGTTGTTCAACATCGTGACCTGTTACGCCTACGATAACTTGGAACCCCACGTCGACTAATCCTAAGAAGATTTTTTCGTATAACCCTTCTATAAGTTTTTTTCCATACTCGTCATCATAGTCAAAAAAGTTCATCGTCCACGGATGCCACTTATTGAGGAACCCCCAATAGGTCGGTGGGACGACCACGCCTCCAAACTTCTCAGCCGTTCTTATGAGAATATTGTAAGCCTTGAGGGTATCATTCCCTAAAGGTAGATGCCTTCCATGCCACTCTAAGGAACCGAAGGCACAATATGCCACAGGAAACTTGGATACTGCCTCATCCAGTTCATGGGGAAGCATTTCCTCATATCGAACTTTCCGTTTTGTCAGTTTCATCATAAATCTCCTCAAATTGAAGGATGCTTTGTTGCCTACTTAAATTCGTTTCTAGCTAGAATCTCCCATTTTGTGAACAGCATTTTATCAGGGAGACCCCTTTCCAGCTTCAGTAACTGGCTAGCTATGTAATTGTTTTTGTTTGTGTTTGTTTGTTTAGCCTTGTATTGGTAAGTTTGAGTATTGAAGTATAAGGGCGTAAGTAAGTATGGGTTGGGGGAACTACATTTTAGCTGCAGCTGCTTTTGGATATAGCTCAAAATAAGAGGCGCATTTAGTATTCTATATGCGTGTAGAATTATTTCTAATATGATGTATGAAACTCCTACGCCTATAACGGATTATATAGTGTTACACTTCATTTTTCATTTGCTTCAACAACGCCTTTGTTCCAAGAACCTATTTCAATAAGATTGCCCTCGGGATCTGTGATCATTGAAGATCGCATTCCCCATGGCTCATCTCGGGGTTTGTAAACCGGTATGGCCCCTGCGCTTATAACTCGAGAATATTCTTTATCCACATCTTCAAACCGTGGTAAGTCTAATGCTAATTCAAATGTACCGTTTAGACCTTTTGGATAATCAGGTTTCTTTCCAAGCAGCTTAGGCAATTCTGATCTTTCGTACATGGAGAATCGTATTCCATGATGTTTAAACTCAGCGTACGGTCCTTTCCCGTCCCATTCGATTTCAAAGCCCAAAACGTCTCGATAGAAAGCGACCATTTTTTGTAAATCTTGTACAAACAAGCCAATCATATCAAACCTTGTACCCATATTAAACCCAGCTATCCAATTTATTTGTCGGGAAAAGTAAGCAAGGTCATTAGCTCAGATATATCTTGCACCTTCTCCAGTGACAATACAGTCTCTGCAATCTGCTCTGCCCGACTTTGGGAGAGAACTCGCAACGCACATTTCATGTACTTGTCCATGACTTCCTCATCACTAACTATGATTGGGTCAGTGGGCTTTGGACATACCTTCTTGTATTCAGTGCCATCTTTCAGTCTGATAGCTATAGGGATTTCTCCTCCTAATGGCAACTCGGGAGCAGCCCATTCTGGATGGACAACCATCTTTACCTTGTCTCGGAAGGCTATGACCTGTGGGTGATTCACCCTTTCAGTACTGTAGCTCTCTATCCATGGTTTCTTATCCAGAAAACAACAGGCAATACTGTGTGGCAGGCTAAATCTAGCCTCCTCTTCATCTTTCGGGTGATGGAACCGTATTGTATTGGCAAATACTGGGGAAACATCGACCTGTATGCTTTCCACATCATCCGCAGAAATGTTGTGAGCCTTTATGAGTTCAATAAAGCCATCAATGGGGTGCATTTCCAGAAAGCAGCAAGGATATTTTTTAATGCCAATATTCTTCGCTCGGTATGGCTCTCCTAATTTCGGGAATAGAGTAGGCTTCCCCAGCCACGCCGTGCAAGTATCCCCTAGGCATCTCCAATGATATCTGGCTGGCCCGTGAGACCATGCTTAGCCAACATTGCCGAAGCTATCCCATTCCTCCCAGCAAGTCCTGCTTCGAAGAGGTGTGAGCCTGTACCGGTCTGGCTCAGAATGCGCCAGCTTGGTATGGGAAGCAGCAACACTTACCGCCATTGTTGTTTTTTCTAATCCGAGTTTCAACATCTTAGCTGAAGAGGCCGCCACACCTATCGTGCAGAAGGAAGGAGCAATGCCCCGCGACGAAGAAGCATCTTAACAGACTGGCAAAGATAACTTTCCGGCTATGTCCCAGGCTATGACAAATGCCTCGATGACTTCTTTTCCTGAAACGTGAAGCTTCTCTCCAAGAGCAAAGACGCCGGGAAAGATTCCTACGCTGTAAATCAAGTCAGGGATGATATCGTCCTCTAACTCTGTAGAGTGAGACGTAGTCCCATTTGCAAGTGCCGCGTACTCCGCTGAAGTGCGAAAACCAGCACCGAAAACTCCAGCCTCCTGAGGTGCCGCGCATTCTTTTACATAACTTATTACGGCTTTGCCAGCACCAGTATTAACACCAGCTAAGGTCATACCTACACCACTCAGAAGGACGTTTTTAACGTGTTTTACAAGAGCCGAGTCAAAGTCATCAAAAGTAGTCTTATGGGCAAACTCAGCTATGTCCCTCGTTGTCCCCATATTAGACCCTCTTTAGTTAATTACTGAAAGTTAGTGTATTAAAATTTAATCTTTCTCTGCCACGCTTAGACGCTCACACAGACTCTCTCTCTCTGTGTCACACAGACAGAGACACATACAGACAGACACAGACACACACAACTAAGCTAGTTAGCCTATAGTAAGACAGTTAGTCAGAGAGATATAGTTAGAAAGATATAGGCAGAGAAAAAGATTAAGCGCGCGTTGTTTATGAATTATCTATATGATTGCTTTTAAGAAAAATACAAATCGAGGAACACTGTTTTTTTATTAATATTGTGGTCTTGGAGTGAATATTAAATGACTGAAAAAACGAATCCTCTTGATTCTGCCCTGCAACAGCTGAATATAGCTACTCAGATGTTGAATATTGATCCAGGTATTTATGAGATCCTCAAGTACCCAAAAAGAACACTCACGGTATCTGTGCCCGTGAAAATGGATGATGGCGAAATCAAGGTTTTCACTGGATACAGGGTTCAACATACCGATGCAAGAGGTCCGTATAAGGGGGGAATTCGATATTACCCAGAAATGAATTTAGATGAAGTAAAAGCCCTAGCCATGTGGATGACATGGAAATGCGCTGTGACAGATATCCCTTATGGCGGTGCCAAGGGCGGAGTCTCTTGTTACCCCAAGGAAATGTCAATAGGCGAGTTAGAACGAATGACACGAAGATATACTTCCATGATTTTTCAGTTTATAGGTCCTTATAGTGATGTTCCTGCCCCAGATGTTTACACTGATTCCCAGACTATGGCTTGGATTATGGACACCTACAGCCAGATTAAAGGATATTTAGTACCAGAAGTTGTTACAGGTAAGCCATTGCATCTAGGTGGATCAGAAGGAAGAGAGGAAGCAACATCCTTAGGCGTCGTCTTTTGTATAAAAGAAGCATACAAAGAAAAAAAGATAAAATTAAAAGGAGCATCCGTGGCTATTCAAGGCTTCGGAAAAGTCGGATGGAATGTGGCTAAAATCCTTCATGGAGAAGGCTGCAAAATAACCGCTCTTAGCGATTCCAAGGGCGGTATTTACAATCCTGATGGAATAAACCCAAATAAAGTCTTTGAATACAAAACACAAACAGGTTCTGTTTTAAGCTACAGTAACTGTAAAAACATAACCAATGAAGAGTTATTAGAATTAAATTGTGACATTTTGATTCCTGCCGCGATTGAGAACCAGATAACACGGAAAAATGCTGGAAACATTAAGGCAAAGTTGGTGGCAGAGGCTGCTAATGGTCCAACTACTTCAGATGGCGGCAAAATTCTCAATGAGAAGGGAATCTTCGTCATCCCAGACATTTTAGCCAACGCTGGCGGCGTCACAGTAAGCTATTTTGAATGGGTGCAAAACCTCCACCGTGAACACTGGCCTAAAGAAGAAGTAAACTCGAAGCTTAGAGACAAAATCATTAATGCTTATAGAGATGTTAATCTTATGGCAAAGAAAAGAGAAGTGGATATGAGAACTTCAGCCATTATGCTAGCAGTGAGAAGAGTGGCAGACGCGTTGAAATCTCTTGGAATATGGCCATAATCAACGATCGGTCGAATACAAAAAAAGAGTGTTCAAACGAAGTGATTATCAACTAGCGCTAGCTAGCTTTGGGTTTGGCGCGCGCATTTTTGTGTGTGCGTGTTTTTTGTTTGTTGTGTGTATTGTATCTCTGTCTCTGCCTGTGTGTCTCTGTGTCTGTGTGTAAGTTACTTTTCTCTTTGTTTTATGATTACTAGATCTCCATCAATAGTAACTATGCCAAACCGTGCCATCATCGTTATTTTCTCTTCTACGGTACGCTTTGTTTCTTCATTCTCCCCAAAAGCGCGGATGATCTCTTGTCTTTTTGCTTTACCGTTATTTTTCATGAGATACTGATGTATCATATAATCTTGTACCTCAGACATAGATTCACCATGTTATAAATGTCACGAAGAACTTATGTAAGTTTCTATTCACACACCAAGGAAACTTCAGAATATTCGGTGTGCAAGTATTTTGTGTGTGGTTTTTTTATTTTTTTTGTGTTCCATTCTCTCACGCTTTGGGAAGTTGGCTGCTTCTTGCTTTGTGTTGCTGAGCTTTCGCTTATGTGATGGGCCTTCGATGATTTTGGATTATGTGAAGAAACTCCTCTAAACTTGGTTAATATATAATATTAATCTTAAATCACATATTTAGAAATCATAAATTTTATGTGCGATTTCGTGTAAATGTGGTTAGATAACAATGTTGTATAAAATTCATAAAATAGGTGGCTATTATGACCCGAGGTAAACCTTGGACTTTTGATGAGGAAAAGCAGCTCAAAAAAATGCTTGGAAATGGAACATCCATAGAAATTGTTGCGGATAAACTCGGCAGGAAAGTTGATGCTGTTAGAATGAAGATTGTGCGTCTCGGCTTGTCAAATGTTGTTGAACATTCGTATAGAACAACAACTTTGAAGATGCCTAAAGATCTTTTCAGCGTTGAGGAAGCTTTGCAGTTTTTGGCTGCTGCGTTGAAGGCTTCTGTTCAGCCGGGGCTGGATAAGGTTGAGGTTCAGAGGCTTAATGCTGTTGCGAACCTTGCTAAGACGTACAAGGAGATTTTGGCGGACTATGTTAATTATCGGGGGATTGAAGAACAAATAGTTGAGATGCAAGAGAAATATAGTGTTCTTCTAGATAATGCGATCGAGGAGTCCAAGCATAACGCTTCCAAGGTAGCAGAGGCTTCAGACCAAAAAGCGGAATATTGAGGTTCCTTTTATCGCTTGAGTTACAGTGCCCATCGAGGATCCTGCCATATTTCTTATTCAGATAGTTTACGTTAAGCCGACTACTGACGAAGTTATCTTCGAAATGTTTCTGGAGAAGCTATTTTTGTCTGCAAAAAATATTAACTTTTGACCTAAATTGTCTAGAAAATAAAGAAAGATGTTCTTTAATTTGGTTTCAATATTTATATATATATAAAAATTAATTCTTAATTCAGTATAAATTAAGGAGGTATATCGAAAAATACTTCTTAAATGAATCATAAATTTTTTTAATTTTTCTCGTCTGCTTCTGTTAAGAAGGGGAATAATGAGTGGAGAATTCTAAAGACTTAAAATTATTCGTTGACGAGCTTCGGAAAGAATGGAAAGCCATGTGGTATTCCATGATTGATGACAAAGTTAGGGCTGAAGGTATTGCGGACAAAACCTATGAACGTTTGTTTGTTGATCGTGGGCTTATTTTGTTTGCTTCGAGAAATTTTAGTCCGCCTGAGTTTCATGAGAATCTTAAGTAAATATTTGTCTTCTGATGAAGCGGAAAGATTTAATCCAAACCCTCTTAGGGGTGGAGTGAGGAAGTTTATTCGGGAATACATAACTGTTCAGAAAAAGTCCAGTTTTAAACTTAAAGAAGAGACAAGAGTTGCGTTAGAAGAAATGAAAAGTCATCAGCAGCTCAAACATGGTGGAAGAGGATGGCTTCACCTAACAATGGACGAAGCCTGTAAAAAGCAATCTTGAATTTTTGAAATGAAAATAGCAAGCTCAGCTAACACACTTGACCCAAATAGTAGAACAGGCACAAAACGACAACAAAAGGAAAATCGGGATTACTTTCTACTTCAACAGGCATCGGCTCTTAATCTAAGAATCAAACAGCCTCATGATCTTCCCTTCTTAGCTAGCTAAATTAAAATTTAATCTTTACGAACTAAATTGAGATAGTTTTCGCGAAGTCTTTTTAAGAAACTTGTCAAATAAAACGAAATGATGGTTGATATGTCTAGGTTCTTTAAGCGAAAGAAGAAGGAAGAGAAAGAAGGAAGAGAAAAAAGAAGAGAAAGAGGAAAGTTTGTTGAAGCAACTATGTGGAGACGATGAAAAACTATATGATGTTCTTGCAACTCTCCTGTATTTGAATCCTATAGCGGGAATATCCAAAACGGATCTCGAGATCCTCATCGAAGAAGCAGAGAAAAGCAACACGGAAAAAAATTATGAAGAGGCAATTCTCAAAAATAGAATGGTACTGGATAAGGCCATTTTCGAAGCCACTCAAAATCCGAGGGAAAAGAGTAGATACATCAAAGTCATCCAAGACCTCGCGTCGAAGACCGTACATATGACGGAGAAAACAAAAGAAGGGGTAGAGAAGAATGGACTCACCGACCAAGTTGCTTCCCTTGAGAGAAGAATTAAGAATTATAAATTTATTAGCGAAAGAATCGAAGACGTACTAAACGTAGACTTCTCAATTTTACAATGAGATATTAGTAACGCTGGGAGAAACGGAGAGGCGCGAAGCAAGACGAGAAGAGAGAAGAGAAGCTGAGAGCGAAGAAACGAGAATAGAAGAAGAAGAAAAAGAGAAACGAGAAAAGAGAATAAAAACGAGAAGAGAGATGGGAAGAGAAGAGAGAGAAAAAAGTGAGATTGAAGAGCAAAAAGAAGAGCGAAAAGCAAAGGAGAGGCACGAAGCAAGAGGAGAAGAGAGAAGAGAAAGGCTGAGAGCGAAGAAACGAGAATAGAAGAAGAAGAAAAAGAGAAACGAGAAGAGAGAAGAAAAAGATAAAAATTTAATCCAAAACCCATTCTGTTCTATTCTGTGTATGCTCTCTACATTACTCTTTACTCTACTCTATTCTCTCCTATCACAATATACGATAAGGCTTCTTCATTAATCAGCGTTTCAAGTGTCTGACTATATCCGACTTTTATTCTTGGAATTTCGAGAGTGCAACAAGTTCTTTAAGGTTAAAAGGGTTTGGGGGTTAAAATTTACCTACCCGAATAAAGGGTAATTGCATTAGCTAGCTAGCTATTCCGAATTCTTGTAGGTTGTAGAATTGTTGAAGGTATTCTACGCCTTTTTCAGTGGTTTTAATTAAGCCACCGTTATTTTCAGAGTTTGCGATTAATCCTGCTTTTGTGAGTTTTTCTAGGTATTCATCCAGCATTTTGAAGTTCATGTTGGCTCCGTATACTATTCTTGTTTTTTTGGTGCCTTTTCTCGCAATTTTCAGGATCTCGGCAACAATTTCCAGGTTACTTCTTCTTTGGGACATATACATTTTGGTTAACATTGTTTCTTACCTCGCTTTCTAATTAAGGTTCCATATATGCCAGAGAAGCCTATTTTAAGGTTTTCTAACAGAAAAAGACAGTTTTTACCAATATTGAACAAAAGAAAACGTTTTTTGCCACATAAAGAAAAACGACCATACTATTTCTTGTTTATGGAAAAAAATAATTCAATTTGCCAAATTTTGAGAAAAAGCTCAGCTGAATTGCATTTTTCCAAAGCAGTTATTGATCACAGTAATTTTGTTCATGTTTTGGTTGATTTCTTAGAAATGGAGGGTCTGTTTTGGTTAGGTATATAAGAAAGTCCAGAAGAGGAAATCGTAAAAAATTGGAGATTATACGAGACATTTTGCTTGTTGTAGCTGACTCTGGGGAATATGGTTCTAGGAAGACCCATATTATGTATGGGGCGAATTTGAGTGACGGACTACTAACTAGGTATCTTAATGATGCTTTAAACGCGGGTCTTGTTAAAGAAGAGAGTTCAAATTATTTCATTACAGAAAAAGGTAAAGTTTTCCTTGAAACTTTTAAAGATTACACAAGAAAAAAGACGGATATCGAGAAGCGTACAGTTTACCTGACGAATGGAAGAAAAACGTTGGAACAGCTAATAGTATCCTGAATATGTTGATCTAAATTTTTTTATTTCTTTGCATTTTGAAGAAGTAGGATTTTATGGCCAAATTTTCTTTTCTGCACACTATCACAATCTACCTAGTATTATCATTACTGTTTTTGCCAGCCATCTTCAAAGCTAGTTCAACATACAACGAAAATGCGGATTCCTCCTCAACGCAGCAGGCTGAAGAAGTCTGTTTCATCAGCTTACGACGTGGTTTTAAAGGCTGAAAGCGCTGGGGCTAATGTTACTAATCTAATAATGAAGCTAAATGAGGCTGCGTCATATCTATCAACGGCTAAGAACCTGTTAAGAAACGAAGATCCTGATGGTGTTGCTGAGCTTACTTACAGTTCGATTGAAATAGCCGAAAGTGTCAAAGTTGAAGCCACTAGTCTAAAAGCTTCAGCTCTGGCAGATCGTGACTTCGCCAACAAGATTTCTTTAATAATTTCAACTGTTGTGGTTTCAATCTTCCTTGTTTTCATGTTCTCTCTTTGGCAGGTATTCAAGAGATTTTATGTGCGTAAATTTTTGGATTTGACTCCTAAGGTTGTTTCTGATGTTAAGTCTTGAAGATTGGGGGACAATATTCTTGTTAACAAGCATTGCTGGGGCACTTGTAATTGGGTCTCCGGCTTTGGCACTTGTCCTTCCTTCTCAGGCTGGTGAAAAGTTTTCTGAGCTTTACATTTTAGGTCCAAACCGATTGGCTGAGGACTACCCGTTTAACGTGAAGGCTGGCGAGAACTACAAGGTTTATTTGGGCATCGGCAACCACATGGGTTCTTCAGCCTACTACACCTTGTATGTGAAGTCTCGGAATCAAACTGAGCCTCTGCCTAATTCTACTGATGGTACACCCAGCCCCCTATCTGCCCTTTATGAGTACAGGATGCTTCTTCGTGACGGCGAAGTTTGGGAGGCACCTTTCAATTTTTCTTCTAAGTAATTTCTTTTTTTCTGGGAATAGTTGCAGTATTTATTATTTATCAATTAATAGTGAAACTCTTAATATTAGTAAGACAGCTTTGTGGGATTCTGGGAACAAGGGTTACTTTTTTGAGCTTTTCTTTGAGCTTTGGATTTATGATCCTCAGTCAGAGGTTTTTTCTTTCCATAACAGGTTCACTGGAATCTGGTTAAACATGACAGCATAGTAGGCAAAACAGGTTTATGGAGGTGAGACATGATGAAAGACAGAATAACTGGAGCTTTGATTCTTGTTGGCGGAGTAGGATTTGCATTACTTTATTCATATTTGGTTCTCTTCTCTCTTTGGAGCTATTATGCGTTGGTTGCATTAGCTTTGGCTGCTGTACTAGGTCTTTCGGGTATAGCCTCTTGGATTGGATACACTATGGCTACGACTCCTCCACCTACTCCAATTGGTGAACTTGAGAAAGAAAAAGAGGATGAAAAGCCAGCCTAAAACATAGAAAGGCGTCTTGCTCTATTGCATATTTCGTTCAATTTGGAGCATTTTGAATATTTCTTCAATACTGGTTAGTTAGAAAACTTTGGGAGGTATTTGACTGAAGATTCCTTTAGCTAAGCCCATATTTGATGATGAGATGAAGTCTGCAGCAGTAGATGCACTGCAGAATGAAAGGTTCGTTTTAGGTGAAAGTGTCTTCAAATTTGAAGAGGAGTTTGCCAGGTATTGCGGAACCAAGTATGCTGTTTCGACAAGTTCTGGAACTAGTGCATTACAGCTTTCTCTTCTTGCTTTGGGTGTTGGGCTGGGTGATCAAGTTATCACTTCTCCTTTCTCTTTTATTGCCACTGCGAATGCTGCCTTACATAACGGTAGCTTACCTGTTTTTGCTGATGTAGAGGTCAAGACTTACAATATTGACCCAAAAATTATTAGAGAAAAGGTGACTGAAAAGGTTAGAGCTGTAATTCCTGTTCATCTTTTTGGTTTTCCAGCTGACATGAATTCAATTTTGGGGTCTTGTCAGGGGCACACGCTTGCTGTTGTTGAGGATGCATGTCAAGCTCATGGGGCTGAATATTTCGGGCGGAAGGTTGGCACGATTGGGGATGCTGGTTGCTTCTCTTTCTATTCTTCTAAGAATATGACCGTTTGTGGCGATGGGGGTATGGTTGTTACCAACAATGAGGAAGTTGCGGAGAAGGTTGCTCGGTTAAGGGATTGTGGTAGAGTTTCACATTATGAACATGATTTGATTGGTTATACGGCTAGGTTAAACACAGTAAACGCTGCTATTGGTAGGGTTCAGCTTAGGAGGCTTGATGAGTGGAATGCGAAGAGGCGTGAACATGCTATGCTGTATGAGAGTCTTTTATCCGGTCTTGATGACATTATTCTTCCTCCAGGCGAGAATCCTAATGTCAAGCCTGTTTATCATCTATATGTCATCATCGTCATCACGAGTTTTAGGAACCAGTTGAAGGATTGGCTTGAGAAGAACGGAATTCAGTGTGGCATTCATTATCCAATTCCGATTCATTTACAACCAATTTATAGGAAGTTGTTTGGTTACAGTAAAGGGGATTTTCCTAATTCTGAATTTTTGTCTGAGACTGTTCTAAGCCTGCCTATGTTTCCTGATCTTAAACGAGAAGAGGTCAAGTACATCTGCGAAAAAATAGGCGAATTTTTTATCCATAAAAATGTGGGGTGATGTTTTGAAGAAAGTTAATGTGGCCGTCATTGGTGCTGGTTATTGGGGTAAAAAGGTTATAAGCGAATATGCTAGGCTCTCGAAAGAGGATTCTGACCTGCACTTATTCGGAGT
>CAVQNT010000008.1:0-7594 GCA_963714275.1 Candidatus Bathyarchaeota archaeon
GATTAGCTGCACGTGCAGGCCGATTTTTCCCAACTGACGACTGCGCAATCTGTATACAGTCCACGGCTTCGGATGTGAAAACAATAACACACACGTCCAGAAAGTGTGTTTACCGTTCAGGAATTTCCGCAATCCAAGGCTTAGAAATTCTTACAAACTCAAGAGTAGTTAACTTGGAAGGTCAGCCCGGGAACTACAAGGTTACGTTAGAAAAGAAGCCTCGGTATGTCAATGAAGCAAAATGCGTAAGTTGTGACCTTTGTACCGCAGTCTGCCCAGTTGAAGTGCCTGACGAATACAACGCGAACTTAAAGGCTCGAAAAGCCATTTACACCAATATCCCAAACGTTCATCCTCCATCTTACGTCATTGATGAGAAAGTGTGCAAGTTTCATGAGTGCGAAAAATGTGTCCAAATTTGCCCAACCAACGCTGTTGAACTTGACCAGAAAACCGAAACCGTGACGCTTAATGTAGGCGGCATAATCGTAGCCACAGGGTTCAAAGAATACAATCCTGCGGTCATAAAAGAATACCATTACAGCGAATACCCAGATGTCATTACTAATCTGGAGCTCGCACGGATGCTTGACGCCTTCGGTCCAACAAACGGAGAGATAATTAAGCCTTCTGACAAAACACCTGCAAGAAGAATCGTTATAATCCAATGCGTCGGCTCGAGGGACAGAAGATGGAACGCCTATTGTTCAGGCATCTGCTGCATGATTTCACTTAAACATGCGATAATGATCAAATCAGCCTACCCCAATATTGACGTTACCATGTGCTACATAGACATCAGGACAACCGGCAGGGAGCACGAATA
This sequence comes from Candidatus Bathyarchaeota archaeon, assembly GCA_963714275.1. Taxonomy (GTDB): domain Archaea; phylum Thermoproteota; class Bathyarchaeia; order Bathyarchaeales; family DTEX01; genus JAGTRI01. Next base: position 827 of record CAVQNT010000008.1, read on the forward strand.
CTATTACGAAAAAGCCAGAGAGATGGGAATAAAGTTCGTGAAAGGCAGACCAACCGAAGTCTCACATGACCCTGAAACGAACCTGTTAATCGTCGATGTTGAGGATGCCATTCTTAGAAGGTTCCTAGAGTTAGAGGCTGACCTTGTGGTTCTTGCCCCCGCAATGGTACCAGCAGAAGGCACTGAAAGCCTTGCCAAAATCCTAAGCATAGACTTGGATGAGGACGGTTTCTTCAAGGAATACAATGCCAAGCTTAGACCCACGGAGACCAAGATGAGAGGAATATTCCTCTGCGGAGGGGCAACCTTCCCGAAGGACGCGCCTACAAGTTCCCTTCAAGCCCACTCAGCAGCAATCAAGGCGACCAAGTTCCTCAATACCGGCAAGGTGACGAAAGACCAAAGAACCGCTGTGGTGAATGAGGAGTATTGTGGCGATTGTGAATTTTGCCCTGTCACATGCCCATACAATGCAATAAGTCTGATACAAAAGGACGAGAAACATGTTGTTGCTAAGGTGTCTGACCTTCTATGTGAAGGCTGCGGGATCTGCGTTGGAACATGCCCCCTTAACGCCATAGAACTTAGACACTTCAAGCAAAACGAGTTGCTAGCCCAAATCAAAGCCCTAATGTCAACAAACGGAACCACAAAACCCCTTGTTTTAGCCATCTGCTGCTCGGAATGTGGGAACGCGGCTGTGGATTCCGCGGGTTTAGCCAGCGTGCCATATTCAGCCAACGTAAGAGTTGTCAGAGTTCCCTGCACCGGCTTCCTTCGAGTTGAGCACCTCTTAGCGGCAATCAAGGCCGGAGCTCAAGGCGTTATGGTGGTGGGATGTAAAAGCGACGGTTGCCACCATGAAGAAGGAGTCAATAAAGCTGAGAGAAGAGTCGAACTGGCGAAGGTGTTACTGAAAGAATACGGCATAGAACCTGAACGGTTGGAACTATTTAACATGGTATTTGTTGAAGGCGACAAGTTCGCCAAGACTGCGCGGATGATGACGGAAAGACTGGAAAACTTAGGTTCACTGCAACTGGCCAAAAGTTTCTGAGAGGCGATTAATCAACATGGCGGATAAACGAGAAAACAACCCCACAAACATCCCGTTCTCCGAAGAAATTACGGGTCAACTCGGTGGCGAAACCATTACGTTATGTTACCAGTGCGGAACATGTGCAAGCAGTCTGTCCAGTAGCCAAGATGACGGAACGTTTTAACCCAAGAGACATCATCAAACTGTCGCTTTTGGGCGAAAGACAGGAAGTTCTACCCGGCGACGCCATTTGGCTTTGCAGCTCGTGTTATAACTGTCAAGAACGATGCCCCCAAAAGGTTGAGATTGCTGATGTCTTCTTCGCTTTACGGAACATAGCATCCAAGGAAGGTCGCCTTCCAAACCTTTACTCCGAGTTTGCGGCTGCTTTGATAAACGAAGGAAGAATTGTCCCGGTTTCCAAATTCCTCGAAAAAAGGAGAGTGCAAATCGGCTTACCTCCATTGAAACCGTTAGGTGTAGAGGCTCTGAGGAAGATATTAGCTGCAACAGGATTTGACAAGTTACAGCCAAAAAAGGAAGCCACACCATGATAAGCTACGCCCTATTTCTAGGTTGCACCATACCGGCTCGTTTACCAAATTATGAGGTTTCAGCGAGAAAAGCCCTTTCTAAACTTGAAATTGAGTCCGTTGACCTGGCAGATATGACATGTTGTGCTCCGCCGCCTGTGCAGTCTATAGACATGGAGACTAGCTTAGCAATCGCTGCTTACAACATTTGCTTGGCTGAGGAAGCTGGTCTTAACATGGTCACGTTTTGCACAGGCTGTTTCGAATCCTTGACAATTGCGAACGTAACGCTCAAAGAAAACGCAAAGCTCAAAGCGAAAGTAAACCGAATCCTTTCCAAAGCTGGGAAGGAATTCAAAGGCACCAAAGAAGTTAGACATTATCTACAAGTCTTAAAAGACGACATAGGAAAGGACAAGTTAAGAAAGAGCATCAATAAAGAATTAGGAAATTTGAAGGTCGCATCATTCTCGGGTTGCCACCTACTTAGACCAAGCCATTTTCTTAAGTTCGACGATCCAGAACAACCACACATTTATGATGAGTTAATTGAGGTTCTAGGCGCAAAAAGCATCTGGTATAGAAACAAGGAAAAATGTTGTGGAGGGCTGTTAAGGGGTTACGCTGACGATGTCGCATTGTCCATAGCCAGAGAAAAAGTCATAAATGCATCCAAAGCAGGCGCAGACTGCATCGTGACCCTATGCCCATTTTGTTATCTCACATTGGACTTAGGTCAAGTCCTCATGAGGTCGGTATATCAAGAAGAACATAACATGCCCATTATCCACTATTCTGAACTTCTCAGTTTAGCGTTAGGAATAGATCCAAAGGAACTTTCACTTGAATTTCACAAAATAAAAGTAGACAACTTTCTAAGCAAAATAGGTTAAATAGGTCTTTTTGTCCCAAAAATAACTGAAAATTGACAATTTTAAAATATAATGGAATTTCGGGCTATTTACTGTGCACTAGTCTATAGTTTTGGAATAGTGATCTCAAAAACTCCGTTGTCATGCATTCTCGACGTCATTCTTTCAGTCCGCAGGTTTCCGTGCGGGAACCTGATTTTTTGGCACCTGTCAGTGCAAATTTCAAGTCCACCTGTCTGAGTTTTAATGGTGAACTCTTGATCCCTAATCCGATGCCACATTATGACCTTGACTTCTTTATCGTCTTCAAGAACATCGATTAAAGGTTCCTCAGGATGGGCAGCGAAAATAGGAGGCTGCGCTGTTGTGGTCGACGGCTTTGATATAATACATTTTCTGTAGAGTAGACTCTCGATTGGGTCTATTGATATGCCGTTATAATCTTCATGGTCAGGTTGAGAGATTTTTCTAGCTAAAATCTTGCAGAATATATCCATATTAAGGTTGGCTTCGACAGAGTCGTCCGTGTTATTTATCCCCTTTATTAGTATTTACAATAAATACTAACTTATTCTTAAGCGTTGTTATGTTAAAAGTAACATAAATATGACTTAAATTGTTACTTTACCTTTTTAGTTTGTAAAGGCACGGTTCGCTCATGTTTTACGATGTTGATGATGTTTTCCGCGTACTTTCCCGGTTCTCGTAAAGCACTGTTAATTGCCACCTCGGCGATGATTGCGCCTATGTCAGCGATCTTGTTTAACGACGACACAATGGCTCTTAAATAGGGCACTTGAGGAAGCTCCCGCGTAAGTCTATCAGCCTCTTCATCAACGACGCCCTTCATCTCAATTACGCCATTGGCAATTCTCAGATCCCGCGTAAAAGAGCAGTCCACAGCTTTCTGGAAAACTGTCTGTGAAAGTTCGCCTAAGTGAAAAATTCTTTCAATAACGTCTTTAGGCAACTTATCCCAATGAGCCTGTAACTCAATGGTTTTTTTAGTGATGTCTTGAGAGTAGTCTGCAATCAGCTCTAGGCATTGAAGAACCAAACGGACAGCTGGAATAAGTACAATATCATCCACACCTATCTGCTCAGCAATCTCTGTTTTTGCCTGCGCAGAAAGAAGCAGACGCACTGCTAAGTAGTAAATGGTGTTTGCCCCCTCTTCTCTGCCGATTGCTTCCTCCGCTAAGGGTCTATTGTTTTCCAGAAAGGCCTGCATCGTATCGGATAGAATTGTCACAGAAATTATCGACAACCGTCTTACGAGCATGTCTAGTTTAAACTTCGTAGGGTCAATGGAGCATTGCAGAAGAATGTTCTTCGGCGTCTCCTCCAGTATGCCAAGTCCCATGAGCCGGGGAACGACCCCTCGAACTTCGTCAATGTGTTCTTTTCCTATCCTGCTTGATGATGTTATTCTTATGACGTCGCGGCCTAGTATGTAGCTGCCTATGATTATTCTTTCAATCATTCCGTGCTCGTCGCAGGCGTCGACGTTTATGATGTATTCTTCAGATTCTTCTTTTTGTGCTATATGGCTTGGAAGAACCTTTAGAGTGCCATCCTTCTCCTGTACGAGGAAAACGAGGTCACCAGGTTTTATGCTGTTCCGCTTCACCCATCCAGTTGGGAGTGATACCGCCATCGTTGAATATCCAACTTTCTGCACTTTCCTGCCTTCCAAATGTTTCACCTTTACTGGAAGTATTTACTATTATTTACTTTGATGGTCTCATATGTATCTTTCCGTTATTATTATTGACAGGAAGCGAAGTCAATGAACGTTTCTTCACAAAAATTCTAAGCAGTAAGATGCATAAAGCTTAAATCATTAATATTTATGAAGAAAAAATCTTAGCGGAAAATGACTGTTGTTGAAATGTAAATACAGTATTTACTAACTCATTTTATATATACACTAACTATATATTTTACATTTGATGTATATATGACACAAGAAAACAGAGGTTGATGACAAATGGGTAAATGGAAAACAATAAGCATAAGAGAAGAACTCACTAACGAAGTTGAAAAAGCCATTAAAACAGGTCGATACCGAAGCACATCAGAGTTCGTTTCGGAAGCCATTCGCCTACGTTTAGAAGAGATTATGCGTACTGAAGGCATCCTAGTCGAGAAACATAAGGTAATTACAACACCAGAACTGCTGCTTTACACTCCAAAACACACTTGGGCACAGGTAACTCCTGAGGGAAATATACGTGTTGGGCTGTCTGATTATGCAGAGAGACACTTGAAAGGCATAGTCCAAATTCACACAGACCAAGCTAACAAGGAAACCAATAAGTTAGAGCCATTCGGAGCCATAGAAACATGGATGTTCATGTTCGACCTCTACGCCCCAGTCAGCGGCAAAATAGTCAAAGTCAACGAGGACCTGAAAAACAATCTGCGTCTCATAAACGAAGACCCCTATGGCAAAGGATGGATAGCCGAGATCAAGCCGAACAACTCCGCAACTCTGGAAGAAGAACTCGGAAGCCTCATGGCCGCCCGGGAATACAACAAATGGGTAAGCAGACTCGAAGGTAGACTACGCGAATAAATTCCCAACTTTTTTTACTTTTTAGGCAATTGAGCGGATTATAAGATTCTATGACTTTTTAGGTTATAAAATCCGATTCGCTAGTCACTCCAATTTCCTCTTCTGAGACAATAAGGATTATGAACGGGTTTTTATTAAACAAAGACCTTTAATGCTGCTCCTGATAGTCCATTAAAATGTTAACAGAGAACCCTTAAATTCAGAATTAAGTATACAAAAATAAAGATTCAATTGACTTAAATCCATATACTACGTAGCTAAGTGTTCAGACTTAGGGTGAATCTCGGTGTCTAACACGCTGATCTTTGGACTTGTGGTCTCAGGCCTAATTGGAGGTGCTATTCTCGGATCTACCGGCGTGATTGGACCTTTCTTAATTCCAGCATTGCTTCTTCTTGGATTCTCATCAGATGTAACCCGCGGCACATGTCTCTTAAGTGAGTTATTAATGACTGTAATGAGCGTATTATGGTACAAAAAAGCGAGAAACTTGGACAAGCGCGTTATCTTAGCGTTCCTACCTGGCGCAGTAACCGTTTTTTTAGGGGCTTTAGTATCGGTTAGGCTTCCCGAATCATTCATGACATTGGCTATAGGTGTATTCGAAGTTATCTTAGGCGCTGCAATGATCTATGCGACTATAGGCAAAGCAGATAAACAATATTCGAGGACAGTAGTCACACGGTCTGTTATGGCGAAGCTGATGGTGATTTCTGTTTTCGCGGGGTTCGCCAAAGGTTTTTTTGGTGCTGGTTGGGGACCGCTAGGAGTGGGGTTATTTGTGCTTTTAGGTATTAATCCTGTTATTGCAGTCGGTTCATCCTTAACAATTAGATTGCTTCTGGATTGTGTAGGCGGATTAACATACGCAAGTATGAATCTTATAAACTTAGAAGCCGCAGCAGTGTTGGCCATTGCAGGATGCCTGTCCGTCCCCTTAGCCGTTAAGTTTACAAAAATGCTTTCTGGAAAAAATTTTACTAGATTCTTAGGCGTTGTAATAGCCATTCTTGGATTGCTTGTTGTCATCGAGAAGTGATATCTACATAATAAGCTTATGAATCCTAAAACATCATTTATGTTTTTAGAATTGGTAAATTTTCTAGTTAATTGAAAAACTTTTATTTGACATTACGAGTAGTAATTTCCCAATCATTTGTGTCATAATTCAATTAGGTTTAAATTATTTATATGACATGCACATGATATTATTTTCGAAACAGTTTGCTAATGATGAAAGATGATTTGGCTATTGGAAATAAATAATCCAATATAGAAGATAGAGGTAGTTAAGTCAACTGAGGAAGATAATGGGATGAAACATAATGCGTGAAGATGAAATTACGGATGCGGTACTAAGATGGCTTGGATCATTCTTTCCCACTAGCGTCATTCGCACTGAGGACAAGGGAATCGAAGTTTTCGAGGTAGAGGATGGGTACAGTATTGGCTATAGAATGGCATATCAAATTCGAATAAATTGCGACTCCCAATTGACAGAACATTTTAAAAGCCTCGGTCAATGTCTGAACTGTTGTATTGAAAGTGGATTTGTCCCAACATTTCTCGCTGTCCCGTATGATAACACGAATATAGGTAGGTTGGAACGAATAATTAACTCTGTGAAGTTGCCAATTGGTCTTCTCACGGTCAATCAGACGGGCGAGGTAAGGGTTGCTGTAAAGCCTCATTTACCCTAACTAGCTTGCTATCTCTGTCTATTGCTTTCTTCATTTCAAGGGTTCT
>CAVQNT010000009.1:0-9872 GCA_963714275.1 Candidatus Bathyarchaeota archaeon
CAGTGTGTATGCTGCCACGCGGCCTAGGTTGTAGATTGAGGTAACGATTATGCCTTTACGGAATCCTGCTTTGATTCCTGCTATGTAGCTTATGACGTAGGGAAGGCATGCTGAAGTGCAGAATGTTAACCCATAAAACAGTCCGAGCGCAAGCGATGCAAGATATGGGTTTCCAGCCTGTGGAAGCATCGTCATAGCTATTATCCTCCACCGATTCTTCTCGTGTTATACTCCATGAGATACTCCAGATGCCCAAGGTCGTATGGGTAATTTTCTATAGTCGGGTACGGGAAGGCGCTCATGTCGTAGAAGGGTAACGGTTCAACCGTGAAGTTGTATGCTCGGTTACCGAGTTTCTTGTACCACATGCAGGCATACAGGAAGCAGTCTCTTTCCACGCCATCGGGGGGAAATGCAATGTCGTTGGGGATTTCGAAGGAGATTTCGTCGCCTTGCCTCATGATTACGAACTTGTTGTCCACGCAGTGCAACAGCGAAGTTACGTAGCCGTACCTTGTGAAGTTCCCTGTGGAGGTCGAGAAAGACTGCAGCCTTTGATGCAGGTTCGCCAGAGCTGGGTCAAGCCTATAAACCGTTATGTTCTGTTGCGAAGTGGTGTCTACCCCAATGAAGTCAAGGTGCATCAACGTAAGCGTGTTTATCCTGATGGAGAAGTCGTTGGTGGGGAATAACCCCGTAAGCTCAACAATAAACGTCCTAAGGGTAGCAGAAGGCTCGGAAAGGTCTCTATCTTTTGGCACCCGCACCCAACTGCCGTTCTCAGCTTTAACCTCTAAATACGGGTACACGGAAGGTTTTGACGCTAGAAAATCGGGATTCCTTAGCAGCTCCACCCATAACTTTTCCCATCCTGGGAACCACGAATTGTATCCGCTGACGATGAGCTTGATTTCCTGCGCTTCAGACAAATTGCCAAAGTTTAGTTCGAAGTATTGCCATTTTCCAAATTCGTGTGTACTAGCGAATTTTCCATCGACCTTGGAGATTTGTGGTAGGCAGTCTTCGCCTAATTCGTTGACACAGGAAACTGGAACCGACGGTGTTTTGCTGACTGTGTAGATTTTACCTATGATGTTTGGGTCAGTGAATTCTGTGCCCTTAGTTGAATAAACATCGACGTCCGAAGAATGGTCAACTACGATCAGCCAAGCTGCGTCCAAGTAAATGATTTCGTTGGTCACTTGGGTCATAACCATGTCAAAAGCGTCATTCTTTGGCTGCAGTTGGGTTCTGTCCAGTTTGACGTAGTCCCATGGGAATGGTTTATTGTAAGCAGGAGGGTCCCGTGAACGGTCGAAGTATCCCAAGTATCCTGAGCCTGAGACTTCGGTGACGAAGACATAGCTGGTTCCGTTCCAAACGTACAGCCAAGGACAAGACTGTATCTGACCATAAGTTGCGACAATCGTCGTTTTACTTGCGAGATTAATTGTTCTTGTTTGGCTTGTGGAATTGTCTTCCCAGTTCATGAATCGGTACACATAAAATTCAGTTGAGTTCTCCTCGGGCATCGAAACAGTGTATGCTCCTTCGTCCAAGACTTCTGAGAACGGGGTGGAACAGTTTTGTCCATTTAACGTGAAAATCACGCCCATAATTTGGGTCGATTCGTTACTGAAACAGACAACATTGAGCGTGTGAGTGCCTTGAGCAACAACTTTTAATGTTCCAGTTATGTTGCCGACTTTAATGCTGTAACTTCCAAAGTTTGTTTCAGTAATATTAAATTCGACGGTTCCTGTTTCTCCTTCTGCGAGTGCACTGTTTTGTTGTCTTGAATCTCATCGTTCACTGCAAGATTTAACGAATAATTTCCCGCCTCATTCAGCAAGTTTTCGACTTTGGCTGAGATTTTTACGGTTTGGTTGGGGTAAACCTCTTCTGGGTCAATTGCTAATCCGTATACTCTGTAATCGGTGGATTCAACGTTTGGCTCTAGTAATGTGCGAATGTAGAAGTAGATTCCCGTGGCGAAAGCAATAATTATGAGGTCAATTATGAGGATTGCCTGCAATTTTTTGATGGCTAATCGGGACACCATTCGGTTCCTCTTTTCAACGTTATTTGGTACGTTTTCTGATAATACAAATTCTGGAAATCGTATTGTTAAGGCTTTAGCAAAAAACCCAACTTCCAAATTCGCATAAAATAATGTCTAGCTCAGCTAGCAGTTTTTTTTCAACTAAGATCATTATAGTGAAAACTATGGTCATTTGTTATCCGGAAGAGGGAAGGTGCTGTTGGTTAAAGCGATAGACCCATTTCGATTCTGACTTCTTTCTTTTCGAGGTCTGTGTTTGAGTAGGTGGCGCTGTCGAACCCGATCAGTACGAACCCTTGTCTAAGGTAGAAGGTTATGGCAGCAACATTGCAGGACTGCGTTTCCAGAACCAGCATTCTTGCGCCTTTCTCTTTGGCAACCTTAACGGCGAACCCCATCAAGAGAGTCCCGATGCCCATTCTTCGAAATTCGTCTTTCACGAGAAACTCCCAAACACGCATTCGGTTATTCCATTTTTCGTACCCAAGCTCAACCCAACCGACCTGCTCCTCGTTTATGACTGCAGCGAAGGCTCTTGGTTCCTCAACATGTTCTATAAAGAGGTTTCCAGTGTAACTTTTTTCTATAGGCTGCTCGAGAGGTTTTGGGGTCAACTCTATCTTCCAAGACTTTTTTCTATGGACAATTGACACGTCTAAGTAGCTCGTGGTCAGGTAACGATAATTTAACTTATGTAATGATGGATCACCTTTATTTCACTCAATTATTTTGACTTTATCCAAAATATTCTGTTTCATACTCTAATTCTCACCTTTCTTACGAAATAGCTATAGCTGCATTACCTACAGAGTTTTGATTAATAAAAACCCTTTACTATTAGTGAAGTATCTTATTTATTGGGAATGATGCCGCCGTCCCAGTCTGACTTAAATTGAATGAAGAGCTCAGGGGTAGCTGACCCACATATTGGCTACAGAGTTTCGCAACAGTTCAAACATCTATTCGCTTGAGAATTCCGCGAGTCTACCATAAGGCTCTCCTGCCTATTCTATCACTGACAGAATTCGTCTGATCCATCTCCAAAATCACAGGGATTCCGCAACCAACAATTTGGGGTTACGTCCAATGCCTTTACCTTGAACCCGAAACGCAAGTGATGATTGGCAACGAAAAAGGGCAAAGCTAGCTCAGCTTTTGTCTGAGGATATCACTATGTAACTGGAATTTATATTTGGGATTTCGACAGTACAAACTTGGTTAGTTCTCTAATTATCTGTCTCTTTTGACTTTTAAGAGAAAACTTTTCAATTTTTGTAGCAATTCTCGAGTTTCTTAAGGGTCTCGATGACATCTTCATCTGTTAAGTCATACCAGTTCTGGTAGGCGTCAGCAACCGCGAATATAGGTCCGCTTCTTATGTTGAGGCAAACTATCTCGTCCACTTTGGCTGAGAGGAGCTGGATAGCACCTGCAGATGCAGTTGGCACAGCTATCACTATCATTTCAGGCTCCTTCTTCCTTACAGAATCTCGCTGCTGCCAACATTGTGAAACCTGAAGCCAAACCGTCATCAACTAGCATGACAATCTTTCCTCCTAAATCTGAAAAGGGTTTGTTTCCCCTGAAGATTCTAAGTCTTTCCAAGATAATCTTCCTAGTTTTTGAGATTGATTCTTCAATCACCTTATCTGCCAGGCCTAGATGTCTTATGAGAAGATCGTTCAGGACTGTTTCACCATCCCATGTTAGGGCTCCAAATCCAGCTTCAGTGTTCCATGGAATCTGAACCTTCCTAACTATAACCACATCCATCATTACGTCAAGCTCCTTAGCAACCATGTATCCTACTGGAACCCCATCAGCTGGCACAGCTAACAGAACAACATTTCCTTTGCCAGCGTATTTTCGAAGTTTCTCAGGCTAGGAGCTTTCCAGCGTGAAACCTATCCTGAAATATGAATGTACGTTCCCTGTAGGCTGGTTCCTCAACAATCCTAGCCATGATTTGAACCCTCTATGACCATAATGAACAGCTTCTGATTTAGCCCTAGCTCCTTAAATCGGTCGTGGAAAAATCACATCAAAATACGAATATATCTAGCTATCTAGCTAACTGAAATGTTTCAAGGTGTGAGAAATCTGGCAAAGAAGATAGATGATGAGAAACGGAAAGAAAACATTCTAAGAGAAATTGATGACATATTTGACGAGGCAAAGAAAGCGGTTTCTGTGAAGCTAGCTGAGCTGATCCACACTATACTGGCTCTATGGCCCTCAGGACATTCATAGATGTCTCCAACCTTCAACTCCATTGGGGGGGAAGAAGAAAGAAGGAAAAGATACACTAAAATAGGAAGTAAAATGAATGTTATTTACAATCGGATATGGAAACCGTAAACCTGATGCCTTTTTAAGGATTCTCAGAAGAAACAAAATAGACTATTAAATTTTAATCTTTCTCTGGCTCACTCTGACGCTCACTCTCTCTCACTCTCTCGCCATCTATTTGTATATGTGTATATGTGTGTATTTGTATATGTGTCTGTGTCTATCTCTGTCTCTATATCTATACAACACACACAAATAATCGTATAAATATAAAAAACAAAAATGATAATGACTAACTAACGAGCACGAACTTCAACCTATTACAGGTACTCCACCAATATATGGTGAAAGCCCATTTGAATATCTTCTCATGAATTTATTATAATTTTTTTTATACAATTCCGTATTTTCATTTTCTTTAAGCCAAAGTAAGGCACCTGAAATAATATCGTTACAAAATATCCTCACATCAATATTCAGGGCATCATTCAAAATGTTACAGTGTAAAATATTCGTGGTCGCTGATGGTTCAACAAAAAGGATTCTGGAATAGGTACTTTTTGGGTTCTGTGAACTGCCTTGGTGTAATACTGAACATCTATAATAATAACAATCTTCTCCAGTCAAAAAGCCCCTATATTTTTGTGCAACATATTTGTTAAACCAATCTACATGCCTAGCTGGCTTTGCTTTTCCATCATCTGAATCCATTGCCCCACAAATGTCAGGGATAGTTAGACTAGTAAAAAGGGCTAAATAGTAAAGATTCATGTCTAAAGCTTTCTTAACTTGATTTAGAAAATCTTTCATTTGTTTCCCTTTATAATTATGATATATGATTATATAGATGTTACGGTCGCACACACCCGATTCTTTGAATCTCCTAATCACATACCAATCTTTTTTTTATCGAATCTATTACAAACTCATTATAAAATAGCGATTCTAGGTATCCACGTTTCCCTTTCACTCCTCAGAAACTTAGCGAACAGCAAGGCTTCTTCATTAATTAAGGTGTCAACACTCTGCCTCTTACCATGCTTTATTCTAGGAATCTCAACCATACGTTCAAACAATAAGCCTAAAGCATTAGCCAGCTCACTAGTTTCAAATTCGCATAAATGAATCTTTTTTCCAACCTTAAGACGCATCATGAAGTCTGTTACAAACATAAAATCGTTCTTATGTGACCTAGAACAGCGTTCTATCAATAAATCATCTATGAGATAACGATACAATTCTTGAAAATCGCATACTAGACTAGGCTTCCCGAACTGAACCGAATGTATTAAGCCTAGATACGGTTCGAGTTTAGCCTTGATTAAGGCTTTATGAACCTTGCACCTTAACACGTAATAACCAAAATTGAAAACGTTGTTCAATCCATCGTATGCCAGTTTTCAGAGTCATATTTTGAACAGGTGAACCGTCTTTCTTTCATCTATATGTATACAGGCACTTTGCCCGATAAGAACAAGAATGCAACAGGAATATTAGTGGTTCTGACAATTCGTAAATTACGAGAGAGAAGTAAATAAAACATTCCAAGCGGATTTATTTCATGGAGAACTCTAAATGAACAAAAAAGGTGGAACAAAAAAATATTCGCTGAGAAGTGGCGTTCTCTGCGTGAAAAACAAATGTATACATTGCTGCATTGAAACTAGAATGCCGCTTTCACGTTTGGATATTAAGAGAATTTCGAAGCTGGACTATTGGCTTGAAGATTTTGTGATAAAGACGAAGGAGGGGTGGCGACTAAAGAACCGATTTGGAAGGTGCGTCTTCCTATTGGAAGGTGGTTGTAAAATCTATCGTCATAGGCCTGAAGGGTGCATGTTATACCCATTAGTTTACGACGAAAACTCGGGAAAAATTGTGTTAGATAATCTGTGTCCTTACAGATGCGAATTCAAAGTAGGGAAAGACGACAATCAAAAATTAAAAAGCCTTCTTGAGAGGCTGAGAAAAGAAGGTTGACGCTGAATTCTTTTAATCCACCTGAAAATTGTGGAGATTGAAAAGGATAATGAAAATGTTACATGAAATTTAAAAAAAAGTTTTAGTGAAGAACTGATTAGTTTAAAAATTATGAACTTTTGTGATGTTAATTATTTGTTTTCAATGAGCATTAAAATCTTACATTTAATAGTATTTATAAACGAGGTTCCCTACTGTATCATAACACAACCAGTGAGGAAGAAAAGGTTTGTCTAGTGAACCAAAAGTTATGTTTGTGGGCATGAAACCGCCAATGAGTTATGTTTTGGGGATCATGGCGAGTTTCGCTGGACCAAACGTTAAGGAAGTTACGTTGAAGGCGAGAGGACAAGCAATAAACACCGCTGTTGACGCAGCCGAAATAACGAGACACAAGTTCATGAAAGAACTGAATGTAAGCAAAATCAGCATAGGAACGGAAGAGATGCCATCGAGAGAAGAAGGAAATAAAAACAGGAACATATCAACGATCGAGATCACGTTGGCACGACAATGACAGGAAACAGGTTAAACGCATATAAATCAGAGAGTAGACGAGGGCGACCTAGCAGAAGGCATCGTTCGCAAGCAGATTTTCGGCTTCTGGAGTATCTTGCTAAAGTTTCAATAAAATATGGGTTTGATCCAGACAATTTTTTTAATAGTTTTTTTGATGCTTCGCAACATCAAGAATCAAAGTGTGGAAAACTGTCGATTGAATGCCGTGTAAGAGAAAAAGACCACGCAATCTTTCTTATGACCAGAGATGAGGGAGTTGTCGGACAATTTCGCATGCCTGAATACCTCCTTAAAGGAAAAATAGATCCGCTCAAAGAATTTACTGGTAGACTGTCGGTTATGAAAATCTTAACACAAGAGGCTAAATCAAACAGCTATAGGATTGGGGATTTAAGGACCAGAATGGAACACCTAAACATAAAGGCGGAGGTTCTCGAAGTATCACAACCAATACAAATCGCAACTAGATTTGGCTTTTACGCTAACATTGTAAACGCCCTAATTGCCGACGAAACAGGAACTATTAAACTAAGTCTCTTGGGGTCTCAGATTAAAATGGTTTCTGTTCATGACGCCATCCAAATCGAGAACGCGCATGTTGCTTGGTTTAGAGGTGAACGCCAGTTGAGACTCGGAAAACAAGGAAAAATAAGTGTTATCCAACGATCAAGAGATGCATAGGTCAGGAAGCAGATGAATCGTAAGAAAAGTAAGAAAAGACTTAAAAGAGAAAAGAGAAGAGTTGAAGGAAGAAAATAATGCTAGACCTTTTTCTTTTTAAGTTATCTCATAGAAGTAAATGTACTTCTTAAAAATTTTTTTAACAAAGAAGATAATCGGATAATCATAGAATATAAAGGAACAGGGAAGACACCAGATCTATCTTAAATGTTTGGCTTGAACCGTGCAAGAACTGAATTAAAACCGCCGTAATCACTCTTTTTCTTAACTCTTTAAGCGCTTTTAGGTTCTTCATTGCCAACATTTCAAAATAACAGATGTAAAGAAGATCTAACGCAATAAAACAATCCTCAAAAAATCGAATTTTCTTAAATAAAGGAGAATCGGAAAAAATTCACGCTTCTGCCTGTTTAGATTCTGATGAGAAAAACCATGTCCTTGGTATAGATTTTTTTTTCCTCAGTAGGATGGCTTCTGTATGACAGGCTAGGTTTTGTGTGGTCAGCCACTTTCGCTACTTTATAAAAGTGATTATAAGGGCACTTAACTGCTATAACCTTCCCGTTTTCGCTGATCCACACTATACTGGCCTTATGGCCCTCAGGACATTTATGGATATCTCCAACCTTCAACTCCATTCTTGCTAACCTTCAGAATGATCCTTTATTGTGATTGTCAAGCATACATAATAGCCTATTCCTTCTTAAATATACGAAGCAGTTCTTGCGTCGCCCAGAATGTTGGATGGCTACATGATTAACGGGATCGATATCTTTTGTTCGGTTCTAATTTAGTCCTTGACTTTAGGTATCACTTTGCCTCACTAGTCTCGATCAAAAATGCCAAGTTGGGTTTAGCTAGCTGAGCTTCAAGAAGGAAGGTGTCCAGAGAGACGGATACTACTGCGACGACAAATTCGGCGATTTCGTCAGATGAGCATCCTCGAAAACGAGTACAAAACCCTGCAAAAAGGAGACACTCGTGTCCACAATTAAAAAAAACAGTAAATGAGAAATTCCAGTTATGGTGCGGGGGGTGGGACTTGAACTCTATGATAGACTGTTGATGTCTCCACAGTCTCCCGCAAATCCCCCTCTTTTTTTGTTTTTTTCGTTGTGAAAGGCTTCTTTGTTACTGGTAGGGCGGATGATTCCGTTGCCAGTGATCCTAACATTTCTCAGGTGGGGAGAAAATGAAGTTAATTATGTTTCGGATTCTTGAAACCTGCATAATGGTGTTGGACAGTTTATTCAAGCAAAGAAGGCAGTTTGCTGTTTTAGAAGGTGGAATGTTACGCAAGGATTGGAAGAAATGCGTGTGCATGCGTGTGTGTGCAGTAGACTAAGGGTGCGAGAAAAAATGAGAAACGAAGCCGATTTCTGCCTTATTTTTCATTTCTTCAGTTCCTTGTGTGTTTATATTATATATTATTACACGCATTGGAAGAAATCTTCCAATATTGGAAGAAATCTTCCGTTCTTTGCATTCTTGTTTAAGGAGACGCCTTTATGACTAAGAAGGTGAAGATCGGATTCTTGATTGATGATGTTTTAGTAATTAAATTTAGACAGTTTGTGGCTGAACAATACGGAAAAGCGTCAAAGGGGCTATTGAGTTTTGAGGCGTCTCAGGCGCTTCAGGCTTGGATCAGCACACACAAGGGCACACAAACCGAGCTTATGCATAAACCGCCGAATCCAGTCCCAAATGTTTTTGTGGTGAAGGAGGAGGTAAAAAAGTATCTGCAAGAGACTTTTGGTTACGAGCAAATTTACAAGGTTCCAAAAACCCAATTAATAATTGCGCTGAATTCTCTGCGGGGAACTGATGAGCGAACAGTCAAGAAGTGGATGAGGCTTTTCGAAAAATACAAGGTGATTAAATGGGTAACTCCCAACATTGTAGAATTCATTTAATGATGGTCTATAATGTCTCAGAAATGCAGTAACCCTTGGAAGTCTGATTGCGATAACACTGACATCGCTGTCGACATTGAACATAAGGGGAAAAGGCGTCCTATCTGCCAAAAATGTTGGGAAACCATCAGCAGGAGCAAACATCAATGGTGACTAGCATGTTTTGTCTCGAAGAGGGTAGGTGTCTGAGGTCACGTTTTGTGAGGGTACGAAATTGAACTTTTCTGTCGTCCGAG
This sequence comes from Candidatus Bathyarchaeota archaeon, assembly GCA_963714275.1. Classification (GTDB taxonomy): domain Archaea; phylum Thermoproteota; class Bathyarchaeia; order Bathyarchaeales; family DTEX01; genus JAGTRI01. Next base: position 9,684 of record CAVQNT010000009.1, read on the forward strand.
AAAGGACTAAAAAATGCATCAGAATAGAGTCTGAAAATGGTGTTTTGAAGTGTTCACGGAAAAGTAGCTTCCTGTTATGGAACCGTATCCAAGGGCTTCAGTTCGAGTAAATCGGGAAATTGTGGAGTTGCAGGATGTTGATGAGGAAAAAAGGTCAAATTGTGGAGATTAGCAGGATAGAGGTTCAAT
>CAVQNT010000010.1:0-57391 GCA_963714275.1 Candidatus Bathyarchaeota archaeon
AGCATGCGTGAGAAAGAAGCGTTTGAAGAGTTGATGAACCACTGCCGCAGGCACACCATGGCTGCAGGAGCCTCCGTTAGACCAATCGTATCAGATGCCATGTTCATGTCCATTCTTCTAGCTCACGAAAAAGAACTGAGAAAAATCAAGGCTTCACTAGAAAAACTTAGCTAACTAAAGAGGAAGAACTGAGTTAAACAGCCATTTCAAAACAAAAACCTAAAGTAGAATTATTTCATCAAAGCTGTGAACTCATTAGAGGAGAAACAGTTACCTCGCTAGCGCACGCTTCACAGAAAGTCTTTTCAGAAGTCTAAACTATAGGATAGTTCATGAGACCTGAAGAAGATGCATATGGTCAAGAGATATGGGCTCATTATAATGGAGAAGGAAGTTTTGAATTAGTCGAAAGGGATGACAGTTATATTGACACAGGACCAGAGACGAGAGTTTATTTTTCAAGTTATGAAGAATGGGCTCCTCAAGAAAAGAAGGCAATGGAATTTGTCAATGGAAGAATTTTAGATATAGGTTGTGGAGCTGGCAGGCACTCATTATATCTACAGGAGAAAGGCTTTGATGTCCTTGGCATAGATGTCTCACCCCTTGCCATAAAGGTCTGCATGCTTAGGGGATTGAAGAAAACTGAAAATATATCAATAGATGAGGTCAGTTTCAAATCAAACTCGTTTGACACGATTATTATGATGGGAAACAATTTTGGTTTGTTTGGAAGCTCCATAAAAGCTAAGAGACTGCTTAAAAGATTTCATAAAATGACTTCTAAAAGTGCTTTGATTATTGCTGATACTATTGATCCATATAAGACTAAGAATCCATTCCATTTAGAGTACCAGGAATTCAATAGGAAAAGAGGTAGGATGAGTGGACAATTAAGGATTAGAGTGAGATATAAAAAATATGCCACGAAGTGGTTCGACTATTTGATAGTTTCCAAAGATGAAATGAAAGAAATACTAAGAGGAACAGGATGGAAGACTAAGGAATTCATAGATTCTGAAAATTCACAATATATAGCCATTATCGAAAAAGTTTCTTAGTGAGAGATAAGGTTTGCATGATTTTTTGTAATGATAGACTAAAGCATATCATTGACTTAACCTTGAGATTTATCGAGTAGCTAATTTAAATGAGATTTAGGCAAATATCTAGTTAGCGGTCCATGTGGGAGACGTGGTTTATGGAATATGCTATCAACGTCAGGAATTTTATTTTAGGTGATGAGGACACATGGTTTCGACTTTTGAGAGAGCTTACGGAAACCTTGAATCCAGGTCTATTGACGACATAAGAAATCTAGTTACGTCGAAGAGTTTCTCTTCAGATTGGGTCTTTTTTGGGGAAGCAAATCAGGAAATTGTTGGCAGCATAAGAGTAAAGCCTCTGCCGCATCGAGATTATTATGAACTCTGGGACCTGGCAGTCTCAAAGGAACATCAGTGAAGCCAAGTGATGAGCCTTCTGATACAGACTGCTCTCTCATACCTCAATAAAGAGAACGCCAAGTACGTCAAGGGATACACCTTGTCCATAGAGCCGTATGTTTCAGCCTATGTCAACCATGGCTTCAAGCCCATCAGGCGAATTTTACGGATTGATTGGGATCTTGATGATATGTTGCCTATCATGGGAACGCGTGACGACATCAACGTTAAAGATGCCTCTTTTTATGAGCCTGAGAAGATTGCCAGCATATTTGTCAAGTCTCTCGCGCCCTTCTGGAACTGGTGGATAGAAGAGGAGGGAGGACCAGAGGAAGTCACTAAACAAATCAAGGAATGGCTGAGACAGCAACAATGGTTTGCGGCCGAGTTGAATCAAGAGGTGGTGGGCTTGACTGGTTTCTCAGTGGGAGACGGAAAGATGGGGAAATTCATAGGAGTAGTGGTTCTTCCAGAGCACAGGATGAAAAGAGTAGGCTCAACCCTAATGCAAAACGTTCTCAAAGAGGCTAGAAAAGCTGGACTAAAAAGCCTAAGAGTGTACACCATGGCTTACCTAGACCGCTTAGCGCCAGGAGCAGTCTTATACCTCAAATCAGGAGGACGAATAACAGCAGAATACCTCCAACTTGAGAAATAAGAGACATTGAAACTTAGCGCAGCGCTTGCAATCCAAATTACGAAAGACATTTTTCTGTCTATGAGTGAGCTAATTATGGCACAGGGAACTCTTGATGACTAAGAAGGTTTTGTTTGTTTGTACTGGGAATTTTGACCGTTCGCCGACAGCTGAAAACATGTACAAAAATGTTGAGGGCTTGGAGGTTAAGTCAGCCGGGATTTCGGTTGCCGCACAGAAACCACTTTCAAAGGAGCTTGCGGAATGGGCTGACGCCATTTATGCCATGGAAGAACTACACAAAAAAGTCATTGTTAAGCTTGATCCCTCAGCAAAAAACAAGACAACAGTCTTAGACATTCCTGACATTTACTATAGAGACCAACCTGAATTGAAAACAATCTTAAAACAGAAACTGGATCCCCTTTTAAAACAGCCAAAGTCCTAAATATGACGGCTGGGATCCCTCCTTCCCCTATTTTCACAGACTGCTTAAGTAAGTTTCAGAGTTAGGCTCTGGTCTGTCATGTTGACTGCTAAAAATAGAAAATATCTGCAAGAAGCTAAGATATTTTATTTCTATGAGTTGCATGGCTTCTTGGAAGTAGTTGAGCACGTTCGTGCCTTTGTCTGTGATCTTGTAGGTTATGTGGCATCCCAACTCTTCTGAAGTAATCAGCTTTTGCTCTATCATTGTGTCGAGAACATGCGTAAGAGGTTTCCAAGAAAGATTAGTTCGATACATAATTCGTGTTGGCTTGTTGACGCCTTTCTTTATTGCCTGTAAAATGTCGAGGTAAATTTCAATCCGTGAACGTTTAGTACTCACATTAAACACCTACTAGCTAATTTTTTCTTATTGAGTTTTAACCGAGAAACACATGTAATTACAATTAACATTAAGATTATGAACCAAAGGGACAGACGTTGGATCTTTCTTAAGGGTCGCTAACAATGTGCATCCCTCTACACAACACAAAAACATTCTTTTTCTTTAGTTTTGAATTGTATAGTGCAGCTGGAGGAGAAAAGAGTACTAAACCTTTAAATATTACGGCGTTATGTGGAGTGGGTTTACGTGGTGATTGAAGAAATGAAAAGTGAAACAAAAGGTTATTTGGAGATGGCTGTGTTAACTGTCTTCGGAAATACTGCTGCATACGCCATTATTCTATACCTGCTTAGGGCAATCTGAAAGCCTAAGCGCGTATGCCATTAATTAAAAACTTATTAGATTTTTAATTCTTCTCAACTTAGCGCATGTGCCATTCAGAGATGCTGACTTGCTGGAACAAGAGAAAAAGAAACCATCAATGTCAAGCTCTTTTGTGTTCGATCTGCCATACTGCCACTAGATTCACAACTATGATGGCGAGGATTATTGTGAAACTCCAATGATCTATCCAAACATGTCCATCTACTATAACGGGAACAGTGCCACCGAACCAAATCTGAGTACGCAGCAAAGTCCAACTAATAGCACTTACTAACGGAAGGTCTAACAGTCTACCCCACTCGAAATAGCTCAAGACCGAATATAGCAACAACAATGTAAGATTGATGAAACATATCTTAACAAATACTTTAGGCATGCCTATTCACCATCAACTAGAGTGTTTGTATACTGATTTAATGCCATGCTTTAGAACATTCATGTTCTAACATTAGAACACAGTAGCGCGCGCTAAGAGTCTCCTATTGACCCTTCCTTGCTTCTCCCAAAGTTTCATGTTTCCATAAAATATATATCTGTTAACAATAGAAGTAATATTTGGAAGGGGAAAAATGCCTTCTCTCTATCTTAAATGCAAGAGCTGTGGCGTAACGTTCTCATCAAAAATGAGCATGGACACAGAGAAATTCAAAAAGGAAATCATGAAGTATAATACGCATAAATGCCCAAAAGGGCACGTGAACACTTATAATAAAGAGGACTATTTCTTTCAACAAGCACTTTCGGAATTACTGACGACATAAAAAAACATATATCACTTAATCCGCATATCTTTGTTGTTCGGGGAGCCCAACCTGTCTAAATATACCCCCTTCTCATCTCCCCGGCAGCTTGGGCTTCCCGGGCAACTTTTCTTTGCAAGTTTTACAAGTCAACTTTTAAAGTATTTCTAAAAAACAAAACAGTGACAAAAAGACCATGTAATGAATTTTTTATTCTGATAATGGTGAAACCAGAAGCCCATGCCGGAAGCGACACCCAGCTGCTGGGCTACCTTTTCTTATGGAATCTCTTATACGCAGAAGAGACCAGCAAATATCCATAGAATACTATGCCCAGTATTCCCATCCACACACAAAAACTATACACTTCTGAAGTCAAAGATGGATTATAAAGCGGATTTATCGTCAGTGGATAGAATGGTCTTATGTCGCTATACAGCGGAGAATCTAGCAAGACGTGAAATAGGGTGCCAAGAACTCCAGGAACCAAGAAAGACCTGAGATTAAGGGTCTGATCCTTCTCTAGTAGGAGTATCTTGTGAAGTGGATACAAAATCTTCTCAAGAAGAAACATCGCGTAACCTAAAGCAAGGCCAACAAAGAAAGCTGAGAAGAATGTATGCAAATAGCCATGTAAGGGATATCTCAAACCTAGAAAAAGGACTAGAAAAGGCTCAACATCAACAATGACATTAGCTACTACGAATGTGGGCGCATGCATATATTTTCTGAGTGGAAGCCCAAAACCTAGAGCTGGACCTAGATGAAACGGTGTAAACGGCATGTTTTCTTCACATATCTGTAACTTTGATTCCTTTTTGCTTATCTGGACAGCTGAGCTAGATATCCATAATTTGACTTTAGGTTTGTTCTTTGAGACATGTCAAAGCTAGGTCTTGGTACTTTGTTTCCTGCGCATTACTTCAAACGTGAGTGTTGCGAAGGCCAGTGTAAGAACTGCGCCCACAGCGATGCCAACTAGAAGAAAGTAGGCAGCGTATAATTGTGAGCTGAATCGAATCATCTTGGCTAGGGTTCTCTGGCTCTTTCTCAACCATTATTGAAGATTCAGAAATCACAAAATCCTTTGTTAGCCAGCTCATTGGACCTTCATACTCCATAACGGTTAACCACGCGCCTTTCGGAAACAATTCACCTATTCTAAGGTCGATGATGCTTCAGCTGGCCTTTTGTTAAATTGAGATTCGATTGGAGCCCACAGGCTAGCACTTCGGAAATACGCTCTCACAATCGGTGTATATTGAGATAAGACAAAATTATCCTGAATCTTGCCATTGGTCAGCAGGAAGAGAGTAATCTTAGTGTCTCCAGAGATTGGAGACGAAATCCTTAACGGATAATAAAGAAAATTGGTTTCAAACTGGTACAGAATAGGTTCAACGCTCTTCTGGTCAGCTGACAACTGGATAATATCAAGGGCAAAGAACCGGAACCCTAGAGCCATGTAATCTTCGATCACGGCTTCAAATTTTTTCAGCGAAATCCCGCCAGTAACATTGTTAGATTCCAGGAACTCTCCAGCCCAAGATGTAAGCTCCGAGGCGTCTCCTGCTTTAACGACTGTAACATCGTGGGCTCCTATCTTCTCGTGGAACGTAACCTCTATGCTCCCAATGCTTTCAGACTGATAGTTATCACCTAAAACTGCTCGTGCATGTACCCCTAGTAATTCCTGAATTGTGATAAAGGATTCAAAGCTAGCCTTCTCAATCTTCTTAGGGTTTGAGGGAAGAGGCATTATCTGAAGAACTAACGTCTCGCTTGCTGCGCTTACATCGGTGGAAAGAATCAATATCTCCTCTTGTCCATTCCAAGCAATGATGGCTTTCTGCCCAGGCTCATAAACCGAGATGCTGGGGACCACAGGTACCATTCCCATATCTGCAAGACCAATAGAAATATACGGCAAGAACAATGCGAAAAGCAAAGCAAAAGAAAGACTCCGATATAACTGTCTCTTATCCAAGACTAACTCCCACCATAACTAATTATTCTATACACATAATAAGTCTACATTTCAGAACAGCTAAGCTAGCTAAGATAACTTTAATATTTTGGTCAGAACCTTGAAGTTATTCATTACTTCTAGTCTAGGTGCACTAGCATGTAGCCTTTTTGCTACATATTTAGGTGCTGGTGGTGGATGGGCTGTATTTGCTAGTTATATGTCAGCGCGCGTGCGCTTCACAGAGTCTCTTTATTTTTTCAGATATTAGGAAGCCTGCGAGTATAATTGCTCCACCCAATATGTAAACAAGGATTTTTTGATACTGATTTATATCAATAGAATATACTGCCAAAATGCCCACTATCACCCCAGCCATGGCTATGGGTAAGTAAGCCTCTGTGATATGACGAGTTTTCATTTTTTGCCACCTTCTGCACATATTAATATTTAATGGTTAGAGCTAGTTAGCTAATCGGTTAAGGATTCTTCAAAGCTTTGTAAAGAAGATACGAAACCAAAGTGGAAAGAAACGTTTCAAAACCAATAACAATTACAACCCGCTCTAAAACCTCACTCATGCCATAAGGAACCCAGATAGTTATCGGAATTTCATGTGGCGTCATATCAGGCTCGTTATGTCCCAAAAAGAAACTACGGACATATGGAGAAAGCGCAATATTCCCTAGAAACCACAACATCAACAGCACAAATGGCACAACAAAAAACCAACGACCCCTCAACCACATTCCCCTTACCCATAACAACAAAAACTTGGAGACCCTGCCATATAAGCTAGCTAGCTGTTTGGTTCATACAAAATATTGTCATAATCTTGTGTTCATAAAAACTTAAATCCGTCTTACCTCTCTGTATTATTTGGGGAGTCTATTGCCTTCAAAAAATGCATAAAAGGAACATGCAAATAAAATCCGCACCCAACTAGTTCAGTAATAACTTTGAGTTTAGAAATAGGTTTTATGGGGCTATGATGCAGAATGAATAAGACCTTTTTTGTTTCGTATGCAGTTTGGGGGCTGTTTTTAGGGCTTTTCTTGATAACGGTCTCAATGTTTGGAAAGGCGAATCCAAGTGTGGTTACAATGACTGCCACAATCAAGGGGACGTGGGATTTCGATGTGGATACTGGGCAAAATACTGCATCGATGGCGGATTTATTTTGGGACCAGGTTACTGAGACTGAAAGACATATAGTGCCTCGAAACGGAGCAAAGTATGCAAACCTTGGCATTGTTGATTTTGATTCAGTCGTTAATTTCTCTTCTTATTCTATGTCTGAAGACATAATTGACGGCAGCGTTGACCACAACGCAATACCTGATGGTACAGTCCTCGCAATCAAGACCGATATTGGAAACTATGCAAAAATGAGGATTGACAATTATGGCAATAACCTAACTGTAACAATAGTAGTATACCGGAACCCCGCCACCACAACTCCCATTCTTCACGTTATTTATTACCAAATTTTATGGCTTATACCATTTACCTTGATTACATTTGTGCTTTTTGAGAGAAGACCTCGTACATTTGAAGAAAAATTTTTGCGTCCACTTGATGGTGAACGCTTCATCATGGATGTTTCACCTACGCCCAGTTTCAAGAGTTATGTAATGGCTAATGTCATGCTACATGGGCTTCCTCTTTTGGCTATGTTCAATGTAATGATTGCTATGGTCGTCTATTTGGCGACTGGTGGTGCCCCAATCAGCGAAGTAGGCATGGTTCCTCTACTCCAAACCTACGCCATTTTATATCTTATTTTCGCTGCCACCGTCATCGGATTAACGTTTATTCTTGCCAACTTAATGTACAATAAATATCATTACTGGATCACAGACCGGCGAGTGATCTGGAAGCACGGAATAATAGGCTACAGCATAACAAGCGTTCCCCTCGAGAAAATCTCGGATGTTGCTCTAAGCAGGACGTTTTTAGAAACAACATGTGGCGTAGGCGGGCTAATTGTGAAGGAAACGATGGGAGAAGTAAAATATGGTTGGTACGGACCAAGCGGACGCGTTTTCCCAACCATGATCGCTGTACCGAACCCTGAAGAAATGCAAAGGCAAATCCTCGAATTAATAAGCAAAAAAGGAAAAGAGAATAAACTCACCGTTTAAGCCAGTCAGCTATCTCTTGTATCAAGTCTAGAAGCCGGAAAAGGCATACACAACATAGTCTCGAGGCGCCTCTGATCGTGGGTTCTGCTGCTTGGTTCAAGGTTGATACAAGAGTCAAGAAGGACCAAAAAAAGTAGATGCACCTGATTTAAAGTATTTCGAAAAAGAGTGAACATAGGTTTTTCTTCTTTTAGCAATCCAAAGAAGAGACAGAGGTGTGCCAAAGGCAATTAGAGCTGCGCTTGGAACTGTTGAATAGTCCTTTGAAATTAGAGCAGAAATTAGGCTGATCCTGTAAGATACCGCGCCCGTTGTATTATGAGGGTTGGAAATGAGTACTGTGGCGTTAGTGAGCTTCCAAGGAAAGTAGTCTACTGATTGATATCCAGGTATTGTTGCATTAAGTAAAATGGTTTCCATATGCGATTGTAGGAATTGATTTATGACTTCTGGACTAGTCATTTTATTCCAAATCTCGAATCTGCTTAAGTCAGGAAATTGACTGCTAACCCAGTCTTCAATCTCAAGCCTGCTGATTCCAAGAATGAGAGCTTGTAAAGGACCACTTGCTTGGATATATATCCTTACTCCTATGTGAGGTGACAAAACAAGCGTACTGGAAACTTCATACTGTGGGAAGAAAGAAGACCCTGACCCCGACTGGGTTTCTCCTAGTGTCATATATGGAATTGAGGAGATAAGAAGAACAGCCAGTCCTACTAACAGAGCAATTAAGCCCGTTCTTCCGAATAAATAAAGTAACCGCGGATTCACACTTCAAGTCTCCGTTCAAAGTAGTAGAATACAAAAATGAAAATAACTGCTACCAATATGTAGCCTGCTCCCAGGTACAATGATGCTTCGGAAAAGCTTGGAGACCATATGGCGCCTCCTGTAAAACCTGAAAGCCCTTCCTGTGACGCTTGCATGTAATGTTGCGGGCTTGAACGATAATATTGACTCAGGGCAATAACCGGGTTGATTACTGCAAAAAACTTTATGATCAAATTTGAATTCATGGCAGAGGAGAGATACAATGCAAGGGTAACAAGCATCTCAGACATGAACTGCATAAATATGCCAATGATTAATGCCCAGCCTCCTCGCTTTACAAAAAATGTTAACAATAAAACGATTCCTACAACAAACAAGGGATAACACAAGGCTGCCATACATGTCAAAGTCACTGTACTCATATGCAGTAAAACAGTGTAGGGCGCCACGATGGATAATACAAAGATTTGGATTCCCAAGAAAAGAAGAAGTGCGACTCCGACGGATGATAGGAGCTCACTAAAAGGAGGCTTTTCCTACTCAAGGGATACATAAGGTAAGTTTGCATGGTACCTTTTTCCAGATCGTTTCCTAAGCCAAAAGCGATGTTTTTAACGATCAAAACTAAAATGAAGAAAAGGGGAAGCCCGGATAATACCTCAACCAAATTGAAGGCTAAGCATTCTTCAGATTTAATGAACTGTGTACCCATACCCGATAGGTTCGCGTTTACAAAGAAAATTGTCGCAATAGTATAGAAAAAGGCGAAAATTTCTAGAACTGGAAATCTGTAGTCTTCCTTCAACGAGAGGGCTAGAACTTCCATAAAACCTTGACCTTTACGCAATTCATCTCTCCTTCCTAGGTGATATGGCACGGTTGTAGAGTTCCTCAAGAGAAGCGGTGCTGCTATCTATTCCGGAGATTTCAACCTTGATTTCCTTGGAAATTCTAATAATGTCTTCGTAGAGCTGCTGACGCTTTCCTTCGGGCACATCCAATGATATGCCTTTCAAATCCACTTTAGCCAGCTTGACATAGCTTAGTGTACTAATGGCTTTAGCGAGTTTTTCGGGCTCATTTGTTGACACTCTAGTGGCTCCAATGCTGAGTTTTTCGCACAGTCTAGAACCCCTCCTTGAGCCCAAACCTTGCCTTCGTTTATTATGGCAATTGATTCGCAAACCCTACTTAACTCAGGCAAGATATGGGAAGAAATGAAAAAAGTTGTTCCCGTTTCATGGTGTAACTTCAAGAATAAATCTAAAATCTCGGTTCTTGCTTGAGGATCCAAATTAGATGTTGGCTCATCAGCGATTATTAACTTTGGCTCATGAATTAATGCGTGTGCTATAGCAAACTTTTGCAGCATGCCTGCTGAAAGCCCCTTAATCGCCCTGTCATATGCTTCTTCTTGAAGCCCGACAGTTTCCAACATTTCTTTTGCCCTAGACACGGGTACACCATATATTCTGCATGTTTTCTCAAGAAAATCCTGAACCTCATTATGAATTGGGAAGTTCTGTTTTTCAAAAACAACGCCTATTCTTGATCTAATGTCAGGATTGTCCCATGGATTTTGACCAAAAACCTCAACCTTACCTCTATCAGGCTTTAGAAGACCCAGAATAACCTTGATAGTGGTTGTTTTTCCTGCTCCGTTTGGTCCAATCAAGCCTAACATGTTTCCATATGTGACCGTCAAAGAAAGTCCATTAATGGCTACGACTTTGCCATAACTCTTCAGCTAGATTTTCAATTAGAATAGCCGTCAATACTAAATCTCCCACTACTATAAATAGCAACGCAAGCTACCAAGATATATAATTTTTGGAAAGATCATAAAAGTCAAGTCTGCCTATTTTTTTTCTCCTCTATAGTTTTTCTTTGTTTCTTTCATCCATGGAATGTGATTTGGATTGTTAGTTAACTTGTATCTTTTCTTATCCAGTCTGCGAGTACGATCTTTTTGGAATTTCCGTATTGCCTTCTTTCAATCACGTTTCTGCCTTCGAGCTCCTGCAAAGTTCGTGAAATTTTGGCTTTAGAGTAACCTGTTTCCAAACACAGGTCTTTCTGCAATATTTCACCTCCCTTCTCGACGATGACGTCAAAAACCTTCCGCCTAGAACCTGACAAAACCTTCAATGTTGTGTCTACTTTGACAAGACTCCTCAAGTCACTATTAGGTTCTGACGAAAAAGCTTGTTCAGAAACATGTTTTTCAAGCCTAACAACAGGCTCCCTTGCTTCCTTGTAAAGATATGAAGCGGACACTCCAGCTGCGATAGAACATATTATGATGACTGCTACCTCGGTTGCTTGATAAAGTATCGGAGTGTAAATTGTGGTGACGATTTCTCCTTCTACGACAATGTTTATGGGCTGCGACCTTGCCAACGTATTTGCTAAAATAAAGCATGAAATGGCCAGAATGACTGCGGAAGCTGCCATAGATTTATTTATTTTCGTAACCGTAGGCTCCCAGCCCCATATGATTATCCACCGTAAGATTAAAAAATTTTACTTTAAGAAGTTACTCGCCGACATCAGCAACCACGGATATCTTAGCCGCCTGAATCCCTGCAAATTCGATGAGCTCTTCATTAGTCACATAAACGCCTTGTTTTATTGCTTCAAAACGATACGTTCCACAAATCATGACCACCAGATTGTGTTCCCTGAAAACAACAAAGGATCCACTTGCAAGACCGGTCCAATCGTCCCAACCACTCCATGACAGGTCGCGTCTTTCAAATTGGTCAACGAGGAACCCCGAATCCCCTATTTCCTGCATTGTGACTCTACAGTGTCCATATTTTTCCGTTAGCAGCATACCTTCCATCCTACTTTCAAGGTACTGAGCCGCAACCTCATCATTCACAAACTGGATGATCTCAATTGTGATATCCTTAGCAAAGCCGTTATCTGGTTTAGTGAAGGATCTACTGCTCATGCCAAACCCTTCAATCGTTGTTTCGTTAAGCCTCCCCTCCCCAGCAACAACCCAACCTTCCGGCAAATCCTCTGAGCCTATTATCACGAGCCTTGGATGAATCGATATTGGATAAGGAACTGCAGGAGGAGGACCAACAGTAAAGTTCACAATGGTCTCAGATGAGTCAACAAGTCCACTAAGCAATTCTTTCACACTAGCTTTTAGCGTGTAGATTCCAGGAACCCAGTCATAGGATACAAGTATGCAATATCCTCTGTATGAAAAAACGCTTGAAACATTAGTTGAACTACTTAATCCCTCTACACCACTAAAACCCCGTAAATCACTTGTATTAGCCACTAAAATTCCCTGAGAATCATACAGTGCTAAAGACATTTTAAAATAGGCAAACAAAACTTCATCATAAAATACATACTCACTATCTTTTTCGCCTAGATTGCTTGATTCCCAGATTCCAGCGCCCTGCGGGGTTGAATAGAAATAAGTATAATTTAGCATGATTCCCATAATGTCTCCTTGCCTGAATTCTTCCTGTGGGATGGTGCTGATTGGAAATTGGGTTGGAAATTGTTGGGTAATATCAAATTTTATTGTACCCAACGACGTTATCTTTAAAGACTCTACAGGAAATAGTGACCTGGCAGTAGCTTCCGGATTTAACTCTATAACCACAGGTGTGTGTGGAAAAATCCGTTGATTTGTTTCAGCAGCAGCTAATCCTAAGACTGCTGACCCAATAACTAACATCATGGTCATAACAATAACTTTACGATTCATGTCCTTCACAAGTCCAAGCTTTGATGAAACAGTATAAACAATTTAGGTGAAAAATCGACCCTTCTCGTTTCATTTTTTGAAAACAAGACTTATTATTATTACAACCCCCTCTCTCCCCTTGTTTGCACGGATTCTTTAAAAGGGTTTTGAGTCAGCTCTAATGCCCCTATAGGGTGGTTGTGTTTTGGGTAAGACTGTTCCTTCCTTTCGTATGAAGCTTGAAAGCGAGATTGCTAAATGGAAAGAATTCATGAAGGCTCTTCCAGGCAACTCAGACAAAGAAGCTTTTGAAGAGTTAATGAATTATTGTCGCAGTTACGCGTCAGCTGCGGGAGCTGCTGTAAGGCCGATCGTGTCAGATGCTATGTTCATGTCCATTCTTCTAGCTCAAGAAAAAGAACTGAGAGAGATCATGGCTTTACTTGAAAAACTTAACAACGAGAAGGAGAAGCAGCAGGATGAAAATTCACAGCTGGGTCTCAAGAAAGAAGTACCTGCACAATAAGGCCGCATACGAATATGAAAGGTTCTGCGTACCTGTACCTAAACGGTTACAAAGCATCGTGAAACCCTTCGCCAACAGAGAAGTCAATATCAAAATAGAACCACACAAAGACGGCTTCACAATGCAAGTCCACCTTTCCTCCCGCCCCAAAACTTCTAAAGACAAGAAAAATAGCGAAGAAAAGCCTTCACGAACCCCGTAAAAACGTTTATGCGCACCGAAAAACACCCCGTCAAAATCCCCACTTCTATACATACCTAAGCCATGAATTTAACAGGAAAATGTACATCAATCCTAAATACGGTTCCCAACTGCGATTTTGCTATAGGCATTTCTGTACACAGAAACGTTTTCGCCTATAGAACTCCTTGTTGCATAAAAATGTGTAAAAAGCTGAAAAACCCCAAGCCCAAAAATTCGTCATTCATGCAGCCTTGATGGCTAAAGCTTGTCTGTTTAAGGGCTTGTTAAGGACATGACAAGAAATGGGAAACCAGGACTTTCGGTCTTTAAGGGTAGAGAAGCAAGACTGAACAGAATGATCCTTCTCTTTCTTTGCAAAGAATGTTGTTTGAACATTTGGCAAGTCTATAAGAGAGTAAGAGAAACCCGAGGTTTTCGGCATCTAAGATACCATGTTATTAATAGACGCATAAGAGACTTGGAACAAGAAGGATTCATCGAAGTAACGACTGTAAGAGAGATGCCTCAAGGACAAAAAGTGAAATTCTTCCAGCCTACCACAAAAACCTACCTCGCCTTCCTCCTAGATATCATTAATTTTGACCAACTCATACAGTCAGCAAACAACACAGACATCATCACATTACTAGCAGCCTTATCAGCCGCAACTATGACTTAGAATCCTTATTTTCTTAAGAAGGACATCTTCCATAACTTCTAATTACTCCTATACTCATAGAATTATTGTGGGGATATTGATGGGCGATAGATCCCAATGGAGCGAGTTGATCGAGGCATCAGAGGAACTGCTCAATGCATACGCTCAATTGAGGGCAAAAGCAGCCAATGTATCTGATGCAAGAGAGTCAAGCATGGAAACCGAAAATAGCCGACTTCTTAACTAGCCTTTTTCATGTCTTAATACTTAGCTATTTTCGCTCTAGCTTGAAGATCACTGGTCTTAATCCGTCTGGGCAACACGCTACTGCAACTCCAGTTTCATCAAAATACTCAGGATACCAGGGATTGCCACCAAACCTGAGCGTCATAATTATCGCGAACATTGCCTCCCAAGCCCAGGTGCAAAACTCGTTTGGCCTACAACAGTATTCATCAACCTGGAATACCTGTCCTTCTTTGAAGACGGGACATGGACCACTATACTTTGCCTTGATTGGAGGATCTTTGAATACTTCTTTGGTGTCAAAACGCTTGAGCACTGTAATCTCTAAGTAACTTTCCTTCCTCTTCAAATAAACGCCTCACACATTGTCTAGCCCGCGCACTTTTATGGCTTATGGAAGGACCTTCGTTTGGGTTTGGTGTTAAATTTTAATCCAAACCCAAACCCAAACAGGCTATCTAACAGAGCCTAATAGCATAGCTAGTAGAGGGTGTAGGGGGTACACCTACACCTAGACCTACACCTACAAACAAAACAAATAAAAAAAACACACACAAAAACACACAAAAACAAAAACTTTATACGAACAGAAAAAGAGGGGAAGCTGAAATCAGAATACGATTTGTGGTGGTTATTTTTCCTTCTTCGGCGTGGGTATTTCTTTAAGACCGAGTTGCCGCATCAAGTCCAAAGCACTATATTCACCATGGTCTTCCACGATCTTGCCACCAGCAAAGCGGTCGATGAAGATCAACGAAATCGTCACCTTCTTATTGGTAGGAGGGATGCCCATAAATTCACCTTTGTGTGTGCCAGTCCACGTCGTGCGCGCTGCTACCTTGTCTCCTTCGGCGACCATGTCATCAATGGTTACATGCATGTCGGGAAACGCGTCGTACATCTCGCTCTCCATTTGTTTGAAGTCCTTGAGGTCGCCGCGCATATCGATCGATCGATCGATTGCTGCCATGGCGGCTGCCTTCCCCTTGTTAAACTCCTCAAGGAAACGATGCACAAGCTCCTTATTTTCTTTTGCTGACATGACAAATCACCCGCTAAGAATAAGTGAGTGCGCGTGAATATTTAAGCTTAAATAATTCATTGAGCAGAAGAAAAAAAGAAAAGAAATTCTCGATAGAAGTTAGAAATCAAAATTAGGCGTTCTGGGAATCCATGTTTCTCTTTCGCTACGTAAATACTTAGCAAATAATAATGCTTCTTCGTTAATTAGGGGTTCAAGGGTTTGTCTTTGACCGTGTTTTATTCTGGGGACATCAACCTTAGACTCGAAATAGCTGTTAAGCTTCCTCATCAAATCTGATGTTTTAGGATCGTTCAAGTATTCACGTTTAGCCATCTTGCTTCTGGAAAGTCTTTCAGTCTTAACTGTGAAGTCTTTAACCCTGAGACCTTGACAATATTGGATTAAAAAATCAGAATTACTGACGACATAAAAAAACATATATCACTTAATCCGCATATCTTTGTTGTTCGGGGAGCCCAACCTGTCTAAATATTTCCCTTCTCATCTCCCCGGGCAGCTTGGGCTTCCCGGGCAACTTCTTTTCATCATTCATCCTGCTTTAGATATCTGAAGCCTAAAATTTTTAATAGCTCGCCAGCCATGGGACAAAAAATGTTGCCTCTTTTTTGTGCGCAATTCTAAGATAAACCTTTAAACGAGGAGAACAACTGTAAATTTGTGGGAGTTGATTCTGTGCCTGTCGCTTTTGTCCTTATAAACACAGAGATTGACGCTATGGAAAAAGTCTTGAAAGCCTTAGAGAACGTCGAAAACGTAAAAGAAGCTTATAGCACATTTGGAGTATACGACGTAATTGTTAAGGTTGAAGCACCGTCTATGGACAAGATCAAAGATTTAGTAACTTACCGAATAAGAAGGCTGGATGGCGTTAGATCAAGCTTAACGATGATAGTTATTGAGTAAATAAAAATAGAATTCCAAAAGGCACTAGCTGGCTAGCGGTATTTTTCTAGCTCAGCTAGAAACATGGTAAAACTATAAAATTTTAATCCCAAACCCCAAATAGAGATAGAGAAAATTGACCAGTTAATTTATTTACATTTCTTTGTATAAGCTCAATATAGCCGCATTTCTTACAATAAAGCGGAATAATTTTATCGCCATACCAGTCACCTTTCTTTGAGAAAAGGACTTCCCAAAAATGTGCATGGGTAGCAATCAAACTCCTGCCTTTTTCCATTTCTCCATTACATTTGGGGCATTTCTTGACTTCGTTTTCACTCATGGTTACTCCCGCTAAAATAGTATCAGTAAGGTTATGTTTCCTTTCCCTGCGTGGGTATAAGGCCGAGTTGTTGCATAAAGCCATAGGTATCATACCTAACCCATTCCTCCACAAACTTGCCATCAGCAATGCGGTCAATGATGATCTGCGATATCGTTACTTTCTTATTGGTAGAACCGGTATCACCCATTTTTCCACTATAGGTGCCAGTCATTGTTAAGCGAACTGCCACCTTATCCTCTTCAACAATCATATCATCAATAGTGGAATGAGCGTCTGGAATCTCGTTGAATGATTCGTCATTAGCTTGCTTGAAGTCCTTAAGACCACGTATATCCTTGCTGTGCGGGCAATGTAACACGATGTTGGTGTCATATAACTCGTCTATTACGGTCATGGCAGCCGTCTTTCCTTTATTGGTCTCCTCAATTAGACGACGCACAAGCGCCTTAATTTCTTTCACAGACAAACCAAACCACCCGCTAATCGCCAATATAATTTTTATTCTAAAATTAAAAATAAGCCTTATTAAGCTATAAGATTCCCCTCTCCCTCTGTCTTCACAGACCTCTTAAATACGTTTTTGCCGAGTTAGGTGCACGCTGGATTTCGCAATTCCTAGAGGAAGATGCTATGTTGAAGCTCATCATGCCATTCACGGGCGTTCATCAAACAGCCGTCCACGGCGCGGAGTCCTTAACCTTCGGCGTCGAAATCATAGACAAGCTTTTCGGAGAGCTGAAAATGGGAGAACTCGTCGTCCTTCACGGTTCGCAAGTGTGCCACTTTCTTTCGGAACTGCTGTGTATCCGAAGCCAGCTTC
The DNA here is from genome assembly GCA_963714275.1 of Candidatus Bathyarchaeota archaeon. Taxonomy (GTDB): domain Archaea; phylum Thermoproteota; class Bathyarchaeia; order Bathyarchaeales; family DTEX01; genus JAGTRI01. The sequence goes on from CAVQNT010000010.1 coordinate 17,344, forward strand.
CCACGGCTGAAGGGGGATTAAACTCGTCTGCTGTCTTCATCGACGGCAGCAACCGCTTCGATTTGTACCTGATCTCAGAAAACGCGCGTCTGCTTGGACTGGATCCTGAGGAAACCTTGAAAAACATCTGGGTATCCAGAGCGTTCACGAGTTACCAGCTCACCGCCCTAATCACTGAGAAGTTATCCGAACTTCTCAACCGGTTAAACTCGAGACTCGTCGTGATCTCGGACATCGCCACCCTGTACTGCGACTCAGACATCGAGCTGTTTGAAGCGAAGAGAACGTTTAACCGCGTCGTCCGTTTCCTCTGGAACCTCGTAAGAGAAAAAAACCTGCTTTTGGTGGTAACCTCTTTCTCCTCCAAAAACAGGCGAAAACGGCTACTTGAACAGTACCTTTTCGGACGATCCGACGTCTCAGCCAGGCTTGAGGAAGGAAACCCGCACGTAAAATTAACATTAGAGAAACATCCGTCTAAACCCGCAGTTTCAGTTGACCTGTTTTTTAACAAACCGAGGAACCAGTTTCTGCTGGAAGAGTTCATGGATGTTAAAGAATGAATGTTACCGATTCTTTAAAATGAGGTAAGGAGGAAAGTGTTTGAGGCTTCGCCGCTGCGTTTTGAAGCAGCACTACCATAAGAAAGGTTCTTACCAGTATGAACAGATCGTTATGCCTATTCCTAGAAAGTTTCATGATCTCGTGAAGCCTTATCTTAACAAGGACTTTGAGGTGTCTGTCCAAGTTCCCCCGCCCCCACATGAAGGATTAATGATAATTTTAAAGCCTAAGAAGAGTTCCAAACCCCCGTAAAAACGTTTCTATATATAGAAAAATGCCCTTCTAAAACCAGAAAAAACCATGCCTTGCAATCCTGAAAATCAACAGTTTAAACATAAAAATGATTAATCTCCTTATATTGCTGGAATTTTCTACATGTAGAAAAAGTTTGCCTTATAGTATTTTTCTATGTATAGAAACGAATTCACCGCAGTCTTGCACGAAAATTATGATACATAAATCTGTGTAAAAAGCTGAAAAACCCCACTCGTCAACCTCACGGATAAAGAGCGTGGGAGGGAATAGTGAAACCAAGGCTCTCCGTCTTCACAGGACGAGAGGCAAAGCTAAACAAAGCTATCTTTCAAGTACTTGCCACAGAGGGCGCACTGACAATTTACGAGATCAGCAAGAAAGTAAGAACCCACAGATCATTAAGGTACAATAAATATTCAGTGATAAACCGCCGAGTCAGAAGCCTAACCGACAAGGGATATATCGAGACAATTAGCGCCAAAAGAACACAAACTGGCTTTCAAGCGCAACTCTACCAACTAACACTAAGAGCCTATCTTGCCATCACATTAAGCAAGATCGACTTAGACAGGTTCATTGAAGAAGCCAGTGAAAAGAACATCATAAATGCCTTAACTTCTATAACACCTCTCCTAGATGAAGGTTAAATTTTAACCCCCAAACCCAAAAAATATTGGCACAATAGCAAGCTAGCTAGATATCACACAAAACGATATTAAGAAACAATACAAAATTGAAGAAAAATGTTACTACTAGGGTGATGGATCTTAACGGAAATCAAGATTCGCAGAGCAGAACTGTTAGACTTGAATAAGATCATCAGAGCTACAGTTAGACCTACAGAGCCACCTTGAAAAATCTAGCTCCCGCATATGGAGATACACCGACGAAAGAAAAGGAAACTTAAGACAACAATTTAAGAATGACATCCAGAATGAAAATGTTCTACTTTTAGTAGCTGAAGCTAAAAAAAAGACTGTCGGATTCGCGCAAGGAATTATAATGCACAGAACGGATTATTTGCCTAACATTATTGGAATGCTGTCCACAATATATGTAGACCAAAAGTTCAGAAGGCAAGGTATTGGAAGAAAACTGGTCTATGAAATCTGTAAATTTTTTAAAGCCAATAAAGTTGAAAAGATCTATCTAAGATATGTTTTAGGAAACATTGAAGGCGAGAAATTCTGGAAAGACCTAGGATTCAAAAAGATTCTAGTGACCGCTGGAACTGACATCAACAAAGTGGAGAAAAACTTGCAGAGAAAAGTAAAAATTTAATTCCTTCCTTCCCAAACCTAAACATATTGAATTAAGACTTTTCATTACCAATCACTTTTCCCTCTGAATCCGTTAATAGAACACCTTTACTGAGATCAAGAAGGACAAGACGATTACCCCAAGGATCTTCCACAATTGCACACTTACCCACATCGATGTCAAATGGCTGTACGATCACTCTAGAACCCGCATCCACAAGATACTTGACACTTAATACAACCGATTCAACGAGAAGATCGGTCTCCTGCCCCTTTCGAGAAGTTTGAATGACTATTTCGGTGTCAGATTCTGGCATCTGAAAACCAGCCGAATCGTCTTTTCTCCACTTGAGTTTATGTCCCAAAGTATTTTGATAGAATTTTATACCTGATTCGAGGTCTGAAACATGAAACAGTACACAGTCAACTTTCCTTATTAATGGAAAATTCATCGTTCAATCACCCAGTCTACCTACTATAATTGCACACGCATTTGAAATTTAAAAAAGCTAGCCAAACCCCCCTGCCCCTACTCTCACAGATTGCTTATATTCAATTTTTGTAAAGGTTTTTGCGGAGGTTGCTAAGGTTGGTGGACAGACTAATAGAAAACCATATTTCCCCCACAAATTGCCCGACTGCTTCCATTTTATGGATACCGTTGCAACCTCCAATTAGGCAAAGACCACCATAACCTGCATATGTGATCTTAAACAGTTAGCAAGCGGATGGCTTGAGAAGACGATAATAAACGCTGTTGTGAACCGTATGGAAAAAGGTTTAGCTGTCTCCTAAGTGCGCGCGTTAATATACCCAATCCAAAATTATAGATTTTTTTCCATGAACATGCAGTATGGTCGAAGCCATTCTGGGGTTTCACCACCAGTGTATTCAGCGATTTCCTTGAATCCTGCGGATCGGTAAACATGATGAGCTGTGGTTGAAAAGTCTGCAGTTTCAAGTCGAAGTGTAGAGTATCCAAGTTCCCTAGCTTTCCCTATCAACCTGTTGAGCATCTCTTTTCCATAACCTTTCCCCTGATGCTCTGGACGAATGTACATACGCTTGATTTCTCCAACTCCTTCCTCCAGCTTTATTAATGCTCCCATCCCTTCCACTTTGCCATCGATTTCGAGCAAATACGTTATTCCCTCGGACGACCGAATGTTCGTAAAGTTGCCAATGACAGTCCTAACGTATTCTTGGACCGACTTGCCCAAGATCGATACAATATCAATGTTGTGTCGCGCAAAATATTTCTCAGCAAACCAGGAAGCATACTCCACATTCAACTCGAAAAACTGTGCTTGATGAACAGAGTCATCATAAGGAACAAAGTTTGCCACCAACCTCTTAGACCTCCTATAAAAACAATAAAGGTGAAGAACATAATAAAAATTCAACAATAATTAAGCCGTAACTTAACCGTGCACTTCGGTAAGGACCAGCAGTGTATATCCGCTAAGTAAAATCCTTGCCAAACTTGGACATCGACGAAAGACCTTGTTTATTGACTCTTATTACATTGTAGTTCCTATCGAAATAAACTTTAATGACTTCACATTTTGAATTCGGACACATAAAACCCCGTTTCTGTTTAACCAGTTTTGAACCGCAAACCGGGCATTTTGGCTCAGCCTTCTTCAATTGACGAACCCCCATTAAGGAACAGAAACAAAAGATATTAGAGTTTCGAACATTTACCATGCTAGTTTCTAAATCATCAATAACTAGTAAAGTTATAACTTGATTATGTACTTTGAAGGGGTCTCCAAAGTATAGTATACTTTGAAGAGGCTCCCAAAGTATAGTATACTTTGCGGGCGCCAGAAATGTCTTATAGTTTTGTTTCAACAAATGTTCAAGGTGACATAATTGGTTAGTTTAGTGGAGTCTTGGGAAGACCTAGAAGAGTACGCACAGTGGTGCAGAACCGGAGCCTACCAGATGCGGGAAACGGTTGAAGGCATCGAACTTCGGGTCTTCACAGGCAGGTATGGCTTTGTAAAATGCTTTGGGAACACGCAGGATCCCCTGTTTAGCCACATCTTAGACTTCTGCAAGACTGAAGGCTTCATAAAAGTCCTGGGCAACGTGCCAGACGACCTCTTCTTTTCATTGCACAGAGAAGCCTAATCTTTAGGCAATAATGGGCAGGGGAGTGGCTGGCTTCCACGATGCTTCGTTCAGAAACGCGTATTTCACCAACAAGCGGGTTAACCAAGAAGGGAAGTACGGCGAGTATGGCGTCGTCCTACACCAGCCCCCCACATGCCCAGAATGTGGTCAACAAAAGTTTGGAAAGACGGATTCCGAAGTGACAGTCTTATTCCTATTCAGAGGCGGCTTTGCCGTGACTGCGGCTACCGGTTTTCTGACCATGTTCAAACTAATAAAAAGGAGAACCAGCATAGTAGTGAGTGCCTAGTACGCGTTTCGGACAACGAGATGATAAACTTGGCCACAGTGGAACCCCGAATTCAAGAAAAGGCTGCGGGAGCCACAGTCAATGATGCAAAAAGTCTAATCTTTGAGTATGCGTGGATGCTTAAGAAACAAGGCTATCGAGAAGGAACAATCAGGGAATACGCGAATCAAATAGCGCTCTTAAAAAAATATGGCGCTGACATATTCAACCCAGAATCAGTAAAATCTGTTCTAGCACAAGCAAGCTGGAAAGAATCAACCAAGGCTGTAATTACAAAAATCTATTCCAATTTTCTTTCATTCCACAACTTGACTTGGCATGAACCAACATATAAACAAAGAAAAACGCTTAAATTCATACCGACAGAAAAGGAAATCAACGATCTAATTAGCTGTTGCGGAAAAATCACAAGCTTAGCCTTAAGAATAGCGAAAGAAACTGGAGCTCGAATCGGTGAAATAGCAAAGTTAAGATGGATCGATATAGACCGAGAAAAAAGAATCCTGAGAATCAGCGAAGCTGAGAAAGGCAGCAATCCAAGAATATTGAGCATATCTAACGACCTTATAGCACTCTCGACCACATGCAAAAGAAAGGCGAATACGTCTTCATGACAAATGGCAAACCTATGGTCGCAACACACTTGAGCGGACTTCTTCTAAACGGCAGAAAAACAGCAGCCAGAAAACTCATAAATCCAAGACTACTAGAAATCTCGTTTCACACTATGAGGCATTGGAAAGCCACAATGGAATACCACAAAACCAGAGACATACTGCACGTGAAAGAAGTGCTGGGACATAAATGCATTGAAAACACCATGATTTACATTGACATGGAGAAAGCGTTATTCCGTGAAGGAAACGAAGACTTCATAGTTAAAGCCGCTGCAAATTTGGATGAAGCATGCAAACTCCTTGAGGTGGGATTTGAATATGTCTGTGAAATGGACGGAAAGAAGCTGTTTAGAAAGAGAAACTAAAAACAACAAACATAAGCTGAAAATAACTAAAATAAGACTTATATGCTTCTTTTCCATTAAAGGCATAAACAAACTATGTGCAGTAAATATCCATTTATGAAGAGGGGTTAAAAATGGTTAGCAAAAAGAAACAGCAAGAATACGACGAAAGAATCAAACAAGCCGTGTTCATTCTGGGTCAGGTTTCTGAAGACAACACGACCCCTCGAAACATCAGAAGAGCAGCAAAGAACTCGTTGGACACGCTGCAGTCACTGGGAAATACGGTCGGCATCAGAACATCCAACGCTATCTCAATCCTCGACGAGATTCTTCAAGACCCCAACATGCCACCTTACACGCGCGTGAAACTCTGGAACGTCATGAGCCTTCTTGAAGCAATAAAGGACTAACCTCCAATTTCATTTATCATGCAAGTCTATGGGAATACTTTATATCATCGACAGAAAATAATGTAGCACCTCAAAACCGTATTTACAGACTCACAAAAAATGGTGTCTGACATGCCCAAAGAACTGATTGCTACCGCACCAGAGCATCTAGCCTTCAGGGAATACCAAGATCCGCCTTTGAAACCAAACCAGATACGCATAAAAAGCCAACTTTCTGCCGAAAAACACGGGACAATGCTGCCCATATTCTTGGGAGTGTCTTCATTCACAAATAAAAGATACGACGCTGAATCAGGCTTGTTTCTTCCAGAAAGTACAGGAAAAGGCTGGACACCCACGTTCCCGATGACTCTGGGAAACATGACCGTTGGCACAGTCACAGAAATCGGAGCCAAAGCTAAAAACGTAAAGGTCGGAGACAGAGTCTACGGTTACCTTCCAATAAGGGAAACTCACACAGTCGGCGAGGAAGCCGTGAATGTGGCGCCAATGGAACTGGGCGACAAAGACATAGTATGTATGGACCCCTCAGTAGTCGCATTCATGGCTGTCCGCGAAGGCCGCGTCAGAATCGGAGACACGGTGGCAGTCTTCGGTCTCGGAGCAATAGGGCTCATGGCGGTTCAGCTAGCCGAGCTCTCTGGCGTCTTAACAGTTATCGGCGTTGAACCTATTCAGAAACGGAGGAACCTTGCTGAAACATATGGTGCTGATGTAACGTTGAATCCGCTTGAATGTGACATCGGATTGGCAGTTAAAAAAATGACTGGCAGTAAAGGCGTGGACATCTCTTTAGAGACAAGCGGATCATACAAGGCTCTACACGAAGCCATAAGAACCACAAGGTTTGGTGGTTCAGTCGTACCCGTTTCGTGGTATCATGGCGAAACGAAGGGTCTGAATCTCGGTGAAGAATGGCACTTCAACCGTCAGGTTTTGGTTTCAGGTGCAAGGGTGGAAAGCGAACCATACAGAGACTATCCATTGTGGGACAGGAAACGTCTTTACGACACGGTTCTTGAGCTGTTCCGGAAGAAGCGTTTAACGAGCCAAGGTATGCTTACCCCAACAGTGCGGTTTGAAGATGTTGTTGAAGCTTATCGGATGCTTATTGAAAAGCCTGAAGAAACAATTAAATTGGGCGTAGTTTACAGTTAAGATATCGGGGAATCCTTAGAACCCTAGGGATGTGTCTGTTGTTTCCCTTACATGAGGCAATGCTTTACGAAAAAATCGAAGACAACATAACCAGATGCAACCTCTGCAGCCGCCGCTGTCTAATCCAAGAAGGGCTCACAGGATTCTGCAGAGTCAGAAAAAACGTTTCAGGCAAGCTTTATTCGCTCAACTATGCTAAGGCTTGCGCAGCAAACGTGGATCCAATCGGAAAGAAGCCACTTTCCCATTTTCATCCCGGAGCTTCAGTCATCTCCATCGCCACAGTCGGATGCAACTTCAGGTGCCAGTTCTGCGATAATTGGGACATAAGCCAAGAAAAAGAAATCGTCGGGAAAGATTTTCCGCCTGAAAAAGTTGTTAAGACCGCCAAGGACTACGGTTGCCAAGGCATAAGCTACACCTACACTGAGCCTACGATCTTTTTTGAATACGCCTACGACACCTCTGTCTTAGCCCACCAACAGGGACTCTTCAACACGTTCGTGACGAACGGATACATGACGCCTGAATCTGTTAGAACCATTTCGCCTTACCTTGACGCTGCGACGGTTGACTTCAAAGGAGGCGGCGACCCACAATTTTACAGAAGGTTTTCGTCTGTTCCTTCAGTTGAACCGATTTTTGAGACCTTGAAGGAGATGAAGAAATACAACATTCACGTCGAGATCACCAATCTTGTCGTGCCAAAAATAGGCGACTCAATCGAACAAATAAAGCAACTTGCTCTGTGGATAAAAAATAACTTGGGCGAAGATACGCCTTTTCATCTTTTAAGGTTCCACCCAAACTACGAATTAACAGAAATCAGCTCAACAGAAGTAAAGTCGCTTGAGGATGCTTATGGGGCTGCCAAGGAATCGGGTCTTAATTATGTGTATTTGGGGAACGTTCCGGGTCACCGATTCGAAAACACCTATTGCCCTGAATGCAACGAATTGCTTATCAAGAGACAAAGTTTCAGCATAGTCAAATGGAACATAACTGACGAGAAAAAATGCCCAAACTGCGAAAAAAAAATCGCCATAAAAGGAGACCTCCACAAAGAAGGCTTCTCTTACCCTTACTCCGTTATATAAATTATTTATCGTAACATTAATGATTGAAAAAAATTTTTGATAAAAGAGACTTGGAAATAGATACGAATTAATAAGATTCTTTAAAATTAATTATTTTTTAGAACCCAATGTGGCGAATTACGAGAAGAGATGCAGTGACAGTTTTGGAAGACGAGAATGTTAAGGCAAGCTTGTCAAGATACTTCGCTGTGATGAAAGATGAGAAACCAGCCAAATTTCAGATTGCTAAAAAGATAGATGTTGACTTCTTCGAAGTCGGTTCTGTCCAAGAATTATGGCGGATCCACGAGCAAAAGTTGAAAGAGTTCGCGCGTCTAGAAATGGAATTGGATAATAATCGAATATCGTTGAAAGTGTTTGAAAATCCAAAAACATCTTTCCTTGATCTGAAACAAAAAATAGTCTAATAGAATTCTTGAAAACTGCCATTTCTGCACTCGAAGATGCAATATTAATCGTATTCGTGGACAAACGGGTTACTGCCGATGCAGCGACAAAATAAAAGTTTCTTCCATCTTTGAGCATTTGGGAGAAGAGCCTGAGCTTATTCCTTCAGGCACAATCTTTACACTAGGTTGCACGATATGTTGCCTGCACTGCCAGAACTGGACGATATCTCAATGGTTCGAAACAGGAAAGGTTTATTCACCTCAGCAATTGGCATCAGAGGTAGACCGGTTGCGTCGAAATGGCTGCAGGAACATTAACCTCGTAGGCGGGGAACCTACGCCTTGGCTTCAACAGTGGCTTCAGACATTCCGACTTGTCGAAGTTAACGTTCCCATCGTCTGGAACTCAAACACCTACTACAGCGAGGAAACAGCAAATCTCCTAGATGGCTTTGCTGATGTTTTCCTTTTAGATTTCAAGTATGGAGACAATGATTGCGCAGAGAAATTATCCAATGCACCAAACTATTGGGAAGTTTGCACCCGGAACCACTTGCATGCAATAAAATACGGTGATCTCATAATTCGAGTCTTGGTTTTGCCCGGTCACCTAGAATGCTGCACAAAAGAGATTCTGAATTGGATATCGGGGAATTTGGGCAAGAATGTGAGAGTAAACGTGATGTTTCAATACCGACCTGAGTGGAGGGCTCATGAAGTTAATGAACTAAGGAGGAGACTAACAGCTGAAGAGATGCGAAGAGCAGTGCAACTTGCCAAACAGGCTGGGCTTACGAATTACATAACTTAGTTTTTTAAAAAAACGTCTTTAATCATCAGTGAGATATTATTTCAGTGAGCTTAAGGCGAGACATATCCAGCCTTTTTGTTCTTTTCAGCGAGTCATCCAAGTCTACTGAAGAAATTCGTCCTTCCCGAACAGCAACCATCTTCTTCTTTTCGCCCTTAAGCAGTAAATCAACCGCATGATTACCAAACTCGCTTGCGAGAATCCTGCTTTGGGCTGTAGGTGTTCCGCCTCTTTGGATGTAGCCAAGCACAGTCAACCGCACTAAATACCCAGTTTTTTGGGTTATGCAGTTTGCTATTTCACTCGAGTTTCCTGCCCCTTCAGCCATCACGATGATTTCGGAAATTTTTCCCTCTTTCCTGTCCCTTTGAAGCTTTTCGCATATTTCTTCCATGTCAGAGCTTAATTTCGGGAACCAATATTATTTCAGCTCCTCCAGCTAGCCCAACCTCAAGGGCGAGAAAGCCTCGCGTCCTTCCCATCACCTCGACAACGAAGATTCTTTCATGAGACGTGGCTGTGTCCCTAATCTTGTCTATTGCTGAAAGTGCTGTGTTGACTGCTGTGTCGAAGCCTATCGTTGTTTCGGTCCCCGCAACATCATTGTCTATCGTGGCTGGAATCCCAATCATTGGTATTCCGCTTGCCCTATAAAGACTCAATTGCGCCCCTAAATGTGCCATCCCCGCCGATAGTTACAAGCCCTTCGACTCCTTTACTTTTTAGAGACTCAGATCCTTCTCTAATCCTTCAGGTGTCTTGATTTCTTCGCACCTACTTGTTTTCAGGATTGTTCCACCCAAGTTAATTATACCGCTGACTGAACGTGGACCCATCAGTCTAGACTGTTCTTCGATTAATCCTAAGTAGCCTCTCTCGAACCCGATAACCTCGAGATTGTTATGAAGGGCGGAGCGGACAACTGAGCGGATAGCCGCATTCATTCCAGGCGCGTCTCCACCTGCAGTGACGACCCCAATCTTCTTCATGCAACCACCATTAACTGTAATGTTAAAATTATTTGTATACAGCCTATAAAAGGTTTCTAGGCATATTATTAGTTAATCAGCCAACTGCATAATATTCAGATTAAGATCGTGTTATCTTTTGGGAAATTCTACACATTTATTTTAGAATGTTCTGAACCGTTGTCGTCGGTTAAAAAATATGGTGGACAATGTCAATAATTATTGGTTTTTATATCAAAAAATTACACAAAATAAAGTCCTTGACATCCAAAATCCACTGAAGCAAATGTTGGATATGTTAAATAGCAAAAAGTTACGTACAATAAATGGGTCTGCAGTCCGTGGAAAGGTTGAAGATGTAATCCGAGAATCGCTGACCTCCAATACTGCTAATGTACTCTTGCTAGTTATTCACTTTTGTTTCAATGAATTCTGCAACTTTATCTTCGCTATATTTTATGGATTCTACCTGTTTCTTTAGATGCTCCTCGATTTTCTCAAAAAGTGCACTCATGTTAACAGGTTTTATGAGATAGCCATCAACGCCTTTGTTTACAGCATCGATGGCGTTCTTCAGCGCCGGGATATCCGGTGAGGATGATTTTTATCATTTTTGGAGTTGAGTTTTTGAGTATTATTAACCGCTTCGGTGCATTCCATGTCAGGAAGCCGAATGTCGATTAAGGCTAAGTTAAAAAAGTTGTTCTTGGTTTTCTCTATGACTTCCTCTCCGTTCTTGGCTGTATCAACTTCGTATCCCTTGTCTTTTAGTATACTGAACAATACTCTTCTTATGCCTTCATCATCATCGATAACAAGTATTCTGAAACTATTCTCATAACTTGTCGTACTCCCTGTTTACACTGAAAAATTTCGGTTGATAATTTCCGAAAATATAAGTCTATTAATAAATCGTTTATGAATTTTAAATTCTTTTTATAAATACAGTTATAAAATTAATGAGCAAGTCTTCTTTCAAATTTGGTTTACAGGTGTTTAAAAGTTTCCATAATGAAAAAATGAAAAAGATATAGTAAAGATCATTAAGTCAAACTATGCTAACTGAATAATAAACAACATCTCATTTTACGAGTCGGTAAGAATGCTTGAGGAAGAAACTTTAGAGAAGTATCGTCGCGCAGGAAAGATAGCTGCAAAAGTCAGAGAAGAAATGAAACGAAGGACCAAAGAAGGGATGCCGTTACTCGAAATCTGCGAAAAAACAGAACACCTAATTACCAGCATGGGTGGTAAGCCAGCGTTTCCCTGCAATGTTTCAGTTAATGAGGTTGCAGCACACTATACGTCTCCTCCTGACGACGCCCAAACGGTCCCAAATGACTCGTTGGTTAAGATTGATATTGGTGTCCACATCGATGGCTACGTTGCTGACACCGCAGTTACAGTATGTTTCAATCCTGAACTTGAAGGCATGGTTCACGCGTCCGAGGCAGCGTTAGAAACAGCCGTCAAAACCATTCGGCCAGGCATGCACACGTCTGACTTAGGCTCAGAAATACAGAGAACCATCGAACGCCGCGGATACAAACCTATTTCAAATTTAACTGGTCACCAAGTTGGACGATACATTATTCATACAGGAAAGTCGCTGCCGAATGTTACGCACATTTCCTTTACGAAGATTAATGCTGGAGATGTCTGCGCCATTGAACCTTTCGTGACTCTTAGGGACGCAGCTGGCAGAGTGGAGGATGGACCGGAAGCCTTCATTTTCAGGTTCGTTAAGCGGAAACCAGTTAAAGACCTTGAGGCAGCGCAACTCTTGAAATTTATCGAGGAAGAATACCGAACGTTGCCTTTTGCTGAAAGGTGGCTAAAAACACACAATAAAGGTCACGGGTACAAAGCAGCATTCGCGAAACTGTTGGCTTCTAAGTGTATAATGTCTTACCCAGTTTTCATTGAGGCTAGTCAGAAACCCGTAGCCCAATCTGAACACACACTCTACATTGACAGAAATTCAGCTGTCGTTCTCACATGATTATAATTGAACCAACGTATGGTTATTTTTTCTCTTCTTCTGCTGTTGCTTCTCTGTATATTGAGGATATGAAGGTTGGGATGTTGCATTTTGGGCAAAGCTCAACTTTTTTTAGGATAAAGTCTCCGTTTTGAAATTCTCTAGTGTTTTTGTGATCGCAATTTGAGCATTGCACGGTCGTGAAGACTTTTAGTGGTTCAAATCCTAGCTTCATCGGTTTTTGTCTCGCCTGAATCACTAAATACGACGATAACGCAATGGCGCTTGCGCTTAACGTTACAGTTATGTAATCTGTGGCTCCTGTCTTTCTGTAGGTTTCGAAAGCTTGGAACAGAGAAATGAAAGAAAGCGTGAACAACACGAAAATTATAGCAATAAAGAAATAGGAAACTCTTTTCGCTGCAGACGCAGTTTCTTTCACAATCATCCCTCTATTGCGCAATTCCCATGGTATTCCCTATTCCAGCAATTATGACTAGGTCTCCCTCTTTCGTGGTCTCACGCAATATCCTGCGAACACGAACGGAAACTTCGTCCACGCTGTCAGAAATCTCCTTTCTCATGGCGGATACGACGTCTCCTACGCCTTCTTTTATCAGAATAACATTCAGGGGAACCTTGTATTTGGCTGCAACCTCTTCAACCTTGAACTTGTCAACTTCTGGTCCGCCTATCGCAACTCCTGTTCCTTCCATGACTTCACCGGGTTTCTCGCCTTCAAGCTTCTGAGCTGCGTCAATGATTATTACACGGGCTATTTTCCCCTCTTTTTCCTCAAGAATCTGTTTTATTGCCTCGCCGGGTTTGCCGACATTACCTCCTGGTCCTTTAGCCTTCAAAACGTAGGCTGTTCGTCCCTCGATTTGGACTTCGCTCATCACGATGTCTCTGGCAATCTCATGGCTTTCGTTTCCGTTCATCAGTTTGGCTGCTGCTAGGGCACCGATTCCGTCACCTATTGGTTGTCCAGCCTTGAAAGCGGTTAAGGCGTTTGCGTAGGCTTCTGACTCCTTCATTATATCAGGCAAAATCATTTGGAGCTGCATTATTATGTAGAAGCTGGATGTTTTTTTGCCAGACAAGTAAAAGTGCTTGACAATCTTGTAGATTTGATTGAGTACAAGCGCCGCATCAATCATGTTAGTCAAATTGTTTACTTGTGTTTCGTCAGCTTGCGGAACCATCAGCTTCACTTCGTCCTTAAACCTAAAGTCCCGAATATCAACAATGTGTTCCAACCTTCTGATTATGCCAGAAGGATCCAACTCGACCGGCGGTATATACAAGTGCTCGAGAAGGCGGTCAACTCTTGCCTCCAAATCACCGTCTGTTTTGCCTACCTCTTTGATTGTGGAAATCGTTAAAGCCCGTCCCTTGTCCTTGATGAGCTGCACTTGTAAAGCGAGCTCTCGATTTCTTTAAGCATAATTTTTATCTGAAGGCGCTGTCCGTAAAACATGTAAAATACGAAGAATCCTAGCCAACCAATCTGAAGAATTAGGCCTATGACATCGTTTCCTGGAGATAGGCTTGTCCCAGCGGTTGAAAGGGCTTCAGCTTTCATCGACATAACACCGTTGATAAAGAAGGTAAAAACACTTTATTAATAAATGTTGAGGAAAAAACAGCAATAAAATTTTACACAAAAAACCTTTTTTATTATTCTTTGCTTCAGTCCGGAAAGAATTCGTTTAATTACACAAGCTTTTTGGACAAGGTTTTAATAATCTCCGCCGTTCATATGATTTGAAGGGAAAAAATGCGAGTAAAAATCGTTTATCTTGGCTTGATTAGGAGTAGAGTTGGAAAAAACGAAGAGCAATACGATGTTGCGGATGGTTCTTCACTAGGTGACCTTTTAAAAATATTAGTAAAAAATTATGGAGAAAAACTTCATTCTCTTTTAGAAGTAAGGAACGAAAGCCGTTTAGACCCAACTTTCATAACGACGGTTAACGGAATTCTTAAAGACCCACTCAGGGGAAGCAGTGTTACGCTTAAGGACGGAGACATCGTAACGTTCATGACATTGATAAGCGGTGGTTAGATGTCCTAATTCAATTAGCTGTGTGGTAGATTGTTCCGTTCAATATCTTCTTCGATTGTTCTGTTCAGTGTGACTTCAGAAATGTCTATGGTGTATTCCATGATACGCCTCGTATTGTCCAGAATTAGACTGAAAATTGACGAGACGTTCGGGTCCAGCTTCTTGCTGAATATTATGGTTGTAAGGTCGCTTTCTCTGATTGACAAGGATTCGATCTGGGAAATTATGTTGTCGGCATGTTCGTAGTCTCTTTTGAACATGGCACTTAAAGATTCCTCGAACAATTTGTGTGCAAGAGAGTTTAACTCCAAAATCTGGGAATACGTCTCTTCGTCGACGTTTTCTTTCAAGAAAAGCGTTTGGTCTTTAATCAATTTTTTGAAATTATTGATATTGCGGGATATGATCATCGCGTTGTCAGCGATGCTCTTAATATCATTCACTACAATTCGGTATCCCAGAAACTCTTTTGGGCTTCTAAATCCCAGTTCCTTAAACCAGTTTTCTTCTACACCGAATTTCAGCTGCCGAATCACGTAAAGGTTGAGTCTGGACACGTCATTTTTGGACTCGGAAACTTCAGAGAATGTGTCTTCATTTTTTTTGCCTAACGACAACAAAGTCTATTTCATTGGCTGAAAGCGCCATGATTGCCATTCTTCTTATGGCTTTTTCAACTGGAAATTCAGGATGATTAATGAGGATTTGGATAGTCATATCGTTGCTTGACTCGTCTATAATTTCTGCTCCTAGAAGAGTCTTTTTTACGAGATTGTTTATTGCGGCTTTGTGTTCAGCGACGTGGAGGTTGTTTTTGAAACGAACATGGATGAGGTCTGCGTTTATGACGTACAACGATATTATCTTTCGGCAGATCGATCTCGGGTCGTCTTTCTCATGCACATAAACCCAATAATCCTTAAGTTCAGGCTTGGGTTCCGAAATTTTTTCTTCCAGCATTTTGCTTGGAGTCAAGATTAACGATGAATCGTCGCGGAGTTTGAAGGCAACTTCGCTTCCTTTTTCCACTCCAATCTCATTTACCCATTCTTTCGGCAGCGAAATTATGTATGACCCTCTTCCTGTGCTTTGGACTCTTCTATATCCGAGGTCTTTCTCCATATACCATCACGTAACAGGCAAATGTTTCATATAGATCACATATTTCCTAATCTTACATATAAATGATTTTCGTCAGAGTTATATAAACTATTAGCTCAAAACCTAAACAATAACTCACAACGGATGCGGATGTTATGACAGTAAGATCATGTAGGGACTGCGCTAATTATGAGGAAAGAAGAGACATAGATGGAACTTCTCTTTGTGCCAAAAAAATAGGTCCTTACGTTTGTTGCGAAGAGTTCAAACTCAAAGACGATACATTAAACAGCCAAAAATTTTTCAACAAGTTCTGCGTCGAATGCACGAATTTTGATTATTTAGCTAAAGTCGCCTTATGTTCAAAGAAACATTCGCCGGGAACTGGTTGCGACTCGTTCAGAAGCAGAATAGTTAAACTAGATGCGACCCGACAGAACAACCGATTTAAAACAGCGATTCTAGCGCATGTTGCCAAGGAAAACTCCGATTGTGAAGCGTTGCCAGACTTACGTGACAGTAATTAAACGAAAGATCAAGTGGTGAAAAGGAAAAAACAGCTTTATTCTGGCGTGATCGTGCTCCTTTCATTGTATACGAAGTTGGATGGGATCTCGGGGTCAGTCAGGCTTTATCTGTAAAATTGGACGTGATGTAGGATGAGAAGAATTCTTGTCTTCGAAGAGTACTGCATGGGATGTGGTCTATGCGAAGTCTACTGTAAAGTCCAGCATTCGCGGTCAAAAGACATCGTTAAAGCTTACAATAAGGAACAGCCTAAACCGCTCAGCCGTACAAAATTGGTTAAAGCTAAGCCAGTTTCGTTCGCTGTTCAGTGCCGACATTGCGAGAATCCTCCCTGCGTCACGGCGTGCCTGTCAGGAGCCATGCATCAAGATGAAGAAAGCGGACTTGTGGTCCACGATCAAGTCAAATGCATCGGCTGCTGGACCTGCATCATGGTTTGCCCGTATGGCGCCATTTCTATGGATGTTTCTAGTAGTGGCGTTGTTGCCAAGTGCGATTTGTGTCAGACGCTGGATATTCCAGCATGCGTTGCCAATTGTCCGAACGAAGCCCTGGTTTTCGAGGAGGTTGTTCCTGAACAATGAGATACGTAATCGTCGGTGGCTCAGCGGGAGGCATAGGCGCATGCGAATCAATCAGAGAAGTGGACCCTGTTAATGAACTTGTTTTGATTTCTGATGAGCCTTTCCCTCAGTATTCGCGTCCTATGATTTCGGACTTCTTAGCAGGAAAAGCCACTTTTGACAAAATGATGTACCGTGACGATAACTTCTGGCAAAAAAATCGTGTTGATTTGAAAGCAGGACGGAAGGTGGTTCATCTTAACTTAAACGAAAGGCTCGTGGAGCTTGACGATGAAGAAAAAATCGGTTTCGAAAAGCTCTTGATAGCCACTGGCGGCAAACCTATTGTTCCAAAGACCGATGGGATAGATAAAAAGGGGGTCTTCACGTTCACAACGATTTCTGACGCTGAACGTCTCGTAGCAACCGTAAAAAAGAACCAAAAAGCAGTTGTCATTGGCGGCGGGTTAATCGGAATAAGCGTTGCTGACGCTTTGGTTAAACAAGGAGTTACAGTCACAATCATCGAACTTAAGGACAGAATCCTTAATCTCATCCTAGACGAGGTAGCTTCGAGAATCATTGGAGACTTCATGGAAGATTCAGGAGTCGCTATAATTACAGGTAAAACAGTAAAAACCATAATCGGCAGGTTAGACGACGATACGGCTGTTGGAGGAGTTGTTCTAAGCAACGGCAAAGAGATACAGTGCGACATGGTGGTTTTCGCCATCGGCGTAATTCCGCGCACTGAACTGGTCGCAGGCACCGATGTGAAGACCAATCGAGGCATCATCGTGGACAGACACATGCATACGAACATCCCGGATGTTTACGCTTGTGGGGATGTCGCTGAAGTTTTCGACTTTGTCTTCGGAGAAAACCGAGTATTGCCGCTTTGGCCTACTGCACACCTCGGTGGTAGAGTGGCAGGATACAACATGGCGGGAAAGAAGGCTGAGTTTCCTGGTGGGACAGCCATGAGTGCCCTGAAGTATTTCGGTGCTTCCGTCATTTCGGTTGGACTGGTTAATCCAGTGAATGGCGACGAATATGATGTGATGATTCAGCATGACTCTGCAAGAAACATCTACCGGAAGGTTGTCTTCAGAAATGAAGTTATCATGGGTTTCACGCTAGTAAATGACATTGAAAGAGCTGGAATACTATTCTACCTGATGCACAGCCGATTAGATGCTAAAAATTTTGGTAGCCAGCTCGTTTCTGACGATTTCAGTCTTGCATCTTTGCCTTCTGATATTAGAAGAAAATTGTTTTTGGAGGGAACAAAATGGACAGCATCACTAGTTTAAACTGCAGATTCGGCGACGACAAGGACTTCGCGGGCTGCTCAATATTCGGCATGATGAACCTGCAGGGAAAACGGTTCTCTTCAAAAGACCCAGTCAGAGGCATATCGAACATGCATGAAAGGGGAAACGGTCTCGGTGGAGGATTCGCCGTCTACGGCATTTATCCTGAGCACTTGGATGATTACGCCCTTCACATAATGTATCTAAGCGGAGAAGCAAAGAAGAAAACCGACAAACTACTCAAAGAATCTTTCGAGGTCATTCAGGACGAAGAACTACCCACAAAAGAGGCGAATGTCTGTGACCCTCCGCAAGTATGGCGGTACTTTGTGCAACCCAATGCCAAAAAATTGTCAACCAAAACTGCGGATGACTACGTGCTGGAACAGGTTATGCGAATCAACACGGAGACAGGTAAAGCCTTTGTTTTTTCAAGCGGTAGAAACATGGGCGTATTTAAAGGCGTCGGGTTTCCGGAAGACGTTGCTGAGTTCTTCTGTCTTGAAGAGTACGAAGGATATATGTGGGTTTGTCATGGGCGGTTTCCAACGAACACGCCGGGCTGGTGGGGAGGAGCGCATCCCTTCAATATTCTTGACTGGACGGTAGTCCATAACGGGGAACTTTCGTCTTACGGGATAAATCGCCGTTATCTGGAAATGTTTGGTTACAAGTGCACGATGCAGACGGACACTGAAGTTCTAGCCTATGCCTTTGACCTTCTTATGCGTCGGCAAAAATTGCCAATTAACATAGTTGCCCAGATTGTGGCTGCTCCGCTTTGGGATGAAATCGACAGTTTAGAACCTGAGAAAGCCCGCGTTCTGAAGGCTCTTCGGCAAACATACGGCAGCTTGTTAATGAATGGTCCCTTCAGCGTTGTCGTTGCGAATCACGGAGAAATGATTGGGTTAACTGACCGCATCAAGCTTCGTCCACTAAGCGCGGGAACACGAGACGATTTACTTTACCTTTCGTCAGAGGAATCCGCCATTCGGCTCGTTTCTCCGACACTTGACAGGTCGTGGAATCCTCGGGGTGGAGAGCCCGTTGTTGGCAGGCTGAAAGCAATTAAAGTCTTGGAGGTTCTGTCAAAATGAGGAGCTACCTTACTCCCGAATACATGGTGCACAGAGACCAAGAACGATGTATAAGATGCAAGGTCTGCGTCAACCAGTGTACGTATGAGACTCACTATTACGACGCTGAAGACGACAAAATTTACAGCAAAGACATGAGCTGCACAAACTGCCAACGCTGCGTCGTCTTCTGCCCCACAAACGCCATAACCATAACAAAAAACCTAAACGCCTACAAGGAGAACGACAACTGGACACAAGAAGCCGTAATAGCTGTGAAGAAGCAGGCTGAAACTGGGGGCGTAATTCTTACAGGAATGGGCTGCGACAAGCCAAATTTCACGTTCTGGGACCGACTTGTCTTGAATGCCAGCCAAGTTACGAATCCTTCGATTGATCCGCTCAGAGAACCCATGGAGACCAGAACTTATCTGGGTTCAAAGCCTGACCATCTTGAGCTGGAAAACAGAGAAGGAGACGTTGTGCTTATGACGGAGCTCGCCCCTCAGCTCTGTCTCGAAACGCCCATCATGTTTTCAGCCATCTCGTACGGCGCGACAAGCCTTAACGTTCACGAGTCTTTAGCCCGAGCGGCAACCGAATTTGGCACCTATTTCAACACTGGCGAGGGAGGACTGGACCCGAGACTATACAAGTACGGAAACCACACAATCGTTCAGGTTGCTTCTGGACGTTTCGGCGTGGATCCAAAATACCTCGACGTGGGAGCAGCCATCGAAATCAAGATCGGTCAAGGGGCAAAGCCTGGCATAGGAGGACATCTGCCGGGAGAGAAAGTGACTGAGGACATTTCTAGGACGCGAATGATTCCCGTGGGCACGGATGCGCTTTCACCTGCACCTCAACATGACATCTACTCGATCGAGGACCTACGGCAGCTCATCTATGCGTTAAAGGAGGCAACGAACTATTCGAAGCCTATTTCGGTAAAGATCGCTGCGGTTCACAATTCAGCTGCGATTGCAAGCGGGATGGTTCGGGCTGGAGCAGACATCATTGCGTTGGATGGCGTGAGAGGTTCGACGGGCGCTGCGCCTAGGGTAATCCGCGATAACGTGGGGATACCTATTGAGATAGCTATTGCATCTGTTGATCAGCGGTTACGTGACGAAGGCATACGGAACAAGGCTTCAATTGTGGCTGCTGGGGGCATAAGAAGCAGCGCCGACATTGTTAAGGCAATAGCGCTTGGTGCTGACGCAGTTTACATTGCAACTTCGGCTCTTGTGGCTATGGGTTGCACGGTTTGCCAGAAATGTTACACTGGCAAGTGCCCGTGGGGAATTACGACGACTGACCCGTGGATAGCCAAGAGGATCAACCCGAATATTGCTTCCAGACGACTCGTTAACCTGCTTCAAGCGTGGAGTCTGGAGATAAAGGAAATGATGGGCGGCATGGGCATTAACGCCATTGAAAGCCTTCGCGGAAACCGCCTTCACCTACGAGCTGTTGGACTAACTGAAACGGAATGTAGAATTCTCGGAGTCAAGATGGCTGGAGATTAGGTGTTGATTTACATGGATAATGCGGAAGAATTGGTTGCTGAGATCGGTAGGAAGTTTCTGTCACGAGTGAAGGCGAACGAAAGTACTTACTTTGTTGATGCTGCTGATTTGCATTATCGGGACCTTAACACTTTGCTTAGAGCCTTAAGCAACAATGGTGCAGAAAAAATTGAGATCCAGAACGTTTATGGGCAAAGGTATATTGGGACAAATTTGGACAAGAAAATTGGCATCGATATTAATGGTACACCGGGAAACGATCTTGGAGCATTCATGAACGGTCCCACGATGGTTGTCTACGGGAACGCTCAGGATTGCTGCGGGAACACCATGAATGATGGACGCATAATTATCCATGGGCACGCTGGCGACGTTACGGGTTACTCGATGCGTGGAGGAAAACTTTTTGTCCGAGACGATGTTGGCTACCGAGTGGGCATCCACATGAAGGAATACCTAGACAAACGACCATGTCTCGTCGTAGGTGGAACAGCAGGGGATTTTTTGGGCGAATACATGGCAGGCGGAGTGATGCTCGTTCTAGGCTTAAACTTGGGTGAAAAGAAAAGGCATCAAGCGAGATTCGTCGGAACAGGAATGCACGGCGGCGTCATCTATGTGCGTGGAGAAGTAGACCACTTAGGCAAAGAGGTTGAGGCTTCAAGTGTTGATGAAAAGGACATGCGTCTCATCGGTGAATTGATGTCTGAATTCTGTAAGTATTTTGGTTGTGACTATGAAAGCATCATGAAAGATAGGCTTCACAAAGATTGCCCCAATTTCTTGTAGACCTTACGGTAATTTGTATGCATACTAGAATGTTGAAGGTAGGTTCTTCTTTCAGCATAATGTTGTAGACTGAACAAATAAATTGAAAGATAATTGCCTAAAAGAACGTCTAAATGAATGTTTTTCATCTTGTTTATAGGTGGAAACCAAAAACCTTAAAAAATAGTTCTGAAAATGAAGGAAGGGTTCATCACTAAATATTAGTCTAAGAACCTGAAAGTTGACGAAATATGCCTGAAAGAGTATTACGGAATTCATCATACCTTAATGGTAAATCGACGACTGGAACGACCACTCGCGTAAGAGACGTTAGCGGAATAAGCGGAATGTGCCCAATATGTGTTAGAGATTGTCCCGTCCTTTGCGAGATTAGTCTTTCAGCCTTTAGGGGAAGAGAAGCCCTTTACCCGGATCCTGTGCAGTATGGCTTCAGTACCGCAGACTGCGCTTAAAGACTTCGGTTTGGATTGGTCGCACTTCAACATTCAGTCTGGGCTTTTCGAGGTTCACGGCGTAGAAGCCGTCTCAGACAAGGCTTTCTTCGAGAACGTGAAAACAGACACCACGATAGGTGGCGTCCCATTAAAGCTTCCAATGTTCATAGGTGCATTCGGATCGACGGATGTGGCAAGGTTGAATTGGCCCGGTTTAGCAGCTGGAGCAGCCTTGTCTGGCATAGGCATCATCGTCGGAGAAAATGTGTGCGGAATGGATCCTGACTCAACAATTGTGAAGGGAAAGTTGTCTTATTCTAAGGAGCTTAAACGTAGGGTAGACGTCTTTCGGCAGTTCTGGGACGGGAAGTACGGCGATGTTATCGTACAAACTAACGTGGAAGATCAGCGCCTCGGTGTGGACGAGTATGCCCTTTCGAAGCTAGAGGTCAACATCATCGAACGTAAGTGGGGGCAAGGAGTCTAAAGCCATTGGCGGAGAAGTCCGAATTCGAGACTTGGCGAAGGCAATTTTGCTCAAGAAAAGGGGATACCTCGTTTTCCCAGACCCAGAAGACCCGGTGGCGCAGGAAGCCTTCAAAGACGGAGTTTTCACTTCGTTTGAAAGGCATAGCCGAGTGGGCATACCTGAAGGGAAAGCCTTCGTTGAGGACATTGATTGGCTGAGGGACCGAGGTGCAAAACGCGTTTTTCTTAAAACAGGTGCTTATAGGCCGTCTGCAGTGGCTTACACGATGAAGTTGGCTTCCGAGGCGAAGATTGACGCCGTCACTTTCGACGGTGCTGGCGGGGGAACTGGAATGAGCCCTGTTCCGATGATGGACGAGATGAGCATTCCCACCGTTTATCTTGAGGCTTTGGTTTTGAGGTGTGCCCAAATCCTAAAGAAGAAAGGTCGATACGTGCCCGACATCATAGTTGCGGGTGGGTTCATTAACGAGACCCAGATTTACAAGGCTCTGGCAATGAGCAACTTCGGGGAAGGACCCTTCATTAAAGGCGTCCTCATGGCTAGGTCGCCATTGACGGCTGTCATGAAGAGCTCATATTTCGTTGAACTCTCGCAGTCAGGAAAACTACCCAAATCTTTCAATGACAGCTACGGCAACGACCCGGAGAAATTCTTTATTGCAACACCTGAACTGAAAAGCAGACTTGGCGAACGGTTCAAAGAGGTTCCATGGGAAGCTGTCGGCTTGTATTCGTACTTGAACGAACGCGTAAAAGTGGGATTGATGCAGATGATGGCTGGTGCCCGCAAGTGGCGCCTAGACCTACTGGAACGGACCGACCTTATGGCGTTAACTGAGAGGGCAGCGAAAGTAACTGGGATTCCGTTAGCGGAAGACGTCGACAACGAAGTTATCAAGAAAATACTTGAATAATAAGCTGAGAATAAAAGCAACCATTTTTTCGATTGTTGCTAAATAAACACGTTTGTCTTCACGAAAGACCTAGTTACTAATATAAAATAATCTAAGGTCTTGAATGTTTGTGCCTGTGCTTCCAGTGAATATGGTGTCCTCAAGTCTAATCAGAGCTTCGTAGGTGTTGTGTTCGTAGAGGGCTTTGAAAACGTCGACGTTCAGTTCTTTGGCTCTCTTCATCGTGTAGCCGTCTGCCATTCCCCCCGCGACCTCGGTTGGTCCGTCTGTTCCATCAGAGTCCACGGAAGCAACCGTTATTCTTTTGCTTCCTTCTATCCTTGTGGCTGAGGCGAGAGCGAACTCTTGGTTACGCCCGCCCTTCGTCTTCAGATCAGCCTTCCCCATGGTCACTATGAGTTCTCCTCCAGAAATGAGGACGCACGGTGGCTTGAAAGGTCTATTGCGCATATCCACTTCCCGTGCGACGCTGGCTAAGGTTCTGGCAGCATCCTTCGCTTCTGCGCTTATGCGTTGAGCTGAATATAATAGGGTTTAAGCCAAGTTCGCTTGTCCTTTTCGCCGCAGCCTGCAGCATGTATTCGCCGTCTATAACGTTGAATGAGAGCGATTCTGTTTTGCTACGGTTCCTTGTTTTCGGAACCTCATATTTTGGGTCAGCGTCTTCGAAAAACTTTCTGACCGATGACGGAAGCTCGTCCCAAACATCGTACTTTTTTAAAATCCTGACGGCTTCTTTGAAGTTTGCGAGTTCATACGGCAAATCCATGTATTCAGTTGTTTCTTCAGGCCACAGCTCCATCGTTGTCAAGTTTATTCTTTGGGCTTGAGAGATAAGCCTGCTAATTTGGTGTCCAGCAGCAGCTGAAAGGTGATGCCTGACCACGTTGAGTTCCCATATTGGGATTCCGCGGTCAAAATACAGAAGCAAGTAGACTTTACGCAAATCTTCTAGGCTGATGCTTGGCGGAGGCAAAGCCGTCAACGACGTGGCACCGCCTGAACTCAGATAAAAAACCAAATCGCCCTTCTTGACTTTCCTGGCGATTTCCAGAATTCTTTTTGCTCCTTCCGCGCATTTTTCGTCAGGTAACGGGTGCCCTCCGAAGCTGACCTCGATCTTTTTTAGTTGTTTTTCGTCGCCCTCTTTAGCGTTGATGTGTCCCTCCGTTATTCTGTCGCCCAAAACGTCTTCTACTGCCTTAGCCATTCTTTGGACTGCCTTGCCACCTCCGATGACGTAGATGTTCTTGATTTTGGAAAGGTCGAAAACCGCGAGCTTTTTTTCTGAAGCATCAAAATCCGTGTGACCAACAATGAGTTTTCCGCCTTCCATTCGTATCAGTCTACGTGTATTAGGGTAAGGATCTGCTGCTTTCAACCCGGCGTTCATGATTTCAAGTAAAATTTTCCGTCCGTCAATGTTACCATGAGATGTCAAGGTAGCAGCGTTTCTGATGATTCCCGTGTCTTCACCTGCTTCTTTCATTTCCGACCATCCGCCACCTTATCGTCTAACAGATGGCTTTTTTATGCTATAAATTCTACATATTTAATTCTTAAGTAAGTGCAGTTGCCAAAGGCTTTAAAGCTCATCAAAGTCTTTACATGGCTATGCGTTTTCGACACAAGAGAATAGTAATGATCTATTTGGTTCATTTTGGTACTTTTTAGGTTCTGTTGAACAAATTGAGTCTATATTTTGCGAGCTGTCTAATACCAACCTAAAGTTCCTTCTTGTTTGGACCTGGCCACTCCCCACCGGAATATTTTGTAACCAACAGGAAGGAGTATGACAGCGAATATAGAGCCCTTCAGAAACTCGATTAGGATCTGTAGGTCCAACAGTGAAGGATTAGTCAACATAGATAGCCGACAGAGGTGGTAGACCCAGGTTTGAGGAAGGAACCAAGAGATTGTTGAGACTCCTGGGAAGAATATGGTGTCCAGATAGGTCACTGGAAACATTGCTCCCGCAAAGATGCCCGCGAGGACATTTATCACCCACGTAATAGGGTCATTGGACTTCGTTACGACCATTAAACCTGTAGAGATCATAGCTAAACCAATCAATATGGCAGCTGAGATTGTGAAAGCAACGATTACAGAAGGTATGTTTGCGTTTAATGTCACATGGAATATGTAAATACCGATGAGAAGATAAGGGATAAAAGTGATTATTGAGAAGATGTATGTCCACATAACGTTGCCGATAACGAAGACTGAAGTACCTACGCCCGTCATAAGGATTGTTTCAATTGTCCACGGGTTAAGCTGACCCTGAACCCCTTGTACAAGAGGCATTATGAGGTTGCTGATTGCTATTCCCACTACGAGGAAGGAGATATAAGTAGTTCCAGGTCCATACATCTGGCTAACAGGTTTATTTACATATGTGGCGGTCACCCCCCATGAGAAGACGCCTATGAAGATGTTGATGATTTGAGTGATTACGACGGTCCTATATGTTGTCCAGCTGTGAAAGTCTCGCTTTGTGAAAGCAATAATCTGCTTTAACGCGATTGGAATTTCCAACTTTTTATGACCCCGGTCTATAACTTCTAAACTCGCCTTGTTGCTCTGTATGTTGTCCTGTGATGGCCATGAATGCGTCCTCCAAAGTCGGTTCCTTAGTGTTTATTATTTTTATCTTCAATCCGCTCTTCATTATGACCTCTAAAATGCTGGCGAGGTCCATGTTCTTGTCCACTCGGATCGATATTTCATGAAAGTTTTTCTCAGGATCAACCTCAGGAGTGGCACCGTGGACACCATGCATTTCCTCTAGATCGTTCACCATCTTCAAATACTTGTCGTTAAAGACTGCATCAATGAATTCGATGACGAAAACCTTCTCATCGAACATCATGTACCGAATATTATCCGGCGTATCGCACGCAGTTATTTTCCCACGGTCTAGAATAGCTATACGATCACACATATTCTGGGCCTCGTACAAGTTGTGCGTGCTGAGAAATATTGTCTTTTTCTCCTCATGAGCCAGCTTTTCATGTAGCATACTTCGAAATTCAGCTGCTGAGGTAGGATCTAAACCCATAGTCGGTTCATCGAAGAGCAGTGTAGGCGTATTCCGAAGCAAGGCCCTGCAGAGAAGTAGCTTACGCTGCATCCCAGTTGAGTACCGTTGGTAACCGTCATCAGCCCGTTCCTTCAGCCCCGTAAACTCTAAGAGATAGTTAATCCTCTCTTTCGCCTCCTTGTCCTTTAATCCATAAAGCAGTGCATAGAACTCCAAGTTTTGTCGTCCTGTCAACCTCCAAGTGAACCCTCTGCTCTCAGGTAGGACAGCTTGAAGGTTCTTTAGTACCTTGCTGGGTTCTTTTTTAACATTTAAGCCATTGACGTAGGCTTCACCTTCGTCGTGAATGACCAAGGTGCAGAGGATTTTGATCAACGTTGTCTTTCCAGCACCGTTAGGACCCAGTATGCCAAAGATCTCCCCCTTCTTAATCTTGAGGTTTACACCTCGAAGTGCCTCGATGAAGGGACCCTTTATTCCCCTAAGGACTTTAAGCATCCCGCCGAAAGATTCTACTCGTCCACCACGTCCAAAAAATAAAGCTTCTCTCCCTCTTCTAGCACTCGTAGGATACCTCTTGACAAGATCGATTGTTTCAATAGCAACATCCATATAATAATTCACTTCCTTTATCTACAGGTTCAAAACTTTTCCTTATTTCCTCAATTTCGTCAGCAGCTCTTACAAGGATTGAACGGATTTTTTCTTTAGCTTCATCTGTTTTTTCGCTTCTAAGATAATGGCTGATTTTTTCAAGGGATTCCAGCAGCTTTGCGCTTGATTGGTAAAGGTCTTCGTCCAACTCCCTATGAAGCATATGATCGAATCTTCTCATATGGTGGAATTTACGTTTAAAGACTTCTCTTTTATTGTCATATTCGGTCAACAATGTTTGCCCTTTAGTGGTTAACTTAAAACGTTTAAGTCCAGGCTCCTCTGACTCGACCTCTTCAACAAAACCCTCTGCCTGCAATCTTGCTAAAAGCGGATAGATGGATCCTGGACTGGGTCTCCAGCCTGTTTTCTTTTCGATCTCTTCCATTAGCTCCGAACCAGACGTCGGATTTTGATTCAATATCTTGAGGACACCATAAGACAAGAAGCCTCTTGGAACTCCAACTGAACGTTTCATCCAATTTCCATGATGACAATTCATACATATCACTTTTGATATCTCTACTGATATCATTAATGACTATAAAAATATTGCTCTATCTAAATGCGAATTAACTCACCTTTCAAAAACCTTAAGGCTTCTCAAAACCTTTTACAGCAATTACTTACATGGACACAAGAAAAATTCTATTTATTCTCTATTTTTTTGTTATCCTCCAATCAGCACTGGCATGAATGTTATGAGGTCCCCTTCTTTAAGGACTGTATCATAGCCATCAAGAGCATGGATGTTGCGACCATTTACGAGAATTATCAATGTTGAATCTTCCACTTTATAGCCACCTAGAAAAGCAATCCCTGAGGCTCTGACTTTTCCTTCCAGTGCCAAGATTAGGTTTCTGATTTTTGCTCCATCCTTTCACTCAATATTTGACTTATCACTAAGGAACCGCCTCATGTCCCCATAACCCTTTACTATTACCTTCAATTCTCATGAATTCCTTTAGTTTTTACTTAAGGTTTCAATTTCATAAACCTAAGCGAAAGCTAGCTGCAATTACCGGATCCTGTCTAATGCCTTATTCACATCCTGTAATTTCAGTTTATTCAGCACCTCGGATCTTGGTATTCCATTCTCGTCCCATCCCATTACCTCATAATATTCCTTTCTTCTCCTATCCATAACTTCTCTACTTATGAATGAACCTTTGTGGGGTCCTGTGGGTAAAGGTTCGTAGAATCTCGGAGGATTATCATCGTCCTTCGGAGGATCCCATCTTATGTCTGGTCCACCCAGCAATTCAGCTGCTCTCTGAATGTGAACGATTCTATGGCTCAATTCACGCTTCCATTCTTCCTCTGTAATGTTCCAACCTGTCACTGCTCTCATGAATCTCCAGTCAACGCCGTTTAATCCTCCTCCCCAAGCAATAACTGCACAGTAAACAGCTGAATCGTGAAAGACAGTACTCATGTCATCGTAGGCGTCTTTTACGGTTGCTGTGTGATCACCTCCTTGAACTGAACATGCATAACAAATATCGTGAGTGTAGTCTTCATCGCTTCTGGTTCCGTGAGCACCTATTTCAACTCCTTTGACATGAACTGCGTAAGGAAGCACATTGATTCCTTTAAGTTCTGAGATTTTTAATGCCGCCCTATAAGTTCCCTCAGCAAGAATATCGAAGTACTTGCTGTCTCTATTTGCGATTCTTTTCGCCAGTTCAGCAAGTGCGTCTATGTCGCCCCAGTTTAGTTCTAATCCATCTAAATCAGTCTTTGTCAGGATTCCTCTCTGATATAATTCTGTTGCAAATGCAAGGAGGTTTCCTCCATTTATCCCTGAATAACCAAGGTCTTCGATTAAAGAGCTCAGGTAGATGATGCCGCCTGCGTCGAATACAC
Organism: Candidatus Bathyarchaeota archaeon; assembly: GCA_963714275.1. Taxonomy (GTDB): domain Archaea; phylum Thermoproteota; class Bathyarchaeia; order Bathyarchaeales; family DTEX01; genus JAGTRI01. Next base: position 45,998 of record CAVQNT010000010.1, read on the forward strand.
CTACATTTGGACCAAGGTATGCTTCCATCTCATAATCCGGATTATCAGTTATCGCCCCTTTATACGGGCCTGCCTTAATGACTGCTAGCTTCATGCAAGTCACTGCGCAACCATAGTCCCCCCAATAACGTTTTACCCAATATCTAAAGTCGAACCTTGGTCCGCCGATTGATTTTTCATCATGCCACTCTTCCTGCCAGTTTCGAACAGGTTCTGCACTTCTTTCAGCTCCTACTTCGTAGCCAACGTATCCTGTTCCCCACCGGCGTATTCGATCACGGTTTCCAGAAAGTGCGATTTTTTCGTATTCCTGTATAAGTGTTTCAACTTCTTTAGGGTCTGAAACTGTAGGAAGCGGTCCATTTCCCTTGGCAACTATTGCCTTTAGGTTTTTGGACCCCATGACTGCGCCATAACCTCCATACCCAGCTGCGTGGCTCCACTTCTGTTGAACAGCAGCAACCCTCACTTGGTTATCTCCTGCTGGACCCGTATAAAGAATGCCAGGTTCTTTTTGTATCCCAAACTTTATGTATCGTTTGTCTAGTTCTTCTTTGACTTCTTTTGTTAGAATCCTGAGTGTTGCCTTACCATCTTTTTGCCACACATGTTTGGCACTCTTAACCTGTACATTCTCGTTGTCGATAAGAATGTAAACTGGCTCCTCGGCCTTGCCGGAAACAACAACTCCGTCCCATCCTGAGCATTTAAGTTCAATTGCGAATTCTCCGCTGACTGTGGAACCAATGATGCCGTTACTTTGGGGAGACTTTCCTGTGACGCATATTCGAGCACCATGGAAGTATCCTGTAAGGGGTCCAGTAAGGGTCATAAAAAGGTTCTCGGGACCTAGAGGGTCGACCTTTTCCCATCTTGAACCCAGACGATCCCATAAAATCTTTGCCCCTAAACCTCTGCCACCAACATATTGGCGAAGAATTTTATTCTGTATACTTGTTTCAGTTATTTTTTCGTGGCTTAGGTCTATGTCTAAAAGTTTTCCAGCGTATCCACCGACCATCCTAAATCAACTCCTCAGCTTTTTCGCCATAAAGGTTTTCAGCAACATCTCGAGTTATCTCCTCAGGCGTTCTAGCAAAAAGGCTGTGGGAAACAGATGAAACCTCTCTTACTACACGTAGCGCATTGTATCCGGCTTTAGTGCAGACTTTGGCACATTGGGGATTTCCATCGCACAAATCGCAGATAAGAACGTAATTTTCCTTTGGATGAATATGAGGTATTTTCCCTGGACAAGCTCTTATGCATGCGCCACAAGCCGTACATTTCTCTCGGTCCACCATTACGGCAGATGTTTTCTCATTCACGGAGAGGGCGTTAAAGGAACACGATTTTACACAGTAATATTCTTTGCATTGGGCGCAAAGGTGAGGAACCTCAACCCCTGGAACCAGCATGAAAACTCTTACTCTAGATGCTTCAGGCCATATCTGTTTTTCATGAAATAATGAACAGGCTATTTCGCATCTCCTGCACCCCGTACATCTAAGATAGTCTCGGCTTATCCACTTCTTCCTTTTCTCTGTCACGTTTCCACCGTAATATCTGAGTGTTATTGGCTTAGTCAAACAATAACCTGTGCAATTATTAATAAACTTTTAAAAGATTCTTTTTAATGATAGCGGGCCCGGCGGGAATTGAACCCACGACCACCGGATTAAAAGTCCGGTGCTCTATCCTGACTGAGCTACGGGCCCATGCTGTTTTCTTTAGGGCGCTTCGGGAAATAAAGTTTATCGAGGTTATTTAGAGCTTGCTGTTTAGACAAACAAAATATAGTTCCGAGAGCTAAAGTATCTGTCAGAAAGGGTATGTCCATTAAAGTTGTATTAGAAAAACTTGTGCCAGAAAAAATGGTTGGACCGTCCCCAGCTTTCACGGTTTTCGACGTCATAAAAATGCTGGAAACCATTGCAGAGTCAGGTTCGATCGGTCGAGGCTCACTTTCTGAAAAACTCGAGCTCGGCGAAGGCACGACCAGAACCCTGATTTCACGGCTGAAAAAGGCGCAGCTAATGACCTCTTCCAGAAAGGGATGTACATTAACTGAGAAGGGCACAAAAGTTTGGAGCCAAATCAAAACCTTAATCCCTATTATGCTCAAGATCGAAGACAACGAGCTGACATTCGCAACTTTCCACGTAGCCATGTTGGTTAAGAATCGAACTGAAAAAGTCAATAAAGGTCTAGAGCAACGGGACGCAGCGGTCAGGGCGGGAGCTTCAGGCGCAACCACCTTAATCTTTAGGGATGGCAGACTCATTCTTCCAACAATAAGTGACGACGTTTCGAAAGATTACCCGAAAGCCTTCCGCCAGATAATGCAGCTCATGGATCCGAAAGAAAACGACGTGGTGATCATAAGCTGCGGAACAACGCTAAAAGCTGCTGAATACGGCGCGTTGGCAGCGTCTTGGACATTACTTTAAGCTGAGTTAAATGTTGCTGGTTTAGTATGTAATTTTTTCTCCGCCCGTAAAGACACGTTCTAACGTAGCGTTCAGTTCAATTAAGCCCTCGTTGGTCTTCGCTGAAACAGGAATCAGTGGAAAACTGAGGTCTAAATCATGAATTACCTCGGTCATTCTCTGGCTCAGCAGCCTCTTTGTTCCCTCTAAGCTTCTCGTTGATCGCCAACTCTAAAGCTTCAGAGCTTTCAGACCATTCCAGAACTGACTCCAAGTCCGTTTCGGGCAGCAAATCACACTTAGATAGAACATGAAATTGGGGTAGCAAGAACCGCGTGTAAACGGCGGCAGAAAGCAGCATGTTCGAGACGTAATTCAGCGGGTTCGACGAAAAAACGGAGTCAAAAAGGTACACGATGGCTTTAGGCTCGTCGCTGATGTTTTGGGCAATGTATGGTCCGCTGACCCTGAAGGCGAACAGCTCTATCTGTCCAGGCGTGTCGATTATGAGCATGTCTGGTTCTATGTTCTCAATATCTCCTTTCACCCTTTCAATCTCACCCGCAATCAGGTCAGCTGCCATGAGAAGCGCCCCGTTTGGTCCAAGCTTGTATTCTTCCATGACGGCTTCGATCGTGATGTAGTCCCGAATGTCGATGTCAGGCGAGTAAGGTAATGAGGCAACGCCAGGGTCAAGGTTCAACGTGGCAACCTTCTGTTTCTCTCCCCTCATCCTTTCCACAAAAGCCGAAGTCAGCTGAGACTTGCCGGAACCAGCAGTTCCAATTATGAACGTAGTAAAAACCATATCATCAATCTCCAAACAATACATTCACTTAACATCATACATGTGCAGTTTATTAATGAATAAAGCAGTGAGCTAGCTGCAACAGGCTTGACTTTGCCGCCTTTTTCCTGAATCATTTCCGAAATCTGAATAACTACGCGTCCGATTCTTTGGCGGGCAGTTTTCGGGTCATCCGAAGTTGTCGAAAGGTGAATCTCCAAATGCGGAACCTTCTCGGAAGCCTGCGGGTGAGACTTGATGTAAACGTAGGGGTTGTCGCGCATGACCTCGTCAATCATTGGCGCTAACTGCGACTCAGGCATCTCCTTAACGTCGAGGCTTGCCTCAAAAAACATCATATCGCCTGAAACCTGCCTTAACAAAGGTTCAACCGACCCGTCGAAAATAGCCATCATCTCCGAAGGCACACCGGGAAGCATAATCAACTTTACGTTGCCTTCTCCAACCAAGACGCCGGGAGCAGTGCCAACGGGATTAACCAAAACAGTTGCGTCTTCGGGAAGCCTAGCCATCTTTGCCCTGTGAGGAGTCATCTCGAACTTTTCTACTCGGCCTTCGTCAACATACTGCTTGTATTTCTTTTTCACCATGTCCAAAGCTTCTTTGTTATCCTCGAGTCCGCGTCCAAGACCCTTAGCGACTCCTTCAAGAGTCATGTCGTCAAACGTTGGACCCAACCCGCCTGTTGTGATGACAAAACATGGCTTACGTTGAACCGCCTCTTTTACCGCTGCGGAGATGTCGTCAAGATTGTCGCCGACCACTGTTACCCTCTTGACGTTTAAGCCTAGAGACGTGATTCTTTTTGCCAGCCAATGCGCGTTACTGTTCAGGGTTTTTCCGATTAAGAGTTCGTTTCCGACGCATAAAATTTCAACATTAGGGTTTGTCAACTTTTGTCCTCCAAACAAATGATAGGTGATGTAATCTTAACCTTCATTTTATTTGATGAGTTAATTTAAAACTATATTGCATTAAAAAGCCTAAGTTAACGAGCTGCAGACTCCAATGGTCGTTTTACTTCTTTTTTGAGAGCCACCACTCGAGGTATTCTTTTCGAACCTTCTTCCGTTCGTCTTCTTCAGGTTCAGCACGATCCCTTTGGCGGTCACGTATCTCCATCAGCTCCTGATGAGTGAGAGTTAACCCGCAGCTCTTACACGAATAACGTTTCGTAAGGCTCGTGTAATGCATTTCGCCTCCACATTCTGGACAGTAAGGCATGCTTTCACTCCGACCGTGAACTGACGATTATAGAAGAATCCTGAGAGAAATACCTTTTGGAACGGAACTTTCGTCTGAAAACGAACAAAAACTTTAAAGAGCCAAAAAACGCTTTTGAATCTGGAATTGAATCAAGCCGGGAGTAGACCCGTTGCCAAGCCCATCAATAGGCTCAATAAGGGGTGGCAGAGCGGTAATGCGCTGGACTCGAGATCCAGTGACTCTTCGAGTCGCAAGGGTTCGAATCCCTTCCCCGGCGCCATATTTTATGTCAAATCTATCTAGCTTGGCTAGACTAGATTTAAATTTCATTCGATGCGAATTATTTTATTCATAAAACCTAAAATGTTCCTCTCAATTTGTTTTTTATGATTTCGGATTTTTTCCAGCGTTTCGTTGTAGACTTTTTTTACTGTTTTTTTCTCTGATTCAACGCTTTCCGTTCTTCTCTCTAGTTTTTTTATGCTTTCTTGAAGACTTGATAAGATACTTTTTGTTTCCGTAAACTTTATTGATGTTGAAAGTTGCTTTTTTCGCATTATGACATCAATGCTTTTTTGATGAAGACTCGCCAAGGAATTCATGTTTAATATTTTGTCTATGGCTTGCTCTGCCTTTCGCTCTTTATCCGGCTTAAGTTTTAGTTTTCCGTTGGACATTGAATGGGTTATTTTTTGGAGAATCTGCTTTAGCACCGGATAGTCAGCATCTTCTGTTGCAAGTGCTTCGAAAGGATTTTCCACGTACCGATTAAGTTTGTTGAATTCTATTGGTGTTAAGTCGCTTACTTCGTCGTGAAGTTTTAGTGACTGAAGTTTTATGAAGGGTTTTTGAAGATGCTGTAAACTATGCTTTACTTCCATGCTTAACGCTTCTATTTCCATATCTATTTGGTCTAGCTGGCTTATTCCTCCTTCACTTTTTAAATCAGCCATTCTTTGTTGCGTTTCAACAATTTCCTTCTCAAATAAGGCCTTTTCATCTTCGGACTTTTTCTTCTGCTTACTCAAGTTTGCAAGTTGTTCTTCAATTTTTTTGAGTCCATCTATGAGTTGGAATGTTTCTTCCAGTGTTTTTATTTTAACACATTCTTTTGTTATGAGATCGTTAATTTCTTTCAGCGATTCCTTAGCTTTTCCAAAAACTGTTAGGAATTCTCCTCTGTCAAAGGCGAAGAAAGGCGAGATCCTCGGAAACCAGTTTTTTACATCAACCTCAGTAACTACAAATGCTTTTTGGGTTTCTCGGGCAAATTCGAGGAGGCTATCGCAAGAAACCTGATCTGGGACTTCAATCTGCCTTATTCTCTCTAGGAACAAGTGTGCAAGCTTGTTCAAGCCTCGGGCTTTACCATAAGGCTTCATATTCCCTTCGTCAATCTCTTTTCTACTGCTTTCCAGAAGCATTTTACTGGCATCTGCAAGATTTTCGAGCGCTCTAATCATTTCATCGCGTAATTTCTTGGCTTTCGTGTGAAATGGAATAAAAATTGGACTGGTTTCGTTTTCAAGCCAACCTTTAATTTCGCTAGAAGAAATTTTTAAGATTTCAGACAAGGGGCTACTACCTTCCATACATTTAGTTAGTTAGTCAGTTATGTCGTTGAAGAATATTTATATTGACTTTTACTTATCTCCATTAACAAAATTTATAGAGAGCCACGTATTGGATTAATTTTAAAATGGAAGATACCTTTTAAGAAAATTATGAATATAGGTGATTATAAATAATGGGATTTGCAGGCATTAGGGAAAGATTCTATCTTCCGACCGACGCTTGGGTTCTTGCATTTAGTGCGGCCATTTGGAGTATCGGTGGTTCTATGGTTAACCCCTATCAGTCTATTTACTTTTTTGCTGTTGGTGCAAACTCACTTTTCATCGGTTATCTTTTAGCTGTAAGCTCAGCTGTAACAGCTTTGATGCAATTAATTGGCGGATATATGGCGGATGCTTGGGGAAGAAGGAAAGTAATTATCGTCTTTAGTTTTATCAGTGTGTTGTCCGCCTTTGTGTATATCTTCATTGCGCAATATCAGCTTCTCATAATTCCGATCATTTTGGCCTCAATCGCTGGAGTATACGGTCCTGCCTTCAATGCTCTGCTTACTGACTCGATGCGACCAGAACTCCGTGCCAGAGGAATAGCGTGCTTCACTCTCGTCACCTCATTACCCTCAATGCTCTTCCCGTATGTTGGAGGTATTTTAATGCGTAATTATGGCACATTAACAGGTTTGCGCATAGCCTATTTCGTGAGTGGACTTTTCGGTCTTATCGGTGTTTCGTATAGGGCATTAAAGCTGAAGGAGACGTATTCAGGAGCGAAAACTAGTAAGCCGATGAAATTTCTCAGTTTTATCTCGGGTTTTTTTACTGATAATCTTTACATTCTTAAAAACGCAGGCAGTGGAACTAAGATGCTTCTTGTTTACTCAGTCATAATTAGCCTAGGAACAGGTATGACTGTGCCTTATACATCGCTTTACGTGGTCAATACATTAGGGTTACAGCCTGACCTTTATGGCATTGTTACAAACATCGCTGGGGTGATAAGCGTGGTTCTTCTTCTTCCTGCAACTAGAATAGTTGAAAAAGTTGGATTGAGGAAAAGCGTAATCTATGCTTCGCTTTCAATACCGATATATCAATTAATATTCGTTAGGGCAAGTGGAATGGATGACCTTGTAGCTTGGGGTGTTCTAGGAAGTGCAAGCAACGCGCTGTTGGGTCCTTCATTAACAGCTTTACAAGCTAACTTATCGACTCTAGAGACTCGCGGCAGGATAATGGCGTTATTCAGTGTGTTCTCCTTGGTCTCAACGATCCCTGCTCAAATATTCGGAGGATATCTGTATAACAACGTGGGTTCAAGCATACCCTTCTTAGCCTCAATACCCATGTTTATTTTAGCTGCTGTTGCGCTCGTAAGAGTGAAAGAGACGCGCTAGCTAGTTATAGTCCTAATTCCTTAACTTTATTAATGGATTCAATTTTTGTCTTTGATTATTTCAGCAAGGCTGGTCGTGTTATCTGATTGACTTCGAAGGTTGCAATTGTTAAGGGCGAAAGAGGTCATAAGCCTGTTTTCAAGGCTTTAGAATTAGTTGATTATGAAAGTGTCTTGTCCGGTTGTACCAGTGTGCTCATAAAAGTTAACTTCATAACGGTTCAAACATGGGACACGGGAGCGACTACAGATCCGATGGTGGTTGAAGCTATAATAAAGAAACTCGAGAATCTGCCTGTCAAGATTTACGTTGCTGAATCAGACGCTACAATGACTAATGCCGATAAGGCTTTCGAGGTGACAGGTATGAGGCAGATGGCTGAAAGCAATGGTGTTGAATGTATAAACCTGAGATATGCCAAGGACCGGGTTAAAATAAAGATTCCTAATGGTGAAGCATTAGACAGTATTACAGTTCCTCGCATTGTCTTGGATTCTGCGATAGTAAACGCAGCTAAACTCAAGACCCATATGTCGACAACTGTCACATTAGGCATGAAAAATATGTTTGGTCTTCTGCCTGACAAACTGAAAGGAAAATACCATATGAAGAGCATAAACAAAGTCATAATAGACATTAATACAGTGCTAAAACCAGCATTGACAGTAATCGACGGATTTGTGGGGATGGAAGGTCAAGGTCCTTCTAATGGAACACCTGTTAAGATGGACTTGATAATCGCTGGAACTGATATAGTTGCGACTGATGCAACAGCATGTAGGATCATGGGGTTCGACCCGCATAAAATAAGCCACGTCTGTAAGGCCTATGAGAAAGGATTAGGCAACATCGATGACATACAAATTCTAGGTGAAAAACTTGAAGATGTTACTCGACCATTCCGAAAAACAAACAAAAAAGAGTCTCAAAGGCTTCCTAAATCGAAGTCGGTTTTTCAATAATATGCGCATTGAATATTGAAATATGCTTGAAAAAGCTTCACACAGCATTGTATTGATTATTCGTCCATAATAACTTGGGTTTATGGGTAAAATTATACCTTAAATGATTTATAGTGTGATTAGTTGATGTTGATAAAGGAAACTTTAATTCTTCGTTCTTTAACACTATTTTCAGTAGGGAAATGCTTATGGTTAAGCGAACTCGTAAGGGTCAAGTTTTCGTTCTAATTCTACTCGTTTTGATAGGAATAATCTTATTTTTTGCGTTGCTTCCTACATTCTTTTATCGAGTTAGAGGGAAGGTTCCTGTTGTTCAAGAGGTTTTTTGGCGGGTGAACGGTCAAAGAGTTGCAGTTGCCAGTGTTGGCGTTGAGGTTGAGGCACATGTGGTTATAAGAGTCAGTCAGGATTATGTGGGTTCAATAACGATAAAGATAAGAAAGGACATTTCTTTTTGGTTTGACTCTGACTACAGCATTAAAACTGAGCCTGTAAATCTCATGAGCGGTCAAGAGATTAATTTAGTATTAAGGTTTACTCCTGATCAAGCAAGTAGAGGCGGTCTGTTTAGTCTGCGCGGCTACTTTGTCGAGGTTGATTTCTCAGCTACGCACACAAAATGGGTGATGGAAAGCTCTTATCCTCCGAGGCTTAGGGCACAGAAATTAGATTAGGAAGTCTTGAGTTGAGACAAGAATATGTTGATTGCAGTTCTGTGCCCAGCGTGGGGAATTTAATTAGCCCCATGTATCTTTAGCCTGTGGGCAGCTTCTGCATTGTCAAGTCCCTTTGCTTGAGGTATTAAGCTCTGCAAAAAGGTCTTCTTTCCGCAGCTCAGTTAACTTAGCTCAGCTATTCCTTCAACTTTTTTGAAGTGGAAAATGTGATATACGGACCGTTTACAATATTCTGAAACGTAAGTACGTACACATGTTGAATATTATGGAATTGAAACGGACTCTGAACCTGTTTGACGCTACATCCATCGGAATTGGAGCCATAATAGGCGCTGGAATTTTTGTGGTATTAGGCATAGCCACTGGTTATGCTGGTCCATCCGTCATCGTTTCGATGATAATTGCTGGCATTGTAGCCTCTTTCACTGCTTTTAGTTTTGCGGAGTTAGGTTCAGCGATTCCAAGGGAAGGCGGTGCCTATGCATTCGCATATGAACTGATTTCTCCTGTTGTCGCTTTCGTAGTAGGTTGTTTGTGGTTGTTTGCACAGGTAGTGGCTGGAGCAGCGATAAGCCTGGGATTTGCAGGTTACTTTGTGACCATGTTCCCCATCCTTCCAGTTAGAATCATAGCTGTCCTAGCGGCATTAACATTGACTGGCCTAAATGTTGTCGGAATCAAGCAGTCTGCAATGTCAACGATATACTGGTTTTGATAAAGATTGCGATTCTATACTTTTTTGTAGGGTTTGGATTATTCCACATTGATTTACAGAATTTTTCTTCGTTTAGTCCTAATGGCGTATTTGGAATTTTGGAAGGAGCAGGTTTCATCTTTTTGGCTTATATAGGTTTTGGGAGAATAGCAACTTTAGGCGAGGAAGTTAAGAATCCACAGCAGACCTTATCTCTATCGATTCTGCTGGCATTAACATTATCTGTTATAATCTATATTCTAACAGGATTCACCGCAACTGGGCTTCTGGATTATAGAGTCCTGGCACAGTCAGGATCACCGATTGCTGATGCTGCAAAAGTCATTGGCAACAATGCATTAGTAGCAGCTGTTTCTTTAGGTGCTCTCATAGCCACCGTCAGCGTTCTCTTGACTAACCTTATTGGTCTGTCTAGAGTTTCATTTGCGATGGCTAGGGATGGTCAGCTTCCGAAAACTGCAGCAAAAATGTCGTCAAGATTTGGTACGCCATATATTTCCATCCTCATCAAGGGTGCAATTACAGCCTTTTTGCCGCTTGTTTTGGATTTGAAGCAGGCAGTGGCAATGACAAGTTTCGGAATTTTATTCACGCATGTGGTCGTAAACTTTTCCGCGATAAGGCTTAGAAAGAAGATGTCGCATTCAACTACATTTAGAGCTCCTCTTTACCCATTAATTCCTTTTTTAGGTATACTTCACTGTATTATTCTGATGTTCTCCTTACCTGAAGAATCATGGATTGTTGCAGCTATGATAATTGTTGCTAGTGCTGGTTTCTATTATCTAAGATCAAAGCGGAGACTTAAGAAGGCGACTTTAGCATTAAAGAATCGTTGAACATTACTATTCCGAGGTTGCTTCAAACTCGACTTTTAGCGGTATTGGCTCCTTAAATATTGACAGTACAGGGCAGTTTGCTTCTGTTCTTCTCCATGCTGCATCCAACAGCCCCTTTCTTGCCTTTGCAGAAGTACGGACTTTTATGTTCACGCAAGTCTGTCCAGCTTTCTATTAACTCACTAATGAAACTGGAAAATTCCCCTATTATTCTGGTAGTGTCTTCGAACCCGAGATAGATAGTAAAACTGCAGTATTAACAGTAGTAGCCAAACAACCAGGAAGGCGACAGACACTATTCTTAATTCCCAGCTCTGAACGAAGAAGTTCACAATCAAGATAATGATGGAGAGAGCGACCGTAACCAACTGAATTAGTCTCAATGTCATGATTTTTTTCTTGGATTCCGTGCTTCACTTTCTGTGGATCGCAGTTTTTCTAGCTGCTGTAACTTATCCTCCGAAAGATAGTACTTGCCGTCTACTTCCACGAAAATTCCTAAACGACCTAGCCTTCTCTTCATTGCCTCTTCGAACCTTGGCGGAAGACTTAGCTCCTCAGCTGTCATCGCCTTTTCAGGACTGACGGCTCCTTTTTGACGAAATTTCTCTATAATCTCTAGTAGTCGCTCTCTAATCTCAGCCCGCCTTCGAAACACTTAATCACCCATATTATTTGACTGTGTCTTATGATTATTTTCAATATTGACTGATTAAGGATGCAGCTTATACGCATTAATGTATTCTTCTGCAAACTTGTTTGCATATTTCTCTGTACCCTTATGTTTTGA